>NZ_CANKXW010000017.1 GCF_947487805.1 uncultured Tateyamaria sp. | reverse complement strand
CGGCCCTTTTCATCAGCTTGCGACGGCCTTCATGAACCTGTGCTTGATCACCACGGGGTCCATCGTGATCACGGGCAGCTTGATGTTGCCGCTGTCGCACTTGACCACGATCACCGTCATCTTCTTGCTGTCGATCGCCGCCTGCAGCACCTCTCCGGTGTCCACATCCCGGCACGTCACCACGTTCTCGCAGCCGCATGCCGCCGCCACCTTTTCAAGCGCCGTCTTCTTGCCCGCATAGGTCGGCTGGTCGCCGGTGGATCCGTAGGATCCGTTGTCGATGATCATCAGGATATAGTTGTCGGCCACGTTGTTCGCGATCGTGGGCAGCGTGCCAAGGTTCGTCAGAACCGACCCGTCCCCGTCAATCGAGATCACCGTCTTGGGCTGCGCCAGCGCCAGGCCCAGACCGATCGAAGACGACAGGCCCATCGTGCCCAGCATGTAGAAATTCGTCGGCTGGTCGTCGATCATGTGCAGCTCCTGGCTGGGCAGACCGATATTGCAGACGACAAGATGATCCCGGAGGATGGGCGCGATCTCGCGCAGGATTTCGGAACGGATCATTGGTCGCCATAGCCTCCCCAGAAGTTGGCATCCGTCAGGATCGCCACGGGTTTGTTGCACATGAATGTATATTTCAGAATGTTATCAAGCTCTTCCACATCCGCCTGCTTGTGGAAGTGATAGGTGGGGATGTTCATCTGCGCCAAGAGCGCCTTGGTGTGCACGGCCATTTCCACCTGGCAGGCGACGGGTTCGCGCAGCTCTCCGCGGTAGGAAATCAGCATCGGCAGCGGCATCCGGTAATACTGGATCAGCGTGGCCAGCGTGTTGATCGTGACGCCGATGGCGGTGTTCTGCATGATGATCGCAGGGCGCTTGCCGCCCATATGCGCGCCCGCACACAGGCCCATGCCCTCGTCTTCCTTGTTCGAGGGGATGTGGAAAATCTCTTCGCGGGCGTCGATCTCGTCGATCACACCGGCCAGCTGCTTGCACGGCACGGTGGTCACGAACGACACGCCATTCGCAACAAGATCATCCGTGATCTTCTTGTCGATGTTCATGGAAAAAGAACCTTTCTTGGG
>NZ_CANKXW010000016.1 GCF_947487805.1 uncultured Tateyamaria sp. | reverse complement strand
TGGTCATCCCCCACTGAAGTGGTCCTCCGCTATGTTTAGGAAAACGGAGGAAACACATGGCAAACAAGCGACCGAAGCCCGAGGAAATTGTCACGAAATTACGGCAGGTTGAGGTTCTGACGGGGCAAGGGATGCTGCGTCTGGATGCGATCCGGCAGATTGGTGTGACTGAACAAACCTATTACCGCTGGAAGAAGAAGTACGGTGGAATGGGCACGGATCAATTGAAGGAGCTGAAGCGTCTGCAGAAAGAGAACGAGCGGCTGCGCAAGGCTGTTTCTGATCTGACGCTGGACAAACTTATTTTGGCGGAAGCTGCGAAGGGAAACTTCTGAGCCCCGCTCGTCGCCGTGCCTGTATTGATCGAGTTCGAGCTGAGCTGAACGTCTCCGAACGCCGTGCTTGCCGTGTTCTGAGGCAACATCGATCCACGCAGCGCAGAGTACCAGTTGGCCGTTCTGACGAAGATCGCCTCGTTGCCGATATGATCGAGCTGACCCGACAATATGGCCGCTACGGCTATCGTCGGATCGCTGCACTGCTGAGGGACGCGGGATGGCATGTGAACGACAAGCGGGTTGAAAGACTATGGCGACGAGAGGGGCTGAAAGTGCCAATGAAACAACCAAAGAAGGGGCGGCTTTGGCTGAATGACGGATCATGCGTTCGGCTTCGGCCGGAGCATCGCGATCATGTCTGGTCGTACGACTTTGTGCATTGCCGAACTGACGACGGAAAGACTTTCCGGACGCTGAATATCATCGACGAATACAGCCGGGAATGTCTCGCCATCCGTGTGGATCGCAAGCTGAACTCAGGCAACGTGATTGATGCCCTGAGCGACCTGTTCATTCTGCGCGGCATCCCATCATTTATTCGTTCAGACAATGGCCCGGAGTTTGTCGCTCAGACCGTCCAAGAATGGATCAAGGCCGTGGGCGCGAGGACCGCCTACATCGAACCAGGCTCCCCTTGGGAAAACGGATACTGCGAAAGCTTCAATGCTCGCTTCCGGGATGAGTTCCTGAACGGCGAAGTCTTCTACAGCCTGCGCGAAGCACAAATCCTGATCGAAGAATGGAGAAAACACTACAACACCAAACGACCACACAGTACTCTGGGTTACCGCCCGCCGGCCCCTGAAACCATCGTCCAGATGGACCAAAGGCCGATCATGCACTAACAATCAAATTGGACCACTCAAGTGGGGCTGATCA
>NZ_CANKXW010000015.1 GCF_947487805.1 uncultured Tateyamaria sp. | reverse complement strand
GCTGGCCTATGACGACAACCGCGACCTGATCCGCGATGCGGACGGGCAACCCAAGGCCGTCACCCGCGACCCACTGCCAGAGGTCCTGCGCGGCAACCCCGAGTGCACAGAAGCCCTGATCGACGCCAGCCGCCACCAATCGACCTACCGTGCGGGCGTAATCAGCTTTGCCGACAGCGACGCCCCGACCGAGGAACAGCAGGCTGAGGTCATGGACGACTTCGAGCGTCTGGCCTTCGCGGGGCTGGACCCGACGCAATATGAGGTGCTCTGGGTCCGACATACCCACGAAGACCGTGTCGAGCTTCATTTCTGCACGCCGCGATTGGAACTGACCTCGGGCCGCAGCCTGAACATCGCGCCGCCGGGCTATGAGAAGGCATTCGACAGCCTGCGCGACGTGATGAACCGGCGCCACGGCTGGGCCGATCCGATGGAGCTGGAGCGCACCCGAGAGGTTCGCGACACCATTGAGACCCCGACCCGCGCCCAGGGTCGGGACGAGCTGCGCGCGTGGATTTTGGACCAAGTCAGCGTTGGGTTAATCACCGACCGTGCCAGCATGCTCGATACCCTTACCGATGCGGGCTTCGACATTCCCCGCGCAGGCAAAGCCTACCTGACCGCCCAAGACCCCGACACCGGCGAGCGCTGGCGTTTGAAAGGAGAAATTTTCCATGAAAATTGGCAAGCCGACCCGGCTGAGCGAGAAGTTGAACGCGGAGCTGGACACGATACGCCAAGACTACGCCGCCTCGATGGCATCGCAACTGGAGAGCTTCAGGACCGATTTGAGCAGCATTGCGACCATCGCGCATCGTACAATCGAGACCTATACCCGCACCTTTCTGCAACAGAACAAGAGCTGGCTGACGATCTCGCCCTGGCTGATCACGGGGAGGTTCTTGGCGGGGATCGCCTCGATGATGGCCGCGAGCTTGCTTTGGACGCTGATGCTGACCAACTCGGAACTGACGGACTTGGGCCTGACGCGGATCGACAAGGAGGACTGGACGTGGCTGGTGCTGGACCCGACCAAGACACGCCTGAGAACCTGCACGCTAGGCGGCAGATCAGTGACATGCATCAAGATCGAGGAGAACTAGATGACGACACCCCTGACAGCCTTGGAACGCGACTTGCTCGCTTGCGTCGAGCGGTTGGTGACGGCTTGCGAAACCTCAGCAAAGGAATTGAGCGGGTTAGAGGAACGCTCGACGACCAAGATGCAGAGCCAG
>NZ_CANKXW010000014.1 GCF_947487805.1 uncultured Tateyamaria sp. | reverse complement strand
CGGCGTTGCCGGTCTCGTTTCGTTGAGCTTTGCGCTTGAGGCTTCAGCGACGGAGTGGAATGTGTCTGTTTGGGGCAAGCGTCGTGCGTTTACGGAGCATGTCGAGAAGCTTGCGGAGTTGGTGAGCGAGAAGACGGGTGGTGAGTTCACGATGAACGTGAGCTATGGCGGTCTGTCGAAGAACCGGGAGAACCTCGATGGGATCTCGATCGGTGCGTTCGAGATGGCGCAGTTCTGTGCGGGCTATCACCGCGACAAGAACCGGGTGATCACGGTGCTGGAGCTGCCGTTCCTGGGCGTCGAGAACCTTGAGCAGGAAGTGGCCGTGTCGGCCGCCGTTTATGCGCACCCTGCGGCCACCGAAGAGATGGCGCAGTGGAATGCCAAGCTGCTGATGACCTCGCCGATGCCGCAGTACAACCTCGTGGGCACGGGCGATCCGCGCAGCACTTTGGCCGATTTTGAAGGCATGCGGGTGCGCGCCACGGGCGGGATCGGCAATGCGTTCTCGGCGGTGGGTGGTGTGCCCACGTCGGTGACCGCGACCGAGGCCTACCAGGCGATGGAATCGGGTGTTGTGGACACGGTGGCCTTTGCCCAGCACGCGCACCTGTCGTTCGGCACGATCAACCAGGCGGACTGGTGGACGGCGAACCTGAACCCCGGCACGGTGAACTGCCCCGTGGTGGTGAACATCGACGCCTACGAGGCGCTGTCGGATGAACACCGCGCGGCACTGGACAGCTCGGTGCCCGAGGCGATCGAACACTACCTGACGAACTACGCGTCGCTGCTGGAGCGCTGGGACAGCGTTCTGGAAGAGAAGGGCGTGCAGAAGGTCGAGATCGACGCGGGCGTGATCGAGGAATTCCGCGCCAAGGCTGCGGATCCGATCCGCGATCAGTGGATTGCCGACATGGAAGCGCAGGGCCTGCCGGGCCAGGAGCTTTATGATCTGGTGGCCAAGACGCTGGCGGACGCCAAGGGCGGCAGCTGAGGGCAGGCGTGCGGTGCGCCGGAACGGCGCACCCTACGGGCCCGTTTGCAGGGTGCGCCGTTCCGGCGCACCTTACCTGACTTTTGCATTTGATATTTGGGGGACGTGATGGCGGGTGCATCCACGGTTCTTGAGGATTCCAGTCTGCTGAGCCGGCTGGACCGGGGCTTGCTGCCCATCGAGCGCGTCATGGCGCTTCTGAGCGGGCTGGCGGCGTTCTCGCTGATGTTCCTGGCGGCCTATTCCGTCTCGGCGCGCGAGTTCTTTGAAAAACCATTGCTTGGCTATGTCGACCTGATCGAGATGCTGATGCCGCTGATTGCGATCATGGGGGTGTCCTTTGTGCAGCGCAATGGCATCCACATCCGTATGGACATCATCGTAGGCGCGCTGCGGGGCCGGGTCCTGTGGCTGGTCGAGCTGATCATGGTGCTGTTGATCCTGGTGCTGATGATTGCGCTGGTCTGGGGATCGTGGTCGCATTTTGACCGCTCGTTCGACTGCGCGCGCCCCTTGTGCAGCCGCGACAGTTCCATCGATATCTCGTTGCCGATCTGGCCCAGCAAACTGATCGTGCCGGTGGCCTTTGCGGTGCTGTGCGCGCGGCTGGTGTTGCAGGCGGTGGGGTACGCGCGCGCCTTTTGGCTGAACCTGGAAAGCCCGGTGGCCGTCCCCCTGATCCAGAGCGTGGCGGAGCAAGCCCGCGCCGAGGCCGAAGCCCTTGAGGGAGCAGACTGATGGACCCGATTACAATTGGCCTGTGGACCACGGGCGGCATGCTGTGCCTGGTGTTTTTGGGCATGCGCGTGGCCTTTGCGGCCGGTCTGGCGGGGTTCGTCGGCCTTGTGTGGCTGCGCTGGAACGGGTTCGACTATGCGCCCGAACGCTTTGGCAAGGCGCTGGAGATCAGCGTCAAGGTGGCGGGGCAGGTGCCCCATTCCAAGGTCTCGGCCCAGGCGCTGAGCCTGATCCCCACCTTCATCCTGATCGGGTATCTCGCCTATTACGCCAAGCTGACGACGGCGCTTTTTGAGGCGGCCAAGCGCTGGATCGCCTGGGTGCCCGGCGGGCTGGCGGTGTCGACCGTCTTTGCCACCGCGGGCTTTGCGGCCGTGTCCGGCGCCTCGGTGGCCACGGCGGCGGTCTTTGCCCGTATCGCGATCCCCGAGATGCTCAAGATCGGCTATAACAAGCAGTTCGCCGCAGGCGTCGTGGCGGCGGGGGGCACGCTGGCCTCGCTGATCCCGCCTTCGGCCATCCTGGTGATTTATGCGATCATCGTGGAACAGGACGTGGGCAAATTGCTCTTGGCAGGGTTCATTCCGGGCGCGTTCTCGGCCATCATCTATGCGGGCATGATCATTGCCATCGCGATGATCTGGAAGAACGTGGGCCCGCCCGTGACCGGGTTCACGTGGAAAGAACGGCTGGTGTCGCTGCCGCCCGCGCTGCCCATCGTGGCGGTGGTCGTGATCATCATCTTCTTTGTCTACAACCCCTTTGGCGATGCCTGGGGCACCCCGACCGAGGGCGGGGCGGTGGGCGCGTTCATCGTGTTCCTGATGGCGCTTTACCGGGGCATGCGCCTGCGCGAGCTGCGCGATGCACTGATCGAGACCGCCAAGTTGACGGTGATGATCTTTACCATCATCTGGGGCGTGCTGATCTATGTGCGCTTCCTCGGGTTCGCCGACCTGCCGGGCGCCTTCAGCGACTGGATCACCTCCCTGACCGTGTCGCCGATGCTGATCCTTGTGTGCATCCTGCTGGCCTATGCGGTGCTGGGCATGTTCATGGACGCGATCGGGATGCTGCTGCTCACACTGCCGGTGGTCTATCCGGCGGTGATGGCGCTGAACGGGGGCGAGTTCGTCTCTGCGGCTGACAGCACCTTTGGCATGTCGGGGCCCATGTGCGCGATCTGGTTCGGGATCCTGGTGGTGAAAATGGCCGAGTTCTGCCTGATCACCCCACCCATCGGGCTCAACTGCTTTGTGGTGGCAGGCGTGCGGGACGACCTGAGCGTGCAGGACGTGTTCCGCGGCGTGACCCCCTTCTTCATCGCCGACGCCGCCACAATCGCAGCCCTCGTCGCATTCCCGGGCATCGTCCTGTGGCTACCATCACTCGCAGGGTGAA
>NZ_CANKXW010000013.1 GCF_947487805.1 uncultured Tateyamaria sp. | reverse complement strand
ACGAACGACACGCCATTCGCAACAAGATCATCCGTGATCTTCTTGTCGATGTTCATGGAAAAAGAACCTTTCTTGGGTGGGTAAGGCGTCGCTAATGCGACGCGCGATGTACATGGACGGCGCACCCGGCATGGCGCACCACGCGCGAGGCGGTCGAACCGAGGAAATAGTCGGACAGGCCCGGCTTGTGCGACCCGATCACGATACAATCGATGCCGTTGGCATTGGCATAATCGATGATCGTGCGGGCCGAGTGCCCCTTGACGATGACCGGCGTGACACCGGGATGCTGGGCGAGCTTGCCTTCCAGATCGTCGCGCGCCTTCTGAAACCCCGCCGCAACGGTCGCCTCGTCCAGATAGGCGCTCACGGAGCCTTGCGGCGCTTCGTGGACGTGCAGGGCGATGATCTCGCTGCCGTCCGTGCGCAGGGCATGTGCGATCTCGAGCGTGTGCATCGACACGCCGTGGTCCAACGCCATCGGAACGAGAATTTTAGAGTACATGGCGTGTCTCCGATCGGATTGGTGAAAAGGTCATGCCCATGGGTCCAGTATGATCTTGGGTGCTGCAACACGGCTGGCGCGCAAATCGGCAAAGGCCTCGGGCCCCGCGCTGAGCGGGCGTTGCTCTGTCCAGTCGAGGG
Source organism: uncultured Tateyamaria sp. (assembly GCF_947487805.1). Lineage (GTDB taxonomy): Bacteria > Pseudomonadota > Alphaproteobacteria > Rhodobacterales > Rhodobacteraceae > Tateyamaria. The sequence continues at coordinate 9,715 of NZ_CANKXW010000013.1, read as the reverse complement.
GGCCAAGCCGCCCGTCGAACATCGCCGCGCAGGTGTCGCGGAAATCCTGCGGCGTGTAGGCATAGGTGCCAATAAAGGTGATCTCCTGCAAAGTCATGCGCCGCACATCGAGACCGCCGGTGTCTTCGCCCAGGCCGATATGCACAATCACCCCGCCCGGTTCGGCCAACGCAGAGGCCGCAGACCGGGTCGCGGCATAGCCCACCGCGTCGATGACGAGGCCGTATTGCCCTGTCCCCGCGGGGACACATGCCTCATCGCATTGATATTCCAGAAAACTGCGTCGTGCTTTATTCGGCTCGGCTATAGTGACGTCCTCAATGCCCTGCGCCCGCAAGGCCAAGGCCGCAGCCAGGCCGATGGCCCCGCCGCCCAGCACCAGCGCCGTCCGTGTGGCACCGGGATCAAGCGCGGCAAGCCCCAGCCGCGCGGAATGCCAGCTGACGGCCAGGGGTTCGGCGAGTGCGGCCTTGTCCAGCGGCACGGCGTCCGGCACCTCGACCAGATTGTCATCGCGCATCGCCACATATTGCGCAAAAGCCCCCTCGCGCGGGGGCATGGAAATGATCATCCGCTCCGGGCACAGGTTCTCGCGACCGGACAGACAGGCCTGACAAGTGCCGCAGCTCACCAACGGGTTGATCGTCACGCGGGTGCCATCCCGCGCCCCGCCCTCGATCACGCCCGCCGCCTCGTGGCCCAGGATCAAAGGGGCCGGCCGCCGCGCGTCATGGCCCAGATAGGCGTGCATGTCCGACCCGCAGATGCCAGCGGACGAAACGCGCACCAGAGACTGGCCCGCACTCGGCTGCGGCTTGGACACGTCGCGCACCGCCAGCGTCTCGACCCCTTCATATACCATTGCCTTCATTTCGCGGTGAACCCTCCGTCAACCATCAGCGTCTGTCCGGTCACATATCCCGACGCGTCCGAACACAGGAACAGGATCGGCCCGTCGATATCCTCCATGCGGCCATTGCGGCCGATGCAGGTTTGCGCCGCGTTGCGGTCCGCGCGGTCAGGGTCGGCGAACACGGCCTGGGTCAATTCGGTCGGGAAGAACCCCGGACCGATGGCATTGGCGGTGATCCCGTGGGGCGACCACGCCTCGGCCATGGCGCGGGTCAACTGTCCGATGCCCGCCTTGGTCGTGCCATAGGCGATCCCGCCGGGAAAGGCGCGCGTGGTCTGCAAGGAGGCAAAGTTCACAATGCGGCCCCAGCCCTTGGCTTTCATCGCGGGCACAAGTGCTTGCGACAGAAAGAACGGGGCGGTGATATTGAGCGCAAGCGTCTGGTCCCAGCCTTCGGCAGTGACGTCATCCGCGGTCTGTCGCGTGTTGATACCCGCCGCATGGATCAGGATATCGGGGCTGCCGAACGGGGCTGCGATGGCCGCTGCCAGCGCCGGAATCCCGCCCCGGTCCGCGACGTCGGCGACAACCGACGCAGCGGCCGGGCCGACCTCGTCCACCAGGCCGTCAAGCGCCTCCGCGCGCCGGGCCACGCCCACGACACGCGCGCCTGCCCCCGCCAACGCGATGGCCGCCCGCCGTCCGAGGCCAGAGCTGGCCCCGGTGACGCAGGCCACACGGCCCGTCAGGTCAAACAATGCCCCAGGATCAGCCATTCGCGGTCAGATCAAAGGTTTCATCGGGGAAATACTTGGCCAAGCGCACGTCGGCTGCGCGGGCGTGCCCTTCCATCCCTTCGAGCCGCGAGATGCGGGCGGTGGCTTCGGCCACTTGCTTGGCCCCGTCACGGGTGGCACGCTGCCATGTGACAATCTTCATGTACTTGTGCACAGACAGACCGCCGGTATAGTTCGCAGCCCCCGAGGTCGGCAGCACGTGGTTTGTGCCGGTGGCCTTGTCACCATAGGACACCGTGGTCTCCTCGCCCAGAAACAGCGACCCATAGCAGGTCAGCCGCTCCAGCCACCACTCCAGATCCTCGGCCTGCACGGTCAGGTGCTCGGGCGCGTATTCGTCGGAACAGGCCGCCATTTCCTCGCGGTCGCTGCACAGGATCACCTCGGCATAATCGCGCCACGCGGCAAAGGCATTTTCGCGGTTCACCTCCGGCAGATCGTCGATCAGCCCCGGCACCATCTCCATCACCGTCTCGGCCAGCGCGCGGTCATCCGTCACCAGCCACACGGGCGAATTGTACCCATGTTCGGCCTGGCTGACCAGATCGGTCGCCACGATATGCGCGTCCGCCGTTTTGTCCGCGAGGATCAGGCTGTCGGTCGGGCCCGCGATCATGTCGATGCCGACGCGACCAAAAAGGATGCGCTTGGCTTCGGCCACGAACTGGTTGCCGGGGCCGACCAGGATGTTCGCACGTGGCAGGCCGAACAGACCAAAGGTCATCGCAGCGACACCCTGCACGCCGCCGAGTGCCATGATCTTGTCCGCGCCACACAGATGTGCCGCGTAGATGATGGCCGGGGCGACGCCGACGCCCGGCCGCGGTGGAGAGCAGGCCGTGATATGCCCACATCCCGCCACCTTGGCCGTCGTCACCGTCATGATCGCACTGGCGATGTGGCTATAGCGGCCACCGGGCACATAGCAGCCCGCCGCATCCACCGGGATTGCCTTTTGGCCCGCGATCATGCCGGGCACGATCTCGACTTCGACGTCCGAGACGGTGCCCTTTTGTGCCTCGGCAAACCGTTTGACGTTTTCATGGGCGAACTGGATGTCGGCCTTGAGCTTGTCGGGTACGAGGTCAGCGGCCGCCGCGATTTCTTCGGCGGTGAGCATGACATTGCCCTCGTAACGGTCGAACTTGGCCGCATATTCCATAGCCTTTGCGTCGCCGCCTGCCTCGATATCGGCCAGGATGGTCTTGACCGTTTCGTGCACTTCCGTGGCGTCGGATTTGGCCGTCAGGGTCGCTTTCTTGAGATACTCGCGTGTCATTTTCAAAGGTCCTACTTGTAGATTTCGGGCAGGAACGTCGTCGACAGCGCTGGCACATAGGCGATCAGCAGCACGACGATGAACATGCACAGAACAAAGGGAACGGCGCGGACGGCGATCTTGAGGATGGATTCCCCGGTTATGCCCGACACCACAAAGAGGTTCAGCCCGAGCGGCGGCGTGATGAAACCGACACCCAATGCGGTGATCATCATGATACAGAACTGGATCTCGTTCATGCCGATATTGTCCGCAAGCGGCTTGAGGATCGGCGCGAGGATCACGATGTTCGGCGTGGTTTCCATCACGCAGCCCGCCGCGATCAGGATGCCGATCATCAGCAGGATCAGCAGCCACGGTTCATCCGTCAAACCGGTCACGGCGGTCACGAAGCCCTGTGGCACGCCCATGATCGCGAGCGCCTCGGCCAGCGGCGCGGAAAAGGCGATAATCGGCAGGATGACACCGTTGACCTTGGCCGAACTGACCAGCATCGCAGGAAAATCCGCAAGGCTGAGCGTGCGCAGGATGAAGCCCATCATGATGGTGACAACGACGGCGGTTGCGCCCGCTTCGGTGGGGGTCAGCCGGCCCGAGAAGATGCCGTAAAAGATGATGCCGGGCACGATGAACGCGTACCAGCCGGATTTCAGCGACCGCCCCAGATTGCCCATCCATTCACCGAATGTCATCTGGCCGCCACCCTCGTAGGCATAGATGCGGTTGACGATCAGGTTGGTGATCAGGATCGAAATCAGGATGCACAGACCGGGGATCAGCGCGGCAAGGAACAGTGTCGAGGCCGATATGCCCAGCACAAGGCCGATGATGATATAAGCGATGGACGGCGGGATCAGGATGCCGGTGCAGGCCCCCGCGGCGACCAGTGCGCAGGCGTATGGCCGGGGGTAGCCGGATTCGACCAGCCGCGAGATCGTCATGCGCCCCACAGCGGCAGCGCCCGCCGCATCAGAGCCCGAGATCGCCGCAAACATGCCGCAGACCAGCACCGTGGCCGACCCGAACCCGCCCTTGGTGAAACAGGTCAGTGCCTCGGCCACGTCGAGGAATTTCCGACTGAGCCCGGTGCGCACAAGTACGTCACCCGTCAGGATAAAGAGCGGAATGGCGGTCAGCGCAAAGGCGTCGATGCCGGTAAAAAGCTTTTCGCCCACAAGGCTGAGGGGCAGATCACCCGACATTGTCAGCATCAGGATGGCCGAGGTGCCGATGGCGGCCCACACGGGCACGGCCAGTGCGATCAGGGCGACGAAGATGATCACGGGCAGATAGAAATCCCACCCAAGTTCAACCGTTTGTTCAAAGGTTTGCCAGAGCATCTGCGTTATCCTTCGTCAAACAGGGTGTCGCCCTCGAACACGGGCTTGCCCGTGCGAAGACAGTGAACATCGCGGATCATGGATTGGATCAGCCGGATGACGATCAGTCCAAAGCCGACGGGGACCGCCATGAGGAACCAGACCTTGGAGACCCGCAGCCCGTCCGTGACCGACCCGAACTTGGCCGAGACATGGACGGATTCGTAAGACCAGTAGAGCGCGATGATCGCGACCCCGAACATCACCAGATCGCCCAGGATATAGAGCAGCGCCTTGGGCCGGGGCCCGAGGTAGTGCATCACCACATCAATGCGGATATGCGCGCGTTCCTTGACGGCGGCCGCGGCACCGATCCATGCAAGATAGATAAACGAGTATCGCACAATCTCCTCGCCCCAGATCGATGAGAAGGAGAAAACTTCGCGGCGCAGCACTTCGATGGCCATGGTGATGACGAGCATCACGTAGAAAACCAGAAGCAGCCAACGCTCGGCATCGCGGTCAATTCGGCGCAATATATCCATGTCGGAACCTGCAGATTAGCCAAGCGGAACCGGCGCGCGCAGGCGCGGTCGATCTCTCGTGGCGGAAGGAAATGCCGGGCGCGCAGGGAGCCGCGCCCGGTCAGGCGACTTACGCGTCGTGCACGTAATACTTGCCTTGGGTGCTTGCGGCCTCTTCCATCTTGGCAAAGTTGTCCATGGAACCGGCCAGCTCGACCTTGAACTCATCCCATTCGGACCGCTGGTAGCCGCCTGCGGCCTTCCATTCGGCCAGTTGGTCCTCGCTGAGCGAGTGGAACTGGACGCCCGCCTTGACCAGTTCGGCCATGGCATAGGCGCGGGCCGACGGCACTTTGGCGAGGTTCTGGTGCGCCGTCATCTCGGACCCCCACATGATACCGTCCTGCACGTCCGCAGGCATGGAGTTGAACCATTCGAGGTTACAGGAATAGACTTGGCTGTCCGGCACCGCCTGGGTGAAGGTCACGTGGCTCAGGATATCCTTGAACCCAAAGACTTCGAGCGCGCCCACGGACGGATCAAGCGCGTCTGCAACGCCCTGCTTGATCGCCGAAGGCGTTTCACCCCAGGCCACAGGTGTCGGGTTGGCGCCGACCATGCGGTAATACTGTTGCAGCATCTTGGAACCGGGCACGCGGAACTTGACGCCTTGCAGATCGGACGGCGTGATCACGGCACCTGCACCGCCTTTGCGCACCGCGACAACCCTCGGGTCGATGTTGACATAGAACAGTGCCTTGAAGCCGTTTTCCTCGACCTTGGGTTCCACCGTGTCCTTCCAGAATTGCGAATTCACCAGGTTGGTGAAACGCTGGTTGGAGCCGCAGAGATACGGCATGTTGATCAGGTCAACGGTCGATGCAAAAGGGGCAAAGTTGGACAGCGAGTGCTGTGCCGCCTGAATGGTGCCACCCTGAACGGCCTGCACCAGAGCACCACCGGCCCCCAGCTGACCACCGGGCGCGAGCTTGACGTAGACCTTGCCGTTGGTCGCGTTCTGGATGTTTTCCTTCAGGTCCAGCTGCATGATCGGGTAGCCGCGAGACGCGCCGACGGGATAGGCCGTTGCGAGCACCATCACATGATCGGCCGCAGCCTCGCGGGTGCGTTCCTCGTTCGCGCTCTGGGCGGCGGCTTTGGACGACCAGAGCATCCCGCCTGCCCCGGCCACCATGGCTGCGGTAAAGCTGCCCGTTGCCGTCAGTTTCAGAAAATTACGGCGCGCGGCCGACGCAAGATCCTTGCGGTCATTGTTCATTTGGTTTCCTCCCAGAAAGTCCTTAACTGCCGTCTTTGTTTTTTCGGTCAGCTTCTTTTTGAAGAATGGCGACGACAAACAGGATCGACGCGGCAAACAGAACCAACATCTCGCCGACATCCCCGAGGAATGCGCTCGCGGCAAAAGCCCCCAATGCGACATTGGCGAAATACACGACAAAGACGATCAGAGACGCAGCAAGAAACATTGAGGACAGCCTGAAATGAGTGTTGTTCCACCCGTACTGTAAGCGCTTACATTTGATTCGTGCAAGCGCTTACATCCGAGTCGTGCAAACGCGCTGATCCGCGATGAACTCTTTGACTTTATGAAAGATAGCGTTCAAGAAAATTGAAACACAGACAGGCAGGATCATGTCTTCAGTCCGAACCGTACCCACCCTCGACGATGTTGCCCGAAAGGCCGGCGTCTCGACGGCGACCGTGTCGCGTTGCCTGAACTCACCTGAGCGTGTGGTGGAACGGACGCGCACCAAGGTGATGCGCGCGGTCGAAGACCTGGGGTATACGCCAAATTTCGGGGCCAAGGTCATGGCCGCGAAACGTACCTTCACGATCGGGGCGATCATCCCCACGATGGAGAATGCCATCTTTGCCCGCGGGCTTCAGGCCTTTCAGGAGGAGTTGCACGCCCGCGGTTATACACTTTTGGTGTCCAGCACCTCGTACCGCCCCGAGATTGAGGCCGAGCAGGTGCGCGCGCTGGTGGCACGCGGCGCGGATGGGTTGCTGTTGATCGGGTATGCCAGGCATCCGGATCTGTATCGCTATTTGCGGCAACGCGAGATCCCGACCCTTCTGGCATGGGCCTTCCTGCCCGGCGCAGATCAGCCCTGCATCGGGTTTGACAACCGGCGGTCGATGCAGGCGCTCGCGAACAAGGTGATAGCGATGGGTCATCGGGACATCGCGATGATTTCCGGCATTGTTGAAGGCAATGACCGCGCCGAGGGCCGACGGCAGGGGATCATCGATGCCCTGTTGGAAAACGGCATGGATCCCGCAGCAATGCCCATCATCGAAACGCCGTATGATATCGACAACGGCGCGGAGGCTTTCGAGCAACTCCTGCGGGGCGGAACGCGGCCCACCGTCGTGATGTGTGGCAATGACGTTCTGGCGGCAGGTGCGATGCGCCGCGCGCGCGAGTTGGGCATTTCCGTGCCGGATGACATTTCGATCACCGGGTTCGACGACATCGAACTGGCGCGCATTCTGACACCGTCTTTGACCACCGTACATGTCCCCCACCGCGAAATGGGGCGCCGCGCGGCTGCCGAATTGGTCCGCATGGTCGAACACGAAAGCAAGGGGCAGCCGGAACAGCTGGACAGTTCCATCATGCTGCGCGACTCGCTGAAACGGATCCCCTGACCGGCAAAAGGCTCGCAGCCTGAAACGCGTTGAGGCCCCTGCCCGCCATCACGCCCGGGCGGTCGGGTGCAACAGGCGACCACAATGACGCAATCTGTGACAAAAAGGTTTGAAAGGGTGGAATGGTGCCCCCACACGGACTCGAACCGCGGACCTACTGATTACAAAAACTATTTTCGGATATTTCCACCTGACTACACACTGCACCACACTTCACCACAAGGTATTGTAAATTATATCATTTTTGAATTTCCTCACTAATTACTTTACTATGTAGCAGCACGCAAAACTACACAGATTGGTTGCTGCGTGGTTGCTATCCAAAAATTAAGGTGAGGATCTTTCGATGAAACTGTCGAAGAAACGGATTGATGTTGCCGAGCCAAATGACGGCAAACCGTACTATTTGTGGGACCAGACTCTTGCGGGCTTCGGGGTCAAAGTGCTACCCTCTGGAAAGAAGCGATACGTTGTCAAATATAGAGCTTACGGTGGGGGGCGATCGGCGACCCAACGCTGGATGACACTTGGCACTCATGGCGAAATACCGCTTGAGAAGGTTAAGGATCATGCTCAGCAGATACTTGCCGCCGTGAAGCGCGGGGAAGACCCTCAAGGCCAACGGTTCGCGCTCAGAAAAGCCCCTCGACTAAACGATGCTTGGGAGAGGTTCGCTGCCGGTGAACTGAAGGAGAAGAAACCACTTACGATCCGCGATTACTGTTCAAACTATGAGAACCTGATCGGCCCGAAACTCGGCACAAAGCCAATTGCCGAGATTAGCCGCGCAGACGTTGACGCCTTCCATCGTGCACTAGCCAAGACGCCATTTCGGGCGAACCGAGCCGTTGCGTTGCTTTCCAAGCTAATGACCCTGGCTGAAATGTGGGAGTGGCGAGACCAAGGAACCAATCCTTGTCGCTATGTGAAGAAAAACAAGGAGCACAATCGGGAGCGCTTTCTGAGTGTCGCTGAGCTTTCACGGATTGGCGAAGCTATGCGCGACCTCGTTCAGGAAGGTGACATCTGGCCAAGTATGGCGAACGCGTTGACGCTGCTGCTGTTGACCGGGGCTAGGAAAAACGAAGTCCTCACATGCAGATGGGCGTGGGTATCTTCGGAAAACAGCCTCATCGTTCTGCCGGATAGCAAGACCGGCCAAAAGTCCATCTTTTTGAGTGAGCAGGCAGTGCAGATATTGCGGCTGCAGCAGAAACACAGCCGCGATCCACAATCCCCCTTTGTTTTCCCAGGACTACGGAAAGGGCAGTGTTTGGTGAATATCTCCAAGCCTTGGGCGCGCATATGCGAGCGGGCTGAAGTCGAGAACGTTCGCATACACGATCTCAGGCACACCGCCGCAAGTATTGCGGTGGGTGAAGGCGTATCTCTGCCGATTATCGGACGGCTTCTTGGCCATAGTCAGCCGCAAACGACTGCTCGGTACGCTCATGTCGACAGCGACCCCGCAGTCATCGCCGCAAATGCCATTGGAGCAACTATTTCCCGCATATTGGAAGGGCCTAGCAGAGACAAGAAGTGATCTTCGTTTGCCATAGAGTTGCACACTGCGCCACGCGGTAGCTCCACCTATTGAGCACGTCAGACCTCAGACGTTAGCGCTTTGACTGTCTTTCTTAAGGCAGCAATGCACGCGCAAAAAAAAGAGGTGAGAAATGTCGACATTGAACCCGGAGAGGCTGCTCACTACAGCAAAAGCAGCCCGGTATCTTGATGTTTCCGAAGATTATCTAAACTGGTGTTTTTCCAATAGTGAAGGTCCATCACCTGCACCGGCCTCGAATACCAATTGGCGACATTATTCAATCACTGTGTTAGATGACTGGCTGAGACAAGAAATGTTCTTCAAGTCTCTATAGTCAGAAGGTAGCCATTGATTTTGACATTCAAGGGATTTCAGAGAGCAAAAACTGCTATACTATTCAAGACGAAAAGTCCGAGGCTTTGTCACGAATATTCGAAAGCCTTTCGCCATCAATCAACCATGTACTGTCACCCCATTCCGCAACGAACAGCTCGATGCCTTCATAGTCCGGCTCGTCGAAATATGATGCGGACAGTTTCTGGAAGCGTTCAAGCAAGTCAGCATAGTAATTGATGGGAGGGTCGGACTTGTTGGCGCCGTATCGGTGGAACCAGAGGTTAAGTTCCCAGTTTTCGACCCGAGCGACCCTGATCAGCCCCACTTGAGTGGTCCAATTTGATTGTTAGTGCATGATCGGCCTTTGGTCCATCTGGACGATGGTTTC
>NZ_CANKXW010000012.1 GCF_947487805.1 uncultured Tateyamaria sp. | reverse complement strand
GCCTGTCAGAACTCAGGGACGCGCTGCAGGTTCTGGCCCCGCAGGAGGGTCGCTTTCAGCCGCTGATCGGCGCGGACACGCGCGGTCGGTTCATTCCGCAGGGAACGGTGCTGGGTTACGTGACCGATGACAGCGACGGATGGGTCGTGCGGGCCGTTGTGCCCCAAGAGGACATTGACCGCATCGCCGCCGCCGACGGCCCGATCCATATCCGGTTTTCCACGCATTCCTCCGATGTCTACGCGGCGCGCATCGTGGCCCGTACCCCTCGTGCCACGCGGGATCTGCCCAGTGCGGCCTTGACCACCACCTATGGCGGACCGATTGCTGCCGATTTCGGGCCGGTGCCAGGCCGCGCATTGGAAAGCGTCTTCATCCTTGATCTTGCCGTTGAGGGTCGCCCCGACACGTTGTTTTTCAACCAACGCGTGTGGGTGAGATTCGATCAGGGCCAAAGTCCGCTGGCCGTGCAGGCCGCGCGCTGGATGCGACAGATCTTTCTTGACCGGTTCGGGGTCTGACCGTGGCTGCCAAGCCGTTGACAAAGCCAAGTGCGCTCGACCGGTTTGGCGAAAGGGTCTGGGTGCGGATCTGGCCGATATTCCGCCCCTTGGCCATCCTCGACCTGATGCGGCGCGCAAGCGCACTCATGGCGACCGACGCGGCGGTTTCGGTCAAACTGCCCCTGCGCGACAGGGCCCGCGCCCATGCGGTCGCCCGCGGCTGGATCGTCGAGATGACAGATGCAGACCGCCGCGACCAGATCCTCGAATATGCGGCTCTGCTTCTTGCGCAAGGGCGCGACGGCGTCGCCATCCTATCGACGCACACCACCGAACCGGACAGGCTGTTCCGGCGGATGGCCGCATCCTTTGAGCGTCTTGGCATACCGCTGGCACTGCTCGAGGCAGACGCCGCTTTTCCGCTGAACCGTGCGACGGTGGGGCCGTTGCGTCGGCTGGCGCATGATGGGTTGCGGGATCGCATCCTGCTGGATGAGCCCGCCACGCCGCTACGCCTTGCAACCAGGGCGCTGCGCGGCAAACCCATGAAGGTCCCCACCGAACGGCGAACGCCAGCCGTGTTGTTTGCAGAAGCGGACCGCGCCTTGCTGGATGAAACACGGACCGCCATCGCAGGGGGCGTAGCGCTAGACCAGATCTTTGCCCCGCGCGAGGGGCGCAAGGCGCTGGAATTGGCCGCGACACTGACCGAAGGGCGCGACTGGGTACATGCGGCGCAACCGGCATTGACGGCCTTGGGGCGCGCGCGCGTGGTCGCGGAACAGGACGAGGATCTACCGGTTGAACCGGGGCGGCGTGCCTTTCTCCTGAACCTTGCATTGACTGCACAGCACGGACTGCGGCGCGACCACGATTATGCGATAGAAGACGACGCCTTGACCGTGATCGATCCAGCCACCGGCCTGCCCGACCCGGGACGGTCTTGGACCAGCGGTGTGCAACAGATGGTCGAACTGCAAAACGGCCTGCGCCCAACCCCTGTGCGGCGGTCCCGCGCACAGATCAACCTTGGCGAGGTCCTCGAGCAGATGCCGCTGATTGGCGGCGTTGCATCGGATCTGGATGGTGCGGGCCGAGAGGTCCATCTGGTCCACGGCACGCCGGTCTGGCCTGCGCGCCAACGTCGAAGACACAGACGCGAATTCCTGCGCTCGGATCGCGCCTTGGTGGCGCGCTTGGAACGCCTCGCAAAATCCGGTGCGGTGATCGTCACCGACCGCGGGCACCTGGCCGATGGCCTGCACAGCGCGCGCCGCGAAACAGCAGAGCAGGGGTTGGCCGAAACGGCCGGTCACCTCGTTCTGGCGGATGCGACCGAAACACGGCGCACGGCGGTCACCCTGTCGGATCGCAACGGCGGAGCGCGGGTCACGGAATGTCTGTCGCTGGACGATCCCGCGCTTGTCGGTTGGAGGTGGAAACTGGTGCGTATCCTGTGGCCAGTCCTCCCATGGCGTAGCGCCCGCGCGGGGCAGGTACTGGACCGTCAAAGGGCCAGACAGGCACGCATTGCCGCACGACAAAGGGCCATCCAAAAGGATGCAACAACACGGCGGCGTAGGTTGCTGGCGTTTGCAGGGCGCATCTGACCCGCACAGCCCGGAAAATTAACGAAGATTTCCCTAACGTAAATATCACCTACCGTGTTAGCGTCAGCCCATTGCACCCCGTCTGCTGGGAATTCCGTTATGGCTTATCCATTTGGTAAATCGCATTTTGAGTTGTCGACGCGAGTGGTACCGCGTCAAAAGCGCCGCAGCTACGGCGCGCTCATCCGAGAAGCGTTTGCCCGCCATCGGGAGCGTGCAAAATCGTCGGAAAGACGCCATGCGGTCACCGTCGAAGCGATGGAACCGCGCATCCTTTTGTCGGCAGATCCGATCTTTGCACATACGCTGGCGGACGGTGGCGATTATACGCTTGGCCTTGTCTTTGACGACACCGAAGATCTTTACCGAATTCAATTAACCAATGATATCGATGGGTTGGTGATCGCCAGCTCGGAATTGGAGGGCGTGACCGACGTTCAGATCACCGGATCTGCGGACGCCGACCAACTCACCATCGACCTGCTGTTCCGCCCCGATCCGGCCTTTACCATTTCCTTTGACGGGGGCGACGGCGACGACACCCTGATCATCGAAGGGCCCAAGCACACGAGCGTCGAATATGGCCTTGGTGCGGACGGTTCCGGCACAATCACGCAGACACAGGACGGCGTCGACCATGTGCGGGATTTCGTCAACGTCGAACTGGTCACTGACACGTCGGCGGCTGATTCGAGAATCATCAATGACACCGAAGCGGGCCGTGGCGGTCCGATCATTATCGGGGACAATGATACCGAAAACGACGGATTGTCTCGGATTTCGCTGGGCCCCGATGGCTCAAAAACCGTGCTCGACTTTGCCAAACCCGCCTTGGGGGGCGTCTACGGCAGCGGCGCGCTGGACATCAACATTCTGGACGGGAACGACGACATCCGTTTTCAGGGGTTCGACGGGCAACTGACCGACGCCGCGACCGAGCTTGACGTGGCCGGAACACCGGACGTGATTGCCCGTCTGACCGGGGGCGGCTCTGCCACGCTGACCGGGCCGCAGGCAGATGTGACGTGGTACATTATCGGAGAGGACCGCGCCTATGTGGACGGTCTGTTTGTCAGGGGCGTGGAAACCCTGACAGGTGCCGACAACAACAAAGACACTTTCTATTTTGAACTGAACGCCGGGAACCTGCTGGACAATGGCGGCGTCAATGACCCTTGGGCCAATATCGACGAACCCGGCCGTTGGACCGGCACGCTGAATGGCGGGGCAGGGGGCACGGACGTCATCGTTCAACAGGGTGCGATCTTCTCCGCGCCCACCTCGGGCAGTGCGGGCAGCGCATCCATCAACTTTGCCACGTTCAACTTCACCGGCATGGAACCGACTGTCACCATAGGCGGCACCGTTGGTGACGACGCATTCACATTGCAGGCCGCAGGTGGCGGCGCGTTTGAAATCATCGATGGCGACGGCAACCGGTTTGGCGGCAGCACGTTCAGTGCGGGCGCTCCGCTGGTCATCAATCTGGGCTTTGGCAATGACACGTTCGAACTTGGTACAGGCCTGACCGCCTGGTCCGGCAGCCTGACGGTGCGTGGCGACTTTGGTGCCGACGTGATCAAGATGGAGAACGATCTGAACACCCGTGGCGGCGATATCGTCATGGACGCAGAGCTGATCATGGTTGATGCGGCAACCATCGACACCCGCCTGCTTGCCGGGCAGGTTGGATCCCATGGCGACATCCTGCTCGAAGGCGGAGGAAGCGGTGTGGCCGCGTCGCGCTTTGCCGGTATCTTCTCGGGCAACAGTCCGTTCGACAATGGCGGTGCCGAAGTCGAGGGCGCCGGAATCGTCATCGGCGGCGGCGCGCAATTGCTGGCCGCCGATCCCAAGGGCAACGTCCTGCCTGCCACAGCGGGCAACGTGACCATCACGGTCGACGCAGGCTTTGCGCTGGATGCGCTGGCCTTCACGCCGGGGCTGAATGAAAAAATCGCAGCAGCAGCCATTCAAATCGGTGACGCGGTCATCCGCGCCGGCGAATTGAAGATCGAAGCGACGGCAGACAGCTCGAAAGCCGTCGAAATCGAGGTCGACGTGGACGCCCTTTTGGGCCTGCCCGACGATGGATCGCAGGATGGCGACGTCGAGGACGGCGATGTGCCCCTGCTGGTAGGCGGTATCCAGCTTGCCGCAAGCGAGCTTGAGAATGCGATCCAGCAGCAATTGGACAACCTGCCCGTCCTGGGCGCACTGACCAAGAAGATCCCGCTGCATTTCATGCGCGCCGAAGCCATCGCCAAGGTTGATCTTTGGGATGGCCTGCAGGTCTGGGCCGAGACCGTGATCGACATCGCATCTCACGCTGTTTCGCAGCTGCAATTCGTGAACCCGGGTCTGAACTTTGGCTTTACCTTCGGCGAATCCGACGCGACAGCGACCACCACCGTCGCGGACGGCGTCGTGCTGGAGTCGGGCGGACTCGTTTCAATCGACGCCTCTGCCGAAAACACGCTGGACGTCGCGACGAACATTCAGTCGGGCCTTGTCTTCAAAGCCAAGAAAAAGACCGGCTCGAGCACCAAGCAAAAACGCGTCAAGGGTCCCGCGATTGCCATCACGCTGGGCGATGCCACGACGAACGCCACCGTCGACATTCAGAACGGTGCGAGCATCATTGCCAGCAATATCGAGATTTCTGCCGAGACCAGCACAGAGCAGGCCGTCAGCACCTCGTCCAAGATCGTGCAGCCGCAGGCCAATCAGGGCCAGGCAGTGGGGATCACCCTCGCCTTCCTCGACAACCAAGCGACGGCACAGGTGTCGGGCACGCTGAACGCCACTGACGATATCAGCATCGAAGCAGATGCCGTGAACGAAGAAACCGTTCTGTCCACCAAGGCATCGACCAAATCCAAGCCTGCACTTGCCGATCAGTCGCCGGGTGCCGCCGCTCAACAGCAGATCACCGGCAAGGCCAGCGGGCTGGCCGGACGCTGGGGCGGGCCGGGTCAATTCGGTCTGTCGGCAGGCGTCATCGTCTCCGAAAATGTTCTCGCCGCCGAAGCCCTGATCCTTGATGGTGCGGTTGTTACGGCGGGCGCTTTGACCCTTCAGGCCCGGACCGAGGACAATTTCCGCACAACCGCTATTGGTGGATCCAAAGCCGGCGCGGCATTCAGCCTCGCAGGTGGCGTGAACGTGTCGCAGTTCGACAATGATGCAACCGCCCGTATCGATGCGGCAACCGTGACAGTCGCGTCGCTCATCATCGACGCCAAAGCTTATATTCCCAACCAGGTCGACCTGCTGGACGAGATCCCGGCCCTTGGGCAGGCATTCTCTGACCTCGGCACGTCGCTGGGCCAGATGCCGTCCCTGTCTCAGGCATTTTCGACGATCTGGAACAGTGTAGATGTCGAAGACCCATCCGCAACGCGCGGCGCGATTGCAGATGCGCAGACGGCCTTTACCTCATACTATGACGAGAGCCTTGGCCCTGCTCTGACCGGGGTGGGCGACGCGATCACACCGTTCATGGGATATCTGACGCCCACCGGTGGTCTGCCGGACAAAGTGGCGACAAGCTATGTGGCGGCCAGCGCGACAGCGGGCACATCCGATTCCACCACCACGACAGATGGCAAGTTTGCCGCCAGCGGGTCGGTCAACATCATGCTGATCGAGAACAAGGCAACAGCCGGTGTCGGCACAGGCGCCAACATCACGGTCACCGGCAATGAAGGTGCCTCCATTACATCGGACGCAACCATCGAGACGGTGGATATTGTCGGCATTCCGAACATCAAGGCCCTGTTCAAAGGCTCCACCAAAAGCGACGGATCCTCGGTTGGCGGGTCGTTCAGCTATGTCTCCAAGCTGAACGAAGCGGATGCCTATATCGCGGACGGCGCAATCCTGGATGTCACAAATGCACTGACGGTCGCGGCCGAGACACGGCAATTCGTTCTCAACGTCACGGATGCGGGCGGCGGCGCCGAAGACCTGAACTTCCAAGGCAGCATTTCTATCAATGACCATGCCAACACCGCGCGGGCGTGGATCGAAGACGGTGCAAACGTGTCGGCGGATACGATCACTGTCGACGCCGACCACTCTGCAACAATGCTCAGCTTTGGCCTTGCCCTGGCAAATGGCGGATCCACCGGGATCGGCATCAGCTCTGCGGTGAACATTTCGAACAACACGACGCTGGCGATGATCGGCGATGTAGTCACAGACACGATCCCGATGGGCTTTGATGCAGGGGTCGAGGCAGATGGCAGCGTCTCGATCACCGCCGACAGCACAAATCTGGGCCTGACGCTCGCCTTTGCCGGGGCCAAGCCGGACAGCGGCGGCGTCACGGGCGATCCTGCGGACAACAGTGCGGCGACCACACCGATGCCCAGCGATGTCACCATCACGGACACCGCCGTCGATGTCGGAGGCAAGGCCGGTTTGGGCATTTCCGGCGCGATTGGCATCAACATCATCAACCAGCACACCGAGGCGACGGTTTCTGATACCGATCTGGAGGTCGGTGGCGATCTGGATGTGCACGCACGCGCCGCGGGCCCCGTCGTGGCCGTATCGGCACCTTTGACGCTGATCACGGGCGCAACCGGCAGCGGCAACAATACCGGTATCGCCGGCGGGCTGAGCGTCACCAAATTCGACCGCGACACCATTGCGCAGATTGCCTCGGGCACGGTGACAATGACAGGCGGCGGCAATGTGGATGTGGACGCCGAAACCCGCTCGGAAACCGTTGGCGTTGTGGTCGGCGGCTCTGGCGGTTCGCAATCCGACACTGCGATTGCCGGGTCGGTCAACGTGACCGTTCAGGGTGATGACACGTTTGCCGCCATCGGTGCGGCTGCGACTATCACGGATGCGGCCGATGTGTCCGTGACGGCGCATGACCATGCAATCTCCGTTGCCGTTGCAGGCGCAGCGGCGGATGGCAATCGTACAGGCGTTGGTGCGGCCTTTGACATCGGCATCTTCAATGACACGGTCGAGGCGCGCATCGACGGGACCGTGACGGCCACAGGTGACGTTACTGTCGCCGCATCGAATTTCTCGGTTCTCGTGTCCTTGGCGGCCAGCCTTGGGAACGCCGATACCGGCCTTGGCCTCGCCGGGTCGGTTGGCGTGAACTACGTCGACAGCGACGTAACCGCCGAAATCGGCGGTACGGTAACAGCAGACGGATCGGTCGGCGTCTTTGCCACGGACCAGCTCATCGCCGTCTCCATCGTCGGAGCTGTCGGCAACGGCACCACCGGGATCGGGATCGCGCCAGGTGTTCTGGTGGTCGACCATGCCACTCGCGCCGCCCTGACCGGCACCGCAAATGTGACCGCCAAAGGGTTTGGCAGCGGGCTGGATTACCATGGCGGCACCGCGAACGGCCTCGTTGTTGCGGCCGATACGGATGACAAGTTGTTCATGCTATCCGCCGCAGGGGCCAAGGCGGACACGACCGCAGTGGCGGGATCGGTTGGCACCATCAACGTGTTGGGCACCACCGAGGCGACGATCGCCGACGGTGCACGCGTGAATGACGACGCAAACGCCTCGACCGTAGCGGCGGGCGGGTCTGCCTCGCAGGATGTGACAGTGGCCGCACAGGCGCAAACCCTCCAGATCACCGCAGCCGGGGGCGCCGCGCGCGGCGGCAGCACGGCAATTGGGGCCGCATTCGGCATATCCACGATGGACCGCGACGTGATCGCATCCGTTGGCACCGGCGCGCATATCGAGGCCAAGCGGCACCTGACCGTCGCCGCGGATGCGCGTGACACTATCATCACCTTTGCAGTCGGCGGATCGCAGTCCGACAGTTTCTCGGGCGCAGGGTCGCTGTCGCTGGGCGTACTGGACCGCACAACCACCGCCTATGTTGACGGCACTGTGCGCGTCGGCGGCAGTGTCGCGGTGTCATCGGATGCCAACCTGAATGCCGCGATGATCGCGGGCGCCATCGCTGTTTCCAGCGGTGCGGGCGCGGTGGGCATCGCCGCGGCGCCGCTGATCACGATCAACAACACCTCTGCCGAAGTTCGCGGCAACGCCGACATCGAAGCCAGTGCAAATGCGGCATCCGTGCTGTCCACCCTTGGCGGCAACCGGTCGGTTCTGGGCGTGGATGTCTCTGCCAATGATCGCATCGTTTCGGTCGCAGCAGCCATTTCAGGGTCTGCCTCCTCCGGCGGGTTCCAAGGGGCGGGCGCGTTTTCCGGCGCGTTCCTGTTCGGCACAGATCAGACAATCGACGGCGCGAACCCCGTGCCCTCGCTTGAATATGAAAACCCGACGACTACCGGCAATGCGTCCGTTACGCGCGCGATTGTCATGGACGGCGCGCGGGTTGCGACGCAAGGCAACCTGACGCTTTCGGCAGATACGACAGCCACGGTTGTGGCACTGACCGGCGCGGTGGCCGCAGGGGCCGGGTCCACCGGTGTCGGGCTGTCCGGCACGGTTGTGGCCCGCAAGAGCATCACGCAGGCCTTTATTGGTGCGGCCGACATCGACGCAGACGCCATCCGTGGCCCAAGCACCCTGGCCGATGACGGCGCGACACGCAGCATCAAGGGTGTGGACGTCTCTGCCGACAGTGATCTGGTGATTGTCGCCCTCACCGTGGGCGGCTCGGGTGCGTCGGGTTTTGCCGGTGCGGGTGCGATCACCGTCATCGTCACCGATGACGAGACCAAAGCCAGCATTCTGGCGGGCGCGGATATCACGACCGATGGCAATGTGACCGTCAGTTCCGATAGCGATTTGATCCTGACCTTCGGTTCGGGCGCGGTCGCACTGGGCGGCTCTGGCGGTATTGGTGCGTCCGTTGCCGTGGCCGTGACCCTGTCCAAGACCATTGCCGAGGTCGCCGCCGGGGCAACCGTGCGGGCATCGGGGGACAAGGGTCAAAGCCTCATTCCCGACGACGAAGGCACGCGCGCGGTGCGTGGCGTCGACCTTTATGCCGACAGTTTCTTTGTCGTAGCCGGTCTGACGGTTGCAGGCGCAGGTGGTGGCGGCGGTATTTCCGGCGCGGGAACCATCAACACGGTTGTGCAAACGGACGAAACACGTGCGTCGATCGGGGCACTGGATGTGGACGATGGCGGGGCCATCTCCCCGGCTGCCACAACGGTCGAAACCTCCTCAGGCAACGTGACGCTCGAAGCGGACAGCGATGCAATCATCGTGCCGTTGTCCGGTGCCGTGTCCGGCGGTGGTGGACCCGCCTTTGGGGCCACCATCGTGACATTGACCCGTGTTGCGGAAACGCAGGCATTGATCGGACGTGGTGCCACAGTTTCAGCGGACGCCGCAGGCGCAACTGTCGTCACGGACAGCGGCGACACACGCACCATCCGGGGCGTCGATCTGGTCGCCACGTCGTCGCCCGTCCTTGTTGCCGCGGGCATTGCGGGCGCGGTCGGTGGCTCGGGTGCCGTGGCGGGCGTTGTGGCCGTCGTGACCTCGGACGAAGACGTCGAAGCCGCCGTCAAAGGCGCCACCGTGACAACGGACGGCAACGTGACCCTGTTCGCCGATACGGCGACAGGGCGTGACGGGCTGTCGGGTCAGGATCTGCAGGGCGCTGTGATCGAACCAGTGACATCTGCCGTGATCGTGGCCGGTGGCGGCGCCGTTGCGGCGGACTCCGCGGTGGGCGTTGGCGCCACGGTTGGCACTGTCGTGATCGAGCACAACGTTGTTGCCACAATTGCGGATTCGTCTGTGACGGCAATGGCAATGTCTTCGCGCGGGTTTGCCGATCGCGCGATTGAATCCCTTCCGGGGCGGACCGTGTCCGGCGTCGATGTCGTCGCGCAATCCGATGTTTTTGCCGCCGCGTTGACCGTCGCGGGTGGCGCGTCCGGGTCTGTCGGCGTTGCGGGCGCGTTTTCGACCGTCACGGCGATCCGCACGACCGAGGCACAGATCGACGACAGCACCGTCAACACGAATGGCAATGTCACCGTGCTGGCCGATAGCGACGGAACCATCGAATCCCTGGCCGGTGGTGTCGGGGGCGGCGGTGCAGTGGGCGCAGGCGTTGGCGCCGCGGTTGCCTTCCACAGTGACACGACCGAAGCATCGGTGCAGGGCACAAGCAACATCCTCGCTCGCGGCATTGGCACTGGTACGGCGATGCCCACGGGCAGCGAACTTGGCGGTGCAAATGAAATCACGTCTAGCCTCGGCCTCGCCGTATCTGCCGTGTCCAATCAGACGATCATCACTGGCGCGATAGGTGCAGGTGTCAGCGGCAGCATCGGTGTGGCCGGCACAACCGCCGTGTCCGTACAAGAGGAATATACCCGCGCGTGGATCGGCAACGGTACGATCGTGACCGACGACGGGGCGAGCGCCGCGCAGGATGCAACAGTTCTGGCGCGCGACACCGGTCTGGTCGTGACAACCGGCGGCGCCATTTCAGGCGGCGGTGTCGGTGGCGCGGCAGCCGGGGCAGGGGTCCAGGTTACCACAAAGGAAACGCAGGCCTGGATTGCCGGTAACGTGACAGTCAAGGATGACATCATCCTCCGCGCACTGTCCTCGGACCAGGCCGTCGCCGTGTCGGTCGCAGGCTCGGGCGGTCTTTACGGCGGCCTTGCCGGATCGGCGAGCGTGGTCAGCATCAACAACACGACCGAAGCGACGGTCAAATCCACCGGGCGGCTGACCGCAGGGGATTCCATTGCGGTAAACGCGCTGGATGAAACGACGTTGGACGTGGTCGCGGGCGCGGTCGCAGGCGCGCTTGGCGCCGGTGCCGGGTCGGGCGGCGTGTCGGTCGTGGACAAGTCCACCCGCACAGAGGTCGAAGGCGGCGCAATCCTGACTGCGCAAGGGAACGGGGCAGGGGTCAAGACCCTGACCGGCGGCGTCGGAGTGACATTTGCGGCCGACAGCACCGACGAGAATGACGTCAACCTGAGCGATGTCGACGATGCAAACCTGTCCGAGGCCACCGCTCAGGGCTTTGGCGATGGGGGCGCAACCGGCGAGCGCGTCGCAGCGGCCCTGACAACGACCAAGGGCGGCATCCACATTCAGGCCGTGTCCACAGACCAGGTCGAAACAGTCTCCTTCAACGGCGCGGCGGGCGGCGGCGCTGTGGCAATTGGCGGTACGGCCAATGTCTTTATCAATGAAACCAAATCCTTGGTCGGCAATGGCGCGGTTCTGACCACGTCTGCGAACAATCATGACATCACCGTCGGCGCCGTGTCTGACGCATATGCGCTGAACATCATGGCGGCGCTGGCCTTTGGCGGCGGCGCGGGTGCACCGGGTGCATCGGCTGCCGTGTTCGACAACACCACCGAGGCGCGGATCACCGGGGCAACCGTCCGCAGCGCAGGCGATCTTGCAGTGACAGCGGCGGGCACGGATGACGCGCTCGCGATCACCATCGCCGTTGCTGGCGGCGGCGGGACAGGCATCGGCGCGTCAGCGAATGCGATCGTGGTGACGTCGGACGTGACCGCCGGCATCGACGGTGCATCGGATGTTGTGGCAGATCACAATGTCGCCGTCGCGGCGACGCACACAACGGATATCGACGTCATCGGTGGCGCCGTGGGTATCGGCGGCAGTGGCGCGGGTGGGGCCGCGGTCAACGTGGTGGTCATCGACAAGACGACAGATGCGTTCATCGCAGGCAGCGCTTCGGTGGCTGCCGAGGCCGGTGGCACATCCAACATGACCGTGGCCAACGGTGCGGTGTCCGAAACGGGCAACGGCCCCGCCGCGGCATCCGTGTCGATCAAGGGCGCGGCCGTAACTGCCAACAGCCAGGAAGACCTGTTTGTTCTGGGCGCCGCCGGTGCGGCATCCGGCTTTGTCGGTGCAGCGGGCGCGGTCGGGGTGATCGTGGTCGACAGCGACACTTCCGCTTATCTCGGCAATTCTGCCCAGCTGAACAGTGACGCATCTGCGGTCATTTCGGCGACGAACACGCTTGATGTCTTTGGTGGCAACGGCGGTGTTTCGGTCGCGCTGGCGGGCGGTGCTGCGGGCGCGGTCAGCGTCGTGGTGGTCCGTTCGGACACCTCCGCATATACCACGGCCGGAACCACACTCACCGTGGCAGACGATGCGATGATCGGCGCGGTCGATCTGCTGGATCTGGACCTTGTGACAGTTTCTGGCGGGCTGTCGGCTGGCATCGGTCTGGCTGCATCGATTTCCGTCGTGTCGCTTGGCAATGACCTGACCCAGGAACAGAGCGGACAGCTTTCGAACGGTGGCAGCAGCAGCCTGGGCCTTGCAGACGATGCGACATCGACGGGGTGGACCGGCGGCGTTCTGGGCGGGTTCTCATCCACCGGTGACGCGGACGGCATAGACGGCACGGGCACGCCAAGCGCAGCGGCCCGCCTCGCATCGGCAAGCGATGACGCCAAGACGACCGTGGATTCCAAGGCGGGCACAAATGCCGCCACCGACGGGCTGAATGCGCCCGCAGTGACCACGCAAGGTACCGACGCCTTTGTCGCGGGTACAGTGAACGCGGGCGGCGACATCGACATCCGGGCGAATGAACGGATCGATCTTGAAACGATTGCAGGGTCGGTCGCGGTCGGCCTCGGCGGCGTGGGCGCTGGCGTATCGGTCGCTAATATCGCGCGCGGCGCAACGGCCAGCATCGATTCCACGGCACGGGTCAAAGCAGGCCTGTCCGGGCCGGGTGGCGTGGACGTCCAGGCGGATATGCGGGTGGACGCCGAGGCGACCAGCGCGGTCGGCGCGGGCGGTCTGATCGGTGCGCTTGGTGCGTCGGTCACGATCCACGACGACACGGCAGGTTCCAAGGCCGAGGTCGATGGCCGCGTGACGGACGCCGATTTCGTGAACATCACCGCATTCTCCGAGCGTGACATCGAACTCACATCCGCCGAAGCAAGCATCGGCAGCATCGCCGCAGGCGCATCGGTGACCGAAGCCTCCGTGGGTGGTCTGACCGAAGCCCGCACCGGTGGAAGTGCCGTGATCGGTGGAGGATCCGACGGCGGCGTCGGAACCATCCTTGTCAGCGCGGACAGCCAAGTCGTTGCGGACGTCACGGGTGCCTCCGTGTCTGCCGGCATCGGAACGGGCGGCGTCAACTCCATGCGGGTTGATGTGACCAACACCGTGCGCACCGATGTCAACGCCTCGGATATCACGACGCGCGGCGCAACGACCGTGATGACAGACAGCGATATCGATGCCGATGTCACCATCAACTCGATCCGAGCCGGGGGGGTTACCCTTGGCAAATCGACCGGGACGACAAATGTGGCGGCAACGGTGGTCGCCCAGGTGCGCGGCGCAACGGACATCGATGCGACTTCCGTGCGCGTCACGGCGGATGCCAACCACGAGGCCGACACGGATGCGACCAGTTCGTCCGGCGGGGTGATCGCGGCTACGGGCGTCGAAGCCTTTGCAACCGTCGGCGGGACATTGACGGCCAGCCTTGGCGGTGCGGGCATGACGGTTGATGCAACCACGGTCCTGGTCGAAGCGATTGGCCTGGCCGACGCGGACGCCCGCGCACGCGGCACGGACGGCGGCGCGCTCGCCGTGGGCAGCTCTCTTGCACAAGCCACCGTTTCACCGGCGCTCAGCGCGCTGATTGGACAGGGGCGTGTCACGGCATCGGGCGACGTGGTTGTCATCGCGCGCCACAATGTCGAACGCAACGGTACGGCGCGGGCAGACACGGCGAACGATCTGGGGCTTGGCGCAAGTGCTGACGCACAATCGTCACTGGGCGGCCTGGTCGGGTCGACAGGGTCGACAGCCCTCGCCGTGGACCAGAACACCGTTTCAGCACGGCTGTCGGGCGGCACCGTGTCCGGCGCAGTCGTGAACGTCAGCAGCCTGTCGGTTGCACGCGCAGATGCCAATGCAACATCCGCCGTGGGCGGCGCCCTGGCCGAAGGGACATCGGTGGCCGGCACGACACTTGGCGGCTCCAACTCTGCCGCCATCAACTTGGCAAGCGTCACCGCAACCGGGGCGCTGATCCTTCAGGCGCTCGACTCTGCCAACGCCGAAGCGACAGCGCGCGCCGGTGGCGGCGGGTTGCTCGCGGGTGTCGGTGCGGACACGCTGTCCAATATGACCCGCAGTGTCACGGCGCAGATCACCGGCGGCGCATCCAACATCATCTCAGCGGACAGCATTCGGGTGCTGGCCAATTCCGTCATGCAGAACACCGCCATATCCTCGGGCGTGGTTGGCGGGTTGTTGGCCATCGGCAATTCCGAGGCCAACGCAACGACGATCGCCACGGTCGGGTCCACGATTTCCGGCGCAACCGTGTCTGCAACGGCAGGCAGTGTCGACGTCGACGCATTGTTCAACACCAACGACACCGGTTCCAGCCGCACAGGCGACGCGGCCCGTGCCTCGGCCACCACCTCTGCTGGCGGGGCAGGCGGCGTGTCCGCCTCCGAGGTGAACGCCACCTCGACCGTGAATATCTCGGCAGGCTTTGGCAACAACGCGACAGTCTCCGCGACAGATGACATCGATGCACTTGCACGCGCCTACAACGAGGCTGACGGCAAGGCCAACAACAACGCAGCAGGCCTGATTTCGGGCGGCACAGCAGAGGCGGTCTCGAACGCGACGACTAATGCACGCGGCATTCTGGGAACAGGCGCGTCGCTGACGGCCGCCGACATTGCCAAGATCAAGGCGCTCGCCATTGGCGAGCTGCGCGTCAATGCAATTGGCGGGTCTGCCGGGCTCGTGGCCGGTGCTTTTGCCAAAAACTCGGGCGCGATCAACACGACGGCCAATACAGAAGCCGGGGCGAACTCTTCGATGTCGGCACGTGATGTCCGACTGCTGGCCGAGACGATGGCCAATGTCATTTCCGACGTGTCGGGCAATTCCGGCCAGGAATTGACGAAAACTCTGGTGGCGCTGTTCACCGGAGATTTTGCCAACCTGTCAATCCCCTCGATCACCAGCCGTGGCGGGTCTGTCTCCGACATCAGCGGCGGATCGGACTCAAATGTCATTCTGGGCACGAACTCCCGGATCGACGCATCCAATGACGTTCAGCTTAACGCGCGCAACACGCTGGATCTGGATGTGGACGTGTCCATGACCGTTGGCGGCGCATTCCTGTCTGCCGGTGCGGCCTATGCCTATGCGCATATCGCGACCTTTGATGCAGACGTCATCCTTCGGGATGGGGCCACCGTACTTGCCGGGCGCACTGTCGACATCGACGCAACCAACATCATCTCGGGTCATCAGACCGCACAGGGCACCAGCAACGTCACCATTGGAGGTTCCAACGCCACCGGTCTGTCCGAAGTCGCCATCGGCTCGTCCGGTAACAAGGCCCAATCGCGTGTCTTGATGGAAGGCGCGTCCCGGATCGAAGCCGCAGCCCTGATCGATATCGACGTCGACGGCTTTGCCACCGATTACAACAGCAGCTCGGGCGGCGACTCGCTCAACGTGACTGGCCAATCGAACGCCGACGCGGCGGTTGCGGCAACCGCAAACGCCACGGCCATCGGCAAGGCGTATGGCCAGGCCGTGGTCGACATGGCGGATGACGCTGTCATGGTCACGCGCGCGGTCGACATTGACGGCGCATCAGACCTCAATATCTCCGAAGCCGCCAATGCAGACGCATCAAGCCCCATCGTCGAATTTGTTGAGACCATCGTCGAAGTGGTCCGCCAAGTGACCAAATGGCTGCCATGGCCTCTCGATGCCATTGTCGAATGGGTGACCGAACAGGTGGTCAAACTGGTGCGCGTTGTCACCTTCCTCGAAGAAAACGCGACCGTTACCAGCATTGGCGATGACGCGGACGACACCGTGAACCTGCGCGGTTCGATCTTCCTCGGGGATGGACAGGACAAACTGTTGCACGTCTTGGCAGACGGCACGATTTCGGCAGATTCGAACGTGGGGGCCACGATCACCAATGACCGGATCCTCGTTGATGACATCGTCAACGACGCGGGCGGCACACTCGATATCCGCCTGATCCGCGGGGTTGTCAGCGGTGATGCCGACATCTACCTGCCCAAACTGCTCAACAGTGTCCACCTGATCAACGACACCGCGCGTGACCTGCACGTTCAGCGGGTCGACATGATCTCGGACAATGCGGGCGAGCCGGACATCAATGTCATCGACAAACGGCCTGCACCGGCTGACATCATTCCGGGGTTCAACATCCGGAACGCGGGCGGCGACTATACCGAGTTCACCATTCGGAACAATTCGACCAATACGGGCTCTGACGTTCTGTTCCTGAACGATATTGCCAATGTGGCCGCCATCTTTGACTTCTATGTCGCGGGCGGCGACATCGAACAGGCCAGCGGCGTCGAGTTGATCGCGGGCGATGCTGGCGAGATGTTCGCCACCATGGATGCGGGTCGCTTGATCCCCGCCGTCACGATCATCACCGACCGCGGCGACATCGGCAGCAGCGGCAAGGCGTTCGAGGTCGAATTGATCCGCGGTCGCGACTTTGTCGATGGCACGATCTCGAGCACACCGGTGACCATGCTGGCCCACGCCGGCAACGACTCGCACCTCAAGATCCAAGGCACCAACACCAGCTTCCTTGCATCGACGCCAACCACGCAGGCGGCAGACATGATCCGCCTCGACCTCGCGGCCGGGAACGACATCAACTTTGTCGGCGAAGCGGGCAAGCTGACACGCGTTCTGACCACCGATCTAGGCGGCGGCTCTTTCCAGACGGTCGCAACCGATTACACGGTCGAAGCGGCCTATGAAATCCTAAATGCCACCTCGACCGGGGGCGACGTGCGCCTGTTGGCGCAAGGTCTGTCCTCCATGGCGATCAGTTCCGTGTCGGCGCTGAACGGGCTGGCGCGGATCGAAGCGGGCGGCAACCTGTCGGACCGTGTTGGCACCTCTGCCACCGACGTGCGCGCCCGGGATGTCACGCTGATCTCGCGGCTGGGCAACATCGGCAGTGCGACAGACGCCTTTGACATCGACAGTTCGAACGCATCGCCAGGCCTCGTTACCGCCACGGCGGTGAATGGGTCGATCACGTTGAACGAGACGGCAGGCGACATGCGGATCGAAACGATCCGCGCCGGTGGCGCTGTCGTTCTGAGCGGTCAGGGATCGCTTCTTGATGGGACCGGGGACGCGGCGGCGGATGTCGTCGGGTCGAACGTGACCCTGCGTGCAACGGGTGGCACGATCGGGACCACATCCGATCTGCTTGAACTCGACACGGCACGGCTGGATGTCGCGACTGCGCGCTCTGTCCACCTGGTTGAAGTGTCTGGCACAATGGTCGTCGGCGATGTCGATGCCACAGCCGGAAACGCCGAACTGCAAACGCGTTCGGGCAGCATTCTGGTGGAGTCCGTCTATGCCAGCGCAAATGCCGAACTGACCGCCAACGGCGGCTCGGTTCTTGACGGCGATACATCGTCGCTGGCCGCTGTGCGCGCCGACTCCGTGATCATTTCGGCATCCGGCATCATCGGGACGGCAAGCGATGCACTTGAAATCGACAGTGCCTTCTCTGGTGCCGGCACGGTTACCGCCTCTGCGGGGCAGGGCATCTGGCTGACCGAAACGGCCAACAGCATGACGGTGGCCTCGGTGATCAGCAACACGGGTCCCGTGGTTCTGATCAGCCCGGCAAATATCACCCTCGTGGACAACGGCCGGATCGAAGCCATCGCAGGCGCGGTCACCCTTGTTGCATCCTCGAACATCCAGACCGGCACCAGCAGCACGGTGCGGGCGCTCGGTGCCATGACGCTGAATGCCGCCAACCTGATTACAGGTGCGAATTCGCTGGTGTCCGGCGGCCAGATCACGGCGCAAATCGGCGCGACCGTGTCCACAGGCGCCAACAGCACGATGGCGGCAAACGGGGCGCTCGTGGCAAATATCGGCGGCACGCTTTCAACGGGAGTTTCGTCCAACCTCAATGCTGGCACCAGCCTGACGGTCAACAGCACAAGCGTTTCCACCGGCGCGGCCTCGAACATGAATGGCAGCGCGATCGACGTGACGACAACAGGCGTTATCCAGACAGGCACCGACAGTTCGATTTCGTCGACCGGGACAGTTGCTCTGAACGCAGGCACCAACCTCAGCACGGGCCTGCGCAGTTCCGTGGTTGCAGGCACCGCCATGTCGATCAATGCAAACGGATCGATCAGCACGGGCACGGAGAGCGACCTGGCAGCTGGCACAAGCTTGGCCATGCAGGCAGGCACCAGCATCGCCACCGGCACCGAAAGCACCATTCGGGCGGGTCAGAACATGTCCTTGGACGCCGGCACATCCGTCTCTACCGGCCTGCGCAGCGAGATGACCGCAGGTGGCGCGATCCAGATCGAGGCCGCAGAATTCATTGTCACCGGACAGGACAGCACGATGTCCGCAAGCGGCAGTGTCGCGGTGGATGCGGGCGCGGCGCTTGTCACCGGGTTCCGCAGCGACATGTCGGCGGGCACCTCCATTCAGCTTGCGGCAGACACCTCGATCACGACCGGCGCACAAAGCACGATGTCGGCCGGGACAACCATCGGCGCGGATGCGGCTACGTCGCTGACGACCGGTGCGGGTTCGTCGATGACAGCCGTCGGTGCGATCACGCTGACCGCTGCGGATGTCTTCCACGGGGTCGGCGCAACCATGTCCGGCGCGTCCATCACAGGCACAGCGTCTGGCTCGGTGACACTGCGGCAGTCCTCGCAGATGCAGGCCAGCGGTACCGCGGCACTCAGCGCCGGAACGGATCTGACGGTAGAGAATGACGCCACGGTTGATGCCCAGGTCATCGACCTGCACGCAGGCGATGCTGCTGCGTTCGAGGCACGGTCTGTTCTGACTGCGACCGACGCGCTGACCGTCTCGGGCGGCGACAGCCTTTGGCAGCAAGCGGACGCTCAGTTCGTGGCGGGCGAAACCATGCTGCTCTCCATTGATCTGCTGGACCGCGATGCGGCCGGTGGGACAATGTTGCTTGAGGGTGTGTTGGACGCCGCTGCCATTCTGATGATCGGCGGCGACGAGGACGACAGCTTTACCGTCGCGGTTCAGTCGATCGACGGCAATACGCTTTTGTTGGGCGGAGACGGCGACGACACGGTGTTCATCGACCGTCTGCCGTCCATGACAACGGTGCGGGATGGTCTGCGCGATGCGTTCACCGTCGACGGACAGGGCGGATCGGATGACGTTCGGATCGACCTGACGGGGACAAGCGACGTGCTGATCCGCGTGTCCGACAGTGGCGCGCCCGGCGATGGTATCGACACGATGTCGATCAACACGACCACCGACAACGATACGGTCCTGGTTCGCGCCAACTTTATCGCGCTGCTTCAGGATGACGGGGCCGGTGGTTACAATGACGCGCTGGAGCGCATCGACTATGACCAGTCGATCAATGCACGTGTGCGCATCGATACCGGCCTTGGCGATGACTTGGTAGTCATCGACGACAACTCTGCCCTGCTGACGATTGACGCGGGTGAAGGCGACGACACGTTCCAGGTTGGTCAGATCTTTGGCACGAGCCGCGCGGCGCCGAACGTGGCCCCAGGCGACGAGATCGCAACCGTCAACACCACGCTGGGACTGCTCAGCCGCGGGATCTCGCAGGCGACTGTCCTTTATGGTGGCGTTGGCAATGACACGTTCCGTGTCTACTCCAACCACGCTGAATTGCGGATGGAAGGCGAGGACGGCAATGATGTCTTCCTCATGCGCGCCTTCCTGCTGGAAAACAGCAGCGACATTTCCCTTGTCGGCCAGACCCAGCTGAACGCGGGCGCGGGCGATGACGAAGTCCGCTATAACGTGAATGCACCGGTCGATATTGATGGCGGCGCAGGGTTTGACCGCGTGATCGCGGTCGGCACCGAAGGCGATGATGTCTTCCTCGTCACAAGGGACGGCGTCTTTGGCGCCGGCCTGTCGATCACGCTGTCCGGCGTCGAGGAATCGCTCGAGGTTGATGGCCTCGAAGGTGACGACACGTTCTATATCCAGTCGACCAACCCGGACGCGATCACCACGATCATCGGTGGCACCGGAAGCGATACGTTCAACGTCGGCGGGTCGGTCATCCAACCTGTCGTGGCCGCCCAGTCCGGCGGACAGACCGGCGTCATCAACCATATCACCAATGCCGATCCGACCACGGACGCAGGCTATGCCACCTTGCTCGCCCAGGGCGTCAACCTGCTGGTCAAACCGGTCGATGCGGAAACACCCGTCGTCATTACGCCATCTGGCGCGGACACGTCGGTGCGCGAAGGCAGCGGGCTCTTTGACAGCTATACGCTGCGTATGCCCGCGCTGCCTGCGGACGCGGCCACACGCGCGTGGATCACCGTTTCGGCGGCTGTCCCGTCCTCGGCCCAAGGGGCCGGTGCGCGCGGTGTTCTGGTGTCGCTCGATGGAGTGACATGGGCCGAGCAGCTGGTCGTTGCCTTTGACGCGACCGATTGGAACGACGCACGCACCGTGTTCGTTAAAGCCGCCGATGACACGGTCGAAGAAGGCCCGACCGTCGCCATCATCAGCCATTCCATCATTTCCAATGACGCCGCCCTGAACGGCGCGCGCATCGGCAACCTGTCTGTCGATGTGGGAGACGATGACGCGGCCGGGATCGTGGTCACGCAGACCGATGGCGGCACACGTGCCATCGAGGGTGGCGCGGGCGACACCGTCTCTGTCACTCTATCCCGCGCACTTGATGCAGGCGAGGTCGTAACAGTCACACTGGACGCGGATCCGGGCGCCGGTGTCAGCGCGACGACATTGACCTTTACGGATGCGAACTGGAACGTGGCGCAAACCGTTACCGTCTCGGCATTGCAGGACAGCGCACAGACCGGCAACCGTATGGC
The DNA here is from genome assembly GCF_947487805.1 of uncultured Tateyamaria sp. Taxonomy (GTDB): domain Bacteria; phylum Pseudomonadota; class Alphaproteobacteria; order Rhodobacterales; family Rhodobacteraceae; genus Tateyamaria. Next base: position 16,894 of record NZ_CANKXW010000012.1, on the reverse strand, counting down.
CGACATCACCTTCAGTGCCAGCAGCACGACAGGTGGGTTCAACGCGGATGCGGTCGAGATCGAAGCAGAACTGGTGGACGACGAAACCGCCAGCCTGATCGTCACGCAAAGCGACGGCAACACTGTCGTCGGGGATGGGCTGACCGACAGCTATACGCTCCAACTGTCCAAGCAGCCGGTCGGCACGGTGACTGTCACCCTTCAGGACGACGGCCAGACGATCCTGAGCAGCGCGGATGCGCGTTTCTCGGGCAATACCGTGACCTTTGATGCATCCAACTGGGACCAACCGATCCAGATCGATGTCTCGATGATCGCGGGGCTGGCACCTGTCGACCCGGACAATCCCATCCTGACCGTTGCGGCCAGCCCGCATCGTGTCGATGCGGTGCAGGGCCCGCTGTTGCTGAACGGTGGTGTCGGACCAGAGAACCGGTCGATTGTTGCCGCTGTCATCCTGCCCACGGAAACGGATGTGCCACCGACACAGCCCGAGCCGGACACAGACGAGACCGGCGATATCGATCGGGTCAACGTCTTCTCTGATGGCACCAGCGCAGATACAAGCGGCCGCCTGACCGCGGACAACATCTCCGGACTTGGTATGGGCGGTGAGCTGACATTGGATACTGGCGAACCGGGTGCACCCAACCCGGTCACCTATGCCGGCGGCATCACCTATACGGACATGGACATCGTCGAGGTCATGTTGGGCCGCGGCAACGACACGTTCGTCGTCGAAAGCACGGCACAGGGCGCAATCACGGCTATCCATGGCGGTGGCGGAAATGACAGCCTGACGGCGCTTGATCATGATGGGCCGCTTGTTCTTTACGGTGACACCTCTGCCACTGGCCTGCGCTATTCCAGCAGCATCGATGGCATCGACGAGAACGCGTTCAGCTTCCCGTCGGATGGCGATGACCTGATCGATGTTTCCGCGACCACGACAACGGTTGTGATCGACGCAGGTGGCGGTACGGACGTCATCCTTGGTGGCTCCGGCGGCGATCACATCGCGGCGGGTGGCGGCAATGATCTGGTGATCGCAGGGGCTGGCCTTGACCACATCTATGGCGATGGGCGGTTCGAAGTCGATCTGATCACACGCGTCACAACCACGTTCGATGGTGCCACAGGCGCAGATACTCTGCGCGGCGGAGCGGGCGACGACATCATCTTTGGCGACAATGGCCGCATCCTGCAGCCGGGTCTTCTCAAGGTACTGGGAACAGCCGGGGCAACGGCAGTCACGACCACTGCGCCGACAGTTGGCGGGGCCGACCAGATCGAAGGTCAGGACGGCGATGACCTGATCCTTGGTGGCGCGGATGGCGACGATATCAGCGCAGGTGGAGGAACCGACGTGGTGATCGGCGACTTTGGCGCGATCCTCATCAGCAACGGTGCCTTGCAAACAGCACGTACAACCGATGCGGCGGCGACCACGGGCGGCAATGACACAATCCGCGGTGGCACGGGTGGCGATGTCATCCTTGGCGGTGCTGCCGATGACAGCATCTTTGGCGAGGACGGCAAAGACGTTGTGCACGGTGATCATGGCCTTGTCCGGTGGACGGATGGCGCGATCACGCGCGTTGTCACGATTGACGAAATGGCGACCACAGGCGGCACGGATGCAATTTCGGGCGGCGCGGATGATGACCTCATCCTTGGTGGTTCGGCAGGCGACCTGATCCAGGGCGATGCCGGAAATGATCTCGTCTTTGGCGATCACGCCGAAGTCCTGCTGGCAGGCGGGCTGGTCACACGTGCCGAAACCCGGTTCATGGACAAAGGCAATGGCGGGGCGGACACGATTTCAGGTGGCACCGGCGACGATATCGTGATGGGCGGCGAAGACGGCGACCAGATCGACGGGGGCGACGGCGAAGACCTGATCGCGGGCGATGGCGGCTTGGTGACATTCACACCCGGCGCTCAAGTGGTACAGCTGTTCCAGACCGCGACGCCGGGCATAGGCGGCAATGACACGATCATCGCGGGCAATGGCGATGACATCGTGCTGGCGGGCTTTGGTGCAGACAACGTCAATGCGGGCGAGGGCGGCGATCTGATTCTCGGCGACAATGGGATTGTCATTCTCAGTGGTGGCAGGCTGCTGACGGTAGAAACCTCGGACGCGGTGTTCGGTGATGGCGACACGATTGTTGCCGGCAACGGCAATGACATGGTTCTGGGTAGCACCGGCGGCGATGACATCGACACCGGCAATGGTGATGATCTGGCCTTTGGTGACTTTGGCCGGTTGCTGTTCACCGCGGGCGCTCTGGCACGTGCGACATCGATCGACACAGACAAGGGCGGGGCGGACACGATCACGCTGGGCGCAGGAAACGACATCGCGCTGGGTGGCGCGGATGGCGATACGATCCTCGGCGGCGCGGGCATGGATATCGTGCTTGGCGATGCCGGTGCCGTGCTGCGTGACGTTGATGGCGACGTGTCCAGTCTTGATGCGGTGCACACGATCGCACCGCTGGACGGCGGCGACGACATCATCGACAGCGGCGACGGCAATGACGCGGTCTTTGGCGGGACAGGTTCCGACCTGATTGTCACAGGCGCGGGCAACGATCTGGCCTTTGGCGATCACGGCGGGCTGGAACGGCTCGAAGACGGGGCGATTGACCTGTCGCAACTGCCGCTGACAACCGCGGCGGATCTGCCGTTTACCTTCACGTCGCGCGATATCGGAACGCTGGATGGCGGCGGGGATGACCGTATCATCCTTGGACTCGGCGATGACATTGCTGTGGGCGGCCAGGGCGGCGACCTGATTTCCGGCGGTGACGGTCAGGACGACCTGATTGGCGGGCACAATGTCTGTGAAGGTGCCGATGGCGATGATGCCATCGATGGCGGCGCGGGCGACGATGTGGTTGCGGGCGACAATGCCGAGATCCTGAGACGCGCGGACAACCTCGATCAGCGCACGCGCACCCTCATGGGACAGACGCTGTATACGCTTGATCCGCAAACCGGGTTCTTTACAGCAGGCTACACGGCCGATGTGGATCAGGTATGGCAGACCAACCCCTTTGGCAGCCAGGGCCGCGACATCAGCTTGCTGGATCATTCCGAAAATGCGAGCCGCACGACTTGGGGCAATGACCTGATCGCGGGTGGCGCGGATGCGGATCGGCTGTTTGGTCAGCGCGGCGCAGACACGGTTCTGGGCGATGGTGCAATCGACTTTGACGCAATTGGCGGGCCCGTGGCTATCGAAACCGGCGCGGCCAGCGACAGTGGCGATTACATCGAAGGCGGTGGCGGATCGGATCTGATCATCGGCGGTCTGGGCCAGGATGACCTGATCGGTGGCTCTTCGCTGCTGTTCCTGGGCGACAGCTGTGGCGACCCCGATGGCGAACGGCTCATCGATGACGCCGACACCATCTTTGGTGGCACGTCACAGGATCTGGATCGCAACAGCATGGGGACCGGCGGCGACGACCGCTATGCCCGTGATGCGGATGTCATCCTCGGGGACAACGGCACGATCTACCGGATTGTGCTGGACGGAGCCGCATTGAACTATGCGTGGGATATCACCGGCACCGATGCCACCGAACGGGTGCAGGTGCGGGCGGTCGAATACCTCGCCTATACTCCGGGCGGCGCGGCGACCGACATCGGCGGCGGCGACCTGATCCATGGTGAAGGCGGCAATGACATCATCCACGGCCAAGGCGGTGATGACACGGTCTATGCCGGAGCCCAGGACGACGACGTGATCGGCGGCGCGGGTGATGACTGGATTTCCGGCGGAACCGGCAATGACGGCATTCTCGGAGATGACGGCAAGATTCTCACCAGCCGCAACGGCTGGACCGAGGCTCTGATCAACCTGACCACGGCGCGCACCGAACAGATTGTCACAACCAACGCGCGGGCATTCCATGCAATTCTGAACCCGCTGGGCGAAATCAACAAAACCGTCGATCTGGAACCATGGGATCTGGGCGGTGACGACCTCATCTATGGCGGCTTGGGCGACGATTCCCTGCACGGCGGCGCGGGCAATGACGGCATCTCCGGTGCCGAGGCCCTGGCCGAGTTCTATGATGCACCCAGTGACTGGCGGCCGATGATTGATCCGGCAACCGGTCGTCTGGTGGCGCCGGATGGGTACTATGACAGCACCAACGCGCTGGTGCGGATCGAAGGGTCTGTCCTGAACTTTGACCACACCGAAGGTGAGCTGACGCCAACGTCCCGCGAGTGGGCCAAGGGCGATGGCGACGACAAGATCTTTGGTGACATCGGTGCGGACTGGCTGATGGGCGGCACGGGGCGTGACAACGTCTGGGGTGGTCTCGGAACGGATATCCTGAACCTTGACGACAATCTGACCACTGCCGGCGGTGCAAACAATGCCCCAGATGCGGCAACCACACCGATCTCGGGTTACGGTGACCTTGCCTATGGCGGCGGCGGTCGTGACCTGTTGATTGCCAACACCTCGCATGATCGGATGATCGATTGGGCAGGCGAGTATAATGAATTCGTCGTACCCTTTGCGCCCAACGGCGCGTGGACCATTGTGCGGGCGCCCGCGCCGTGGGTCATCGATCATATTCTCGCCGTGGCGGAAAGTGATGGCGCAGATCCGACCCGTGCCGCGTTTGGCGACTCGGATCAAATGGGCGAACCGTACGGAGAGCTTGGCCTGGCCGACCAGGACAGCGGGTTGTGGCAGAACAACACCGGTAGCCCCGCTGGGAAGCAAAGCGGGAACATCGGTGGCGGCAAACGTGATGGCCGCGGTATCGAACCCGCGCCACAAGCGACCGATCCCGACGACCTGAACTTTATCGTGGCTCCGGGTGAAAGCCCGACCTCGACGGTCACCCTTGACGCGTTGACCCTGTCCATCGGTGCAGAAGAAGACGCATCCTGGATCACCGAGGAAGTGATGAATGTTGCACCCGCAGCCGCCGAAGTTCTTGTCGAAGACGCGACCCCCGACGCAGTGATCGTCGTTCCCGCACCCGCAAACGAAGCGGCAGATCCACAAGACGGGATCAACGCGATGGCCACCGGTACATCGGACGGCGCGGTGGATTGGGATTATACCCCTGTGCCCGTCATCAATCCGACGCCCGCTGCCCAACCTTCGGTGCACCCGGTTTGGACAACACACCCGGGCAATGCCAAGGGACGGGACAAAGATCGCAAATAACCACGGGGCGCTCCTGACGGAGCGCCTTCGGACGCTGCGGATGTGGATGGGGCCGCTTGTGCCGTCAGATGTTCACGCGGCAACGCACACCTGCGGGCAGGACGCGATCCGGGTTGGGCAGGCGTAGTCGAACACCAAATGTACTGGACGCGGCATCCGACACACGGTCGATGACCTCGACCGTGGCGGTCAAAGGCTCCGACCCTTCGGTACCGCCGACATCCGGCAATACGTCCACCGTATCACCCACGGCAACCCGGCCGCGCAGCGACAGTGGCACAAACACCTCGACATGGAGCGGATCAAGCGTCGCAATCGTCAAAACGGGCCGTTGCTCTGACGCGTATTCGCCGGGGTCGACGATCCGCGCGGTCACGACACCGTCCGTGGGTGCCCGCAGGATCCGCTGGGCCAGCTGCGCTTTGACACGCTCCAGATCCAATGCCGCAAGATCCTTGACCGCGATCAGGCGATCACGCTCCTGATACAGGGCCAGCAACTGATCTTCGAGCCGGTCCAGATCGTTCTGACGCACAAGCGCACGTTCGGTCAAATCGCGCATGCGGCCCAGCTGTGCCTCCAGAACCTCGACCCGTTGGGCCACGCCGGACAGTTGTGTTTCATCCGTTGCGCGCCGTTCGGCCACTGCGATCTCGACGGCGATGGCGCTGTCATCCAGCTCGACCAAGACATCCCCGCTCGACACCGTGTCGCCTCGACCGACATGCACGTGACGCACAACACCGGGCTGTGCCACCGACAGATCCACGACCGCGCTCGGTACGATCACACAGCTGCGCACCTCTTCGGAGGAAACAGGCGTTGTCAACAGAGTCACAGATGCCGCAACACCGGAAATTAAGGAGTAGCGGAGGGAATGGACATTGGACAATTGGGCATTTCCTTGCCAAGCTGACGTAAGGTCGCGGCCGGATCGGCCCCGCTTGAATATACGGTCCATTAGGGCCCAACAACGCCGCAATATCAAGGAGTTCTACGTGCAGACTCAACTACTGTTCTATCGCAACGCAGTGCCGGTTTCCGCTTCGAAACACAAGGACACATCGCTGCGCAGCGATGGCACTTTCTCCTACGCCGCGGAAGTAAATTCCGTACCGTTGGTCGCCGCAGAGTTTCGCGCAGCAGCATCAGACAGCTGTATCGTTTTTGCCGGTGAAGGCGACGAAGTGATCCCGGTTGTCATCCTCGGTTTCCGCGACAAGGAAAACCTGTATGTCGATGACGAGGGGCGCTGGACCGGCCGATACGTGCCCGCATTCATGCGCCGTTATCCTTTCGTTTTTGGCCAGACGGAAGACACCGAGAACTTTACCCTCTACGTCGACGAAGAATTTGACGGCCTCAACACCAACGGTGAAGGCGAACGGCTGTTCGACAGCCGTGGTGAACGTACGGCCTATCTGAACCAGGTGCTGGATTTCATGCGCGAGTATCAGGCCCAGTTCGTTCGGACGCGTGCATTCTGCAAGGCAATCCGCGAGCTGGATCTGCTCGAACCGATGCAGGCGCAATACACCATGCCGGACGGGTCGCCCGGCCGTCTGTCCGGGTTCAGTGCCATCAACCGTGACAAGCTCAAGGCGCTGACAGGCGAAACTTTGGAACGCATGTTGCGCAATGACGAATTGGAACTGTTGTTTATCCATCTGCAATCGCTCAATAATTTGCAACCATTGCTGGCCAAGGCCGCCGGTGGTCCGGCACCAGATCCCGAAGCGGAAACGCCGGTCGAAGATGCCGCGAGTGAAGAGGGCGCCTGAGCCGTCCAAGGCGTGCGGGCAGAGATACCGCACGCCGATATTTTACATAATTACCATTATTGCTCTATGTTTCGGGGTCGTATCTTTGCAACCGCGCAAGTATACCTGCCGTGCCGCGAGGCGGGGTCATGCTTTGCCTGGCTACGGTTTTTTCACCGGAATTGACGGCTTCGGAGCTCAATCGTGATACGTATCGACAACCTGCAATATGCCAACTGGTCCGAGAAAATCTTTCGCGAAATGCGGGCGGGCGGCGTGGATGCGGTGCATGTCACCATCGCCTATCATGAGAATTTCCGCGAAACAGTCCTGAACTTTGAACGCTGGAACCGCTGGTTCGAGCAATATCCCGACCTGATCCTCAAGGGGCAGTGGGCCAGCGACGTGGACCGCGCCCGTGCCGAGGGCAAGACGGCGATTTTCTTTGGCTTTCAGAACCCAAGCCCGATCGAAGATGACATCGGCCTCGTGGAAATCGTCCACACGCTCGGCGCGCGGTTCATGCAGCTGACCTATAACAATCAATCCCTGCTGGCGACGGGTTGTTACGAGGCCGAGGACACCGGCATCACCCGCATGGGTCGGCAGGTGATCAAGGAGATGAACCGCGTCGGGCTGGTCATCGACATGAGCCATTCGGCAGACCGCTCGACGATCGAAGCGGCCGATATCTCGGAGAGGCCGATCGCGATCACCCACGCGAACCCGCACAGCTGGGCCCCTGCCCTGCGCAACAAGACAGACGACGTGATCCGCGCCGTTACGCAAAATGGCGGTATGCTGGGGTTTTCCGTCTATCCTCATCACCTGCGCGGCAAATCCGACTGCAGCTTGCAGGACTTTTGCGAGATGATCGCGCGCACGGCCGAGACCTTCGGCCCCGAGGTGCTTGGGATCGGCACGGATCTTTGCCAGGATCAGCCAGATAGCGTAGTCGAATGGATGCGCGTGGGCCGGTGGAGCAAGGAGATCGACTATGGCGAAGGCTCCGCCGCGGCGCCGGGATTTCCGCCCATGCCCAGCTGGTTCAAGGATAACCGCGATTTCGACAACATCGAGACCGGTCTAAAGGCCACGGGGCTGAACGACACCGAAGTCGCCGGGATCATGGGCGACAACTGGTATCGCTTCTACAGGGACAATTTCATCCCGATGGGATGACCGCATCACTGCTGAACAGGCTCTAACACAAGCGAATAGCTTGTGCTGCGCCCACCGGCAGGATCCTTTTTCAGCGCCCTCAAAGCCATCAACTCGTTGATGTCGCGATACGCGGTATCCTGAGAACAGTTTTGCACCTTGGCGTATTTGGATGTCGTCAGCTTGCCTATGAAGCCATCGAGCAACCTGTTCAACATATCGCGTTGGCGGTCGTTCAAACGGTCATGGCGATGCTGCTCCCAGAAGCGTGCTTTCTGAAAAACCGACTGCAAAATGTCCTCTGATCCGTCGAAGGCACGCCCCAAGCAATCCAGAAACCAGGTCAACCATGGGGTGACGTCCAGATCACCTTTCTGGGTGGTTTCCAATTGGTCGTAGTAGGCCGTCCGCTCCTGTCGGATTTGCGTGGACATGCTGTAAAACCGCTGCGGGCTTCCTTCGGCGCGGGCCAGTGCCATATCGGCAATCGCGCGTGCAATGCGCCCGTTGCCATCATCAAATGGGTGGATCGTGACGAACCAAAGATGCGCGATCGCAGCGTGAATCACCGGGTCCGTCTTGGGCGGCATCCCAAACCAGTCGAAAAAGTGCGACATCTCGGAAGGCAGGCGTGACGCGGCGGGCGCTTCGAAGTGGATACGCTCCCGCCCGTATGGCCCGGACACCACTTCCATCGGTCCGGGCCGCCATGCGCCGACGGTGATGCGTGAAATTCCGCTGCGACCCGTGGGAAACAGGGCGGCATGCCAGCCAAACAAACGATCCGGATCGAGCGGTTCTGCATGGTTCTGGGTGGCGTCCAGCATCATGTCGACCACGCCGTCGACATGTCGATCCGATGCGGTCGTACCAACAGTTTCCAGACCCAACCGTTGGGCGATGGACGACCGAACCGTGTCGCGGTCCAGTACCTCGCCCTCGATCTCACTGCTTTTTATGACATCGCTGGTCAATGTGCGTATCGATGCTTCGCTCCGCAAATCAAAGCCGAGACCTTCCATCCGACCGAGCAAACGCCCCTGCCGGTGCCGAATGTCGGCCAGTTTCACGGACAGGCCCGAGCGATCCCAACGAAAGTTGGGCCAATCAGAGTGTTCGTGAATATAAGCCATAATATCCGCACCTTTTGCGCTGTTTACCATGCAAATGCGGAGATTGCACCGCTTTTATCCGCACTCCTTGCGGAGATAAAGCTCGGTTTTCTCCGCACATCCCCTGCCCTACTCATGCCGCCCTCGCCGTTAGGCGGCCGTAAAAGCTGCGTTCAAGGTGCAAATCGCCTGCTTTGTATTTCTCGACCATTCCGCGCAGATATCCACCGGGTGACGTGACTTCGCCGGTACAGTGTTTCTCGAACACAAGGATCATCGCGATAGTGGCTGTCTGTGAGCCCATTCGGTCCTGAGCCATGTCCCAGGCCTGTTCCGAAACGCCAATCATCGGCCGCAACTGACCTGCAACCCTATGCACATCATCCCAAGTCTTAAGATATCCCGCCAACGTCCGGGCCCATGTCGTGAACTCGGGACATGCTTGCATGATTGTTGGCAGATCCAGATCAGATTTGCGCCTGCAATCGTCTTTGGGCGCTCCGGCCTCAACGGGCTTAGTTTCTAAGCAGTTACTTTCTACAGTGTGGAGTTCATTTGTAGTTCGTATATGGGGGCCATTTATGACCCCTGTGGGGTTCATATCTTGTTGTTGATCAACTGGCTTGGTGGGTTTTGCACACTCGGTTTCCCCAAGAAATGCAGCGTCCACCTTGGCCAGAAGCACTCGGAATAGGTCCAAAATATCGGCCAGTGCCGCAGACGGCGTCCGAGGTCCCGGCAACTGGGTCAGCAGCCCCTCGAACCGCGCAATGAACTGGCCCCAGGCACCGCGCAGACCGCCATTGAGTGCGGCGTCCAGCCTTGCGCGGATCATACGGCGCGTAACCGTGATTTGGCGCCGCAGGGACTGGCACAAGGCCCGCTCCGCCTGCACCTCGGCATAAAGGCTCTCGAACTCTTCCGCACGCGCCGCCAAAGGCGACAGATCGACACCATATGCTTCGATGATATGCCCTTCGGCGTCGCGCCGGCCCCAGCGTTTGCCGTTCGAACTGTCACGAAAGGCAACGACGCCAATGGCCACCAACCTGCGCAGGTGACGCTTGAGAGCCGACAGGGAAAACCCTGTCTGCTCCATCAGCAATGCATTGGACATCCAGACCACGGGCCGCCTGCCCTCTTCCCAGTCCTGCGGCTGTGTGAACGCCCCCAGCGTATCAAGCAGCATCAGGTCGCTGGCTTTCAGCCCGATATGCACACCAACACGCTTGACCGCGACAAAGGCGCGGGTTTTTGGCACAGCAATATCAGCGCCCTCACGCGCAAATTGCTCGGCAATACCAAGCTCTGCCGTCATCTTGCGCCAGCCTGTCGGGCGCTGCGAAGGCAAACCGTTATTGTTCCGCGACGGTTTGGCCGCGGGTGTCCCCTTTGGGGCGTCGATACATTGTCTCATATCCTGTCGACGCAATAAAAACCCGTTCGCCCAAGGGCGTTTTTCATTGTGCGGTGATTCGGGGACTGCTAGGATTGAAGTGCGAAAACAATCAGCGCCTTGGCGTTGCAGCCCTCGGAACTCCGGTTTCGAGGGTTTCTTTTTGCGTTATCCTCCTGTGTTGCTCATGGCCTCAATGCACCAGTTAACAGCTGTTAACCGGCCTATCCTCCAGCTTCGCTTTTGAATGTCTGGTAGGATTCCTCGAGCAGACGATCGATATTCCGATCCAACCAATCTGCAAATCCGTCCGGGGCCCCTGCCCGCTTGACCGTCACCGTTACCGCCGACTTGGTCGACTTGATCACCGATCCTGCGATCGGATGTCGCTCCGCCGGGCGCACGTCACGGGTGCCACGACGCGCCAGATGATCCAGCGCCGCCTGAAGGCGCAGGTCCGACGGTACGTCTTCGGGCAAGCCTCCGATCACCTTCAACATCACGGCGTCCGTCACCTGCCCGGCCTCGAACGCCGCGGCAAGTTGCATCCATTTCGGGCGCCCTGCCCCATGGGCTGGGCCAATTGCAACGCCGACTGCGTCCGGGATCAGACGGGCCACACGTTCCAACTGTGACAGGCTTTGCTTGCTGATCGACAGCGCCTGCTGCGCTTCTTCCCGGCTGTGGCCCTGCGCAAGGATCGCCAGCGCAAAGCGCGCACGTTCGTAAAAGCTGAGATCCTGCCGTCCCGCATTTTCCAGCCCCTTTGCGATCAGCGCCTCGCCATCATCCAGCGTTCGGATCAACGCCTTGACCGGGATACCAAGCGCGTCGCAGGCCATCACGCGCCGCCGTCCATAGATCACCTCGAACTGGCCGTCCCGGTCTGTCGCGGGGCGCAGCAAGACAGGCACCTGCTGACCGCTGGCCTTGATGCTTTCCATCAGGTCCAGAACATCATCGCCCACCGGTGCATTTGCCTGCGTCAGCGCCAGCCTGTCCTGCGGCCCCCACGCCAGGATCACCGACGTCTCGATTGACTGAATGCCACCCAGACCTGCGCGCACAGACCCCACCGTGCCCTTGGGTAAGGTGCGATGCGCCCGCGCGCTTGCCGATGCGCCCTTGGGTTCGGCCATCCCCTCGGTCGCGGCCGATATTGCCGCCATGATGCCGGTCTTGTTCTTGTCGAGTGCCATAGCTAGCGCCCCCATGCCGATTGGACCAATCGCGCGACATCCCCGCCTACTGCGTCCATGCTTGACCTTGCCCGGTCATAAGTGCTGCGAGTCATGTCCGCCCGGGCGACCTCATAGATCGACATCTTGAGCATTGACGCATCAGCAATGGCCGTGCTGCGCAGCGCGGTCGATGGAATGATCCGGTCCTGAAACAATGCACGCATAAGCGATACGATCTGCTGGCTGGGAATGTCGCTCGGGTCATCTCTTGTGATCAAAAAGGAAAAGAAGTCGTGATCCATGCGTACGCCGGTGTCCTCGATCACACTCAGGTAGGCCGAGGTCATCTCGATGAACTGCTGAGTGGACGCCAGATCAAGCATGCTGGGCGTCATCGGAACCAGAACGGACGTCGCCGCAAAAAGGCCCGTCAGCGTCAGAAACCCCAGCGACGGCGGGCTGTCGATGACGACGATGTCGTACTGATCCTCCACCGGCGCCAAGGCGTTCGACAAGCGTTCGAAGAACGCCGCACCCCGCCCCGCGTTGACGGCCGTTTCGGTTTCGAACTCGCTCAGGATCAACCGCGCTGGGGCCAGGTCGAGGCCAGGAAAATAGGTATCCACGATCACATCCGTCATCGGCAGCGGATCTTCGTAACGCAGCACGTCGTAGATCGTCGGGCCGTCAAATTCGAGCTCGGTTTGCAGCCCGCAAAAGCCGGTCAGACTGCCCTGCGGATCAAGGTCGATGGCCAGCACACGGTAGCCGTTTAGCGCAAGATAGTGACACAAGTGGATCGTCGCCGTGGACTTGGCCGACCCCCCCTTGAAGTTCATCAACTGGATGACCTGCAGTGAGTCACCCTCGCGGCGTCCGGGCAGGTATTTGCCCTTGGTGCGCGAGCCGGCCTCAAGTGCCTGCCGCATGGACCAGATTTCATCACCCGAATAGGATCGGCGCCCGCCTTTGTTGACCGCCGGTTCCGCCAAGGTGCCGTCGCTGTGGCATTTCCGCAAGAATTGCCCGGACACGCCCAACAGCTCAGCAGTCTCTGTTGCGCTGAATAGTCTCAAAGTCTTGCGTTGATCTGGCGCATAGACCTGTTCAAGATGGGTGGTAAGCGCGGTCTTGAGCCGCTCCGCCATCTGGCTTGTCACATCGGATTGGGACTCTGCCGAAATCGGTGCCGTCTGAAACATGGTTGCTCTTTTCCTGCTCTTTGTTGCTTATTTGCGCAACTTGGAGACGATAGGCATTGATTCACCTGCCCAAGTCAAGAAAATTTCACAACCCGTCGCGGACGCCACCCCCCTACCCTACCACATGTCGTAACGGAATGCGCGAGTTAACAGCTGTTAACAGGCACCCGCACTCAACGGGAAAACGGGTTCCCAAACCTTTGCTGCGCTGCCTATAGTTCGGGACCGTCACATTCGGCGGGTGAAACTTGGATCACCTCAGATGACAACGCGCGCGCAGGGCGATCTTTTGGAACCCTCTCCGGACGGACAGGCCGACACCGATGATCAGGCCGCGGTGCTGGACCGTGCCCTGTGGCCTATGTTGCGGCCCAGTACGCCGACGGATGCCTTTGCCAACGCGTGGCTGACGCTGCAATGCCAACTGGTTGGCACGGTCTCCAAGGCCGCGCTGATCCTGCCGGATGACGGGCCGGAACTGACAATGGTGCCGCGCGCAATCTGGCCCGTCGACGCCGTCATCGACAAGGAAATGAGCGCCACGGCGGAACGTGCCATTGCGGAAAAACGGGCGGTTCTGCGCGACAATGGCAAAGGCACAGTTTGCATCTGCTACCCATATCTTGACGATACCCGGTTGCTGGGCGCGGCCCTGATGCGCATCGACGGGGCCTCACAGCAAGAGGCACGCCAAGCCCTGCGGCGTTTGCAATGGGGCGGCGGATGGGTCGAGCTGCGCGATGCGCGGGACCGCGAACACGCCACCGCAGCTGAACGGGACCGCGGACAAGCCGCCATCGATGTTCTGGTCGAACTCCTTGAGGCGCGCGGGCACCGCACCGCCGCCATGGCCGCCGCAACCGCCACTGCGGCCGGGCTCGACTGCGACCGGGTGTCGATCGGCCTGTTTCGGGGAAAGACGCTCAAGATTGTCGCCGTGTCGCACACGGCAGATGTCGGGACGCAATTGGCGCTGGCCCAGCTGATCCGGCGCGCCATGTTGGAATGTCTCGATCAGGGCGGCGTGATCCTGCGAAAGGCCACGCGGGATGCCGACGCACAGGAAGACACCCGCGTGTCCCGCAGCCATGGCGAATTGCTCAGGCAGCAGGGCGCAATGTCCGTTCTGACCCTGCCACTGGCCGATGCCAATGGCGAGGTGATTGGCGCGTGTCTTCTTGAACATCGCGACGCCGACGGGTTTGGCCGCGATCGTCGCGACCTCGCGCTTGGGATCGGTGCGTTGATCGGCCCGATCCTGCGCCAGAAAATGTTGGCGGATCGCGGCTGGCCACGGCGCTTGGCTGCGTCTATCGGGCGCACGCTCGGCGCGATTTTCGGGCCTGCACGCTTGGGGGCAAAGCTCACGTTTCTGATGCTTGCCGCGTTTGTGTTTTGGGCGGCGACGGCGCGCACCGCGTTCGAAGTGGTGTCGGACGCGCGTCTTGAAGGCACCGTACAACGGATCATTTCCGCCCCCTTCGACGGTTATCTGGTGGGCCAGACGGTGCGACCGGGCGACAGGGTCGAGGCAGGGCAGGTCCTGGCACAACTGGACGATCGCGACCTGCGGCTCCAGCTGTTGGCAGCAGAGGCCGAATTGACCGAACGCGAGATCGAGCGAAACGCGGCAACTGCCCGTGGACGGCGTACGGACGAGGCGTTGCTCAGCGCACAGATCGCACAGGCGGCGGCACAGATCGACCTGCTGCGCGCACAGATCGCAAGAACGGCACTGACCGCTCCTTTTGACGGCGTCGTCGTGTCGGGCGACCGGTCACAGGAATTGGGCGCTGCCGTGACCCGCGGCGAAGAGTTGTTCGTGGTCGCGCCACTGGATGACTACCGTCTGCGATTGTCCGTCGAAGAGGGTGACATCGCCGCGCTGGAACCGGGGCAGGGGGGCCGCGTCCGCTTTGCCTCGCGCCCGGACGAGACATTCGCGTTCGAGGTCGAGCGTATTCTGTCCGTCGCAGCCCCCGAGGATGGCGGCAACAGGTTCGCACTGGAGGCGCGCCTGAGCACATCTGACGACGTGGGCCCGGACGTCTTGCTGCCCGGTATGGAAGGGGTCGCGCGGGTCGCTATCGAGGACCGCCTGACCGTGCGTGTGTGGACGCAGGATTTCGTCAACTGGCTGCGGCTTGCCACGTGGCGCTGGTTGCCATGACGCCCGGCCCCGCGCCATATTCCGCAATCTGGGCGCAAGTGGCAGGTTTGCGGCCCGTGTTGCGTCCCCATGTGGTTTTGCACCGCCAGTATTTTCGCGGTGCCCTTTGGTACGTGATGGAGGACCCGACAGGCGGCAAGTTCTTTCGGTTTTCGCCCGAGGCTTACGCGCTGATCGGTTTGATGGATGGGCGTCGCACACTCGAAGATATCGCAACAATCGGAGAGGACCGCCTTGGCGTTCACGCACCCACACAAGACGAGATCGTGCAGTTGCTTTCACAGCTGCATGTGGCGGGCGTTCTGACCACCGACCGGATTCCCGATCTCGAGGAAATCGCCGAGCGTGACAGCACCATGCGCCGCAAGAAGATGATGCAATCGATGCGCAATCCATTAGGCGTCAAGGTGCCCCTTTTTGCCATCGACGGCTTTATCACCGCAACGATGCCGCTGGTGCGGTTCATGTTCACATGGATCGGCTTTCTCGCTTGGCTTGCCTTGTTGGTCTACGGGACGGTGCTTGCCGGAATCCACTGGCAGGCACTGACCGGCAATCTGGTGGACCGGGTGTTGTCGGGCAATGGGATTGCGCTGCTCCTGATCGCCTATCCGTTGGTCAAGCTCTTGCACGAGCTGGGGCACGGATACGCGGTCAAGCATTGGGGCGGGCAGGTGCGCGAGGTCGGTGTCATGTTCCTCGTGTTTATGCCGGTGCCCTATGTCGATGCCTCTGCCGCTATCGGTTTCCCGTCCAAACGTCAGCGGATCGTGGTGGGTGCCGCAGGGATCATGGTCGAACTTGCGGTGGCCTCCTGCGCGTTGATCGCGTGGACCCAGATGGAACCCGGCATGGCCCGCGCGTTGATGTTCAACGTGATGTTGATCGGCGGGGTATCCACGCTTTTGTTCAATGGCAATCCGCTGTTGCGCTTTGACGGATATTACGTGTTCAGCGATCTGATCGAGGTGCCGAACCTTGGTCAGCGGTCCAACAAATACCTGGCCTACCTGATCCGCCGGCACCTGTTTCGTCTGGACACGGCCCGCACGCCCGTCACCGCGCCGGGCGAGCGGAAGTGGCTGTTCGGTTATGCGGTCCTCGCATTTGTGTACAGGACCGTGATCATGCTGGGCATCTCGCTGTTTGTTGCAGGCAAATTCTTTTTCATCGGCATTGCTCTGGCGATCTGGTCGGTGATCCTGATGATCGGGCTGCCGATACTCAAGGCGATTGTCTACCTCGCCAGCGCCGCCGAACTGGAGACGCGCCGCAAGCGCGCCTTTGTCGCCTCGGCAGCATTGGTCGCAACCATTGCAGGGCCGTTGGTGGTGATCCCCGTGCCCGATGCCTCCATCGCGTGGGGGGTCGTGGTGGCACCCGGCGAGACACGCGTGATGACCCGTACGGGCGGGTGGCTGACCGACATGGCGGCGTCGGGCCATGATGTGGCGGGGGCGCAGGTGCAGGTTGCACAACTGACCGATCCGCTGGCAGATGCGCGTGCACGGTTGGTCACGGCCCAGCTGCGGCAGGCGGAAATTCAGCTGGCCGCGAGCGACGCCGTGGATCCGCTTCAGGCCCGGATTGATCAGTCGCGCCGGGATCTCGCCCAGAGCGACCTTGATCGCCTGTCAGAACTCAGGGACGCGCTGCAGGTTCTGGCCCCGCAGGAGGGTCGCTTTCAGCCGCTGATCGGCGCGGAC
>NZ_CANKXW010000011.1 GCF_947487805.1 uncultured Tateyamaria sp. | reverse complement strand
TGGCGCGGTTGACGGGGCTCGAACCCGCGACCCCCGGCGTGACAGGCCGGTACTCTAACCAACTGAGCTACAACCGCCCGCTGCGTTTCGCGGGTTTATGGCGCGACTTTGACGGCGTCAAGCAGGCTTTGCGCGGTTTTGCAAATAAATGGCCCGCCGACCCTCCGAGCCGACGGGAAATGCGCGCCGTTCCTTCCGGTACGCCCACCGCAAACCATTGCACTGCGCATCAGCCAAGGGGCGCGGGTGCAAAACACCGCCCGCAGGCACGTTCACTTGTCCGGCAGCGGGATGAACTCATCGTCGTCACCGGGGGGCAGCTGGAACCGGCCATGGGCCCAGTCGCCCGCACGCCATGCCTCCTTGGCCGCCTCGATCCGCTCCTTGGAGGAGGCCACGAAATTCCACCAGATATGCCGCGACCCTTCCAGAGTCGCCCCGCCCAGCATCATCAGCCGCGCACCCTGCGCGCCCGCTTGCAACGACATCGCATCGCCCGGACGGAACACCATCATCTGACCCGCATCATAGGTCTCGCCCGCGACCGTCACCGACCCGTCGACCACATAGACACCCCGGTCCTCATGGTTGTCAGGCAGCGGGATACGCGCACCCGCCTCAAGGACCGCGTCGGCATAGAACATCTCGGAGAACGTCTCCACCGGTGCCTTCTCGCCCCAGGCATCGCCAAGGATCAGCCGCACTTCCTTACCCTCGCCCTCCAGAAACGGCAAAGTGTCCTTGGCCGCATGCTGGAAATCCGCCGGATTGTCCTCCGCATCCTTGGGCAGTGCCACCCAGGTCTGAATGCCAAAAAGGTTGTGCGGGTTCTTGCGGATCTCGCCATCCGTGCGCTCGGAGTGGGTGATGCCGTGGCCCGCCACCATCCAGTTCACCGCCCCCGGTTCGATCCACTGATCGGTGCCGAGGGAATCGCGGTGATGGATCTTGCCCTTGTACAGATATGTGACCGTCGCCAGCCCGATATGCGGGTGCGGGCGCACGTCGATCCCCTTGCCGGTCACGAACTCCGCAGGGCCCATCTGGTCAAAGAATATGAACGGCCCGACCATCTGCCGCTTGGGCGCAGGCAGCGCGCGGCGCACCTCGAACCCGCCCAGATCACGCGCACGCGGCACAATCACGGTCTCAATGGCATCAACGGCATCGCCCTTCGGGCAATCAGGATCCAGCGCGGGGTTCCAACTCATGTCTCGGCGCTCCTTTTGTGGTGGCTGTTTCGTAAGATAGCGCAGGCGGTGACGCACACAACATCCAAAAATACAGGGCATTCGTGCAAATTCGCGCACACATCGGCCAGCCTTCGGTGGACATCCCCCTTCACCGCGGCCCGACAACAGCGTCGTGAAAGGTTAGCACTGCAGACGCAACGTGACCGCGCAGCGGACGCGCGCACGTGGTGCCGTCCGCTGGGCGCACCCATCAAGTCAGGGCATTCGTTGGACTTTGGTGGATCGTGAGAGGCTCGCACTCCCGACCCAGAGCAGCGCCGCAGGCGATGCGCGTCGGTCGGGCGCTGTGCCGCGCGCAACAGTCAGATCAACGATACAGCCGGTTTATGGTGGGTCGTGAGAGGCTCGAACTCCCGACATCTTCGGTGTAAACGAAGCGCTCTACCAACTGAGCTAACGACCCGCTGACAGCCTCTTAGCGCAAGGCGCGCACCGGCTTCAAGCCTCTTCTGACAGCAAGGTCTGCACACCGCCCGAGAGGTGATACACGACCCCCTGCCCGCCCGGCAGATCCGCAAATGCGCCCGGCGCAAGCCCCAGCGCGTGGCAGCGCAACATGCGCGACGTGATGCCATGGGTGACCAGCACAGCGGGGCCCGCCAGCGTCTGCAGAAATGCGCCCGTCCGCGCATATAGCGCCTCCAAGCCCTCGCCGCCCGGCGCATGGTCGTACCACGTCAGATCCGTGTCGTGGTCAAACAGATGCGGCGCTTGCCGCGCTATGTCAGTTCGAAGCGCACCGGTCCAAACCCCCATGCGAATCTCCACCAGGCGCGCATCCGTGATGATGTCATGACCAGGCCGGGCAATCCTCGCGGTCTCGAATGCGCGCCCCTGCGGGCTGGACCACACAGGCCAATCATCCGGCGCATGTGCCGCCAACAGCCGCGCCTGAGCAGCCGCCTGTGCGCGGCCCAGATCGGTCAGGGGGCTGTCGCGTTCACCCTGCATACGGCCCTCGCGGTTCCACTCGGTTTCGCCATGGCGCAGGATCATCAGGTCGGGATAGGTCATGGCCTTGGCTACTGCGCCACTCTGGCCACCACAAGGGGCAACAGCGTCTCCACCACCGCGCGCAACGCGGGCGCGTGGCGGGTGCGCGGATGGGTCAGGCACCACAGGGGCCGGGTGCGCACCTCCGGCCCCGTCGGGGACAGCCCCAGACAGCGCGGCACCCACGCGCGGCCAAGACCGGCCCGGACCGCGGCACAGACCGCCATCTGGTCCGACAGGCGCAAGCCGACCGGCAGACCGTTGTCCTGCGTCCACTGCGCCTGGGGCAGGTGCTGCATCTCGGGCACGTAGCCGATCCATTCCGGGCCGTCCCCTGCGACCACGAACGGCACATCGCACAGCTTGCGGGCGATGACGTCGCCGCCCGTCTCGGGCCGCGCCAGGCGCAGCGCGATGTCAGCCTCTCCGTGCAGCAGGTTGACGCTGTCATGCCCGCCTGTCGCAGACATGGCGATGGCGGGCCGTTCCAACTGCCAGCCGGGCAAAACCGGCAACAGCGCCGCCTCGATCAGCCACGGCACCGAAGTCAGGCGCACCGCCCCGCGCAACGCGCCCTGCCCGCCCATCGCGGCCCGCGCCTGCGCTGCCTGCCCTGCCATCGCGGCCGCGTGCTCTGCCACCACCGCCCCTTCGGCCGTCACCCCAGCCTCCGGCCCACGCCACAGGATCTGGCCCATGCGGTCCTCCAGACGGTGCACGTTCCGCGCCACCGTTGTCTCGTGCTGGCCTAGCACGCGGGCGGCGGCAGCAAAGCTGCCTGTCTCCACAACCGCGGCAAAGACCCGCAGATCGTCCCAGGACACATCCTGCATAAACGCAACCCCTTCCAGCAAACAGGGACATGTTACACGGATTTTTGCAGGTCTATAACGGGTTCGCACCTAAGCGGAGACATAGATGCCCTTTCTCATCCTGTTCGAAGACGCCCCTGACCACGATCACGTGCGCGCCACCTACATGGCCGATCATCTCGCATTTCTGACCGCGCACAAGGATCAGATCGTGTCCGCAGGCCCACTGTTTGATGGCGAGGAAGGCGCTGGCGGCGCTTGGCTTGCGGACGTGCCGGACGCCGATACCGCCTGGGCGCTGGTACACAACGACCCGTTCTGGCCCACGGGTCTCCGCAAATCCGTGCAGGTCTTGCGCTGGCACCAGGTCTTTTCAGACGGTGCCGTGACCTGATCCGGGACGCGCCTCGATGCAGCGTATCGCGCAGCTGGATTGATCTGTCCTTATCCACTCGCGTGATCCAGCGCCACCGCGCCGCGGTCGGGCATTCAGGGGCCCGGCAGACCGGCAATACGAGACAGGGAGAAATGGTGGGAGATAAGAGATCAGAACTCCTGCAAGCGTGCCGCGAAGTGGCGCGCGATGCCCGGCAGCGTGCGGCAAAGCCGTGCGCGAGAGGGACCCAGAGTGCCGCGCAGCGGCGCGCGTCGGTCAGGCTCTCAAGTGTCCCGGCGGGATCAGCAATTCAGAACGGAGAAAATGGTGGGTGATAAGAGATTCGAACTCCTGACATCTTCGATGTGAACGAAGCGCTCTACCACTGAGCTAATCACCCGCCAGCCCGCGCCTCTTAGCCAAAGGCGCGCGCACTGGCAAGAGCCGCCGGGCCAAAAATCATTCGGCGGCGGCATCCTTGGTGTCTGTCGTCACGCCCGTGTCCAGATCCTTGGGATCGGGTGCCGCTTCCAGCACGGGCAGGTCTTCGGATTGGCGGATCTTGGCGATCATCATCTTGCCCGACGGCAGTTTCTTTTCGCGGTTGATCTTCACTTTGCCCAGGGGCTGCAGGTTCAGCTCGCGCCCGTCCTGCAACGCGCTGCCCAGAACCGACAGCATCGCCTCGACAACGGGTTTGACGTCCTTCTTCTTCATCCCCGACTTGGTGACCACCGCATCGACCAGTTCCTTCTTGCGCATCATCGGGCCCGACACCACGGGCTGCGGCGCATCCACAACGACGGGCGCTGCCGTCTTGGACGTCGCGGCCTTGGTCGTTTTCGCCTTGGTGGTGGAGGTCGATTTGGTGCTGGTCTTGGTTGTACGGGTCGCCATGATATGCCTCTGCATTTGTTATATTTGCGCCCCGTTTACCGCGAAAAGGTGACTGATTCCATAAAAACAAAGTGGTTCCGCGCTTTTCTGACGATTGTGTCCAAAACTGCAACAATCTCAGGCACTGTTTCCACCGGACCGCGCACGGCGCAAGCGTACAAAGAAAAAGGGCGCGCAAACAACCGTTTGCACGCCCTTCTTAACTCGAAAACTCCAGGTCAGTGCGCCACAGCGCCTGCCCCGGTGTTGCGCGCCGCCGCCGCCGCCGCAGCCGCCGCCTCCTCGGCCGCCTCGTCCCATTCGATCGCCTCGGGCGACCCGACAAGGGCCCGTTCCAGCACTTCGGTGACATGGGTGACCGGTACAATCTCCAGCCCCTCCTTCACGTTGTCCGGAATGTCGGCCAGATCCTTTTCGTTCTCTTCAGGAATGAAAACGGTCTTGATCCCGCCGCGCAACGCGGCCAGCAGCTTTTCCTTGAGACCACCGATGGGCATCGCATTGCCGCGCAGGCTGACCTCGCCCGTCATCGCAATATCCTTGCGCACGGGAATCCCGGTCAGCACGGACACGATCGACGTCACCATGGCCAGACCAGCACTCGGCCCGTCCTTTGGCGTCGCGCCATCTGGCACGTGCACGTGGATGTCCAGCGTGTCGAACTTGGGCGGCTTCACCCCGATCTCGGGGCTGATCGACCGCACATAGGACGCCGCCGCATCGATGGATTCCTTCATCACATCGCCCAGCTTGCCCGTCGTCTTCATCCGACCCTTGCCCGGCAGCTTCAGCGCTTCGATATGCAGCAAATCGCCACCCACAGAGGTCCAAGCCAACCCGGTCACGACACCCACCTGGTCGTCCTTTTCGGCCAGACCATAGCGGTGCTTGCGCACGCCCAGGAATTCGTCGAGATTTTCGGGGGTTACGACAACCTCTTCAACCTCTTTCTTGACAATCTTGGTCAGCGACTTGCGTGCCACCTTGGCGATCTCCCGCTCCAGGTTCCGCACGCCCGCCTCGCGGGTGTAATACCGGATGATGTCATCCAGCGCCGCATCCTCCAGGGCAAACTCGGACTTCTTCAGCCCGTGGTTCTTGACCTGTTTGCCGATCAGGTGCTGCTTGGCAATCTCGCGCTTTTCATCCTCGGTATAGCCCGCCAGCGGGATGATCTCCATCCGGTCCAAAAGCGGCCCCGGCATGTTGTAGCTGTTCGACGTGGTCAGGAACATCACGTTCGACAGGTCGTATTCCACCTCAAGATAGTGGTCCACGAATGTGCCGTTCTGCTCCGGATCCAACACTTCGAGCATGGCCGACGCCGGGTCGCCCCGGAAATCCTGCCCCATCTTGTCGATCTCATCGAGCAGGATCAGCGGGTTTGTCGTCTTGGCCTTTTTCAGCGCCTGAATGATCTTGCCCGGCATCGACCCGATATAGGTCCGGCGGTGCCCGCGGATCTCGGATTCATCCCGCACCCCGCCCAGCGAGATGCGGATGAACTCGCGCCCCGTGGCCTTGGCCACCGACTTGCCCAACGACGTCTTGCCGACACCCGGAGGGCCGACAAGGCACATGATCGGGCCCTTCATCTTCTTCGAGCGTTGCTGGACGGCCAGGTATTCGACAATGCGTTCCTTGACCTTCTCAAGACCATAGTGATCGTTGTCGAGGATCCGTTCCGCCCGGCCCAGATCCTTTTTCACGCGGGATTTCACGCCCCACGGGATCGACAGCATCCAGTCGAGATAGTTGCGCACAACTGTGGCCTCGGCCGACATGGGCGACATGTTCTTGAGCTTCTTCAACTCGGCTTCGGCTTTCTCGCGGGCTTCCTTGCTCAGCTTGGTCTCGGCGACCTTGGCTTCCAGCTCGGCCACCTCGTTCTTGCCGTCCTCGCCGTCACCCAGTTCCTGCTGGATCGCCTTCATCTGTTCGTTGAGGTAATATTCGCGCTGCGTCCGCTCCATCTGGGATTTCACGCGGGTCTTGATCTTTTTCTCGACCTGCAAAACAGACAGCTCGCCCTGCATCAGGCCATACACCTTCTCCAGCCGCTCGCTCACGCTCAGCGTCTCCAAAAGGTCCTGTTTCTGATCGACCTCGATGCCCAGATGCCCCGCAACCAAGTCGGCCAGCTTGGCAGGCTCCGTGGTCTCGCCCACGGCGGTCAACGCCTCTTCGGGGACATTCTTCTTGACCTTGGCATAGCGTTCGAATTCCTCGCCCACCGACCGCAACAGCGCCTCGGTGGTGGCCATGTCACCGGGCATCTCGGTCAGATACTCGGCGCGCGCCTCAAAGAAATTGTCGTTGTCCAGATATTCGGTGATGCGCACCCGCGCCTGCCCCTCAACCAGCACCTTGACGGTGCCATCGGGCAGTTTCAGCAGTTGCAGCACATTGGCCAGCACGCCGGCCTTGTAGATGCCCGCGGCATCCGGATCGTCGATCGATGGATCGATCTGGCTCGACAGCAGGATCTGCTTGTCGTCGGCCATCACCTCTTCGAGGGCGCGGACCGATTTGTCACGGCCCACAAACAGCGGCACGATCATGTGGGGGAACACCACGATATCGCGCAACGGCAGCACCGGGTAAGAGGCGTTGAGTGGCTCTTGCATGCTCATTTCCTTATCATTGGCAAGACAGCGCGGCCCCGACATGCGGCAACCATGGTCTGTCTCCTCGGGTTCGGACTGTTGGATCTGTGCCCTCAGCCGCTCGATTTCAAGGTGTATCCTGACCTGCCCGCGACAAGGGTGCAATGGGATGCAGCAAACTGTCCCCAGATTTTTGCCACAACCTGTGGTAAACTTTGCGCCACAGGCCCCAATATGGGGCATTTTCCCCCGGCACATGCGTCAATCCGCCCGCACCTGTCGCCGGGGATGGCGGGCGGGGCGTCGTGGGGCGCGCAGCGTCACACGCGCGCCGGTCCCATTCTCACACCAATATGACCGCCGCCAATACCGACACTGCCAGCCATGTTGTCGAAATCACCGCCAATTGCATGATCGTCCCTCCAGTTCGTTCGACACAACATATGCCACAGGATCGCACTGCACGACGGGGGAATTCCTGACCATCGCTCCCCCGGCTCATACCCGCACATCCATCGACGCCGCGCGCGCCGCCGCCTGATCCGCCACCGCCTGCGCCCGCAAAGCATCCGCCAGCGCGGCCACCTGCCGGTCCGCCGCCGACGGCTCCGCCGGGGCCAGCGCCGCCGCCTTCACAACCTCCATTTTGTTGATTGTCGCCACCGGATCATCGGCCACCGGCGCCACATCGATCTGTACGGCCCCGCCCACGGCATAATTCCGCCCGTCCGGTCCCGCCTGATAGGTATAGCTTGGCGCAGAGGCATATTGCCCACCCACCCGCGCATGGGCCTGCTCATGGGCGCGCACTTCGGCGTCCCGCGCCCGCATCGCCGCCACAGTCTCCTGCTCGGCCTCCGTCAGCCCGGCCGCGTTGCGCTCCGCCACCTCGCGCTGGCGCGCCTGGATCATGGGCGCAACCACGTCCCACGCGCCACCAAGACTGTCCTGACCTGCATCCATCGCACGTACCTCCGCACGACGATCCTAGCCAGCGCCCGGTTAACAAAGCGTTGCCGCTCACAAAGGCGCGATATCCCCCTCGGCCCGCTCGGCATGGAACGCCGCCTGCCACGCGTCGAACCGCCCTTCGGCAATCGCCGCACGCATCCCCGCCATCAGATCCTGATAGTAGTGCAGGTTGTGCCAGGTCAGCAGCATCCCCGAAATCATCTCCTGCGCGCGGAACACATGATGCAGATAGGCCCGCGAATAGCCCCGGCAGGCAGGGCACCCACACGCCGCATCCAAGGGGCGTGGATCATCCGCATGGCGCGCGTTCTTGATGTTGACCACACCGCGCCGCGTAAACACCTGCCCCGTCCGCCCCGACCGGGACGGCAACACGCAATCCATCATGTCGATGCCGCGCGCCACAGCACCTACAATGTCATCCGGCTTGCCGACCCCCATCAGGTATCGCGGCTTGTCCACGGGCAACTGCTCGGGCGCATAGTCGAGACAGGCAAACATCGCCTCCTGCCCCTCGCCCACGGCGAGACCTCCCACCGCATACCCCTCGAACCCGATCTCTTTCAGCGCCTCGGCACTCTCGCCGCGCAGATCCTCCTCCAATCCGCCCTGCTGGATCCCGAAAAGCGCATGACCGGGCCGGTCCCCGAACGCCTCGCGCGACCGCCGCGCCCAGCGCATCGACAACTGCATGCTCGCCGCAATCCGGTCCCGATCCGCAGGCAGCGCAGGGCATTCATCGAAACACATCACGATGTCCGAGCCCAAGAGCCGCTGGATCTCCATCGACCGCTCGGGCGTCAGCGCATGTTTGGACCCGTCAATGTGGGATTTGAACGTCACGCCCTCCTCGGTCAGCTTGCGCAGACCCGCAAGGCTCATCACCTGAAACCCACCGGAATCCGTCAAAATCGGCCGGTCCCAGTTCATGAACTTGTGCAAGCCCCCCAACCGATCGATCCGCTCGGCGGTGGGGCGCAGCATCAGGTGATAGGTGTTGCCAAGCAGGATATCGGCCCCCGTCGCGCGCACACTCTCGGGCATCATCGCCTTGACGGTGGCGGCCGTGCCCACGGGCATGAAGGCAGGCGTGCGGATCTCGCCCCGCGGCGTGGTGATCACCCCGGTCCGCGCGCGGCCATCGGTGGCATTCAGATCAAAGGAAAAGCTGGTCATGCCGCCCTCATGGCGCGCCTGCGCAAAAATGCCAAGCCCCCACCGCAAGGCGCACCACAGATCCCTTGACCGTCCGCCGCGCGCCCACACATACTCGCCCCAATTGAATTCAGAGATTTTACATGGCGGATCTGCCCAGACAAAGTCCTTAGAGATGGCCGACAACCCGACTGACATTGACCGCATCAACGCACTGACAACAAATGCGCGCAACACATGGTTCGCCCTTCTGGGTGTTCTGGTCTTTATCGGCCTGACGCTCATGAGCGTGAAACATGTCGACTTCTACGGGGTCGACCGGGCGACCACTCTGCCCCTCGTCAACTTCGATGTTCCAACGCGGTATTTCTTTTTCGCAGCGCCCGTTCTGGTCGCCGCAATCTACGGGTACTTCCACCTCTATCTCATACGCCTCTGGGACGCGCTGAGCACGGCCGACGCACGGCACGCGGGTCGTCCTCTTGGCGACATCATCACGCCCTGGCTTGTCACGGACGCAGCCCTGCACCTGCGCGCCTCTCTGCGCAAGGACGCCTGTACAACGCCCCGCACCATGGAAAGCGCGGCCATGTTGCTCAATTTTGTCCTGGCATGGGCCTTCGGGCTGGTCATTCTCTGCTTTCTGTGGTGGCAATCCATGCCGGCGCGCGATCTTTTGATGACGTCCATCGCCGGCATCGCGCTCCTAGCCTCGATCCTCATCGGTGCGGCCAGTTTTGCGATGTCCTACACCCGGATGAAAACCAAAAGCGAGGGCAAACGCACGCGCCTTTTTGCGTCCTTCCCGGCCATGGTCGCACTTGTCGTGCTGTTGCCTGCCATTGCCGCGACCAGCAAGACGCGGACCGTCAGCAAACATCCCGAACGACTTGCGCCGCTGAACCTGCGCGACGAAAATCTGACCCATCGCCCCGAAGACTGGATCGAATGCGAATTTGCACGCCGTGATGCGTTAAAAAGCTTTGCCGACCGCGAGACCTTGCAGGTTGCCGAATTCGAGAGCTGGGAAAAGTCCAAAGTGGATGACTTTGAGGCCGAATGGCTCCGCCGCCGCGATGCGCAAATCGAGTCTATTGGCAGTCACGACATCTCTTGGGCAGATCTCCGAAACTCCGATCTGACCGAGGCATTTGGTGTCGGCCTGAAACTGCCGCCCAAGGAAATGTGGGCCGGTGCCACGATCTCCTTCGAGATGCTCGAAGGAACACGGTTCTTCGATACCCGGAATTGCCAAATGCTCTTGGCAGAACTGCCGCTGTCGCAAATGAGCCTGCGTGGCGCGCGTTTCAATGGTGTAAACTTCGCTGGCGGCGCTCTTGGTGGCGTAGACCTGTCCGAGGCCAGCCTTCAGGGGGCCGACTTGTCAAATGCAGACCTGCGTTATGCCGACCTGTCGGGCGCCGATCTCCAGGCAGCAGACCTGAGAAGCGCCGAATTGATCGGATCGACCCTGGCCCGCGCCAACCTGCGGGAGGCAAATTTGGTTTTTGCCCAGATGGCGACGGCAGATCTGTCTCGCGTCACAGCATCCGAAACCAATTTTGCCGGAGCAACGATGCCCCGCGTGAACCTGAGGCGCGCAAGACTGGAAAACGTAGTCCTGGTCGGCGCTGACCTCACAGGCGCAGTGCTCAGCCAGTCCCGCATTGTTGGCACCAAAGATAACCCAATTGACATGACCGGCACAGATTTTTCGAGCGTGCAGAACGATTATGGTGCGCTGCGGCACGTCAATCTGGAAAACGCCCTTTGGGACGTTACCACGGACTTTTCCACGGTATTTCTGGACGCATCCGTGCAGGTGCCCGACGGGTTCGCAAACCTCACCGAACGCCCGTGCCAATGGCTGAACGTGGAATTGAGCGATGAGGAATTTGAAGAGGTCTACATTTGGTGGGCGATCAGTTCCAATAACACCATTTCCGGTCTGTCAGGCCGATTACTGCGCCAGATGCTGCGCCTGCGCGGACAGGATCTGACCGGCAGCGATCGGCTGGCCGAACTCGGCCTGGCGGATTGCCAGGCGCCCCCGCTTGATGCACCAACGGCCGACGGCAACTGATCCCGCCAGCCGCCTTCGCGTTGTGGCCGCGCGCGCGGCTTGGTAGAGTGGCCATTCAACCAACGCGGGGATGCACCATGGACGAACTCAACTTCGGATGGGAGGAATGGATCGGCCTGCCCGACCTCGGCCTGCCCGCGCTCAAGGCCAAGATCGACACCGGCGCGCGCACATCCGCCCTGCATGCCCACGACATCGAAGTGTTCGGCCCCGCCAAAACCCCCAAAGTCCGCTTCAACGTCCACCCCATCGCGGGCAAGGACCACGTGGCCATCACCTGCTCCGCACCCATCCTCGACCGGCGCGAGGTGACGT
Organism: uncultured Tateyamaria sp.; assembly: GCF_947487805.1. Taxonomy (GTDB): domain Bacteria; phylum Pseudomonadota; class Alphaproteobacteria; order Rhodobacterales; family Rhodobacteraceae; genus Tateyamaria. The sequence goes on along the minus strand of NZ_CANKXW010000011.1, from coordinate 135,038 downwards.
CGTCGAATGGCGAGGCCGAACTGCGCTATGTCATCGAAACCACGCTCACCGTCGCAGGCCAGTCCTGGCCCATCGAAGTCACCCTGACCGACCGCTCGTCGATGACCTCGCGCATGCTGCTGGGCCGTCAGGCGCTGGCCGATCACATCACCATCACCGCCTCCGAAAAACGGCTCCAGCCGGATCTCAGCTACGACGTCTACCACTCCTCCGCCATGCGCAAGGTGGCCCCCGCCCGGTCCCTGCGCATCGCCGTGCTCAGCCGCGAAAACAACTACTCCACCCGCCGCCTCGTCGAAGTGGGCGAGGCCCGTGGCCACACGGTCGAGGTGATCGACACCACCCGCTGTTACATGGCCATCAACGCCATGGCGCCCGAGGTCCACTACGACGGCAAACGCCTGCCCCGCTATGACGCGGTGATCCCGCGCATCGGCGCCTCCATCACCAGCTACGGCACCGCCGTCATCCGCCAGTTCGAAACCACCGGCACCTACTGCGTCAACGGCTCCACCGGCATCACCGCCAGCCGCGACAAGCTGCACGCCCACCAGATCCTCGCCTCGCGCAAGATCGGCATGCCCACCACCGCCTTTGCCGCCTCCCCCAAGGACACGGCCAACATCATGGGCCTCGTTGGCACCGCACCCGTGATCGTGAAACTGCTCGAAAGCACCCAAGGCAAGGGCGTCGTGCTGGCCGAAACCAAAAAGGCCGCAGAATCCGTCATCGACGCCTTCCGCGGCCTGCGCGCCAACTTCCTTGTGCAGGACTTCGTCAAGGAGGCAGCAGGCGAAGACATTCGCTGCCTCGTGGTCGACGGCCGCGTCGTGGCGTCCATGAAACGCACCGGGGCCGACGGAGATTTCCGCTCGAACCTGCACCGGGGCGGGTCCGCCAAATCCGTGCGCATCAGCAAGGAAGAACGCGACACCGCCGTCCGCGCCGCCCGTGCCTTTGGCCTGGGCAAGGCCGGCGTCGACCTTTTGCGCTCCGAAACGGGCCCAAAAGTGCTCGAGGTCAACTCCAGCCCCGGCTTCGAGGGCATCGAGAACGCCACCGGCAAGGACATCGTGGGCCGCGTCTACGACATGATCGAAACCCGCGTGAAGCCACGGCCCGTGCGCAAGCGCGGCTAGGGTTCGGGCACACGCCCGTCATTGATCTGAACGTCGTATCGCACTATCTTCGTCACATATGTGAAACGCCCAAAGGTGCGCAGATGGACAAACCCTGGACAGACTCGCGGCGCATGATGGCCGCCTCACAGTTCTTTGCGCAGTTCGGACATCTCAGCCCCGAAGCGTTGAGCAAGATGCTGAACAACAAGGTGTCCGCATCCACGATCCGCCGCGACCGCGACAATTTGAAAAACAGCGTCGCGCCCTCCGTGGCCTCGGTCACCGCCTACCTCGCCTTGCAGAACCGCCCCGAGGAACTGGACCTGAACGACCCCGACGCGCTCGTCGCGCTGATGGAAGAGACGCGGCAAACGCGCATCGGCTTTTTCTCCAGGTTTCGCCCGGATCCCTATACGGCGGGCGAACGGCTGGCCTATCCCGACTTCTGGCCCCGCGCCTTGCAGCGGTTCGACGAAGGCGAATGGCTCAGTGTGATCGACATCGTCGAACCGCAGCTGACAGGTGCCGCGCTCAAGGCGTTCCGCAACTCGAAATTCAGCGCCATAGAACCCCAGCTGCGGCATCACCTGGCTATCGCGCATCTACAACGGGGCGACATAAAAAACGCCATCGACCACCTGCGCACGGGCCTGGCACTGCTGTGGAACACCAATTCGGATGCGCGGCGCGACACGCGGTTCCACCTGGCGACGGATCTCGCGCTCAACCTGATGTCACTGCCCTCCGCAATGAAATCCGATGACGAGGTGGTCAACCTCGTCATCCACGTGATTGAGGACCGCCTGCCACACCCCAAGATCGTCACCAACCTGCTTATCATTGCGCTGTCGCAGGATGGCAAATGGTCCGGCTATATCACTGGACGGCTTGAGGCGGCCATCGAAAGGTCACGCGACACACTGGACTTTGCCGTTGCTCTCACCACGATACTGGAGGATGAAGAGTTGAAATCCTACCACAATCATGATATGTTCAAACGTATCGAAGCCAGTTTGCGCAAGTACGCGCCATAGGAAAGGACCGCCCCGATGACACAGGCACGATGGCAGGGAATGCCCCGCGCGCCCATGGATCAGGACGACAAACCCAAGTCGAGCACCTGATCACACGTTGGCCAAACCCAACCCATACAAAGACACACGCACGATTCCCGTGCCTCGGTCACCGCCGCTGAAGTGGTGGCACAGGTTCGGTCGCGTCCTACCACGCCGCACCGGTGCCGCCCCCAACCCCACCAAATCGAACCGCAGCCTTGTTGGCGCTGTCCTGCTGACGGTCGGCCTTTTGGCGACCGCCGGTCTTGTGACCGCCATCATGCTCAGCCTTGCCAGTGGCACCATGCCCGCGCTCTGGACCTTTGCCGCGGTCCTGATCAGTGTGGGTTTGGCCTGGGTCGGATTGATCCTCATGCGCAGCATCGAGGGGCGTCTGTGGGCCTGCTTCTTTTCCTTTGCCACCGCCATACTCGCAACCTGGCTGGCCCCGGCCAGCGCATGGCCCACCGTTGCCGGGACAATTACCAACACAACAATAGATCTCGAAATAGGCGCTGCGGCCGACGGCACGGCACCCTGGGTTCTGGTGGCCGGCATGCTGGTTGTTGTGGTCGCGATCGCCGTGAACCGGCGGGCCTAGGCTGCGCCCCCTTTACCCCCCTCGCCGCTATCCCTATATAAACACTCAGGAACCACCACGGGGTCACCATGAACCAGCCGAATGAACAGCTCGAAGGCACGCCGCTGATTGCGCCGTCCTCCACCGATCACCCCCTGCACGAGGCTGTGGTCGAGGCCTGCCGCTCGGTCTATGACCCCGAAATTCCGGTGAACATCTTTGAACTCGGCCTGATCTATACGATTGATATCAATGCCGAAAACGAGGTGAAGATCATCATGACCCTCACCGCACCCGGCTGCCCCGTTGCGGGCGAAATGCCGGGATGGGTCGCCGATGCGGTCGAACCGCTGCCGGGGGTCAAGCAAGTGGATGTCGAACTCACCTGGGAGCCGCCCTGGGGCATGGAGATGATGTCCGACGAGGCGCGTCTCGAACTGGGCTTCATGTAATCCCACGCGCCTACAGCCGCCGCATCACCCACATCAACGCCCGTCTGCGCCGCGCCCGGCGTTTGCGCGCCTGCATCTGCTCTTTCATTTCTGCAAATGCGGCCTGCTCCTCCTCGTAGATGCTTTGCATTTCCAACGACTTGTAGGGATGTTTCATGTCTGGTCTCCTGTTCTGACCCCAATATGGCAGCCCCCGCGCCGCATTGTCAGAGGCCGGGTTCGCAGCTAGGCTTGCAAATATGCAAATCACCGACTGGACCGATTTCGGCCTCTTCACCGCCGTGGCACGCAATGAATCGCTCGCCGGGGCCGCCCGCGAAACCGGGCTCAGCCAGGCCACCCTGTCACGGCGCATGACCGCGCTCGAACAGCGCATGGGCCGCAGGCTCTTTGTGCACGGGGCCAGCGGCTACACCCCCACGACCGAGGGGCGCGCCCTGCTGGACCGCGCCAAGCGGATGGAGGCCGCCGCCCGCGACATCGCCCACTGGTCCGCCGAACAGACCGGCGCGCCGCGCGTGCGGATCTCGGCTGGCACCTGGACGACCGACCACCTCGCCCGCCACCTCGCGGACTACTGGACACCGCACGCGCCCTGGACCCCGGAGTTCGTCAGCTGCAATCGCGATCTGGACATCGAACGCCGCGAGGTCGACATCGGCGTGCGCAACCGCCGCCCCACCCATCCCTGGCTCGCAGGCCGCCGCACCGGACTGGTCGAACATGCGGCCTATGCCACAAGTGACCACGTCACCGGCTGGATCGGGCCCAGCGACGACACCGCCGCCCTGCCCTCCGAGGCCTGGACCGTCGCCCATCACGGCGCCGACATGGTCGCCGTCTCGAACGAGCCGCAGGTGCGCATGGCACTGGCCTGCTCCGGCGCGGGCCGCGTCGTGCTGCCCACCTTCGCGGGCGACCGCGTGCCAGAACTCACACGCGTCTCCGGCATCATCGACGCGCTGACCGCCGAGGAATGGCTGGTCTGTCACCAGGACACCCGCCACGACCCGCCGATCCGCGCCGCCCTCGACGCCCTTGCACGCGGCCTCACCCGCCCGCGCCCCTTGCAAGACCCCGGCCAAAGCCCTACCTTAACAGTCGGATAAACGAGGCCCCTCACATGTTTTCGATCCCCGGCAAGCAAGCCGTCAGCATCACCAACCGCGCCGCCACCCAAATCTCCAGACTGATGGAGAAAGAAGGCCATTCCGGCCTGCGCATCGGCGTGAAAAAGGGCGGCTGCGCGGGTATGGAATACACCATGGAATATGTCGACACGCCCGACCCCAACGACGAAGTGGTCGAACAGGACGGCGCACGCGTTTTGATCGCGCCCATGGCCCAGATGTTCCTCTTCGGCACCGAAATCGACTACGAGACATCGCTGCTGGAATCCGGGTTCAAGTTCAACAACCCCAACGTGGCCGATGCCTGCGGCTGCGGCGAAAGCATCTCGTTCAAGGGCGTCGACGAACTGGCCGCCGAACGCAGCAGCTGACATGGCCGTCTCGGACGAAGAGATCGAACACGCCCTCGACCTCTTTGCCGGGCTTGGCCCCCTCACCACCCGCAAGATGTTCGGTGGCCTCGCGATCTATGCCGACGGCGTGATCTTTGCCGTGTTGATGCGCGACGGCCGGTTGCTGCTCAAGGGCCAGGGCGAGATGCAGGCCCGGTTCGAGGCGATGGGGCTCGAGCGCTGGACCTATGCCCGCAGCGGCAAACCGCCCACCGCCATGCCCTACTGGCACCTCCCCGACAGCGCCCTGGACGACGCCGAAGAGGCCACCACACTCGCCCGCGCCGCGCTGGCGCACCTGTAGGGTCTTGGCCTCAAGAGGCGGGCCAGATCGGACGTATCCATCTGCTCGAACAACGGCGGCTGCGCGGGACGAAGCGAACCTCTATGACGATCTGAACCGCCCCTTATTTGCCGGAGCCCCAAAAGCAAGGATACTGGGTTATGGAAAAGAAGAACTCTGGAAAGCGATGTCCGGAAGAACTGCGTGCGCGTGCTGTACCCATGATCTTGGATCACGAGCGCGAATATCGAAGCAGGTCAGCTGCGATTTCATCGGTTTCGCAGACGGTTGGATGCCGTCGGTACAGCTTGCGCATCATATGACGACGCGCTTGCTGAAACGATGATCGGCTTGCGTGCTCATTTTCTCGCTCCTCATCTCGGCAGCCGGTCGACCCAGTCGCGCAGGGCGCGACCGATGGCTTCAGGGTGATCTTCCTGGACAAAGTGAACGCCGGGGCCGAGAAACACATCTTCCAGATTTGACGCGTTGGCCTTCACGTATTCAACGACCGGTGGCGGCATCAATGCACCTGGTGCTACGTGAAACATCAGCTTGGGCATATCGGTGGAATAGAGCCAGTCCCCATTGGCCGTGATCACTTCGGCGGTGTCCGCAGGCTCGCCAGCGATGGGTACTTGTCGCGGCCAGACCAAGGTGGGTTTGCGGCTTTCAGGCGTTGGGAACGGTGCACGGTAGTTGTCCAGTACCTCTTGCGAAAGCGGTGTTGCGACGGCCATCTTGCCCAAGACTTCTTCAACAAAGAAGTTGCCTTGCAAAACCGCTTCCTCGCCAGCGGGAGAGCGCAACATCCCAAAGAGTTGCGCACTTGGCTCCCCCATCGCCTCAAGGCTGGGGGCGGGAAGCGCAGGCGGGATGCCTGCTTCCATGAAGGCGACAGCTTTCACGTTGCTTTCGTTCAGACGCGCGTATCGCATCCCCAGGACCGATCCCCAGTCATGGATGACCAGGGTGATGTCCTGCAAACCAAGGGCTTCGATGAAACCATCGAGGTAGTCCGCATGGTCGGCGAACGTGTAGTCGATGTCAGGCTTGTCACTGTCGCCCATGCCGATGAGATCAGGTGCGATGGCGCGATGCGTGTCCGTGACAAACGGAAGGATATTGCGCCAAAGATAGGAAGACGTCGGATTGCCATGCAGGAAAAGGACCACTGGCCCATTGCCCTCATCGACATAGGCCATCTTTGAGCCGTTCACATCGACAAATTTTTTCTCAAACGGCATGTCTGCGGAAGGGGTAAACCCTTCGGCGAGCGCAGGAAGCGCCATTACGGAAGCGACTGCCGCAACGGTCCCTTGCAAAGCGGTACGGCGAGAAATCTTGAGGGTCATGTGTTGTCTCCTTGTAGGTCGTGAGTGGTGTATCAATCGGCCCTCGTGGCCAAAAACGTGCGCAGCTGACGCACGAGGGCGTCGGGCTCGTCGTCTTGCAGATAATGACGCGCTGTTTTGAACTCGGTGACGCCGGCCTGAGGCAAACGCTTCTTCCAGGCGGCCAATGCGCCGATTGGGATCAACGGGTCCTTCAGCCCCCAGAAGATTTGTGCCGGGCCGTCAAACCGTTCGACATAGGGGCCTGTCTCTTCGAGCAGGATCTTGGCCGCCGGATGCGCGGTGTTGGTCGGGATCATGCGCGGAAACGCCATGACACCGGCGCGCTCCGAACGGTTCCGGAAAATGTCGCGATAAGCCCGCTTCGCGGCACCCTGACGCTTTGTCGCGGTGGCCATAGTCATGACCTGCCGCTCAAAGAATCCCAAGCGGCGCACCATAAAGTCGCCAAGGCCCTTGGACCGCATCATGAGGAGCGGTGGTGGCAGTTTGAGCTTTTCGGGGTTCATCCCGTCGACCGGTGGGTAAAACCCGAATGTGTTCATCACCACCAGTGCCTTGATGCGCTCGGGATGACGTGCCGCGACGCCCAGGCCAATCGGGCCGCCCCAGTCCTGCATCACCAGGGTGATGTTATTGAGGTCAAGCCGGAGGACCAAAGCTTCGAGATGGTCGATGTGGGCCTTCAGCGTATAGGCGGCTTCGTCATCAGGTTTGTCAGACAGACCGAAGCCAATGTGATCCGGCACGACTATGCGACGCTCTGCCGAAAGCCCTTTCACCAGCGCCCGATACAGAAACGACCATGACGGGTTTCCGTGCACCGCAAGCACAGTGGAGCGTCCATTCTCCGCGCCCTCATCAAGGTAGTGCATCTGACCCATCGGCGTCTGAATGAAGTGGGACGCGAATGGATACTCGCGCTCAAGCCCCAGTTCTTTAATGCGTGGATGCACGGCTTTGGATGTGTCGAGCATAGGGGCTTCCGAACCAGGTTTGTTGCGTTGGTTCAGAAGTAGCAGCGCAATTTCGCAACATCACGGAGTATGTTTGCAGATAATTGGTGCGTTTTCGCGACGCACTCACGCCTCGCCAATCAGACGCTTCCGATGTTTGCGCAAAACGGCCTCTGCAAAGCCCATGAAGGCTTGGACACGCGCCGTCTGGCGCAGATCATTATGCGTAAGCAACCAGATGTCCCGGCTCTTGATGGGTGCCCTCTTGCCTGCGCGCTGCAGGTCCGGGTCGGCATCGCCAAACAAGCACGGCAGGATCGCAAGACCTATGCCTTCGCGTGCCGCCGCGTGTTGCGCCGGGATGGTTGGGAAGACGCCCCAAACAGGGTTGTTCGGAAACTCAGATGTTCGCACCCATTCCGGCGCACCTTGCGTCGCCGTCCCCCAGCCAAGCCAGCGATATGATCTTGGATCACGTGACAAATAGTCGGGCGTTGCATAGGCCGCCTCTGTATATGCATAAAGCCGTTTGCCCACCAAAGTGTCCGGCGGGTTGTTGTCCAGCCTCACGGCAAAATCCGCCTCGCGCCGCGCAACGTCCCGAATCGACAATGACGTATCAAAACGCAACTCGATTGATGGGTGTTGCGCGGTAAAACCTGGCAACTCCGGCATGAAGAGCACATTGAGCAACGGCTCGGGCATCGTGACGGTCAACGGACCGGCCAGTTCATCATCAAGGCCCGCGATGCTGCGCTCCGCATCAATCAATGCTTCGCCAAAAGTCTGTGCGACCCGGTACAGGGTCTCTCCGGCAGAGGTCAGAAGCAACCCGTCTGGCGTTCGGTTGAACAGGCTGGTGCCGAGGCTTTCTTCCAGCGACTCGATCCTTCGACCAACCGTGGTGTGATGGACACCAAGCGCTTCCCCCGCCGCACGAACCGTCTTGTGCTGGACAACGGCGCGCAGTGTTTTGATGTCTTCCCAGTCCAAGCCGTCCTCGCATTTTTGCACCATTTAGGTGCCAATACCCTACGTGATCTTGCGAAAAGGCACCAGTAGTCTTGTGGGGACACGCGCTTCGAAAGGACAAGCTATGCCGACCATCGCACAATTTGACATGCTTGGAGGGCCAGAGAAAATCAGGCTCGTCGATCGGCCCGTTCGGCCACCTGCGGCTGATGAAGTGCAAATCCGCATGCGCGCGGCGGGCCTCAATCGGGCAGAGCTGCTTTATGTCGCTGGTCACTATCTCGTCCAGCCACCAATCCCAAATGCGCCCCTGGGTGCTGAAGGCGCAGGAGAAATCATCAGCGTTGGTTCTGGTGTATCTGATTTCGCTGAAGGTGACAGGGTCTGCGTCTTGCCGATGATGGATTGGGCAAAATACGGCACCCTGGCCGAAGTTGTTAACGTGCCAGCTTATGCTTTGGAACGGATTCCTGACGGCATCGGTTTCGAGGATGCCGCCGCGTTCTGGATGGCTTTTGCCACAGCTTTTGGGATGATCGTTCAAGCGGGCGAGATGCCCATTCACGCGGTCGGTAGATCCGTCGTGATAACCGGCGCGAGTTCAAGTGTCGGGACCGCCGCCTTCCAGATACTCAAGCAGATCGGTGCGAGCGGTATAGCAACCACCAGATCGCAAAAGAAAGTTGCCGACCTCAAAAATGCGGGCGCGGATCATGTGATCGTCACGGACGACGACGATATCGGTGCCCGCCTCAGCGAGATCACAAAAGGCAAGGGTGTGGACCTTGTCTGCGATTCCATCATCGGAGATATGATCGCCCCCGCCGCCGAAGCCCTTGTCCCCGAGGGAAATATGGTTCTGATGGGCTTTCAGTCGGGTGAAGTTCCGGGGCTGCCCTTCTATCCAATTCTGACCAAAGGCATCACCATCCGCGGCTTTCATCTGGTCTGGCACCTTCTGGATCATGCAGACCGACGCAGAAGAGCGGTCGACTTCCTCGGTCCGCTCTGGGCCAGTGGAGAGCTTAAGCCAGTCATCGATCGCGCGTTCCCGCTCTCCGATATTTCGGGCGCCTATGCGTACATGGCAACCAACAGCCATTTGGGAAAAATCGTGGTACAAATCTGATAGTCCGGGCCCATAGACGAGTCTTTGAAATTGTGGGTACAGGTGCGCCTGAAAAGAAAAAAGCTGACATTAGCCGCAATGCATCATTGAGGTAGGAATGGGCTCAGATCTGCCGTTCGCCGCGCCTAAGTCGCAGGTCAGCTATCAATCAAGATATATTGACGCGAGCGAAACCACCAATACCGCGCACCATTCACGTCACACCACAAAAAACCCACGTCTCACATCCGCGCTCAAGCGCCCAGTTCCTTGACCATCTGCGCCACAAACCCGCGCATGAAGGCGACCCGCTCCGCAGCGATCTTGCGGGCGGGCGCGGTGTGCAGCGTCTCTGCGATGCGGTAGAGTTTCACCTCGAAATGATCCAGCGCATAGGCCCGGTCGTCCAGATCGCGCGCGTGACCCAGCGGGTCGCCCCCATGGAACAGCCCCGCGCCCATCTGACCCGATACGTTGAAGCAGCGCGCGATGCCAATGGCCCCCAGCGCCTCCAACCGGTCGGCATCCTGCAAGATGCGGGCCGTGTCCGTGGCACATGGCACGCCCGCCGAAAAGCTGTGCGCGCAGATCGCGTGGTGCACGGTGTCTTGCCCACCCATACCACGCACCGCCATCCATGCCACCGCATGATCCGCCGACAGCCGCGCTGCATCTGCCCGCGCGGGATCATCCTTGGGCAGGTTGATCACGTCATGCAGAAACGCCGCGATCATCAGCGCGTCCCGGTCCACGTGTCCCGCACCGTCGGGCATGTCCGTCAGGATCGCACAGCAGTTGGCCCAGACCCGCCGCAGGTGCCAGATATCATGCGCGCCGTCGCTTTGATCCTGCCAGACCCTGCGCACCTCTGCCTCAAGGTCGGCCTGCAAGCTCATGTTTTGTCTTGCAAATGCACATATGTCTGCCGGAACCGCGCGCTCAGGTGATCGCCCGCCAGCATGACCTCGCCACTGCCCGCCGGGGCCACGTTGGTGTCATAGGTCGGGTTGAAGAACATCGGCACCGAAATGCGCTCCGCCGTGCCGCCCACCACCCGGTGGGGAGTCGCCTTGACCAGACCGTCGGTCCAGAATTCCAGCATCTCGCCAAAGTTGATGATGAACTCGCCCGGCGGTGCGCTCAGCGGGATCCAGCCCCCGCCCCGCTTGCGCACCTCCAACCCCGGCGATCCGTCCGTCGCCAACAGCGTCAGGCAGCCATAGTCGGTATGCGTTGCAATCCCGAAGTCCTTGGCCCCCGCCCAATCGGGCCGCGCGGGGTAAAAATTGCCCCGCAAGAGCGCCATGGGCGTGTCGAACGCGCCGTCAAAATGCGCGGCATCCGCCCCGATGGCCGTGGCAATGGCCCGCAAGAGCCCCTTGCACACCGCGATCGCATCTCCGTAATAGGCCGAAATCACCGCATGAAACGCCGGATCCTCCGGCCACTGGTTGGGCGCATAGAATATCTTTTCGCCCAAAGGGTGCCCCGCGGGCAGCTGATACCCGATGTCAAAGAACTGCTTGTAGTCGGGGTTGGCATCCGGATCGACCTGCTCGGACCCGGCAGCACCCCAACCCCGGTTCGACCCAGTCCGCGCCATGTCGAGCGCCTGTTTGCGCCGCTCCGGCAGCTTGAAGAACGCGCGATACGCCTCGATCACATCCGCCACACGCGCGCCCGTCAGCTGCGTGTTGTACACCGTAGCAAACCCCACGCCCGTGGCCGCCACGCGCAGCGCCTCCAGGCTCTCCGCATCACCCACAGCCAACTTCGCCGCATCCAGTCTCGGGATCATCCCCCGCCCTCCATTCGTTTCGCCACGCCCTAGCGCAGCCGCGTCCCCGATGCTAGGACCAACCCACATCGCACATCACCAAACGAGGGCACGCATGGGACGCAAACTGGCAGCAGGCAACTGGAAAATGAACGGCACCCCGGCGATGCTGGACGGCCTCGCAACCCTCTCCGCCCCGAACGGCACCAAGGTCCTGATCTGCCCACCAGCCCCCCTGATCCACCGCGCGGCCCAAATCTCAGGCCCCATCGCCATCGGCGGCCAGGACTGCCACGCACAGGCCTCCGGCGCCCATACCGGCGACACCGCCGCGTCGATGCTCAAGGACGCAGGTGCCTCACATGTCATCGTCGGCCACTCCGAACGCCGCGCCGATCACGCCGAAACCAACGCCCAGATCCGCGCCAAGGCCGAAGCCGCCCACGCCGCAGGCCTCACCGCCATCATCTGCATCGGCGAAAGCGAGGCCGAACGCCTCGGCCCCGACTGCCTCGACATCATCGCGGCCCAGCTTGACGGCTCCACCCCCGAAGGCGCCACCGCCGACAACACCGTCATCGCCTATGAACCGATCTGGGCCATCGGCACCGGCCGCGTGCCCACGCTCGACCAGATCATCGAAACCCACGACATGATCCGCGAAAAACTGACCAACCGCTTCGGCGCCGCAGGCACAGACATGTCCATCCTCTACGGCGGCTCGGTCAAACCCGGCAACGCCGCCGAAATCTTCACCGCCCAGAACGTCGACGGCGCCCTCGTGGGCGGTGCGTCCCTGAAACCGGACGACTTCCAACCCATCATCGACGCCCTCGCCGCCTCCTGATCTTCCTTTCGCCGCAAATACCTCGGGGGGATGGCGCGCATAGCGCCAAGGGGGGCAGCGCCCCCCTTTCACTTTAATCGCGGGGGGCAGCGCCCCCCTTTCACTTTATTCGCGGGGGGCAGCGCCCCCCTGAACATCGTGTCGCGCGCAGCGCGTCATTTTCAAAAAACGCGCCGCGCAAACCACATACCTACTGCACGATTATCTCCGGCCCCATCATCAGCGTCGGCAACCACAGCGATATGGCCGGAATATAGGTCACCATGATCAGGAACACGAAGAGCACAGCCAGGAACGGCAGTGCTGCTTTCACCACCCGCATCATCGGCATCCCCGCCACGCCTGAGGTCACGAACAGGTTCAGACCCACAGGCGGCGTGATCATCCCGATCTCCATGTTCACCACCATGATGATGCCCAGATGGATGGGATCGATCCCCAGCTCGATGGCAATCGGAAACACCAGCGGCGCCACGATGACCAGCAAGCCCGACGGCTCCATGAACTGCCCCCCGATCAGCAGGATGACGTTCACGATGATCAGGAACACGACGGGGCCAAAGCCCGCATCCAGCATCGCGCCCGCAATCTGCTGCGGGATCTGCTCATCAGTCAGAACATGCTTCAGGATCAACGCATTGGCGATGATGAACATCAACGTCACGGTCAGCTTGCCGGCCTCGAAAAACGCGTTCTTCGTGTCGCGGTGCACCAGCGCCAGCGGCATCCGCGCCAGATCCTTGCCGATGGCCACGGGGTTCACATCCAGCCCGCGCAACATGCGCTCGGCCACCGCACCAACCGCCGCGACAACGAACCCGATCAGAACGGATGTGGTCAGATCCACGGCCCCGCCCGTGACCAGCCACAAAAGGATGCCCACCGCGACGCCCCCCATCAGGGTGATGCCGGTGAAATTCCCCGCCGCGGGCGCGGTTTTCGAAAACGGCCCCATGTCACGATAGATGAAACTGGCAATCAAAAAGGAATAGACCGCTGCGACCGCCGCCGCCTCGGTGGGGGTAAAGATACCGCCATAGATGCCGCCCAGAATGATGATGATCAGGAACAAACCGCCCGAGGCCGCCGCCGCCGACGCACCCACCTCACCCCAGCCCAGCCAATCGCCCTTGGGCAGATTGCGGACCTTGGCGATGGCATAGATGGTGATCATCAGCATGGATCCCGCCATCAGGCCCGGAATGACCCCGGCCAAAAACATCCGCCCCACGGACACGTCCGTCGCTGACGCATAGACAACCATCACGATAGAGGGCGGGATCAGGATACCCAGCGTGCCCGCATTGGCGATGACACCGGCGGCAAAGTCCTTGGAATACCCCACCTGCCGCATGCCCGCGATCACGATGGACCCGATGGCCACCACCGTGGCCGGGCTGGACCCGGACAGGGCCGCGAACATCATGCAGGCGAACACGCCCGCAATCGCCAGACCGCCGGGGAAATGCCCGACAACGGCAATGGAAAACCGGATGATCCGCTTGGCGACACCGCCGGTCGACATGAACGTCGAGGCGAGGATGAAAAACGGGATCGCCAGCAGCGTATAGTGCCCCGCCATCGCCTGGAACAGCGTCTGCGCGATAGAGGCGAGCGAGGTGTCGCTCAGCACCAGCAGGAAGATGATCGAGGACATCCCCAGCGAGATGGCAATCGGCACGCCGATCAGCATCATCCCCACAACGAGGGCAAAAAGAATTGCAACTTCCATGGTTTAGTCGCCTTCGTTCATGTGTTTGACGTCTTCGATCGCATCTTCGGCCTCGTGGCTCACGATCAGGCTTGTGGCCTGGCCCTTCCAGACCCGCACCGCCGCCTGGACAAAGCGAAACAGCAGTAGCCCCATGCCAAACGGCAGGATGAAATAGGGGATGAAGCGCGGGATCTTTTCATAGGCCTCGCCCTCGTTCATCAGCGGCTCGATCCATTTCAGCCAGACGGGATGCGGAATATCGACCGTCTCGTACCAGCCGCGATAGGACGACCGCTTCATCTCTTCGAACCCGGTCGGGAACCAGCGGCCTGTGGTCTGCGGCAGGTTGGCGAAATTGGCCCAGTAGTCCCACGCGCCTTTGAACACGAGGAAGGCATAGCCGATGCAGATCGCACCCGCGACCAGCGCGATGATGCGGCGTGTGGCCGGGGAAAACAGGTTGATGACCGCGTCCACGCCGAGGTTCGCGGTGACCTTGACCGCATAGCTGACGCCAAAGAGGACGAGCCAGGCAAAGAGGAACGTCACCATCTCCAGCCCCCAGATCAGGCCAGTGTTATAGCCATAGCGCAACACGACATTGATGAATGTTATCAAGGTCATGAGTGCCAGAAGGATGGCAATGGCCGTCTCTTCGATTTCGTTGACCCAACGGCCAAACCCGGTGCCCGGATCATAAGCGCCTGCCATGGTCCTGCCCTTTCCCCGCAATGTTCAGAAAATGAGAACGGGTCCGGCGGGCATGTGCCGCCGGACCCTGGTGCCAGCCTTAGTTGGTGGCGGCGTTGATCGCCTGAGCGGCGTCGATGTTTTCCTGGCCCACGTCGTCCTTGAACTGGTCCCAGACGGGCTTCATCACGGCCACCCACTCGGCGCGCTGCTCTGGCGTGAGCTGACGCACGGTGCCGCCCGCGTCGATGATCGCCTGCTTGGCGCTTGCGTTCACGGCGGTGGCCTCGCTGTTGCGCGTCTCGGTCACCTCTTCGATGATCGTGGCCAGCTGCGTGCGGGTGTCATCTTCGAGGCTGTCCCAGAAGTCGACCGAGGTCACGACGAGATAGTCGATGATGCCGTGGTTGGTTTCGGTCACGCCGTCCTGCACTTCAAAGAACTTGCGGCCGTAGATGTTGGACCAGGTGTTTTCCTGCCCGTCCACAACGCCGGTCTGCAGCGCGCCATAGACTTCGGAGAAGGCCATCGGCTGGGGCGAACCACCCAGGGCCGCCATCTGCGCCTTGAGCACGTCGGAGTTCTGCACGCGGAACTTCAGGCCGCTGGCATCCGAGGGCGACATCAGCGGCTTGTTGGCCGACATCTGCTTCATCCCGTTGTGCCAGAATGCCAGCCCGAGCAGACCGCGGCGAGTCATCGATTCCTTCATCGCCTGGCCTGTCTCGGAGGCCTGGAACGCGTCAACCGCATTGATGTCGGAGAACATGAACGGCAGGTCGAAGATGCGGAACTGCTTGGTGAACTGCTCGAACTTGGACAGCGACGGCGCGGCCAGTTGAACGTCGCCTTGCAGCAGCGCCTCGAGAACCTGGTCATCGTTGTAGAGCGTCGAGTTCGGGAACACTTCCATGCAGGCGGTGCCGTTCATCTCTTCGTTCACGCGGGTTTGCAGCAACGTGGCGGCGATCCCCTTGGGGTGCTTGTCGGTGTTGGTCACGTGGCTGAACTTGATCACGATCTCGCCGGAGTCGCAGGCGGCGGCAACGGCGCCCGCGCTGACGGTCAGGGCCAGGGCGGCAGCGGTCAAAAATTTCATAATGTCTCCTCCCAGAGAAATGTTGTGAAACCGTTTGTCCCCGCGGGGACAGGCCGCCACATAAAAGCAGACCGCGCGGTGGGTGCAGCATTAAGTTCTTCGAAAGGTCTGAAAAACAAATAAAAATTATTCAAAAACAGCACCTTAGTTACAGAACTTCACCCTCTATCGCCGCCATCTATCGCTTACATGTGCGGAATTCCGCACGGCACCACGCAACACTGTGCGGATTTCCGCACAGTGTTAGCGCCGGTAGTCCTCGGCCCGAATCCCGTAGCGCTTGAGCTTGTCGTAGAAGGTCTTGCGCGGCAGTTGCAGGGCCTGTGCGGCGGCGCTGGCGTGGCCGTTCTGTCGCCCCAGCGCGGCAATAAGCAAGGACCGTTCCACCCGCGCCATCTGTTCCGCAAGGCCCTGATCGGCGGCCTGCGCCGCGTCCTCGGGCATGCCCAGCACGAAGCGCATCGCCGCACTCATCAACGACCGCGCATTGCCGGGCCAGTCCTGCGCCATCAGCGCGGCCATGTGGTCGGGGCCGATTTCGGGCGGGGTCAGACCCGCCTGTTCGGCGGCCTGCGCGACATAGTGACGGAAGAGCACGGGGATATCCTCGGGGCGTTCGCCCACCGAAGGAATGCGGACGGGCATGACCTCGATCCGGTAGTAGAGATCGGCATTGAGCGCGCCCGCCTCGACCGCAGCGGCAAGGTCGCGGTTGCTGCCCGCGATGAGGCGCGCATCGCAGCCTGCCTCCAGCGCCTCGAGCAGGGCCAATTGGCTGGCGGCGGGCAGATGGGTGATCTCGTCGAGAAAGAGACTGCCGCCCTCGGCCTCCTTGATTGCTTCGGCCAGCGCCTTGGGCCGCAGATCGCTGGCCGCGCGTTTGACAAAGGCGGCCTTGGACCGGAGCGAGGACAGGTGGATGACCTCGGCCACCTTGGAAATACCGGTGCCGGGCGCGCCGGTCACCAGCACCTCTGTTTCCAGCGGGGCAACCAGCCGGACGCGGGCGCGCAAGCCGTCGGCCAGATCGGAGGTGCCAAAGAGCATGCGCGAGGCGGGATCGCCGCTTTCTACCAGTTTGCGCAGGCGGCGGTTTTCCAGCACCAGCGCACGGGATTTGAGCGCGCGTTGAAGAACGGACAGCAAGTCACTGGGCGCGCAAGGTTTTTCGAGGAAGCCAAAGGCGCCCTCGCGCATCGCCTGCACGGCCATGGGAATGTCGCCTTCGCCGGTGAGCAGGATCACCGGCAGGTCGCCATCGACTTTGCGCGTGTGGGCCAGCAGGTGGAACCCGTCGCGGCCCGGCATGCGGATGTCCGACAGGATCACGCCGTCAAAGTCGCGGGTGATATGATCCTTGGCCACCACGAAAGAGGCCGCTGTGATGGGTACGTAATCCGCCAGTTCCAGCGTTTGCGCCAGTGCGTCGCGCACGGCGGCGTCATCATCGACCACCAGCACCTGAACGGTCATGCCGCGTCCCTTTCTGTCCATGGCAGAAGTTCGACGGTGAATTCCGCGCCCTGATCGCTGTTGCCGCCACGGATCTCGCCGCCAAAGCTTTGGACGATGCCGTAGGAGATCGACAAGCCCAGCCCCATGCCTTCGGAGGCGCCGACCTCTTTGGTGGAATAGAACGGGTCAAACACGCGGTCGGGCACGGCGATGCCCGGCCCGGTGTCGCGGATGGTGACGGAGGCCCCCGCGACCGACAGGGTCAGGCGGCGCGTGTCGGTGCCCGCCATGGCGTCCACCGCGTTGGAGATCAGGTTGACAAAGACCTGCCCCAGCCGCACCTCGCCCCCCGAAACCCAGACGGGCGTGTCGGGCAGATCGAGGTCAAGCGTCACATCCTCGCGCCGGATGCGGGGCATGGTCAGTTCAACGGCACTTTGCACCACGGCGACCAGATCGACGCGCACGGCCGGTTCGCTTTCCTGCCGGGCAAAGGCGCGCAGGTTCTTGATGATGCGGCCCATGCGGTGGGCCATGTCGGCGATGCGGCCCAGGTTTTCACCCGCCCGGTCGGGTTTCGATTTGGCGAGGAACTGTTTGCCGTTTTCGGCATAGGTCTGGATCGCCATAAGCGGTTGGTTCAATTCGTGGCTGAGGCCCGCGCTCATCTGGCCCAGCGCCGACAGTTTGCCCGCCTGCACGAGGTCGGCCTGCGCACGGGCAAGGGCTGTTTGCGCCTCTTCGCGTTCCTCGGCCTCGCGGCGGAGCTGGGCATTGGTGTCGGACAGGGCGGCGGTGCGTTCGGCCACGCGCTGTTCCAGCAGCGCGTTGGCATCGGCCAGAGTGCGGCGGCGTTCGGTGGCCAGAAAGAGCAGCGCGCCGAAGGCAAGGCAGAGCCCCGCCACGGCGGCGGCTTGCAGCGTGGCGAGGCGGCGGGCGGGGGCCACATCCACCAGCGCCTCGCCGGTCATGCCGATCACCGGCAGGGCGCGCACGAGGTGCAGCGCGTTTTGCGGCAGGTACGGCCCCCACCCCATTTGCCAGACTTCGTGACGGCCCAGTTGGTAGCTGTCGAAGGGCAGTGGCGGGCCGGTGTCAGGCACAAGGCCCGGTGCGTTTTCGGGCCGTTCCCAGAACACGATTTCAGAGCGGTTGGTGATGAACACGCGGTCTTGCGCGTCGGTGAAGAACACGGCCGGGTTCGATCCGACCCAGTCCCATTCGATGCCTGCAAGGTTGGCGGTGACGACCACAGCCCCCTGCACCTTGGACTGGGCGTTGAACACCGGGGCGGCATAGGCGAACACGCGGGCACCTGCGGGCGTTTTGCCGTTGCCCCAGCCGAGCGCGCCTTGAGTTGCGCGCTGGACCAGCGGGGCGATGTCGACGCCTGTGGGTGTGGGCCGAGCGGAGGCCATGACGTGCCCCGTGGCGTCGGTCAGGCGGATGTCCTCGGCGGCGGTCTTGTCGGCAATCTCGAGCAGCAGCACCTCGGCTGCGGCGACATCCTCGCCTGCGAGCACGGCCCCCACTTGCGGGTGGTCGGCCACCAGCACGGCCAGCTCGCGGTAGCGTTGCAGTTGCCCCGTCAGCCGGTCCGAGGCGAGGGCGAGGTCCGATGCGCCCTGGCGCGACAGCTGGTCCAGCGCCTGGAAGTAGCCATAGCGCCACACCCCCGCCGCCGCCAGCGCGACGACCGCCACAAAGCCCAGCACGACGCTGACCCGTCTGATAAGACCCGATGTCATGGGCGCACCCTAGCCGCGGGCATCGGGGCTTGCCAAGCGGGCGCGGGGCTGAGACATCTTGCTCATGTTGCAGCAGTCCCCCCACGACCCCGCCTTTGTTCAGAATCCCTATGCCGTTTACGATGCCGCACGGGCGCGGGGCGGGCTGGTCTATTGGCAGGAGTACGGGATGCACGCGGCCTTTGACCACGCCACGGTGCACGCGCTTTTGCGCGACCGGCGGTTGGGGCGGGCGGTGCCGGGGCGCGGGGCGTCCGCGCCGCATCTGGCGGATTTCGACGCGGTTGAACGGTATTCCCTGCTGGAGCTGGAGCCGCCCGAACACACGCGCCTGCGGCGTCTGGTGCTGCACGCCTTCACCTCCCGGCGGATTGCGGCGCTGGAGGGGGATATCCGCGCCATCTGTGCCGACCTGCTGGCGGGGCTGCCCGAAGGGCCGTTCGACCTGATCCCCGCCTATTGCCAGCTGGTGCCGGTGCGCGTGATCGCCCGCCTTCTGGGTGTGCCGGAGGCGATGGGGCCGGACCTGCTGCGCTGGTCCGCGGCGATGGTGGCGATGTATCAGGCGGGACGCAGCCGCGCCATCGAGGACGCCGCCAACACGGCCGCCGCCGAATTCACGGCCTTCCTGCGCGGCTATATCGAAGAGCGGCGCAATGACCCGCGCGACGACCTGATCACCGAACTGATCGCGGCCGAAGACGGTGGCCAGACCCTGAGCATGGACGAGATGATCGGCACCTGCATCCTGCTGTTGAATGCCGGGCACGAGGCAACGGTGCACAGCCTTGGCAACGCGGTCAAAGCGCTGGTGGACCACGGTGCCACAGACGCCCTTGCCCACCCCGAGCGCTGCGTCGAAGAGGTCATGCGCTATGACCCGCCGCTGCATATGTTCACGCGCCACGTCTACGCGCCGATCGAGGTGCAGGGTCAGACACTGGGTCCAGGCGACGAGGTCGCGCTGATCCTCGGCGCCGCGGGCCGCGACCCGGCCGTGTTTGACAGGCCCGACCAATTCGACCCGACCCGCAAAAAGAACCCGCATGTCGCCTTTGGCGGGGGCCTGCACTTCTGCGTCGGCGCGCCGCTGGCGCGGCTGGAAATGCAGATCGCGCTGCCGATGCTGTTCACGGCAATGCCCAATCTGCACATAACCGAGCCACCGAAATTTGCCGACAGCTACCACTTCCACAAACTCGACCGCCTGATCGTCGCGTCGTGAGTCGGGACCGGGTCAAGGATGGCCAAAGGTCACCGCCGCAGGCGGCTTGTCCTTGATGCGGGCGCGACTCACATCACCCTCGAACAGGTCGCTTAAGACGCACTGCGCCTTAAGCGACCTCTCAGCAAAACATCCAAACTGTCCAAGCCGCGCAGCGTCACAAGCAAAGCGTCGCCTCACCGCTGGCAGCATAAAGAATGCGCGGTAGCGCTCCTTTTGATCACGTCTCGATAGGCAGCATCGTGGTGGACTTGATCTCTTCCATCGACAGCAGCGCCGTGACGTTGTGCACCCGCACCTCCGAGATCAGCGCCTGGTAGAACGCGTCATAGGCCCGCGCGTTCTTGACCCGCACCTTGAGGATGTAGTCGATGTCACCCGCCAGCCGGTGCGCCTCTTGCACCTCGGCCCGGTCGCGCAAGGCCTGCAGGAACTTCGCCTGCCAATCCGCCTCGTGCTCTGACGTGCGGATCAGGACAAAGAAACAGGCCTCGAACCCCAGTGCCTCGGCATCCAGCACAACCGTCTGCTGACCCACCACACCGGCCTCTCGCAACTTGCGAATCCGGTTCCACACCGGCGTCTTTGAGGACCCCACCGCGCGGGCGATATCGTCCAGCGACTGGCTGGCATCGCGCTGTAGCTCGGCCAGAATTTTGCGATCCACGTCGTCGATGCGAACAGACATTCCAAAGCGCTCCAATTCGGGAAACAGGCGTTCTGCACCTGCAAACATAAGGAACAATCATCCTTATCTGCGCCGCTGTCTAGCGCCAAACCGGGAAAATTTCCTATATTGAGGGTCAGAATTCACGAAACGAGGCGCAGATGAACCATTTTCCCATCTTCCTGAACACCGCAGGTCGTCGGATCGTGCTGTCGGGTGGCGGCGATGCCGCTCTGGCGAAACTGCGCCTGCTGATGAAGACAACGGCGCATATCTCGGTCTTTGCGCCCGACGCCGACGATCAGATCAAGAACTGGGCCGCCGAGGGTAAGCTGCGCCTGATCGACCGTGCGATGGAGCCGGGCGATGCGATGTGTGCCGCCCTGTTCTATGCTGCCGACGAGGACGCCACCGAGGACAAGCGCACAGCCGCCATCGCCCATGCGGACGGCGCGCTGGTCAACATCGTCGACAATCTGGCTGACAGCCAGTTCATCACCCCCGCCATCGTGGACCGTGATCCTGTCACTGTCGCCATCGGCACCGAAGGGGCCGCCCCCGTGCTGGCCCGCGCCATCAAGGCCGACCTTGAAGAGCGTTTGCCCACGTCGCTGGGCACGCTGGCGCGGATCGGCAAGGCGTTTCGCAAGGCGGCTGACGCCCTGCCCTTTGGCCGTGCGCGCCGGGACTTCTGGCGTGACTACTATTTCAATGCAGGTCCCAAGGCAGTGGCCGAAAGTGTCGAGGCCGTGCAGCCCGCGCTGGACAACCTGCTGGCCGATCACCTGCTGCGCGAGACGCGCCGCGGCCACGTTGCCTTTGTCGGGGCGGGCCCCGGTGATCCCGAACTGTTGACGTTGAAAGCGCGCAAGGCGCTGGATGAGGCGGATGTGGTGATTTACGACCGCCTGATTTCCAAGGAGATCCTCGAACTGGCCCGCCGCGAGGCAACCATGATTGACGTGGGCAAGGAAGCCTTTGGCCCCTCGACCCCGCAAGAGGTCATCAACGAACTGATCGTGGAGCATGGCCTCAAAGGCGCGCAGGTCGTGCGTCTGAAGTCCGGCGACGCCACTGTGTTTGGTCGTCTGGACGAAGAGATCGATGCCGTGACGGGCGCGAATGTCGACTATCACATCGTGCCGGGTATCACGGCAGCCTCTGCGGCCGTCGCCTCTATCGGTCAGTCGCTGACGCGGCGGGGCCGCAATTCGTCGGTGCGCTTCCTCACGGGTCATGACACGCGTGGCTTTGCCGATCACGACTGGCGCGCGCTGGCGCAGCCCGGCGAAGTGGCCGCGGTCTATATGGGCAAGAAATCGGCGCGGTTCATCCAAGGAAGGTTGCTGATGCACGGGATTGATCCGGCCACGCCGGTGACGTTTGTTGAGAATGCCAGCCGTGCGGATCAGCAGGTCCTGTCCACCACCGTAGCCGAGATGGAGCCGACCCTGAGCCGCGCCGGTCTGGGCGGCCCTGCCCTGACCTTTATCGGTCTCGCCCCGCGCGCGGCGCTGGCCGCCATCCCCGAGATTCCCATGCCCCAAATTCAGGAGGCGCACTGATGCCCAAGGCTTTCACCCCCAAAGTGGTCACCGCCAATCATTTGCTCGCAGGCGACGTGATTTACCAGACTGCAACGGGCTGGACCCGCCGGCTGGACGAGGCCGAGGTGCTGACCGATGAGGCCGATGCCGATCTGCGTCTGATCGAGGCCTCGCAGCAGGTTGATGTGGTTGTGGGCGCCTATCTGGCCGATGTGGCCGTGACGGACGGCGTGCCCGCCCCCACTCATTTCCGCGAAACATTCCGGGCCACCGGTCCCAGCAACTATGCCCATGGCAAGCAAGTGGAGCTGCAATAATGTACAGCTATTCCGAGTTCGACACCGCGTTTCTTGCGGAACGCAACCGCCAGTTCCGCGCGCAGGTCGAGCGCCGCATCGCAGGTGCCCTGACCGAGGACGAGTTCAAGCCGCTGCGCCTGATGAACGGTCTCTATCTGCAACTGCACGCCTATATGCTGCGCGTGGCCATCCCCTATGGCACGCTGGACAGCGCCAAGATGCGCAAGCTGGCCGAGATCGCAGAGCGCTGGGACAAGGGCTATGGCCACTTCACCACGCGCCAGAACATCCAGTACAACTGGCCCGAGTTGAAGGACGTGCCGGACATGCTGGACGCGCTGGCCGAGGTGGGCATGCACGCCATCCAGACCTCTGGCAACACGATCCGCAACGTGACCGCCGACCATTTCGCAGGGGCCGCAGCGGACGAGATTGCCGACCCGCGCCCCGTGGCCGAGCTGATGCGCCAGTGGTCTACCGACCACCCCGAGTTCCAGTTCATGCCCCGCAAGTTCAAGATCGCCATCACCGGCTCGCCCAACGACCGTGCTGTGACCAAGGCCCATGACATCGGCATCCGCATGGTCACCCGTGACGGGCAACGCGGCTACGAGATCATCGTGGGTGGTGGCCTGGGCCGGACGCCGATGATCGGCAAGGTCATCACCGACTTCCTGCCCGAAGCGGACCTGCTGCCGTACCTCGAAGCGGTCGTGTCCGTCTGGAACCAGATCGGCCGCCGCGACAACAAGTACAAGGCGCGCATCAAGATCACCGTGCACGAGCACGGCATCGACGAAATCCGTCGCCTGGTCGAAGAACGGTTTGTGGAAACGCGCAAGACCTTCTCGGGCGTGGATGTCCAGATGCTGCGCGAGATCGAAGAGCACTTTGCCGCTCCCGCGTTCAAGACTGCGTCCGAGGCACCGTTCAAGGACGCCTATCACAACGACCCCGTTTTCCGCAGCTGGGCCGACACCAACCTGACCGCCCACAAGGCGCCGGGTTACAAGATCGTGTCGATCTCGCTCAAGAAACACGGGGCCACACCCGGTGACGCCAGCGCGGACCAGATGCGCCTGATGGCCGATCTGGCGCAAGACTACGGCCACGACGAATTGCGCATCAGCCACGAACAGAACGTGATCCTGCCCCATGTGCACGTGTCCGACCTGCCCGCGCTGCACGCGCGCCTCAAGGACGCGGACCTCGCCACCGCCAATATCGGCCTGATCAGCGACATCATCGCCTGCCCCGGCATGGACTATTGCGCGCTGGCCACGGCCCGCTCGATCCCCATCGCCCAGGAGATCGCCACAGCCTTTGATGACCTCAAACGCGAGCACGAGATCGGCGCGCTCAAGATCAAGATCTCGGGCTGCATCAACGCCTGTGGCCACCACCATGTGGGCCATATCGGCATCCTCGGCCTCGACCGCGCAGGCGTCGAAAACTACCAGATCACGCTGGGCGGCGATCACACCGAAACGGCTGCCGTCGGCGACCGCGTCGGCCCCGGCTTTTCCGCGGACGAGATCGTCCCGGCGGTGGAACGGATCGTGGACACCTATCTCGACCTGCGCAGCGACGCGGACGAGACATTCCTCGACACCTACCGGCGCACGGGCCTCGCCCCGTTCAAGTCCGCCCTCTACCCCGAGACCAAGGTTGCCGCGGAATAGGGTCTGATGCTTCATTGTTCCCCAAATATGCACGGCCCGACGCAGCCCGAGGCGCATGTGATGGTCAGCGCGCTGAACGCGAAACTGACCCATCACGGCGCCACGGATGTGCTGCGCGCGGCCTTTGACGCGGTGCCGGACATCGCACTCGTGTCCAGCTTTGGCGCGGAATCGGTGGTGCTGTTGCATCTGGCGGCGATGGTGCGGCGGGACGTGCCGGTGATCTTTATCGACACCGAGATGCTCTTTGCCGAGACGCTGGTGTACCAGCAGGACGTGGCCGAACGGCTGCGGCTGGAAAACGTGACCGTGATCCGCGCGCAGGACATTGTGGTACAGGACCCGGACGGCACATTGCACCGGCGTGACACCGATGCGTGCTGCGCGCTGCGCAAGACGCGGCCTCTGCAACAGGCGCTGGCGCCTTACGGCGGCTGGATCACCGGGCGCAAACGCTACCAATCCGGCACACGCGCGCGTCTCGAATTCTTTGAGGTCGAGGACGACACGGGCCGGATCAAGGTCAATCCGCTGGCCCGCTGGGCCCCTGCGGATGTGGCCGAGTATATGGACGAAAACCGCCTGCCCCGGCATCCGCTGGTGGCGCGGGGCTATCCCAGCATCGGCTGCGCGCCCTGCACCTCGCCAGTGGCACGAGGTGAAGACCCCCGCGCCGGACGCTGGCGCGATACGGACAAGGACGAATGTGGCATCCATTTTGTGAATGGCAGAATGGTGCGCGTAGGAGAAAGCAAATGACAATTATTGTGACGGATCAGGGCTTTGGCCCCGACACATGGGATCGCGGTTACACGCCCTTGGGCGAGGCCGCCAATGACGCCGTGGCCCTTGATGTGCCCAGCGACGCCGACCCCGATCAGATCCCGCTGAGCGCGGAGATCATCCGCGTGGATTTCCCCAGCTTTGCCGACGGGCGCGGGTTTACCATTGCGCGGATGCTGCGGTTGCGCGGCTTTCGGGGCCGTTTGCGGGCGCGGGGGCACGTGATTTCGGATCAATACGCGATGGCGCGCCGGTCCGGGTTCGACGAGGTCGAGATCGCCCAGGCTCTGGCCGCCCGCCAGCCCGAAGACCAGTGGACGTTCCGCGCCGATTGGCAGAACCACGACTATCAGGCGCGTCTGCGCGGGCAGTCGAACCACTAGCCTGCGTTGACACGGATCAAGGCGCGCGACCATTTGCGCCCTTATCCCCGCGACAAAATCCTTCCCAAAGAGAGAGGCGCAGGTGTAAACCTGCGTTGACATAGTTATGACCGAGCAAACACCTGTGAACCAAGCCAGCGCCGTCAAGGCGACCCCCGCCCTGCCCGATGCCCAGACCGTGACGCAGGTCACGCACTGGACCGACCGTCTGTTTTCCTTCCGCGTGACGCGGCCTGCGTCGCTGCGGTTCCGGTCGGGCGAGTTCGTGATGATCGGCCTGATGGGCGAGCCACATCCCGAGACCGGCAAGCAAAAGCCGCTGCTGCGCGCCTACTCCATCGCCTCGCCCAGCTGGGACGAGGAGTTGGAGTTCTATTCGATCAAGGTGCCCGACGGCCCGCTGACCTCGCGGTTGCAGCACATCAAGGTGGGCGAAGAGATCATTCTGCGCCCCAAGCCCGTGGGAACCTTGGTGCATGACGCGTTGTTGCCGGGCAAGCGGCTGTGGTTCTTTGCCACCGGTACCGGTTTTGCGCCTTTTGCCTCGCTCTTGCGCGAGCCGCAGACCTATGAGGATTATGACGAGGTCATCATCACGCACACCTGCCGCGAGGTGGGCGAGCTGGAATATGGTGCCAA
The DNA here is from genome assembly GCF_947487805.1 of uncultured Tateyamaria sp. Taxonomy (GTDB): domain Bacteria; phylum Pseudomonadota; class Alphaproteobacteria; order Rhodobacterales; family Rhodobacteraceae; genus Tateyamaria. The sequence goes on along the minus strand of NZ_CANKXW010000011.1, from coordinate 109,079 downwards.
GCTGATCGAGGATCTGAAGTCGGACGCGCTGTTGAACGAGTTGATCGGCGATGGCTTCTGGAAGAAGATCAAGTATTACCCCACCACCACCCGCGAAGAGAGCCCCAAGATGGGCCGCATCACCGATCTGATGAAGTCGGGCGAGGCCTTTGCCGATCTGGGCGTGCCGCCGCTGAACCCTGACACGGACCGCGCGATGATCTGTGGCAACCTGGCGTTCAACCTGGAACTCAAGGCGATGTTCGAGGCGTATGGTCTGGAAGAAGGCGCCAATTCCAAACCCGCCCATTACGTGGTGGAGAAGGCATTCCTCGACTGATCCTGCCTTCAATCGCAGATCAAAAAAGGCCGGAGGCGACATGCGCTCCGGCCTTTTTCGTATGCAGGGTGTGGCCGGAGGGTATGGCCCCCCGGCCCCGCGCGGGTCAGAGGCCCATCGCGTCTTTCAGCTGATCCAGAAGACCCTTGAGGACTTCGGGATTGTCCTGGGCCTGTTCGATCCCCGCCTTGAGCGTCGTTTTCTGGATCGCGTTCAGAGCGTCGGAGTTGTCGATCATGTCGGTCACCTTGGTCAGGTCGAACCCGTCCACGGTCAGCAGATCCGCCAGACCGCCTGTCGCGGTTTCGGTCCCTTCGGCGGCTGTTTCGGCGGCCTCGGCGATGGCGTCATTGCCACCTTCCTGCACCAGCGTGTCGACCGTGTTGGTCGCAGGCTCGGCCGTTTCAGTCGCGGCCTCGGTGGTTTCGGTGACGGCATCTGTCGCCGCCTCGGTGGCATCCGCACCCGCATCCGCTGCTGCGGCGGCGGCGTTTTGGTCCACTTCGGTCACTGCTTCGGCAGCATCAGTCGCCGTATCCGTAGCCGCATCTGCCGCGTCGCTGGCTGCGTCCGTGGTTGCATCGACCGCATCTGTTGCGGCGTCCGTGGTCGCATCCACGGCGTCAGTTGCAGTATCGGCCACGGCATCAGCCGTGTCACTGGCCGCGTCTGCGGTCGCATCAACCGCCTCGTCCGCTGTCTCAACGGCGGCGTCGGCTGCGTCTGCGGTCGCATCAGCTGCATCACTGGCGGTGTCAGCCACGGCATCTGCGGTGTCGCTGGCCGCGTCCGCGGTCGCATCAACCGCCTCGTCCGCTGTCTCAACGGCGGCGTCTGCGGCGTCTGCGGTCGCATCAGCCGCATCACTGGCGGTGTCAGCCACGGCATCTGCGGTGTCGCTGGCCGCGTCTGCGGTGGCATCAACCGCCTCGTCCGCAGTCTCAACGGCGGCGTCGGCGGCGTCTGCGGTCGCATCAGCCGCATCACTGGCGGTGTCAGCCACGGCATCTGCGGTGTCGCTGGCCGCGTCCGCCGTGGCATCAACGGCATCACCCGCCGTGCCCGTCACCGCATCCACCGCGTCGCTCGCAGCATCGGCAACGGCATCGACGGCATTTTCACCGGTCTCGACCAGTGCCTGGCCAGCATCAGTTGCGGCGTCCACGGCCGCGTCAACCGCGTCACCGGCTGCGGCAGCGGCGTCCTCGGCGGTTTCGGCAACCGCATCAACCGCGCTGCCCACGGCATCCGTTGCCGCATCAACCGCACCGGCCACGGTGTCGGTCGTGGCGTCAGCCGCGGCACCGACGGCGTCGCTTGCGCTCTCCAGAGCGGCGGGCGCATTCACGGCCTCGGCGGCATCCGTCACCGCCTCTTGCGGCGTTTTGCCGGAAAAGAGCAGATACGCCCCGCCCAGCACAACCGCAGCAACCACGATCCAGATCAGATTTTTCATTTTGATGTCCCCTTTTATGTCGGACCAACGCACAGAGCGCGTGATGAGTTCCAAGGGGTCAGATGCGCGTCGGAAACAAAAGGTGCAAGGGGGAAAATCCGCGATTTCGGCGCAGTATGGCCGATTTCGAGGGTTGAAGACGGCGCGGTCTAGGGCTAGGTTTTGGCCTCAATTTCCGGAAATGATCCAAGGACAACCACCATCGCTCGCAGACCCCACAACGCGCCGCCTCAACGTGACACCGGCCCGCGCGTCAATGACAAGATCCGTGCCCCAGAAATCCGCCTGATTGGCGCCGACGGCGAAAATGTCGGCGTTGTGTCCCCCGCCCGCGCCATGGACATGGCCGACGAGGCCGGACTGGACCTGGTGGAAATTTCGCCAAACGCCAATCCGCCCGTGTGCAAGATCATGGATTTCGGCAAGTTCAAGTATGAACAGCAAAAGCGCGAGAGCGAAGCCCGCAAGAAACAGAAGATCATCGAGATCAAAGAGGTCAAGTTCCGGCCCAATACCGACACCAATGACTATGATGTCAAGATGCGCAACGTGTTCAAGTTCCTTGAAAACGGCGACAAGGTAAAGGTGACGCTGCGGTTCCGGGGGCGCGAGATGGCGCACCAGAACCTTGGCCGCGAGCTGTTGGAACGGGTGGCCGAGGACACCAAGGAACACGGCAAGGTCGAGAACTTTCCCAAGATGGAAGGTCGCCAGATGGTCATGCTGATCGGCCCGCTGCCCGCCAAGGGGTAACGCAAATACTCCGTGATCCAAGGGCGTTGCAATTGCAGCGCCCTTTGTTGTTGCCCGGTTCATCCCCTGGCACATGACGACGCCGTGATCCGTATACGGCGTTCGTCGGGCGGCCTTGACGGCGCGTCTGGTGCGCTAGAATAAGAGACTGTTACCGCTCACAGCTCTTTTGGAGGTCCCATGCCCGCATTCGCCAAATATCCCAGCCTTGATGGCGCATCAGTCCTGATCACCGGCGGGGCCTCGGGCATTGGGCGACTGACGGTCGAGGCCTTTGCCGAGCAAGGTGCACGGGTTGGATTTCTGGACCGGGACGCGGATGCCTCGGCAGAGGTGAGCGCGGTGACGGGTGCGGCCCACGCCCTGTGCGATCTGCGCGATATCGAGGCCACGCGCGCCGCCATTGCCACGCTGGCCGAAAAGGTCGGCCCCTTCACCGTTCTGGTCAACAATGCCGCGCGCGACGACCGCCATGACTGGCGCGAGGTGACGCCGGAATACTGGGACGAGCGGATGCAGACGAACCTGCGCCACATGTTCTTTGCCATTCAGGCGGTGGCACCGGGCATGATGGATGCCGGCGGCGGATCGATCGTCAATCTCGGCTCGAATTCCTGGTGGGAAGCGGGCGGCGGTTTCCCGGCCTACACGACGGCCAAGGCGGCGGTGCACGGCCTGACCCGCACCATGGCCCGCGATCTGGGCAACCACCGCATCCGGGTGAACACGGTTGTGCCGGGCTGGATCATGACGGACCGGCAGAAGGAACTGTGGGCCACGCCAGAGGCGCTGGAGGCGCACCGCGCGCGGCAATGCCTGCCCGACCTGATCGACCCCGTCTATGTGGCGCGGATGGTGCTGTGGCTGGCGTCGGACGACAGCGCGATGTGTACGGCCAATAACTTCATGGTCGAAGCGGGGTCGATCTAGGGCAAGTCGACACCGAAATGTCGGGCAAGCGAGAACGCTGTCAACACGTCTCCAAAAGCTGCTGCTCCTCTGCAAACAGTGATGTCGAAGGTCTTGCTGTGTTGTTTTGTGCAATGCGCCAAGCTATCGCCAGGCATTCGCAACCCGTCCAAGCGGCGTTTGATCCCAGCAGATTGAAAATCCATGACCTCAACGTCGTCCGGCAGCAAAGGCACCGATCAGGCAACAAATTTCCTCATATCTTCGGTCATTCGGTCCAGACAAGCGAGGATGGGCCCACTTTGGGGCTGTTCGCAAAAATTCCCAGCAATCACCAAACAATGGCTTTGCATCGGACCGCGTATGATATCTTCCAAGTCGTCGACGGCGCGGACACAGGCCACGACATCGGCGCGAGGCGGGTCCTTGTCCTTTGCAGCCAACGGCCCCCCGAAAAACAAAAGGGCCGCCATCAGGCAGCCCTTCCACAGATATGTCACGGACCCGATCACGCCGCTGCCGCAACCGCCCGTTTGGTCATCACCGCGCACAGATGTGCCCGGTAGGCGTCGGTGCCATGCAGATCGCTGATCATGTCATCGCCGCTCAGGGACAATCCGTCGATGGCATCCGCAGAGAAGTTAGCGGACAGCGCCGCCTCAGCCTCGGCCCAGCGGAATACGCCGTCATTGCTGGCCCCGGTGATCGCCACGCGCACGCCATCTGCGAATTTCGCCACATAGACCCCCACCAGCGCAAAGCGCGAGGCGGGTTGCACGAACTTCTGGTAGTTCGCCTTTTCCGGAACCGGGAACCGGACCTCGGTGATGATTTCGCCCTCGTCCAGCGCGGTGGTGAACATGCCCTGGAAATAGTCGTCGGCTGCAATCTCGCGGCTGTTGGTGACAATGGTGGCACCCGACGCAAGTGCAGCCGCGGGATAGCAGGCGGAGGGGTCATTGTTGGCGAGGCTGCCGCCGATGGTCCCACGGTTGCGCACCGCCGGATCCCCGATATGGGCCGCCGTGGATGCCAGCGCCGGGTAGGCCCCAGCCTCTGCTGCCACGGTGGCATGGCACGTGGCCCCACCGATACACAGCGCACCGTCGTCGCCGGTGCACACACCCTGCATCTCGGAAATGCCCTTGAGGCTCACCAGTTTTGTCGGGCTCGCCAGCCGCTGCTTGAGCGTGGGGATCAGGGTCTGCCCGCCGCCCAGCGCCTGTGCGTCCTCTTCTCCCAGTGCCGCAACTGCATCCGCAACTGAACTGGGTTTTGCAAATTCGAAGTTATACATCTTCAGGTCCTTCTTCTCGGCAACATGATCCTTGTCATCTTGCCAAATAAACTCCGGGGGTCCGGGGGCTGGCCCCCGGTCCTGCCCTTTCCATTCAGCCGTTCATCGCCGCCCAGACACGATCCGGCGACAGGGGCATGTCCACATGGGTCACGTCCTTGCCCGCCGATTGCAGCGCATCGACCACCGCATTCACCACCGCAGGGGGCGACCCGATAGCACCCGCCTCGCCGCAGCCCTTGACCCCAAGCGGGTTGTGGGTGCACGGCGTCTGGCAGGAATGATCCACCGAGAACATCGGCAGGTCATCGGCACGCGGCATCGCATAGTCCATGTAGGACGCGCTCAGCAACTGGCCGTTCTCGTCATAGGCACAGTTCTCGAGCAGCGCCTGCCCGATCCCCTGCGCCAGACCGCCATGGACCTGACCCGTCACAATCATCGGATTGATGATGTTGCCAAAGTCATCTGCGGCCGCAAAGCGTTCGATACTGACCTTGCCGGTGTCGGGATCCACTTCAACTTCACAGGCGTAAGCCCCTGACGGGTATGTGAAATTCGACGGATCATAGAAGGCCGTCTCTTCCAGCCCCGGCTCGATATCCTCGAGCGGATAGTTGTGCGGCACGTAAGCGGCGAGGGTCACATCCCCCCAGGCCACGGACTTGTCCGTGCCCGCAACCGAGAACGCGCCGTCCTTCAGCTCGATATCCGTCTCTGAGGCTTCGAGCAGGTGCGAGGCGATCTTTTTGGCCTTGTTGATGATCTTTTCCGTCGCACGGACCATGGCCGAGCCGCCGACCGCAATCGACCGCGAGCCATAGGTCCCCATGCCCATCGGCACCTTCGACGTGTCGCCATGCACGATCTCGATCATGCTCTCATCAATACCGATCATCTCGGCCACCACTTGCGCAAAGGACGTCTCGTGCCCCTGCCCGTGGGAATGCGACCCGGTCATCACGACAAGGCCGCCAGTGGCATTCACCCGCACGGTGGCACTTTCATACAAGCCAGCCCGCGCGCCCAGCTGCCCCACGAGGTTCGACGGCGCGATGCCGCAGGCCTCAATATAGCAGTTCACGCCCAAGCCCCGCAGCTTGCCGTTTTTCTCGCTTTCGGCACGGCGCGCGGCGAAACCGGCGAAATCGCCCATCTCTTCGAGCTTGTCCATTGTCGCGTGGTAATCCCCGGTGTCATATTCGACCGCCACGGGCGTGGCATAGGGGAATTCGGTGATGAAATTCTGGCGACGCAGCGCGATAGGATCAACACCCAGCTCGCGCGCGGCCTTGTCCACCACACGCTCCAACTGGAACGTCGCCTCGGGGCGGCCTGCCCCGCGATAGGCGTCCACCGGCACAGTGTTGGTGAACACCGCCTTGACGTTCACATAGATCAGCGGGGTCTTGTAGTTCCCCGCCATCAGCGTGCCGTGCAGCCATGTGGGCACGGAGGGCGCAAAGGTCGACAGATAGGCCCCCATGTTGGCATGGGTTTCCGTACGGATCGCGGTAAAATTGTTGTCCGCATCCAGCGCCAGTTCGATCTTGGTCACGTGGTCGCGCCCATGGGCGTCCGAGATGAACGCCTCGGAGCGGGACGAGGTCCACTTGACCGGACGGTTGCAGGCCTTGGCCGCAAAGGTGCAAAACGCTTCTTCCTGATAGTGGAAGATCTTGGTGCCGAACCCGCCGCCCACATCGGGGGCCACGACGCGCAACTTGTGCTCCGGGATGCCCAGAACAAACGCGCCCATCAACAGACGGATCACATGCGGGTTCTGCGACGTGGTATAAAGCGTGTGCTCATCCGTGCCGCGGGCATACTCGCCCACGGCGACACGCGGCTCCATCGGGTTGGCGACAAGGCGGTTGTTGACCAGCTCCAGCGAGGTGACGTGTGCCGCCTCGTCAAAGGCCTTGTTCACGGCGTCCTTGTTTTCCTCGACAAAGCCCCAGTCGTAGCAGAGGTTGCTCGTCAGATCGTCATGCACCTTGGTCGCCCCGTCCTTGAGCGCGTCCTTCATGTTCACAACGGCGGGCAGTTCGGCAATGTCCACGGAGATCGCCTCGGCGGCGTCACGGGCCTCGGCCAGGGTCTCGGCGACCACGGCGGCGATGGGTTCACCCACATGGCGCACCTTGCCCTGCGCCAGCACGGGGTGCGCCGGTTCCTGCATCGGATCGCCGTGCCTGTCGGTCACTTGCCAGCCGCAAGGAATGGAGCCCACGCCCTCGAAATCCGCGCCGGTAAAGACCTTGACCACGCCGGGCATGGCTTCGGCGGCACTGGTGTCGACGCTGGTGATGGTGCCATGGGCAATGTCAGAGCGCAGAAAGAACACATGCGCCTGCCCGTGGATGTTGATGTCGTCAGTGTAATTGCCGGCCCCTGTCAGAAACCGTACGTCCTCGCGCCGCTTGCTGCTGGCGCCGATGCCTCCGTCTTTTGGCATGTCATTCCTCCCTGATGTCGCGACACGGGGTGTGCCCCGCCTTGTTTTCCCGCCCGTCGCCCGATCTTCTTTCGGCCAAAAATATCCCGGGGGGTGCGGGGGGCTGGCCCCCCGTCTGTTCTCACTTGAACGCGGGCCTATTCCGCCGCGATCGCGCCGACGTCCTGACCGGATGCGGCCATGATCGCCTTGACGATATTGTGGTATCCGGTGCAGCGGCAGATATTGCCTTCGAGATATTCCCGCACGTCGCTTTCGGACGGTTTCGGGTTGTCCTTGAGCAGCGCCGCCGCCGACATCACCATGCCCGGCGTGCAAAATCCGCATTGCAGCCCGTGGTGGTCCTGAAACGCCTGTTGGATCACGTTGAGCGATCCGTCCGCATTGGCCTGCCCTTCGATCGTGGCGACATCCGCGCCATCGGCCTCGGCCGCCAGCATCGTGCAGCTTTTGACCGCGACACCGTCCACGTGGACCACGCAGGCCCCGCATTGCGAGGTGTCGCATCCCACATGTGTGCCGGTCAGTTTCAACTGGTCTCGCAGGAAAGACGACAGCAACGTGCGCCCCTCAATCTCGCCAGACGCAGCTTTTCCGTTCACGGTCATGGTGACCTGTGCCATGGCATCCTCCCTTTTGGCATTCTTGTTTGACCCGAGTTAAGCATGCAGACCTGCAGTTGAGAACAGAAATCTTTGCCCATCCGCCGATTTCGCAAGATCATGCAGGCGTTTAAGGTGCGTGGCGCGGGCGCGGGCGGGTCGGGATTTCCTTGAGCAGGCCGCCCACCCCCATGGCCGCGATGTCGGATGCCGAAAGCGGGATCCCGCAGATCAGCCGTTCGAGCACCCAGTCCGCCCCGTTCAGCGCGGGCGACCGCGCGCAGCCCGGCAATCCGATCACCGGCTTGCCCGACACCGCGCCGAAAAACAACAGGTTGCCCGGATCGACCGGCATGCCAAAGGCGGTGACGGTTCCGCCTGCGGCGCGCAGGGCTTGCGGCGCCACGTCGCGCGTGTCCGAGGTGGCCGAGGCCGTCAGGATCAGCACCACATCCTCGGTCGTGGCCGCGATGGCATCCGCCAGCGCGCGCGTTTGATGGGCCACAACGCAGCGCGGGCCAAGCGTCACGCCCAACCGGTCCAGCCGCCCGGCCATGGCGTCGCGCCCCTTTGCGGGCGGCACCTGCCCGCCCACCCGGCTTTCGATCAGCCGCGCGCTGGTGACCGTGGGGGCTGCGATGCGCAGTGCGCCTGCCGCCTGGGCACAGGCCCGGTCCAGGTCTGCCGCCGCCACGCCATAGGCGATGATCTTGATCGTGGCGACCATGGTGCCCGCCTCGACCCGGTGAAACGGGGCCACGGTGGCCAGCGTGATCATCGGATCCACCCCGTTGATCCCCGCCACGCGGGCCGCATCGACGCACGCCACCCCCGGTCCGGTGGCATAGAGGTTCACGCGCCCCGCACCCGCACCCGCGATCCGCAGGCCCTGCCCACCCGGATCAGGCACAATGGCACGGGCCAGCGCCTCCGCGGCGCGGTTTTCCTCGACATCGCCGGGCTCCAGCCGCGCCACCACAAGGGTCTCGTGCCCTGCGGCGCGCAGGTCCCGCACCTGCGCAGGTCCCAGCACCGTTCCCTTGGGCACGCGGGCCGTGCGGCCGGGCATGGAATGGGCAAGGATCGCGCCCTCGGCCTCCGCCGCCGGGACCGGTCCAAAGATCATGCGGGCCGCCGCAGCGTCTGGATCATCTGCGCTAGGATCGACACCGCAATTTCCGACGGGCTGGCCGCGCCGATATCAAGGCCCACCGGGCCCTTGATCCGCGCGATATCCCCCGCGCCGAACCCCGCCGCCTCAAGCCTTTCGCGCCGTTTGGCATGGGTGCGTGTCGATCCCAGCGCCCCGATATAAAACGCGCCGGACCTGAGTCCCAGATGCAGCGCCGGGTCGTCCAGCTTGGGGTCGTGCGTCAGCAGAACCAGCGCCGTACGGGTATCCAGCCCCACCTGCGCCAGCGCCTCGTCGGGCCAGTCATTGATCACTGTCTCACCGGGAAAGCGCGCCTGCGCGCCAAAGGCTGCGCGCGGATCAATCACCACCGGATCAAAACCCGCAATCCGCGCCATGGGTACCAGCGCCTGCGCGATGTGCACAGCGCCCACAATCGCCAGCCGCAAGGGCGGATTGTGGATGGCCACAAAGGTCCGCCCGTCCTCTTCGACGCCGCTGCGGTCCGCGGCAAACCGTGCTGCGTGGCCGTCATGGTCCAGACGGCGGTCCCAGCTTTGCACATCGACCACATAGGCCGCAGGCCGCCGCGCGGCCCGCGCGGCCACCAGATCCTCCAGCATCGCCAGAGGCATCGCCGCGCCCACCGGCTCCACCAGCACCTTGATCGTGCCGCCGCAGGCCAGCCCGACGGCAAAGGCGTCATCATCGCTGACCCCATATTCCAACAGCCGCGGCGCCCCATCCTCGAGCGCATCCATCGCCTCGATGACCACGGCCCCCTCGACGCAGCCGCCCGAGACCGAGCCCATCATCTCGCCCGTGCCCGACACCACCAGCTGCGCGCCCGCACGGCGCGGCGCGCTGCCCCATGTCTGCACCACCGTGGCCAGCGCGGCACCCTGCCCCGCCTGCACCCAGTTCAGCGCCTGTTCCGGCGCACCGTCGATTGATGACATGTGTTTGTGCCTCCTGCCCCAGACCGGCCTCGTGTCCGTGCCGCCCGGAAACCTAGCGCCAGCGCCTTGCCGGACACAAGGCCAAGCTGGCGCAGGTGCGCATGTGCACGGCAAACGCTTGCGCGCCCCCGCGCACCGCCCTACATCTGTGCCAAGCACAGCCGGAGACACGCCCCATGCCGATGCAAGCCCAGGAAATCGAGGATCTGATCCGCGAAAGCTTTCCCGATGCCCAGATCACCATCACGGACCTTGCCGGAGACGGAAACCACTACTCCGCCGAGGTGATCGATGCGTCCTTTGCGGGCATGAACCGGGTGCAGCAGCACCGCGCAGTGACCAAGGCGCTCAAGGGCAAGATGGACGGCAGCCATGGCGAATTGCACGCGCTGGCCCTGACCACCAAGGCGCCTGCGTGACCCTGCTCTGGCAAATCCTGTCCGCGCCGTTCCGGCGTGGGCCGCGCCGGCCACTGGCCGCGCGCCGCCCGGACCGCCGGGCCATGGGGCAGGAACAGTCCGTGCCGCTCGGCATGGAAGCGACCGATCTGGCGCTGATCGACCGGGTGAACCGCAAGAATGACGCGCTGGAACGCGTGACCATGCCCCGCACCGGGCAAAGCCGCAGCCTCAGCGGGCTGGCCGGGGCCAGCACCCATATCGACCCGATGCCCGAGGACGAAACCTATGCCGCGCGCTACCACCGTGCGCACAACAAGAAAGACAGCTGACATGAGCAACGCAAACGACCGCATCTCTGAAACCATCACGTCAAACGATGTGGTGCTTTATATGAAAGGCACAAAATCCATGCCGCAATGCGGCTTTTCCAGCCGGGTGGCGGGTGTGCTGAACTACATGGGCGTCGATTTCGCCGATGTGAACGTGCTGGCCGATGAAGAGATCCGGCAGGGCATCAAGGATTTCTCCGACTGGCCCACGATCCCGCAGCTTTACGTCAAGGGCGAGTTTGTCGGCGGCTGCGACATCATCACCGAAATGACCCTGTCAGGCGAGCTGGACACGCTCTTTGACGACAACGGCGTGACCTATGACAAGGACGCGGCAGACAAGATCCGGGAAGCCAACGGCTGAGCCTGGCCGCGCGCACGGACCACGTGCGCGCCAGGAATGGAACAAGGCGCGCCCCACCGGGCGCGCCTTTCCTTTGGATCAAGCCGGGCCGCGGGAACTAGCGGGTCTTTTCCTCGATATCGGCGGCCAACGCCTCGGCGCGGGCGGCGAGTTCGGCCAGCGTGTCCGTCACCGCATCGGGGATCACCGGCACCTCGATCCGCTCCGGCTCCGGCGCGCCCATGGTGCGCAGCCCCTCCAGCTCCGCCTCGCGTTCGGCCAGTTGCGCCTGCACCTCCGCGATCTTGTCCTCGACGCTTGCGGTCTTGTCGGCCAGCATCAGCCCCGCCATTAACAGCATCCGCGCCTCGGGCATGCGGCCCGCCTGATCGGCCAGCACCTGCGCCTCGTCGTCCAGCATCTTGGCCGCGGCATGCAGATAGCTTTCCTCGCCTTCCTGGCAGGCCACGCCGAACTGGCGTCCACCGATGGAAATCGTCACCTCGGGCATCAGGCATCCTCCTCTTCGTCGGGCATCTCCAGCTGGTCCAGCAGCGGCGTCAGCGCGCCGATGATGCTGCTGGCCTCGGCCACGTCTGCTGCCCGCGTCGCGCGCAGTGCTTCCAGCTCGGCCATCATCGCCTTGTTGATCAGGTGCGGCTCGCCCACCCCTTCTTCGTTGGCGGCGCGCAGGGCCATGTTCGACTCGCGCAGTTGGTCGTTGGACTTGCGCAGCCGTTGCAGTTCAAGATCCAGCTCCGCCACGCGCGCCTGCGCCTGGGATGCGGCCGCCTCGGCCGCTGCGGCGGCACCGGCCTGCTGATCCGACAGTTTGCGCACGCGTTCCTGCAATTGCGCATTGGCCAGCTTTTCGTCCTCCAGCGCCGCCTGCAACGCGTCAGCATCCGCGTTGCTGGTGGATCCAACCGCGCCCAGACCGGTGGAGATCCGGTCCATGGCCGCGGTGAGCCGCTGTTGCAGGGTGTCAATCTCGCTCATCTTGGTGCCTGTTCCATTCTGTTTGTCGGGCGCATGGGCCCGCACCTTGTCCTGTTTTCGACCCCGCCCGCGCGAATCGTTTCGTGGGCCGGTTGCATTGCAGTCTAGCCAATGCCCGGCGCAAATGCGCCCCCCCTTTGTGATCAACCACTTGCGGGGCGGCGTTGATGTGCCGCCGGGCCCCTGCGCCCGGCAACGGTGCAGATCGCCTTGATCTTTGGGGTTTGGCTGTTATTCAGCCTCAAACGCATATTGCCCAAAGGACGTCACGCCGTGGATCTGACAGCACTTCGCACCGCCCATCCGGACCACTGGTCCAAAGCCACTGCCATCCGCGCGCTGACGCTGGATGCCGTCGCCGCCGCCAATTCGGGCCATTCCGGCATGCCGATGGGCATGGCCGACGTGGCCACCGTCCTGTTCGAAAAGCACCTGAAATTCGACGCCTCCGCCCCCAACTGGCCCGACCGCGACCGGTTCATCCTGTCGGCAGGGCATGGCTCCATGCTGCTCTATTCGCTGCTGCACCTGACGGGCTACGAAGACATGACGCTCCAGCAGATCAAGGATTTCCGCCAGTGGGGGGCAATCACGGCGGGTCATCCGGAATACGGCCACGCCACGGGCATCGAGACGACGACCGGCCCCTTGGGTCAGGGCATCGCCAACTCGGTAGGATTTGCCATGGCCGAAGAAATCCTGCGCGCGCAGTACGGGCGCAAGGTTGTCGATCACTTTACTTACGTCATCGCGGGTGACGGCTGCCTGATGGAGGGTGTCAGCCAAGAAGCGATCACGCTGGCGGGCCGCCACCAGCTGTCGAAACTGATCGTGTTCTGGGACAACAACAACATCACAATCGACGGCCCCGTCACGCTGGCCGACACGACCGACCAGCCGCAGCGCTTTAAATCCGCAGGCTGGGCCGTGATCGAAATCGACGGCCATGATCCCGAGGCCATCGACGCGGCCATCGCCAAGGCCAAGACCCAGAAAAAGCCCACCATGATCGCCTGCAAGACCCATATCGCGCTGGGTCACGCCGCACAGGACACGTCCAAAGGCCACGGCGCGCTGACCGATGCGGATCAGATGGCCGCGGCCAAGGCCGCCTATGGCTGGACCACCGGCCCGTTCGACGTGCCCGCCGACATCAAATCCGCATGGGAGGCTATCGGCGCCCGTGGCGCGGAGGCCCGCACCGAATGGGAGGCGCGCTTTGCCGGATTGTCGTCGAACAAGCAGAACGAATTCAACCGCGTGATCGCGCGGGACGTGCCCAAGAAACTGTCGGCCACCGTCAAGGCGTTCAAGAAACAGATGAGCGAGGCCGCGCCCAAGCTGGCCACGCGTGCGGCGTCCGAAAAGACGCTGGAAGTGCTGAACCCCGTGATGCGCGAAACCGTGGGCGGGTCGGCGGACCTGACCGGATCGAACAACACCAAGACATCCGATCTGGGCGTGTTCGACACCGACAATCGCGGCGGGCGCTATGTGTATTGGGGCGTGCGCGAACACGGCATGGCCGCGGCGATGAACGGCATGGCGCTGCACGGGGGCCTGCGCCCCTATGGCGGCACGTTCATGTGCTTCACCGACTATGCCCGCCCGGCGATGCGGCTGGCGGCACTGATGAAGATCCCCACAGTGTTCGTCATGACCCATGACAGCATCGGCCTGGGCGAAGACGGCCCGACCCACCAGCCGGTGGAGCATCTGGCGATCAGCCGCGCGACACCGAACACCCACGTGTTCCGCCCCGCCGACGCGGTGGAAACCGCAGAGGCCTGGGAATTGGCGCTGTCGTCCAAGGACACGCCTGCGGTCCTGTCGCTGACCCGTCAGGGCCTGCCCACGGTGCGGACTGAACACAAGCTCAAGAACCTGAGCGCGCAGGGCGCCTATGTGCTGGCCGAGGCCACGGGCAAACGTCAGGTGATCCTGATCGCGACCGGGTCCGAAGTCTCCATCGCCCTTGAGGCGCGGGCCACGCTGGAAGAGGCCGGGATCGGCTGCCGGGTGGTGTCGATGCCGTGCATGGAGCTCTTTGCCCAGCAGGACGAAGCCTATCGCCGCAAGGTACTGCCCGCGGGCCCGGTGCGCATCGGCATCGAGGCCGCCGTGCGCCAAGGTTGGGACCAGTGGTTGCTGGGCGAGCGTGGCAAGGCGAACAAGGCCGATTTCGTCGGCATGGACGATTTCGGCGCCTCCGCCCCGGCCGGCACCCTGTTCGAGAAATTCGGCATCACTGCCGCGGCCGTGGTCGAGAAGGCCAAGGCGCTGCTCTGACGGCGCATATGGGGCCTCCGCCTTGCGGGGGCCTGCCCCATTGAGACAGGTGACATGACCGACACCCCCGACGCATCGTCAAAGTTTCAGGACAGCCTGCCGGTGTCATCCGATGCGCTGATGCGGCAGTTGGAGGCGTGGGGCATTGCGTTCACGCGCCATGACCACGTGCCGCTGCGCACGGTCGAGGATTCAAAGAAAGTGCAGGACATGTTCCTGCCGTCTGACGCGGGCGGCGGGCATATCAAGAACCTCTATCTGCGCGACAATAAGAAACGCAATCTGCTGGTCGTGGCCGAGCAGGACCGCAAGATCGACCTCAAGGCGCTGCATCAGATGCTGGGCACGGGGCGGTTGTCGTTCGGGTCGGCGGATCGGTTGATGGAGCATCTGGGCGTGCGCCCCGGCGCGGTCACGCCGCTGGCGATGATCACCGGCGCCAAGACGGGCGTGCAGTTGTTCATTGACGCAGGCCTGCGCGAGTGCACACAGATCTACCCCCACCCGCTGGTCAATGACCGCACGCTGGGCATGACCGTCGCGGGGCTGGAGACGTTTTTCGAAAAGGTCGGCGTGTCACCCACCTGGGTGACACTTTAGCGATTTATGCAGCCTTGGGGGCAAAGGCGCGCCAGATGGGCGTGATCACCTTTTCGCCCACTGGGATCAGCGCGGTGCCGATGGCAAGCCCCAGAAGTCCGTTGAGCGTCGCCTTGACCAGCCACTTCACAAAGCCTGCGGCCTCGCCAAACGCGCCGCTGATGCCAGAGGCTGCGCCATAGATCAGGTCCTCGGGGCCGTGCACGCCCATTTGCGCCAGACCGTGCACGATGATCTCGCCACCAACCCAGAGCATGGCGGCGGTGCCGATGACCATCAGCGCCTTCATGAAGCCCGGCATGACCTTGACGATGCCACGCCCCAGCGCCCGTGTCAGACCCAGACGCCCGCGTGCGGCCATGGCAAGGCCCGCATCATCCGCCTTGACGATCAGCGCGACCGATCCGTAGACCGCGATGGTGATCATGATTGCGACAGCCGCAAGCGTCGCCGCCTCCATCCAGAAATTGCTTTCGGGGATGTTGGACAGGGCGATTGTCATGATCTCGGCTGACAGGATAAAGTCGGTCTTGATGGCGCCGCGGGCCTTTTGCTCCTCGAGATGGGCGGGATCTTCGACCACGTCGGCCTTGCCCTCGTAATCCTCGTGACCGTGGCCCCAACCCAGCGCATGGGCGACCTTTTCGGCCCCTTCGAAACACAGGTACGCCCCGCCCAGCATCAAAAGCGGCGGAATGGCCCAGGGCGCAAAGGCCGACAGGGCCAGCCCCACGGGCAACAGGAACACGAGCTTGTTCTTGAACGAGCCCTTGGCGATGCGCCAGATGATCGGCAATTCGCGGTCGGCGGAGAACCCTTGGACATATTTCGGCGTCACAGCGGCGTCATCGATGACCGCCCCGGCCGCCTTGGCCCCGGCCTTGGCCGCCTGTCCGATCACATCATCCACCGATGCCGCGGCGACCTTGGCGATTCCCGCCACGTCGTCCAGCAATGCCAAAAGTCCGCTCATCTCGCCGGCTCCTTAACCCTGTCCATGTACGTTAGCGCATAACACCATCAAAAGGTTCCGCATACTGTTAGCGCCAACTGTATACCGATTGCCACGTTTATCGCTAACACTTTGTTTTTCCGCGCCTTTAAGGGTTCTCATGCCGCGGTGCGGCAGCTATCACGCCCCTGACACATAGGCTGCCGTTGCGGAAGGACCATCATCATGACAATCAAAGTTGGCATCAATGGGTTTGGGCGCATCGGACGTTGCACGCTGAACCACATCGCGACATCGATGCGCAATGACATCGACGTGGTGGCGGTGAACGCCACGGGCCCGCTGGAAACCGCGGCGCATCTGATGAAATACGACAGCATTCATGGCCGTTTCCCGCACGAGATCACCGTGTCCAACAACACGATGGACCTGGGCCGCGGGCCGATCCGGATGATGTCGACCTATGACATGAACGCGCTGGACTGGGATGGCGTGGACGTGGTGCTGGAATGCACGGGCAAGTTCAACGACGGCGAAAAGGCCAAGGTGCATTTCGAGCGCGGCGCGAAGAAGGTGCTGCTGTCGGCACCGGGCAAGAATGTGGACAAGACGGTTGTGTTCGGCGTGAACGATGACCTGCTGGCGGCCAATGACCGAATGATCTCGAACGGGTCGTGTACGACCAACTGTCTGGCCCCGCTGGCCAAGGTGCTGGACGAGGCGATCGGCATCGAACGCGGCGTGATGACCACGATCCACAGCTATACCGGCGACCAGCCCACGCTGGACCGCCGCCACGACGATCTCTATCGCGCGCGGTCGGCGGCCATGGCGATGATCCCCACGTCCACCGGGGCCGCCAAGGCGCTCGGAGAGGTCTTGCCCAACCTGGCGGGCAAGCTGGACGGCACCGCGATGCGCGTGCCCACGCCCAACGTGTCCGCCGTCGACCTGACATTCGAGGCGGGCCGCGATGTCACCAAGGAAGAGGTCAACGCCGCCGTGGCACAGGCCGTGCAGGGCCCGATTGGCCGGGTCCTGGCCTATGATGACGAACAGAAGGTCAGCATCGATTTCAACCACACCGAACATTCGTCGATCTTTGCCCCCGATCAGACCAAGGTTGTCGGCAACCGGCTGGTGCGGGTGCTGGCGTGGTACGACAATGAATGGGCGTTTTCGGCGCGCATGGCGGACGTGGCCGTTGCGATGGGTCGGCTCGGCTGATCCTTTCGCCGCGCTTGCAAGGTTTGGGCAGGGCTGTCACAACGGCCCTGCCCTTTTTGCTGTTCAGGCCGTGTTCCGCCATGACAAATTTCAATGCCCTCGTCCTTGGCCTGCTGATTGTCGGCGCGATCACCGTGGATGTCATGCTCTATGGGTCTGAACACCTTGTGTTCCTGGGCAAGAAGTTCGCAGAATTCCTCGAATGGATCGCCTTCTGGCGATAAAGTCGCACCGGCTGGCCCGCCTGCCCGGTTGACAAATCGGCGCGCATGGCTTTGTTAGCGGTAACGGCGACGGGCGGTAAGACGCGCGTGGCCTCGGACAGCTATCTGACACACAATGTGGGAGAGACCACCATGGCCATCAAAGTCGCTATCAACGGATTTGGCCGCATCGGCCGCAACGTATTGCGCGCGATCGTGGAAAGCGGGCGGACAGACATCGAAGTCGTCGCCATCAACGACCTCGGCCCGGTGGAGACCAACGCCCACCTGCTGCAATATGACAGCGTGCACGGCCGGTTCCCGGTGCAGGTCAAGACATCCGCAGACAGCATCGACGTGGGCCACGGCCCCATCAAGGTGACCGCAGAGCGCAACCCCGCCGACCTGCCCTGGGGCCATGTGGACATCGTGCTGGAATGCACCGGCATCTTCACCTCCAAGGACGCCTGCCAGGCGCATCTGGAAAACGGATCGTCCCGTGTTCTGATCTCGGCCCCTGGCAAGGATGCGGACAAGACCATCGTTTACGGCGTGAACCACGACACCCTGTCGGGCAATGATGTGATCGTGTCGAACGCGTCCTGCACCACCAACTGCCTGACGCCGGTGGCCAAGGTGCTGCACGACCAGTTCGGCATCAAACGCGGGTTCATGACCACCGTGCACAGCTATACCGGCGATCAGCCGACGCTGGACACGATGCACAAGGACCTCTACCGCGCGCGCGCGGCAGCCCTGTCGATGATCCCCACCTCGACCGGCGCGGCCAAGGCCGTGGGTCTGGTGATGCCCGAGCTGAACGGCAAGCTGGACGGTGTGGCCATCCGCGTGCCCACGCCCAACGTGTCTTGCGTGGACCTGACCGTCGAAGTGGACGGTGACGTGACCATCGAGCAGATCAACGCCGCCATGAGCGCCGCCGCAGCCTCCGGCCCTCTCAAGGGTGTGCTGGGTGTGACGGACGCGAAACTGGTGTCGATGGATTTCAACCACGACCCGCATTCGTCGATCTTTGCCACCGACCAGACCAAGGTGATGGACGGCAACATGGTCCGTATCCTCAGCTGGTATGACAACGAATGGGGTTTCTCGAACCGCATGGGCGATACGGCGGTCGAGATGGGCAAGTATCTGTAACCGCAGAACGAATTTGTTTGATCAGGGCGCCACTTGGGCGCCCTTTTTCGGTCGGCCTCTCTTGGGTCTTGCCCGTCGCGCGCCCATATATGTCGCAGGCAGAACAGGAGACGACATGACGCCGGACATTATGTTTACCCGGTTGACAGAGGTCGACCCGGTCGAGATCGCCCAGCACATGTCCGATCCGCGCGTTGCAGAGCATATGCCACTGTTGACCGGTGCGTGGGACGTGGGGACAGCCAAGGCTTTTGTCACCGCAAAAGAGGCATGCTGGGCCCGCGATGGGCTGGGTCACTGGGCCTTTTTGTCCGGTGGAGCATATGTCGGCTGGGGCGGATTTCAGAAAGAGGCGGAAGAGTGGGACTTCGGCCTGGTTCTGCGCCCGGACGCGTTTGGACTGGGCGCGCGCGTTCTGCGCAAGGCGATGGATTTTGCCAAGGCCGACGCGCGGATCCCCTATGTCACCTTCCTGCTGCCGCCGTCGCGCAAGAATCTGCGCGCACTTGACCGGCTTGGGGCCTTGTCTGCCGGCACGGTCGACTACGATGGTGCGGCATTTCTAAAATACCGGCTGGACACCGCAGACGCAGACTGACCGCGGCGCGTCAGCCAAACCGCTCCTTGAGCGCATCATTGACCAGTGGTGTCACGAATTTGCTGACATCCCCACCCAGACGGGCGATTTCCTTGACGAGTTTGGAGGCAATCGCCTGATGCTCGGCCTCGGCCATCAGGAACACGGTTTCGATGCTGTCATCGAGCTTGCGGTTCATGCCGACCATCTGGAATTCATATTCGAAATCCGCAACGGCCCGCAGGCCGCGAAAGATGATCTGCGCGCCCACATCGCGGGCGCAGTCGATCAGCAGGTTCTCGAACGGGTGGGCGACGATCTCGGTGCCCGTCTGCGCGCTCAGCTTGGCGCATTCGGCCTCGATCATGGCGACGCGGGCCTCCAGATCGAACAACGGCCCCTTGTCGCGGTTGATGGCCACGCCGATCACCAGCCTGTCCACCATCGGGCTGGCCCTGCGTATGATGTCGATATGCCCCAGCGTGATGGGATCGAAGGTTCCGGGGTATAGGCCGATACGCATGGGCGGCTCCGTCAGTCGTCTTTCATCGCAATCCACCATTTCGGGGCTGCGAATGCAAGCGCGCTCAGTGGCCCATGATCATCCCTTGCAGGGCGTCCTTTTCCATCGCCAGTTCGGTCAGGCGCGCCTTGACCACGTCGCCCAGAGTGATGAGGCCGACCAACTGGCCCCCTTCGAGGACGGGCATGTGGCGGAACCGGCCCTCGGTCATCTTTTGCAGGACGGAATCGGCGCTGTCCTCGCGGCTGCAGGTGACGAGTTTCGAGGTCATGAAGCTGTCGACCGGATCGTTGAGGATGACGCCGCCACGCTTGGCCAGCACGCGCACGATGTCGCGTTCCGACAGGATGCCGTCAGCGGTCTGGCCATCGGCCGAGACGACAACCGTCCCGATCTTGCGTTCCGCCAGGATCTTTGCCGCGTCCGACACCTTTGTGCCCGGTGGGACGGTGACGACGGCATCGTCGGATTTCGACTTGAGAATCTGGTGGACAAGCATGGTCTGGGCCCTCGCGTTGACATTTCCGTGACCCAGCGTCGGGCGCGGAACGGTGTCGTGTCAAGCCTTGTGTTCGCCACAGGCGTGCAGCCGCTGGTCTGGATTGCGGCCCATTCAACCTGTGGCATCACGTGAATTTCCTACGTTTAACCGCTGATTTACTTCATATTTTCCATAATAGCAGCCTCCAGCAGCCCAACCTCGGCCTTCAGCCCCTGGACCAGCAAGCGCGCAATCCGTTCCAGACGGCCATGGCCCTGATCGGACGCGTGACGGATCAGGTAAAAACTGCGCTGAATGGAAAACACATGTTCCAGAACGCGGCGCATACCGGGCACGTGGGCCAGTGCAAAGTCGTGAACAACCCCGACCCCGCCGCTCTGCCGCAGCAGGTTCAGCTGCACCGCAACCGAGTTCGACGCGAGTGCCACGCGCGTCACGCCGGCATTGGCGAGGTAGTCGAGTTCCTGATCAAAGATCATGTCGGGGATATAGCCGACAATGCGGTGGTTGCGCAGGTCCGCCAGTGTGTCCAGCGGCGCGGCCGTCGCGAGATATTCGCTGCTGGCCGCGAAGTGCAGGCTGTAGTCGGTGATCCGTTGCACGGTCAGACGCCCACCGCTGGGCGCACTGACCCCGATGGCAAAATCCGCCTCGCGCCGCGACAGGTTCACAACGCGCGGCAGGGCGACGATCTGGATGTCGAGTGCAGGATGCGCCTCGGTGATGCGGGCGCAGACCTGCGGCAAGAGGTAGTTCGCACAGCCATCGGGCGCACCGATCCGCACCTGCCCCGCCAGCGCCGCCGACGGACCTTCGGCGCCGTCGGCCCCCCGGTTCGCGGCGATCCCCTCGGCGGCCGTGCGCATTGCGGTCTCGGCCGCTTCGGCGCTGCGCAGCAATTGCTGGCCCGGTTCCGTCAGCGCATAGCCCTGCGGCGTTTTCACAAAGAGCGCCGCGTTCAGATCCCGTTCCAGCCGCGCCACGCGCCGCCCCAGCGTCGCCGCATCCAGCCGCGTCGTCTTGCTGGCCCCCGACAGGGTTTCCGCCCGCGCCACCGCCAGAAACAGCCGCAGATCGTCCCAATTCATATCCATGGCGCGCCCTCGTTTTGCATTTTTGCAAAGTGATTTTGCCCAGATGCCCCTTTTACAGCGCATTTTGCAAGACTATCCTGCGCCCAACATTACACGCACTGTCGCCCCGCGACGCAGGAGGATTCCATGCAAGAGCTGACCCACTATATCGATGGCACGCACACCAAGGGCACGTCTGGCCGGTTTGCGGATGTGATGAACCCGGCCACGGGCGAGGTGCAAGCCAAGGTGCCGCTGGCCTCGACCGACGAGATCAACGCCGCCGTGGAGATCGCCGCCAAGGCGCAACCGGCCTGGGCCGCGGTGAACCCGCAACGCCGGGCGCGGGTGATGATGAAATTCGTGGCCCTGCTGAACCGCGACATGGACAAGCTGGCCGAGGCCTTGTCCCGCGAACATGGCAAGACACTGCCCGATGCAGCCGGTGACGTGCAGCGCGGGCTGGAAGTGGTCGAATACTGCATCGGCGCGCCGCATCTGCTGAAGGGCGAATACACCGACAGCGCGGGCCCCGGCATCGACATGTATTCCATGCGCCAGGCGCTTGGTGTCACGGCGGGCATCACGCCCTTCAACTTTCCGGCGATGATCCCGATGTGGATGTTTGCGCCCGCCATTGCGTGCGGCAACGCCTTTATCCTCAAACCCTCCGAACGCGATCCATCCGTGCCGCTGATGCTGGCCGAACTGATGGAAGAAGCGGGCCTGCCCAAAGGTATCCTGCAAGTCGTGAACGGCGACAAGGAGGCGGTCGATGCGATCCTGCACAACGACGTGATCCAGTCCATCGGATTTGTCGGATCAACGCCGATTGCGGAATACATCTATGCCACGGGCTGTGCGAACGGCAAACGGGTGCAGTGTTTCGGCGGCGCCAAGAACCACATGATCGTCATGCCAGATGCGGACATGGATCAGGCGGCAGATGCGTTGGTGGGTGCGGGATACGGGGCGGCTGGCGAACGCTGCATGGCGATTTCCGTGGCGGTGCCTGTGGGAGATGAGACCGCCGACCGTTTGATCGAGGCGCTGGTGCCGCGGATCGAAAAGCTGAAAGTGGGCCCTTATACCGCAGGCAATGACGTCGATTACGGCCCCGTCGTGACGGCGGCGGCCAAGGCCAATATCGAACGTCTGGTGCAAACCGGCATCGACCAGGGGGCCGAACTGGTCGTCGACGGGCGCGATTTCAAGTTGCAGGGGTATGAAGAGGGATATTTTGTCGGGCCCCACCTCTTTGACCGCGCGACGCCCGACATGGACATCTACAAGCACGAGATCTTTGGCCCAGTGCTGACCACCGTGCGCGCCCAGACCTACGAAGAGGCGATTGGCCTCGCCATGGACCATGAATACGGCAACGGCACCGCGATCTTTACCCGCGACGGCGACACGGCCCGCGACTTTGCCAACCGGATCAACATCGGCATGGTGGGCATCAATGTGCCCATCCCGGTGCCGCTGGCCTATCACACCTTTGGTGGCTGGAAAAAATCCGTCTTTGGCGACCTCAACCAGCACGGGCCAGATGCGTTCAAGTTCTATACCCGCACCAAAACCGTGACAGCGCGCTGGCCTTCGGGCATCAAGGAAGGCGGAGAATTCTCGATTCCCGTGATGGAGTAACATGCCCGTAGGGTTCCACATATTCCCGGATCGCGGCCTTGTCGTGGTCCGGTATTCCGGAATGGCCGCCATTCGTGACACGGTGGAGGCGACCAAAGCCTATGTGTCCCACCCCAACTTTGCCCACGGACAGAAACAGCTGGTCGATCTGACCCAACTGACCGATTACGAACGTGACTATGTGGCGTTCATGCTCATGCAGGCGTCCAAGGCAGGACGGTTTGCCAATTCGGGTACCCAGTCGCTGGTGGTCTATGTGGCCCCGACCCCGATCGGGCAGGAGCTGGCCGCGCTGTTTCTGAAATCCTGGGACGATGTGGATGCGGTTGTGCCGATGGTGCAGGAATCCGAGGCGCAGGCGCTTGCCATGCTGGGCCAGTCTGAGACATCGATCCCCGCCCTCTTGGCCGCGGTGGACGGACCGGCCTTGCAATAGTCTCGCAAACATCGGAATTTAACGTGCGTTCAATTCATGACACAGCACGAAGGGAGGCATCATGGACTTTGCCCTGACCGAGGAACAATCCGCCATTTTCGACATGGCCCACGCCTTTGGCCAATCCGAGATTGCACCTTTTGCGCGCGACTGGGAAGCGGCGGGCACCATCCCCAAGGATCTGTGGCCCAAGGTGGGCGAATTGGGGTTTGCGTCGCTTTACGTTTCCGAAGACGCGGGCGGGTCCGGCCTGTCTCGGCTGGATGCAACGCTGGTGTTCGAGGCGCTGTCGATGGCCTGCCCCTCCGTCGCGGCGTTCCTGTCGATCCACAACATGTGCGCCAAGATGCTGGACACCTTTGCCTCGGACGATCTGAAGGCACAGGTGATGCCGGGCGTGTTGAGTATGGAAACCGTTCTCAGCTATTGCCTGACGGAACCCGGTTCCGGCTCTGACGCGGCCGCCTTGCGCACGCGCGCTGAGCGCACGAATGAAGGATACACCCTGAACGGGACCAAGGCGTTCATCTCGGGCGGCGGGTATTCGGATGCCTATGTCTGCATGGTCCGCACGGGCGAGGACGGGCCCAAGGGCGTGTCCACCGTCTATGTGGAGGACGGCACCGAGGGGCTGAGCTTTGGCGGGCTTGAGGACAAAATGGGCTGGAAGAGCCAGCCCACCGCCCAGGTGCAATTTGACAATTGCAACATTTCTAGCGGAAATCTGGTGGGTGAAGAGGGCCAAGGCTTCAAATATGCGATGATGGGCCTGGATGGAGGCCGTTTGAACATCGCCGCCTGTTCGCTGGGCGCGGCGCAGACCGCGCTGACCATGACGTTGCAATATATGGGTGAGCGCAAGGCGTTCGGTCAGTCCATCGACCAGTTCCAGGGGCTGCAATTCCGGCTGGCGGACATGGAGATCGAGTTGCAGGCCGCGCGCACCTTCCTCCGCCAGGCGGCGTGGAAGCTGGACACCGGCGCACCGGACGCCACCAAGTTCTGCGCCATGGCCAAGAAGTTCGTGACCGAAGCCGGGTCCAAGGTCGTGGATCAATGTCTGCAACTGCACGGCGGCTATGGCTATCTGGCCGATTACGGGATCGAGAAACTGGTGCGTGACCTGCGCGTGCACCAGATCCTCGAAGGCACCAACGAGATTATGCGCGTGATCGTCGCGCGGGACATGCTAAAGAACCGATGAGTAGCATGAAATTTCTTCAAAATTTGGCGTGGCGAGTCGAACTGTGGATCACAAGACCCATCGTCTTGGGGCTACAGCAGTTAATGCTGTTTCGGATAATGACGGTGGCCTTTCCGGCGTTTATCGTCACATTTTTTACGTTTGTGACTTTGGACGTACTGCTTTTTGACGCTGATAGAGTGAACCTTCGAATTTGGGTCAATGCAGTCTATTCTTTGTTCTGGTTTACGTTTGGTGCCTGGCTTTTTGTCATTGCGGTACGAAACTTTAGTGTCAAAGGAGCAGCGGATGCACAGTTGCGGGTCACAACACTTGAGAAGAAACTGAAAATCCGATGACTGACATCTCCATCCGCATCACCGGCCACGCGGGCCGCATCACCCTGCAACGGGCGCACGCGCTCAATGCCATGACCTACGAGATGTGCGTCGCCATCGAGGCGGCGATGGACGCATGGGCCAATGACAGCGCGGTCAAACTGGTTGTGATCGATGCCGAAGGCGACCGCGCGTTTTGCTCGGGCGGGGATATCGCGGAACTCTACGAGACCGGCACCAAGGGCGACTTTGCCTATGGCCAAAAGTTCTGGGCGGATGAATACCGCCTGAACCACAAGATCTTTCACTATCCCAAGCCTGTCGTCAGCTTCTTGCAAGGGTTCACTATGGGTGGCGGTGTGGGCATCGGGTGCCACGGATCGCACCGGATCGTGGGCGACACCAGCCAGATCGCCATGCCGGAATGCGGCATCGGTTTGGTGCCGGATGTGGGCGGGTCGCTGATGCTGGCCCTCGCGCCGGGCCGTTTGGGCGAATATCTGGGCACCACGGCGGCACGCATGAATGCAGGTGACGCGATATTCGCGGGCTTTGCCGATCACTACATCGCCGAAGACCGCTGGCCCGCCCTGATCACGACACTGGAGCAGACGGGCGATGTCGCTTGCGTCACCGATGCGGCCACCGCCCCTGCCCCCGGCCCCTTGCAGGCCGCAATGGCCGATATCGACCGCCACTTCCACGGCGCGTCCCTGTCCGACATCCTGACGACGCTGCGTGCCGAGGACAGTGATTTCGCCCGCGACACGCTCAAGCGGATGGGCCGCAACAGCCCTCTGTCGATGGCCTGCGCGATTGAAACGCTGCACCGGCTGCGCGGTCCGTCCCTGACGCTGGAAAAGGCGCTGGACCTCGAATACCGTTTTACCGCCCGCGCGATGGAGCATGGCGATTTCCTCGAAGGGATCCGCGCGGCGATCATCGACAAGGACCGTAGTCCGAACTGGCAATATGCGGATCAGAACGTGCCCCCCACCGCGATCAGCAAGATGTTGATGCCGCTGGGGAAATTGGCGCTCAACCTGGGAGGAACGGGGATGAAGATCGGATTTATCGGGCTGGGGAACATGGGCGCGCCCATGGCGGTGAACCTGGCACAGGCGGGCCACGCAGTGACCGGCTTTGACGTGACGGGCACCGGGCCTGCGGGCATGGCGATGGCGGCAAGTGCCGCCGAGGCCGCAGCGGGCCGAGACATTGTGATCACCATGCTGCCCAATGGCGATATCCTGCGCGCCGTCGCCGCCGAGGTTATCCCGGCCATGTCCCAAGGGGCCACGCTGATCGACTGTTCGACCGTGGATGTAGACAGCGCCCGCGCCGTTGCGGCCCAGGCGGATGCGGCGGGTGTGGGATGCGTGGACGCGCCGGTGTCCGGCGGGATCGGCGGCGCGGCAGGCGGCTCGCTGACCTTTATGGCAGGCGGCAGCACGGCGGCGTTCGAGGCGGCCGAGCCACTTTTTGACATCATGGGGCAAAAGGCCGTGCATTGCGGCGATGCCGGTGCCGGTCAGGCGGCCAAGATCTGCAACAACATGATCCTTGGCGTGACCATGATCGCCACCTGCGAGGCATTTGCGCTGGCCGACAAGCTGGGTCTTGACCGGCAAAAGATGTTTGATGTGGTCAGCACCTCGTCGGGCTATAGCTGGACCATGAACGCCTATTGCCCCGCACCCGGTGTCGGACCGACCAGCCCGGCCGATAATGGCTATACCCCGGGATTTGCAGCGGAATTGATGCTCAAGGATCTGGGCCTCAGCCAGCAGGCGGCAGAGGCCGCGGATGCGGACACGCCGATGGGACAGGCCGCGCTTGCGCTCTATCGGCAGTTCGTCGAGGACGAAGGCGGCAAGGGCAAGGATTTCTCGGCGATGTTGCCGCGCTTTGTCGACCGCGGACGACCCTGACGGGCCCCGCGGTTTTCCGCGCACCTCGTCCACAAATGAACAATTGCGGGGCCTGTGCGTTTACCTCCTGAGCAAAGGAGAATCACATGTTGAAAACGCTACTCGTCACCGCATCGCTGTCCATGGCCCTCGCAGGCGCGGCGCAGGCCGCACCCAAGGGATGCCCGCCGGGACTGGCGAAAAAGGCTGTGCCCTGCGTGCCTCCGGGACAGGCCAAAAAAGCGGCCAATCCGTCGACAGGATACCAACGGGGCGATGTGATCACGGGCGATTACATCATCATCCGCGATCCGGGGCGCTATGGGCTGCCTGAAGGTCAGACGTATTACCGTGTGGGTGACAACGTGTTCCGGGTGGACCGCGACACACGCGAAGTCCTTGACCTGATCGGCGCAGCCGCCGCCGTCCTGAATTGATCCATCGCGGCGCGGGCACATCCGGTCCGCGCCGCGCTGATCACTCCGCCGCCACCTTGCGCGGTTGCAGCATCGGTTTGAGGTAGTGGCCTGTGTAGCTTTCTGCGATTTCTGCCACCTGTTCCGGTGTGCCTGTGGCCACGACCTTGCCGCCGCCATCGCCACCCTCGGGGCCGATGTCGATGATGTGGTCGGCGGTTTTCACCACGTCGAGATTGTGTTCGATCACGACAACCGAATTCCCTTGATCAACCAATTCATGCAGCACTTCCAAGAGCTTGCGCACATCCTCGAAATGCAGACCCGTGGTCGGCTCGTCGAGGATATAGAGCGTCCGACCCGTGGAGCGTTTGCTGAGCTCTTTCGACAGTTTGACCCGCTGCGCCTCGCCCCCTGACAGGGTCGTGGCCTGCTGGCCCACCTTGATGTAGCCAAGGCCCACACGCATCAGCGCGTCCATCTTTTCGCGGATCGACGGCACGGCCTGGAAAAAGCCCTGCGCATCCTCGACGGTCATGTCCAGCACATCGGCGATGGACTTGCCCTTGAACTTGATCTCGAGCGTTTCGCGGTTGTAGCGCGCGCCCTTGCAGGTCTCGCATTCCACATAGACATCCGGAAGGAAGTGCATCTCGATCTTGATGACACCGTCGCCCTGACACGCTTCGCAGCGCCCTCCCTTCACGTTGAAGCTGAACCGCCCGGGTTTGTAGCCGCGGGCCTTGGCCTCGGGCAGACCGGCAAACCAGTCGCGGATCGGGGTGAATGCGCCCGTGTACGTGGCCGGGTTCGACCGGGGTGTGCGACCAATGGGCCGCTGGTCGATGTCGATCACCTTGTCCAGATGTTCGAGGCCCTTGATCGTTTCGCACGGCGCAGGCGTCTGGCGCGCGCCGTTCAGCGCCATGGACGCAGTCTTGAACAGCGTTTCGATCGTCAGCGTGGACTTGCCCCCGCCTGACACGCCGGTGACGCAGACGAACTTGCCCAGCGGAAAATCAACGGTCACGTTTTGCAGGTTGTTGCCGGTGGCCTTGACCACGGTCAACTTCTTCTTGCCCTTCTTGCCCTTGCGGCGTTCCAGCGGCACGGCGATCTCGCGCTTGCCGGACAGGTAGTCGCCAGTGATCGACCCGCTTGCCGCCAGTACGTCGGGCGTGCCATGCGCCACAACCTCACCGCCGTGCACACCGGCACCGGGGCCGATGTCAAAAACGTAGTCCGCCTCGCGGATCGCCTCTTCGTCATGTTCGACCACGATGACCGTATTGCCCTGATCGCGCAGGTTCTTGAGCGTTCCAAGCAGGCGATCGTTGTCGCGCTGGTGCAGCCCGATGGACGGCTCGTCGAGGACATAGAGAACGCCCGTCAGGCCCGACCCGATTTGAGAGGCCAAGCGGATGCGCTGGCTCTCTCCGCCACTTAAGGTGCCACTTGAACGTGACATCGTAAGATATTCAAGTCCAACATTATTCAGGAAGCCAAGCCGCTCGCGGATCTCTTTCAGAATCGCGCGCGCAATCTCGTTGTTCTGGGCGCTCAGGTTGTCCGGCACGGTCTTGCACCAGGCATAGGCTTCGCGGATCGACATCTCGACCACCTGCCCCACGTGCAGCAGACGATCCGGATCATTTGACGGCCCGATCTTGACCGCCAGTGCTTCGGGGCGCAGGCGGAACCCGCCGCAATCGCCGCAGGGGCGGTTGTTCTGATAGCGCTCGAATTCCTCGCGGATCCAGTTGGAATCCGTCTCGCGATAGCGGCGTTCCATGTTGGGGATCACCCCTTCGAACACGCGCGTGACCTGATAGACGCGGCCCCCCTCGTCATAGCGAAACGGGATCTCGTCATCGCCGGAGCCATAGAGAAATACCTGTTTCACATGGGCCGGCAGGTCTTTCCACTTGGTCTGCGGATCGAACTCGTAATGCTTGGCAATCGCTTCGATGGTTTGCAGGAAATACGGGGATTTGCCCTTGCGCCAAGGCGCCAAGGCCCCGTCATAGACCTTCAAAGTCTGGTCCGGCACGACAAGCCGTTCGTCAAAGAACAGCTCCTGCCCCAGCCCGTCGCAGGTCGGGCAGGCTCCAAAGGGCGCGTTGAAGGAAAACAGCCGCGGCTCGATCTCGGGGATGGTGAAGCCACTGACTGGACAGGCGAATTTCTCGGAAAAAGTCGTGCGTTCCGGGTCACCCTCACTCGGTGCGGTCTCGAGAATGGCAATGCCGTCGGCCAGATCCAGCGCGGTGCGCAGGCTGTCGGCCAACCGCGTTTCCAGCCCCTCGCGCACCACGATCCGGTCCACGACCACGTCGATGTCATGCCGAAACTTCTTGTCCAGCGTCGGCGGCTCGTCCAACTCGTAAAACGCGCCGTCCACCTTGACCCGCTGGAACCCCTGCTTGCGCAGCTCCAGGAATTCCTTGCGGTACTCGCCCTTGCGGTCGCGGATGATCGGAGCCAGCAGATAGGCGCGCGTCCCCTCCTCCATCGTCATGATGCGGTCGACCATGTCCTGCACCTGCTGCGCCTCGATGGGCTTGCCGGTGGCAGGGCTGTAGGGCGTGCCGACACGGGCAAAGAGCAGCCGCATGTAGTCGTAAATCTCGGTCACGGTGCCGACGGTCGAGCGGGGGTTCTTTGACGTCGTCTTTTGCTCGATGGAAATCGCGGGGCTGAGGCCGGAGATGTGATCCACATCCGGCTTTTGCATCATATCGAGGAACTGTCGCGCATAGGCGGACAGCGATTCCACATAGCGGCGCTGCCCCTCGGCATAGATCGTGTCGAAGGCAAGGCTCGACTTGCCCGACCCCGAGAGGCCGGTGATCACCACCAGCTGATCACGCGGGATATCCACGTCGATCCCCTTGAGGTTGTGCTCGCGCGCGCCGCGCACCTCGATATTCTTTTGCTCGGCCATATCAGCCCCCCGGATTAACGATCTGTACATAGGTCAGATGGCCGTCACAGCCAATGAAAAAGTTAGAACATTGTGCGAACATGTTCGCTGCTGTCATGCGCTGTCAGCACGTCGGCGCGCTGCCATCCAGCCATGGGCGGCGATGCCGCAAGCAAACACGGCCACGCAGGTCCACACCAGCCCCGGAAACCCCGCCACGCCCAGTACCAAAAGCAGCACAGGCGTGCCCAGCGTGTTGCCGAGGTTGCCCGTTTGCGCGAGGCCGCCGTAAGCTTGGCTCTGATGTGCCGCGCTTTGGTTCAGCTGTGGTCCGGCGGCGAAACTGGCCCCCTGCACAAGGCCAAGTGCGGCCGCCAGTGCGAGGCACGCCGCAGGCAGCCCCGGCATGACCCACAGCCACAAGAGCGACGCGATGCAGGCGGCAAACCCGATCTGCACCAGCATCACCGCCGTGATGAAGCGCAGCGCATAGACCCCCAGTGTCAGCGATACGGCAATCGAGGTCAGCGGCATTGCCCCCATCACCCAAGCCCGCCATTCGGGCGCAATATAGGGCGGCAGGACGGTCAGGATGGCAAGGAAGCAGAAGGTGTAAAACATCCACCCAGCCCCAGGTGCGGCGATGCGCGGGGAGCGGTAGATGGCGATGTGGTCCCGCACGATCCCGGTCAGGGTCAGACGCCCCTCGGGCGGTACTTCGATCGGGCGCAGGAACACGGTCAGGATCACGGCAAAGGCCATGAGCCACAGCGCGTGCGCGACAAAAAGGGCAGGCAACCCGCGCGCCTCGACCAGCGGCAGGCCAAGCGCGACCAGCAGGGTAAAGGCGACCGAGAAGAACGTGCTCCAAAGTGTCAGTGTAAAACCGCGGTGCCGATCCGTGCTGAGCTGTGCGATCAATGTGGGTGCAGCCACCACGATGGCCAGATGCGAAACCCCTTCGAGGCCCCGGCTGAGCAGCATCAAGGGCAGGCTCGGCATCGTCGCCTGAAAGAGCGACAGCGCCGCCCCAGCCCACAGCGCCCAGAGCATCGCGCGGCGATACCGGATGCGCGCCACCACCAGACCGGCCACAACCCCCAGGACGATCCCCACGAACCCCACCAGCGACACGATGAACCCCAGCGCGGGGCCCGCGTCGGGATAGACCTGCGGCAGCCGGTCAAAGATGATGGAAATCTTGGCGTATTGCCCCGCCGCCCCCAGCCCCGCGCCCCAGAGGGCAAAGACAAGCGGGAATGAGGTGCGGTCGGTCATGGCTCCGGGCTACGCCTGAAAGCCGGGCGCTGCAAGGCCGCGATCTGTGCGCGGCCTGCGCCTTACATGTGGATTACGCGGTCATAGGCGTCGAGCACGCTTTCGTGCATCATTTCGGACAGGGTCGGATGCGGGAATACGGTGTGCATCAGATCCTCTTCGGTGGTTTCCAGCGCCTGACCCACGACATAGCCCTGGATCAGTTCGGTCACTTCGGCCCCGATCATGTGCGCGCCCAGCAACTCGCCGGTCTTGGCGTCGAACACGGTCTTGATCATGCCCTCGGGCTCGCCCAGTGCGATGGCCTTGCCGTTGCCGATAAAGGGGAACTTGCCCACCTTCACCTCGTGCCCGGCCTCCTTGGCCGCCGCTTCGGTCAGGCCGACGCTGGCCACCTGCGGATGACAATAGGTGCAGCCCGCGATGGAGTTCGGCTTGATCGGGTGGACAGTGTTCTTGCCCGTGATCAGCTCGGCCACCATGACGCCCTCGTGCGACGCCTTGTGCGCCAGCCACGGCGCACCCGCGATGTCGCCAATCGCGTAAAGCCCCTCGATTCCGGTGCGGCAATATTCATCTGTCACCACGTGGGTCCGGTCGACCTTCACGCCCAGTTTTTCGAGGTTCAGCCCCTCGACATTGCCGACGATCCCTACGGCGGAGATCACGGTGTCAAACTCGTGCTTCTCGACCTTGCCGCCCACGTCGATATGGGCCGTGACCTTGCCCTTGGCCCGGTCCAGCTGTTTGACCATCGCCTTTTGCATGATCTTCATGCCCTGTTTCTCGAACGCTTTCTTGGCAAAGGCGCTGATCTCGGCGTCTTCGACGGGCAGGACGCGGTCCATCACCTCGACCACGGTCGTATCCGCGCCCAAGGTGTTGTAAAAGCTGGCGAATTCGATGCCGATTGCG
Organism: uncultured Tateyamaria sp.; assembly: GCF_947487805.1. Taxonomy (GTDB): domain Bacteria; phylum Pseudomonadota; class Alphaproteobacteria; order Rhodobacterales; family Rhodobacteraceae; genus Tateyamaria. The sequence goes on along the minus strand of NZ_CANKXW010000011.1, from coordinate 76,972 downwards.
CCCGACCCGATGACCAGAAGCTTTTTCGGCATCCGTTTGGGCGTCAGCGCCGCCTTGTAGGTCCACACCAGTTCGCCGTCCGCTTCCAGACCCGGCAATTCGCGGGCCCGTGCGCCGGTGGCCAGAATGATGTTCTTGGCTGTTATCTCTTCGGTGCCCTTGTCGGTCTTGACGCTGACCTTGCCCTTGGACGGGATCGTGCCCTCGCCCATGATTACGGTCACCTTGTTCTTTTTCAGAAGGTGTTGCACGCCACCCGACAGCTGTGCGGCCACCTTGCGGCTGCGGTCCACGACGGCGGGCAGGTCATAGTCGATGCCATCCGCCTTGAGGCCGAATTCCTTGGCGCGGTGCATCAGGTGGAACACTTCGGAACTGCGCAGCATCGCCTTGGTCGGGATGCAGCCCCAGTTCAGGCAGATACCGCCCAGATGTTCGCGTTCGACAACACAGGTGTTCAAACCCAACTGGGCCGCCCGGATTGCCGCGACATACCCACCCGGCCCGGAGCCGATCACAACCACATCAAAGGATTTCGCCGCCATATCAATGTCCTCGCCAAACGCTGCGTCAGAATTAGTTTACCGTTAAACTATTTTTCCGCAAACGACAACGAAGGCAAGGCGCGACAAATCGACTGACGCCGGGGAAACGTGCGTAAAGTCTGTGGGGATCAAAGCGGTCAGGCGGCGGCAGCTGCCTGCAAGCCGCGTACCGTGGCACCATAGCCGCCCGCGTCCAGATGCGCCTGCTCGGCCCCGGTTGTCACGCGGCCCAGCGCTGCATTGCGATGCGGGAACCGGCCAAACTGGCGGATCACTTCGCGGTGGGCACGCGCATGCAGCAACGATGTGTCATCCGGCATCCGTTCACAGATCAGCCGCACGGCGCGGTCCTGGTCGCACAGGTTTTCCGAATGCTCGAGCGGCATGTAGAAAAACTGCCGGGCGGGTGCGTCGATGCGCATGTCCCAGCCCTTGGCGATGGCGGATTTCGCCGCCGCAAGGGCCGCGCGGTCCGTGCCAAAAGCGCGCGGGTCGTCGCGGAACATGTTGCGCGGGAACTGGTCGGTCAGAATGATGTAGGCCAGCGCCCCGTTGGGATATGTTAGCCAGAGAGAGAACTTGCCCTCTGTCGCGGCTTGCCATGTGGCGCCGAAACGGCTGCGTATGGTCTCATCCAGCGCGGGATCGGTGGCATACCACTGCTCCGGACCACACTCATCCAACCAGAACTTCAAAACATCATCCGGACCCATCATGGCGTTCGCTCCCACTCGCAATGCCGTATGTCAAATCGTTACATAGGTTTTAGATACGACCCCAATCACGAAATACAACAGGGACGACACATTAGGCGGCGCGTGTGTCGTCTTCGCCGTCCAGATCGGTTTCGATGGCGTATTCTTGCGCAATTTCCATGGCGACGGGCGTGGTCGATGCCGGCGACATCGCAACATACGACCCCGTCTCGTCCAGTGGAACGGTCGAACGCTGTGTCATCCGGTAGGTGGCATAGGCCACCAGGATGGCAAAGAGGATGGCGGTGAACAGGTAGAACCCGCCCGGGCCCACATTCTCCATCAACGCACCGACGATGAGGGGTCCCGCCACCGCACCCAGCCCGTTCAGGAACACCAAGCCCCCCGAAGCCGCCGCCATGTCGTCATGGTCGAGAAAGTCGTTCGTGTGCGCGATCAGCAGCGAATAGAGCGGGTTGGACATCCCCCCCACCAGAAAGGCGGATCCCAGCAGCAGCGCAAAGTTGCCACCCAGCACCATGCCCAGGACCGACCCTGTCACGCCCAGCGCAGAGACAGCCACGATCAGCAACCGTCGGTCCAGCCGGTCGGACAGCCAGCCGATCGGGTATTGCAGCACGACCGCACCGACAAAGAACGTGGCCACAAAGGTCGAAATTTGCGCCACACTCAGACCGATCTGCGCGCCATAGACCGAGGCCATGCCAAACTGAGCCGAGAACACACCGCCCAGGATGAACATGCCAAACACACCCAAGGGGGACACCTGCGCCAGCTGGCGCAGCGTCATCGGCTTGGTCGTGTCAAAGGCTGGTGTCGGGCTGATCGACAGCAGGATTGGCGTAATGGCAATGGAGACCAGCACCGACGGGATCACAAAAAGGACGAAGCCCGACGGGTCAGCGGTCAGCAACAGGGCCTGGCTGGCGACAATGCCCAGCGTCTGCACGATCATGTAAAGCGACAGCGCCTTGCCCCGGTTGGAATTGTCCGCCGCATCGTTCAGCCAGCTTTCCGCGGTGACATATACGGCGGAAAAGCAGAACCCGATCAGCACGCGCCCCACCGTCCACACCCACGGATCGGCAAAGGTGGGGTACAGGATCATCACGGCGGAGATCAGCGACGCCAGTGCCGCGAACACCCGCACATGACCCACCCGCCGGATCATCCCCGGCGCCATGCGGCTGCCCCCGAGAAAGCCCGCGAAATAGGCCGACATGACAATCGACATCTCGAGCGTAGAAAACCCTTCGATCTCGCCCCGCACGCCCAGCAAGGTGCCCTGCATGCCGTTGCCGACCATCAACAGGAACATGCCGAACAACAGGGCCCAGGCGCTGGTCAAAACTTGGATCATCTCTCAGGTCTCCTGCGCGGTGGCGATGCCCGACCCTTGCATGTCGGGTTCAATATTGTGTTAGCGTCTGCGACGCCGAATGTCGGTTTTCAGGCGTCCGTTTGCGGCAACAACAGCGACGCATCGCCATAGGAAAAGAACCGGTAGCCCTGCGTTACGGCATGCGCATAGACCGCGCGCATCCGCCCTGTCCCCATCAGCGCCGACACAAGCATGAGCAAAGTCGACTTGGGCAGGTGGAAATTCGTCATCAACCCGTCGGTCGCGCGAAAGTCGAAACCGGGGTAGATAAAGATGTCCGTCTCCCCCTCCCACGGGGCAAAGCCCACGTCGCGCGCCATTGTCTCGATCAGCCGCAGCGCGGTTGTGCCCACCGGGATGATCCGGCCACCGGACGCGCGGGTGCGCGCCATGTCCTGCGCGGCTGTTTCGCTGACCTGGCCCCATTCCGCGTGCATCTTGTGGGTGGCAACATCCTCGACCTTGACCGGCAGGAACGTACCTGCACCCACATGCAGGGTCACATAAGTCACGCGCACCCCGCGCGCCTCCAGCGCCTGCATCAGCGCGTCGTCGAAATGCAGCGATGCGGTGGGCGCAGCAACGGCGCCCGCATTGCGCGCCCAGATCGTCTGGTAATCCACCTTGTCGCGCGCATCCGCGGGCCGTTTGGCGGCAATGTAGGGCGGCAACGGCATGGCACCGGCCTGCGCCAGCGCAGCATCGAAATCATCGCCCGTCAGGTTGAACCGCAAACGCCCCTGCCCGTCGGCAATACCGTCCAGCGTCGCACTCAGCGCGTCGGAGAACACCACGACCTCGCCCACCTTGACCTTCTTGAGCGGTTTGACCAGCGCGCTCCAGGTGCCGTCGGCCTGCGGCTCCAGCAGCGTCACCTCGATCCGGGCCTGGGTCTGGCCCTGCGCAGTGGTCCGGTCGCGCGTGCCGAAAAGCCGCGCGGGGATCACCCGCGTGTCGTTCAGCACCAGCAGATCGCCGGGCCGCAGCCAGTGCACCAGATCGGTGACCACCCCGTCATGCAACGCGTCATCCGCCACCAGCAACCGCGCCGAAGACCGCGGCACCGCGGGGCGCGTGGCAATCAGCTCTTCGGGCAGGTCGAAATCAAAATCAGACAGTTTCATGGCTGCGGGTTAAACCGCCCGCTAGCGCGCATCAAGCTCTTCTCGGCGTTCGCGCAGCCGTCTTTGGCCGGGGGTCTCTTCTGGCTCCTCCGGGGCAAAGGCTTCGGGCTGGGTTGCCGGGGCGGCACCGCCCTCGACCTGCGGCAGATCGGGCGCAGGCGCGCGAAAGATGTCGCGGAACATACCCGGCGTCAGGGCCGAGAGCGGATTGACCTGCACCCGCGGCTCCGACACCGGGCCGCGCAGCCGGTAGTTGAACCCGATCAGCCCCTCGCCCTTACGGGTCAGAATGCTGCCGATCCCGTTCAGCAGAAAGAGCGGCGAGATAACTCCGCGCATGTCCAGTACCGAATTTGTCACGTCATAGGTGCCGTCCATCGACAGCCCCATAGACGGCCCAGTGGCGCTGGCCTGGGTCAGCACCATGGTGCTGGGGGTCAGGCGGAAACTGGCATCGACCTCCTGAAAATGGATGCCACTGCCGCCCATCTGTTCGAGCAGCCCGATGATGCTGATGGCGTTCAACAAGGCCGCGATTGCCGGCGCGTCGGTGATGCGGGTCTCGGTCACCCGCAGCGTGCCATCAAAGCTGGCCGCGCCCACGGGCAACAGGGTCAGCGACAGCGCTCCGCCTCGCGCCTGTTTCAGCAACCCCGCGGACGCCGCCACGCCGCCCGCATCGTCGGCCCGGATGCGCACGGCGCTGCGCCCGTTCTGCGGCAGGACCTGACCAGTGACCGGGGTACCGCCATTCACCCGCGCGGTGAACTCTCCGTCGAGGCCGCGCGCCATGTCGAACTGGCCGTTCATCCCCGTCAGCGCGATGGAGTCGGTGATCTGCAACCGGTCCAGCGCCAGCGTGATCGGCCCGCCACCCTGTTGGCCACCAGTGCCGGAACCCCTGCCGCCGAAATCCGCTGCGCGCAGGTCGAGGACACCTCCGCGCACGACCACCGCCGGGGCCGCGCGTCCGCGCCCCACCAGATCGACGGGTCCGCGCAGCCAGCGGCCCACCTCCACCTGCGAAAACCGCGCGCGCTCCAGCCCGCCACCTGGCGACAGGGTGATGGTGCCGGTGGCCTTCAGCCCCGGCGCATCGAGGCTCAGTTGATCCACGCGCGGCGTGTCGCCCAACAGGCCCGCCACTTGCAGGCTGCCGGGTGTGGACGCCGCCTTGCTCCAGCCCAGCGGCGGCGATGACAGGCGCACGCCGCGCAAGTCCGACGACAACGCAAAGGTTGGTGCGCCGCCGCCCACCGGCAGGCCGATGTCGATGCGGCCCGTGCCCTGCCCCGTCACCAATCCCGGAGGCAAGCCCAGCTCAAACGCCTCAATCGTGCGCGGCGACAGCTCGATCGTGCCCGAGACCGTGCCAGACTGCGGGGTCGATGCAATCGGTTGTGTCCACGTGGCGTCAAAAGGTACCCCGTCCAGCGTACCGGGTCCCGACACTGCGACCCGGGTGTTGCTGGCCGTCACGTTGAGGACCTTGGCCACAAGCCGCCGCCCATCGATCAGATTGGAACTGGCGACCTGCCGCGCCGTGCCCGACGCATTATAGTCCAGGTCCGCCGTGGTCAGCCCCGACCGCAGGGGCAGCGCCAATGTCCCCGACACGTCCAGAACGCCCTCGGCCAGATCCGGGGCAAGCCCCGCCTTTTTCATGATGTTGAGCGGCGGCTGATCCAGCAACGACAACGCCGCGGTCACGCTGCCTTGCGCGGCCAGCCGCACCACGGCCGGTGCGCCGTCCCGCGCGGTGACGTCCGGAATGATGAAGGACGACCCGCCCACCTCGACGATGCCACCCTCGGGCGCGGCAACCTGGCCTGCATCGACTGCAACCACAAACCGTCCCCCCAGCAGGCTGGCCGTACCGCTCGCATTGCGGACCGGTGGGAGCGTTTTGACGTACCGCACATGCGCATCGTCATAGGCAAAGCTGACAAAGGCCGTGGTCGGCGCCGTCGGCGTGTCGCGCACGGCCACGTCGATGTCCCGCAGCGTGCCCCCAAGCAGGTTTTCCGACAACCAGCCCCGCGTTTTCGGCACCAGCTGTTCGGGCCACAGCGCCAGCAGGCGTTCGGGCGTCAGCCCGTCCATCTGCGCATCCAAGCTGTAACTCCACCCGGCCTCGACAACCTCGAGCGCGCCGCGGGCCAGAAAGGTCTGACCGCTGTCCTGAAACAGCACCTGCCCCACATCCAGCCGGAACGGATCCAGCGTCAGCCGGAAATCCATGTCCGCGTTCTCGATGGCCACCGGGTCGGGATAAAGCCCATCGGGATTGAGCGAGATGACATTGGAACGGAACTGCCCCACAAGATCGCGCAGCGCGCCGGTCCCGTCCAGGCCCAGCACGGTCTGCCCCTCGATCGCGCCGGTCACCCATGCGCTGTCCACGGACAGCTCGCTGAATTCCAGCACCCGGCCCTCCGGATCATAGTTGAAATAGCTGCGTGCCGCGTTGAACGGCACCGGACGCGTGGCATCGGTGGGCTGGATAACCCCCGCGCCGATCCCCAGTGACACGTTCAGCGGTGCAAGCGTGCCATCACCGGCAATCCCGCCACGCATAGATCCGGAGATGGGTGCGCGCAGAACCTCCAGCCACTCAAATGGCGGCGCAAGGGCCGCAATATCGCCCGCATCAATGTCCGTGATCGTGGCCCCGAATGCCGCGGCAGCGTCACCGATCCGGCTTTCGTAGTTGGCCTCCAGCGTGGCCACCCCCTGCCCGCCGCTCAGCAGCGCCAGATCCGAGGTGATGCGCAGATCATCGCCCGCGCGGCTCAGCCGCATCCGCCCCCCGTCGATGGTCCAGGCCCGCGCGGACCGCACATCTTCGATGCGCAGGGTCAGGGCCTGGATGTCCGCGTCTTGCAGCGCCGACAGCGCCGGTTGCGTCAGCAAGGCGTCGATCCGTTCGATCAACTGCGCAAAGGTCGCGGCCTCCTGCGTCGGGGATGTCAGGTCCAATCCCCCAGACAGCACGACCGATCCATCCGACAGGCGGCGCAGATTGGCAAATATCCCCGAAATGCTGATGGATGTGGGGCGCACCGTGCCGCGCAGCAAATCGTCCACCGTCGTGCTGGCGCGCAACTCGCCAAAGGCCACGATCTCGGCCCCGGCCCCGTCGACCAGCTGCACATTGGTCATCCGCGCAGTAGGATGGATGCCATTCTCGGCCATCACCTCCAGCGCGTCGAACCGCAGCGATGCCGCACCAAGCGCCTCGGCCACGCGCAGCTCGATCCGTTCGCGCAGCCAGTCGGGCGCAGCCACGGGGCGGCCCATCGCCACGTAAAGGCCAACGCCGACCACCGCCGCCACGCACAGCGACACCAGAATGCTGCCGATCCCCGCCCGCCGCCACAGGCTGGCCTTGCGCGCGGGGGGCACGGGGTCTTGGGTGGGATCTGCACTGCTCATGACTTTATTCTTGTCCGCCCAGCCCTATCATGCCAGTCACAACTTTCACTCCAGCGACGAAAAGGTCCCTGCCTTGCTCGATATTGCGACACCCGCCCCCGATTTCACACTGCCGCAGGGCGACGGCACCGATGTCACCCTGTCCGACCTGCGTGGCGCGCCCGTGGTGCTTTTCTTTTATCCGCGCGACGACACGCCTGGCTGCACCAAGGAGTCCATCGCCTTTTCCGAACATCTGGACAGCTTTGCGGCCACGGGCGCAAAGGTGTTCGGCGTGTCCAAGGACAGTGTTGCAAGCCATGCGAAATTTGCCACCAAGCGTGATCTGACCGTGCCGCTCTTGTCGGACGAGAACGGCAGCGTGTGCGAGGATTACGGCGTGTGGAAGGAAAAGAACATGTATGGCAAGAAATACATGGGCATTGAACGCACGACCTACCTGATCGACGCCAATGGCGACGTCGCAATGGTCTGGCCCAAGGTCAAGGTACCCGGCCATGCCGAGGCGGTTCTGGCGGCGGTACAGGCGCTCTGAATGCGGCCATTGGCAGAGATGGCGGACGCGGTGCTGCGCACCGCTGACGGGCGCGAAAAGACGGCCCTGTCGCGCGGCTTTGCCGCCGAATGGCAGGCCGCGCGCAAGTCGGGCGCACAGCCCGAGGTGGGCCAAGCCGCCCCGCCGATGATGCCCGCCCGGCCTGCGCGGCCCGAACTGCTCAGCCCGCGCGACGTGCCGCGCCGACGCCCCGGCAGTCCTGAGGGCCGCATCGCCCTGCTGCATGCAGTGGCCCATATCGAGCTGAATGCAGTTGACCTGCATTGGGACATCATCGCGCGGTTCACCCATGTGCCCATGCCCATCGGGTTCTACGATGACTGGGTCAAGGCGGCGGACGAGGAATCCAAGCATTTCAACCTGATGTGCGATTGCCTTGAAGCGATGGGCAGCCATTATGGCGCTCTGCCCGCACATGCCGGCATGTGGCGTGCCGCCGAGGATACGGCAGAGGATTTCATGGGCCGCCTTGCCGTCGTGCCCATGGTGCTCGAGGCGCGCGGGCTCGATGTCACGCCCGGCATGATCAAGATTTTCCGCAACGCCAAGGCCGACCAGGCCGTCGCAGCTCTCGAGACGATCTATGCCGAGGAGGTGGCGCATGTGGCCTACGGGTCCAAGTGGTTTCACTTCCTCTGTGGCCGCCACGACCGTGACCCCAAGGACGCGTTTCACGATCTGGTCCAGACCTATTTCCACAGCCCGCTCAAACCGCCCTTCAACGAAGAGAAACGTGCCGAGGCGGGCCTGCCCCCGGATTTCTACTGGCCATTGGCCGTAGCGGACTGACCCGTACGGACAGGATGCGCGGTTTTCCGCCAATTTGTCACAATTCCGTACCACTTTGCGCCGGAATGGGGGATCAGGCTTGCCGCCCAAGGACGACACCCTTATTCACAGTCCGCAAGGCGTCGTGTTGGGGGATATGAGCGCCGGAATTGGGATGGGACAAGGGACGAGACGCAGTGCGAACACGCCTCGGCATAAAATGGCACGGCCTGCTGGAACACTATTTTCCAGAGCGCCGCGTATTCCTCAAATCGGACAATGACACGCGATTCATCCGGCTGCGCTCCGGAACACAGCTGGTGGCCTTTGCAGGCAGCTCCTTTGTGGTGGCCTGGGCGATTGTCGCGACGGCGATCCTGCTCATGGACAGCATCGGCGCCGGAAACTTCCGCGAACAGGCAAAACGCGACCAGCGTACCTATCAGGCGCGCCTGAACGACCTGTCCGCACAGCGCGACGCCCGCGCCGAAGAGGCGCTGGCCGCACAGGAACGGTTCAACGCCGCCCTGTCGCAGATCTCGGTGATGCAGTCCGAACTGCTCAGCTCCGAAACCCGCCGCCGCGAGCTGGAAACCGGGATCGAAGTGATCCAGGCTACGCTGCGCGGCACCATGCAGGACCGCGAGGCCGCGCGCAGCCAGCTGGCCACCCTGCAAGAGGATCTCGCCACCGGGGCCGCCTCCTCCAGCGCGGTTGCCGCCAATGGCGCCCCGATGGATTTCGTGGCCGACGCTCTCGCCCGCACCGCGGCCGAGCGTGACAAGGTGGTACAGGACGCGCAGGACGCGCTGCTGGCCGCCGACGAAATGGCCGCGCAGATCGCCGTGATGCAGGAACAAAACGACCAGATCTTCCGCCAGCTCGAAGAGGCGATGACCGTCTCTGTCGCCCCGCTGGACAAGATGTTCCGCGCCGCAGGCATGCCCACCGACCGCATCATCGAGCAGGTCCGCCGTGGCTATTCCGGTCAGGGTGGCCCGCTCACGCCGCTGTCTTTCTCGACCCGCGGCGAAGAACCCAGCCCAGACGCCCTGCGCGCCAACCGTCTGCTGAACCAGATGGACCAGCTGAACCTCTACCGCATCGCCGCGCAAAAAGCGCCCTTTGCCTCGCCCGTCAAATCGGCCTTCCGGTTCACCTCGTCCTTCGGCTTCCGCCGCGACCCCAAAACCGGTGGCCGCCGCATGCACAACGGCGTCGATTTCGCCGCCAGCAACGGCACCCCCCTCTATGCGACCGCCGACGGCGTCGTCACCTATTCCGGCTGGCAATCCGGCTATGGTCGTCTTGTCAAAATCCAACACGAATTCGGCATCGAAACCCGCTATGCCCATTTGTCCAAACTTCGCGTGAAAGTTGGCCAAAGGGTCTCGCGCGGGGACCGGATTGGTGATATGGGAGCCTCTGGACGGGTGACCGGTGTGCATTTGCATTACGAAGTCCGCGTCGGCGGCAAAGCCGTAAACCCCATGATCTACATCAAGGCAGCAAACGATGTTTTCTAAGAGCAAAATCAACGAACCCGGCCCCAGCACAGACGCAGCGAAACCAGCCGCACAGCCGTCTCCTGCCCCCGCCGCACCGCCCAAGCAGAGCGAGTTCAAGGCCAGCGCCCCCAAGGCCAAGCCGCCCGCCTCGGTCCTGTCTGCGGATCTGCACATCACCGGCAACATGAAAACAACCGGCGACATCCAGGTCGAAGGTACCGTGGAAGGCGACATTCGCGCCCACCTGCTGACCATTGGCGAAAGCGCCACGATCAAGGGCGAAGTGATCGCCGATGACGTCGTGATCAACGGCCGCATCGTGGGCCGCGTGCGTGGCCTCAAGGTGCGCCTGACATCGACCGCACGTGTCGAGGGCGACATCATCCACAAGACCATCGCCATCGAATCCGGCGCCCATTTCGAAGGCTCGGTGCAGCGTCAGGACGACCCGCTCAACGCAGGCTCCGGCCAGCCCAAGCACCGCCAGCCTGCCCCGGCAGCGCCCGCGGCTCCGGCAACACCACGCCAGGAGTAACCGGGCCTCATCCCCGGACAGGAACAGGCGTCGCAGGAAACTGCGACGCTTTTTTCATTGCCCCAGCATCCACGCCCCATCCGGCCAGAACGCGTGGTAGGCAAAGGCAAACATCACGTCATGCGGCACGTCCGACCCATCGGCACGCCGCACGCGGATACTGCCCACATCGCGCCCCCGGTCGATGCGCGGCGTGTCCAGCGCCGACGCCTGCCCCGGCACCCAACTGATGGTCACGCCCGCTTCGGTAACCTCACCGGCCGCAGCCAACCGCGTCAGCGGCCAGGCCCGGTCGCCCACGCGCACCACCCGTGCCAGCGCCGGTATACCATGCGGCGGCGGCGCGCCGGAATAGAGAAACGGACGCGTGCTGCTGTCATATCTGGAATAGGGATTGCGGCCATAGTCGCGGTTGAACGGCGGCTCGGCCATGACCAGCCCGTCAGGATGCGCCGCCTTGAACTCTGCCCAGCTCTCCATCCATGTGGGCATCTGGCGCAGCTCGGTGCCGGTCATCGCGCCCACCACAGCCACGCCGATGGCCTGCTGCCACCAGCTTTGGGTTTCGCGGTCGTACATGATCATGTCCGACTGGCGCAGCTTGCCCGACACGCCAAAGCTCAGCACCCGTCCACCCACGCGCCGGTCAAAGGTGATGCCCGAATTGCACAGCGGGCAGAATGTCACCGCCACGGGGATGCCGCCGACGGTGTCATTCACGATTTCGTGCCACGTCAGATACCGGATCGGATAGGCCCGCGCCCGCGCGCCGTCGATGGCGACGGTGATCACGGGCTCCCGGTTGCCGATGCCACGTTTGTTGGCCACTTCGACAAATTGAGGGGCATCGATGGCGGGAATGCCGTCCTTGGGTGGCCCGCCCGACAGGATCTCGACCCAATTGGCGATGGTCGTCTTGTCGAAATCCGTATCCGGCCATTCGTGACGCCAGAAATCCGGGCTGGCCACTGCGGGCAACGCCCCGCACAGCGCCAGCAACAAAACGGCTATCCCGTGTCTGAACATGGCTCCCCCCACCGACGTGTCGACGCACGCAGCATGCCCCAGGGCGCGCCGCAAACACAGCCCACCCCACGCAGACGTGAAAAGGGGCGCGCCAAGCGGCACGCCCCCATCTGTCTCAAACGCTGAACCGGGATCAGTCGGTTGCGACCACCTGCACCATGCGGTCGGGATCGCCTTCGGTCATCGCGCCGCTGCGCGGATGGCCCTTCTTGATCGACTGAACCACGTTGAAGCCATCGGTCACACGGCCCACGACCGTGTATTGCCCATTCAGAAACGGACCGGGTTCGAACATGATAAAGAACTGCGAATTCGCGCTGTTGGGCGATTGCGACCGCGCCATCCCAACCACACCGGCCTCAAAGGGCACGTTCGAAAACTCCGCAGGCAGGTCCGGCAGATCCGACCCGCCCGTGCCCGCACGGCGATAGTTATAGCCGTCCGTGGTATCGCCGAACTGCACATCGCCCGTCTGCGCCATGAACCCGTCGATCACCCGGTGAAAGACCACACCGTCATAGGCGCCGCTTTCGGCCAGTTCGGTGATGCGCGCCACGTGCTGCGGCGCGACATCTTCGAGCAGGTCGATGGTGATCACACCATTGGCCTCGCCCGCAACGGTGATCTGAAGCCCTGTGGCCAGCGCAGGCGACGCACCGGCAACAAGGGCCGCGGCCAGAAGGTTACGCAACATCTGCGGCCACCTTGACGCTGATCATCCGGTCAGGCTCCGCTGGTGGCTCGCCGCGCGTGATGGCGTCGACATGTTCCATGCCCGACACGACCTGACCATACACGGTGTACTGACCGTTCAGGAAATCATTGTCCTTGAAGTTGATAAAGAACTGGCTGTTGGCGCTGTTGGGGTTGGCCGACCGGGCCGCACCCAGCGATCCGCGCGCGTGCGGGATCTTGGAGAATTCGGCCGGAACATCCGGCTTGTCCGACCCGCCAGTGCCCGCCATGCGGATGTTGAAACCGTCTTCCATGTCGCCGTGCTGCACGTCGCCTGTCTGCGCCATGAACCCGTCGATGACACGGTGGAATGCAACATTGTCGTACTCGCCCGCGCGTGCCAGCTCCTTCATGCGCTCCACATGTTTGGGGGCCACGTCGGGCAGCAGCTGGATGGTGACCGTGCCACCCTTCAGTTCCATCAGGATCGTGTTTTCGGGGTCTTTGATATCGGACATGCGTGCCTCTTTCTGTCTCAAGCTTTCTTGGGACATATGCCGATGCGGCCCGATGGACAAGTAACGCGTTGACCTGCAGGCCAAATGCCGCGATGCAATGCGCGTATTCACCAAACCGACCGGACAAAGGAACGCGATATGGGCTGGAAAACGCTGGACGACATGGACCTGAACGGCAAACGGGTGCTGACCCGCGTGGACATCAACGTGCCGATGGAAAATGGCCGTGTCACCGACGCCACCCGCATCACCCGCATCGCCCCCACCGTGGCCGACATCCGCGCCAAAGGCGGCAGCCCGGTTCTGCTGGCCCATTTCGGCCGCCCCAAGGGCCAGGTCGTGCCCGATATGTCGCTGGAGCCGCTGGTGCCCGCCCTGCAAGAGGCATTCGGCTGCCCCGTCACCTTCGTCGAACGCCCTTCGCGTGACTGGATCGATGCCCAGCCCGCCGATGCGGTGATCCTCGTGGAAAACACCCGCTTCACCCCGATGGAAGAGGCAAACGACCCCCAGATGGCGCAATTCCTCGCCACGCTGGGCGATGTGTTCTGCAATGACGCGTTCTCTGCTGCGCACCGGGCCCATGCCTCGACCACCGGTGTGGCCCACCTGCTGCCCGCCTGCGCCGGGCGTTTGATGCAGGCCGAACTCAGCGCGCTGGAGGCCGCCCTGTCCACGCCCAAACGCCCCGTGGGTGCCGTGGTAGGCGGTGCCAAGGTCTCGACCAAGCTCGACCTGCTGACCAACCTGGTGGAAAAGATCGACGTGCTGATCATCGGCGGCGGCATGGCCAACACGTTCCTCGCCGCCCAAGGTGCGCAGCTGGGCGCGTCCCTGCAAGAGGCCGACCTGCACGACACCGCGCGCGAGATCATGGACAAGGCCGCCGCCGCAGGCTGCCGTATCCTGCTGCCCAGCGATGGGCGCGTGTCCCGCGCCTTTGCCGCCGGTGCGCCTTATGACACCATCGCGCTGAATGCGGACACCCGGCTCGATGATGACCAGATGGTGCTGGACGCAGGCGACGCGGCCGTCGCGGATGTTGCCGCCGCGATCGACACGCTCAGCACGCTGATCTGGAATGGCCCGCTGGGGGCCTTTGAAATCGCCCCCTTTGACACGGCCACCGTCGCCGCGGCCAAGGCGGCGGCGGCGCGCACCGCCTCACACGGGCTGATCACCGTCGCAGGCGGCGGCGACACCGTTGCGGCGCTGAATCAGGCGGGTGTGGCGGACGACTTTACCTATATCTCTACCGCCGGTGGCGCGTTCCTCGAATGGATGGAGGGCAAGGACCTGCCCGGCGTCGCCGCCTTGGGCTGACCGGACGGGTTGGCGCGGCGCGCCTGCGCCCCATATCATACGCAGTCTATCAGCACGGGGGGGACCACCACATATGGCATGGACACTGATCACCGGCGCGTCCGAGGGACTGGGCGTCGAATTCGCCCGCATCGCCGCCAGGGAAGGCCGCAACCTGATCCTTGCCGCACGGTCGGCGGACAAACTCGAACGCGTCGCAGAAGACGCCCGCGCCCAAGGTGTCGAGGTTCTGGTGGTGCCGACCGACCTCTCGGACCCCGCCGCCACGGATCAGCTTTGGGCCACCGCGACCGACGGGCGTTCGGTGGATGTGCTGGTCAACAATGCCGGGCTCGGCTCCAACGGTGATTTCGCCGATGGACAGTCCTGGGGCCGCGAGCTCAGCTCGATCCAGGTCAACATGCTCGCCCTGACCCGGCTGATGAAATTGGCGATCCCCCACATGCAAGCCCTCGACAAGGGACGAATCCTCAATGTGGCCTCGGTCGCGGGCTTCACCCCCGGCCCGAACATGGCCGTCTATCACGCGACCAAGGCCTATGTGCTGTCCCTCTCCGAGGCCGTCGCCGAAGAGCTGCGCGGCACAAATGTCACCGTCACCGCACTCTGCCCCGGTGCCACGGCCACGAATTTCTTTGAGGATGCGGACATGAACGGCGTGCGCCTGCTCAAGATCGCCAAACCGATGAAGGCGTCCGAAGTGGCCGAACTTGGCTGGCTTCAGGCGCGGATCGGTAAGCGGATCGTGGTACCAGGGGCCATGAACAAGGTCTTTGCCTTCCTGCCGCGCATCTCACCGCGCGGGGTCACGACGCGCGTCACCTCCATGATCATGGGAAAACACTAGCCCGGCGAATCATAAGGGATTCACAAGGCGAATCAGGTGTGTCATACTGCACGAAACCACCCAGAGAGGTGGATCAAAGGCAGAGCAGCATGACCCGCACCGCACGTCCCGCATTGGGGACATTCATATTCTTTGCAATCGCGTTTGCGCTTGCGATCTACTTCACCTTTGCGGCGGTGCAAGGGGATTACGGCCTGTTCCGGCGCGCGGAAATTGATGCCGAGGCGCGCGACCTTGCCGCCCAGCTGGCCATCGTGCAGGCAGACGTCGCACAAATGGAAAACCTGACCAAACGCCTCTCCGATGACTATCTGGATCTTGACCTGCTGGACGAACAGGCACGCAAGATGTTGGGTGTCCTGCGCAGCGACGAAATCGTCATCCGCTGATTTTCCCATAACTTCAGACATTTACCGCGCGGCTGCCGTTGCGGCACATTGACACTCGCACGCACGCGGCGAATCCTGTAAGGAATAGTTTAACGCTAAACTATCTGCCCCGGAGGAGGAGCCCCCCTATGGCCGCGCGCAAAGCCACGAAGAAACCCAACGTATCCGCAGAGGAGTTGCAAGCCTACTACCGCGACATGCTCCTGATCCGCCGCTTCGAGGAAAAGGCGGGCCAACTCTACGGAATGGGTCTGATCGGCGGGTTTTGCCACCTTTATATCGGTCAGGAGGCCGTCGTTGTGGGCCTCGAGGCAGCAGCGGGCGAAGGCGACAAGCGCATCACATCCTACCGCGATCACGGTCACATGCTGGCCTGCGGGATGGACCCCAATGGCGTGATGGCCGAGTTGACGGGCCGCGAGGGCGGCTATTCCAAGGGCAAGGGCGGGAGCATGCACATGTTCTCGAAGGAAAAGCATTTCTACGGCGGCCACGGCATCGTGGCGGCACAGGTACCGCTGGGCGCGGGCCTTGCCTTTTCGGACATGTACAAGGGCAACGACCGCGTGACCTTCACCTATTTCGGTGACGGTGCGGCGAACCAGGGCCAAGTCTACGAGGCCTACAACATGGCCGAGCTGTGGATGCTGCCCTGCATTTTTGTCATTGAAAACAACCAGTACGCCATGGGCACCTCGACCAAGCGGTCGACCAAGTCGCCCAGCTACTGGGAACGCGGTGCCGCCTACGGCATTCCGGGCGAGGAAGTGGACGGCATGGACGTGCTAGCCGTCAAGGAAGCGGGCGAAAAGGCCGTGGCCCACTGCCGCGCGGGCAAGGGCCCCTATATCCTCGAAATCAAAACCTACCGCTACCGCGGCCACTCGATGTCGGACCCGGCCAAATACCGGACCCGCGAAGAAGTGCAGAAGATGCGCGACGAACGCGACCCGATCGAGGCCGTGCGCTCCATGCTGCTGACCGGCAAGCACGCCACCGAAGAGGACCTCAAGGCGATCGACAAGGAGATCAAGGAAATCGTCAACGCGTCCGCCGAGTTCGCCAAGGAAAGCCACGAGCCAGCGCTCGATGAGCTTTGGACCGACATCTACGCCGCCGAGACGGCACCGCAGAACGCGTAAGGGAGAGACAGACAATGGCAACCGAAATTCTCATGCCCGCCCTCTCGCCCACCATGGAAGAGGGTACGCTGGCGAAATGGCTTGTTAACGAAGGCGATACGGTCGCGTCCGGCGACATCATGGCCGAGATCGAGACCGACAAGGCGACGATGGAGTTCGAGGCCGTCGACGAAGGTGTGATTGGCAAGATCCTTGTCCCCGCGGGGACAGAAGGGGTCAAGGTCAACACGCCCATCGCGATCCTTGTCGAAGAAGGTGAAAGCGTCGACGACATCGACACGTCCAGCACCCCTGCCCCCGCCGCACTCGGCGGAGAGGAAGGCAAGGCCGCGTCGCCCGCAACCGCGTCAACACCAGATATCCCGCCCGCCCCGTCGGTCGATCAAAGCCCCGACTACCCCGAGGGCACGCCGATGAAACAGCAGACCGTGCGCGAAGCGCTGCGCGACGCCATGGCCGAAGAGATGCGCGCCGACGACACCGTGTTCCTGATGGGTGAAGAGGTCGCCGAGTACCAGGGCGCCTACAAGGTGTCCCAAGGCCTGCTGGACGAGTTTGGGTCGCGCCGCGTGATCGACACGCCCATCACCGAACACGGCTTTGCCGGGATCGGTGTCGGCGCGGCCTTTGGAGGGCTGCGTCCCATCGTGGAATTCATGACATGGAACTTCGCCATGCAGGCGATTGACCACATCATCAACTCTGCGGCCAAGACGCTCTATATGTCCGGCGGTCAGATGGGCGCGCCCATGGTCTTCCGTGGTCCCAACGGTGCGGCGGCTCGCGTCGGTGCCCAGCACAGCCAGGATTACGCTGCGTGGTACATGCAGGTGCCGGGCCTCAAGGTGGTGATGCCCTATTCGGCAGCGGATGCCAAAGGTCTGATGAAAACCGCCATCCGCGACAATAACCCGGTCTGTTTCCTGGAAAACGAAATCCTCTATGGCCGCAGCTTTGAAGTGCCGGACGTGGACGATTTCACCATCCCCTTCGGCAAGGCGCGCATTTGGCGCGAAGGGTCGGATGTGACCATCGTCTCCTTTGGGATCGGTATGCAATACGCCCTCGAAGCGGCGGACAAACTGGCCAAGGACGGCATCAGCGCCGAGGTCATCGACCTGCGCACCATCCGCCCGATGGACACCGCGACGATCCTGGCGTCGGTCATGAAAACCAACCGCTGCGTCACCGTCGAAGAAGGCTGGCCCCAAGGCTCGGTCGGTGGCTACATCAGTTCGGTGATCATGCAAGAAGCGTTCGACTACCTCGACGCCCCGGTGATCAACTGCACCGGCAAGGACGTGCCGATGCCCTACGCCGCGAACCTTGAAAAACACGCGCTGATTACGACGGATGAAGTGATTGCCGCCGTGAAACAAGTCACCTACCGCTAAGGAGCCGCTGATATGCCGACAGAAATTCTCATGCCCGCGCTGTCTCCGACGATGGAGGAAGGGACGCTGGCGAAGTGGCTCGTGAAGGAGGGGGATACGGTGTCGTCCGGCGATCTTCTGGCCGAAATCGAAACCGACAAGGCAACGATGGAATTCGAAGCCGTCGACGAAGGCGTCGTCGGCAAGATCCTGGTGGCCGAAGGCTCCGAAGGGGTCAAGGTCAACACGCCCATCGCGGTCTTGCTCGAAGACGGCGAAAGCGCGGACGACATTGGTACGACCTCCGCGCCCACCGCAGCGGCTGCTGCGCCCGAGGCAGCGGAGCCCGAAGCCTCTGCCCCGGCTGAGGCCCCGCAATCCGCGCCCGCGCCTGTCGCAGCCGACGGCAATCGGATCTTTTCATCGCCCTTGGCGCGCCGCATCGCGGCTCAAAAAGGCATTGATCTGTCCCAGATCAAAGGCTCCGGCCCACGTGGTCGTATCGTCAAAGCGGATGTGGAAAACGCGCAACCTCAAGCAGAAGCGCCTGCTGTCGCGAGTGCGCCTGCCGCAGCGGCCCCTGCCCCCGCGGGTCCGTCCGCAGACGCCGTATCGAAAATGTATCAGGATCGCGACTACGAAGAGGTCAAGCTCGACGGAATGCGCAAGACCATTGCAGCACGCCTGACAGAGGCCAAACAGACGGTACCGCATTTCTACCTGCGGCGTGACATCAAGCTGGATGCGCTGCTGGAATTCCGCGGCACTCTGAACGGTCAATTGGCTGAACGGGGCGTCAAGCTGTCGGTGAATGACTTCATCATCAAGGCGTGCGCACTTGCCTTGCAAACGGTGCCGGACGCAAACGCTGTCTGGGCCGGGGACAAGATCCTCAAGCTGACGCCGTCCGACGTGGCGGTGGCTGTGGCAATCGAAGGCGGGCTGTTCACGCCGGTCCTGAAGGATGCGCATCACAAGTCGCTCTCGGCTCTGTCTGCTGAGATGAAAGATCTCGCCGGACGCGCGCGGGACCGCAAGCTGGCGCCGCACGAATACCAAGGCGGCAGCTTTGCCATCTCAAATCTGGGCATGTTCGGAATCGACAATTTTGATGCGGTGATCAATCCGCCGCACGGCGCCATTCTAGCCGTCGGCGCGGGGGTGAAGAAACCGGTTGTTGGCAAGGACGGTGAATTGGGTGTGGCAACAGTGATGTCTGTTACCCTCTCCGTCGATCACCGGGTCATCGATGGCGCGCTGGGGGCTCAGCTCTTGCAGGCGATTGTCGACAACCTGGAAAATCCGTTAGCCATGTTGGCCTGATCAGAAACAAAAAAAGGGCCGGAGCAATGCTCCGGCCCTTTCTCATTTAGTTATCGTGATCTTTACCAAGCATATGGTTCATTGAAACCGACGGCTGTTCACACCCCGCCTCGCCAACGATGCGCGCTGGAATACCCGCTACTGTCTTGCAGTCGGGTACTTCTTCGAGAACAACGGACCCGGCCGCGATCCGGCTGCAATTGCCAATTCGGATGTTGCCCAAAACCTTGGCACCCGCTCCGATCAATACGCCGTTCCCGATCTTTGGATGCCGGTCTTCTTCTTCCTTGCCCGTACCGCCAAGCGTAACGGAATGCAGCATGGAAACATTGTCCCCGACCACGGCCGTTTCGCCAATGACGATGGAATGGGCGTGATCAATCATGATCCCTTTGCCAATACGGGCCGCCGGGTGAATATCCACCCCGAAAATCTCGGACACACGCATCTGGAAGAAATAGGCCAGATCAAAATTTCCCTGTGACCAAAGGAAATGACCAACACGGTAAGCTTGAACCGCTTGGTAGCCCTTGAAGTAGAGGATCGGTTGAACCAGCCGGTGGCATGCCGGGTCGCGCTCGTAAACAGCAACAAGGTCCGCGCGCGCGGCTGCTACCAATTCAGGCGAAGACTGATACGCCTCTTCGACAATCTCGCGCACTACCACCATCGACATTTCGTTGGATGCGAGCTTGGCTGCGATCCTGTATGACAAAGCCTTTTCAATGGATTTGTGGTGCAAAATGCAGGCATGTACAAACCCGCCGATCAGCGGCTCATCCGTCACCGCTTGCCGCGCTTCTTCCGTGATCTGGTCCCAAACGGGATCAATCTTCGCGATATTCGTTTTCAACTCAGCCATGGCAAATCCTCTCCGGCACACCATAGCCTAGATAGACATTTCTCGCCAAACGCAAACCTGTGATGGCGTTGATCTGACATCGCGATGAATGGAAGACCCCGCGCAGAGCTGATAATTATCAGGAAACTAAAGAAAAACTTAGGCCGCGTAATTTTCTACGCGACGAGGGCCAGCGTCGCAAACGGACCCACACCATATCTGGCGGAGTTCTGTGCAACCTCAACTGAAAACAGGGTACCCAGGATTCCGTCAGCCAATTGCATCGCCGACGTGTATATCCATTCAGGCGTTGTCACCACGTGTTCGCGTACGACAGCACCATCGCGCATCAACCTGACAGTGTAGGATTCAGTCTCTTCACCCAACGGGACATCGGACAGCTCCCAATTGTCTCCATCAATCCGCGTCCGTCGGATCCACGATACATCCAGGTCCAAACCGTTGCGCTCAGCCTTGAGGTGCACGGGTTTGTAGGGTCGCAGCCCATTGCCGTCAAAGGCGCGTTCGATTTCCTGATAGGAAGGATCGTCAAGTCCACGGCGCGCAGGCCCGATCCGGAAGGTCTGGGATATCCGCCTCAGATTGGGCGACAGCTCGATTTGCTGAGGAATACCGTTCAGCAACACGACCCAAGATCCAGCCGGCCATGATCCGTCAGACACGGCATCCGACCCGAGCTGACTACGCAGTCGGTGCGTCAACAAATACTGGCCCGGTCCGATCAGTTCTGCATCGCGGAACTGCATCAGCTCCCATTTGTCCGACGAACCATCACCAATGGCGATCAAATTTCCACCTGCCAGCAGCGCCGCATCAGAAATCGACGATAGCACCCCATGGTTCAGCGAGATTTCCAAAGGTGCACCAAGATCAATCCGTCCGCTCCCGGCAGGTGCCAACGCAGTTTTCGTGAACCCGATTGAGGACCGCGCTGCAATCAAAGTATTCAGGAAGAAGTTTGCATCCGTGGACGACTGATAGAGAGCGACACTTCCCGGCCACGGCGTACCGGTGGCGGCAATGTAAGGCGCGTGTTCGATCTCGGCACCGGTCAACAACGGCAGGTCAAGGAACACGGAAGTCAAAGGCACGGGCGGAACGAATTCCCGAACCGAGGCGAGCTCATCGGCGAGATCGGACGGTGTATAAACTTCCGGTTCAATCCGGACCGCCTCCAGCAATTGCATTTGGCCATGCTCCACCCGGTCGACGCGATAGCGCGAAGTGCCTTCAGACTGGTCCGCTGCGATTTCGACGACATCTCCCGCCCCTACTCCAATCTTCGAAGGTGGCAGCGCAATGCGCACCGTCTCTCTTGCGACACGCGCCTCTGTCAGCCAACGTTCGGTCACCTGTCGGCCCTCAGGGCGCGTCATCGCAAGCGCCAGATCAGTAGTAGACACCGCATGTGTCGCATCCTCGGCCAATACCGCTTCTTCGGACAGGACATCGAAATTTCCATCTGTCTGCACAAACCGCAAACGCACCCGCCCAGACAGATCCGCGTCGGATTCGCGCGACTGCTCCAGGCTGCCATTCAGATCATCGCTCAGCGCAAGCGTCTCCGGAGCCAGAACAGCAGGCCGTTCACCGGTACGCATCACGAACCGCAAAACCCCGTCCCTCTCGACCGCGTCAAACGCATAGCGCAACATCAACGGCTGCAATGCGCTCCGTGCATCAGATACATCGTCAATGACATATCCCCGCACCGTTCCGATCAACCGCGACGTGTCGTAATCCCTCAACCCGGCTCTGTCACAGATTTCTCCAACGACAGACGCCAGTGATCGGGTCGACGTCCGCCCATTGATCCAGTGGCCGCGTGGGTAATTCACGCCATCCGTCCACGTGCTGACCGAATTGGGGAAGAACGGATAAGGCCGCGTGTCCCAAGCCCAGACAAACGCCTTGGACATGTCGATCATCGGCGCTCCATAGATTTCGGAGGTCGGATTGTTGTCGCTGTCCCGCCAAAAGCTGTGCATCGCCCGCAGATACTGTTTCTGGATGAAATCGTCCCGCGCCCCGTTTGAATATTTGGGCAGGCTGCTTTCCGATGACTTGGGATCCAGGAACTTGTTGGGTTGATTGGTGCCCTTGTCAACGGCGGCACATCCCAGTTCCGTAAACCAGATAGGTTTCGAACCCGGCGCCCAATCGGTGGGGGTTTCTGCGCGCACGCCGCCGACGCGTTCGTGATGCGGGTTGGACCACCAGTTCCGGATGTCCTTGTACCGCCAAACCCACGGCTCATTGTGTTCGCCGTCCGTGATCGGTGTGCGGATCTGTGCCGCGTCCGCCTCGTCCGAGTGGTAGAACCAGTCATACCCCTCTCCACCCGCAATGTTCGACTTCAGATAGTCGAGGTCGAAAATACTGTCCCAGCTTTGCGCGTCAGTGTGATCGTTGCCCTCTCGCCAATCCGACAACGGCATATAGTTGTCGATGCCGATAAAATCGATGTTCGGGTCCGACCAAAGCGGATCAAGATGGAAATACCGGTCTCCCGTTCCATCCTGCGGTTGATAGCCAAAATATTCCGTCCAATCCGCCGCATAGCTGATCTTCGTATCCGGACCCAACAGCTTGCGCACTTCGGCCGCGAGCGCGCGCAGCTTTTCGACCACGACAAATGCGTTTCCGGCCCCGCGAATTTGAGTCAATCCACGCAATTCCGAGCCAATGCAGAATGAATCCACCCCGCCAGAATAAGCGCAAATGGCAGCGTAGTGGACGATAAAGCGTGAAAGCGACCATTCGTTCGGCGGACCGCTATAGGTAAAGACCTCACCCGTGCCGAAATGCTCTGCCTTGATCGTCCCAAAGAACGCATCGACTTCAGCGTCGGCTGCAGCCGTGCCTTCCGGCGATCCCTCGACTCCTGGCGCCCGCGACAAAGTAATACGTCCGCGCCACGGCAGGTGCGGCTGTGTTCCATCGGGATTGTATGGATCAGACAGCGTGTTGCCTTCCAGCTGGTCCATCAGGATAAAGGGATAGAACATCACCTTTTTGCCATCCTCGTTCAGCGCACGGATCGCTTCGACCACAGCGGTATCGGCGGGTGTGCCACCATAGATCGGTCGGCCATCCACGCGCGGAATTTCCTCGACCCAGACCCGCGCGGTGTGGGACACCCCCCACGGCATATTCTCACCATCGATGTCCTTGCGCTCGACCTTGGGCTTCAGCTCGCATTGACCGCAGCGCAGGTCGTTGCCAAACCATGACACAATCAGGGACGTGGCATCGCAGTTGGGCAACTCATCGTTCATCGCATCCAGCGACTCCGAAAAATCCGAACGTCCCGCAGGCGTGTTCACGTTCGCACTCCAACGGCCCAGATTGCCGTCGACATAGTTCACCGCAGTCGTCGCCAGCGCGTACTCACCCGTGCCCGGCATCAACGCGACGCCACGGATCGCGCGCGTCATCTCGTCTTCGGCGCCCTCCTGCCCCGGCTGCTCCGGGCGCACCACTTCAAACGAAAACTGCGGCACACGATTGCCGAATGCGCTCAGCGCCAGGTTTTCGATGACCACATACGCCGTGCCGCGATACGCGGGCACACGGCCCTGCCCTTCGATCGCCTCCATCAAGGGATCAGGCAACTGATCCGCAGCACCGTTATAGACGCGCATGTTCAGATCATTCGGCGACACTTCGTCCCCGTCGGCCCAAACACGGCCCACGCGCGTAATCTCGCCCTCACAAATCGCCAATGCAATGTTCACGGAATAGCTGTATTCGCGCGTGTCTGGCGTCGATGGCCCCGCCCCCTTGCCGGCACCCGGCGTCACATTGACTGTCTCGATGAAATCGGACGCCCAGATCACCTGACCGCCCATCCGCATCCGACCATAGAGCTGCGAAATAGCTGCCCCCTCACCCGAATTGGTCAGCCGGAACCGATCCACCTTGCCATGTTCGACAACGTCCGATCCTTGGCCCATGACGCGCTGGTCGATGACACGGCCCAATGTCGCCCCGACCGCGCGCCCGATGGCCACCGAAGAAAGGCCCGCAAAGGTGCCGCCCAAAGACCCGCCAACGGCGGCACCCGCGGCCGAAAGAACAACAGTCGCCATCAGCTGGCCTCCTCAAACGGAAATGCAAAACGCGCAACCACCCGGCGCGCCCATGGCGCACTCAGCGGGCTTTCAACGACACCGTGGCCGCTATACGCGTGAATGAATGTCGGGCGGTCGCCTACGGCACTCTGGATGCCCAGATGCTTGGCCACGGACGTGGCGCGCATGCGGAACAGGATGACATCGCCCGGCGCCGCCGCTTCCAGCGGTTTGGCGCGCAAATGGCGCATCGCCGCCTCCCACAACCGCTCTTCGCCCTGCGGCTCGGACCAGTCCATGGTGTAGGCGGGCGGGCGTTCGGGCTCTGCGCCGACCACATCGCGCCACACACCGCGCACAAGGCCAAGGCAATCGCAGCCCGCCTGTTTCGCGGCCATCTGGTGCACATATGGCGTGCCGATCCAGTCCCGCGCCACTGTAGTGATCCGTGATCCAGTCATCGCAAGCTCCCCCCGGAATTCGGCCCACTGCTCTTGGGATAGGCCATGACCCAATCGTCACTGGGCAGATCAGGAAAGCCCTGGAAATTGACAAGGTTGTTGAACTTCAGACGGCAGGTCTCGAACCGCTTGTCGCACCCGGTGGTCAGGCGCAGACTGTCGGACAGCCCAACCGGCCCGCGCACCGGCTCCCACAGCTCGATCCGGCGGACCGTGCCGTCAAACACATCATGCTTGATCATGCCCCAAAGGCCCGCCGCCGCACCGTCCATCACATCCAGCCGCCCGCGCTGGAACCATGCGGGTTCAAACCCCGCCAGATCGTCCCACTCAAACACGCGACCATCCGTGATCCGGTCTGCGGGACCTTCGAAACGGTACCCGGGCTGCGTCAGATCAAACCGGCAATTGCCATCACCCAGAACGGCGGTGCACGGCTTCTGATAGATCCGTCCCAGCGGTCGGTTCAGCGCCTCTGTCAACCCGCGCAGCTCGGCGTGAAACGCTCCGCCCGCACGGCGCAATTCGCCGATCGTTCCACGAAACTGCAACCAGCGGACATCCGGATCCGCCCAGTTCACCAGCCACGCGCGCACCTCGGCCCCGTCGAAACGGCCCGCCTCGATCTCGTCCTCGCGAATGGCCGCGTCGCTCAACGCGCCCAGCGCCTCGGTGTTGTCAACGCTCAGCCCCGTGCTTTGCGCCAGCGCCGAGGCAGACAGGCCTGTCTCCGCGCTGAACGTGATCCCGTCAAAGCTCAACGCCCGGTCGTGATCGGTAAACCCAAAGGTCGTTCCATCCACCCGGACAATCGCCCAAGCCCGGCACAGGGTCGTCAAACCCGTCGCCGTATGCGCCAGAAACGCATCACTCTGCCCACTCATCAGACCCGCACCTCGATGATCGGCACATTGGGCACGCTGCCCGCCTGAAAACTGGACACCGATGTCTGGATCTGGTCCGTGTCAAAGCGGACCGGCACGTCGAATTCGAACCCGGCGGTGATCTCCACATCCTCTTCGGGCGGGTGCTGGAACGTGACAAGTCCGGTGTTCACGTCGATCTCGTAATCGACGCCCTCCTTCATCTCGTCGCGGCCCAGCCCCACACGCACCGACCCCAGCACCGGTTTGGTGATGGGCCGGGCATAGCTGTTCTCGCCCGAGCGATAGACCTTGACCAAGGGGAACGCCGCCTGCACCGCATCACCGCGGGCAATCGTCTGGTCGCTGAACACCGGCTCCGCGCTGGCGGCAGAGGATTTGAAATCCGACCAGTCTTTCCAGCGAAACCCGTACATCTGCCCCATGCGCGCCTCGAAAAACGCGATCAGCGTTTCGATATCGTCCAGCGACCGCAGCCCCAGACCGGCATCATAGCGGCGGCGCGAATTCGCCCAGGGCGTGTTGCGCTCCTCGAACCCGTTGGCAAGCGTCACAACCTCGGTGCGACGCTCCGGTCCCCCGACCGAGCCAAAGCTCAAGGACGCAGGAAAGCGGACCTCATGAAATTGCATATCTTTAGCTCCCCTAAAGTCTTAACGATTGCGATTGGCACGCCCCAAGGCGCGGTTCATCTGCGCGGCAATCTGGTTTTGCGAGCGGGCAAATCCCTGCACGTCCGGCGTGGTGATGTTCATCACGACCGTGGGCGATGACCCGCCGCCGCCACGCACACCCAACTTGCCGTCAGGCCCGCGCGCCAGCGGCATGATCGCCTCTGGCCCCGCCTCACCCATCACGCCCATGCCGCCCCGCATGCCAAAGGGCGTCGCCTGGCTCACGATGCCGCCACTGGCAAAGGGCATCACCCGGCCCTGGCTGAACGGCGCGCCATCGGCAAAGGGCAGCACCCCCTGCACCAGCCCGCCTACACCACTGGCCAGCAACCCGCCCACATGGTCGGTTACCGGCTTTATTGCGGCATTGTAGGTGGCGTTGATCATCGAATTGGCCACGGTGTTCAGCGCATCCGACAGGCTCAGCCCATCAAAAACCAACCCGTCAAACGCCTTGCGCAACCCGCGCGACAGCCCTTTTTCCAGGGTGGCCACGTCCTTGCCCGTCGCCGCGAGGCTCTCGCGCATCCGGCGCAATTCGCTGTCGAAACTGGTCACCATCACGGATGTCGCATCCAGCGTCTGACGCAGACCGTCCGTATGTTCATCCAGGCCTTCGATCTCGTCTCTGTAGTCGCTCATGTGGCGCTCCCATTCGATGTCGTGTCGGGTGCCGCGTCGGGCCAGGCGGCCATCAACGCGTCCAGACCGTCGCTCAGCAACGGGGCCGTGCGGCCCGGATCACCCAACATCACTTGCAACTCCGCAGGGGTCAGCGCCCAGAACGCCTCCGGCGTCAGGCGCAATCCCTGCATGCCGGCCCGCATCAATGCGGGCCAGTCCAGGCCCTGGCTCATGCGCCCGGCACCACAAAGGCGCGCGCGATCAGCTCGGCCGCCGCACGGGCGGCACCCATGGGCCCGCCCTCGATCTCGGCATGATCCAACGCGTCAGGCGCTACTGGGCACTGACCGCCCCGCAGCCCCGCCTTGAGCAGCGCCAGCACATCCGCGCTGGAAAAACGGCCCTGCTCGAACCGCTCCACCAACGCCACCAACGACGGCTCCGCCAACGTGGCCTCCAGCCCCGCCAGCGCCCCAAGGGTCAGCCGCATGACACACGGCTGCCCGTCGATGACCAGCGTCACCTCTCCCCTCCAAGGATTGGTCATGCCCCGGCAAGCGCCGTAAACGTCAGCGCACCCGCCGATGCCAGCGACAGCTCATAGGTCGCCTCACCGTTGTGGCTGCCGCTGTATTCCAGCGCGGTCACCTGAAACGGCCCCTCGACGATGCCGAACTCGGGCACGATCACCTGAAAGGCCGGCGTTTCGCCGTCAAAGAAGATCTGGCGCGCACGTTCATCCGTGCCCTCGTCCTTGAACACGCCCGAGCCCGAAATATTGGCCGACCGCACGCCCGCACCCGCGAGCAGCTCACGCCACCCGCCCTGGCTCTCCAGGCTGGTGACATCCACCGCCTCGGCGTTAAAGCTCACACGCGTGGCCCGCAGGCCCGCAATCGTCTCGAACTGGCCGTCCGAGGTCATGTCGACCTTGATCAGCAGGTCTTTTCCGTTCTGAGCACCCATGGGTATTCTCCGTTTGAAACTAAAGGGTTATTCGTCTTCGACCCGTGCGCGAAAGGTCAGGTCGATCCGGCGGCCAGCGCCTTTGTCGATCATTACAGCCCGCGCGCGGTCAAATTTCATCGACACCAACCGGCCCCGGCTCAGCGCCATGTCGGCCTCGTGCAGCGCGTCGCATACGGCACCCGCCGCGACCTTGGCCGCATGGAACCCGGGCACATCCGTCACCACCGAGATGACAAAGCGGTGCGCTGCACCCGCGCCGGTCTTGTCATTCTCGGCCCGCACCGTCTCGCCACCAAGGCTGACATAAATGCTGGGCAACACACCGCTGGGCAGCGCGTCATAGACGGCACCATTCACCGCGTCCTGCACATCGTCATCCGTGGTCAGGGCGGCAAAAACGGCCGATTGCAGGGCGGCTGAAACGGCATAGCTCATGACACCACCTCTTCATCCGCCATACAGACCAGATACCGGCCATCCCCATCGCGCTCGGCCACCGACCGGATGTGAAACACCCGGCCCCCGTCGCGAAACCGCTGGTCCGGCAGAGGCCGTTCGGGATGGCCCATCGGCGCACCCCGCACCACGATCCTGAAGGGCACCATCGACAGCGCCGCCGCCGCCACCTGCCGCTCGCGGCCCGTGCGCGCGGTCAGCTCGGCCCAGACCACGCCCAGGGTGGTCCAGGTTTCCGCAAACCCGCCCGCCCCATCGGCCACGCGGCCCGGCGTTTCCAGCGTCAGCCGCCGGTTCAGGCGCGGCACGCTCATGACGCCCCCCCGCCCAGACGCAGCGGACGATAGCGCTCGATCAGGCTGGTCACACCAAACGGCATGCACCCCTCGCTCAGGCTCGTTTCGTCCCGGTACTCGTAATAATGCGCCGCAAGCAGCATCACCGCATGGGCCAGATCCGATGGAATGTCAGACCAGTTGGGCCCGTAGCCTGCGGTAAACGCAACCGACGCCGTGCCGCCCGCAGGCACCACCGGCAAACAGGCCCCCACCGCGCGCACACGCGGCCGGTGCGTGTCACGCTCCAGCCAGAACACATCGCTGGCCGCCGCCGTGGTTCCGCCGGTCCGGTCAATCAGGCTGATGCCCGTGACCGCGACCACCGGCGCCACCGGCAACCCATGCGCGTCCAGCCCCGCCCAGTCGGACACGGTCAGCGAAAACGCCCGCTCCAACAACGCCTTGCCCGTGCGCGCCTCTATCGCGGCGACAGCCGCCCGCAGAAAGCTGGTCAAAACAGCGTCTTGCACGCTGCTTTCCCCAAACCCGCTGCCCAGACGCAGATGCGCCTTGAATTCTTCGACCGGCAATGCGCCATCGGGCATTGTGGTCTCTTCGATCAACATCATGGAACATCTCCACACGAATTCTGCCCCTCGACCCCATCAGGTCCGGGCGCGCGCCAGTCCGCATTGCTCGGACGGAGGGGAGCAGCTAGACAACACGGCGCACTTCCAGCGCGCACCCGGGAACCAGAGGCAGGCTTGCGCCCGCCCCCGGTCATCCGCTCACACCGTTCAGGCGGTCGCGAATTTCAGCAGCTTGATCGCGGCAAAGTCGCTCACGTCACCGCCCACACGCTTGGTCGCATAGAACAGCACGTGCGGCTTGGCGCTGAAGGGATCACGCAGAACACGCAGATCGGGACGCTCGGCCACGGTGTAACCCGCAGCGAAATCACCAAAGGCAATCGCGTCAGCACCGGTTGCGGCGTCGGGCATGTCTTCGGCGATCAGCACGGGATAGCCCATCAGAACCGCAGGCTGACCGGCGGCCAGACCGTCGGTCCACAGGAAACGGCCGTCATTGTCCTTCAGCTTGCGCACGATGCCCGCCGTCTTGGAGTTCATCACGAAGGTCGCGTTGGCACGGTATTCGGCACCCAGCGCGTAAACTAGGTCGATGATCGCCTCTGCGGTCACGTCACCGTCCACACCCGTGGGCACATAGCCGAGGTTGCCCCAGGCCCACACGTCATTGTCGACAGATGTGTGCGTCAGGAAACCCTTGGGCTTGTCGATGCCGTCGCCGGACACGAAGGATGCCGCCTCTGCGCGGGCAAACTTGTCCGCGATGCGACCGGCCAGCCACGCTTCGATGTCAAACGCCGCGTCGTCCAGCAGGCGCTGCGATGCCTTGGGCAGGGCCGACAGCTCGTGCAGCGGGATGGTGATGCGGTCGATGGACGGCGTGTCCGTCTCGGTCAGGCTGGCCGTTTCTGTGGCCCAGCCGGTGCCCACATCGCCGTGGTCGACCAACACGTCATAGGACGTCGCCTCGACATTGACGACGGACGCAATGGAACGGATCGACGCCGTGGCGTTCAGAACCGATTTCACGCTCTCCGATGTCTGCGGATCGACGAGGTAACCGCCATCCGAATTCACCGCCGTCGACAGCGATTTGCCGTCCAGCTCAAGGCCGCGCAGGCCGTCATCTTCGCCCGAACGCAGATAGGCGTTGAACGCCTTCTGATGAGGGGCCCCAAAGTCGACGGCACCGGCCAGAGGGGTGCGCGCCGCAGTCATGTTTTTCCGATCCAGCATGGTCAGTCGCTCTTCTGTTTGTTGAAGTTTGGTTTGAACGTCGGCTTTGAAGCCTTTCAATTCGTTGACGAAACCGTTCATAGCTTCGGCAACTTCTTGGACTGGGGACAAACCTTCCCCGGCCCGAGCCTTAATCTCGGTCTTGCTCATAAGCATGTCCTTGATGGTGGGTTGAAATGGCGTGCGCGTCAGCGCTGTGCCAGGCTTTCGCGGGCAACCCAAAGGGCCGCCGCCATATCACGCAGCGTGTCATCGTCGAACGCGTTGCGTTCTTCCGATTTTGCCGACACCCGCGCACTGGGCAGCATCGGGAACGTGACCAAAGACACCTCCCAAAGCTCCAGTTCGGTCAAGAGCCGCTGGCCCTTGTCGTTCTTTGTGGCTTTCACCGTGCGATAGCCGATGGACAGCCCGTCAATGGCGCCCGCCTGGATCAGGTCCATCGCCTCGCGGCCCTTGGCCACCCCCGGCAGCAGACGGCCCTTGACCCACAGGCCCCGGCCATCCTCGCGGACCTCGTCCCACACACCGATGGGAAAGGCCGGATCGTGCTGCCACAGCATCTTTACGCTGCGCCCTTCGGCGGCAATCGCACCCAGCGACGCCGCATAAGCGCCAGCGCGCACAACGTCCCCGCCCTGATCGCAGGCACCAAACAGACTGGCATAGCCTTCGATCACGTGATCATCCTGCACCTTGATGCCGTCGCCAAAGCGCGCAAATTTTGTCTCCAGACCGGTCTCTGCATGCATCTGTTGTCTCCTTTTCAATGCGGAATGGCCGCCATGATTGATTGAAACCCGGTGGCCAGAATGACAGCGACCACGCCGTAAACGGTCAGCCACAGCCGTTTCTCAAGCCGCTCCATCAGCTCTTCCAGCCGGTCGAGCCGCTTGCCCAGGTTGTCGAAATGCACCGCCGTCAGGCGTTCATGCGCCTCCAGCCGCAGACCGGGCGCACAGGCGAACCGGTCCAAACCGCCGTCATCCATGGCCCTACTCCTCGGCCAAGGCGGGCAGCCCCAGCATCCGGCGCTTTTCGGCCTCGGTCAGGAAATCGGCCTGCACCACCCGCGCCCACTGCGCATCGCGTTCCGCCGACAACGCCGGCACCTGATCCAGATCGGGCGCCAGCACCACATCCTCGCCGGTATGCCCGCCCAGCCACTCGGCCAGCGCCGCCGCCACCCGCGTGGCCAGCGGCAACACGGTCAGCCGGTAAAAGGCCCGGTTGGCCTCCTGATAATTGGCATAGGTTGCATCGCCCTGGATGCCCAAGAGCATCGGCGGCACCCCAAAGGCCAATGCGATCTCCCGCGCGGCCGCCTCCTTGGTCTTCTGAAACTCCATGTCGGATGGAGAGAACCCCATAGGCTTCCAATCCAGACCACCTTCCAGCAACATCGGCCGCCCCGCGTTGCGCGCACCCGAATGGTTGGTCTCGATCTCCGACACCAGACGGTCATACTGGTCGACACTCAGATGCCCCTGACCCTCCTGCCCCTTGTAGACAATCGCCCCCGACGGACGGGCCGCATTGTCCAGCAAGGACTTCGACCACCGCGACGCCGCCGTGTGCACATCCAGCGCCATGGCAGCGGCCTGCATCGGCGAAAACCCGTAATGGTCGTCCTGCGGGTGAAAGCTCTTGATGTGACAGATCGGGCTTACCGCACCGCTGGCATCAAACCGATGCGTCTTGCCCGACACCGAATAGTCATAGGCCACCGGCCACCCATCGGCCCCCGGCACCACCGACATTCGGTCCGACCGCAACACATGCAGCTCCAGCGGCGCGCCGCTCTCACCCGCCACCGCTTCCACATAGGCATTGCCCGACAGCAACAGCTGCGCATAGAGCGCCTCCAGCAACTCCGCCCGCCCCTGACCGGGATTGGGCCGCTTGATCAACGACAGAACGGGATGCGTCTCAAACCGCTGCTCGGCATCTTGCAGCACCAGCGGCAAGGCCGCCGCCGCCTCGGCAATCAATTTGACCGACCGAAACCCCACCGGATTGCCCGAAAACCCCGACCGCGTCAGCGACACCGCATCGCGCGGGCTCCACGCCACGCGCCCGCCGGTCTGCCACGCCACGACTTTCCCCGTGGCACTGGCCTTTTGCTCCGGCGCGTCCACCGCGGCCCGGTTCCGAAAGAAATCAAACACCATTCTCGGGTCTCCTATCCGTGATCCCAAGGGCCGCCCGGCCCCGTCCATACCAACGAAAAAGGCAGCCCCATTTCAGGACTGCCCACACCACAAGGGACGGATCCCCCGTATCATCTTGCCAAATAAACTCTCCCCGAAGGGCCGTTCTGAAACTGCAGCCCGCGGGCCTACAACCCGCGCACGCCGGGCCGGCGGTACTCCCGCGCGGGCTCGATCATCAACTCGTGCAACGCCCAGACCAGCGCATCGACCCGGTCCGGCGATCCGTCACCCAGATAGCCGCGCCGCGTCATCTGCACCATCTGGTCCTCAAGCGCGGTCAGGTGCGGCGTATGTGTCACCCGCCCCTGCTCGTAAAGGGCGGCTATCGGCTCTGCGCGGGCCACCTTGCCCCGGCTGGCATGGACCGCCTTGTATGGCACCATCGGGTCGATCTGGCGGACCACCTCGCCCACCATCTGACCGCCCTGATTGACCTCCGCCACCAGCCGGTCCGCGTCCCAGGTGTCCACGGCCTCCACCGCCACCCGCGCCCATTCCGACGGGCGCGCGCCCTGCACTGAGGCGTCGCAAATCACATGCGCGGTCCACTCCTGCGGCGGGCCCTGCATATGCGCGCCGACCACGATGATCCCGCACTCATCCGCCGCCTTGCCGCTGGTGATCGCCGGATCAAGGCCCACAACAATGCGGTCAAAATGGAAAAATCCCTTCTTGTGACAGGCCGCCAACATGTCGCTGGTCCACAACGCCCCCTCGGCATCACTCAACAGCAACCCATCCAGCTCCTGCCGCCCCAGCCGCGTACCCGCATAGCGCGCCCGCACCTCCGACAGGAAAGACGCCGCCAGATTGGCGGCATTCGCCTCCGTTGGCGCGTGGGTGGTCACGGTCGAAGGCTGCTCCAGCAGCGCTTTCAGCACACCCACATTGCGCGGCGTCGTGGTCACACAGACCCGCGGATCGTCGCCCAACCGCAGCGCAAACTGCAACATGTCCCAAGTCTCCTGACCCTTCTTCCACTTGGCCAGCTCATCGACCCAGGCCGCATCAAATTGCGGCCCCCGCAACCCTTCTGGATCATGGGCCGTATGCACGGTCGCCACGGCACCATTGGGCCACTCCAGACGTTTGCGCCCGGCCTGCCACTCGGGGCGGCGATCAGGCGGCGAACAGGCCAGAATGCCGCTTTCGCCAAATATCATCACTTCCCGCACCTGGTCATGGGTCTCGCCCACCAGGGCCACACGGGTGGCGCGTCCCGGATCCGTCGGCAATGGCCCCTCAACCATCGACCGGACCCATTCGGCACCTGCACGGGTCTTGCCAGCCCCACGCCCCCCCATGATCACCCAGGACCGCCAATCGCCCTCGGGCGGCAGCTGGTGCGCCATCGCCCAAAACTCGAACAGAAAAGGGAGGGCGCCCAAAGCGCCCTCACCCAACTCATTCAGAAACGCTTCCTGCTCTGCAACAGGCGCGGATGCGACCCAGCGCGCACCGAACTTCAGCTCGGGCTGCGTCAAGGTCGAGCACAGCCCCTCCTGATCCGCGGCTTCCGCGTTTTTGCCTGGCTTCTGCAAGCGTCGTCTCCAATTTCTGGCAATTTACCAGCACCGTCCCCAAGTCCCGAAAGTTGGACCTGATGTCAGCGCCTTTGACGTCCTCCCCCATGTCGGCTCTTTCTTTGAGAGCCTTGAACGCGTTCCGCAAATCACGGAGCGAGTCCTGTACCGAAAGCAAAAGCTCCTCGGTCCGCGCTTCATCATCAAGCGCTGGGGTGTTCAGTGTCATGTGTGCATAACCTCTCATGCGTTGGGATTTCTCCGCACGAGAGAAACGAAAAAGCGACCTCCGGATTTCTCCGGGGCCGCTGACCCACTTCTTCTAGCTTGTCACAAGTTATACGTGTGACCGTTCGCAATGTCAAGCGAAATGCGTGTGCGCAAAATCCGCTAACCGTTCGGTATGATTAACAAAATCCTACTCAGAGGGTTAACAGGGGGTAAACGGCCCGCGTAACCACTTGCAATCGCTACACAACCCTTCCGTGTCCCCGCGGGGACACCCCGCACCGGCCTCCCGTAGGGTGCGCATTCACTGCGCACCTTGGCTCACGGGGCGGCGTTATCCGTCGTCCGACTGGTTCGCCCGCTCCGCCTCGATCTCGCGCCAGCGCGCCACGTTGCGGTTGTGCTCGTCCAGGGTCTCGGCAAAGGCGTGCCCGCCCGTCCCGTCCGCCACAAAGAAAACATAGGGCGTCTCGTCAGGCTGTGCCGCGGCCATCAGGCTCGCGCGTCCGGGGTTCGCAATCGGCGTCGGCGGCAGCCCTTCGATGACATAGGTGTTCCACGGCGTCGCCGCCCGCAGCTCTGACCGCCGCAGCCCGCGCCCCAGCACGCCCTGCCCGCGCGTGATCCCATAGATCACCGTCGGGTCCGTCTGCAACCGCATGCCGCGGTTGATCCGGTTTACGAACACCGACGCCACCTGCCGCCGCTCCTCGGCCACGCCGGTTTCCTTCTCGATGATCGAGGCCAGCGTCAGCAACTCTTCGGGCGAGGCCAGCGGCGTCTCCGGATCGCGCGCCTCCCAGGCGGCAGAGACCCACAGCTCCTGCTGCTCGGCCATGCGCGCCAGCACGCTGTCGCGCCCGTCTCCGGGCCGCACTTCGTAACTGTCGGGGGCCAGCGCCCCTTCGGGCGGGATCTCGTCGACATCGCCGCGCAGGATGTCCATCTCGCGCAGGGCGTTGACCACCTGCCAGCTGGTCACCCCTTCGGCCATGGCCACCCGGTACCGCGTGTCCTGCGCGGCCTTCACGGTCGCATAGATCTCCGGCGTTTCGTCCTCGCCCGGCTCAAAGGCCACACGCTCCACGAACCGGTTTGTCGCTGGGTCCAGCTCGCGCACCTGCGCGCTCAAACGGTTCACCCCGATGCGGTACACAACCTCGGTGCCGCAGGTGCTTGCCCCGCCGCGCGTGACCACATCCACGATCTCTTCCATCGACGCGCCCGGCTCCACCAGGTAGCTGCCGGCCTTGAGCTGGTCCGTCTTGCCCGCATAATCCGCCCCCGACCGGAACAGCCAGGCATGGCTGACCGCACCCTCGCGCTCCAGATCACGGCTAACGCGTGAGAAATTCGACCCCCGTTCGACCTGCAAGCAGATGGCCTGCGCCAGCGGCCCGTCACCCTCGTACTGGCCGCGCCCCCAAAGGATCACGCCCCCCACGAGGAACAGCGCCACGATCAGGAATGTGATGGCATTGGACGCGACCGCGCGCCACATCAGCTGTCGACCTTCCCAAAGATCACGCTGGCATTCGTGCCGCCAAAACCAAAGCTGTTGGACAGGGCGTAATCCACCTTGCGTTCGCGCTTGGCATTGGGGGCAAGGTCAATCGCCGTCTCCACTGCAGGATTGTCCAGGTTGATCGTCGGCGGACAAACCTGATCCCGGATCGCCAGAATCGAAAAGATCGCCTCGATTGCTCCCGCAGCGCCCAGCAGGTGCCCGGTGGCGGATTTGGTCGACGACATTGTCACATTGCCCGCGTGACCGCCCATCAGGCGCTCCACCGCGCCCAGCTCGATCGTGTCGGCCATGGTCGATGTGCCATGGGCGTTGATATAGTCGATGTCCGAAGGCTCCAGCCCAGCACTGCGCAGGGCCGCGCGCATGGACCGCTCACCGCCTTCGCCGTCCTCGGACGGGGCCGTGATGTGATAGGCGTCACCCGACAGGCCATAGCCCTTGACCTCGGCATAGATCTTGGCGCCGCGCGCCACCGCGTGCTCGTATTCCTCGAGCACGACAATGCCGGCACCTTCGCCCATGACAAACCCGTCCCGGTCTGCGTCATAGGGGCGGCTCGCCGCCTTGGGATCATCCGCCCGCTTGGTCGACAGCGCCTTGCAGGCGTTGAATCCGGCAATGCCGATCTTGCAGATCGCCGCCTCGGCGCCACCGGCCACCATGACATCCGCATCTCCGAGCATGATCAGACGGGCGGCATCGCCAATCGCATGCGCACCCGTCGAACAGGCCGTGACAACCGAATGGTTCGGCCCCTTGAACTGGTACTTGATGCTGACCTGACCGGAAATCAGGTTGATCAACGCGCCGGGGACAAAGAACGGCGACACACGGCGCGGGCCCTTCTCTTCCATCATCACGGCGGTGTTGGCGATGGAATTCAGTCCACCAATGCCCGACCCGATCAGAACGCCGGTGCGTTCGCGGTCTTCGGTGCCCTCGGGCATCCAGCCGGAATCCTCGACCGCCTGCTGCGCCGCCGCCATGCCGAACATGATAAAGGTGTCGACCTTGCGCTGCTCCTTGGGGGCCATGTAGGCGTCTGCGTTGAACGTGCCGTCCGACCCGTCGCCCAAAGGCACTTCGCAGGCATAGGTGGTGGCCAGCCCCTCGGGATCAAACCCCGTGATCGGCCCCGCCCCGGACTGTCCATCCAGAATACGGCTCCAGCTGGCCTCGACCCCATCAGCGAGCGGGGTCACCAGACCCAATCCTGTCACAACCACTCTGCGCATCTGCTCATGCCCTTTCATTCATCGTGCCGCCTCATACAGTGGCGGGCCCGTTCTGTTCAAGCCCCCCAAGACGCCGAGGCCCCCAGCACAAAGCGCACCGCGATGCGCCAAATCAAACATGTCCTGCGCCGATAGGCGCGCCTTTTGGCAACAGCTGCCTTGCTACACCTGCGGCGGGGATTTGCGCGACATCAACTGCACGGGCCCCGCCGGGTCCTGCCCCATCCGCATCGGCACGTACCCCAACCGCGCCGCCAGTTGCAGCGACACCGCGTGCGCGGGATCTATCATGCAGACCAGCGGCCCGGTGATCACCCGGTCGAACCAGTCATGCGCCGCCTGCGTCGCCTCGCGACCCAACCCCTTGCCGTGCACATCCGGCGTCAGCACCCAGCCCGCTTCGGGCACGGCGTCGAAATCCGGGCCCAGCCCGCGCGCGCCATAAAAGAACCCTGCCTGCCCGATCATCCGGCCGCTGCCGTGCTCCTCGATGGCCCACTGGCCAAAACCGGTCATCTGCCAGTGGCCCGCATTGCGCAGGAAATTGTGCCAGCACGCATCGCGGTCGCGCACCTGCCCGCCGGTGAACTGCACCACTTCGGGCATCGCCCAGATCTCCGCAAAGCGGTCGAAATCGCTGGGACGCATCGCGCGCAGGGTCACCCGCGCCGTGTTGATCGTCGGCACATGTCTGTTCATCTAAGGTGTCCTGCCCGAACCCTCTGGTTTTTTCGAACTGTCGCGCAAAGCGTGTTCAAAAGGCAAGCACCGTCCGGGGCCGAACGCAAAAACGGCGCCCTTCCGCGAGGAAGGACGCCGTCTGATCAGGCACAAGGGCCCGATTGTCTCAGGATGCTTTGGAGATGAAGCCCACAGCGTCGCCGAATGTCTGGATGGTCTCGGCCGCGTCATCGGGAATCTCGATGCCGAACTCTTCTTCGAAGGCCATGACCAGCTCGACGGTGTCCAGGCTGTCAGCGCCAAGATCGTCGATGAACGAAGCGTTCTCGCTGACCTTGTCTTCTTCCACACCCAGGTGTTCCACAACGATCTTCTTAACGCGATCGGCGATGTCGCTCATATGACTGTCCTCATTCTGCCGGGGCAAATACTGCGCCCCCAAGTGGTGTCCCCATGTTGGCGGGGCTCTGGTCTTGCCCCCTTGGGGCGGTGAAGCGCGGGGCCCCTGTTTCAGGATCCTGCGCCGGAATCTGCGCCGCCTATAGCATATCCCAAAAAGATGGCAAGGCCGGAGGTGGGACGTGCGGCACGCGTGGTCACAACATGGCCATGCCGCCGTTCACGTGCAAGGTGGTGCCTGTGACATAGGCGGCTTCGGGGCTGGCGAGGTATAGCACGGCGGCGGCGATCTCATGTGCCTCGCCCATGCGCCCGGCGGGGATTTGCCCCATGATTCCAGTCTTTTGGTCGTCTGTCAGCTTGTCCGTCATTGCCGTCGCGATAAAGCCCGGCGCAACCGCATTCACGGTAATCCCGCGGCTTGCCACCTCGTAGGCGAGGCTCTTGGACATGCCGATCATGCCCGCCTTGGACGCCGCATAATTGGCCTGGCCGGGATTGCCCGTGGCCCCCACAACGGAGCTGATATTCACGATCCGGCCCCAGCGGGCCTTCATCATGCCGCGCATCACGCCCTTGCAGAGCTTGAAGGTCGAGGTCAGGTTCACATTCAGGACCGAGGCCCATTCCTCTTCGGACATGCGCATGAACAGGTTGTCGCGGGTGATGCCCGCGTTGTTGACCAGGATGTCGACGCTGCCCATGGCGGCGGCGGCCTCCTTGGGCAGGGCATCCACGGCTTCGCCATCGCTGAGGTTACAGGGCAGTACGTGGGCCCGGTCGCCCAACTCGTCCGCCAGCGCCTGCAACGGGTCGACCCGCGTGCCGCTGAGGCCAACGGTTGCGCCCGCTTCGTGCAGCGTGCGCGCGATATCCGCGCCAATGCCGCCCGATGCGCCGGTGACCAGCGCCGATTTTCCTGTCAGGTCAAACATGCCTGTCCCCTCCTGTTCCACGTTCCCGCCGCCTTGCCATGCCGGGGCGCGCCACGCAAGTCCGGCGCGCGCCAGAGCGGGTCAGAACACGTCCAAATAGATATCGATCACATTCAGCGCCGGATCCCGCGCCACCTGCCGGTAAACCTCGCGCGCCCAGGCCCCGCGGGTCAAGCCCCGGTCCGCGGCTTCTGCGTGCAGGCTCTGGTATACGCCCGGCAGCCCGTCGAACCCGCCGCGATGGCGCTGCATCAGCGCGCGGCTGCCGGGTGCGTCGAACATCTCGAACTCCGGCAGCGGCTGATCCAGCGGCACACCTACGCGCACCTCCATCCGGTCGCCGTCAATCCGGTAAAGCGCCGTTTGCGGCCCGACAAAGAAGACCCCCGCCAGCCCGATCGCGGCATCCAGCCGCCCGAAGATGTCCGGGATCAGCGCCAACCGCTCTGCAAAGGGCACGGTGTCAATGACCCCGCCCAGCCGCTGCGGCGGCAAGGTGACCAGATCAGCCATCCCGCGCCGACGTCACGTCGCCCGGTGCGCCCACGGCCCGTGTCGCGATGGCCCGGTCAATACGGCGGATCATGCCAGACAGCGCTTTGCCTGCGCCGATTTCCCAGATTTCGGTCACGCCCTGCGCGGCCATCCACGCCACGCTTTCGCGCCAGCGGACCGAGCCTGTGACCTGCTCGACGAGCTTGGCGCGCAACATGTCCGGATCGGTGCAGGCCTCGGCCATGACATTGGGCACAACCGGCACGGCGGGGGCATTGAAATCCACGCCTGCCAGCGCCGTTTCCATGACCTGCGCGGCCGGGGCCATCAGGCTGCAATGGAAGGGAGCGGACACCGGCAGCATGACCGCGCGTTTCGCGCCCTTGGCCTTGGCCAGATCGACCGCCCGTTCCACGGCCCCCTTGTGCCCCGACACAACCACCTGTCCGGGATCGTTGTCATTGGCCGCCTCACAGACCTCGCCCTGCGCCGCCTCGGCCGCGACCGCGCCCACCGTCTCGAAATCGAGCCCCAGCAGGGCCGCCATGGCGCCCACGCCCACGGGCACCGCCTCTTGCATCGCCTGTCCACGCGTCCGCAAGAGCCGCGCCGTGTCCGCAATGCTGAGCGCTCCGGCGGCACAAAGTGCGGAATACTCGCCCAGCGAGTGCCCGGCCACAAAGGAAGCGCGGTCCATCCCGATGCCTTCGGCCTCGAGCGCGCGCATCGCCGCCAGCGAGGTGGCCATCAGCGCGGGCTGCGCGTTCTGGGTCAGCGTCAGCGTCTCGGCGTCGCCCTCCCAGATCAGCGCGCTCAGGTTTTCGCCCAGCGCTGCGTCGACCTCTTCAAAGACGGCGCGCGCCGCCGGATAGGCCTCTGCCAGGTCCCGGCCCATGCCGATGGTTTGCGCCCCCTGTCCCGGAAATACGAATGCAACGCTCATGATCTGCCCCTTTTCGTCACTGTTGCCAGCGGTGTAATGGCCACGGGCCGTCCAGACAAGAGAACTGCGCACGACTTATATGCGCGCATTCCAGCACGACATATGTGCGCGCATTCAAGGTTGTCAGCACCGCGCCGCGCATAAACATAGGGCCACAGGTGTTTGCCTTGTATCCAACATTCGGAGATCTCTCATGGCCCTGACCAATTCCGCCAACAGCTTTGGCGCCGTGTCCAAGACCTTTCACTGGCTGACCGCCCTGCTGATCCTCAGCCTGATGCCGCTGGGCCTGATTGCAAACGAGATGCCCTATGACACGTCAGAGGAGTTGACGCGCAAGGCGTGGATGTTCTCGCTGCACAAGACGCTGGGGGTGGCGGTGTTCTTCGTGGCGCTGGCGCGGATCGGCTGGGCGCTGAGCCAGCCCAAGCCCGGGCCGATGCACCCCGACCGCAAGGCCGAAAGCCTTGCCGCGGAAACCGTACACTGGCTTCTCTACGGCAGTCTGGTCGCGGTGCCGCTGACGGGCTGGATCCATCATGCCGCCACCACCGGTTTCGCCCCGATCTGGTGGCCCTTCGGCCAGACCCTGCCCATGGTGCCGAAATCCGAAGCGGTGGCGGCCACATTTGCAGGCGCGCACTGGGTGCTGACCAAGGTGCTGGGCCTCGCATTGCTGCTGCATATCGCCGGCGCGCTGAAGCACCATGTGATCGACAGGGACGCAACCCTGCGGCGCATGTGGTTTGGCCAGACCAACCTGCCCGCGACCCCCGCAAAACACGCCCATGGCGCGCCGATCGTGGCCGCACTCGCCCTCTGGGCGCTTGCCCTCACCGGGGGTGCGGCCCTCGGGGTCTATGCCCCGCATGGCGGCCCTGCGACAGGTCCCGCACTGGCCGCAGTCCAGTCCGACTGGCAGGTCGAGGACGGCGCGCTGACGCTGACGGTGACGCAGCTGGGCTCCGAGGTCACAGGCAGTTTCGCCGACTGGACGGCGGCCATCCGCTTTGACGAAACCGTGACGCAAGGCGTGGCGGGCGACGTCGAGGTGATGGTCGCCATCGGGTCGCTGACACTGGGCGCGGTCACGGCACAGGCGATGGGACCAGACTATTTCGACGCAAGCGCGTTCCCGACGGCCATCTTTGCCGCGGATATCCTCGCGGCACCGGAGGGCTACACGGCGCAAGGCACGCTGACCATCAAGGACCGGTCCGTGCCCGTCACCCTGCCCTTCACGCTGGTGCTCGACGCAGGTACCGCAGAGATGACCGGCGCGCTGAGCCTGGATCGCCGCGCCTTCGGGATTGGCGACAACATGACCGACGAAGGCTCGCTGAAATTCAACGTGGATGTGCAGGTGTCCCTGACCGCGCGGCAGGCGGCGGCCAACTGAGTCCGGCGTCGCCGCTGCGCAGCCAACCAGGGGCACCTGAAAAGGTGTCCCTGAAAAACATCGCGTCACGCCGCAGGCGTGTCTTTTCTGACAGGGCCGCGAAAAAGGGCCGCGTGGATCACCACGCGGCCCTTCTGTCGAAACGAAAAGCGCTCAGGCGCTGGATCAGTTCCAGCCGCCCAGACGCATCTCGGAGTTGATCACGATCTCAAGCTCGTCCGAGCCGACCGGGATGAAGGCGTCAATGCCGAACTCCGACCGCTTGATGGTCGTGGTGGCCGTCATGCCCAGCCATTCCCCCTTGTAGTAGTCAAAGAACCCGCCAACCGGGTGCGGCCCCATATTGTGCACGGTGATGTCGAAGACGACCGGCTTGGTCACGCCCTTCATTGTCATCTCGCCCGTGGCCTTGACGGTCATGTCGCCTGTCTGTTCCACAGATGTCGACACGAACCGGATGTCCGGGTGGTTGGCCGTGTCCAGAAAGCCGGGTCCGATCAGTTCGGCATCGAGCGCCTCGACACCGGAATCGACGCTGGCCGCGACAACCGAGAAATCCGCCTTGGCATCCGCGATATTGCCCGCGTCAAACTCCAGCGTGCCCTTGACCTCGTGGAACTTGGCCGTCTGCAGCGAGAACCCCGCGTGGTTCCAAGTCACGACAACGTCCGTATGCGTCGGATCGGGATACCATGTGTCAGCAACGGCAAAACCGGCAGTCGTCGACAGGGCGGCGGCGAAAAGAAGAGATTTCATCTGGTAGGCTCCATGTGATGTGGTCTGTGACAAACACATGAGCCGCTGCGTTTATTCGCACAATTCCACAGCACTCAACAGAATATGCGCGCACATGAACATGCGCGTGCGCCTGTCCTCGCGGCTTTACAGCTTGCCCGCGTCGCGCAGCGCGCCCAGCAGGCTGGCGCGTGCCTCTGCATCCGTCAGCGCGACTTCGGCGATCAAGGTGCCATCCGCCGCCCACAGGCGGGTCATCGTGCCATTCTGTTCGGCGGCGCCCAGATCGGCCATTTTGGTGCGGCTGACCAGCGTGCGGCTTTTGCGTTGCCCGCGCACGAGGCGCACCTCGCGGCGCACGGTGTCGATCTCGATGGAAATGGCAGGCTCCGGCAGACCGGCCTGAACCACCGCCAGACCGGCAAAGCCCATCACCAGCGACAGCGCGAATTTGATCAGCAACAGGTCCGCATCAAGCTGCGCGCCCGGTTGGACCCAAAGCCCCATAGCCGCCAGGACCAGCGCCGCACCAGCCAGTTGCCGGGCCCCTCGGATCATCCAGCGGCGTCCGTCCACCATGTGGGGCGTTTCGGGGATCTGGGACTGTGGTACTACGTCAGGAATGGCGGTCATTGCTCTGGTATCCTCGTTAATCAATATCCGCATTCTTTCGCTCAAACTTGACGAAAATGCGGCCTCAGCGTGAAAAGGCCGTGCCCGGCGCCTTGCCTGTCGCGTCGCCCCGCCTTTTCCCTTGCGCGGACGGCTCAGCGATGTATACGGACGCGTCCCTGCAAAGACCTTTTTGCCGCGCAGTCTCTCGTGACCATCCCGCAGGGTTCATTCGGATCGGTCTATGAAATGCGCCTTGAAACAAGTGGAGTACGTCCATGCCTCTTTATGAGCATGTGATGATCGCCCGTCAGGACCTGAGCAACACTCAGGCCGAAGGGCTCATCGAACATTTTGGCACGGTCCTGTCGGACAATGGTGGCACCCTCGTGGACAACGAGTACTGGGGTGTGAAGACCATGGCCTACAAGATCAACAAGAACCGCAAGGGCCACTATGCCTATATGCGCACCGATGCGCCTGCTGCCGCCGTGCAGGAGATGGAGCGTCTGATGCGCCTGCATGACGATGTCATGCGCGTTCTGACCATCAAAGTCGACGAGCACGCGGAAGGGCCATCGGTCCAGATGCAGAAACGTGACGAACGTGGTGACCGCGGCGAACGCCGCGAGCGTCGCTGAGAGAGAGGGAGCTAAACCATGGCTGCAAAACCATTTTTCCGCCGTCGCAAGGTCTGCCCGTTCTCCGGTGAGAACGCGCCCAAGATCGACTACAAGGACACGCGCCTGCTGCAACGCTACATCTCTGAGCGTGGCAAGATCGTGCCCTCCCGTATCACTGCCGTTTCGGCCAAGAAGCAACGCGAACTGGCCCGTGCCATCAAGCGCGCCCGCTTCCTCGCCCTGCTGCCCTACGCCGTGAAATAAGGAGCGACTGATATGCAAGTTATCCTTCTCGAACGCGTGGCCAAGCTGGGTCAGATGGGCGACGTCGTCGACGTCAAGTCGGGCTATGCCCGCAACTATCTGCTGCCCCAGAAAAAGGCGCTGACCGCGTCCAAGGCCAACATCGCGGATTTCGAAGCGCAGAAAGCACAGCTGGAAGCGCGCAACCTGGAAACCAAGAAAGAGGCCGAAGCGCTGGGTGACAAGCTGAACGGTCAGCAGTTCATCGTGATTCGCCAGGCCTCTGACGGTGGCAACCTCTATGGGTCGGTCACACCGCGTGACGCGTCCGACGTGGCCACCGCCGAAGGGTTCTCGGTCGACCGCAAGCAGGTTGTGATCCCCAACCCGATCAAGGAGCTGGGCCTGCACGATGTGCACATCACCCTGCACCCCGAGGTCGAGGCGGTGATCCAGCTGAACGTGGCACGGTCGGAAGAAGAAGCCGAGCTGCAAGCCTCCGGCAAGTCGATCCAGGAGCTGGCTGCCGAAGAGGAAGCCGCAGCTGAGTTCGAAATTCAGGAGCTGTTCGACGATATCGGTGCCGCGGCATCCGACGACGAAGAACTGGCGGAATCCGCGGGCATCGCGACCGACGAGGCAGAGACCGAAGAGGACGACGCCGCCAAGGCGTAATC
Source organism: uncultured Tateyamaria sp. (assembly GCF_947487805.1). Taxonomy (GTDB): domain Bacteria; phylum Pseudomonadota; class Alphaproteobacteria; order Rhodobacterales; family Rhodobacteraceae; genus Tateyamaria. Next base: position 32,212 of record NZ_CANKXW010000011.1, on the reverse strand, counting down.
CCGGCCATTGCCAGACCAACAAGCGCCGCGCCCGGACCCCAGGCGCGGCGTTTTTGCATTTGCAATGTTTGGTGTTTGACGCACGTGCGCTGTCGCGCCAGTCTGGGCCACATGCGCCCTGCCCTGCTCTTCTGTCTTGCCCTGCCGGCCTGCGTGGTCGACGACCCGGCCACGATCCAGATGGCGCCGCGCGCCCTGGCGCAGTCGCCTGCGGAAGTTGCCTTTGTCGCCGGGCTGTTCAACGACCTTCAGGCGCAATCCATTGCCGAGGATCGGGAGTATTGTGGCCTGATCGGTGTGGATGCTGCCGGTACCCTGATCGCCACCGCGCCACAGCGTGGACGGGTGTCATCCTGCCTGCCGCCTGCGCCTGCTTCGGTGTCCTTCGTGGTGCTGGCTTCCTATCACACACATGGCGCTTGGAGCCCGGACTATTTCACCGAGGTGCCGTCCTTTGCTGACATGCGGACCGACATCGAGGACGGCACCGACGGCTATATCGCAACGCCGGGCGGACGGATGTGGTACGTGGATGCCCGCAATCAAATCGCGCGGCAGATTTGCGGATTGAACTGCCTGGTGCCGGACCCGTCCCATATCGAGGACCCCGCTTTCCCGGTTCGCGCAACCTATACGCTGGACGATCTACGGGCGTTCTAGACGTTTGATGCACCGCGCGGGTTCGGCAATGCCCGCAACACGGGGCGCTATCTGGTGTGGAATGCAAAAAGGCCGCGCTGAGCAGCGCGGCCTTTGAATTTGCGTCAGGGCGACAGGATCAGCTGTCTTCGGATTCCAGCTCTTCGACCGCTTTTTGCAGGTCTTCCTTGCTGACTTCCTTGTCGGTCACAGAGGCGTTTTCGACGATGTGGTCGACCACTTTGTCTTCGAAGAGCGGCGCGCGCAGTTGTTGTTGCATCTGCTGGTTTTGCTGAACGAATTCAAAGAACTGGCGTTCCTGACCGGGATATTGACGGGCCTGTTGCATGATTGCCTGGCTCATCTCGGCATCGGTGATTTCGACCTCGGCCTTCTGGCCCAGTTCGGCCAGCAGCAGGCCCAGACGGACGCGGCGTTCTGCCAAGTCGTTATGCTCGTCGGTGGCTTCGATCTCGGGGTGATCGTGACCTTCGACATCCGGGTTGTCCTCGTGCCAGAGCTGGTGCGCGATCTGCTTGGCCTCGGCTTCGACAAGGCTTGGCGGCAGCTCAAAGCTGACGATCTCGTCCAGCTGGTCGAGCAGTGCGCGTTTCATCACCGCGCGGGCCGCACCGGCATATTCACCTTCGAGCTGCTCGGAGATGCGTGATTTGAGGCCGTCGAGGTCGTCGGCGCCATATTTCTTGGCCAGTTCGTCGTCGATCTCGGCCGGAACCGGTTTCTTGACGTCCTTGATGGCGCAGGAGAACACGGCCTCTTTGCCAGCGAGGTGCTCGGCCTGGTAATCCTCGGGGAAGGACACGGTAACGTCCTTTTCCTCGCCGGTCTTCACGCCGACCAGTTGCTCTTCGAAACCGGGGATGAAGGAGTTGGAACCCAGCACCAGCGGATAGTCCTCGGCAGAGCCGCCTTCGAACGCTTCGCCGTCGACCTTGCCGACGAAATCCATCACGACCTGGTCGCCGTCCTTGGATTTGACCGTGGGCTTGCGCGATTTGAAGTCCTGCGCGTTTTCGGCGAGCGATGTCAGCGTCTCTTGGACGGCGGCATCGTCTGCCTTGACCACGAGGCGTTCCAGCGTGATGCCGCTGAGATCGACCTCGGGAATTTCGGGCAGCGCCTCATAGGACATCTCGACATTGACGTCGTCGCCCTCTTTCCAGTCCTCGTTGGTCATCTTGACCTCGGGCTGCATCGCGGGACGGTCGCCTGACGCCTCGAAGTGATCGGACATCGCGCCATCGATGCTTTCCTGCATGGCTTCGCCCATGAGGCGCTGGCCAAACTGTTTTTTCAGCAGCGCCATGGGCACCTTGCCCTTGCGAAAGCCTTTCATTTCGACTTCGGGCTGCGCCTCTGTCAGCTTTTCGTTGACCTTGGCGTCCAGTTCGGCGGCGGTCACGGTGATGGCATAGCCGCGTTTCAGACCGTCATTCAGCGTCTCGGTGACCTGCATGTGTGCTCCCATAGCGTAAAGGCCCCCAGGCTGGGGGCTGATCGGAAATTCGCGCCCTTCTATGCAGGGTCGCGGCGCTGCGCAAGGGGATAGGCGGCGTTGATCCAAATTGGTGCGGTTTGCGGGATATTCCGCGCCGTTTCGAACAGGATTCACATTAAATTAAGACCGCTTGTCCAAGCATGTTATACGCGTTTGCGGATGAGAACTTTTGACGAGACCTGGATATGTTGAGACTTGCGGCTGCGTTGATAGTGAGTGTGCTGATGATGACGGCGCCAGCGCGTGCGCAAGGTCAGGTGCTGTCCGTTGTGGCCGATGACTGGCCGCCCTTTTCCGGGCCCGATCTGCCGCGGGGCGGCATCTCACTGGACGTGATCGCCGCAGTGCTGGAGCGTGCGGGTTATACGGTCGAGACGCAGGTTGTGCCCTGGGCCCGTGTTCTGAACGGCGCGCGCAGCGGAACGTTCGATATCGTGGGCAGCCTCTTTGCGGATCAGGAGCTTGCGGAGTTCCTGACCTACGCAGAGCCATTCTATACCACCAATGTGCAGCTGGTTCGGCCGAAAGGGTCCGAGATCACCTTCACCACCGTGGAGGCGCTGCGCCCTTACAAGATCGCCGTTGGCGAGGGGTTTCTTTATCAGGATGAATTCGACCGGGCCGATTACCTGGACAAGACCGCTGTGACCACCACGTCTCAGGCGGTGCACATGGTGGCCCATGGGCGGGCGGATCTGACGCTCGACAGCGTGGATGTGATCCGTCATGTGCTGGGGTCCGAGGACCCCACCCTCGCAGACCGGGTGGAACTGGCGCCCGGTGTCCTCGCCGCTCAGGATCTGCACATGGCGGTAAGGACGGGCCTTGAGAACAGCGCGCAGATCGTGGCGGATTTCAACAGGACCCTCGCCGAGATGCGCGCGGATGGCACGCTGGAAACCTTGCTTGCCAAGCACATAGATGCGCATGTGAACGGATGAACATTGGCTTTTTCAAAGACCCGCTGGGCGTCAGGCTGGTGCTTGCGTCGCTCTTGATCGGGTCGGTCCTGTCGATTTTCTCGACTGGGATCCAGCTGGTGTCGAGCTTTAACCGCCAAAAGCAGGACGCGACGGCGATTTTCGAACAGATCGAAACGGTGTTGGCCGATACGCTGGAACAGGCGCTGTGGACCTTTGATTTTGATCAGGTGAACATTCTGCTGGATGGCATTGCCGCCAACGAGGACATCACCCATGTCGAATTGATCAGCCAGACAGGGCACCAATGGGACCGCGGTACCCCCAGCCAATCGCCGGTGCAGCAGGTTTTTGATCTTACATATGATCAACCCGACGGCCGGGTGCAGGATCTGGGCAAGCTGCGGGTCGAATTGTCTTTGGATGCAGTGTTCGAACGGGTGCGCCAACAGTTCTGGGTGACGCTGTTGACCAACCTGGCCAAGGCCTATCTGGCCGCTGTCGCCCTGTTGGTCGTGGTCAACCAGATGATCACCCGGCACTTGCGCAACATCGCTGATCATGTGGATGAAACGGACATCTCGACCGACAAGAAACAGCTGGTCCTGCACAGGGCCAAGCGCAAGGTTGCGGATGATCTGGACCATATTGTCACCGCCATCCGCCGGTTCGAAGCGCGGGTTGTGTCCGACCTTGGCGCGTTGAAAACCGAGGTCGTGGAACGCCGCAAGAGCGAGGAGCAAGCGCGCGAGGCCTTGTCCGTCCGATCCAGCTTTATCGGCACGATGAGCCACGAGGTGCGCACGCCGCTGAATGCCATCCTTGGGTTTCTGCACCTGATCGAGATCGACGAAGCCGTACCGGAGCGGCAGCGTCACTATGCCCGTGTGGCGACGCGCGCCTCGCAGCAGCTGCTCCATCAACTGAACAATGTGCTGGAGATGTCGCGCCTCGATTCAAACGCGGTGATGATTTCGACGCGCCCCACCGACATCCGCAGGCTGGCGCGCCAGTGGCAGGACACGACCACCGCCGCGATCCATTTTCACCAGAAGGATATCGAAGTGACACTGGATGTGGACCCGTCACTGGACGAGAAATACGAGTTGGATGGCGCCCGCGTGACGCAGATTGTCACCAACCTGACGGACAATGCCGCCAAGTTCACGCAATCCGGCAATATTCGGATTGCGGTGCGCCCAACCCGACCGGATGAGACAAGTGACAGTTGCCCGGACGGCGGACTTGTCATATCGGTGTCCGACACTGGCCCGGGCATCGATGAGGCCCAGCGTCGGCGGATATTCGACAGGTTTACCCAGCTGGACGCCGGATTGAACCGCACCCATGGGGGAACAGGTCTTGGTTTGGCAATTTGTCTGGAGCTGTCTGAACTGATGGGTGCGACATTATCGGTCTCGGAATCCGCAAGGGATGGTTTTTCGACGGAATTTTTGCTAACTATAGGTTGTCCTGCCGGACCGGAGGCACAGAATGACTGAACGGAAAAAAGTGCTCTTGGTTGAGGACGATGAATTCACCTGCTTTATGATGCAGGAGATCATTGGAACATTGGGTGTTGATGTCGAAGTTGCCACGAACGGCACCGAAGGGTTTGACGCCCTGTCCAAAAGCCCCGGGGCGTTTGGCCTGGTGCTGATGGATCTGCACATGCCGGTGCTGTCCGGCATCGATGCCGCGCGAAAAATCCGCAAACTGGCCAAGAACCCGCCGCGCGAGGTTCCCATCATCGCTGTCACCGCGGACGTGAACTACCACGACGACGCGCGGATTGAACAGCTGGGCATGAACGGATTTGCCAGCAAGCCGGTCTCGCCCGGTCAGTTGCTGGCGCTGATCGATCGCTATTGTGCCGCCGCCTGAGGGCGGTTCGCTGACAGAATACTCATGTCGACAGAATGTCACATGACAAAGGAACTGCCATGACGAGTGACGGCCCCGACGAGGCACCTGTCCCCGCAACAACCGAAGAGCAGAACGCCCTGCCCCGTTTTGTGGGAATAGCGTCCTCGGCCGGGGGACTGGAGGCGGTTTCGCTTCTGGCTCAGAATCTGCCGCAGACCGCAAATGCTGTCTATGTTGTTGCCCAGCACATGTCGCCCACCCACAAGAGCGTGCTGTCGACCCTGATCGCGCGGGAAACACGGTTGCAGGTGCGCGAACTGGACGCCGAGACGACACCGGAGCCTGACACGATCTATGTCACGCCGCCCAATTCCGATGTCACTCTGGAGCAGGGAAAGCTGCGCCTGCGGAACCCGGCGGGCCATCCGGCGGCACCGAAGCCCTCTGCGGACCGTCTGTTCAAGAGCCTGGCGGCCGAGTGCGGCGAGCGGTGCGTGGGTATCGTTCTGTCGGGCACGGGGTCGGATGGCAGTTACGGGGTGCAGGCGATCCGCGAGGCCGGCGGCATCACCATCGCGCAGGATCCCGCAAGTGCGAAATATGATGGCATGCCCACCTCTGCGATTGAAACCGGCTGTGTCGACCTGACGCTTTCGCCCGAGCAGATCGGCATCCACCTGGAAAAGATCCTCGCGCGGCCCCGCGACTTTGACGGGCTGCGCGCGTTGCAGGACGAACCCAACCCGCTGGGCGAGCTTTTTGGTATCCTGCTGGCGCGGACGCAGGTGAATTTTGCCGATTACAAGGAGAACACGGTCAATCGGCGTATCGCCCGGCGCATGACCGCGCTGGGGATCGAGGATTACAACGGATATGTCGACTATTGCCGCAGCAATATCGGCGAGGTGGACGCGCTGCATCGCTATCTGCTGATCTCCGTGACGCGGTTTTTCCGCGACCCCGAACAGTTTGAAAACCTCGAACGGGAGCTGTGCAACAGCCTCAAGCACCGTACGGAAGGGCCCATACGGGTCTGGGTGGTGGGGTGTGCCACGGGCGAAGAGGCCTATTCCATCGCCATCACCATCGCGGAACTGTTGGGCGGTATCGGTGAATTGGCACGCAACAACGTTCAGGTCTTTGCCACTGACATCGATCAGAACGCGATCGAGGTCGCGCGGCGCGGGGTGTATCCGATCGCTGCGGCACAGGACATTCCGCCGAACCTGCTGGGCGACTATTTCGTGCTCGGCGAGACCGAGATCAAGGTCCGCCCCGAGTTGCGTTCCGTGACGCTGTTTTCCCATCACAACGTGTTCCAGGACCCGCCCTTTATCAATGTCGACCTGGTCAGCATCCGCAACCTGTTGATTTACTTCAACCTTGCCTTGCAGGAACGGGTTTTGAGCCGTTTGCATTACGCGATGTCCGCGGGCGGTTTACTCTTTCTCGGCACGTCGGAAACCGTGGGCGAGATGGGCGTGTTCTTTGAGGTCAGGCAGGGTGCGGACAAGGTGTTCGTCAAGCGCCGTGGTACAACCGGTGATGCATCCCTGAGCGTGGGATCGCGTGCCGTGCAACGGTCCATACGCAAGCGTACAACCAATCCCGGCAGCGCGGCGGCGCAGCTGGAAGCGGCGGCGGAGTCGGAGATGTCGCTGGCCCGAGCCGTCGCACCGGACGGGATGATCTGTACAAGGAATGGCAACATCATCGAGGTGCTGGGTGATCTGAGCCCGTTCATGGAGATCCGCGCGGGCGCATCGACGGCGCTCAACGTCAAGATGCTGATCGAGCCGCTGAGATCCGAAGTGTCGAGCCTGCTTGCCGTGGCGCTGCGCAATTCCAGCCGCCGGGACGGCCGCTGGCATACGGTGTCGTTGAGCGTGGGCAACCGGGCTCAGTTGCAGGCCTTTCCGTTTACCAGCACCAAGGGCGGAGAGGTTCATTGCCTGATCGCGGTGAATGCGCGGTTCGAGAAAGAGGCCGATGTTCAGGTCACCGATATCTCGGACAAGGAACACCGCGCCTATGTGGAGCGGATGGAGATGGAAATCCGGTCCACGCAGGAGGCACTGCAACAGACGATCGAAGAATTGCAGACCGCCAATGAAGAACTGCAATCGGCCAACGAAGAGCTGCAATCGACGAATGAGGAATTCCAGGCCACAAACGAAGAGTTGGAGACCTCGAACGAGGAGCTGCAATCGTCGAACGAAGAGCTGATGACCGTCAACGAAGAGTTGCAGATCAGTTCGGCCGAACGTCAGGCGCTGGCCTCGGAACTGGAGGCGACGATGACGTCGGCGCCTTATGCGGTGGCACTGGCCGATCAGGCGCTGATGGTGCGGCGGCTGAGCAAAATCGCGCTGGATCTGTTCGGCCTGTCCGAAATTCCGCCAACGGGCATTCACCTCAGCCAGTGCAATCTGCCGGTCGGTTTTCCGGCCCTTGCGCCGGTCGCCAATGTGGTTCTGCGGGTTCAGGAAACGCGCCGCATTCCGATCCTTTCGCGCGGGACCTACTATTCGCTGGTGATGTCGCCGGTGCACGATCATCACCGCAAGCTGATCGGTTTGTCGATCACGATTTCACAATATGACAGCGAACCTTTGACGCGCGTTGTCGAGCTGATGAATGACATCAGCCACGTCGCGCATTGGTCCTACAATATTGATAGCAAAGAGCTTTTCTGGTCGCCGGAAATGTTCCGCATCTATGGGCGGTCGGATTCCGGCGAGATGCCGACCTGGGAAGAGGCGATGAGCCTCGTGCACCCGGAAGACCGGGAGGACGCGGCCGAGCGCATTGAGGCGTTGATGAACGAAGGCGGCAGCTACCGGTTTGACAACAGGGTGTTTGGACCCGGCGGTCACATCGTGGCGGTCAGCGGCAAAACCACTTTGATCCGCAATTCCGACGGTGAGCCGACCCAGTTGATCGGTGTGGTCTGGGACACTGCCGACGAGACCGAGCGCAGCATCCGGCTGAGCAATATGGAGAGTGTTCAGGACGATCTGGGCATTGGGTTCTTTACCTTTGACGTGGAAAACAACGCGCCGCGTTGGAACCAGTCGATGTTCGAGATCGTGGGCTATGACCCGATTGTGCACACGCCGTCGGTGGAAAGCCTGCTGCGAATGGTTGATCCGGAGATGCGCGGCGAGATTTCGACGCATTTCCGGGCGGCATTGCTGGAGGGCAAGGCGTTCGAGGCGATGTTGCGTATTGTACGCACTGACGGATCGAGCGTGCAGTGCCTGTGCAAAGGTCAGGTCCGGCGCCGTGCGGACGAAAAGGTGTCGCATGTTTTTGGCAGCCTGATCTGCCTCGACGACGGCGCTCAGGGGCATATCGCGCTTCAGTCCTGACACGCGTATCTGGGAGTTGAACGCAAACTTAACCAAAGTTTTACCCACATGCGACATGGTACGCGCATTCGGTTCCCCGTTCGGTCAGAAGGCGTCGCATGTCAAATATCAAGAAACAGGGAGACCTGGTCCTTGCGGCATCCACTTCGCGGCCCGCGTTCGAGACCCCGACATTCGCGGAGCTGCACGCGGCGATCGTGAACGCGCCCTATGCGTCGCTTTTGATCGATGATGCGGGTCGCGTCGTGCTGATCAATCGACGCGCCAAGCGGCAGTTCGCCCCGACGGTCGATTTCGAGGAATATGACGGGCGCGACAAGTATTTTTCCGAATTGACGCATCAGTCGGTTGATGAGGTACGCGCGCGGTTGAGCGCCGCAGCAAGCACGGCGCGGGCGCGGTTCACCATGCGGACCGGGCGCGAGCGCAAGACTCCCAAAACACTGGATTTTCACGTGGCCCTCTTGCCGACCCCCGGGCGCACACGCCCGCTTTACCACCTGACGCAAGATCATCTGACATCCACCGTGGACGCGCTGATTGCGATGAACGGTCGCCGCCTCGAAACGCAGGGAAAGCTGACCGAGTTGGAAGCGCGGCATGCCGCACTCCAGCAGGTGATGATCGCGACCGAAGCTTATGCGCACACGGCCTCGCATGATCTGAGAACACCGCTGAACACGTTGTCCGGTCTGCTCCAGATGTTTGACGTGAAATTCGGCGCGGATCTGCCCGAGCGGGCGGCGGAATACCTGTCCTACATGTCGCGCGCGGTCGAACAGATGGACAAGCTGACCCATGATTTCCTGGATCACGCGCGCAGTGCCTCAGTGGAGCTGGAGCGCGAGCCCGTGGATCTCGTGGCACAGGCACGGACGGCAGTGGCCGACCTCGAAGCCGATTTCGAGGCGACCGGGACCAGTTGGGAGATCACGGGCACTGCCAATCCGGTTATGGCCGAGCCGACGCTCGTCCGCATGTTGCTGAGCAACCTGCTGACCAACAGTTTGAAATACCGGCATCCGGACCGCAGTGGGCATATCGACATCACGCTGACCGAAGGCGATGAAGGGTTGGTAGAGATGGTTGTGCGCGACAACGGCTGCGGGTTCGACCCCGGCGCCAGCGAGGCGATTTTCCTGCCATTCCGCCGCTGCAACACCGATGTGGAAGGCACCGGCATCGGGCTCGCCACCTGTCGTGAGGTGTGCCGCAGACATGGCTGGACCATCACGGCCCAGTCCGACGGCGAAACCGGCGCAACCTTTACCATTCTCGCGACATGATAGAATTTTACCGAATGTTAACCTGCGCTGCATTCTGCTCCGCTTGGGACGGTTGATTAAGGTTATATTCAACCACGAAGGCTAGAAGAACCAAGCACTGGAATCGGAGACGCAGATGGCTGATGTACTTGTCCTGGAGGATGATCCGGGCCTTCGATTCATGTTCTTCGAGGCGCTTCAGGGTGCGGGCCATACAGTACGCGCAGCCGCCGACAACGAAGAAGCCATGCAGATGTTGCGGCGCAAGACGCCGGATGTCCTGTTGCTCGACCTGATGATCGAAGACAGCCTTTCGACGGATGTTGCGAATTACGCGGTGTATTCCGCGCCATCTGCCGGGGTCATCTTCATGACGGGGAGCGGTTTGTTTCCCAAGGGTGAGCTGTTCGGGATGTCGCGCAACGCGCGTCTGGTCCTGCGCAAACCTGTCGACGTGAAGGAACTGACCACGATGGTCGCGCATGTGACTGCCTCGGCATCCGAAGAGGATCCAGCGCCGGTCGATTAGTGCGGGCATCGGTGCACATCATCGCCTCATCGTTGCTCCGATCCACGCGGCAGCCTGTTCGTGGAATGTGCGCTAGGTCGAGAATGGATCCGGCATTTGCTGCGTTGCGCAGTGGATCCCACCCCCCATTTCCCCTAGCGCATCGACGTTCAATGCGATGACTTCCCGACCGGGATAGTGTTGCGCCACGGCGTCCCGCGCGATGCGATCGGTTTCTTGATCGCCGAACTGCGCCATGATCACCGCACCGTTGCACACGTAGTAGTTCACATAGGACGCCACGAACTCGATGCTGTTCACGCGGCGCAACAAGGGTTCCGGGATCACGTCGACCTCGAGCCCCGCACCGACCAACCGGTCATGCGTCGCGACGGCGGCGACGTGAAAGGGATCGTTGCGATCAGGCACGTCCGGCAAATTCATCAGCACCCGACCGGGCCCGCTGAACCGTGCGAGGCTGTCGATGTGAAAATCGGTGATGTCCTGCCCCCAGACGCCGTCAGACCAGATCATCCGGTCAGCACCATAGGCACGCAGCAAACGGTGTTCAATCTCGTCGCGCGTCAAACCCGGATTGCGGTTGTGATTCACCCACGAGCTTTCATGCGCCAAAAGCAGGCCATGCCCATCCTGCTCGACCCCGCCCGGTTCCCCGTGCAGCCCCGTTGCGTGCATCTCCACCCCCAGACGGTCGGCCACCCGGCGGGCGATTTGCGCATCCCGGCCGTGCACCTGCTTGCCCCCCCACCCGTTGAACTGGATTTGGCTGACCGCCATGCCCCCTGCCCCGTCAACGATGAAAAGCGGACCGGCATCGCGGCACCACAGATCTTCGGTGGGCACATCCCACAGATTAACCGCGTTCGACAAAAGACGGCGGGCGGCGCGATGGTCTGACTGGGCCGCCAACATGGTCACTGGCTCGAAATCGGCAATCGTGTTGGCAATGTCGGCAATGGTCTGTTGCACCATTTCGCGGAACACCGGGTCAGGATGCACCCGGCGGCTGGTCGGCCATTGCATGAAGGTGCGCAGGTGCGGCGCTTCTTCGGGTGGCACGAAATACGTCGGCGTTTTGGCCTGGCCCATGGTGCTCGCCACTCCGAATGCGCCCGCGCCCAGCAACAGGTGGCGTCTGTTCATCTCAGCCCTCGTGGCGACGGGTGGCGCGTCATGATGAACGCTGGCGCAATGCCGTTTCGATCTTGTGCAACAGCTGATCGCGATCAAACGGTTTTTGCAAGACGGTCTCGGCGGCAAGATCGGGATGTGCCTCGAGGTGGGCCTCGGACGGGCGGCCCGAGATGAACACGACCGCCGTATCAGGCGACGCGGCCAGCAATTGCGCGGCAAAGCCCGGGCCGCGCACACCGCCGGGCAGCATCACATCCGAGATCAGCAGGTCGATCCGCCCGCCCTGCGCCACAACACGCTGTGCCTCGGCCGCGTTTTGCGCGGTGAGTACGGCAAAGCCCTGTGATCGGGTCAGACGTTCAAGGTAGGCGCTCACATTGGCGTCGTCTTCGAGGATGAGAACGGTCGTTCCCGCGCCGTCCAGCTGATGCGTGACCGATGCGGGGGTCGGCCGCGCGGCCTCGACTTCCTTGGCGCGCGGCAGGTAGAGCGACACGGTCGTGCCAGTCCCGAGTGCGCTTTCAATCTCGACCTCGCCGCCGGACTGTTTGGCAAAGCCGTAGACCGACGGCAGGCCCAGTCCTGACCCTTTGCCGACGTCCTTGGTGGTAAAGAAGGGCTCGTAGGCGTGTGCAAGTGTTTCGGCCGACATGCCCGTGCCCGTGTCGGACACCTTCAGGACAACATAGTCACCGGGACCAAGGCCAAGGTCCCCTTCGGACGCAATGGTCGTCTTGGCCGTCGCGATGGTCAGCGTGCCCCCGTTCGGCATCGCGTCGCGGGCATTGAGTGCGAGGTTGAGGAGCGATGCCTCGACCTGACCGGCATCGGCCAAGGCAAGCCACTGATCCGCTTCCAGCTGCGTGACGATGTCGATTTCCTCACCCAGCGACCGCGACAGCAAATCGCAGACATCCAGAACCAGCGCGTCCAGATGCACCGGCCTGGCCGTCAGCGGCTGTTTTCGGGAAAAGGCCAGCAACCGCTGGGTCAGCTCGGCGCCCCGCGCCACGGCTTTTTTGATCGGGACCGCCAGATCCGGATCGAATTCGGTGGCATGGGCCATCAGGTCGATATTGCCTCCGATCACCGTCAGCATGTTGTTGAAATCATGTGCCACACCGCCGGTCAGCTGGCCCACGGCTTCCATTTTCTGGGCCTGGCGCAGGGCGTCTTCGGATTTGCGATGCTCGGTCATGTCGAGCGAGCACAGCAGGATGCGCGCATAGGTGTCTTCGTGCCCTGGAATGACTGACCATTTCGCCGCGACGGTCAGGATCTGGCCGTCGGCGCGCCTGATCCTGGTCTCGAATGCCTCTCCGTGGGATCCCCTGTGAATGGCTTCGATCGTCAGGCGCACGATCTTCATCGCGTCCTCGGACAGGGTCGCCACAACGCGGTCGAGCAGCTCTTGCTTGTTGGCATAGCCGTGTTCTTCCAGCGACGCCTGATTGGCATTCACCACGACGATTTCCCGCCCGCACGCCTGCACGAACTCGGGATGGGCATCCAGATAGTGAGAGAGCGCCTCAGGATCGGCGATGCCGAGACTGTCGACCAGCCGTTTCACGCCTGACAGGTCCTCTTCGCGAATGGGGATCGGAGCGCTGTCGAACAGGCTTTGAAACCGGATTTCGCTGGCTTCGCGCGCAGCCTGGGCGACCTTGCGCTCTTCGGTCTCGCGCCGCGCCCTCGTGTCACGCTGATACGCCTGCAAGAAGGCCACGCCGAAATAGGCGCAGATCGCCAGACCGCCGATCAGGTACAGGAAGGCATCTGTCGACGCGCCGAACATCAGGAGCGCATGGGCAGAAATGATAAGGAAAACAGCCGCATCGGGGATCAGAAAGCACAACAGGATCGACGGATAGGTCGCGCGGTTCAGCATGGTGTGGACAGTCGACCCGGTGATCAGAGCGAGCGATCCGAACTTGGCCACGTCCGGGCCGAGGAACCAAAGGTACACCGGCAGAAAGCAGTAGAAAGACGCCTGCAGTGTCAGCAACACAAGCACGCTGGCATAAACCCGCAGTGTCGGCGCCGCCGGCACAAGCCGCACCACCAGCTTTTCGCTCAGCAGCAACGCAACATAGACAATGCCCCAAGCGGCGCAGATCAACCATCCGGCCAGCGCATAGGCGGAAAAACATGCGCCCAGCACAAGGAATACCTGAAAAAGAAACAGGAAACTGGTCGGCGGCTCGAGTTTGCGCAGCAAATCGATCTGGGCCGCGAATTGCGGTGGCGGTATTGATTGTGATCCTTGCGAAAGCATCAAGTGATCCGGCTTGCCGTTCTTTGATGGCCGCGCGGCATGTCCTGCTTGCACGCGACCCGTTCCGATCCAGTGTGGCATTACCGGATCAGCCTGCAAACACACGTATTTCGGGAATTTTTTGCGCCTTTTCCCCTTTAGCTGATCAGTGTCGTGTACAACGAAAAAGGGCGCCCCACTTCGGGACGCCCTGCCGCAACTCCGCGACGTATCAGGCCGCCTTGCGCTTTTCCGCTTTCAGCGCATCCAGGCGGTCGGACAGCGCACGGTAGTGCTTGGTCGCAAAGTTGTAGGCCTCGCTGTTGGCCGTCATCGGCTCGATGGCGCGATCATAGGCGTCGAGCAGGTGCTGTTCACCGCGCAGAACCTCTTCGACCACGGACGCGTCGTCACCCATCACGCGTTCCTTGAGATCGACAAAGCTGCGGTGGGCAGTGCCAAGCAGCGACCCGTCGTCGTCAATCTCGACTCCTGTTCCGGCAAGAAAGCTGCGCAGCTCGACGGCGTCCTGTGCGCGACGGTTGGAAAGATCGGTGAACATCGATTGCAGGTGATTGCTGTCGACAGCCTCGGCGGCTTCGGCATAGCCTTCGCGGCTGTCAATTAGGGTTGTGTAGAGATCCTTGAGCGCGTCGGTTTCGGTCTTCATGTTCGTATCCTTTCACAGTTTCAACACTGTCGGATCAACGCCGGGACCGGCGCCATTGTTCATCGGAACGGTCGAAAAAGTGGGCCGCTTAACATTTGATAAGATTGTGTTTTTCGGCCCCGCCCGTCTATCTGGCGCAGTCGGGCGATGGATTGTCTGCTGCCATGGTCAGCTGAGACCGCGCGGGCCGCGCGGAACCACCGACCCGGTTCAGCCGTTCCTGCCATGTCACCGGACCAGTCCCGGTTCAGGTTCAAGAGGTACTGACAGATGACGCCCGACGCCGGCCATCCCGCGCCATCCGATCTGAAACGCAAGGGAATGATTGAACACGTGTCTCCGCACCATTGGAATGCGCTTGGCCCCCTTTTTGCAGAGCGCCACACATATGCGGCCAACACCGTAATCAGCAGGCGTGGTGCGACCCTAGATCACAGCCTGTTGTTGCTGGACGGCGTGGTGGCGCGCAGCATCCCGAGGGCCAACATGCAGCACAGCACATTCGTGGCCTTGCAATTCAAGGGCGATTTCGTTGATCTGCACGCTTTTCCGCTGAAACAGCTGGACCACGATGTCGTGGCCGTCACTGCGGCGACGGTGGCGGTCATCCAGCATGCGGCCCTCAAACAGCTACTCGATGGCGATATCGAACTTTCGCGGATGTTGTGGTCGCTGACGCTGGTGGATGCGTCCATTCACCGTCACTGGGCGATGCGGAACAGTTCCATGCGTGGATTTGCCCGTGTTGCGAATTTCTTTTCCGAGATCGACGCGCGGCTTGCTGCCGCACTCGGCCAGCAGCAGGACACATATACGATCGGAATCACGCAGACCGACATCGCCGATGCCACCGGACTGACGCCCGTGCATGTGAACCGGGTTCTAAGGGACCTGCGCGAGGACGGGTGCTGCGCCATTGCCAGCGGTCAGCTGACGATCATGGACCGGGCGCGCCTGCACAGGCGGGGCGATTTCGACCCCGCCTATCTCTACCTTCCCAACTCCGACGCTGAATTGTAAGAGGCGGGCGCGTTACGCGCCGACCTGGAAATCCTTGATAATGCCGGACAACATGCCATTTGGTCCTGCGTGCTGGCGGGCGGGCTGAATGTCCTGCAAAGCCGCCTGGCGCGCCTGACCGGCGGCCAGCAACCCGTCCTTGGTGCCGCAGTCGAACCGTGTCCCGCTGAACCGGAACGCATAGAGTGGTTGGTCTTGCAGGTCCCGGTCGATCGCATCGGTCAGCTGGATTTCATTGCCCGCCCCGGGGTCCTGATCGGCCAGCCGTTCGAAGATTGTGCGCGACAGGATATAGCGGCCAACTGCGGCCAGGTTCGAGGGCGCATCGGCAAGGTCGGGTTTCTCGACCAGCCCGGCAGAGCGGATCGACGGGCCGGTGTCGCCCGCTACTGGGCGAAAGATGCCGTATTTGCTCACATCCTTGTCCGCGACGTCCATGGCCGCGATCATGTGACCACCCCGGTAGGCGCTTGCCATTTCGGTCAGGCAACCGTCGCCCAGTATGCAGTCATCGGGCAGGATCACGCCAAACGCGGCCTCGTCGATATAGTCGCGCGCCAGACCAACCGCATGGCCGAGCCCCAGCGGTTCGGGCTGTTCAACAAAGATGACCTCGCACCAGCGGTCCGCCGTGGAGGCGTCGAGCACTTCGGCCAAATCATCCTTGCCCTTGGATCGCAGATCCCGCACGAGGCTCGGGCTTTCGGTCAGAAATTCTTGAATGGCGGGTTTGCTCTCATGGGTGATGACGACCAAACGTCGCGCGCCTGCATCGATGGCTTCGTCGACCGCAAGTTGCAGAACAGGCCGGTCGAACACCGGCATCAGTTCCTTTGGCGTTGCCTTGGTCAACGGCAACAGCCGGGTTCCCTGACCCGCCACGGGCAGCACAACGGTCGAAATATCCATCAGGTGATCCTTTCTGCTCTAGGAATACCAGGCGGGGTGGGCACGCGCCTGTCGCAAAGGGAACCGGCTGTCACACGATTTGGTTCCGGCACAAGTTGCCGCAGTGCGGCAAAGGTGCCAGTCGTCTGCAACGCAGAATGGCGTGGGCCAACGGAACCATGCCGCACCGCCGAACGTTGCATTTTTAGGATGGCAAAAACCGGAGGCGCCAGATGTCCAGAGGCCGCAACGCAGACGTTCCCACGCAAATCCCGGCCAAGGGATGGAAAGATATCCTGTGGCGCGTCAAGGACGAGGTCGCCGAAGACCGGGTCAGCCTGATTGCCGCCGGTGTCGCATTCTACGGATTCCTCGCCTTGTTTCCCGCCATCGCGGCGCTGATGGCGCTGTCGGGCCTGTTTCTCGACCCATCGGATGTGACGGATCAAATCGGCGCGCTTGCGGGCCTGGTGCCCGAGGACATCATCGACATCATTGTGGGCCAGGCCACCGCCGTGACCGGATCCTCCGAGGGCGGGCTTGGGGTGACGGCCCTGATTTCCGTCCTGCTCGCGCTCTATTCCGCGTCCAAGGGGGTGGGCAGCCTCATTGACGGGCTCAACGTGGCCTATGACGAAACGGAGGAACGGGGTTTCATCAAGCTCAAGCTCGTCACCTTCGGGCTGACCTTGCTGATCATGGTCGGACTTCTGCTTGCGATGGCGGTGGTGGCCGTGATCCCTGCGGTTGTGTCGTTCCTGCCCCTCGGTGCCTTGGCCGAACCACTGATCGTGGGCGTGTCCTTTGTCGTGCTTGCGGCCTTCACCATTGGCGGTCTGGCGGTGCTGTACCGATATGGGCCAAGCCGCGACGGCGCTGAATGGTCGTGGGTGTCGGCAGGCGGCATTGTCGGATGCGCCCTGTGGTTGATCGCGTCCGCGGGCTTTGCCTTCTATGTCAGCTCGTTCGGCAGCTACAACGAAAGCTTTGGCGCGCTGGCAGGTGTCGTCATCCTGCTGACCTGGCTGTGGATGTCGGTCTTTGTCATCCTGATCGGTGCCGAACTGAATGCAGAGATGGAGGCGCAGACGCGCCGGGACACCACCCAGGGGCGCGATTTGCCCATGGGTCACCGCGACGCTGAAAAGGCGGATGAACTGGGTGCCGCCCGCGTCTGAGCGCCCGCCCTGACAAAAAACACACCAATGCAAAGGCGGCCTGCCCCCAGCGGGGTGGTGCCGCCCTTTTTGTGACCGGCAGTGGCGGCGGGTGCCTGTGACCCATCGGGACAAACCCCTTTGCCCTTGGTTTGTTCCACTTGATTTTTGTTAAGCAAACCGCCCGGAACTTCAATGCTTTCAAAGGCTTGATTGAACATGGAACGCCAAACATCGCGGCCTGCGACGCTGGCACCCCCAACTTCAATGAGGATCAAGAACATGATGAAATCGAACCCCTACTCCCTCCTTTCCGGCGTGTCGGTCGCGTCCCTTCTGGTCGCCGGTGCCGCAACAGCACAGCAGGCCGGTACGGCCAATGACATTCAGGCGGACGTGTTGGGCGGACAGGTTGTGGTCGAACAGCAGGACGCGACCGTCGACGTCACTATCCCCGAACCCGAAGTGAACGTGACGCAAGCCGCGCCTGTCGTCACCGTGGAACAACCCCAGCCCGAGATCACCGTGTCCGTGCCGGAACCGACCGTGACCGTGCAACAGCAGGCACCGATCATCACCATCGAACAGGCGCAACCGCAAGTCACCGTCCGCATCCCCGAGCCGATCGTCACCATTCAGGTGCCGCAGCCCGAAGTGGACGTGGCCACAGGCGAGCCGGTCATTGATCTCGAACAGCCCGAACCGGTCGTGCGTTTCGTCCGCCCCGAACCCCGCATCACCATCGAAGAAGCAGAGCCGCGCGTGACCGTCGAGAATGCCGAGCCGGTGATCAACATGGAAAGAACCCAAGAGGCCAACGTCACCCTCGAGCAAGCGGACCCGGTTGTAAATGTCGAACAGTCGCAGACGGCCAATGTCGAAGTTCTGGAAGCCGAGACCGATGCACAGGTCAATGTGACCGCGGCGGAGGCAGCGCAAATCGAGATCGACCAGCGGCAGGCGCGCGTTGTGCTTGAGGACTTCAACATGGACGAAAAAGGCAACATGCCGGACGCGGACCGCGCACGCTATCAGGAAACGGTTGCAGACCTGCCCATCTTCAACATGGACCGCGACGAGCTGATCGGGCGCAGCGTGGCCACGGAGTCCGGTGAGGACGTGGGCGAGATCGACTTTATCGGCAAGCGCGGTGACAAGCTGGTCGCAATCATCGGCGTCGGCGGTTTCCTTGGCATGGGCGAAAACGAAGTCGCCATCCCGCTGACCCAACTGGTCATGGCGCGCAACGAAGTGATCGTGCCCGGCTATACCGAGGAGCGTCTGGAGAACATGCCGGAATTCAACGAAGCCGAGGTCGAGATCATGGGCGAGAACATGCGTCTGGCCGAAGCGGTCGGCCTCGACTGACCCAGTGCATCAACAGCGATGCAGAGGGGGCGCTTGCGGCGCCCCCTTTTTCGTGCACGCCCCGGCGGTGGCCATCGGTCATAGATACCGGGCCGCCCGCCGCAGATCCCGCGTCAGCATGCGCCGCGCGTCCTGCTGCGCGGCCACGTCCCCGCAGCGCAGTACAAAGGACGGATGCACAGTGATCAGAACCGGCGTGCCGCGCGTTTCCTCGATCGTGCCGCAGCGCCGCAGCAGGTCCTTGCCCGACCCGGTCAACGCCTGCGCTGCGACCGCCCCCATCGCCACGATCAGCGCGGGCCGCGACCGTTCAATCTCTGCGTTCAGCCACCAGCGGCAGGCCTCGATCTCGCTGCGGTCGGGCCGCTCGTGAATGCGCCGCTTCCGCTCTGTCCTGTATTTGAAGTGTTTGACGGCGTTGGTGATGTAGCAGGCGGCGCGGTCCAGCCCCGCCTCGGTCGCCGCCCTGTCGAACACCTGCCCCGCCGGGCCGACAAAAGGCCGCCCCTCCAGATCCTCCTGATCGCCCGGCTGTTCGCCCACGATCATCACCGGGCTGTCCACCGGCCCCTCGCCCGGCACCACCTGCGTCGCAGCACACCCGATGGCGCAGCGGGCGCAGCCGCGCAGATCCTGTTCGAGCATGGCCCCGGTTGACGCCCAGCGCGAGGCAAAGGCCTGTTGCTGGCGCTGTGCGGCTTCGACCCGCACGGGAGGCAAGGTTGGCGTGGCCTGCGCCATCGCGTTCGCGCGCGCCTCTGCCTGCGCGATCAGGTCCGGGATGACCGCCGCCTCGGGCAGGTTCTTCCAGTATTTCCGGGGCATTTCCGACGTCATCGCATTCACCTTCAGACGCGCCGGGTTGAAGATGTTGCTATAGTAGGTCATCCACAGGTCTTCGTGCGCATCCTCGGGCAGATCCGGGCGCGGCACATCTCGCAGGAACGTGACCTGACCGTCCATACAGCGCGCCGTGATGTCCGGCGACACGATGGACCAATCCATATCGGCATAGCGTTTGCGAAAGAATTCAGCGGTGGGTTCGATCGTATGATGCGTGGGCTCGAACCACGCCATGAAATTGCGCCGGGCCGGGTTCAGCGCCGGTACTTCGCGAAAGCGGACAAAGGCCTTCATCTTGTGCTGGCACCGGTGCACCGCCTTTTCCATACGCCGCAGCCGCGCCACCTCCGGGTCGGCACGGTCCTGCATGAGCCGTGGGGCGTCGCGCAGGCGCCACAAGACGGCATAGAGATGGGCAAACCGTTGCGGGTCGCTATGCCAAACGACGGACTGCGCAAGGGCCAGAAAACTGCGCGGGACGTTGACGGGCACCGCCTGCGTTGCAACGGGTGCTCCGCCAAATAAACCTTGCGGCGCGCCTTCGACGGTCCAGTCCACATCCTGCGGCGGCACCCCTTGTGCCAGCAGCCCGCGCGCAGCGTCGCGCCAGGCCTGTGCCGTTCCGATCCGCGGCATCTGCGCCGCGTGTCTCACAACAGGCTCAACTGTTCCGGCGGCGGCGCAAAGCGGGCGCGCAGGCCCGCGCTGTCAGTCAGGGCGCCGGGTGTCCAGCCCACCGCAGTGATGAACGCCCGTGCCTTCTTCAACGACGCGCCCATACGCGTCAGGTCCTCGTAGCGCAGCGTCCGGTTGCCCCGCGTGCTGAGGATACGTTGCACCGTCTTGACCCCAAAGCCCGGCACGCGCAGCAGCAACTCCTTGCTGGCGCGGTTCACATCCAGCGGAAACAGCCCGCGATGTTCCAATGCCCAGGCCAGTTTCGGGTCTATGTCGAGATCGAGGTTCCCATCCGGTGTTACGCCCGTGATCTCGTCCAGCTCGAACCCGTAGAACCGCAACAGCCAGTCGGCCTGGTACAGCCGGTGTTCGCGCTGTAACGGGGGCCGGATCAGGGGCAGTTTCGACGACGCATCCGGAATGGGCGAAAAGGCCGAGTAATAGACGCGCTTGAGCCTGTAGCTGGAATAGAGCCGGGTGGATTGTCCCAGCACGGTGGCATCGTTGGACCCGTCCGCCCCGATGATCATCTGCGTCGACTGCCCGGCGGGCGCGAATTTCGGCGGCCGTTTTCCGGTGTGCGACCGGTCCTGCCCGGCCTGCTTGCGCGCGCGGATCCGGCCCATGACTTCGCGGATCTGGCCGGGCTTCTTCTCGGGCGCATAGGTGGCCACGGCACGGTCCGTCGGCAGTTCGACATTAATCGACAGACGGTCCGCCAGCCGCCCCGCCTCTTCGATCAATTCGGGCGCTGCATCGGGGATCGTCTTGAGATGGATGTATCCCTGAAACCGTTCCTCGTGGCGCAGCTTGCGCACGATCCGCACCATGTCCAGCATGGTGTCATCGGGCGAGCGGATGATGCCCGAGGACAGAAACAGCCCCTCGATATAGTTTCGGCGATAGAACTCGATGGTCAGCGAAACGACTTCGTCGACCGAGAAACGCGCGCGGTCCACGTTCGACGACACCCGGTTCACGCAATAGCTGCAATCGTATATGCAGAAATTCGTCATCAGGATCTTGAGCAGGCTGATGCACCGCCCGTCAGGCGCATAGGCATGGCAGATGCCGCCGCTTTCGGTTGACCCCAGCCCCTTGCCGCCCAGAGCGTTCCGCTTGGTCGTGGCCGAGGACGCGCAAGAGGCGTCATATTTTGCCGCATCACTGAGAATGGCGAGCTTTTCCTGAACGGTGCGAATACCCATATGTTCACATTATGTTCTCGCATCGCCGACCACAATCCCGAACTGGCATCTGTTGCATTAACTTTTGTTGCTTCAGCAGTGCGGAACATAACCTGATGTCGCGGGTTTGCCCTGTGACGCAGCAAGGGGCCAGCCGCCATGTCCGACACTCATTTCGACAGCATCGTTATCGGCGGCGGGTCCGGTGGACTTGCCTTTGCCCGGCAAGCAGCAGCGCTCGGGGCGCGTATCCTGCTGATTGAAAAGGAAGATCTGGGCGGCACCTGTGTCAATCGCGGCTGTGTGCCAAAAAAAATCCTGTGGTCCGCAGGTGATCTCAACCGATCCATTGCAGCCGCCCACAGTGTTCGGGTTGCGGATGCGCCCCACCTGTCCTTCGAGACACTGGCGCGCCGCAGGGACGACCACATCGCCGGCCTGCGCGACGGGTTCGAAGACAGTCTTGCAGACGATGGCGTCACCCTGCTGCGCGGCACCGCACAGGTCGATGGCACCACAGTGTCGGTGGCTGGGTCCGAGTACACCGCCGCGCAGGTGATCATCGCAACCGGGGCACGTCCCGCTACGCTGGACATCGATGGGGCGGAGCATCTGGTCGACAGCCGCGATGTCCTGTCCTGGACAACCCTGCCCGCATCCATCGCGATTGTGGGCGGCGGGTATATCGGTTGCGAGTTTGCCGCAATATTCCGCGCACTGGGCGTGGATGTCATGCTGATCCATGACGGCGACAGGGTGCTCGATACCTTTCCCGCGACCCTCGCCGATCATGTCCAGACCGGGCTGCGCCATAGCGGTATCGCGATCACGCTCAATGCGGGTCTGTCCGCCGCAAACGCGCAAGGCGACCAGCTGGGATATACCCTGACCAACGGCACGAAAGGCGTGGCGGAGGCCGTTTGCGCTGCGGTGGGTCGCACACCCAATACCGACAATCTGGGGCCGCTTTCGGACCGGCTGGCCTTGGCGGACAACGGCGCGATCAAGGTGGACGCACGCCTTGCGACGAATGTGCCCGGTGTCCATGCCTTGGGCGATGTGGCCGACCGAATGCCGCTGACGCCCGTTGCCACGGCGGATGGCACGCAACTGGCCCATATCCTGCATGGACAAGGCGGAGCACTGCTGGATCTGGATGATGTGGCCACGACCACCTTTGTCTATCCTCCCGCCGCCTTTGTCGGCGATACCGGGAACACCCCGCGTGCGGGCACGTTCCGCCCGCTTTCAAACAATATTCTGACGGACGCCAGCGGCCCCGAACCGCAGCTCTACCGCGTCGGGTTCGACCGCTCCGGCACCCTCACCGGGGCCGAAATCGTCGCCGACCACGCCGAAGACCTCATCGCGCTGCTTGCTTCCCTGCGCAAGGCGGGCGCGCAGGCCCACGACCTCGATCGCGTCATCCCGGTACATCCCTCCTTTGCCGAGGAATTCACCGGCACCTGACGCGCACATTACTGAAAGGACAATGACATGGATCTCAAGATCAGCGGTAAATCCGCACTCATCACCGGTGGCTCCGGCGGCTTTGGCATGGAGACTGCCAAGCTGTTGCGCGACGAGGGCGTGGACATCACCCTGACCGACGTGGACGAGGACGCACTGAAGGAGGCCGCCGAAACGCTGGGTGTCAAATACGAGGTCGCCGACCTGTCGACGCAAAGCGGCGTCAAAGCGCTGTTTGATGCAGTCGGCACAGGCTTTGACATCTGGGTGCACGCCGCCGGGGTGACCGGGGCCAAGGGCGACCCGCTGGACATGTCCGAAGACGACTGGGATCATGCGCTCAACATCGACTTCCTGTCCGGCGTGCGCATGGCCCGCCACCTGTGCCCCGCAATGATCAACCGCAAATGGGGGCGCGTCGTCTTTGTGGCGTCGGAAAATGTGGCCCAACCCTATCCGGACGAAACCGTCTACAACGCGTCGAAATCCGCCCTGCTCAGCTTTGCCAAATCTGTCGCCATGCAGCATTCGGGCAGCGGCATGATGGTGAACGCCATCGCCCCGGCCTTTATCGAAAGCCCGATGACCGATGGCATGATGGAAGAGCGGGCCAAAGAGCGCGACTGTTCCTTTGACGAGGCAATCGAAAGCTTCCTCGAGGAAGAACGGCCCTATCTCGTGCTGGGCCGTCGCGGCAAGGTCGAGGAAGTGGCGCCCGTCATCGCCATGCTGTGTTCCGAACACGCGTCCTTTGTCACCGGGGCCAATTGGCGTGTTGACGGCGGCGCGGTCGGATCGATCAACATCTGATGCGGACCCGCGCGCAAGTCGAGGCGCATATCAGGGCCACACCGATCACGGGCACGCCAGCCGCGCGTCGGGCGGCCTTTCGCACGCTCGCTGGCCCCGGCCCGGCGGGCGTCGCGCTGGAATTGGGCGGCGTGGCTTGCACCGCCTTTGGCGACGGTCCCGTGGCCCTGTGGTTGCATGGCGGCGGTTATATGTTTGGCGACAGCACCAGCCACGCCAATTGTGCCGCGTTTCTTGCCGAACGGGCGGATGCCTGCATCATCGTGCCCGACTACCGCCGCGCGCCAGAACATGCCTGGCCCGCGCCGTTGTACGATGCGGTCGCGGTCCTGCAAGATGTGGGCCTGACCACCCCGCTGATCGGCGACAGCGCGGGCGGGCATCTGGCGCTTGTTCTGGCCACGCAGACCCAGGCCGCGCCTGCATCGCTGGCGCTGATCTCGCCCAACACGGACCGGACCGGGCGCAGCACGACGCGCAAGGCCAACAGTGCGCGGGATCTCATGAACGACGACGAGACCGACCGGGATCTTGCCAAGGCCGCGTTTGGCGACAGGGCCGCAAGTGACCCACATGTGTCGCCCCTGTGCGGCGATCTCGGCCGCCTGCCGCCAACCTATCTGACCGCCTCGCGGGCCGAAGTGCTGGCGGGCGACGCGCAGCTGCTGGAAGATGCAGCGCGTGACCAAGGGGCCGACATCACCGCGATCTGGCACGACGATCTGTTTCACATGTGGACCCTGTGGCCAAAGGCCCTGGCCCCTGCACGCCAAACCCTGACCGACATTGCCGCACATATGAAAACGCACCGCCCCTGCTAGGGGACGGTGCGTGTGCGATGTACGGGTTGCCGTCAGATGACGGGCTTGCCCATCGCCATATGCAGGTGCCGCACATCGGTATCATCCAGACCCAGATGCGCCGCGAGATTGCGTAGAAACGTCTTTTCCGCGGGCTTGTCCGGCTCACCGACCAGCAGCGCCGCGGAATAGACCTCCTTGCGGGCGTGGATCGGCGTCTCTGCGGCAACACTTTGCGCGTCGACCGGTTCCTGCATCGACTGGCGCAGGACCTCACGCTCTTCGTCGGACGCGTCGTCGAGAATCTCCATCAGAGCTGCATATTCGTCATCTTGAACGCCACCGTCAGCACGGGCCATATGGACCATGGCGCGCAGGACGGATTTGGCGTCCCGGTCGGTCTTGATGTTGTCGTCGGCCAGATGATCCTCCATCGCGTGGCGCGTCTGCGGCGCCTTTGGCTGCCCGCCGATCGCAGCGGCAAGGCCGCCAAGGAGCCCACCCAGCGATGGTGTGCCCGATGCCATCTGACCGGTCACTCCGGCCTCGCGCCCGTCTGATGCGCCGCCGTAACCCAGACCATCAAGCAGGCTCCCCAGACCGCCGGCATCCGATGTGCGGACGCCGCCCACACGGCCATGGCCGTGGGTTTCACCCCTTTGCCCCATCGCAGCAGCGGACCCGACAGGCCGATTGCCCGATAGCATCTGCTTGACACCATCGATACCGCCGACAGTTTTGAACGCTTCCATCCCCTTCTTGGCCGCAAAGGCAAGCGCGAGTTTCGTGACCATGCGTTTCAGTGACATCCTGTATCCTCCAATGATTAAAATCCTTGGAAAGGAAACGCGCAGGCCCAGCGCGATGTTCCGTAGACGGGCGCGTGAACTCAGGCAGATAGCGGAAAAACCGGCACCGCGCGCACTTGGCGCAACTGATCCAGATAGGTTCTGGTCCACCAATGGATGTCTTCATGCACGGCACCGGTCAGAAGGCGGGCGTGGCGGGCCTTGCGCTCGTCCAGCGGCATGGCCAGCGCAGTGCGGATCGCCTCGCCCATATCGGTCGGATCATAGGGATTGACCTGTAACGCGTCCGTCATCTGCTCTGCCGCGCCCGCCAGCCGTGACAGCACCAGCACGCCGGGATCGTCCGGATCCTGTGCAGCGACGTATTCCTTGGCCACGAGGTTCATCCCGTCAATCAGCGGCGTGACGAGACCGACGGCACTTTGGCGAAAGACGCCCGCCAATTCAGCCCGATCCATGGATTGCGAGATATAGCGGATCGGCATCCAGTTCGGCGTGCCGTGTGCGCCGTTGATCGCCCCCGCCTTTTGCTCCAGCGTCTGCCGAATATCCTGATAGGCCGCAACCTCGCCCCGGCTGATCGGGGCCACTTGCAGGAATGTCGCCGTAGGGTCAGCGTCTGTACGCGTGTCAAGAAAGTGCTCCATCGCGTCAAACCGCTGCGGCAGGCCCTTGGAATAATCCAGCCGGTCCACCCCCACGATCAACTTTTCGCCCTTGCTCAGGGTCACGGCCTCACCTGTGCCGATTTCGCCCTGGAAAGCCGCGACGTCGATTCCGATCGGACAGGCCCGCACCGCCACCAGACGATTTCCCATACGCACCCGTCCGTCCATGAGGATCTCCGTCCCCGGATGCTGGCGCGAGGTGCCGATGAACTGCGCCACGTCCCGCTCCGATTGCAGCCCGATCAGGTCATAGGCGCCCAGCCATTCCATCAGCGCGTCACTTTGCGACAGCGCCCCGATATCGTGACCTGCGGGGAAAGGAATGTGCAGGAAAAACCCGATGCGGTTGGTCACACCGCGTCGGCGCAATTCTTCTGCCAGCGGCAGGAAATGATAGTCATGGATCCAGATCAGGTCATCGGGGTCCAGCACGTCCAGCATCTGGTCGGCCATCCGCGCATTCACGGCGCGGTATCCCGCATATTGCCCGCGTTTGATCTGCATCAGGTCGGTCCGGCCATGGCACAGCGGCCAGAGGACGGAATTGGAATAGCCGAGGTAGAACTGCGCCTGTTCGTCCTCGGTCAGGTCCAGCAAATAGCGGTCGTATCCGTCTGCCGGTGCATGGCGCAGGGCGGGCGCAGGTGCTTCGACCAGATCGGCACCGCTGCCGACCCAGATGCCGCCCATCTGTGTCAGACAGTCATGCAGGGCAAAGACCAGCCCGCCCGCAGGCGGTCGGTCGCCCGCGACACGGTTTGAGACAACGACCAGCCGCTCACCCATGTGCACGCTCCACCAGCCGGCGCAGCTGCATCTTGAGGTCCTGCGGATCGTCGCAGCGGAACCGGGCCGTGGTCTCACCCTCCCCCACCTTGACGCCATATCCACCCAAGGTCTGCGCCGCCTCCATACCAGCCTCATCCGTGACATCATCGCCCACCATCACCGGCACGCGGTCGGTCCAGCCAAACCGGTCCATCGCATCGCGCACGGCCGCGCCCTTGCAGACGCCGGCGGCTTTCACCTCCACCGCCATCTTGGAGTGCTGCAACACCATCTCGGGCGCGACATCCACCAGTGCCTCGAGAAATCCGGTCACCGCGGCGGCCAGCTCCGGTGCTTGCCTGTAGTGCAGGACAAATCCATGCCGCTTGCGTTCCAGCCGCAGGCCCGGATGCAGTTGGCGGAACTTCGCAGCGGCCTCGCACATCGCGTCCAGCGCCTCCGGGACGGGCACCAGATCGATCGTTTCACCCTCTGCATGCAGTTCGGCGCCGTGGGTGCCATAGACCAGGCATGGCAGGTCCGGAACATGACCCAAAAGGTCACTGACAGACCGCCCGGTAACAATGGCCAGCCTGCCATCAAGAACGCCGTGCAGGGCGCCGACCAGCTCAGACACGCCCCGCGCATCAATCGCGTCAGGTGCGGCCGCGAGATCAACAAGGCTTCCGTCGAAATCAAGAAACAGGGCCACGTTGTCTTTGGGTTCAAATCGCGGTTTGGGCAAAACGGCTCTTTCTCCGGCAGTAAAGCCGATCATCTCGTAGTACATCGGGGTTCCCTTCGCACTTGCAGCATCACTCGAAAGACCAACGCCACGTATCGCGTTTCGGTTGCACGGATCGGCCAAGAATTCTCGGACGGGCCTTGGAACCATCAGCGCGGCGGCGGGGTTGTCCCCGCAACGCCGGACATCCCGCGCGCAGCCAGAACGGAGCCCACAATGAACGAACATGTGAAAATCCCCCCGCAATCCCAGGACAGCATGCCCGCCCACGAGCATGAGATGGACCCCGCACCCGACTATGCCCCCCGCCATCCCGGCGCGGGCAAGCTGACGGACAAGGTGGCGTTCATCTCCGGCGGCGACAGCGGCATCGGCCGCGCCGTCGCGGTCCTGTTTGCGCGCGAAGGCGCCAAGGTGGCCATCGCTTATTTGTCCGAAAGCAAGGATGCCGAGCAGACGAAAAAGCTGGTCGAGGACGAAGGTGGCGAGGCGCTGTTGATCGAGGGCGACCTGGGGTCGAAATCCCATGCAACGGACGCCATTGAACAGACGGTCAAACATTTCGGCAAGCTCGACATCGTGATCAACAACGCAGCCCAGCAATGGATCGACAGCGATCTGACCGAGCTGGACGAAGACAAGCTGCGTCAGATGTTCGACAGCAACGTGATGAGCTATTTCTTCTGCACGCAGGCCGCGCTGCCGCATCTGAAAAAAGGTGCTGCGATCATCAACACCTCGTCGGTCAACGCCTTTGCGGGGATGGGGTCACTGATCACCTATTCCACAACGCGCGGTGCATCGCTCGCCTTTACCCGCAGCCTTGCCGCCAACCTCGCGGACAAGGGCATCCGCGTCAATTCCGTGGCCCCCGGCCCGATCTGGACGCCGTTCATTCCCGGCACCATGCCCGCCGAACAGGTCGAGGATTTTGGATCGCAGACACCGATGGGCCGCGCCGGTCAACCTTGGGAAGTCGCGACCGCGTTCCTGTTCCTGGCCAGCGACGACGCCAATTACTACACCGGTCAATGTCTGCACCCCAATGGCGGTATGGTCGTTGGCGCATAAATCCCGCGCGGGGGCCGGCACGGGCTGGCCCCTTGCCCCGCTTATTTACGAGCTTTACCCCCGCTCCTTTCAGGACAGCGACGGCGACGGTATCGGTGATCTGCCCGGCATCCTGCGCCGGGCGGACTATCTTCACGACCTCGGCGTCGACGCAGTCTGGATCTGCCCCTTCATGCCGTCACCTTGGGTCGATGGGGGCTATGACGTTACCGATTACTGCGCGATCCATCCCGCCCTGGGCACCATGAAAGACTGGAGCGCCCTGACCGAAGCGCTGCATGATCGTGGCCTGAAGGTTATGATTGACCTCGTGCTCAACCACACGTCGGATCAGCACCCGTGGTTCGACAAATCCGCGCAGCGCGACCCGGGTTACGTCGATCACTATGTCTGGCGTGACGCCAAGGAGGATGGCGCGCCACCCACCAACTGGATCGGCCGGTTCGGAGACCTGTCCTGGTCGTGGGATCATCGTCGCCAGCAATACTACCTGCACAATTACATGTCCGCGCAACCGGCGCTGAACCTGCGCTGCCCGAACGTGCAGGCCGAAGTACAGCGCATCTTTGCCTTCTGGACCGATAATGGCGTGGACGGTTTCCGTCTGGATGCGGTCACATCCTATCTGTGCGATCCGGAATTTCGCGACAACCCACCCGCCTCTCCCGAGGTGCGGGACAAGATGGATGGCGAGCCGTTCCTGCCTTACGTCCGGCAGGACCACAAACACGACTTTCTGCCCGGCGATGGTGCCGCCTATTGCGATAACCTTCGCGCCTGGGCGGGCGAGACCGCCTATCTGCTGGGCGAGGTCGGCACCGGCAACCAATCGGTCGAGGTGTGTAATGATTTCACCGACGGGGATCGCCTGAACGCCGGCTATGTCGTCGATTTGGCGCAATTCGGCTTTTCCGCGCAGGTCGCCGCCGACCTGATTGCGCGGCGGGCCGCGGCCATGCGGCTGGCCTGGTGGACCGGCAGCCATGACCGCGCCCGCCAGCCCAAGCGCCCGGACGATCCCGAAGCACGCTTGCAGTTGATGTTCCTCGCCCTGATGCCGGGCCCGGCGCTGGTCTATCAAGGGCAGGAACTGGGCCTGCCCCAGCCTGAACTAAGCAGGGATGATACGACCGATCCCTACGATTTGGCCTTCTGGCCCGATGGTCCCGGCCGCGAAGGGGCACGCGTGCCCCTGCCGTGGTCGCGAGCGCAGGCCAACGGATTTACCACCGGCACGCCGTGGTTGCCGATGCGGTGGGCGGACGGGATCGACGTGGAGACGCAAGACAGTGACGGCGGCAGCGTGCTCTCCTTCGCCCGGCAGGTCTTTGCCCTGCGGCGCGAACTGGATCTGGCGTCGCTACCCGATGCCGAATGGCAGCGCGATGGCGATGTTCTGACCATCCGCCACCAGACGGCCCGTGTTGTCTTCAATTTTGGCCATGAGGACGTGAAAACCGGATCCGACACGGTCCCGGATCTCACCTCTGCACAGGGCGGCACCGACACGGTCTTGCCGCCCCGGTCCGCCGCGTTCTGGCGGCTATGACCGGCGCAGGCGCCGCGCCAGCATGACACCCAGTGTCGCCGCCCCGGCCATCGCCACCGCGGCGACACCTGTGCGCAACCGGTCCGCATCGACGATCAGGCCAGTGGACGCGGCACGCCCGTCAAAGCTGCCCCGTGCATCAGCGGGGTAAGCTGCAGGTGCGTCCAGATTGCCAGCGCGAAATCCGTCCTGCGGCGTCTCGCTTTCCTGCGCGTCCACACCGCTGCTGGCCATCTGATGATCGAGGAAATTCGGCGCCACGAATTGGCCCGCAATCAGTTGCAGGACGGACGTGCCGACGTAAAGCTCGCGCGCGTTTGTCCGGATCGCCTTCATCACGGCCGTGGCCGCAACCTCTGGGTTGTAGATGGGTGGCGCGGGCATTGGGCGGTGATCCAGACGGCTGCGCGCCCAGTCGAATTGCGGCGTGTTGATCGCAGGCAACTGGATCAACGACACCTCGATCGGGCGGCCGGCGGCGATCAACTCGGACCGCACCGCGCCGGTGAACCCGTTGATCGCATGTTTCGCGCCGCAATAGGCGCTTTGCAACGGGACGGACCGATAGGACAGGCCAGAGCCAATGTTGACGATATTGCCCCGCTCCATCACGGACAGGGCCGCGCGTGTGCCCCACACCTGCCCATGATAGGTGGTGTCGGTGATGGCCTGGAACTCCTGCGGAGACAGGTCGTCAAACGTCGAGAACGCGGTGAGCATCGCGCAATTGACCCACACATCGACCGGGCCCCATGCGCCTTTGACTGTTTGGGCCGCCTCCATCACCGCATCGGCATCCGACACGTCGCATTGCAGCGCCAGCACGGCTTCGCCATACCTGTTTTCAACCTCGGCCAGTCGCTCGGCCCCGCGCGCAAGCACGCCCACCCGGTAGCCTCCGCCGATCAACGCCTCGACCGTCGCCAGACCGACACCCGCCGTACCACCGGCCACCACGGCCACGTTTCCTTGATGTTCCATCGCATCCACTTCTCTGTGATTTCATCAGAGGAACGCGCGGGCGCGGCAGGCTGTTCCAAGGTTTCGGCGCGCCCTCAGCGCCCCAGCCCGGTGCGGCCGGTTTGCGCCATTGCGCTCGACAGTTCCGCGGTCAGGATGTCCCACAGCCGGTGCAACCCTTCCTCACCGGCGGCCGCGATGGCAAATTGCAGGATGCGGCCGAAAAAGGCAAAATTGGCCCCCTGGT
Organism: uncultured Tateyamaria sp.; assembly: GCF_947487805.1. Taxonomy (GTDB): domain Bacteria; phylum Pseudomonadota; class Alphaproteobacteria; order Rhodobacterales; family Rhodobacteraceae; genus Tateyamaria. Next base: position 1,007 of record NZ_CANKXW010000011.1, on the reverse strand, counting down.
TGAAGGCTTTCAAAACGTCCTCGCCGCTGCGCAGACCGCTGTCGTAAAACAGCGGGTACTCCGGCCCCACCGCCGCCCGGATCCGCCCCAGTGCATCAATCGGTGCGGGCGCGCTTTCCAATTGGCGCGCACCGTGGTTCGACACCTGGATCGCATCCACGCCCGCAGAGACAAGACGCTCCGCATCTTCGGTGTGGGTCACACCCTTGACGACCAGGTGCCCGCGCCACAGGTCGCGCAAGGCGGCAAGCGTCTCCCAATCGGCCTTGGCGCGGCTTTCTGTCCGGTCGAAGGCGAATCCGTCCATCTGAAAATTGGCCATCTGAGGACGCCCCGCTGCCAGCGAGGTCAGCGACCAGCGCGGGTGCAGCGCAAAATCGACGAACTGTCGCGGCCCGATACGGAACGGCATGGTAAAGCCGTGGCGCAATTCCCGCGGCCTGCGCCCGACCTCCGGCACATCCACGGTCACGACAAGCGTCTCGTATCCTGCATCCTGCGCGCGCCGGGCCAGCTTGAAGGATCCTGTATTGTCGCCCGTGAAATACAGCTGGAACCACGCATTGCCGCGCGCCACGTCAATCATCTTCTCCAACGGGGTCGAGGCCACTGTCGACACCCCCACCGGTACGCCATCACGCGCCGCCAGCCGCGCCAGCATCAGATCGGCCCCCGGACCGGACAGGTTGCACATGCCCATGGGCGCAATACCAAAGGGACGCGTCGCCGTCTTGCCGAAAAGGGGGACTTCCAGACTGCGCTGGCTCACATCCCGCAGGATGCGCGGCTCCAGACAGATATCATCCAGGGCGGCCCGGTTACGCGCCGCCCCCACTTCCTGTCCCGCGGCCCCGTCGATGTAATCAAACACCATCCACGGCAGGCGGGTTTTGGCAAGCCGCCGCGCGTCCTCGCTGGAGTGAATACGCGCGGCCCTTTTCATCAGCTTGCGACGGCCTTCATGAACCTGTGCTTGATCACCACGGGGTCCATCGTGATCACGGGCA
>NZ_CANKXW010000010.1 GCF_947487805.1 uncultured Tateyamaria sp. | reverse complement strand
TTCGGTCGCTTGTTTGCCATGTGTTTCCTCCGTTTTCCTAAACATAGCGGAGGACCACTTCAGTGGGGGATGACCACCAGCCTTTCAGGCTCTTGAGGAAAATCAGTGACTGGAGTGCCGCGCCACCCCATCTCCAGCATTATATGGGACATCGAAGACATACTCCACGTCACAGCTTCATCAATTGGCGTTTCCGGGGAACCTCTGACAAACTTCAGGGTCGAAATTACCATGATTTCATCGAACCGTTCTCGAAGCTCGTCGTGGGAGAATTCCTCCATGTATCGGTTCCGACGATAGTCCAACTGCCATTTTTCGTACCGTTTCATTTTCTCAGGGATATGGTCGATGGTATCGAAGTCGGTTGAATTATCATCAACGTAGTGGACAGGTCTACCGTTCCACTCGCCCCAACGCCGCAGCATGAGATTTAGAACATCGCGCTTCCAAACAGCTTGCTCAATCGGGGCTCCCTCGATGCTAACAATGGGGAAAGCCATTTGGCGATCTATTGCTGTAACATGCCGCTCAGATTTGAAAACTACGGCGTCAATGAAAGGATAAAGAAGTTCGCCTTTCTCTTCCCGCAACAAGAGCCTTTGAACAATGAAAGCGACGGTATTGGGATCGTATATCTCATGGTCTTCGTTGATAAGAAAGACGACGCTAACAATATTTCTTCGCGAGTTCGATGCTAAGTGAGCTTCAAGTTGCTTGTTGGCCTTGTGAATGTGGTTCTTGATCGCGCGTCCAATGCGATCAAAAATTTTCCGTTCAACCTGTTCCGAGTCATCAAGGTGACGAACGAATGACTGCATTGGTGCGGAACCAAGAAAAACAGGCCAGTCATCGCGCTTTCGCAACTCATCAATTAAGTTGTTTATGCGTTCTGACGCATCGTCTTCTAAACTCTTGATTTCTATCGCGAGTAGACCATTCAAACATGAATAGTCGACCCTCCTCTGCTCTGAGTTTTGAGGATCATCTAAGCAAACTCCACGGAGGGCTTCGACTAAGAAACGCTGCACCAGTGGAGTGAGTTTTTGCGCACGACCTGTCCTTTCGACTCGCACCAGAAAACCTCGCTATTGCTCTTAGGCTGCTGGCTCGAATTTGGGCGTTTGTCGCGGCGCGTTCAACTGTTCAACGCGCGCGCTCATTTAAGGACTAAAGCTACGACGTCCGCTTTGGGCAAGCTGCATCGCAGCATTTAGCTCTAACTTCAGCGTCAGCTTTGGGCCGCTGCCTGTCGCTGGTTCTGCCGGCATTTGATCCAATGTGTGCCACATCCGATGGCCGCGAAGAGCCCATACTGGAAGTCTTCACGTCATGCTGCACGCGCGCGCAGCACAGAAATTGCCGTAGCTGCTCGCATAGCGACACTACGTGGCGGCGGTGTTTGCGGCCATTCGTTCATCGCGCAGCACGGATTGTAGGGGCAAATCACAGGTCGCGGGAAAGTAACCCCATCAATACGTTGGCTCCAATGGCAACGGTAGGTCTCCGGATCGCAACGCTTCGCACATCGACAGGGGTCACAATGAGAATTAATCAGCGCCTGCACACAAGCGCTGACCAGTTGTTTTCTTACGCCAGCACGACATCATCAGCCACTGCGGCCAAGGTTGTATTGCTGATCGTCAACGTATCGCCGTTGCCAAAGTCAAACACCACGTCAGTGCCCACTTGAGATGCGTGGCTGAGAGCTTGTGTTGTACTGATCAGCTCGAACCCAGTGAGCTCTATACTGTCGATGTTATCCTGGAAGTCAGCAATTACATCTGCATCATCCCGGCGCGCAAACTGGAACACGTCACTACCCGCGCCGCCTGTTAGGAGGTCATTGCCGTCTTCGCCCGCCAGCGTGTCGTCGCCTGCCTGACCCTCTAGCCAATCAGCACCTGCACCGCCAAGCAGCAGATCATCGCCAGCACCGCCGACCAGGCTGTCGTTGCCGATGCCGCTGAACAGGACATCGTTGCCCTCGCCACCATCCAGTGCGCTTGTATGGGCGCGACTGAAGTGCACATCGCTGTTCATCTGGCCATTTTCGCCCCAGACCTTGAGCAGATCGTCACGACCGTCGCCATTGAAGTCACCCGCCATCCATTGCTGATCGAGCCACCGCCCGCCTTGCTCTGTGGCCCAGCTTTCCATGCGGAAGCCCACACCATCCGAGATATAGACATTGGCGCTCAGGTTGCCGTGGTTCGAAACCGCCAAACCATCAACCTCAGTCCAGATATGCACGATGTCGTCGCGTCCGTCGTTGTTGATGTCTGCGGTGAACCATTCGGATGAGACATGCGTCTCGCCCAGACCTGCGGCCCAGAGGCTGTCTGGCGTAAAGCTGTTGCCGGTGGACCGGTGCACACCCACGTTGGCCAAGCCGTCATCAGCAGCCCAAATCTTGGCCATGTCATCCTTACCATCACCGTCGAAGTCGCCGGTCAGCCACGTCATGTCATCGGCATACGTGCCTTGTTGATCGGCCCATCGCTGGTTGGTCAGGAACTGGACGCCGTTGGACAGATGCACCGCTGCATTCGTCAGACCGGCATCGCCCCACACTTTCATCAGATCGTCTTTACCGTCTCCATCGAAGTCGCCCGCCATCCACGTCATGGCAGTGCCATATGCCCCCTGCTGATCGGCCCATCGCGTGTTCTGCGCAAACCCTCCTGTCGCCTGAGACAGATGCACCGCCGCAGTCGCCATTCCGGCTTCGCCCCAGACTTTCATGAGATCATCGCGACCGTCACCGTTAAAGTCACCGGTCATCCAGTCCATTGAATCCCAGATACCACCTTGACCGGTTGCCCACCGCTGGTGTGCAGCCGTTGTGCCGTCCGACACATGGACATCCGCTGTTGCGCCGCCGCTGTTGAAGACATTCGACAGATCGCTGTTGCCATCACCATCATAGTCGCCGGTGCCCCAGATCTGGTCATTCCAGAACCCGCCCTGGCCGGTGATAGCGCGGTGCATCTGGAAGTACCCGGAGGTCTCACTGGAGGAGCTCAGCGTGTCGTCACCCAAGCCCCCGTTCAGCACGTCATCACCGAACCCGCCATCGAGCCGATCATGACCATCGCCGCCCGACAGGGTATCGTCTCCCAGCCCGCCGTTGAGAACGTTGTCGTTTGCGTCGCCGGTCAGAACGTCGTTTGCGTCGCTGCCTGTTACGTTCTCAATGGCGACCAGGTAATCTCCTTCCGCATCTCCGCCGGACGCAGTACCGAGCTCCAGGTTGATGATCACGCCGTCTTCAGAGCCAGAATAGCTGGCGACATCGCCAAGGCCCGCTTGACCGTTGATCGTATCGGCACCGGCGCTGCCCTCGAGCACGTCATTACCGTCCCCACCAAACAGTTCGTCGCTGCCTGTACCACCGATCAGCCAGTCGTCGTCACTGCCGCCCAGAAGTGTATCGTCACCGTCATTGCCAGACAGGGCGTCAAAACCAATGCTGCCAGCCAGATGATCGTTGCCATCCCCACCGACGAGTTGATCGTTGCCAGTGTAGCCGATCAGGGAATCGTCGCCAGCACCGCCATAGAGCTTGTCATCGCCGCGCTCACCGTTAAGCGTGTCCGCGCCGTCGCCGCCGAACAGTTGATCACTGTCCCAGCCGCCATTGAGTGAATCGTCACCTGCGTTCCCAGACAAGTAGTCACTGCCCGTACTGCCGTTGATGGTGTCATTGCCGTCACCGCCATACCCAAAGTCATCGCCAGACCCGCCATCGATGACATCCTGTCCTGTGCCACCCCACAGGCTGTCAGCACCCGCGTCCCCATGTACCGTGTCGTTGTCCGCACCGCCCGCGATCATATCGGACCCCGCACCACCGCGCAGAGAGTCGTTGCCGCCCTGTCCGTCAATCGCATCTGTGCCAAGACTGCCCGTGGTGGTGTTGGCTCCATCTCCAAGCGCCGCTGCTCCGGAACCAAGCAAGCCAAACCCAACCTCGTGGCCACCCGTGTTGGGCGGGGCTATGCTCCAGTGCGCATCCAGCCAATTGAGCTGATAGGTTTCCATGTACCGTACAAACTGATCCGACGTATCCGTTGATGCATCCGTACCGGCCAGCAGAAGGTCAGCACTGCCGCCCAAGAACGTCACCCGCTCAATGTCGTGGACATCGAACCGCAGCGGCTTGTTGTCGGAAAACGTCCCGTTGAGCGTAATGATCCATTGGCTATTGGCAGGATCAGAGGAGTACTTTGTAAAGGTCCAGTCGCTCTGCACCCCCCGAAGCTCGATGGTATCCGCTCCAGCACCGCCCAGCACGCTTCCATAGGTGATGGCATAGCCGCCGCCATTCACCCCGTCGCCAAGCCGGATTGTGTCGTCGCCAGCCCCAGCCTCAATCCAGTTCACGCCGCCATAATCGACGATCAGGTCGTCACCGTCCCCGGCGATCATCACGTCATCGCCCGATCCGCCCAACAGGTGGTCGGCCCCCGCACCGCCAACCAGGTAGTCGTCGCCAAACCCACCAATGAGAACATCCGCGCCCTCACCGCCATAGATGTCGTCATCACCATCATGACCATCAACGCGGTCGTTTCCACTGCCACCCTGGACATAGTCATCGCCAGTATCGCCAAAGAGCGAGTCTTGGCCTTCACCGCCAAAGATGATGTCCGCACCACGGCCGCCGTTAATCGTATCGTCACCGCCGTCGCCGGACAGGGTGTCGTTCTCGTGCGACCCGCTCACCGAGTCATTGCCGTCCCGTCCCGCAATGTTGACTGCCGTGTCGCCAGCCGTCGCATTCAGTGTATCGCCCAGATCGCCGCCCACAGCGGCTTCGATACTGGCTTGAACGAGGTTCAAAATGGCAGGCAGGCTGTCATCGCCTGCAAAAATCGCGGTGTCATAACCCGAACCGCCCAGCACGTCATCATCACCATCAGCGAAGATCAGGTCGTTGCCATCTCCGCCGTCAATGGTATCGGCGCCAGCATCTCCTGACATCATGTCATCCAGGCCACCGCCCGTAATGCTGTCGTTGCCCCCGCCGCCTGCGATCTGCACGGATCGTGCAAACCCGGCAGCGGACAGAACATTGGCGCTGTCGTCACCTGTTGCACCGTCAAGATTGTGTGCACCAAGATCCAGGTCGGAAACGCCAAGATCTTCCAAATTTGCGTAGCGGAATGTCTGGCCTGTCTCAAACTCAATAGCGTAGCCCATAGCCGTAGGCACTTGCCGCCAACCTTGTGTATCGTGGTTTAGCGCAACATCGCCAACGCCTCCCGACGCTGTGTAAAGGCCATCTGGATCGGCGACAGCATCATTGTCGACCGTAATGACGGAACCATCATGGCGAAATGACGCCAGCCCATGCAGCGTGTTGCCAAACACTGTGATGTCATCACTGTCATCATCATACATTGCATCCCATTCAGCATCAGTGACTGGGGTGAAATCATCGTAGCCCAGGTTGATTGCAGTGATGCCCCATGCAGCGAGGGTGCGGAGCTCGCTGCCATCGTTTTCGGTTTCGCCGTCCTGATCAATATCACGCCAAATACGCAACTCCGACCAGATCGTATCTCGCGCATCCAATACCCCGTTGTTATGGTCGTCAAAAGCACGGCGCAGCGCCTGCAGGTCGGTATCTCCGTCATCGCCCCACAGCGACAGAACCAGTTCCCGCGTCTGATCGATAACCCCGTCACCCGCGCCCCGTGTGCCATCCGCATTTAGGTCAATGACCAGGAACCCATCTTCATCAGAAACCCAAGACCCCGCCTCGCGGAACCCGTCATCGTCCCAGTCGAAATACGTTTGCTGGCTGGCGTTGATCTCAACCCCATCGCCGTCTAGGTCAACGATGATGGGACGAGTGTGATCGTGTGTCCCGCCATTGTCATAGTAATCGCTTTCGTCACTTCCTTGAAAAGTTGTTGAATCAGGCGACCCGTCAGAGTTCTCATAGACAACAGCGCCGGTCGGCACTCCATTCTGGTCTGTCTGTTCGTATGAACGACCTGTATAGTTGCCAGCACCGTCAAAATAATGTGTAGACCCATCTGGTGCAATGATTTGGCTGGGCGCTGCCCCCGTAACGGTGTGGTGTCCATCTGGGGTTGGAAGGTAGTTTCCGTTTGGATCTCGAAAATTGCCTTGATAGCCTAATTGGCCGTCGAAACCGATTGCGTCCGCAAGTGAACGAAAGAAGTCTCCCAGCGTTCCGCCATAGGTTGGGTTGCCATTCACGTCCGTACCGGTCTGCTGAACGTATGCCAACTGGTCAGGTGTAAAGTCACCATCGAGCTCTACGGAACGGCCAGCCGCATCAATCAAATTACGGACGTGGCCATTCTCATCAATTTGGTAAGTAACTGACTGGTTGTGAACCCGCACTCCATCCGCCACGTATGTATGGTGTTCCGCAACTTCAAAGTTGTATGTTTTCCATCCAATTTGGCCGTGGTCATTGTCTATGCCAGTGGGGAATGCAACATCGTTCTGTTCGATAGAAAAGTTATCCATGACAAACCTTTACGCAGTGGAAAACACATCGTGTATGCAAGAAAAATGAACCCAGCCTCAGGCGGAGCGGGTGGATCAAGACGATCAAAGAAAAAGAAAGCTAGCTAGCCCGCGCACGCATCTTGTAGGCTTTGCGTTGCTTGGCCTCCATGGCTTTGCGCTGTTTGCGGTTCAAACCGGGCGCAGATGGTGAGGCCGATGTATGCGCCGGGCGCTGTGTCCGGTTCTTAGCCGTGGGCGCATCGGGGCGGTTGGCAAAGGCGGGCGGGATGTTCGGCTTGGGCTTTGTGCGCTTCTTTGTGCTGTTCGGGTTAAAGTCTGTCAAGCTGTCCGGCGCGGGCATCCGTGTGCCGATCTGTTCCCATTCATTGGCGAGGTAGATATCTTCGAGGGTCACGGCCGAACGGGCGAGAATGTAATCCTCTGGTTTGGGTAGTTCTTCGCCATGAGAATAGGGGAAGTGGAACACGCGCTCTTCAACTGTGCCGTCCTCGCTCTTCATCATACCGACCATGTAGCCGTCATCGGTGACCTTCCAACCTTCGCTTGCGGCTATTTCCATGAAGGAAATGTGCCGGCCATCCGGCAGAATGATCCTTGTCCCAAAGCGCACCTTGCCTGCCTTAGGTTCCGTCCATGAGCCATCCGGCTTTTGCAGGGTGGCCGAGGCGTGAATCATCATGTCGCCCATAGAGCCAACGTCGCAGTTGGTTGTGGAGCGGAACATTGTGCCGTCGCTGCGCATGAGCGCACCGTCCATGCGCAGGATATCCATGAGAGGCGCAAAACCGCCTTTGAGCGGGCCATCAGCGCAATTGTAGGCATGGCCGGGAGTGACGCCCGTGCCCCAGAAATCGAGAATATGCGTGGCGATGTTGGTCATGGTGCGTGTCACCCGACCCGGTTGCAGACGTCCCCACTTGTCAGGTGACACGACAATATCACCTGCTTTCATTTGGTCTTGGCGTTTGTACCAGACCTTCGACAGCACCAGTTCTTCGTCATAGCTGCCATCCAAGCGCGGTTTGATCGATGGATCAAGCGGCCACATCTGAACTGTGGAATCCTCAAGGAAGCATTGGTTGATCTCATTTATAGCCCGAAGAGCGTCCTGTGAACTGTGGGTTCCTGAATTAATACCAAGATATGTTGGTGGGTTTACAATCATTCCCATTCGATCAAGGTAGTATTGCGCAAATCCAAGTCCATTCAGCTCATATTGATTAAATTGAGAGTTTCCTATTTTAACGACCTCCGCTCCCGGAGGGATATCAGACCAAAAACCTGTCGCTAAGCCCGATGGCCACATATCGCTAGGGCCGTCAACAATAGACGGGCCTTGAATATTATATGCAATTGAAACAAGATCAGGGTGCATACGAGCTACTTCTTCCGAGGCTAGCCCCCCCAAAGAATGGCCTGCAACTACTACTGCCTGACCACCGTGACGGTTCGAGTATTCTTGAACGGCAAAAGCCATGGTGGCCCCTAGGTCAGTTCGATTGCCGACAAAAGCATCGTCCCAACTTGCCCAATCATTTCCATTAACTCCTGGTTGCAAACCGGCACTGCCATCATCTGTACCTCTAGCGACAACGTATAAGTCGCCTGTTGAAACGTCACGAAATCCGTATACTATCTCTCCGGAGTTGCTTGCCCCTGTGCCTGGCGCAGAAAGTGTTTCAATTTCAAACTGATCTCGAATTTCTTGCGACATATTTTCAAATCCAGAACCACCTGGATTGCCATCCCCTCCCCTGTTGTAGGCGGCGTCAGCCAGAGCTGTTGCGGTTCTGGCTTGATTCATATTTACATTTACCATCGTAATTTCTCCATCCGATGTAAAATCAAGAATTCCCTTAAGGAGTAAACGTGCCCCAAAGACCGGACAATTCACTTCCGTAGTATGGGCCGCTTACTCCTTTAAAAAGTCTTCGATATGTTTTAGTGAATTCGTTTTTTGGAGGTTGACTCAAAAATATATCCACGCGGGATATCCTTCCTGAATCGTTTATATATGGTGTGGCGGCGACGACTGTTCTATGAAAAAGCCCTCGATCATCGTACAAGATTTTTGTGTCGCTCATTGTTGGAAAGTTTGCATTGAACTCAATTGAGTTTAGGAGTTTTGCGTCAACATTCGCTTGAACTTTGAGCTCGAGTACGTTGCAGTTTTCAACTGTATATCGCTTATAGATATTTCCGCTATTATTGGGATCTACTAAAAAAATTTTCCGTGGACATCCTAGCATATGATCAAAAAAATTGGATAAATCAAAAAAAACAACCCCACTATCTTCATGAACTATTACATTAGATAGGTCCGTTATATGTAGATCTTCAGATGGCAATGTGCCTTCACCAAAGAGTGTTGTTATTAGATTTTTTTTCACTAAAATATTTTTATAAAATTCTTCTCCTTTTGATAGCGATACGTTTTTAGCCCACTGGATGGATACTGAGATAGATATGAAAGTCACTGCCAAAATCAAAAATGTTTTTTTCATACGCAAAAGCCTACATATGTTATTTTGTAGGGAGCCTTTCATAAACGGTGGTTTTTGTCACCCCCCTACCCTGCCACGACGGATCAAGGGCTTAGCCGTGCCAAAAACCTGCTCCAAAATATATGAGGTTTTGGTACGATTTTGGCATGATTATTGGCTACGCCCGCGTATCCACCATAGACCAGAACCTAGCCTCGTAGCTTGACGCCTTGAAGGATGCGGGCGTGGGGCGTGTGTTTTCCGAAACGATAAGCGGCGCAACGGCTAAACGGCCAGAGTTGCAACGCATGACCTTCAGTCTTTCGGCACGTTTCTGGCCAACTACTCGTAACCGCGCTTGGCCTTTTTCATATGCAGATCGAAACGTGCATCCTTGGCGTCGCTCTCCGTATCGAACCAGTCTGTCCGCGACTGACCACTGCTGCCTATACGCCCCCACTCTCTAACAAGGCCCCAGTCACCGAAGAGACCGCGCACAATATCCATACGATAAAATCGAAACTGCCCAAGTTCCGGCGCGATCTTTGTCAGATACATCTCCCCTACCCCCACATCCGCGCTGCGATGTCTTGTTCTTCTTTGCCGACCGCGTCGGCATAGATTGCCGTCGTTGTGAGCTGCGCATGCCCCATCCACTTTTGCAGCATGTTCAGCGGAACGCCGTTGACGCTTGCATTGATACCAAACCCGTGACGCAACCCCTTTGGGCTGCGATGCGGTGCATCCGGTATCCCGGCTTCGATCATGATCCGCTTCACGATTTGCCAAACCCGCGTCCGTCCAAGCGCCCAAATTGGTGCGCTGGCTTGTCGCTTCGACTTTTGTGCTTCTCTGATGCCATGAGCCGTGTTCAGCGTGTCCAGGTAGTCTGGCGGCACCGGCACCGTGCGAAAGACAACCTTCAGTTTGCCCGCTGCATCCTTGCGCTTCTTCAAGCTGCGAATTGCTATTGTTCCGCCCGATAGGTCTACCCGCGCCGGTGTGATCTCCAATAGCTCTGACGGACGGCACCCGGTGAAGTGCAACGTCTCACACAGTGTTCGATCACGAGCGGGTTGTTTGCGCGCCACAGCCAGGAAGGCGGCGCGTTCTCCCGCGTTCAGATAGAGGCGATTTCCGGCGTGGTCGTAAAGGCGCATTTCACTCATGTGAACACTATAAAAAATAGTGTTTACTGTGCGAGGAAAAATCGCATTTATTCACACCCCTACACTTCCCTGGTCGGGCTAGAAGTAAACAGTATTACTAATAGCGTTAAGATATGCGACCACCTGTCGTCAGGAAGTTACAAAGTGAGAGTTGTTGCAAAGTCTAGCGGATAGAGGCTGCGTGCGACAAAGGTGCGACTTGGATTGCGGATGTCCAATACGTTTCCATAGCCGCTGTGGCGACTTCTGCTGTGGCGCGGTAAAAATTGATGCCATAAGTGCGATACGATGCTGAGTCAGCGAGGGCTCGGAATACAAATTCAGCTTTGTACCGTGTCTCGATGGTCGGCTTTGCCAGCAGCGCAAGTACGGTATCGGTTCGGGCCAGATCGACGCCCTCGAACAGCCGCTTCGGCGTCACGCGCTACATCGTAGTTAAGGGTATGCTGCGTCAGCGAGGACCAGAAATCGAAGGTCAGCAATTTCCCGCAATGTGAGATTTCGACGGGGCCCGAAATTCGCGCCTGCAGCGAACGTCCGGCGAGCAGGCTGCGACTGCAGCATCTTGAAGGTTGATCGAAGGTCTGCTTGGGGCCGCAAGAGTGGTACCAGCAGTGGCTACTTTCTCCGCTCAACAAGCTCGGGCAGCTCCTCCAGCCCTGATTGGCTTATTGGAGCAATGAAACCTAACTTCCGCGACTCGTGACAAAAGTGGGATTTTGTCACAAGTCCATATCCGTGACTAATCACAGAGCCGATGACCAACAAAAACACCTTAGAAGAATTTCCTAGCGTAACATCGGCGGTGATCCTGAGCGAAGATCTGTTCACGTTTTTGCACAGGGCCCACCGAATGATTGAGGCATGGCGCGTCGCCTGCAATCACAACTGGCCTCACTGCAGCCTCTTTGGAATGACGCCACAAGAATATGATAATCGGTCACAAGAAGACCAAAACCTGAACACAGCTAACCCAAAATAGCGGGCTCAATGGCGAGTAGGTCAGTGACACTGAAGTAATGCAGCTCTAAAAAAACTACGGAACGAAGCGGACCGCGCCCAGAAATTGGTGCCGCGAAATACCCGTGTTAGGCCTCATTTCTGATACTTTACATTCATGGGTGAGAAACCAGACAGGCATCCAGGATTTTGACGGTATAGCGCCTCGTAAAGCACGTCGATGTCGGTCGGTTCCAGTTCCAGCGTTTCTCCACTACGACCTTGATGCCACTGTCGCACTCGCTTTAGAACGCGTTTTTTCATTGCGACCCCCTCACCTACCCCAAACAAACTGTTCTGCAGTGGAAGCTTCGATTGGAGTTCGAGAGTTCGACGAAGATGATACCTCTCGACCCCCTTGATCGTACCGCTAAGGCAAGCTTTGCCATCTTGGTAGGCCTTAGCATTATACTTCTTGGCTTCGTAGATCGGCTTGGCATGATAGCGGGCCAACCGGGTGTAATCCCCTTCTTTGCGCCCTAAGAGCTGAACAAGTATCGGAACCTTTGTTAGGGCGGCATTGTACCCTTTCGCACTCCCTATCAGGTTGGCGACAACGCTTGGGTCTCTCGTGTAGGCGATACAATGCAAATGCCCGTAGAAGGTCTCCAAGCCCCTTTTTCCGCGACTAACGATGGTTTGGGCCTCGTAAATGCCAAACGCATTGAGATCAGTGTACTGACGTAAAGCATGCGTAAACTTGTCGATTGCGCCATAGACATCAGCGTTGCCATGATGAACCGAAAACTGGAAACGGTCAGAGAGCGGCGTGATGTGATAAACATGTAGATCGGGGTCAGCTTGGGTCAGACGCCAAAGCTGACGGTACTCTTTGATGAGTTCGTAGCCTAACCGCTTACGCAGCTTGATATCGCTAGCCAGCATACGTCTAGAGTGCTTGCAGCGTATTCCGGCGAGTGCGTTCATCGTCCTCAACTGTTCTAAGGTGAGTTTTCTCCTGTCATAGGTTCTCGCAACCTCGTCACGATAAACCTTACAGATTGAACGGTGGACAGCCTTGCTTTCTGATGCCATGGCATCTCGCTTAGTTTTGTGAGTTGGGTAGTCTTCCCTTGTATATGTGTAACTTCTTTTTCTTCCCTTGGTTATTAAGCTGGACTTGAGCTTCTCCCCCGGAGGACATGTATTCCCTGTTTCCAGTTTAGTAGCTGAATGCGGTGATGGAGGAGTAGTATCCTGATTGGCCCTATCACTACTCATGTAATTACAAGGCGAGGCACTCGTTCGAGCCCCCTCAACGTTGGGTTTCCCCGCAGCGGTTTTGGTCTTCGAACGGTCGGATTGACGGTTTTTCATGCTAAAATAGCCCTTCTAGTATCAGAAAAGGGACTTCAGGGTGACGCGCGACGAGCCGCACGAAGCTACGAAGTCTCAAATAAATCGACGGCTTTTTCACGTTGGCGTAAGTGATTTTTCTCCTGCGCCAACGTGAAAAGCGGTGGTCCGAGTGGCGAACTATTTTCCGTCAATCGGACTCTGTCCTGTGAACTCTCTTGTGGATTTCAAGCCAAACTCCACAAGGCCTTTGACCGGGTATCTGATCACTGAGCCTTCAAATTTGACCCATGGCGGTCCATCACCGTTTGCCCGCCACTTCCTGAGTAGTCCCACACTAACGTTCAGATAGGCGCTAGCTTGCTTCTCGTGCAGGAACTGCGGTTGCACGCTTCCTGCTGGCCCGTTCGGGCAAATCTTCTCTGTTTGCACAAATGCACTCATTGGGAGCCTCCAAAGCATCATTGATTTGATCGCCTCAAAACTGACGAGGCGTCAAAATATATACTTTAATAACAAAATCTTATCCACCCCCGACCCGCTCCTTCGAAAAATGACGAAGTGGCGCCGTAAGCTTGTCATAAGCTCCTTGGTTTGACGCTAACTTCCATTTCGTCATTTTTAAAAATGCAAGCACGCCGAAGTTTAGGTATCCTTTCCACGAAAGAGGCACGCAGCTAGGATTGATTCGCGATGCGAAACGACGCGCGATATTTTGACAAACATGGTTTTCGTACAAGCTTGCCAGTCGGAACCAGGAAGAATTTGCGTAAGGCATGCGAACAGGCAGGCAGTACGTATGAGTTGAACGCAGATCAAGCGAGCCCACAGTTCAAAGATAGATACACAATTCTGAAGCGATCTCTTTACCAACTTGGCCAAGAATACAGGAAAAGGCGTAGCCTCGGCGCCTTGGTGCAACGAGTGTACCAAGCAAATGTCGATGCGCTTGAAGGAAGGGCGATCCCTGCGAACGCGCCGTCCCCTGAGGAAAACCCGTTCTACTCATTGTACTACCTCGCACTTGGCAGTCGACCAAAGCACTTTTCTCGACAAGAAAGAGAGAAAGCCTGCAACCAATTGCTATATGCCCATCGGCACAGTGTACCCGTTGAGTTCTTGATTGGTTTCATTAGTCAGTGCGGCTCGTACACTGAGCTCAGAAAAAAGCTGAGAGCGGGAGAGATGGAGCACTGGTGGGAATGGCGCAGAGACAGATGACTTTGCGCCACTACACAGGCGAGCATATTCACCTTAGACACGCACAGTCTTCTACAGTTTTTCATGGGATGTGGTCGCTGGGTGGTTGCTGACACAACACCACAGCAAAGCAAAAAATAGCTAAACTATTGAATTGAATGGTGCCCCCACACGGACTCGAACCGCGGACCTACTGATTACAAATCAGTTGCTCTACCAGCTGAGCTATAGGGGCGTTGGAGCGAGGGTCTAATCCTTGTGCAAAGCGGTGGCAAGATGAAAATTGCACCTTTGGCAGAGGTTTTATCCCGTTCGAAATCAGGTATAGCTGTGGGTCAGGGCAACAACTGATTTTCGGGGCGGCGAACGATGCAACTGGTACTGCATGCAGGGGCACATTTCACCGAAGAAGAGCGGCTTGTGCGCTGTTTGCTGCGCAACAAGGAAGACTTCTCGCGTCGTGGCGTGGCGGTGCCCGGACCGGGCAAGTACCGGACCCTTCTCAAGGAAACGCTGGCGGCCCTGCAGGATGCCCAACCGGCCGAGGATGCGCGCGAGGTGCTTCTTGATCTGATTCTCGATGACGAGAACGCAGACAGGATGATCCTCAGCCACATGTTCCTTTTTGGCGCGCCCCGTGCCTGCGTGCGCAACGGGTTGATCTACGAGGCGGCCCCTGCCCGGCTGGCGGACCTGTCGCGGCTGTTCGTGCATGATGACATCGAACTGTTCCTCGCCGTGCGCAACCCGGGCACCTTTCTGCCCGCGCTGTTCGAAAACGCGCCGCAAGAGGACATGAACGCGTTTCTGCGCGGCGCGGATCCGTTTGCGATTCGCTGGTCGGACACGATCAATGCGATCCGTACGGCGGCACCCAATATCTCGATCACCACTTGGTGCTTTGAGGACATGCCCATGATCTGGGCACAGATCATCCGCGAAATGGGCGGGTTGGAACATGGCGAAAAGATCGTCGGCGGCTTTGACCTGTTGTCCGACATCATGAGCAAGGAAGGCATGCAACGGTTCCGCACCTACCTCAAGTCACACCCCACCATGACCGAGATGCAAAAGCGCCGTGTCATCGCGGCCTTTCTGGACAAATTCGCCATCGAGGACGAGATCGAAGAAGAGCTGAACGCCCCCGGCTGGTCCGAGGAAACGATCGACGCGCTCACCGATCTCTACGAAGAGGACATGCATCACGTGGCGCGCATCCCCGGCGTGACATTCATTGCGCCCTGACCCTTATAGCTCGGTCTGTTTTCTGTAGTCTGACTGCGCGATCCGCGCTAACGTGCCTGCAACGCCACAAAAAAGCAGGCAGGCACCATGTCAGACACAGATCCCATCCGCACTAGCCCCGTTTCCATGGAGAATTGCGGCGCGGCCCTTGCCATGACTGTCGTACCGGACCGGTGGACGTGGCTGATCCTGCGCGAACTGTTCTACGGTGTGGCGCGGTTCGCAGACATTCAGGACGATATCGGCATTCCGAAATCCGTGCTCTCCGGGCGTCTGGCCACGATGGTGGACACCGGGCTGATCCAGAAGGAAGCCTACCGCGATGGCACCGCGCGCACGCGCCATGGCTATGTCCTGACGCAAAAAGGGCGCGATCTGGTGCCGGTGATCGTCGCGCTGATGCAATGGGGCGACAAGCATCTCAAGGACGGCACCGCCACATTGGACCTGACCGACCGGCGCACCGGTACGCCAGTCAAGGCAGGTCTTGTGCTTGAGGGCGGGATATTGCCCGCACGGCGGCTGGCCTTTGCGCCTGCCGCGCACGGGGACAACTGAACCGCGTGGGCCTCAGCCCATGCCCAACGCTTCCTTGTACATCTCCAGCACCGCTTCCTCTTCGGCGATGTCGTCCTTGTCGCGCTTGCGCAGCGCGATGACCTTGCGCATCACCTTGGTGTCATAGCCGCGCGCCTTGGCCTCGGCCATGACCTCTTTTTGTTGGTCGGCCAAGTCTTTCTTTTCCATGTCCAGCCGTTCGATCCGTTCGATGAACTGGCGCAGTTCATCGGCGGTGACGCGGTAGCTCTCGGCATTGGTGGCGGTGTCAGACATGCGCGGATCCTTATGGCAGATGGACCCGCTGGATAGCCGGGCACGCGCGCCCCTGCAAGGGGCAAGCCCGCTTGCCAAGGCCGCGCCCGTCGGCTAGCTCCGGGACCATGGAAAACTCTGCCACATTCACATTGTTCGACGGCCTGATCTGGGCCGGAGCCAGCCTGTCCCTTCTGGGGCTGGTCGGGCTGGTCTGGTGCATTCTCACGGTGTGGCGCGCGCGCCGCGCCAAGCTGCCCGACGACGAGATGCGCGCCGTCATGGGCCGCGTTCTGCCGCGCAACATGGGCGCGCTGTTCATTTCGGTGATCGGGCTGATGCTGGTCATCGTCGGCATTTTTCTGGGATAGGAGACGCGGCATGCAGATGGCGTGGTTATACGGCCTGCTGGGCGGTTTGATGATTGGGACCGCAGGTGCGATCCTGCTCTTGGGTGCGGGCCGGGTCATGGGGGCCAGCGGTATCGTCGGCGGGCTGATTGACGGCACCGGGCAGGACCGCAGCTCTACCATTGCGTTTCTGGTGGGCCTGATCGGGCTACCCGCGGTGATGACCGCCGCGGGTTGGCAGGTCGACACCCACGCCACGTCGCAGCTGTGGTTGCTGGTGCTGGGCGGGCTGGCCGTGGGCATCGGCACGCGGTTTGCCAATGGCTGCACGTCGGGGCACGGGGTGTGCGGGCTGTCGCGCCTGTCGCTGCGCGGGCTGGTGGCGACGCTGGCCTATATCGGTGCGGGCGCGGCCACGGTCACAGCCCTGCGTATGGGGTTGGGCCTGTGATGCGCGCGCTGGTCTCACTGCTGAGTGGCGCGTTCTTTGGTGCGGGCCTGCACGTGTCCGGCATGACCGACACCAACCGCGTCCGGGGGTTTCTCGATTTTGCAGGGGCGTGGGATCCTACGCTGGCCTTTGTCATGGGGGGCGCGATCCTGCCCATGGTGCTGGCATGGCGTCTGACGCGCGGGCGGCAACCGCTGACCGGCAACGCCTTTCCCGACCGGCCAAGCCAGGAGATCACACGCCCCCTGATCATCGGCTCGGTCCTCTTTGGTGTGGGCTGGGGGCTGGTGGGCCTGTGCCCCGGTCCTGCGCTGGCTTCGATCACCTATGGTGGCTGGCAAGGGGCGCTGTTTCTGGCCGCGATGCTGGGCGGGATGTGGGCGGTGCCGCCGTTGCGCCGGGCGCTGGACACCCGTAGCGCGGGCGCATAGTTTCCGGCCATGGATATCCGCAAGATCACCGATCAGTACTATGTTGCGCCGCAGGTTGACCCGGCCGACATGGTGGACGTCGCCGCCGCAGGCATCACAACCGTCATCTGCAACCGGCCCGATGCCGAAGTGCCGCCCGCATTTCAGGCAGACGCGGTGGAAGCGGCCGCACGGGCCGCGGGCCTCGACTTTGTCGTTCTGCCGCTGACCCACCAGACCATGACACCTGAAAATGTCGCCAAACAGGCGCAGGCGGCCGGGGCCGCGGGCGGCCCGGTTCTGGCCTATTGCGCGTCAGGCACGCGGTCGACGGTGATTTGGTGTCTGGCCCAGGCCGGGACGATGGCGACGGACGAGATCCTCAGCACGGCACGTCAGGGCGGTTATGACCTAGACGCGATGCGCCCAACATTGGACGCCATCGCACAGGCGCGTCGCGGCTAAGGGCTACCCCGCCTTCATTGCCAGATCCGGAAGGTCGGCCAGGTCCGGCAGGTCCGCCAGATCGGGCAGGTCATCCAGATCCGGCAGGTCGGTCATGCTGATCGCCGGTTCCACGACCTCGACCGGAAAGGCCTTTTCCTCTACGTCCGCCACCGCGGGCAGTTGGGTTTCCGGTTCCAGGCCGATGGGCGGCTTTTCGACGCTGGGCTCCGGCGCGGGATCCGTGCGGCGGTTATGGCTTTCGAGGTTTTCGACCTCTGGCATGTCAACATCCGGCGCATCAGACGCGCGGCGCAGCGGCTGGTTGGCGTGGGACGGTTTGCGCTGCGGCTTGACCGCGCGGACCCCGTCGACATGCCCCACGACGCCCTTGCCCACGACCCGGCCCGTACGGGTGACCATCTGGACATTCGGGAAATGGCCGGGGGGCAGTGCGATCTGCTGACCCACCTGCCAGCCCCGCATCGTGCTGAGCGGCATATGCAACTGGCACACGACCATGTTGATGTCGGTGTTCACCATCATCACCGTTTCAGCCAGCGACGGCGCCGCAGAATCTCCGACATCCTCACCCGTCTCGTCGGGGAGGCCCTGCCGCGCGTCGGGCCGTGGCAAGATCAGCGTCATGTCACCCTGCCGGGCCCCGCGTGCGATGTCCAAAGTCAGGCGCACGGCGACATAGTCCGACAGATCCAGTGACATCGCCAGCGTGCGCCCGTCATCGGCCTTGGCACCAAAGCGGAACCCCTCCATCAGCGCGCGGTCGTCGGGATCATCCAGTATGATCGCGGCCCGTTCGATCAGCGCATCGATCAGCGGCGCGCAAATCGCCGCATCGGTGCGCGTCATCGCGCGTTTGTCGCCCAGATCGGGGCGGACGGTGCCCATGGTCTGTTGCTGGATCAGCCCGCCGACGATGACCGGGTCGATCATCACGGCCCCCATGGCGCCACCGGGCCCATCCAGCAGGATCAGCATCGCATCGTCTGAAAACACGGCCTCCACCGCGTCGCCATCCACCGCCTGCACCACCGCGCCGATCACCGCCATGGGCAGGTCCATCAGCGCATCCGCCACCTTGGCCAGGGTCACGCGCAACGCCTTTTGCAGCGTCATGGCGCGCGCCTTCCGCTCTTCGCGGCCCGCGGCCGCGATACGTCCCAAGACATTCTGTGTTGCGGTGTCGCCCATGTCCTCCGACACATCTGCTGTTCGCGTTGGCGTCAGACTTAGGCGCGATTGGTTACCAACCACTTTATTTCCGGCCAAAAGATAACCTTTGCCAGGGTCATGCCGCCTGTGCGGGCAGATGCACCACGAACGTATTGCCCGCCGCTTCGGCGTGATAGGTGATGTCGCCGCCCAGGCGCGTCATGATCTCGCGGCAGATCGCCAGACCCAGCCCCGCACCAGAGCCATCCTGATCGTTGAGCCTAGCAAATTTCTCAAAGATCAGCGCGTGCGCCTCCGCTGCGATGGGCGTGCCATTGTCGTGAAATGCCACCTCGGTGCGCCCTGCCCCGTCACGCACGTCGATATCCAAACGCGGCGCATCCGCATCGCAATATTTCTGCGCATTCGAGATCAGGTTGATAAAGACCTGGCTCAAACGGTCCAGATCGGTGCTGAGCATCACGCCTTCGTTGACGTGGCGACGCCGGATCGTCAATGCGCCACTTGGCCCGGCTTGGGTGGCCATCACGGCCTGCTCCAGCACATCGCCCAGCTTGCCGGTCTCAAGGTTCAGGTTGACCTGCCCGTTTTCCAGCACACTCAGATCCAGCAAGTCATCCAACAGCCGCGTCAGGCGGATGGCCTCGCCATGGATGATCGAGGCGTATTTCGTCTTTTCCACCTGCCCCAACCCTTCCGTGTCGCGCAGGATCTCGGAAAAGGACCGGATCGAGGTCATGGGCGTGCGCAATTCGTGGCTGATCTGGCTCAGGAACGCGTCTTTTTGCACCGACAGGGCCGTCAGCTTTTCGTTGGCCTCGCGCAGCTTGCCCGCCGTCTGGGTCAGCTCGGCGGATTTGGCCTCCAACTGGTTTGAGTATTCGAGGATCTGCGCGCTTTCATCCGCCACGGCCATCAGATCCTGCACCGACACGGACGCGCCCCCGACCAGCTGGCTGATCATCGCATGCGCGGTCGCAGCGCCAACAGAGGCCGCCAGTTCGCGTTCGAGATGTTGCAGGAACCCTTGCGTCGGTTCGGGCAATTGGCCCGGCATCCCTTGCCGGTTCGCCTCAGCGCGGAACAGGCGCTGCGCCTCGTCCGCACCCAGGATCCGCTGAGACATGATCATAAGGTCCTCGGATGTGGCCAGGGCCGCGTCCCACCCGCGCGCCTGCGTGGAATGGTCGAACACGTTGACAAACTGCGCGCCCTGCAACCGCTCCAGCGGGTCCGGGAAAGTGACCAGCGACACCGCGACAAAGGCCGTGATGTTCAGGGTCAGCGACCACACCACCGCGTGTACCGTCGGATCGATCCCCTCGATCCCGAACAGCGCCTGCGGCCGCAGCCATCCCAGCCCCCAGAGGCCACCGTCAAAGGTCGCAACGCTCAGCACGGTGCCGGGGCCGAAACTGGGCAGAAGCGAACAGAACACCCAGACCGCAAATCCAACAAGCAACCCCGCCAGCGCACCCCAGCGCGTCGCCCCACGCCAAAAGATGCCGCCGAACATGGCGGGCAGAAACTGGGCCACGCCCACAAAGGAGATCAGGCCAATCGCCGCCAGCGCCGCCCCACCGCCCGAGAACCGGTAATACAGGTATCCAAGGCCGATGATCATCAGGATCGACGCGCGCCGCGACAGGATGACCACGTCGCGCACGTCCCCCGACACTTGCGCGCCCTCGGCCCGCGCATTCAGCCACACAGGCATCACCACGTGGTTCGACACCATGGTTGACAGCGCCAGCGTCGCCACGATCACCATCGACGTCGCCGACGAAAACCCGCCCAGAAAGCTGAGCGTGGCCAACCCGACGCGCCCCTCGGCCAGCGGCACGGTCAGCACGAACAGATCGGGGTTGGACCCTGCAGGCAGCAGATCAAGGCCGATCACCGCGATGGGCACCACGAACAGGCTCATCAGCATCAGGTACAGCGGAAAGGCCCAGCTTGCGATTTGCAGGTGCCGCTCGTCCTCGTTCTCGACCACCATCACCTGAAACATGCGCGGCAGCGCCAGAAAGGCCGCCGCCGACAGCGCGGTCAAAGCGACCCAACGGCTGCGGTCCATGTTCCATTCCCCGATCGGCGAACTGTCGATGCGGTCCATCATCGGGCCGATGCCGCCCGCAATGCCCCAGACCACGAAGATGCCGACCGCCAGCAATGCCACCAGCTTGACCACCGCCTCCACCGCGATGGCGATGACAACGCCGTCGTGCCGTTCGTTTGCGTTCAGGTTGCGCGTGCCAAAGAGCACGGTAAAAATCGCCAGACCAAAGGCCACCCAAAAGGCCGCCTGAAACTGGTTCAGACTGCCCGCCGTTTCGGGCGGCGAAAAGATCGACAACGACAGGGTCACCGACTGCAATTGCAGCGCGATATAGGGCGTGACCCCGATCACGGCCATGACGGTCACCACGCTGGCCAGCAGGTTCGACTTGCCATAGCGCGCCGATATCAGGTCAGCGACGGATGTCGCACGGTGCACGCGGCCAATCCGCACCAGCTTGCGCAGGGCCCACCACCAGCCGATCATCACAAGGCTGGGCCCCAGATAGATCGTCACGAACTCCATGCCCGACCGCGCGGCATAGCCGACCGCGCCGTAAAACGTCCACGCGGTGCAGTAGATCGACAAAGACAGCGTGTAGACCAGCGGCGACCGCAGCCACCCGCCCCGCCCGCGCACGGCGGCACGCTCGGCAAAGAACGCAATGGCAAAGAGGAACGCGACATAGCCGAGGCTGACCGCGACCAGCTGATTGATCGACGCCATCAGCGGTCCTCTCGCGCGGGATCCTCGGGGCCATCTCCATTGGGAGGCCGCAGCGCCCACCACAGCGCGGCACCGCCTGCGATCAGGGCCACCCAGACGCAAAACACATAGACAATCGCATCTGACATGGCCAAGGGCGCGGGCGCCGCCGGCCCGTCCGACGCCTTGGGCCAGAACATCGGCAGCAACCACAGCAACACGCCCACAACGGGCAACAGCCGCAGCGCATCCATCATCCGGCGGCGGCGATAACTGCGGCGTTCCAGGAATATCGGCGGTGGGCCCTGTTCCGTCATTGCGCCAGCTGAACCAGATCCCGCACGGCCGTCATGACTTCGGTATTGGAGAACGGCTTGGTCATGAACCGGCTCACGCCCGCCTTTTCCGCCATCTCGCGGTCGCGCGACTGGCCGCGCGCGGTCAGCATCAGCACCGGCAGTGACGTGAACTCGGGATCGGCCCGCAATTCGGTCAGGATATCGAGGCCGCTCTTGCCCGGCAGCATGTAATCCAGCACCACGAGATCGGGTCGCATGTCCCGGATCATGGCAAGCGCCGTTGCGCCATCGGAATGGGTGTCCACCTGCCAGCCCTCGCGGCTGAGCAGGAACCGTATGGCCTCTATGATGTTGATCTCGTCCTCAACGAGCAGCACATGCTTGCCCATCGCTGCAATCCTCCCCTTCGGTGCACCGACGGTGCGGGGTGTTCCCCGTCTGCGGTACGCGCGCACTATGTGCCGATTTGCCGGACCTGTCAAAAGCTCAGAAGCCGTCGCTGAGGATCGACGGCTCACGCCGCCCCGCACAGGCCCGCACCGGGCAGATCCGGCAGGCCGCCCCCACATTCTTGACGGTCCCCTCCTCACGTGCGGCCCCCGTCGATACGGGCAGAACCAGCATCGTGGCCTGCGCCAACGGCGGCGCGTTCAGCGTTGCGGGGCCGGTGAACTCCGCCGCAGCATAGCAGTCGAACTGTACATCGGACGCGCCCGACATCGAAACGCGCTGCTGCAACATCTGACCCGGCACGCTCAGCGCCTCGAACAGCGGCCAAAGTGGACAGGCCGGGCCATAGCGCGGGATGGTGAATCCCTGCACCGCCTTGCGAAACAGCAGCGACCCCGACCGGTCCGCCACCACCAGCCCGCATGTCAGCGTTGGCGCCGCCGCCAAGCGGCGCAGGATGCATGGCACGGACACGTCAAAGGCCTGCGCCAACGCCAGCGGATCCAGCGGGCCCTGCGCCAGCGCCTGTTCCAGATCCGCCATCGCAACCCGCGCGCTGTCGGCCCGCACCCGCTCCAGCACGCCGCGCGCGATGTGCCGCGCCGCCACCGAGGTCAGCGCGGGATCCTGCGCCACCAGATCATCGACCTGCGCGCGGCCATCCTCGATATCGGCAAAGCCATAGTTGCGCGCCTCGAGAAAGGCCTCGACCTCCTCCTGCGGGGAACTTGACCCCGCCGCATCGCCCGTCTCTGCATCCAGAAACCCGACCAGCGCCTTGGAACTTTCGGCGAGGCGACGGCTGTCCGCATCGATATTGGTGTGAAACCGTTCCTGCCATTCGGGCGCCAGGTCCTTGTCCTCGGCCAGGATAGACGCCGCCGAACGAATCGAGGCCGCAGTGGACAGTACCTCGTGCACGGACGCGGCAAGCGCAGGGTCATGGGCCAACCGGTCGCTCAATGTCTCGATCGTACGTTCGAGGGCGGCAATCTTGCGGTGCGCCGTGGCCAGCGTGTCGGCCCAGCCGGGAAACCGGCCCGCGAATTCCTCGGCCCGCTCTATCTCCGTCTCGGGCATGCGCGCGCCCGACGCGGCCTCGCGCAGCGTCGCGATCAGCGCGGCCTCCGCCCCTTCGGTCAGCGCCGAGGCCTCGACCCCCAGCGCCGCTGCGATATCCAACAGCAGCTTGCCGCCGATTCTGCGGCGATTGTGTTCGATCAGGTTCAGATACGAGGCCGAGATCCCGATCTGGCGCGCCAGATTGGATTGTTTCGCCCCCACCATCACGCGGCGTTCGCGAATGCGTGTTCCGGTCAGCCCCTCGCGTGCCATGGCGCGCCCCCGTTCCTTTGCCTGCTATTTCAAGGCGTTTCTGCGATGCAACATAAGAAAATTTACAATGTATACCGCCGTATTGTGCATATGTTTACAAAATAGTTGTGAAAAACAAGGGGTTTATTGCGCAATTTTCTGACTTTGCCCCATAACACATTTGCACCAAAAGGTGTGGCGCAGCCCCGTTGAGGAGCGGGGGTGCGCAAATCAACACATGGGAGGATATTTATGTCCAAAATGAATCTGACACGTCGCGGTCTGATCCAGACCGGCGCAGTTGCCGGTGCTGCAAGCCTGACACTGCCGACGTATCTGCGTGCCGATGGCCACTCGGGCTTTACCAACGCCCCCACCGGCAGCTCGGTCACACTCGGCTTCAACGTGCCGCAGTCCGGCCCCTACGCGGACGAAGGTGCGGACGAACTGCGCGCCTACGAACTCGCGGTCGAGCACCTGAACGGTGGCGGCGACGGCGGCCTGATGAACACGTTCTCGTCCAAGGCCCTGCAAGGCAACGGTATCCTGGGCAAGAAAGTCGAATACGTCACAGGTGACACGCAGACGAAATCTGACGCCGCCCGCGCTTCGGCCCGGTCGATGATCGAAAAAGACGGTGCCGTGATGATCACGGGCGGTTCGTCCTCGGGCGTGGCCGTGGCCGTGCAGGCGCTCTGCCAAGAGGCAGGCGTCATCTTCATGGCGGGTCTGACCCACTCCAACGACACCACCGGCAAGGACAAGAAGGCGAATGGCTTCCGCCACTTCTTCAACTCCTACATGTCCGGTGCGGCCCTCGCGCCCATCCTTGCCAACAACTACGGCACGGACCGCAAGGCCTATCACCTGACCGCCGACTACAACTGGGGTTACACCACAGAAGAAGCCGTGCGCACATCGACCGAAGCCATGGGTTGGGAAACTGTTGCAGCTGTGAAAACGCCGCTGACACAAACAGACTTCTCGTCCTACATCGCGCCTGTTCTGCAGTCCGGTGCCGACGTTCTGGTTCTGAACCACTACGGCGGGAACATGGTGAACTCGCTGACCAACGCGGTTCAGTTCGGCCTGCGCGACAAGCTGGTGAACAACAAGAACTTCGAGATCGTCGTTCCGCTCTACTCCCGCCTGATGGCGAAGGGTGCTGGCGCAAACGTCAAAGGCATCTTCGGTTCGACAAACTGGCACTGGTCGCTGCAGGACGAAGGCTCCAAAGCATTCGTGCAATCCTTCGGCACCAAGTACGGCTTCCCGCCGAGCCAGGCCGCGCACACATGCTACGTTCAGGCCCTGCTCTATGCAGATGCCGTGGAACGTGCCGGGTCGTTCAACCCCTGTGCGGTTGCCGAAGCGCTCGAAGACTTCCAGTTCGACGGCATGGGCAACGGTCCAACGCTCTATCGTGGCGAAGACCACCAGTGCTTCAAGGACGTGCTCGTCGTGAAGGGTAAAGAGAACCCGACGTCCGAGTTCGACCTTCTCGAAATCGTCGAAATCACACCGACAAGCCAGGTGACATACGACGCGTCGATCTTCGGTGGCGAGCTGGGCTCCTGCAACCCCGGCGCATAAGCCATTGAAAACATTGGGTGGGCAGTCATGCCCACCCCTCTGTCCCCGCGGGGACACGTCTCTCTCAACCAAAGGTTAAGCCGATGGAAGCGATCGTCCTTCAAATTCTAAACGGGCTCGACAAGGGCTCGGCCTATGCGCTGATCGCGCTGGGTCTCACGCTGATTTTCGGCACGCTGGGTGTCGTGAACTTTGCCCACGGGGCGCTGTTCATGATCGGTGCATTCTGCGCCGTGACCCTCAGCCGCATCATCTCGGCGAGCCATACCGTCATCGACGACACGCAAAAAGACTTCCTCGGCAACCCCCTCAAGGTCGACGTCCCTTACGTCTATGACTGGTTCGGTCAGGCCACCGGGGACGCCATCATCGACTGGGCTGTGCCGCTGTCCATCATCTTTGCCATTCCGGTGATGATCGCCATCGGCGTCATCATGGAACGCGGCCTGATCAAGCATTTCTACAAACGCCCGCACGCCGACCAGATCCTCGTGACCTTTGGCCTTGCCATCGTCCTGCAAGAGATCATCAAGTTCTACTACGGCGCAAACCCCATTCCGACCCCCGCACCCGACGCGTTCAAAGGGTCGTTCGATTTCGGGGCGATGCTGGGCTTTGACCCGAACGTCATCATCTACCCCTACTGGCGCATCATCTACTTCGGCTTTGCTGCCATCATCATCGGTGCCGTGTTTGCCTTCCTGCAATTCACCACCTTCGGCATGGTCGTGCGGGCCGGTATGGCAGACCGCGAGACCGTGCAGCTGCTGGGCATCAACATCGACCGCCGCTTTACGCTGATGTTCGGCATTGCCGCCGCTGTCGCGGGCCTTGCGGGTGTCATGTACACGCCCATCAACTCGCCCAACTACCACATGGGCATGGACTTCCTCGTGCTGTCCTTCGTCGTGGTGGTCGTGGGCGGCATGGGCTCCCTGCCCGGCGCCGTCGCCGCCGGCTTCCTGCTCGGCATCCTCGAAAGCTTTGCCTCGATGCGCCAGGTGCTGGACGTGTTGCCCGGCATCAACCAGATCGTCATCTACCTGGTGGCCATCATCATTCTGTTGACCCGTCCTCGGGGCCTTATGGGCCGCAAGGGCGTGATGGAGGACTGACCCATGTTCGGATTGGACGCAAAAGACACCCGCCTGCTCATCCTGGTGGCCATCCTCGTGGCGCTGGCCCCCTTCATCCTCAACCCCTTTCCCGAAGGTTCCGGCCTGGCGCAATTCAACGCGGGCTATCCCGACCTGATGCAGCGTTTCGTGATCTTCGGGATCTTTGCCATCGGCTTCAACATCCTGTTCGGCCTGACCGGTTACCTCTCGTTCGGTCACGCCGCGTTCCTCGGTGTCGGCTCTTACGCCGCCATCTGGATGATGAAGCTGCTGACCATGAACGTCGTCCCGGCCATCATCGTGTCGGTGATCGTCGCGGGCCTGTTCAGCCTTGCGGTCGGATGGATCAGCCTGCGGCGCTCGGGCATCTACTTCTCGATCCTGACGCTGGCCTTTGCGCAGATGTCCTACAGCCTCGCCTATTCGGTGCTGACACCGATCACGGGCGGCGAGACGGGCCTGCAACCCAAGGTCAACGACCCCCGCGTTCTGGACGGCGCGCTGGCCGAAGGGGCAACGCCCAAGGCCAACCTCTTCGGGCTGGAGATGGGATCAAGCTTTGACCTCGGTGTCGGGGCATGGGTGTTCACCTTCAATGTGGGCTACTACCTCGCGGGCATCGTGATGCTGCTGGCCTTCTACCTGTCGATCCGCATCTTCCGCTCGCCCTTTGGCATGATGCTGCGGGCGGTGAAATCGAACCAGCAGCGCCTGAACTACACGGGCCTGAACTCCAAGCCTTACACACTGGCCGCCTTTGTGATCTCGGGCATGTATGCCGGTCTGGCCGGTGGCCTGATGGTGGCGATGGACACGCAGGTGGGCGCGGAACGCATGTTCTGGACCGCATCCGGCGAAGTCGTCCTGATGTCCATCCTGGGCGGTGTCGGCACGCTGATTGGCCCGGTGCTGGGTGCGGGTGCGATCAAGTACATGGAAAACATCCTGTCCAAGATCAACTCGGACATCCTGCACACCTGGTTCGCCTTCCTGCCCGACGGGCTCGAAGACTTCGTGGTGGCGCTGATCTATCCCTTCATCGGCAAGGGCTGGCACCTGACGCTGGGCCTGATCTTCATGCTGGTCGTGATCTTCCTGCCCGGTGGCCTGGTCGAAGGCGGCCAACGCATCGCCCGCCTGTTCGGTCGCAAGAAAAAGACCACAGACACGCCTGACGGCAAAACCACACCTGCGGAATAAGGAGAAAACACAATGGGTATCCTTGAAGTCAAAAACGTGGGCAAACGGTTCGGCGGTCTGCAAGCGCTGGGGGATGTCAACCTTAGCGTGGCCGAGAATTCTGTCCATGCGATCATCGGGCCGAATGGCGCAGGCAAGTCCACCCTGTTGAACTGTCTGGTGGGCAAGCTGATCCCCGACACCGGGTCGGTCATGTTTGACGGTCAATCCGTGCTGGGCCGCAAGCCCTACGAGATCAACCAGATGGGCATTTCCCGCGTGTTCCAGACCCCCGAGATCTTTGGCGATCTGTCGGTGCTGGAAAACATGATGATCCCCTGCTTTGCCAAGCGCGACGGGGCGTTCACGCCCAACGCATTCGCGGCAATGATGAAGGACCGCGAGATCATCGAGAAGGCCGAGCAGATGCTGGAAGAGATGAACATGGCCGATGCGCGCGGCGAGACCGCCGCCACCATGTCGCGCGGCAACAAGCGGCGGCTCGAAATCGGCATGTGCCTGGCGCAGGAACCGCGACTGTTGTTGCTGGATGAGCCGACGGCGGGCATGGCACGCGCGGACACCAACAATACCATCGACCTGCTCAAGCAGATCAAGGACGACCGCGACATCACCATCTCGATCATCGAACACGACATGCATGTGGTGTTCAGCCTGGCCGAACGGATCACCGTGCTGGCGCAAGGCACCCCTCTGGTCGAAGACACGCCCGACAACATCAAGGGCCACCCCAAGGTGCGCGAAGCCTATCTGGGCGAAACGCAGGACGCGGCATAGGCGGTGGGCAGATTGCCCACCCTACTCCCGGCACCCGGTAGGGTGGGCAATTTGCCCACCACCGGCTCAAAATTAAGGACGGACACATGAACGTCAAACCCGACTTTTCCAAGGGCATCAACCACGCCCAGACCGCCCCCGCATTCCTGAGCGTGTGGGACATGCATGCCTATTACGGCGAAAGCTATATCGTGCAGGGCATCAGCTTTAACGTGCACGAGGGCGAGATCCTCGCCCTTCTGGGCCGTAACGGCGCCGGCAAGACATCCACGCTGCGGTCCATCGCGCGCATCGGCGATCCTGAGGTCACCCATGGCGAGATCTGGCTGGACCACCAGCCGCTGCACAAGATGGCCAGCCACGAGGCGAGCCAGGCCGGTCTGGGCCTTGTGCCAGAAGATCGCCGGATCATTCCCGGCCTCACGGTCGAGGAGAACCTCAAGTTGGCCCAGATCGCGCCACCCATCGGCTGGTCGATCGAGCGGCTCTATGACCTGTTCCCGCGCCTTGGCGAACGCCGCACCCAGGAAGGTACGACCCTGTCGGGCGGCGAGCAGCAGATGCTGGCCATCGCCCGTGCGCTGGCCCGTGACATCAAGGTGCTGCTTCTGGACGAACCCTACGAAGGTTTGGCCCCGGTGATTGTGGACGAGATCGAAAAGACACTGGGCATCATCAAGGAACAGGGAATCACCACTGTAATCGTCGAACAGAATGCGGTGCGTGCCCTGCAATTGGCGGATCGTGCCGTAATTTTGGACACGGGCGGAATTGTTTTCGACGGCACCGCCGCCGAAGTTCTGGAAAATGCGGAATTGCGCGCGGAATATCTGGCCATTTAAGCCTCATTCTTCAACTTCGAATAGAAAAACCGGCCCGATTGGCCGGTTTTTTTGTGCTTTCCTGCCTCTGCCGAAGGTTTGTTTCCCCGTTGGAAACAGCGCCCTGCGACGGTGGCAAATAAGGCAATTTTAAGGCACAATTAAGGCAGACACCTGGGGGATTTTGTCATGACAACTGCTGCAGAAACACAATTGGACGCACTTTTATTCGGAGCATCAATGGGATTGCTCCAAGGATATACAATCGATTTTGCGCCGGTTTTCCTGATTGAACAGGAGATTGGCGAAGCGCGGAATTTCGGGCTTTTGGGCGATCTGGAAAGCCTGGTTCTCAATGACGGGATCGTGCGCGATTTCATTTCCGGAAATGGCACGGCGGATGTGATCATTTCCAACACCGGCATTATCGGCAGCAGTGGCCGCGCCGAGACGGTCATTCAGGTGACCGGTACGGGCCAAAGGCTGATCACCAATGACGGTATCATCAACGGCGACATCCAGCTGGGTGGCGGCGCAGATTACATCCTCAATTCCGGCCTGATTGACGGCGATATCCGTATGGGCGGCGGCGACGACATCTTTGTCCAGACCAGCACGGGGACAGTGTCGGAACGGCTGATCATGGGATCGGGCGACGACATCGTTATCAACACCGGTTCTGTCGGCCATGTCTTTCTCGGGAGCGGGGACGACCTCTATGTCGCGGAGCAGTCGGATGCGACAGCCAGCAGCATCCGCGGCGGCACGGGCGACGACACCGTACGCGGCGGGACCGCCAACGACGTGATCTCGGGCGGTGACGGACAGGACCTGTTGCAGGGCAATGACGGCAATGACAGGATCTTTGGCAACGATGGCGCGGACGATCTGCAAGGCGGCATCGGCAACGATTTCCTGAACGCAGGCCGCGGCAGCGACGTGCTGGTTGGCGGCGATGGCCGGGACAAGCTGCTTGGCAGCAGCGGGCAAGACACGCTGATCGGTGGCAATGACAATGACACGCTGAGCGGCGGATCGGGCGACGATGTCTTTATCTTCGAGCGCGGCAGCGGCCGGGATGTGATCACCGATTTCCGTGACGGAGACGTGATTGTGCTTGCCTCGTCCTTTGTTCCCGCCGTTCCCGGCGCCGTCGAAGCTCTGGGCGTGGATGCGCTGATCGACTCGGTCACGACGTATGTGGGCGGCAACGCTTTCGTGAACCTCGACGCGCTTTATGCCACCATCGGGATGAGCGATCTGAGCGCCGGCCGGATCAATTCCCTGCGCCTCAACAACGTCGAAGAGAACAGTCTGACGGCGGACGACTTCATTCTCTAACGCCCGCATCGGTGACATCCCGTGCCGCCCTCACAGGGGCGGCACAGCCGTTTTCCGGCGGCTTGCATGCCCTCACGTCATCAAGGATGCTTTCCTCTGCCCGTTTCGCCCGCTATAAGCGGCGCTGAGCTTGCGGCGCGCTTCAACGAAGGCGTGGCCGTTGCAATCGGTTGAGGACGACAATGACAAAAAGCAATCATGATGCAGATGTGGCCTTTATTCAGGCTCTGGCCGAACTGCTGCGGGAAAACGATCTGACCGAGTTGCAGGTCAAACGCGAATATGGCGAAGACGACAGCCTGAATGTGCGCGTATCGCGCCACACGGCACAGGCCGTCACCGCACAGGTCGCAGCCCCGACCCCGGTCGCTGTCGCGGCCCCCGTTGCCGCCGCCCCGAGCGAAGCGCCCCAGGCCGCCGCAGATCCCGCAAGCGATCCCGGCGCGGTCACCTCGCCCATGGTTGGCACCGTCTACATGCAGGCCGAACCCGGCGCGCCGTCTTTCATCAAGGTGGGCCAGCAGGTCAGCGAAGGCGACACGCTGCTGATCGTCGAGGCGATGAAGACAATGAACCACATCCCGGCCCCGCGCGCCGGTACGGTCAAACGCATTCTGGTGGACGATGGGGCCGCCGTGGAATTCGGTGCACCGCTTGTGATCCTCGAATAAGGGGCGCGTCATGTTCAACAAGATCCTGATCGCCAACCGCGGAGAGATTGCCCTGCGGGTGATCCGCGCCGCCCGTGAAATGGGCATCGCGACGGTTGCCGTCCACTCCACCGCCGATGCGGACGCCATGCACGTGCGCATGGCCGACGAAAGCGTGTGCATTGGCCCACCCGCATCGCCGCAATCCTACCTCAGCTTTCCGGCCATCATCTCGGCCTGCGAGATCACCGGCGCCGAGGCGATTCACCCCGGTTACGGATTCCTGTCCGAAAACGCGCAATTCGTGCAGATCGTCGAAGATCACGGCCTGACCTTTATCGGCCCCACCGCTGAACATATCCGCGTCATGGGCGACAAGATCACCGCCAAGGACACGATGAAGGCGCTGGGTGTGCCTTGCGTGCCCGGATCGGATGGCGGCGTGGCCACGCTGGACGAGGCCAAGGCCTTAGGCGAGGACATGGGATACCCGGTCATCATCAAGGCCACCGCCGGTGGCGGCGGGCGGGGCATGAAGGTGGCGCAAACCGCCGCCGACATGGAAAGCGCGTTCATGACCGCGCGGGCCGAGGGCAAGGCGGCGTTCGGCAATGACGAAGTCTATATCGAAAAATACCTGACCACGCCGCGCCACATCGAAATCCAGGTGTTTGGCGATGGCAAAGGCCGCGCCGTGCATCTGGGCGAACGCGACTGTTCGCTGCAACGGCGCCACCAGAAGGTGTTCGAAGAGGCCCCCGGCCCTGCGATCTCCGCCGAAGAGCGCGCGGCCATCGGCAAAGTCTGTGCCGACGCCGTGGCCAAGATCAACTATATCGGCGCGGGCACCATCGAGTTTCTTTACGAGAACGGCGAATTCTATTTCATCGAGATGAATACGCGCCTCCAAGTCGAACACCCGGTAACAGAGGCCATTTTCGGCGTCGATCTGGTGCGCGAACAGATCCGCGTGGCCTCTGGACTGGACATGACGTTCCAGCAGGACGACCTCGAGATCAACGGCCACTCCATCGAAGTGCGCCTGAACGCGGAAAAGCTGCCGAACTTTTCGCCCTCGCCCGGTCGGATCACGCAATACCATGCGCCCGGTGGACTTGGCGTGCGGATCGATTCCGCGCTGTATGACGGCTACCGGATCCCGCCCTATTACGACAGCCTGATCGGCAAGCTGATCGTGCATGGCCGCGACCGGGCCGAGGCGCTGGCGCGTCTGAACAGGGCCCTGGGCGAGCTGATCATCGATGGTGTCGACACAACTGTGCCCTTGTTTCACGCATTGCTCGCGGAAAAGGACATCCACACGGGCGACTACAACATTCACTGGCTCGAACACTGGCTGGAACAACAGACAGACTGGTAAGACGGAGCGTATGATGCGAAGGGCCGCCCCTCTTGGCGGCCCTTTTACGTTTCAGGGCGCGGGCCATAGACAAGAGAACCATGCAGGATTTTCAGATCACCACAGATTTGCTTCTCAAGGGATATGCGTCGGGCATCTTTCCGATGGCGGAATCGCGGGACGATCCGGAGGTGTTCTGGGTGGACCCGCGGTTGCGCGGCGTGCTGCCGCTGGACGGGTTCCACATGTCGCGGTCTCTTGCACGCGCCATGCGCCGCACCGATTGGGCCCTGCGCATCGACAGCGATTTCTGTGGCGTTCTGGACGGTTGCGCCGATCGTGCAGATACGTGGATCAACCCGGAAATCCGGCGTCTTTACATAGAGTTGCACATGTCGGACGACGCCCATTC
The DNA here is from genome assembly GCF_947487805.1 of uncultured Tateyamaria sp. Classification (GTDB taxonomy): domain Bacteria; phylum Pseudomonadota; class Alphaproteobacteria; order Rhodobacterales; family Rhodobacteraceae; genus Tateyamaria. Next base: position 145,227 of record NZ_CANKXW010000010.1, on the reverse strand, counting down.
CTTTGAGATCTGGGAGGGCGCCACGCTGGTTGGGGGCGTCTATGGCGTCACGCTGGGCGGCGCGTTTTTCGGGGAAAGCATGTTTTCACGGCGGACAAATGCGTCAAAGATGGCGCTGGCCGCAGCGGTGGATCACCTGAACCGCAGCGGGTTTTCCCTGTTCGACACCCAGTTCCTGACGCCGCATCTGGCCAGCCTTGGCGGGATCGAGATCACGCGGGGGCAATATCACAAACGGCTGGACCGGGCGCTCGCCGGGCGCAATCAGTTTTCGGATGTGCCCGTTGCGACGCTTCAGGATGTGGTGCAGCGGATCACCCAGACGTCATAGCGGGCGTGCTCCATCGCGTTGAGCGCAGGGGCCGAGGCGATCATCCAGCCTGAAAACACCACGCCCTCGCGGCCAATCTCGGTGATTTGCAGGCCCGCATAGGCATTGCCAAACGGGTTGCCTGCCGGATAGCGGCATTCGGTCAGCGAGATGTTAAGCCGCTCGAACTGAACCGTGCGACCTGCGGGCAGCTGAATGTCGACGACATCACCGCTGAACTTATCGAGACCGCGCAAAATTGCACCGGTCGCTGTCTGGGTTTGCTGCTGTGCGTGCGCTGTACCGGCACAGATCAGCATCGCCGCCAACAGCCGTTTCATTCGCTGTCGCCACCGGACACGAATTTGAGCAGAAGCGAGATCAGGCTGACCGACCCTTGCGTGTCCGTGATTTCGTCGCCCGCTTCGAAATAGAACGGTGACCCGCCGGGGACGATCTCGACAAAGTTGCCGCCCAAGAGCCCTTCGGAGCTGATGATGATCGCGCTGTCATCCGGGATTTGCGTGTCCGAGCGCAAGGCCACAACCGTGTCCGCGCGGTAGGTTTCGGGGTTCAGCGCCACATCCGTCACGGTGCCGACCTTGACCCCCGCCAACCGCACGTCGGTGCCCACGCCCACACCTTCAAGGCTGCGAAAGCTGGCTGACAGTGGATAGTTGGCCCCACCCGTGCTGCCCAGGCCCGCAACCTGCGCACCATAGATGGCGAAGCCGATGGCCGCCGCAAGTACGACGCCGCCAACCAGAACCTCGGTGGTGTTCTCGGACATTTACTCGGGTGTCCACGCTTCGTAATCGGAGCGGTCCGCAGGGTCAGCCCGCCGGATCGAGCCCGCGGGCGCGTAGGCCATCGCGGTGCCGGTCAAGTTGGGCTGGTGCGGTTTTTCCCAGTCCTTGCGCGGCAGCGGTTTGTCGGTGGGCGGCTCGTTCCAGGTGCGGTGCAGCCAGCCGTGCCATTCGGGATCCACGCGGCTTGCCTCGGCTTCGCCATTGAAGATGACCCAGCGTTTGCTGTCGTCCTGCGTTTTGTAGAACACGTTGCCTTGCGCATCTTCGCCGACGCGCACGCCCTTGCGCCACGTGAACAGCTGCGTGTTCAGCGTTTGCCCGTTCCACCAGGTCACCGCTCGCAGCAGAGTGTTGAGAATGCCCATGTATCGCCTCCGACGCTTTGTTCCCGTCTATGCCGCATCGCGCGCGCGGCGTCCAGTGGACACGCGCGCGCATGGGCGTCAGCCAGCCGGCAAATAGGCGGTCACTTCGATCTCGATGCGGAATTTCGGGTCAAGCAGCCCGCATTCGATCATCGTAGCGGCGGGCGGGTTGTCGCCAAAGGCGTCGCGCAGCGCGGGCCAGCAGGGTTCGAACTCCGCACGGTCCGGCAGCATGTAGGTGACGCGAACCACATCCTTCCAATCCGCGCCCGCCTCCTTAAGCGCACCGTGGATTGTGGCGAGCGCGTCGCGGCACTGATCAACGACCGTGTCGCCCTGCCCCACGGTGCCCGCCACATGCACCCAGTCGCCCGCCACGACCGCGCGGCAATAGCCGATTTTAGCCTCGAACGGGCCGCCTGAGTGAATGCGTTTGAGTGTCATGATATCCTCGGTCCATGCAATTTTCCGCATATGGCCAAGGCTGCGCTGTGGGGTCAACCAGTCTCAGAAATGCGCGGTCAGATTGTTGAGCGCGTGGGTCCAGCCACCTTCGAATTCGCCCATCATTTCTTCTCCGGCAAAATTCACCAGCTGCACCGTCAGGCGCAGGTCCGTGCCCCCACTGGCCTCGGTCAGCTCGTAGGTCGCAAGGCTGGTGCCCAGGATCTCACCTTCGGCTAGCAGCGTTTCGGCAAAGATCAGGCGGCGTGGCGCGTCGATCAGAACCCAGTCAGTGGCCACGTCGACGTAAGGGTTGTCACGCGGCCCGCACTTGGACAGCTCGCGCACCCCTTCGGCCGGGGCGGGTTGGTCCGTGATCACCACGATGGAGCCGGTGTCGGGTGGGCCCCACGCCATGCGGTCCTCGGGCGAGACCAGGGCCGAAAATACGCGGGATGCGGCGACCGGTACATGGCGGTCAAAATTGAGTGTTCCGAACACAGCAGTCATTGCCTTGGTCCTTTTTCCAGTGTTTCCAGGTGCATGGCCAACCGATCCAACGCCCCGCCCCACCGTGCCTGTTCCTGCGCCAGCCAGTTTTGCGCCGGGGCAAACCCGTCGGGGCGCAAGCGGCACATGCGCGACCGGCCCTGTTTGTCGCTGGTGACAAGGCCCGATTTTTCCAGTTTGCCGATGTGTTTGAGAAAACTGGGCAGCGCCATGTCGTGATCCGCGGCAAGGTCCGACACCGATCGCGGCCCGCGGGCCAATGCGTGCAGGATGGCCCGGCGGGTTGGGTCGGCCAAGGCGCCGAAGACGGGCGTGATGGTGTCTGTTGATTCGTAAGCCATATGGCTAAGTAACACAGGAATTCAGGCGACGGGCAAAAAAGTTATCCATATGGCTAACTATTCAGCCAAAGAAAAGGGCGGAACCCGTCCGCCCTGTTTCGACGGCTCAGCCTGCGCTGGCCGGTTCCTTTTCCGCATCCGCGTGGATCATCAGCGGGGCGGCATCGGAATTCACCGCCTCTTCGTTGACGACAACCTCGGTCACCGACTCCAGTCCGGGCAATTCGAACATCGTGTCGAGCAGGATATCCTCGAGGATGGAGCGCAGTCCCCGCGCCCCGGTCTTGCGTTCGATCGCGCGCTTCGCAATCGCACTCAGCGCATCCTCGGTAAAGGTCAGCGCGGTGTCTTCCAGCTCGAACAGGCGCTGGTACTGCTTGACCAGCGCGTTCTTGGGCTGTGTCAGGATGGTGACAAGCGCGTCCTCGTCCAGATCCTCGAGCGTGGCCAGAACAGGCAAACGCCCGACAAATTCCGGGATCAGACCGAATTTCAGCAGATCTTCGGGTTCGAGATCGGTGAACACCTCGCCTACGCCGCGTTCGTCATTATCGCGCACATCGGCGCCAAAGCCCATGGCCGACCCCTTGCCGCGCTGTGCGATGATCTTGTCGAGGCCTGCAAAGGCGCCACCGCAGATAAACAGGATATTCGTGGTGTCCACTTGCAGGAATTCCTGCTGCGGGTGCTTGCGCCCGCCCTGCGGTGGGACGGAGGCCACGGTGCCTTCCATCAGTTTCAAAAGCGCCTGCTGCACGCCTTCGCCCGACACGTCGCGGGTAATCGACGGATTTTCGGACTTGCGCGTGATCTTGTCGACCTCGTCGATATAGACGATGCCGCGCTGTGCACGTTCAACATTGTATTCCGACGACTGCAACAGCTTCAGGATGATGTTTTCCACGTCCTCACCGACATAGCCCGCCTCGGTCAGCGTGGTGGCATCGGCCATGGTGAACGGTACATCCAGAATGCGCGCCAGCGTCTGGGCCAGCAATGTCTTGCCGCAGCCCGTGGGGCCGATCAGCAGGATGTTGGATTTCGCCAGTTCGATGTCCCCGCCCTTCTGGGCATGGTTCAAACGTTTGTAGTGGTTGTGCACCGCAACGGACAACACGCGCTTGGCCATCGCCTGACCGATCACGTAGTCATCCAGAACCCCGCAGATATCCTTGGGTGTAGGCACGCCATCCGTGGATTTCAGGCCGGACGCCTTCGTCTCTTCGCGGATGATGTCCATGCACAGTTCCACGCATTCATCACAGATGAACACCGTGGGACCGGCAATCAGTTTGCGCACCTCGTGCTGGCTCTTGCCGCAAAAGCTGCAATAGAGCGTGTTCTTGCTGTCGCCGCCCGAATTCGAGGCCATGTCGCGTCCTTCCCGGCAGATGCCGCCATTCCAGGTGCCGGTATGATCCGGCGTGTCCCGCGTTGACTGCCAGCTTAAGACAGCCCCGCGGGGTCCACAATCGTCTTTTTAGCCGACCCTTGGGTCAAATCGCGCAACCGTGAAAACCGGCGCGATTTTGGTCAGCTGTCGTCGTCATCGCCCTTGGCGCGGTTCTCGACGATCTCGTCGAGATGACCCCACTCCTTGGCCTCTTCGGGGGTCATCCAGGTGTCCCGATCCAGCGCCTTTTGCACCGTGTCATAATCCTGACCGGCATGTTTGACATAAAGCTGGTAGATGCGTTCGCGGGTGCGTTCGATGTGCCGTGCCGAGATCAGCATATCCGCGGCCATCCCCTGCGCGCCGCCCGACGGCTGGTGCACCATCACCTCGGAATTGGGTAGTGCAAAGCGCATGCCCGGCTCACCGCCAATGGCGATCACAGACCCCATTGATGCTGCCATGCCGCAGATCAGCGTGGACACCTTGGGCTTGATGTACTGCATCGTGTCATAGATGGAAAAACCGGCCGTCACCTCGCCACCGGGCGAGTTCACATACATGCTGATTTCCTTGGACGGGTTTTCCGCCTCAAGGTGCAAGAGCTGGGCCACGACCAGATGGCTCATGCCGCTGTGGATCGGGCCGTTGATGAAAATGATCCGTTCCTTCAGCAGGCGCGAAAAGATGTCATAGGCCCGTTCACCCCTGCTGGTCTGTTCGACCACCATGGGGACCAGGTTGTTGGTGAAATGGGAATATTGATCGATGGGATCGCGCATGGTGTCCTGCCTCGTCACACTTTGCGAGACCATACCCGCAAAGAAGTTACCTGAGTCTTAGTATCGCCGTTTGGGACCTGCAAGAGCACCCGAGCGGTTGAAGCGCATCTTGCGCCCGCTAACTGGACGGCAATGACCGTTGCACTTGAAACATTCCCGCCCACCCGGACCAAAGCCCTTGACCGCCTGCGCCGCTTTGTGCCCGCCGCGGGGCGCGATTATGCCGCCCGGCGCAACTATGACCTGGGCCCCGGCCAGCACAGCGGCGTGTCCACGCTGTCGCCGTACTTGCGCGCGCGCCTGATCACCGAAGAGGAGGTCCTGCGCTCCGTGCTGGGGCGACACAGTGCGTCGGCGGCGGAAAAGTTCATTCAGGAGGTCTATTGGCGCACCTATTGGAAAGGCTGGCTGGAGATGCGGCCCCAGGTCTGGACGATGTACCGCGCGAGTTTGTCGTCCGCGCTGAACGAGGTGCAGACGCAAGCTGGACTGCGGGCACGCTGGGAGGATGCGTGCCGTGGCGAAACGGAAATAGACTGCTTTAATACATGGGCACAAGAACTTGTTCAGACAGGATATTTACACAATCATGCCCGCATGTGGTTTGCATCGATCTGGATCTTTACCCTGCGGTTGCCGTGGGAATTGGGCGCGGATTTCTTTCTGCGGCATCTGCTCGATGGCGACCCTGCGTCCAACACGCTCAGCTGGCGTTGGGTGGCGGGGATACAGACGGTGGGCAAGACCTACCTCGCCCGGCCCGACAACATCGCGAAATACACCCAGAACCGGTTTCCGCACCCCACCGGGCTGGCACAGGTTGCAGAGCCACTGCCGGCGCAGCCAATGCCCGAGCCTCAGCCCCTGCCGCTGTCTGGTACGGTGCCTGCGAACGGTGTCACCGGCCTGCTCCTGCACGACGAAGACACCAGCCCCGGTTTTGTGCTGGACCAGGGTTTGGACGTGAAAGCAACGGCTTGCGTCACCGTGCGGTCCGATCTGTCGCCGTTGGCGATTGCGCCGCATGTGGATGAATTTGCCACCGGTGCGCTGGCTGATGCCACAGCGCGATACGGCGCGCGTTTGGGGGCGGTGTCGGATGTGACGGCCAAGGCGGAGGCGATTGCACATTGGGCCCAAGGCTTGGATCAAATCGTGACGGCTTATGCCCCGGTTGGACCTGTCGCAAGCCTTTTGTCCGCCTTGCGCGCCCGTGACGACGTCCCGCCGGTGATCGAGGTTCAGCGCCCGTACGACCGCGCCGCATGGCCCCATGCGACGCGCGGTTTCTTCAAGTTCAAGGCGCGCATTCCGGACTTGATTTCCGAATACGTGCCCTGATTTAACGTTCTATTTCAGACAATTGAGCAGCGACGCTGATAGATTTCGCATCAGGGTTTCATAGAGCATGGGCCCCGGTTCGAGCGTGCTGCCGATCGGGTCAAGCTCACCCCGGTTGGCGATACCGACCGCATCCAGAATAGCCGGGTTGAATTGCGGCTCGGTCAGCGCACACACCGCGCCCGTATCGTTCACCAGCGTCCGCACTTCGGCGACGCGGGCCGGACTGGGGGCCGCAGCATCCGTGTCGGACAGCGCTCCGGATGCTTCGATATCGAAATGATGTTCGAAATAGTGATAGGCATCGTGGAAAACGATGAAGGGTTTGCCGCGCACAGGCGAAAGCATTTGTTCAATTTCGCCCTGCAACCCTTTGATCTCGGATTTGAAATTATCCGCATTGGCAGCATAAATCGCGCCATTTTCAGCATCCGCCTGCGTCAGCGCAATGGCAACCAGATCCGCCCACGCCATCGCGTTTTCAGGTGACAGCCAGGCATGCGGGTCCAATGTTCCCTCATGCCCGTGCGCGGCCTTGTCTTCTTTGGCGTGGTCGTCATGTGCATCATCATCGTGCCCATGCTCGTCTTGTCCATGGTCCTCATGCTCGTCCGCGTGATTGTCATGCGCGTGCGTGTCATGGTCGTCATGCCCGTCATCACCCCCGTGGTCGTGATCATGCGCTTCAAATCCCGCGCCTTCCCTGATCTCCAGCACCTCGGTGCGTGGGTGATCCAGCAGAGTGATCACCCGGGCGTCTCCGGCCAATGCGTCAATCGGACCATCCATCCACGGCGCCAGTGCCGGACCCATCCAGACCACGATATCAGAACTTTGCAGGGCGCGCGCCTCAGACGGGCGCAAGCTGTAGCCGTGCGGTGACGCGCCCGGCGGCACAATCAGGTCCGGCGTCGCGACCCCCTGCATCACCGCCGCAACGATGGAATGGACCGGTGCGATATCGACCGCAACACGCGGCACCTCGGCGACAGCAGCGCCCACCGTGAAAACGAATGTAACCATAGCCGTACGCATGCCGACTCCTTTTTGTTATATCATAACACTTCAGGTCACTTGCTAACCGCAATGCTATAACATAACAAGTCCAAAAGAGGAGCAACCATGACCGCCTTTGGGTTTCATGCACATGACCACGCGCATTGCATCAGCACGACGCTGCACCGCGCCGAAGCGTATTGCGCGGCACATGGGCTGAAGTTCACGCCAATCCGCCGCCGCGCGCTTGAGATCCTGCTGGCAGAGCATCGCGCGCTGGGGGCGTACGATCTGCTGGCGGAGCTGGCCAAGGACGGGTTGGGCACGGCCCCGCCCGTGGCCTACCGCGCGCTCGACTTTCTGACCAAGGCGGGATTTGCGCACAAGATTGAAGGGCTGAATGCCTATATCGCCTGCGCGCACCTGGGCGCCGATCACAGCCCCGCGTTCCTGATCTGCACCGAATGCAAATCCGTGGCCGAGGCCGAGACGCAGGCCACGCAGGGCCGGTTGGGTGAAACGGCGCGCGCCGTCGGGTTTCGGATCAACCGCACCGTGATCGAGGCGTTGGGCGTTTGCCCGAACTGTCAGGACCAGCCATGCGCCTGATCACCGCCACGGACCTGACCCTGCAACAGGCTGGCAAGACGGTCATGCGCAACGTGAACATGCATATCGACCGCGGAGAGATCGTCACGCTGGTCGGGCCAAACGGGTCGGGAAAATCCACTCTGGTTAAAGGGTTGATTGGCGCGTTGACGCCGCAAAGCGGTCAGGTTGAGCGCCTGCGCGGCCTGCGGATCGGCTATGTGCCACAGTCGCTGCACATGGATGGGCTGCTGCCCCTGCCCGTGCGGCGGTTTCTGTGCCTGCCGCACCGCCACGGGGCGGATGCCATCGCGCGGGCGCTGGACGAGGCGGGCGTGCCGGATCTGGGCAACACCCAGATGCGCGCCCTGTCCGGGGGCCAGTTCCAGCGCGTTCTGCTGGCGCGCGCGCTACTGATGGGGCCGGACATCCTGATCCTCGACGAGGCAACGCAGGGGCTGGACCAGCCCGGTGCCGCGGCGTTTTACCGCCAGATCGCGGATGTGCGCAGCCAGTTGGGCTGTGCCGTGCTGATGGTCAGCCACGATCTGCACGTCGTGATGGCCGCGTCTGACCGGGTGCTGTGCCTGAATGGGCATGTCTGCTGCGAAGGCACGCCGGATGTGGTGCAGGATGCGCCTGAATACCGCGCGCTGTTTGGCAGCGGCACGCAAGGGGCCTTTGCCATCTATCGCCACGACCATGACCACGACCATCATCACGACCATGACCATGCTTGACGATTTTTTGGTGCGCGCCGGGTTGGCCGGCGTGGGGACCGCGCTTGCTGCGGCACCGTTGGGGTGTTTCGTTGTGTGGCGGCGCATGGCCTATTTCGGAGATGCCACGGCCCATGCAGCCCTGTTGGGCGTGGCGCTGTCGCTGGCGTTCCAGGGCCCCATCATCCTTGGCGTGCTGGCAACGGCGCTGATCATGGCATTTCTCGTCATGGGCCTGTCGGGGCGCGGGTTGGCCGAGGACACGCTGCTGGGCGTGCTGGCCCACGCAGCACTCGCCTTTGGCCTTGTCAGTGTGTCATTTCTGTCCGGGGTACGGGTTGATCTGATGGGTTATCTCTTTGGAGACATACTTGCGGTCAGCAAGACCGATCTGGCCATCATATGGACCGGCGCGGCTGTCGTGATCGGCCTGATGCTCTGGCGGTGGCAGCGTCTTCTGACAACAACGCTCAACCCCGACCTGGCCCAGGCCAGCGGGATTTCCGCCCGGGTCGAACAGCTGGTGTTGACGGTCGCGCTGGCGTTGACGGTAGCGGTGGCGATCAAGGCCGTGGGGGCTTTGCTGATCGGGGCGCTACTGGTGATCCCGCCCGCAGCCGCGCGCCCCCTTGCGCGCACGCCCGAAGCAATGGCGATCCTGACGGCCTGCGTTGGCGTTCTGTCCACCTTGGGTGGTCTTGGCCTCGCCTTTGAACTCGACACGCCAACAGGACCGACCATCGTGTGTACAGCGACAGGACTGTTCGTTGTTGGCGCTGTTTTCGGCAGATTCGGCAGGACCGGATGACCTTGCGGGCGATTTGGCAGAAAAGTCCTTTTACGTCAGAGATTTACCGTCACTTTATCATGCTACATATGAATAGGCTGCAAATCATTGGATCACTTGCTTCACTGAGCACGCTCAAGCAATGAACCATTACTTTATTTTACCTCATTAAATTACTGCTTTTAAACGTATATTTTTTTATCCACAGGGCGGAATCGCGCCCTGAAAAGGTATGATGGCGGCGGCACTGTACCTTTCGTCACTGCTCGCTGCACCACTCTCCATCGCTTGGCAAAACTCCGTCCAAATCTGTTGAAAGACTTAAAAAAATCGATAATCTGAACATACCATGACAGCCATCGAAACAGAAATCTCAGGGCGTGACGGTTCTGCCACGCACAAGGCCTATCACAGGCTGCGCGAGATGATCGTGACGGGAGATCTGCGCCCCGGGGAAAAGCTCAAGATCGACACGTTGCGGGCGCGGCTGTCGACCGGAGCGTCGCCCATCCGCGAGGCGCTGAGCCTTCTGACCTCGGACAATCTCGTGGAGCGGATCGACCAACGCGGGTTTCGCGCCGCCGAGATCAGCGCGTCGAACTTTACCGAGATCCTGACGCTGCGCTGCACACTCGAAGACCTCGCTTTGCGTGAAAGCATCGCCCATGCCGACCAGCAGTGGGAAGAAGCCATTGTGCTCGCCCACCACCGCATGCAGCGCGCCAAGGCCGACAAAAAGGCGGATTTCGAGGTTTTGCACAAGGCGTTTCACATGACGCTGCTGGCCAATGCGCCCTCGCCCATTTTGCTCAAGTTCTGTTCGCAGCTTTATGATCTGAATATCCGCTACCGGTACCTCGCAGGCAGCGCGCTGGACTATCAAAAGCGCGATGTGAGCGAGGAGCACAGCCTGATCATGTCCACCGCCATCGCCCGCGATGCGGATGGCGCAAGCGCCAGCCTGCTGCGCCATTACCGCATGACGGGTGATTTTCTGGCCGGTCTGCTGGGCGACGGCGCTCTGGGTTAGGCGCGCACCAGCGTCAGGTCGAAATCGACCTTCAGATAGTCTTCGGTCACCTTGCCGGACAGCGCAAAGCCCTGGGCCGGGAACGTCTCGGGGCCCAGGGTCTTGTAGCGCATGACAAGATCCTCGCGCACCCCAAAGACGGTGTCCTGATCGAGGTACGGGTCATCTTCGGGAAAGACCTCGGTGACCAGCGGGCGGAAGCCTTCGGCCTCGACAATGAAATGCAGGTGCGAGGGCCGCCATGGATGCCGCCCGCAGGCGCGCAGGATGTCGCCCACAGGCCCGTCCGAGGGCACCGTGTATTCGACGGGCCGCACAGTGGTGAACCCATAGCGCCCATCCGCGCCGACCTGTTGCAGCCCGTGGAAGGAATAGGTGTCCTGATCCGGATCCTGGCTGGAATAGAGGCCGTTGGGCGCGGTCTGCCAAATGTCCAGCGTTGCGCCCTCGATGGGGTTGCCATCGGGATCGCGCACGGTGCCCTCGACCAGCAGCAGCGTGTCATCATAGTCGCGCCGCATGTCCGCCCCCACCGGCAGATCCGGCGAGCCGGTGATGTGGAACGGCCCAAGCACGGAAGACGATGTGCCCTCGGGCGTTGAGTTGATCATGTCCACAAGGCTCGACATGCCAAGCACGTCCGACAGCAGCACAAATTCGTGCCGCTCGGCGTCCGAAATCTCGCCTGCCCTTTCCAGAAAGGCGATGCCGGTGTTCCACTCGGCATGGGTCAGGTTCACCTCGCGGGCGAAATTGTGCAGGTGCTTGACCAGGCTGCCCATCACCTCGCGCAGGCGCGGGTCCGTGTCGGCGCCCAGATATCCCATGAAAACATCGGTGATATTGTCTTTGGTCACGTCGCGCATGGCGGTCTCCTCTTTATCCCAAAATCGCCAGACTGAGGCTGGGGAAACAGATCAGGATGATCAGAACGATCAGCATCACCCCGGCAAATGGCAAAGCACCCAGGAACACGTCCTTGAGGGCGATCCTGTCGTCATCCAGCGTGGCCTTGATCACGAAACAACTCAAGCCCAGAGGCGGCGTCAGCAACCCGATTTCGGCGGCCACCACAGCGACGATGCCGAACCACACGAGGCTGAGGCCCATGGAATCGATCAGCGGCAGGAACAGCGGCACAACGATCAGGATGATTGATGCGGTGTCGAGGATCGTGCCCAGAAACAGCATCAGCACCACAAGCAGGAACATGATCCAGAAAAAGCTGAAATCGTTCTCGGCGAGGATCGTCTGGAGCTCATTGGGCAGGCCCGCGATGCCCAGCATGCGCGCATACATCGATGCCGCCGTGATCAGGAACAGGATCGCGGCTGTGATGTGGCCGGTCTCGATAACCGTGTCCCAGAACGTGCGCAGGTTGATCCGCCCGCGCAAGCCGGCGATCACGATGCCAAGGAGTGAGCCTGCCGCCCCCGCTTCGACCGGGGTGGTCCAGCCGGTGTAGATGCCGCCCAGCACCACCACGATCAGCGCAAGGATCGGCAGGGTCTTGATGGCGATTTCGGACCAGGGCATCAGGTCGGTGTCCTCGACCAGAGTGCCGCCGACAAAACCGGGCGTGAACCGGCCCATGAACCAGATCGCCGCCACATAGGCCGCCGCCAGCAGCAGGCCCGGCACGACACCGGCCAGAAACATCTCGCCCACCGACTGTTCGGCCACAAAGGAGTAGATGATCAGCATCGCCGAAGGTGGGATGATCATGCCCAGCACCGAACTGCCCGCCACCACGCCCACGGCAAAGCGCGGGTTGTAGTCATGCTTGAGCATCTCCGGCACCGACATCTTGGAAAAGACGGAGGCCGAGGCGATGGACGATCCGGTCACGGCGGCAAAGACGGCATTTGCACCAACCGTGGCCATGCCGATGCCCCCGGTGATGCGGCGGAATCCCTGGTTCATCACGCTGTAGATGTCCGCGCCCAGCCCCGCCTTGGACACGATCAGCCCCATGAAGGTAAAAAGCGGGATGGTGGCAAAGGTGTATTCCATCGCGCTGTCGCCGATCGCGATCTTCAAGAGCGCAAAGGACAGGTCATAGCTGTCGCGCATCACCCAGATGGCGACAAAGCTGACGACGCCGAGCGCGATGGGAATGTAGACGCCCAGATAGATCAGGACGATGATGGCGATGATGGACACCATCCCGATGTCGATGGAATTCATGCGCTGCTGTCCTGGGATGCGGCGTCATCGCCGTTTGAGGTGAAGATGTGCAAGACGAAGTGCAGCGCGCAGAGGCAGGCGCTGAGAAAGATCACCAGCTTGACCGGCCACCACGGCGCGGTGAACACGCCCGGCACGCCAAAAAAGTCGCCTGTTTCCCACATCTCGAGGAATTCGGGCCAGATGGCGATGGCCACAAGGATCATGAACACCGCGCTCACCAGGTCGATGGTGCGGCGCATGAAGCGACCCGTGGGCGGCGCCTTTTGCGTCATCAGGCTGAGGAACCCGTCCGACCGGGTCAGGCGCCCCACGCGGATCACGTCCGGCAGTTGGAGAAAGACGATCAACACCATCGAGAACTGGACCACCTCAACCGCACCCAGAAAGGGTTTGTTGAACAGGCCGCGCGCGACGATGTCGTAGTTGACCACCGCAATCAGGGCGATGACCACAAAGGTGCCGGCGGCATTGGCCGCCATGGCGATGCCGCCGGCAATTTTGGTCAAAGCGTGCATGACGGCCCGGATCAGTTGGTCACGGAATCCGCGGCCCAGTCACGAATGGGCTCGTAACCGGCGGCGCGCAGCTTGCCCATATAGGCGTTGAGCATCTCTGTGCCCGGCTGACCGTCCGCATTCAGGTTCGCGGACCATTCGGCGGCAATGTTGGGCATGGCTGCGGCCCAAGCCGCGCGCTCGGCCGGGTCCATCTCAACGATGGTGCCGCCTGCCTCGACATAGGCCTGACGGCTCGCCTCGGCGCGGTCCATTGCGATGCCCGCCACGTGATCACGATAGGCCACGGCCACCTCTTGCAGCACGCCCTTGACCTCGTCCGGCAGCTTGTCCCAGTACCGCTTGTTCACGGTGATCGTCTTGGAATTCACCGCACCCAGATCGGCGCGCAGCATGTAGGGGGCCACTTCGGCAATCTTGAAGGTCTTGGCCGCTTCGGGCCACAGCATGGCGTGATCCACCAGACCGGTTTGCAGCATGTTGTAGAAATCGGTCAGACCCCCACGCACACCGGCCGCACCCTCGATCCCTTCGAGATAGCGCAGGTTCATGCCGGCGCCCGCAACCTTGCCGCCCTCGATGTCCTTGAGGCTGTTTACGGGTGATTTGGAGAACACCTGATAGGTGTCGAGCACAACGCCGGTGGCCAGATAGACCTGGTTCTGCTTTTCGAACTCCGCCTGCATGGTCGGGAATTCCTTGGCGATCTCGTCCACGGCCTTGGCCACGGCGCGCGCATCGGCGGCCACGAACGGGGTCACGGCGGATATCGCCTGGCTGGGCAGTTTCGAGTTGTGGAAGATCGTCGTGACGATGCCGATGTCACCCAGACCCAGCTTGACCCCTTCGAGGACACCCTTGGGTTTGACGATGGTGCCGCCATAGCTTTCCTGCCAGTCCATCTTGTAATTGCCGGACTGGGCAAGGCGCTTGTCGACCTCGGGGATGAAGAAGTTGGTGAACTCCTTGACCCAGAGCGCGCGCGCCGGATAGCCGTCGATGACGACCGCCTTGATGGTTTCGGTGGCTGCCGCGGGCAAGCCCGCCGTCACCGCGAGAAGTGCGCCCACAACGGTGCGGCGCGTCCAGTGTTTGAACATGTCAGTCCTCCCTTGTTTTGCCCGTTTTCAGGCTTTCTTCCACGTGGTTTCCACGTTGGTTCCCGCCGCCACAAACAGCTTGGACAGCGGGCAGTATTTGTCGACTTCTGTTGCGACGGCCTGCAATTCGGCCGCGCTTGCCGGGCCATCGGCGGTCACGGTTTGAACGATGGACACGAACGGCACGTCGATCTCTTGGGCCAGCGTCACGCCGCGACGGTCAAAATCGCAGGCGATGTCGATCTTCAGCTGGCCGATGTCGATGCCGAGGCTTTTGGCGCATTTGTGCCCGATCACATTGGTGCAGCCGATCAGCGCGGCCAGCGCCGTGTCAGTGGGCGTTGGCCCTGCATTGGTGCCGCCACGCTCGGTCGGCTCGTCAATGGCCATGTGCAGGTCGCGCACGGAGATATCGGCCCGCGAGTGGCTGGGGCATGTTGCCGAAGACCTGAGTTTGACAGTGGTTATCATCTTTACGGTCATGGTGCCCTCAGATCACGCTGCACACATCGTCGAACTTGAATCGCGGCAGTTTTTGATACAGCGCCGTTTCGTCAGCATAGCCGATGTTGCACAGGAAATTCGATTTCCACCCGTTTTCGGCAAAGAACGTCTCGTCCACGATCTTGTTGGAAAAACCGGACATCGCACCCACGTCCAGACCCAGCGCCCGCGCGGCAATCATCAGATACGCCCCTTGCAGGGTCGAGTTGCGATATGCCGTATCGTGGGCAAACGCGGCGTTGTTCTCGAACAGCGGCTTGCGGTTTTCATGCGGGAACAGAAAGTCGAGGCGCTGCCAGTAATTCGGATCCCACGCCACGATGACCGTGACCGGGGCCGCGCGCATCTTTTCGATGTTCTTTTCCTTGAGCGACAGCGCCAGCTTGTCCTTGGCCGCATCCGACGTGACAAAGATGAACCGCGCCGGGCACGTGTTCATGCTGGTCGGGCCGGCGATCACGATGTCGAACAGTGTCCGCAGCATGTCCAGCGGCACGGGCCTGTCCGTCCATGCGTAATGGGACCGGGCATCGCCCAGGATCAGGTCGATACTGTCTTGATCAAGTTGGGAGATACGCCCCCTCAGGGCGCGCACGGCCTCTTGCGCGTCGGCGCGCATATCAGCGCCGTCCGCCATCATTCTGCCGCCAGCGTCTTGCTTTCGGCCTCGTCGATGACCGGGCTGGCGCAGATGCCGATGCCTTCGATCTCGATTTCGACCGTCTCGCCGGGTTTGAGCCAGCGGGGGTTGGGTTTCTTGGCGTGCCCCACGCCCGGCGGGGTGCCCAGCGCGATGTGGTCGCCGGGGCTCAGGGTCGTGTATTCAGAGATGATGGCGATGGTGCGCGCCGCCCCCCAGATCATGTTGGCGGTGTTGGAGGATTGCAGGATCTCGTCGCCCACGCGGCTTTCGATCTTGAGGCCGGATGCGCCCTCGGGCAACTCGTCCGGAGTGACCACAAAGGGGCCAATTGCACCCGTTGCGTCAAAGTTCTTGCCCGGCGTCCACTGGTGCGTCTTGCGCTGATAATCGCGCACTGACCCGTCGTTGAACACGGTAAAGCCAAAGATGTGGTCCAGCGCGTCCGCCTCGCTGATATGCCGCCCGCCCTTGCCGATGATCATCATCAGCTCGGCCTCGTAATCCAGCTTGTCCGAGCAAGATGGGCGCACCATCGGCTGGCCCGCGGCCATGATCGACTGCTTGCCACGCATGAACAGTGCCGGATAGTCGGGGATGTCGTACCCGCCTTCCTTGATGTGTTCGACATAGTTCAGGCCAAGGCAGATGATGGTGCCCGGTGCGGCGATGGGCAGGGCCGGCGTGATCGCGCTGACCGGAACGGACGCAGCCCCCCCCATGGCCGCAGCGACGCGGTCCATCAGGTCGGGATGGTGGCACAGGGTCGCCAGATCCTGACCGATTTCCGGAACGGCAGCGGTCAAATCAAAGGCGTCATCGCCCTTCACAGCAAAAACACTTTGCCTGCCTTCATGCGTGCCAACGATAAACCGCATAGAATCCTCCCGGTTGCTTGATGGAAATTTTGACGATAAAAATATTCCAAGTCAAATAAAATCGATTTTATGGAAGAGCGCGAAAGGAAAACGACATGCCAACATGGAACGACTACAAGGCTCAGGCCACCGCACGCGGCGCATTGGCGTTTGAATTGTACGTGGCCGTGTCGACGCCCGCCAAGGGCCCGGAGGATCTGCGCGCGGTTCTGCCGGAGCATCTGGCCTATATCGCGCAGCTGGAAAAAGACGGTGTTCTGGCCTTTTCCGGGCCGCTGTCGGATGAAACGGGCGGGCAGATGGAGGGGATGGGTATGATGGTCCTGCGGGCCGGATCCATAGACGAGGCCCGCGCCTTTGCCGCAAATGATCCCATGCACACGACCGGCACCCGCACCTTCGTGCTGCGCAAATGGCTGGTAAACGAGGGCGGCCTAACGGTGAACGTGCGCCTGTCGGGACAGTCCGTAACACTGGAGTAAACGCAATGACGCAGCTCAGCTTTTTGGGGGACATGTTGACCACGCTGTTTGAACGGCGCGCGCCCACGGCGCCTGCTGGCGACACGCGGTCGCTTGACGACATGTGCCTTGCGCTGCTTGATGCGGGCGGCGAGGTGTCGGGCATCGCCCTGGCCCAATCCATCCTCGATCGTTACGCGGCCCTGACCCCCGCAGAAAAACGCACGTTCTTCACCTTTCTCAACGACGTGCTGGAAATCAGCCCGCAGGGGGTGCAGGCCGCGGCTCAGACCTTTGCCGCCTCGCAATCGGTGGCGGATTATCGCGCCCTGGCCCAGGCGGCGGAACCGCGGCGGCAGGAATTGCTGCGCCGTCTCAACCAACCGCCGGGCGCCACGCGTGCCCTGGTCAACATGCGCACCGATCTGCTGGCGGCACTGGCCGAGGACCCGAACCTTGCGCGCACCGATCTGGATTTCCGCCACCTCCTGCGCAGCTGGTTCAACCGCGGCTTTCTCGTGCTGCGGCAGATCAGTTGGGAAACCCCGGCCAGCATCCTGGAAAAGATCGTGGAATACGAGGCGGTCCACGCCATTCAGGACTGGGACGACCTGCGCCGCAGGCTCTATCCGCAGGACCGCCGGTGTTTTGCATACTTCCACCCCACCATGCCGGACGAGCCGCTGATCTTTGTCGAGGTGGCCCTGACCATGTCCGTGCCTGCATCGATCCAGCACGTGCTGGCGGGGGACCGGGAGGTCCGCAGCCCGCAGGACACATCGGTCGCGGTGTTCTATTCGATCTCCAATTGCCAGACGGGGCTGAAGGGGATCAGCTTTGGCAACCTGTTGATCAAGCAAGTGGTCGACGAGTTGCGTCAGGAACTGCCGGGGCTGGACACCTTTGTCACCCTGTCGCCGATCCCCCGCTTCAATGCCTGGCTGTCGCAACAGACCGAGGACGAGACCGCGCGCACCATCCTGCAAGGCCACGGCAGCGCGGACATGATCCGGCAGGCGGCCTCTGACTACCTCGCCCATGCGCGCACCGCCCAGGGCGCGCCCTTTGATCCCGTGGCGCGCTTTCACCTAGGCAATGGCGCGCAAATCTATGCCGTCCACGCCGATGCGGACCTGAGCGAGAACGGCCAGCACCAGTCCAGCGGGGCCATGGTGAATTACCACTACGACCTTGACCTGCTTGAACAGAACCACGAACGGTTTGTACAAAATGGCGACGTGTCGATGACACCCGCCTTCCGGTCCACGCTGACGGCCGGACCCGAGACGACGTAAAGGACACATACCCCGTGGCAAACCACCTCTATGATCATCTGATCGCGCCCCACGCCCAGAACACGCATCCGTTCCTGGTGCAGGACGGGGCGGATGACATCAGCTATGCGGCCTTTGTCCGGCAAGTGGCGCGGATGGCGCACCGTTTGCGCAAATCCGGACTGGACGTGGGCGACCGGGTGGTCGTGCAGGCCCCCAAGACGGTCGAGATGGTCATGCTTTATGCCGCGACCGTGCAGGCGGGGGGCGTGTTCCTGCCGCTGAACACCGCCTATACCCGCGACGAGGTCGCCTATTTCGTTGGCGACGCCACGCCCGCGCTGATCGTGTGCGATGGCGGCACGGCCACGCAGATGCAGGAGATCGCAAATGGCGCGCAGGTTCTGACCCTGAACGCTGACGGCACGGGCAGCCTGACCGACGGGCTCAACGCCCTGCCCGATATCTTCGACACCGCAGAGCGCGGACCGGACGACCTGGCCGCGCTGCTCTATACCTCCGGCACCACGGGCCGCTCCAAGGGCGCGATGCTGAGCCACGCAAACCTGTTGTCCAACACCAAAGCGCTGACCGATCTGTGGCGCATCACCGATGCCGACCGGCTGGTGCACGCCTTGCCGATCTTTCACACCCACGGGCTGTTTGTCGCGCTGAACACCAGCCTGCTGGCGGGGGCGACTGTGGATTTCATGCCCGGCTTCAATCTTGACGCCATCATGGCCGCCCTGCCCCGCGCCACGATGATGATGGGCGTGCCCACCTTCTACACCCGGCTTTTGTCCGATGACCGCCTGAGCGCCGATTTGGTGTCGAACATGCGCCTGTTCGTGTCGGGCAGCGCCCCGCTTTTGGCCGAAACCCACGAGGCGTTCACCGCACGCACCGGGCATGCGATCCTCGAACGCTATGGCATGACCGAAACCAACATGAACACCTCGAACCCCTATGACGGCGACCGCAGGCCCGGCACGGTGGGCCACCCCCTGCCGGGGGTCGAGGTCCGCCTGACCGATCCGCAAAGCGGCGACGAAGTGGCCCCCGGCGGCGTCGGCATGATCGAGGTGCGCGGGCCCAACGTCTTTCAGGGCTATTGGCAAATGCCCGAGAAAACCGCGGCCGAGCTGCGCGAGAACGGATTTTTCATCACCGGCGATCTGGGTCAGATCGATGCGGACGGGTACTTGTCCATCGTGGGCCGCGAAAAGGATCTGATCATCACCGGCGGCTACAACGTCTATCCCAAGGAAATCGAAGACGTGCTGAACGATATCGACGGCGTGTCGGAAAGTGCCGTGATCGGCATCCCCGACGCCGATTTCGGCGAGGCGATCGTGGCCGTCGTGGTGCCCGATGCGGGCCGCCAGATCGACACCGACAGCCTGTCGGAATCCGTACGGTCGCGTCTGGCGCGGTTCAAACACCCCCGCCGTTACGAGGTGGCGTCCGAATTGCCCCGCAACACGATGGGCAAGGTGCAGAAAAACGCGCTGCGCGACACCTACGGCTAACGCGGCCTAGTCAAAGGCCACGCTGACATGGCCGAAGGGGCCGAAATCGGCGTGGATCTCGGCGCCTGCGGGACATTCCACCGGCCGGATAAAGCTGCCCGACAGGATCACGTGACCGGGCTGGATGCTCTGGCCGTATTCCGCCATGCGCCGGGCCAGCCAGACGACGCTTTCCACCGGGTCGTTCAGCACCCCGGCCCCCAGCCCAGTTTCCTCGACCGCGCCGTTTCGCGTGGTGATCGCCCCGACCCAGCGCAGATCGAATGCATCCACCGCGTGCCGCGCCTCGCCCAGCACGATGCCTGCATTGGCCGCATTGTCGCTGATCGTGTCAAAGACGTTGCGCGTGGCACCCGTCTCCGGATCGGCCCGCAGGATGCGGGTGTCGAGGATCTCCAGAGAGGGCGCCACATGATCCGTGGCCGCAATCACGTCCGCCCGCGTCACATCCGCACCGCCCAGTGCACGGCCCATGACAAAGGCGATCTCGGCCTCGATCCTGGGCTGGATGAACCTCCCCTTTGGCACCCGCGCGCCATCGGCAAAGAGCATGTCGTCAAACAGGATCCCGCTGTCGGGGATGTCGATGTTGAGCGCATATTGCATCGCCTTCGAGGTCAGACCGATCTTCCACCCGATCACGTCGCGCCCTTGCGCCAGCTTGGCGCGCAGGATCGCGGACTGGATGGCATAGGCGTCGTCCATGCCCATCTCGGGATGCGCCCGCGACAGCAGCCCGATCTGGGTGCGCGTCGCCTCCGCCTCCAGCAGGCGGGCGGCGGCATCTGCGTGATCTTCAGGGGTCATAGCACTTCGTCCTCCACGGTGTTGCGCAGGGTGCCGATGCCGTTCACCTCGACCTCTACCACATCGCCGGGCGCGAGATAGCGGGGCGGATCAAACCGCGCCCCGGCCCCCGTTGGCGTGCCGGTCACGATGATATCACCGGGCTGAAGCGTCATGAATGTCGAGATATAGGCGATCTCGGCGCGCACCGGGAACATCATCCGGCGCAGCACATCGTCCTGCCGCACCTCGCCGTTCACGCGGGTCAGAATGCGCGCCTCGTCCAGCTGTGCGGCCTCCTGGAACGGCACGATCCAAGGCCCCATGGCCGCCGACCGGTCCCAGTTCTTGCCTTGGGTCACGTTGAACTTGGCGTGCCGGACCCAGTCGCGGATGGTGCCTTCGTTGCAGATGGTCAGCGCCGCGATATGGTCATAGGCGTGCTCGGGCGCGATCCGCCGCCCGGCCTTGCCGATGATCACGGCCACCTCGCCCTCGTAGTCCAGCGTGTGGTTTTCCGGCGGGCGGATCAGCGGGCGGTTGTGGCCGGTAAAGCCGCTGGCAAAGCGCGGGAAAAGCGACATATATTTCGGCTGCGCGCTGCCGTCCTTGTACTCGGCATTGCGGTCAGGGAAATTGACCCCGACGCACAGGATCCGCTGCGCATCGGGCAGCACCATCTCGTACGCGACCTCTGTATGGGTCACGTCGCGCCCCACTGCGGCCTGCTCCAACTGTGCCAACCCGCCACCGCGGATGACAGAGCACAAGGTCGGCCAGTCCGGGAAATCGCCATCCAGCGCGATCAGGCCCGCATCCGTCACGGCCCCGTAATGCGTGCGCCCCTGCGCCGAGAATGTGGCAAATCGCATGGTCTCTCCCTGGCTGGTCATGGCGCGATGATCGGGCTTGCGGCCAGATCCGACGCGCGCGGCGTCACGCCCACAAAGGGCGATCCGTTCTCGAACCAGCTGCGCGGCGCGGGCGCACCCCACAACGTCTGGCGCTGCGGATCCTTGAGATCCCACTTGATCGGCTCAAGATCCGGATCGACCGTCTGGTAATCCGAGCAATAAATCTCGATCCGGTGCCCGTCCGGGTCGAGGATATAAAGGAAGAACGCGTTGGAAATCCCATGCCGCCCCGGCCCCCGCTCGATATGATCCACATAGCCGGTGGTCGCCATCAGATCGAGCAGGTCAATGATGTTCAGCGGTGTCGGCACCCAGAACGCCACATGGTGCATCCGCGGTCCCGTCCCGTTGGTAAAGGCCATGTCATGCACCCCGCCCTTGCGGTGCATCCACGCGGCCCACAGCCGCTTGCTGTCCTCATCCTCGGTGTACTCCGTCACCCGGAACCCCCAATCGCTGTAAAACGCGACCGAGGCGTCCACATCCGTGGAAAAGCAGTTGAAATGGTCGATCCGCAGCGGCTTGACCCCGCGATAAAGCGCGTATTGCTGATGGATCGGCGGCAGGCGGTCCATCCGGTGATAGAACTCAAGCGGAATGCCCATATTGTCCGAGGTCAGCAATGTGCGCCCCTGATAGGGCCGGTCGACCCAGGATGTGGGCCGCCCCTTGCCCTCGAAATAGGCCGCCGCCCGGTCCAAATCGCCCTCGTCAAAGGTCTTGAACCCCATCACCTCGACCGTGCCCGGCTGGTCCGAGCGTTGCAGGATGATGCAGTGGTGGCCCCGTTCCTCCATTGCGCGCAGATAGATGTGGCTGTCGGTCTCGTCGGTCACCTGCATCCCAAGAATATCGGTGTAAAACGTCCGCGATGCGGCCAGATCCGCCACGTTCAGGCACACATGACTCAGCCGGATGGTGTTGAAATCGGGGTACAGGTTCGGTGCAGGTACAGGCATCACAGCGCTCCGAGCTTGGTGATCTTGTGCTGACCCGTGGCCAGGCCGATGTGCTTTTGCTCCATGTAGAAGTCAAAGGACCAGTCGCCGCCATCGCGCCCGATCCCGCTGGCCTTGACCCCGCCAAAGGGCGTGGGCAGGTGCCGCACGTTTTCGGAATTGACCCAGATCATCCCCGCTTCCAGCCGGTCGGTAAAGCGCAGCGCACGTGTCAGGTCGTTGGTCCAGACATATCCCGTCAGACCGTACGGTGTGTCGTTGGCGATGGACAGCGCCTCGTCCTCGGTTGCAAAGGGGATCGAGGTCAGCACAGGGCCAAAAATCTCCTCGCGCGCGATGCGCATGTCGTTGGTGGCATCGGTGAACAGGGTCGGCTTGACAAAATACCCGGTATCCCCCGCAGGCGCGCCGCCTGCGGCGATCGTTGCACCGTCCGCCTTCGCGGTGTCGAAATAGCCGGTGACCTTGTCGTAATGCTCCTGCGAAATCAGCGGCCCGATTTCCGTCTTGGGGTCCAGCGGATGGCCGACGCGGATCGCATTGACCCGCTCAACCAGACGGGCCTCGAACGCTGCGCGGATCGTGTCCTGCACCAACAGGCGCGAGGACGAGGTGCACCGTTCGCCGTTGATCGAATAGATCATGAAGATCACCGCATCGAGCGCCCGGTCCAGTTCCGCGTCGTCAAAGACGATGACCGGGTTCTTGCCACCCAGCTCCAGATGGTTGCGTTTCAGCGTATCGGCCCCCTGTTTGGTGATCAGGCTGCCGGTCCGGCTTTCTCCGACAAAGGCGATGGCGCGGATAAGGGGATGTTCGCACAGCGCCTTGCCCGCCTCCTCGCCAAAGCCATTCACGGTGTTCAGCACACCGGGGGGCAGGCCCGCGTCTTCGGCGATCTCGACCAGCAGCCGCGCGGTCAGCGGCGAGGCTTCGGCGGGTTTGTGCACCACCGTGCAGCCCGCGGCCAGCGCCGGCGCGATTTTCCAGGTGGAGAGCATGAAGGGCGTGTTCCACGGCGTGATGACGCCCACCGGGCCAATCGGCACGCGGGTGGTGATGTTCATCAAGGTGGGAGACTTCAGGTGCTGGCCGTCGCGGGCCTGCACCACCTGATCGGCGAAATAGCGGAAATTCTCTGCCCCGCGCAGGGCGGCCTTGGACATGAATTTATAGGCCTGCCCGGTGTCCCAGCATTCGCACAGCGCAATTTCCTCGGCCCGCGCCTCGATCCCTTCGGCGATACGGATCAGTATGGCGCGGCGTTGGGTCGCGGGCATGTCGCGCCACTCGGCAAAGGCGGCGTGTGCGGCCTGTGCGGCCGCATCGATATCGCCCGCGTCGCCGCGCGCCACATCGCAGATATGGCTTTCGTCCACGGGCGAGACACTGGCAAAGACACCGCCCCCGCCGTCCCGGTCCGCGCCGGCAATGCGGTTCTTGATCCCGTGCGCGCGAAACCGCGCCAGAAACCCGTCCAGCTTTTCCAGATTGTCGTTCAGTGTTGCCATCTCGGCCCCCAGGATCTGCCGCGGGGCAGTATCGTTAACATGTTAATTATTGACAGGTTAAGTAAACCCTGCTTGCATTGTCAAGTGTACCTTGGCAGCACCGCCAGGACCTCTTTGACACAGGCGCGCCCGCATGACCGACCCGCTGCCCTCGACCTCCAGATCCCTGCCCATCGCGCTGATCCGCGCCCGCGAGGGGGTTATGGCCCCCATCCGCGAGATGCTGTCGGAAACCGGCATCACGGAACAGCAATGGCGCGTGCTGCGGGTGCTGGACGAGGCCGGGTCCATGGACACCAAAACGCTGGCCAACCGCGCCAGCCTGCTCTTTCCCAGCCTGACCCGGATCGCAAGTGCGATGCGCGACAAGGGGCTGATCACCCAGACCCGCGACACCGTGGACCGGCGTCGCCAGATGATCGCGCTGGCCCCCGCCGGGCAAAAGATCATCGACGACCACCGCCATCGCGCGGGCCAGATCGTGGACGGGTTCCGCGCCACGCTGGGCACAGAAAACTACGAGACCCTGCTGGATCTACTGGGCAGGCTCGACCCCGGACCGCGCGACTAGACCACGCGCAGTTCGACCCGCCCGATCCCCTCGACCTCGCCCACCATCTCGTCACCGCGCGCCACCGGCCCCACACCCGCAGGTGTGCCCGTCATGATCAGGTCACCGGGCGCCAGCGTGAACAGCGCCGACAAATGCGCAATCACCTCCTGGGTTTTCCAAATCAGCTGATCCAGATCACCGTCCTGCCGCATCTCTCCATTCACCCACAGGCGCACGGCCCCGCGCGCGGGGTGCCCGATATCAGCGACGGTGCGAATGGCCGACATCGGCGCAGAGCTCTCGAACGCCTTGCCCACTTCCCACGGGCGACCCATCTTCTTGGCCGCGCCTTGCAGATCGCGCCGCGTCATGTCGAGGCCCGCAGCATAGCCAAAAACGTGATCCAGCGCCGTCTCAACTGGAATGTCCGCCCCGCCGGTGCCAATGGCCACCACATGCTCCATCTCGAAATGCACATCGCTCGACTGTGCGGGATACGGGAAATCCGCACCCGGCTGCACAATCGTGTCCGCGGGTTTCTGGAAAAAGAACGGCGGCTCCTTGTCCGGATCATGCCCCATCTCGACCGCATGGGCCGCATAATTGCGCCCGACGCAGTAAATACGCCGCACCGGAAACCGCTCGGCGTGCCCCTCAATCGGCAGGCTGACCACAGGTGCGGGGGCAAAGGCATAATCGGGTGCGTTGTCGGTCATATCAGCTCCTGAACACGGGCGCGCGGCGCCAATTCCGGCCTGACAGGGCAAATGGCGGATGCTGTGTCAGCCAAACAAATCTTCCAATCACTTGTTTTTACGTATGAATTTATCAAACGATAGTATTTATACCACACTTCATACCCCGCCAGTCGATTCCTCTCGACTTTAGCGACACTAGAGTGTGGAGCATACAACCTCTAAGCTTCAAGTCTCTCAAAATTACATTGCAGCCTACTCTTGCGATAACTTAACTGCGGGCAAGCGATAGGAGAGCTTTTATGCGTTTTGGCGTTCTTTGCGCGGGTATGCTTCTTTGGGCAAGCCCCGGGTTCTCTCAATGGATAGGCGTTGAAGACGTCATCAAATACGAAACCGTCAATCCAAT
Source organism: uncultured Tateyamaria sp. (assembly GCF_947487805.1). GTDB lineage: Bacteria > Pseudomonadota > Alphaproteobacteria > Rhodobacterales > Rhodobacteraceae > Tateyamaria. The sequence goes on along the minus strand of NZ_CANKXW010000010.1, from coordinate 119,894 downwards.
GCGCATCGACATACATGACAAAGCAATAAACGGTTGCTGGACCAACATTGGAGAGGTTCGAACCTATCTTACCGACCAACTAGACATAGGTGGTTTTGAGGTGATTGGCAGGGGCGTGACTTTGAAATCGATGGTTGAGGTTACCGTATTAGGCGAACGGCTGACCAACGGCGTGTGTTCAGGGGTGATTATCTTCGACTTCCGAATGCCTGCGAATGTGCGTGGCACTGATGGCTTCACAGAGGTGTCAGTCACGTCGCATACCTCTTACGTCGTCGGTCAAAACTTCAACGTTCAGGCTTTGGAAGGCGCGAAGCGGTTTGCAATTGAGTTTCTTGCCAAGACCGCGCAGGCTCATGACGAAGAGGGCTAAGCACTTGAATGGTATGCGCTAGTAAATTTCGCCTACTCGCTCTAGCAACTTGATCGTGTGCGCGTCGATGCGCGTAATGTCTCGGCAGTCTTGCGCATGTAGCTGATGATAAGTTGCCCAGCGCATCCACTTTGGCTTCGCTGGGAACGGCTCGCAAATGCCGCCAAAAACGCCCAGCGACTGCCGACGCTTAAAGAACCTTCGCAAATCTCTGTCACGGGTGTGCTCCAATTGGCTGGAATAGCAAAGACCGAGACACGAACGGCACCGGAAATAGGTGCTCAGATACAGCTTGGCACGGCGCGCGTGGCAACCGGGACACTCAAACCACCATCGCACACCGCCCTTTTCTGGCTGGGTAATGCTGAGAAAAATGGTGTCGCTGATGCTTTCCCAATCGCCCATGCCCCAGCGGAGGCGATAGCTGAGATGCACGGCAGAGGCACTCACCCGCATCGCCATGCGTCCGGTTTCCTCCAGCGTTTGCGCATTTCGCCAAACCCAGTTGGTCGTGTAACCATCATGCAGAACGCCGGAACGTCGCATGGTAAAGATGCACAACTGATGGTGCGCTTCGACCGTGGCCTTCGAAACCAATTGGCTAACCTCTCAATTTGGGCCGAAACTTTAGGGTGATGGGGGGGGGCCGATCTCTAGGAACACTCCCATAGGGAACCGACGGCCCCGTCAACGAATATCGCTAAACCCGTTTTTTGCTCTGACCGCGCAAAGGCAATCTACTCGCCATGTTGTTCCAAGAACTGTTCCCAACGCTCTTTTGCCCGCCGCGCTTTATGCTGCTTGCCTGCCTCTGATTCTATCTTGCGAAATTCGCCTGCGTGGTCACGCGGAACAGTGACCAATTTGCAGGGCCGACCCGACTTATCTATGCTCGCGCCCAGATAGGCGGGTTCGCCCCGACACTCGTAGACGTATGAGTTTGCGGAGACGGGCGATGCGCAAAGCAACAGTCCAACCAAAACACGCATTGAATGTTCCTCACATGAAAGCCCTGTTTGAGCTTAGCATAGACTAGCAGATCTACTGCATCCAAACGCGCCAGCTACGTCGGCACATCACACTATGGCTAGATGTATATATGGCCCAAAAACTGTGCTGCGGTGGCATTAAATAAATCAGCCTCACGTCACAATTTTCAGGACGCCAAAGTTCTCAGAGCCAGCCGAAACCGCGTGACCGTCACAATCCCTGTGCCGGCGCGTCCGGTTTTCTGTGACGGGTTTCTGATTTTCCCGCCATGACCTGAACGCCCAGTTGGCAGACTGCCCATCAGCGGTTGGCAATTCAGCCAATGCCCAATGTGGTGCCTCCCCTACACCAGACGGCCCAAGGAACGCGCCACGCACCATGTAGATTAGGCCGCGCCGCTCCAGTTCAGTGAACCATGCCCCAACGGTGTTGCGATGCACTGACAGAGCCTTGGCCGCATCTCTGTGGCTCAGGACCAGCCGCCCGTTATTGTTGCCGCGATAGCGGCGCTTGAGTTCGACGTATAGCGCTCTCGGGCCGGGTTTGAGCGTTGCCCATGCCTCGGTTGATTGAAGCGCCTCTGACAACTGCACATGACGCCCTGTGCCGCGCTTTTTCCGCTTATAGGTTCGATCCGTCATAGGCAGACCCCAACGTGACCCTCACGCGCGCGCGCGCGAATGGTGGGGCGGCAAAACCGCCCCCCGATTGTTGCTCCAGGATTAGCCATGTTCGCCCCCGGTATCATCGTCCGGGCCAAGGCGTTTGGCAGACCTCGGCCATTTGAGGCTTTGCCGCTTACGCGTTGCGGACAGGCTGTAGTGCGCAATGCGTTCGGGGCCGCGATACTCGGTTTCGATGGGCCATTCATAGTGGCGGCGCAGCCGATGAATAATCGCCCCCAAACGCCAACCACGTGTTTCGCCAATCTCATCCATGTGTGTGATGGTGCGCCCCTCCAGAAGCGCCTTGCACGTCCAATAGACTTGGGATGTTTTGCTGTACCAATCGTTAGACATGGTCGATGCGTCCTTTGAATATGCGGAGGGGTTCAACCGCGTGTGTGACGGGTGACAGGAAGAACCTTTGGCGGTTTCCCCTTGCCGGGTCCGGGCATCGCGTGGCAGAAACTGGACTTGTCACGGTGGCAGTCTCTGTCACTCGAAAAACCCCGACCCGCTCAGACGAGTTGGGGTTTTTCACTATGCGGCCTCATTTGAGTTTGGGTCGATGCGCTGGGCGGAGAGGTAGGCATTTAGATCGGTGCCGTGATACCCGATGCGCCGCCCGATGCGCAGAAAGGCTGGCCCGCGATTGCGGTGCCGCCATTGGGCTAGTTTTTCCACGCTGCCCAGAATACGGAGTTCAGGGTCTTCGGGGAAGTAGATGCGGTCTTGGTCGTAGATTGCTGCCATCGGCAAATTCCCTCTTTGGGTTGGTTGCGATGACTGAAATTTACCTTAGCTTTTGTCCGCAAATAGGCGTCATAAAAAAAAGTGTATCATTACGCCGTCAAGACTTCCGACCAGGTTTTGAGATAAACGGGAAATTTGGACGCAACTGGTCAACGACCCGTCTCCATGCGCGCTCGCCCAAATCGACAACGATGTCTTTTCTCAGTCTATCCAAAGTAAAAAACCTGTAGCTTTCGCTTGTTAGCAAGCCCTCAGCCAATTGAAGCGCCCTAGTCTCCGATGCGACCTTGCCCAGCACATTTGGCTTTCGTTCGGTTGGTTCAAACAAATGGGCAAACATTTCGTCAGCATTGTCCCAAATCGCTGAGAATATTGTGTAATGAATCTTGGGCCGCATGGCGTCGATCGAAAACTCTTTTGTGCAGGAATCCAAAACGCAAATGGACCAGCCTTCGAATGGTCGCCAGTTTTCTACAACATCGCCAAACAGCATCGGATAATTTGCTAGGACATGGAACCCTGAGTTATCCAAACGCTTCAAATACTCATCGTGGTTAGTGAGGCGCACAATGTAGTCGGATCGGGAATAAACCATCGGCACGGAACGATAGCCTCCGGTCCTATGTTTGGCCCATGGGTCTGTACTTTCGTCTTGCTGTGTTCCCTTGCTAACAGGCACTCCGGTTATCAACCGTTCCTTGAGTGCAAAAAAGCTTTCGTCATCTTCGTAAAGGTCGATAGCGGAGGCTTGCGTTAGCGCCGCTGGGTTTACCGAAATTTTGACAGCCTTTCCATCCGGCGAACAAAGAAACAGCCCATGTATTAGTGCAGTTTCGAACACTGTTTGTTCTATAAAGTCGAACTCGCCGTACCGCCAAGCGAGCCAAGACAGATATTTAACTTCGATGTGCTCAAGCGACGGAAAGTACAGCCCATTCTCTTCGTCTAAACCTCTGATTAGCGTCGCCATAATGCTGCGTACGTCTGTGTAACCGACCGGTGCAAACACCTAAATGACCTCTTGTATGTAACTGACATCGGCAACGAACACACACCAATCGCACGCCAGAATTCTACGCCGTTCCAACACATCTGAGCGCGCATAGGCCCGTTCCACCTCAGAGCCGACCTGATGCGCCAAAGCGGCCTCGGCCACCTCACGCGGCGCTCCAGCAGCCTCTGAGGCCCAATCTCGGAACGTGCTGCGGAACCCGTGCACGGTGTAGGCATCCCGCCCCATCCGTCGCAGAAGCATCAGCATCGACATATTGCTTAGCGGCTGGTGGCGTTTCTGGCCTTCAAAGACAAACTCTGACGCCATCGCCTTGAGCGGTTCCAGTATCGCCAGCATTTCATTGGTCAGGGGAACGCGGTGTTCCTCGCCCGCTTTCATACGCTCTGCTGGGATGGTCCAGACACGCGCCTCGAAGTCCACCTCAGGCCAACGGGCTTCCAGCACCTCGGACGTGCGACATGCGGTTAGGATAGTGAATTGCAGGGCCTTGGCCGCAACCGCGCTGCGCTTGCTCAATTCCGAATAGAAGGCTGGCACGTCTTGCCACGGCATCGCATCGTGATGCTTCACTTTGGCTTTCACCGTTGGCAGAACTTTAGCCTCGCGCACCGCCGTGACCGGGTTCTCGCCTTCGCGGAAACCCTTGGACTTAGCCACGTCCAGCACTGTTTTGATGCGCTGGGCGAGGCGTTTTGCGGTTTCGTGTTTGTCAGTCCAGATGGGAGCGAGGCACATCAGCACTTCTGGCTGGCCGATGCTATCCACAGGCATCCGCCCGATTTTGGTAAAAGCATAATCACGCAAGGTGTTAAGCCATTGCTGGCCGTGCTTGGCGTTCTTCCATGTGGGCAGGCGTTCGATATGGACTTGCTGACTGAGTTCTTCGAAGGTCGGCACCTCTTGGCGCGCATTGAAGCGGGGGTTGAGGCCCGATTTCGCCATGCGCCGATATTCCAAGGCCCGCTCGCGGGCTGCGTTCAACGTGACGACATCCGCACCGCCCAAGCCAAAATCGGTGCGCAGAGGTGCACCCTTTCGGTTTTTCTGTCCTTTGACTGTGACACGGACAATCCAGCGGCGCGCGCCTGATGGGTCCACAACAAGATAGAGGCCTGACCCGTCGCCGTGACGCCCCGGCCCCAAGTTCTCCACCAGCCTCTTTGTCAGCTTACCGCCCAGCGCCGCCATTTATACCACAATCTATACCTCGGTATGAATAAATATAGACGAAACTGAACAAAACGCAACAAAGGCGAGCAACAACCCTAAACCTCATAAAACTTGAGATTTAATGGGTTTTGCGCCGCCTTATGAGTTTCAGTAAAAGCTGATGGTGGCGGAGGCTGTGGGATTCGAACCCACGGGACGCTCTCACGCCCAACGGTTTTCAAGACCGCCGCATTCGACCACTCTGCCAAACCTCCGGTGACGCTGCTTTACGGATCGGCATCCGATTCTGCAAATCCCCAGACACACGGGGAAAATTGCCGATCTGCACACGCAAAGCTTTTCAGAGCGCCGTCCACGCGCTATGCTGCGCGCACATACCCGTTCAAGCGGGATAAAATACGTGTCGCAAAGGCACCGGCCAAAAACGGCCCCACAGGCAACAGCAGGCAAGGACTTGGTCCATGAGCAGAACACTTTCCCGTTCCACACTTCGCAGCAGCGTCACCCTTGTTCTCGCCCTTGGTCTTCTGGCCGGGTGCAACGAAAACGGGCAGTTCGTGGCGATGGATGCGTTCAAATCCAACACCTCCACCAGCGATCAGCCCGAACCGGGCAGCGCCATCAAGACCGTGGAACGCGATGTGGAGGCCCCCGATGTCTTCTCCGCAACCGAAGACGGGCTTTGGGACGGACGTCCGTCGCTGGGTGGGGTCTGGGTCGCGCACCCGGATGTGACCGAGCCTGAACGCGTGATCATCCGCAACACCACGAATGACAAGTTCGTCGTCGGCGCCCTCTTCCGCCGCGAACGCGACATCCCCGGTCCGCGCCTGCAAATCAGCTCTGATGCCGCCGAGGCCCTTGGCATGCTGGCCGGTGCCCCCGCACAGCTGAACGTGACCGCCCTGCGCAAGGAAGAGGTCTCGGTCGCGCCGGAACTCGACGCGCCCGTCGAGGCCGATCTGGTGGCCGCCCCTGCGGACGTGGTCGCCACACCGCTCGATCCGATCCAAAGTGCCGCCGCCGCGATCGACGCGCCCGCCCCTGCGGCCACCGGCATCGCACCCAAACCCGCGCCAGAGGCCACGCCAGCCGCCGCGCGCGCGCCCGCCACGGGCCTGTCCAAGCCGTTCATCCAGATCGGCATCTTCTCGGTCGAGGCCAATGCCGAACGCACCGCCAAACAGATGCGTGGCGCGGGCATCATCCCCACCGTCAAGACATTCGAACGCAGCGGCAAACCGTTCTGGCGCGTCGTCGTGGGCCCGGCCGGAACGGCCGCGGAACGCAAACAGCTGCTGTCCAAGATCAAATCTGAGGGGTTCACGGACGCCTACGCCGTCTCGAACTGACCCGTATAGGAGCACGCCTTGATCCGCACACTTGCTGCCGCCACCCTGCTGATCTCCACCGCCCTGCCCCTGGCCGCGTTCGAGACGCGCGCCACGGCGGCCTATGTGATCGACCACACCACCGGCACCGTCCTGCTGAACAAGAACGCGGACGCGCCCCTGCCGCCTGCGTCGATGTCCAAGCTGATGACGCTCTACATGGCGTTCGAGGCCATCGCGCGCGGCCAATTGAACATGACCGACCAACTGGCGGTCTCGGCCCATGCCAACAGCTATGGCGGCTCGACCCTGTTCCTTAAACAGGGCGAACGGGTCAGCGTTGAGGACCTGATCCGCGGCATCATCGTGCTGTCGGGCAACGATGCCTGCGCCGTCATCGCCGAGGCGCTCAGCCCCGACGGAACCGAAGCAGGCTTTGCCCGGCTCATGACCCGCCGCGCGCAGGAGATGGGCATGACCAACTCCACATTCGCCAATTCCAACGGCTGGCCCGCCGCCGGGCACCGCATGTCGATGCGTGATCTGGGCCTGCTGTCGCAACGGTTGATCACGGATTTCCCGGAATTCTACCCGATGTTCGCGGAAAAGGAGTTCCTTTTCGACGCCAATGAATCCTCCAACCGCTTCAACCGCAACCCGCTTCTGGGGCTGGGGATCGGGGCCGATGGCCTCAAGACCGGCCACACCCAGGAGGCAGGCTATGGCCTCACCGGGTCCGCCAAACAGGGCGACCGCCGCGTCGTCTTCGTGATCTCCGGCCTTGATACCGCTGCCGCGCGCGCGCAGGAATCCGAGGCGATCGTGAACTGGGCCTTCCGCCAGTTTGCACAACGCACCGTGGCGGATAGTGGCGAACGCATCGCGACCGCCCGCGTGTGGGAAGGGGCCGAACCCGAGGTGGGCCTTGTCCCCGAAGGCGACATTTCCGTGTTGCTGCCCATTCTGTCGGGTGCCGATGTGGCCGCCGAAGTGGTCTATACCGGCCCCGTTCAGGCGCCCGTGACCGCAGGCACACCGCTGGCCGAACTGGTGATCCAGCCCGAGGGCCTGCCGGAACAGCGCTTCCCCCTCGTGGCGGAAACGGACGTGGCCCATGGTGGCTTTCTGGCCAAGCTGTCGACCGCCGCCCTGTCGCTGATTGAGCGGATGAACGCCCCCTCCGACGCCGAAGGTGACGTGTGACACCACCCCGGCCCCTGCCCGGCCACTTCATCAGCTTCGAAGGGATCGACGGATCGGGCAAATCCACCCAGGCCCGAATCCTCGCCGATCACCTGCGCGATGCGGGCCATGACGTCGTACTGACCCGCGAGCCGGGCGGCAGTCCGGGCGCAGAGGAAATCCGCGCCCTTGTCCTGCAAGGCGATCCCGACCGCTGGTCCGCCGAGACAGAGCTGCTTTTGTTCACCGCCGCGCGCCGCGACCATCTGGAACGGCTGATTGAACCGGCACTGGCCGAGGGCAAGATTGTCATCTGTGACCGCTTTGCCGACAGCACCCGCATGTATCAAGGCACCAGCCGTGGCGATCTGCGCGGCAAGGTGGATGTGCTGCACAGCCTGATGATCACGCGCGAACCGGACCTGACCGTCCTCATTGACATGGACCCGGCCCAGGGGCTGGCCCGCGCCAAGGGCCGGCAGGGGGTCGAGGAACGGTTCGAGGATTTCGGCACCGGGTTGCAGGAAAAGATGCGCGCCGGGTTTCTGGACCTCGCCCGCGAATTTGCATCGCGCTTTCGCATCATCGACGGCGCGCGCGACATCGATGCGGTGGCCACGGACGTGCAGAAGACTGTTGTCACTTATCTGGCCGCCGCGCGCTAAAACCGCTGCACGCTCTGGCCCCTGCCCCCGCGGCGGTGCTACACCAGCGCCATGGCAGATGACGCTCAGGATCCCACGCGCATTCCCGGCGCACCGCACCCGTCCGAAACGCTTGACCTGATCGGGCAGGACGCGGCACAGCGCGCCTTTCTGGGCGCGTTCAACACCGGGCGGCTGCACCACGCGTGGCTGATCACCGGGCCGCGCGGCGTGGGCAAGGCGACGCTGGCATGGCGCATCGCGCGCTTCCTGCTGGCGACGCCGGATCCCGACCCCGACGACATGTTCGGCGCGCCCGTGCCAGACACGCTCGCCATATCGCCCGACCACCCCATCGCCCGCCGGATCGCGGCCGGGGCCGAACCGGGGCTCAAGGCCGTGCGACGCACGGAGAACGAAAAGACCAAACGCCTGCGCGACCAGATCACCGTCGATGACATCCGCGCCCTGGGCAGCTTCTTTCAGCTGTCGGCCACTGATGGCGGGCGGCGCGTGGTGATCATCGATGCCGCCGATGATATGAACGTGAATGCCGCCAACGCGCTCCTGAAGATGCTCGAAGAGCCGCCAGCGCGCACCACGCTGCTGCTGGTCTGCCACCAGCCCAGCCGCCTTCTGCCCACCATCCGGTCCCGTTGCCGGACCCTGCGTCTGACCCCGCTGTCGTCGCAGGACATGGCCGCCGCCATGGCGCAGGCGGGCGTGGATCCGGGGCCAAACGGTGCCGCCCTGGCCGAGCTGAGCGCCGGTTCCGTGGGCGAGGCCATGCGGCTGTCGCTCATGGACGGGCTGAAAATCTACAATGAAATCATCGAACTGCTCTCCAGCATGCCGAACATGGATCGCGCCCGCGCCCTGTCTCTGGCCGAGGCTGCCGCCCAACGCGGCGCGGAGCAAAAGCTGGATCTGCTCTATACCCTGATCGACGTGGCCCTTGCGCGGCTGGCGCGGACCGGGGCCGGTCACCCGCCGCAGGTCGATGCCGCCCCGAACGAGGGCGCGACATTCGCCCGGTTGGCCGCAGACCCCGCACAGGCCCGCGCCTGGGCCGACACCGCCCAGACCGCACTGGCGCGGGCCCAACACGGGCGGGCGGTGAACCTTGACCCTGCCGCATTGGTCCTAGATACGCTGTTCAAACTTTCGCAGACAGCCCCCGCCAGATGACACCCGAAATCACCGACAGCCATTGCCACCTCGATTTCCCGGATTTCGAAGGGCAGTTGCCCCAGATCATCGAAAACGCGGCCGCTGCCGGCGTCACGCGCATGGTCACCATCTGCACCAAGCTGCGGCTGGAGCCGCAGGTGCGCGCCATCGCCGAGGCGCACGCGCCCGTATTCTACGCCGCGGGCACCCACCCGATGAGTGCGGCATCCGAGCCGCTGGCCACAACAGACGACCTGATCGCCCTGTCGGCGCATCCGAAATTCGTGGGCATCGGGGAAACCGGGCTCGATTACCACTATACCGCCGACAGTGCCCAGATCCAGCAAACCTCGCTGCGCACCCATATCGCGGCGGCGCGCGAAACAGGTCTGCCGCTGATCATCCACGCCCGTGCCGCCGATGACGACATGGCCCGGATCCTGACCGAGGAATTCCGCAACGGCGCGTATACATGCGTCATGCACTGTTTTTCCTCGTCACCCGAACTGGCGCGCGCCGCACTGGATCTGGGCTTCTACCTGTCGATGTCGGGCATCGCCACCTTTCCCAAAAGCCAGGAGGTCCGCGACATCTTTGCCGCCGCCCCGCTCGACCGCATCCTCGTGGAAACCGACGCGCCCTATCTGGCCCCGCCGCCCCATCGCGGCAAACGCAACGAACCCGCCTATACCGCCCACACCGCCCGTGTGGGGGCCGAGACGATGGGCCTCGACTATGCCGCCTTTGCGGCACAGACGCAGGCGAATTTCGACCGGCTGTTCACCAAGGCCGCAGTCCACGGGGTGCAGCCATGACCGACACGCTGACATTCACCATCCTCGGCTGCGGATCATCGGGTGGCGTGCCGCGCCTGGGCGGGCACTGGGGCGCCTGCGACCCCGCCAACCCGAAAAACCGACGCCAGCGCTGCTCGCTTCTGGTTGAACGCAGCGGGCCATCGGGCACGACAACCGTGCTGGTGGACACCGCGCCCGACCTGCGCAATCAACTGCTGGCGGCGGGCGTCGGCCGCCTTGACGGGGTGATCTATACCCACGCCCATGCCGACCACGTACACGGCATCGACGATCTGCGCATGATCGTCTTCAACATGCGCAACCGGCTGCAAGTCTGGGCGGACGGCGACACGCAGGACGACCTGATCAACCGCTTTGCCTATGCCTTCGTACAGCCCAAGGGCTCGCCCTATCCGCCGATCCTCGAGCTGAATACGATCGACGGCGACACGGTGATCGATGGCCCCGGCGGCCCCATCACCTTTGCCCCGTTCAAGGTTGGCCATGGCAGCATCGACGCCCTGGGCTTCCGCATCGCGGGCCTCGCCTACCTGCCGGATGTGGCCGTGATCCCCGATGACGTGTGGCCCCTGCTCGACGGGCTCGACTGCTGGATCGTGGACGCGCTGCGCCGCGACCCGCACCCCACGCACAGCCATCTAGACAACACGCTGGCCTGGATCGACCGTGTGGGCCCCAAACGCGCCGTGCTGACCAACATGCATATCGACCTGGATTACGACACGGTCATGGCCGAAACGCCCGACCACATCGAGCCCGCCTTTGACGGGATGACGATCACCCTGCCCGCCCCCTGACGCCGCCGCCGCAAAGGCCTGCCCATGCAAGCGCTCCTCGATGTCATCCTGCCAGTCTTTCTGGTGATCGGCTTTGGCTATGTCGCGACCTGGCGCGGGGTGTTTACCGAAACCGGCATCGACGCGCTGATGAAATTCTCGCAGAATTTCGCCATCCCCTGCCTCCTGTTCTCGGCCATCGCCAATCTCGATCTGGGCGCCAGCCTCGACACCCGCCTGCTGGCCAGCTTCTACGTGGGCGCGGCGGCGGGCTTTGCAGTGGGCACGGCGGGCGCGTTCTACATCTTCAAGCGCAACATCGAAGACAGCATCGCCATCGGCTTTTGCTGCCTCTTTTCCAACTCCGTCCTGCTGGGTCTTGCCATCAACGAACGCGCCTACGGCCCCGAAGCGCTGGCCGGGGCCTACACCATCATCGCCTTCCACTCGCCGTTTTGCTACGGGCTAGGCATCACCGCGATGGAAATCGCGCGCAACCGCGGCGGCTCGCCTCTTGTGATGGCGCGCGGCGTGGCGCGGGCGATGTTCCGCAATGTGCTGGTGCTGGCCATCATCGCGGGTTTTGTCGTCAACCTGGCCCAGATCCCGCTGCCGGGCGTGCTGCGCGACGGGCTGGACCTGGTGATCCGCGCGGCCCTGCCCACAGCACTTTTTGCGCTGGGGGGCGTGCTGATCCAGTACAAGCCCGAGGGCGACGCGCGCGTCATCGCCATGGTCTGCGCCGTTTCGCTGCTGCTGCATCCCGCGATCACCTTTGGCCTCGGCACCGCACTGGCCGTGCCCGCAGAGACGTTCAAGCCCGGCGTGCTGACGGCGGCCATGGCGCCGGGGGTCAACGGGTATATCTTTGCCAACATGTACGGCCGCGCCAAACGCGTGGCCGCGACGTCGGTTCTGGTGGCCACGGGGCTTACGATCCTGACAGCGTGGATGTGGCTGACGGTTCTGGGATAGACAGCCTGGCTCGCCGCGCGCGTGCCAGCTCGGCGTTCAGGGCCCCGCCCAACAGCACCAGATAGGCACTGATGAAAAGCCACATCAGCATCACGATAACCGCGCCGATGGACCCGTACACTTCGTTGTAGATGCCAAAATTGCGCAGGTAGATCGAGAATCCCACCGACGCGGCAATCCATCCGATCGTGGCAAAGACAGCCCCCGGCGAAATCAGCTTGGGCCGCTGCCCGGTGAGGTTCGGACCCAGCCGGTAGATCACTGCAAATCCGATCAGCAAGACCGAAATTCCCACCACCCAGCGCAACAGCTCGATCCCGAACCCGGCCCACGGCCCCAGCGGCACAAAGGCCAGCACGACCGGCAGCACCACGATGCACGCCATCGCCACCAGCAACACGCCGATCAGGCTGGCCGTCAGCATCAGCGCCCGCAAATAGTGCGCCAGCCCCGTCCGGTTCGGCGCGTCATAGATGGCGTTCAGCCCGCGCATCAATGCCGCGACCCCCGCCCGCGCCGACCACAACGCAAAGCCGAACGAGATCAGCGAGGCCCAGCCCAGCGTCAAACCGTCCGTCGTGGCCAGCTTGACCAGCTGCCCCGCCAGCAACCGGTAGACATCCACCGGGATCACGGCGCGAAACTCCTCGAGCTGTTCCAGCGCCAGCGCAGGGTCACCAATGATCCCCCACAGTGCAATGGTCGCCGCCAGACCGGGAAACACCGCCAGGATTGCATAGAATGCGACGCCTGCGGCGATGAGGCCAAGGTTCTTTTCATCCAACAGATGCAGCACATGCTGCACCGCGCGCCACCACAGCGCCGGGTTCTTGGGCACTTTGTCTGTGGATGTCGGCGGTTGGCTCATCGCTGGCGTGCCCCTGTCATGCGCACCGCGCTGGCTGGCGGGCGACCCGGTCATGTCCGTCCGGTGGTGCGGGCGGGGAGACTCGAACTCCCACACCTTGCGGCGCCAGAACCTAAATCTGGTGCGTCTACCAATTCCGCCACGCCCGCTTCCGCGCGACGCTTAGCAAAATGGCGCGGCGGAAGCGAGAGGTATTCGTGCCGCCAACATGCAGAAACTGCACGACATTAAGCGAATATTCAGATAGACTGCGCTTAACCTAGAGGCAGGTTGTAAGAAAGAGACGCCATGAAACCGAATACGGTCGGGCGCGATATCAGCGGGCAAATGCCCCCATTGCGCACTCAGATTGCTCATGCTGGCCTTGTGGCCGGTACCATCCTTTTGACAGCAGACGGCGAAATTCCGGTCGAATACCTTTCGCCCGGTGACCGCATCATCACGCGGAATGCAGGCCTTGTGCCCTTGCGCGCAGTCGAAACCATTCGCAGCACCGAAGAGGCGGTGAAAATCGCCGCCGGGTCGCTGGGGGATACCAAGCCCACGCACCACGTCATGCTGCCCGCGGCACAAATGGTGCTGATCCGCGACTGGCGGGCGCAGGCGATGCGCGGTGCAAACCAGGCGGTGATGCCTGCGGGCTGCCTGATCGACGACGAATTCATCACATCCCTCGGCCCGCGCGAAATGACGTTGGTGCGTCTGGGCTTTGACGCGCCCTACATCATCTATGCGGATGGTCTGGAACTGTCGGTGCCCGCGATGACAACCGCTGCGGCACAGGCGGCCTAGCCCGCCACCGCCCGCAAAACCTGCGGCAACAGATCCGGCAGATCCTCGGCAATCAGGCCGGGGCCAAAAACACGCGCGCACTCCACATGCAGCCAGGTGGCGGCCTGGGCCGCCGGCATCGGATCGAACCCCCGCGCCAGCAGGCCGATGATCAGACCGGCCAGCACATCGCCCGCCCCGGCCGTCGCCAGCCAAGGCACCGCACGCGCGCCCGTCGCCGCATGGATGGCACAGCGCCCGTCGGGATGGGCAATCACCGTCTCCACCCCCTTGAACAGCACCACCGCGCCGCAGCGCACCGCCGCCTGACAGGTGGCCTCGACCTTGGGCAGGGACACCAGATCCGGGAACAGCCGCGCAAACTCACCCCCATGCGGCGTCAGCACCGCGTGCGCGTTCAGCGCTTCCATCCGCGCGCCATCCTCCGCAATCAGGCTCAACGCATCCGCATCCAGCACCACCCGGCGCGCCGCACTCAGATGCCCCCCGTCCAGAACCTGATCCACGAGCGCGCCCGCCCCCAGCCCCAGACCGGGCCCAAGGCACAGCGCGTTGATGCGCCCGTCCCCCAGCACCGCGCCCAACGCCGCGGCATCCGCCACGCGGGTCAGCATCAGCGCGGTGATCTGCGCGGCCACCTCGAACTGCGCGGCGGGCGGAACACCCAGCGTGACAACGCCCGCCCCGATCCGCAGCGCCGCCCGTGCCGCCAGCCGCGCCGCCCCCGTCCGCCCCGCACCACCGGACAGCACCAGGGCATGACCATGGTCGAACTTGTGCCCCGAAGGCTTGGTCAGATCGGGCACTGTGATAGGCTCGGGATCAGGGATGGGTCAGGCTCCGCCACTGTCAGGTATCGCACCGACATGACCACAGGCGGCGCACGGCTGCAACACCGCCAGCACGGCCCGCCGACTCACCACGCAGCAAGCCCCGGCACCGCAATCGGTCCGGAAATTCAAAAGTTTTCATCTTGCATATTTTTTGTGCGCCATGCCCAATTTATAACCACGTTGCCCGATTTCGCAGCCCCAAACCGACAATATCACCCCGCCCCCATGGACCCTCCAAACCGGTCAGTGGTCCATCGCCAGAGCACGACGCGGCAAAGGGAGGCCAGCACATGAAAAAGATCGAAGCGATCATCAAGCCCTTCAAACTTGATGAAGTCAAAGAGGCCCTGCAAGAGGTCGGTGTGCAAGGGCTTTCGGTGATCGAAGTCAAGGGCTTTGGCCGCCAGAAGGGCCACACAGAGCTTTACCGCGGCGCGGAATACGTTGTGGATTTCCTGCCCAAGGTCAAAGTCGAGATCGTTCTCGATGACGATCAGGTCGACGCCGCGATCCAGGCGATCGTGGACGCCGCCAAGACCGAGAAAATCGGCGACGGCAAGATCTTTGTCACCCCCATCGAACAAACCATCCGCATCCGTACCGGCGAAACCGGCTCGGACGCGCTCTAAATCTATCCAATAGACAGGAAGGACCCATAGGAAATGGCCAACCCCGTTCTCGACATGATCAAGGAAGAAGGCGCCGAATACGTCGACATCCGCTTCACCGATCCACGCGGCAAACTTCAACACGTGACCGTCATGGCGGATCAGGTTGACGAAGACTTCCTCGAAGAAGGCTTCATGTTCGACGGCTCCTCCATCGCGGGCTGGAAATCGATCGAAGCCTCCGACATGAAGCTGATGCCCGATCAGGACAGCGCCTATGTCGATCCTTTCTATGCGGAAAAGACCATCTGCGTGCACTGCTCCATCGTCGAACCCGACACCGGCGAAGCCTATGAGCGCGACCCCCGCGGCACCGCCGAAAAGGCCGAGGCCTACCTGAAATCCACAGGCATCGGCGACGTGGCCTATATGGGCCCCGAAGCGGAATTCTTCCTGTTTGACGACGTGCGTTTCTCGAACTCGATCAACAAGGTATCCTACGAAGTCGACGCAACCGACGCGTCCTGGAACACCGACACCGAATACGAGATGGGCAACATGGGCCACCGTCCCGGCGTCAAGGGCGGCTACTTCCCCGTGAACCCCACGGACGAAAGCCAGGACCTGCGCTCCGAGATGCTGTCCACCATGAAGCGTCTGGGCATGAAGGTCGACAAGCACCACCACGAAGTGGCGTCCTGTCAGCACGAGCTGGGCCTGATCTTTGACAGCCTGACCAAACAGGCCGACGAGCTGCAAAAATACAAATACGTCATCCACAACGTCGCCGCCGCCTATGGCAAGTCGGCCACGTTCATGCCGAAACCCATCGCGGGCGACAACGGCACAGGGATGCACGTCAACATGTCGATCTGGAAAGACGGCAAGCCGTTGTTTGCAGGCGACAAATACGCCGACCTCAGCGACGAGGCGCTGTATTTCATCGGCGGTGTGCTCAAGCACGCCAAGGCCCTCAACGCCTTCACCAACCCGTCGACCAACAGCTACAAGCGTCTGATCCCCGGTTTCGAAGCCCCCGTTCTGCGCGCCTACTCGGCACGCAACCGTTCGGGCTGCGTCCGGATCCCATGGACCGAGTCGCCCAAGGCCAAGCGCGTCGAGGCACGTTTCCCCGATCCGTCCGCAAACCCCTACCTGTGCTTTGCCGCCCTGCTGATGGCCGGCCTCGACGGCATCCAGAACAAGATCCATCCGGGTGAGCCTTCGGACAAGGACCTCTACGATCTGCCGCCAGAAGAGCTGGCCGGCATCCCCACCGTCTGCGGAAGCTTGCGCGAAGCCATGGAAGAGCTGGAGGCCGACATGGACTTCCTGCTGGCCGGTGACGTGTTCACCAAGGACCAGATCCAGGGCTACATCGACCTGAAGATGGAAGAGATCACCACATACGAACATACGCCCCACCCGGTCGAGTTCGGCATGTATTACAGCTGCTGATCCTCCCTGGCAGCTGAACCTCGAGGGGCGCCCACCGGGCGCCCCTTTTTTCGTGCGGGCACGGGCTCCGAATCAACGCTGCGTGGCGGCAAGCGACTGGGGGAAACGCTCACAAAACACGCACGTATGGCGTGTGCAAAACTCGATTTTCCGCCTGCTTTTCAACAACTCACGCCAGCGCCTTCACCTTGTGGTGGAATTTTCGGCAACAATCCGCCGGAATGCCGCGTTGCGGCAAAGGTCGTGTTTTCCTTACTTGCCAGCACCGCCCCCACAACGGACGATGGGGACATTAACCAGCATATTTTTTGGTGAACGTCCATGACAACAACCCAGTTCTGTTTCCGTGTTTGCGTTGCTGCTTCGATCATTATGGGGCTGCATCTTCTTGTGAATTACCTGCCCTGAGGGCACCTTTTATTTTTCCTTTGGCCTCTGCCCGCAGCAGGCTATCCTGCCTCAAAGACAAGGGTGGGAGTATGAGTATGACCAAAAGGTTCAACCTGAAAATCGGCCTCGCGACGGCGGCGGTTTTAGCCATTGCCGCGGGGCCTGCCATGGCGCAATGCGGCAATGACGGCGGCGGCTTCAACGCGTGGAAGCCCGGCTTTGCGGCCAAGGCCAAGAAGGCGGGTGTGAAATCCCGCGGGCTTCAGGCGCTCAACGATGCGACCTATGCCACGCGCACCATCGCCGCCGACCGCAACCAGAAAAGCTTTCGCTATTCGCTGTCCAAGTTCATGCAAGTGCGCGGCGCCGACACGATCGTGGCCCAGGGGCGCAAGCGCAAGGCCCGCAACCCCAACTTCTACGCCGCGCTCGAACGTCAATACGGCGTGCCCGCGGGTGTCCTGATCGCCATCCACGGCATGGAAACCGCCTTCGGTGGGTTCATGGGCGACAGCGCGGTCGTCTCGGCCATCGTCACCCTGACCTACGATTGTCGCCGCTCCGCGTTTTTCGAACCCCACGCCATCGGCGCGCTGAAACTGGTGGACCAGGGGGCCATCACCGGATCCACAAAGGGCGCCAAACATGGCGAGCTGGGCCACACCCAGTTCCTGCCCGGCAATGCGCTGAAATACGGCGTGGACGCCAATGGCGACGGACGTGTGGATTTCTACAACCAGACCGATGCGCTGGCCTCCACCGCGAACTTCCTGCGCCAAAAGGGCTGGAAACCCGGCAAGGGTTACCAGGAGGGTCAGCCGAACTTCAAGGTGATCAAGCAATGGAACGCCGCCACGGTTTACCAGCAGGCCATCGCCATCATGGGCGCGCGCATCGACGGCTAGGCTTGCCAAGCGGCACGACCGGCGATACACGGCGGGCATAGGGTTCAGGCCCCTGCCCTCCGCGCATTTGTGGTGAAGCCTGACAATGCGCACCTTCGTTTCACGGTCGCAGGCACGGCAATGCGGAGCCCGAAACGCCCTCATCGCGACCAGATGACGGAGACGGATATGGATATCCCCCTGCCTTCCCGGTCGGCGCTCAAGGCGCAGGCCAAACGACTGCGCGCGGCCCTTGCTGCGGCGGGCACGCCCTGCACCCATGCGCAGGCCCTTGAAACCATCGCCCGGCAATGGGGCGCGCGTGACTGGAACACCCTCAGCGCCCGCGCGACCGATACGGGCCAGCCCGGCTATGCCCCCGGACAGCGCGTCTCGGGCCGCTATCTCGGCCACCGCTTTGATGCGGTGATCAAGGCCGCGCGGCTGATGCCCGGCGGGCGCCACGCGCTGACCTTGCGCTTTGACGCGGCGATTGACGTGGTGACATCGCGGCACTTTTCCGCGCTGCGGCGGCAGGTCAACTGCATCGTCGATCAACGCGGACGCTCGCCGCGCGCCACCTCGGACGGGCAACCGCATGTGGTGATCCACGATGCGTGGGCGGGCGGGTAACGTGCCTATGAAAGGTCCGGCACATCCGCCGCGGCCAGCACATAGGTGTGGATCACGAACACCACCGCCCGCGTCTGCGGCAGGCGCAACAGCGTCTGCCGCTCGGTCCGGTAATAGGGCCCCGTGGCCAGACCTGCACCCACCCGGCGCGGCGCGAACTGTGATCTCGGCTGGAACAGTTCGGGATCCGCGTACCACAGCTGGTTGAACCGCCACAGCGGCCGCCCCACCTGAATCCCGTCAAAAAGGCGCTGCACACGCCGCGCCAGATCAACGGTATATTCCGACACGGGGATGTGGATATCCGTCAGCGGCCTGCCCGCCTTTTCCGACAGCTGCCACGACGCCGGAAAGCACAAGGCCGCCCCGGTCAGCACATGTTCGTCCCCGCGTTTCTCCATCAGCACGAAATCGTTCTGGCAGAGCCGCGCCAAGGTCCGCATCGGCGCGGCGGTGTCCAGATCCACCACGCGCCCATCCGGGCAGGTGATCCGCCCACCATCGCGGTCAAAGCCCTGCCCCGGCAGCACCGCCACCACCGTATCCAGCAACTCCTGCGCCGCCGCCATCGCCGCCGCATCAAGGTACAGCACATCCCCGGCCTGCGCGGCCAACAGCGCCTCGCGCCGCCGCATCTGGGCGGCATAGGCCTCGTCCACCCGCAACCATGCGCCCCTCTCCGGTTGGATGCCGGGCAAGGCGCGCGACCGGTGCATGTCCTCGGGCAGATATCGTTGCAGGATCGGTGGCATGTCCGCTTTCTGCCACAGCCGCGCGGCGCTCACCAGCCGTGCACGAACGCCAGCGCTGCGGCCTCGATCTCTGCCATGGGCGTCTGGCGCACGGGCACGTCGCCCGCCGCCACCAGATGCTGCGCAATCGTTGCGGGCGTGGTCGCATCCGCCTGCCCGTCACGCCAGTCATGCCAGGCCGTGGCATAGCGCAACGCAGCCCCGGTCACCGGCAACGTCTCCATATCCCCCTCGGCCCAGAACCGCAGGTCGTCGCCCATATCGCCGCCGAACAACGCCGCACGCGGCCCCAGCCGGTGAGCAATCAGCACTGCCACCACAATCGCCGCCGAAAACGTGTATGCATCCACCAGAACCGCACAGCGTGGCCCCCGCGCCAGCGCATCGATCAACGGCAGCGCCTTGGTGAAATCGCCCCCCGGATTGCCCCGCAGATCCACGATGGCAGGCGCAGGCCGCGCCGAAATCTGCTCCGCCACAGCCCCAGTACGGTCGCGCGTGATCGCCTTCATATCCGACAGGCGCACCCGCCAGACCCCGTTCACCAGCGCGGCGTCAGGGCCGGGAAACGGGTCTTTCCCCGCCGCCGCAGCACCCGTGTCCGACACCGGGTAAAGAGGCAACGCAGGCACCAGATCCGCCGCCCCGAACCGAACGCGTGCGCCATCCACCAGCGCATAGTCCGCCTCCGTCACCCCCGCCACAGCCAGTGCCGCCGGCCAGACCATCATGATCCCCGACAGCATACGGCGGCGCATGGGTGATCCCGCCAGCAGGTCGGCCCATTCAGGCACCAACTCTTCCACCGCCCGCCCGCCGATGCGCTGCACCGGCACGGCCACGCCACCCTGCACCATACAGAACCGGTCGTCGCGCAGCACGATCCGCGCAGGGTTCACCCGGATCGCGGGGTTGGGGATCACCCGGCTGTGCCCATTGCCTGCCGCTGCAAACAGGCGCATTGCGGCCAGCAGGAACCCGTCCCGCCCCCCCGCGCGTGCCGCATCGTGCATGCCCGCCAACAGCGGATCGCGCACAGCGACGGGCACCGCCCCACAGGCCGCATCCCGCGTCAGAAACATCTCCTCGATCCGCGCAGCCTCCCGCGCCAACCCGTCATCCGTCACTGCACCGCCCCTCCAAAATTGGCAATTTGCGCCACATCCCCGCCGATCCCGGTCGCTTTCCGGCAATATTGCGCGGCATTTCCGCGCCACCCTTGGTTTAAGTCAGGGAGGACCGAACATGAACCAGCACCACCGCGACGTCCGCAAGATCGACCCGTCACGCGGCCCCGTTCTGGGCGACGGTACACCAAACGATGCCAACCGCATAGAAATCGGCCCGACCCAGCTGGCCTTTGCCGAATGGGAGGCCGCAGGCCTGCTCCTGCCCAATCTCGAGGCGATGCGCACCTACCGCTGGACGCGGCTGACGCAGCACATTGTCGACCGCGACTATGCCGGGCTTTTGATGTTCGACCCGCTCAACATCCGCTACGCCACCGATTCGACCAACATGCAGCTCTGGAACACCCACAACCCGTTCCGCGCCGTGCTGCTCTGTGCCGATGGCTACATGGTGATCTGGGACTACAAGAACGCGCCCTTCCTCAGCTCGTTCAACCCGCTCGTGCGCGAGGTCCGCGCGGGCGCCGACCTGTTCTATTTCGACCGCGGCGACAAGATCGACGTGGCCGCAGACGTCTTTGCCAACAGCGTCCGCGAGATCCTCGCAGAACATGCACCCGGCCTCACCCGGCTGGCCGTCGACAAACCCATGGTCCACGGGCTGCGCGCGCTCGAGGCGCAGGGCTTCGAGGTCATGGACGGCGAGGAAGTCACCGAGAAATCCCGCTCCGTCAAAGGCCCGGACGAGATCAAGGCCATGCGCTGCGCAGTGCACGCCTGCGAGGCCGCCGTGCAAGCGATGGAGGATTTCGCCCGCGCCAATGTGGGCGACGGCAAGACCTGCGAAGACGACATCTGGGCCGTGATGCACGCCGAAAACATCCGCCGCGGCGGCGAATGGATCGAAACCCGGCTGCTGTCGAGCGGCCCGCGCACCAACCCGTGGTTTCAGGAATGCGGCCCCCGCATCTGCCAGCAAAACGAGATCATCTCCTTCGACACCGATCTGGTGGGCGCCTACGGCATCTGCGTGGACATTTCGCGCAGCTGGTGGATCGGCGACCGCGCCCCGCGACCCGACATGATCTATGCCATGCAGCACGGCCACGAACACATCATGCAGAACATGGAGATGATCAAACCCGGCGTCACCATCCCCGAACTGACCGCGAACACCCATGTGCTCGATGACAAGTTCCAGGCCCAGAAATACGGCTGCCTGATGCACGGCGTGGGGCTGTGTGACGAATGGCCCCTCGTGCAATACCCCGACAAGGCCGTGCCCGGCAGCTTCGACTACGCGCTCGAACCCGGCATGGTGCTCTGTGTCGAGGCCGCAGTGGGCGAGGTCGGCGGCGATTTCTCGATCAAGCTCGAGGATCAGGTGCTGGTGACCGAGGACGGCTACGAAAACCTGATCTCCTACCCCTACGATCCGGCACTGATGGGCGCCGCCTGACCGCGCCCAAGGGCAACACCTCTGCGTGATTTGTGTGACACCCCCCTTTTCCCGGCGGGTGCGCTCCCCCATTCTCGGGGCCAAGGAGACGACAATGCCCACAGAACGTATCACCTTTGGCGGCCATGACGGCACGCTCGACGCCCGCCTCGACCTGCCCGAGGGCCCGCACCTGGCCACGGCCGTGTTCGCCCACTGCTTTACCTGCGGCAAGGACATCCCCGCCGCCCGCCGCATCGCGGCCCGGCTGACCACCATGGGCATCGCCGTGCTGCGCTTTGACTTCACCGGGCTGGGCCACAGCGACGGCGAATTTGCCAACACCTCGTTCACCTCCAACGTGCAAGACCTTGAAAAGGCTGTGCAGTACCTCAACGACCGCGGCATGCCGCCTGCGCTGATGATTGGCCACTCGCTGGGCGGTGCTGCCGTGCTGCGCGCCACCTCGCAGCTGGACCAGATCAAGGCCGTGGCGACCCTCGGCGCCCCCTTCGATCCCGGCCACGTCACCCATAACTTTGCCGACGCGCTGCCCGACATCCTGGCAAATGGCGATGCCGAGGTCTCGCTGGGCGGGCGCCCCTTCCGCATCGGCAAAACCTTTGTCGAGGACGTGACCCGCGAAAAACTCGCCCCCCGCATTGCGGAGCTGAACGCCGCCCTGCTGGTCCTGCACGCCCCACGCGACACGATCGTCAGCATCGACAATGCCAGCGACATCTTCCTCGCCGCCAAACACCCCAAAAGCTTTGTCACCCTCGACGACGCCGATCACCTGATCACCAAGGCCGACCACGCCGAATACGCCGCCGATATCATCGCGACATGGGCCAAGAAATACCTTGCCCTCAAACCGCCCGCCCCGCCCATCGGCGCGCCCGAAGGCATCGTGCGCAGCTCTGAGGCGGACCCAAACGGCTTTCTTCAGGACATCACCCACGGCACCCGCCACCACATGCTGGCCGACGAACCGCGCGCCTATGGCGGCACCAATCAAGGCCTGTCGCCCTACGGGTTCCTGTCCGCCGGTCTCGCGGCCTGCACATCGATGACCATCCGCATGTATGCCCGCCGCAAGGACTGGCCGCTGGCCCACGTCTCGGTCGATGTCAGCCACGACAAGGTACACGCACAGGACGCGACCGCCGTGACACAGGACAAGATCGACGCATGGAAACGCCGCATCACCCTGACCGGCCCGCTCGATGATGCCCAGCGCCAGCGCCTTCTCGAAATTGCCGACAAATGCCCCGTTCACAGAACTTTGGAACGCACATCCAAAGTCCTGACGGAGCTTGTTCCAATTTCAACCGGCGCATTGGAAAAGACCTAGGATCTGGACCCAAACCTTCACGCTCCAATACGCGCGCCAATCACATAATGGCTGGGAATGCGCCGGGTCTATTTCGGACCCGCGCATTTCGCCCCACTCAACGTCCTAGGACGGATCAAAACCGAATTGTTTCCGACCGGGTTTTTGACGCAAGTTACTGTGCGTCCAGATCCAGCGCGATAGCATCAAATCCAAAAACATCGCCTTCGCGATTTGGCCCCTTTGCCGAACCTGCAACCGCACTGCCCAATCCGCAAATCGGGCACAAAATCGTAAGACCGACATTCGAATTCTGCCGCTGCTTGCGAGACAGGTTTACAGGCTGGAACCTTTGGCTGATCTTTCCGTCGCCATATGTACAAGTGACATCAATGGGTTGCGCCCCTTGCAAATAGGCAGGCAGGCTCACCGTACCGGGCACGGCAACCGTGACAGTATAGCGTTTTTCGCGAATGGTGCACTGGCCGTCGACCGACTCAATATCATTGCCATTTTCCGCGTATATGGCGTTATCTCCCGCGCTCCGGTTCAATGAGACACGGACCGGCACATTTGCCGCAAGAAATTGCGTTCCGCTGGCGTCGGTAAAAGACACGGACTGCGTCGTACTGGTCTGCTCCGTACAGCCGACCGCCAGCACAACGGCAGCCAGATAAAAAGGTAATTTCACGATAGATTCCCCGCAATTGTTCCCGGATGAATTGCAAAGAGCGGAATCAGTGTCAAGCGACGAGGTCACGTAAATCTTTGGATATCAATCGGGCAGGCCTGCACTAAAAAAACGGGCACCCGGAGGTGCCCGTCTATTTCTTGAGTAAAGGTCAGTTTCAGCCGCGCGCGCGGCCCACCAGTTTCCAGGCTGCGGGCAGCACCAGTGCGGCCAGCGCCAGCTTCAGCGCATCACCGATCAGGAACGGTGTCAGGCCCCAGGCCAGGATCGGCTTGTCCCACCCATAGAGCTGACCCAGCCACAGCAGGCCCGGCACATAGATCAGCGCATTGCCGATCAGCAGCGCCAGCGCCATCCAGATCACCGACCGGTCCCAGCCGCGCTGCGCCAGCGCGCCCAGCGCCAGCGTCGCCAGCACATAGCCCACCAGATAACCGCCCGTGCCGCCCATCATGTAGGTCAGCCCGAATTTCTCCGCCGAAGAGCCCGCGAACACGTCAAAACCCAGCGCGCCGATGATCATGTAGCCAAGGATCGTCACCAGCCCCAGACGCGCGCCATAGGCCGCGCCGATGGTCAGCACGGCAAAGGTGCCCATGGTGATCGGAACCGGCCACATCGGCACCGAAATCTTTGCTGCAACTGCCAAAAGCACGATGCCAAACGCCACGAGCGCCACTTGCTTCACCCGCAGTGCCACACCTTCGTTCGCACCAAGGACGTCGCTCAACACCCTGTTATTCCATGTCGATTCCATAGGACCTCACCTGTTCCGTCATAAGTCTCGTGGGTTTGTGCCAATCCACGTCCGTTTCTGCAAGTGCAAAGAAACTTGCGCCAGATCAATGCGGGCGCACCGGCACTGCGGCATACCCTCCCGCATCGGACCACATGACAGAAGGAAACCCCCATGTACGGACCCACCAAACTCGCCCGCAGCGCGGACCTGATGACCGGCATGCTCGACCGGATGGGCAAGGGGCTGGCACACGGCACGCCTTCGCAGGCCCAGGCCCGGCACGCGCGCAATCTCGTCTTTCGCTGTGCTGCCTGCCCCGATCAGGAAGGCTGCGCCCGGCTCCAGGCCACAGCACTCACCCTCGATCACCCGCCCGTCTACTGCCCGAACGCACAGGCCCTGACCGCGCTGCCCGACACGCGCTAACCGCTCGGCCGGGTGTACCGCGTCTCCATCACATAGGACTTGCGCGGCCCCTTCACCGTCCAGCGCACGGTCATGCACGGCCAGTCCGAGAAATCGTAATCCACCACATAGGTGTCCGGATCGCAGAAATGCGTCGTGCGCCCGCCCGTGCCCGGCACCTTGTGGAAAAACCGCCCGTCCTCGAAAAACACCGACAGATCCGCGGCCCAGTGATACCGCCGCTCCGCCTTCATTGGTGCCGCCCCCGGCAGGCGCAGCGTGCCCGTCTCCGCATAGGCCAGCCCGCCCGCCGCAGGGTGCCACGTGGCCTGCCCCTCGAACTGCGCCGGCGCGCCATGGGTGGGGGTGATGCTGCGCGACATATCCCAGCGGCCCTCGAAATCCGCGAGGCGTCGCTCAGTCGGCATAATCCGCTTCTGTAATATCGTCCCGCTCTCCCACAAATCGCAGCCGGTCGCCCTGCCGGTCCATCGCATAACACGCCCATAGATCATTGGGCGGCCACTGGCTGCAATACCGGTCGTTCTCCACCCGCCAGTATCCCCAGCTCTCGCGCCCCTTGTGGACATAAAGCGTCCGTCCAGACGCCCGGAAATCCTGCGTCGTGTCGGGATAGGCCAGGGTGCGCCCGGTCAGCGCCTGCGTAATCTCTGCCCCGCTCAGGGGCACCCAGCCCTCGGCCAATGCGGGCGGCGCCAACAGCGCCAACATCAGGGCAAAGCGTCTCATATCCGGGCCTTCATCTTGTTGTTGCGTGATCTCCAGTCTATGAGCGCCCCGAACGATCCGACAGTCACAAAAAGGTGCTCGCCCATGATCCCCCGCTATTCCCGCCCCGACATGGTTGCCATCTGGGACCCCGCGGCCAAATTCCGCATCTGGTACGAGATCGAGGCCCATGCCTGCGACGCCATGGCCGATCTGGGCGTGATCCCGCGCGAAAACGCGGACGCGGTGTGGAAAGCCAAGGACGTCGAGTTCGACGTGGCCCGCATCGATGAAATCGAGGCCGTGACCAAACATGACGTCATCGCCTTTCTCACCCACCTGGCCGAACATGTGGGCAGCGACGAGGCGCGCTTTGTCCATCAGGGCATGACCTCCTCGGACGTGCTCGACACCTGTTTCAACGTGCAACTGACCCGCGCCGCCGACCTGCTGATTACAGATATCGAAGGGCTGCTCGCCGCCCTCAAACGCCGCGCGCTGGAACACAAAGACACCGTGCGCATCGGGCGCAGCCACGGCATCCACGCCGAACCCACCACCATGGGCCTGACCTTTGCCCGCTTCTACGCGGAAATGGACCGCAACCTCAGCCGCATGCGCGACGCGCGCGCCGAGATCGCAACCGGCGCCATCTCCGGCGCGGTCGGCACCTTTGCCAATATCGATCCGGCGGTCGAAGAACATGTCTGCGACAAGCTGGGTCTTGTCCCCGAACCCATCAGCACCCAAGTCATCCCCCGCGACCGCCACGCCGCCTTCTTTGCGACCCTCGGCGTCGTCGCCTCGTCCATCGAAAACATCGCCACCGAAATCCGCCACATGCAGCGCACCGAAGTGCTGGAAGGGGCCGAATTCTTCTCCATGGGCCAAAAGGGCTCAAGCGCCATGCCGCACAAGAAAAACCCCGTGCTGACCGAAAACCTCACAGGTCTCGCGCGCATGGTCCGCTCTGCCGTGATCCCGGCCATGGAAAACGTGGCCCTCTGGCACGAACGCGACATCTCGCATTCCTCTGTCGAACGCATGATCGGCCCCGACGCCACCATCACGCTCGACTTTGCGCTGGCCCGCCTCACGGGTGTGATCGACAAGATGCTGATCTTCCCAGACAACATGATGGACAACATGCACAAGTTCCCCGGCCTCGTGATGAGCCAACGCGTGCTGCTGGCCCTGACACAGGCCGGTGTCAGCCGCGAGGATGCCTATACTTACGTCCAGCGCAACGCGCTCAAGGTCTGGGAACACCGGACCGATTTCAAAGAGGAACTGCTGGCCGACGCGGACGTGACCGCCGCCCTCAGCCCTCAGGAGATCGAGGAAAAGTTCGATCTGGGCTATCACACCAAACATGTCGACACGATCTTTGCCCGCGTATTTGGTCAGGACTGACACGGACCACGCGATGCCAGGATCAGCAACCGGACGCCGCATCGCGTCCGGTTTTTCGTTTTTCTTTTGCAGAACGGCGCCCATGCACTACCCTTCTGCGCACATAACGCAAAGGAGACGACCGATGACGACCAAGACCCTCGCCGTGGCGCTGGCGCTCACCCTCGCCCCCACGCTGGCCCTCGCGGCCGGCTGCAACTATGGCAAGCACGATCAACAGGCGATGTCCTGTGCGGCTGGCACCTCTTATGACGCCGCCACCAACAGCTGCGTGGCCACCACCGGCTGACCTCACGTTTTCGTGATCGCATAAAATCCGGGCGCGTCGGGTTGTCTCTGTATCAAACCCAACGCGTCCAATCGGAGATAGACAATGCTGCGTACAATGATCCTTGCCACCGTCCTCGCCCTGCCCACCGCGGCCTTTGCCGCAGGCAGTGATGACACGGCCAAGCCCAAGAAAACCGAAACCACCAAGGATTGCTTTCAGGCGCGGCAGTGGGATCCCGAGACCAAGGCCTATGTCCGCTTTTCCCAGCCGGTGAACGGCATCTGGGATGCCAACATCAACAAATGCGTCCGCCCCGACAAGACATCGCATCTCGACAGCGACACGCTCTACAAGGCCGTGCGCGAACTGGCCTATGCCGGGCGCTACAACGAGGCGATCCAGGTCCTCGACCAGATGCCCGAACAGCTTGACGACCGCGTGCTGACCTATCGCGGCTTTACCGCGCGCAAGCTGGGTAACCTCGAACAGGCGAACCTCTATTACGAGCAGGCGCTGACGGTGAACCCCGACAACATCCTCGCCCGCTCCTATATGGGTCAGGGCAAGGTCGCCCAGGGTGACAAGATCGCCGCCCGCACCCAACTGCGCGAGATCATGGCACGCGGTGGCGAAGGCACATGGGCCGAAGCGTCCCTGCGGTCCGCCATCGAGACCGGGACCACATATAACTACTGATCCCGCGGTCGGGTTGAGAGTTTCTCAACCATTGCCTGCCAGAAACGACCCAAGACGTTTCGAGGCAGGACATGACCGAACTGGTTCCAATGTCCGCCGCCCCTGCCATCGTGCAATCGGGCGGCGGTTCTTCTTTGCGCTCCCCACAGCTCAGCCGCCGGGCCAAGGCGGCCATTGTCGTGCGCCTTTTGCTGAACGAGGGCGCGGATATCCCGCTCGAGGATCTGCCCGAAGAGTTGCAGGCCCACCTGACCAAGGCGATGGGCAACATGCGCGTGGTGGACCGCGACACGCTGCACGCCGTGGTCGCCGAATTCGCCGAAGAGGTCGAGCGCGTCGGCCTGTCCTTTCCCGGTGGCATGGCGGGCGCACTGTCTGCCCTTGATGGCAAGATCAGCCGCCAGACCGCCGATCGCCTCCGCAAGGAGGCCGGCGTGCGCGAAACCGGCGATCCCTGGAAACGCATCCGCGACATGGGACCTGATGTCCTCCTCCCCGTGCTCGAGGAGGAAAGCATCGAGATCGCCGCCGTCATGCTGTCGAAACTCGACGTGGCCAAGGCGGCCGAGCTGTTGGGCAAGCTGCCCGGCCCCCGCGCGCGCCAGATCACCTATGCCGTGTCGATGACCGGGGCCGTGACGCCCGATGCGGTGGAACGCATCGGCCTGTCGCTGGCCAGCCAGATGGATGCCCGGCCACTCCGCGCCTTTGATGATGGCCCCGTGGCGCGGGTGGGCGCGATCCTCAACTCCTCCACCACCGTCACGCGCGACGACGTGCTGGCGGGCCTCGATGAAACCGATGAAGGGTTCGCAAATGCTGTGCGCAAGGCGATCTTTACCTTCGCCAACATCCCCGCCCGCATCGCCCCCCGCGACATCCCCCGCATCCTGCGCGATATCGACCAGGAACAACTGGTCATCGCCATCGCCGGTGCCCCCGCCATGGGGATGGAGGACAGCGCCAATTTCATCCTCGACAACATGTCCGCCCGCCTCGCCGACCAGCTGCGCGAGGAAGTGGCCGAGGCCGGCACGCCCAAGACCGCCGATGTGGACGACGCCATGTCCAGCGTCGTCTATACCATCCGCACGATGGAGGCGTCGGGCGACCTGATGCTGGTGACCGAAGACGCAGGTTAAACATCCCGCATTCCCTTTGCGCGCCAAACAGACTAAGCGCGACCCATGACCCAGGCCCCCTCCGACACGCGCCGCGCGATCCTGCTGACCGTGGCCGCCATCCTCTGCTTTGGCCTGATGGATGTGGCGGTCAAGGCCGTGTCGCCGATGACGGGCACCCTGCCCGCGCTCTGGGCCCGCTATGCCGGGCAGATGCTGATCGTGATCGTCCTCGTGGCCCCGCGCCTGGCCCGCGTCGCCCGCAGCCAGTACCCCAAGCTGCAAATCACCCGCTCGGTCCTGCTGATGCTGGCCACGTTCTTCTTTTTCTCCGCACTCGGGCGCATTGGCCTGGCAGAGGCCACGGCGGTGATGTCGATGAACCCGCTGCTGATCACACTGGGTGGCGCGCTCTTTCTGGGCGAGGCGCTTGGCCCCCGGCGCATCTTTGCCATCGTCGTGGCCCTCATCGGCGCGCTGATCGTGATCCGCCCCGGCACCGACGTGTTCCAGCCCGCAGCCCTCCTGCCGCTGATCGCGGCCTTCTGCTTTGCCAGCTATACGCTCATCACCCGCCGCCTCGGCCCGGACGAGGACGCGTGGACATCGCTCTTTTACACCGGCCTCGTCGGCTCCGTGATCTTGACGGCCATGATCCCCTTCCACCTGCCCACCTTCACCGGCCCCGTTGTGGCGCTCCTGTGCATCATCGGCGCGGTGGGCACGCTGGGCCAGCTGATGCTGATCCGCGCGCTGTCCATGGCCGAGGCGGGGCTGCTGGCCCCTTTCAACTACACCGGCCTCGTCTTTGCCGTGCTCTGGGGGCTGGTCCTGTTTTCCGAAGTTCCTGACGCATGGACACTGCTGGGCGCGCTTGTGATCGCGGGGGCGGGGATTTATGTCTGGCACCGAGAAACGCGGAACCCCTGACCTGACCCGCCCCATCACAGGCCGCCATGCGACACGATCCTGATGACATGCCCCTTTTGACGCGGCTGGGTTACCTGGCCACCAACGCGCTGGCGCGGGCCTGTATCGGGGCGGCACTGGCACTGCCCTACCGCTGGCGCGTGCCCTTCATGGGCTGGATCCTGTCGCGCATCATCGGCCCCGCCGCTGGATTTCTGCGCCGGGCCGAGGCGCATGTGGCGATGATCTTTCCCCATCTGCCCCACGCCGAACACCGCCGCATCGCGCGCGGCAGCCTCGACAATGCCGGGCGCACCCTGATCGAAAACTATTCCACCGGGCGCCTGCTCGCCCGCCAGCGCGGGGCCGAGATCACCGGCGATGGCCTCGCCGCCATGGAAACCGCTGCCGCCGCGGGCCGCCCGGTGATCCTCGTCACGGGCCATTTCGGCAATTACGAGGCCCTGCGCGCCGCCCTCGTGGGGCGCGGTCACGATGTGGGCGGGCTCTATCGCGACATGTCCAACCCCTATTTCAACGCCCATTACGTGCGCACGATGCAGGCCTTTGGCGGCCCGGTCTTTGCACAAGGGCGCAAGGGCACGGCAGGCTTCGTGCGCCACCTCAAGGCCGGCGGACAACTGGTCCTGCTCTTTGACCAGCACGTGCAACGCGCCCCGATCCTCGACTTTCTGGGCCACCCGGCGCGCACCGCCGTCTCCGCCGCCGAACTTGCGCTGCGCTATGACGCCCTGCTGATCCCGTTCTACGGCATCCGCCGCGCCAACGGGCTGGGCTTTGACTGCGTGATGGAAGCACCCGTGCCCCATTCCGATCCCGAAACCATGACGCAGGCCATGAATGACAGCATCAGTGCCCGCATCCGCGCGCATCCGGAACAATGGCTGTGGGTGGCCCGGCGCTGGCGCACGGACGAGGTCTATCCCGACTAGGGCAAAGCCTCAGCGGATTTGCGCTGCCGCCACGATGCGCCCGTGCACACCCTGCTGGATCAACACGACAACCGGCTTGTCACCCGTCGCCTGCGCCGTCAGCGACAGATCGGTGGCACCGTCCCATTCCTGCAGGATCTTCCAGTCCTCGGTCACATTGGCATAGGCCAGAGTGTGACCCGCATTCTCGCCGCGCGTGATCTTGGCCGTGCGCTCTTCCTGATAACGCACCATGTGCACGATCAGCGGCCCGGCCACATCCTGGGCCGTGGCGGTGATCGCCACGTCGTCCCCGCTGCGCACCACGCTCAGAGTGACGGGCGACGCCATCGCGCTGTGATCCGCAATCGCCTTGGACAGCTCCATAGGCCGCGCGCCGACAATATCCGTGGTGCCGTTGATGATCATCTGCGGCGTGTATACCGACCGGCGACCCGCCTCGACCGCATAGCCGCGTTGCCGCTTGGAATAGTTCGGGTCGGCAAACTCGTCCTTCCACCCGATGTAATCCCAGTAATCCACATGTAGCGCCAGCGCGATCACGTCATCCCGTTTGGCCAGCTCGTGCATCAGCTTGTCCGCCGGCGGGCAGGACGAACACCCCTGCGAGGTGAACAGCTCGACCACCACGGGCGACTGCGCCCAGGCGGGCACGCTGAGGGCTGTGAAAAGGCCAAAGGCCAGAGCAGAGAGATGTTTCATAAGGATGCGCACGCTTTGGTTGCCACGGATATGTCGGGTACTGCTGTGACATAGGCAACCGCGTATCGGACTGCCAATCAAGGTTTGTTGAGCAGTTGTGTCAGCCAGATCACGGGATTGCGTTCGCAAATTGTACACCATGGTATACAAAATCGTCGCACAGCCCCCAATTGCGGTTGATTGCGCGCCCCGCTTGGGGCAAGACGCATCCAGTTGTTGCCCCATCCGCTTTGAGGAAAGGAAACCCCATGCCCATCACAGTTGGCCAAGACACGGCGAAGACGCGCAAGACGCTGACCGTCGGAGGCCAGTCCATCGACTATTACTCGATCCCCGCCGCGACCGACGCCGGTCTGGGTGATTTTTCGAACCTGCCCGCCGCCCTCAAGGTGGTGCTGGAAAACATGTTGCGGTTTGAGGACGGCAAGACCGTCAGCGTCGACGACATCAAGGCTTTTGCCGAATGGGGCGAAAAAGGTGGCAAGAACCCGCGCGAAATCGCCTACCGCCCGGCCCGCGTGCTGATGCAGGACTTTACCGGCGTGCCCGCCGTTGTCGACCTCGCCGCCATGCGTGACGGCCTCGTGGCTCTGGGCGGCGACCCTGAGAAAATCAACCCGCTGAACCCGGTCGATCTGGTCATCGACCACTCGGTGATGATCGACGAGTTTGGCAACCCCCGCGCCTTCCAGATGAACGTGGACCGCGAATACGAGCGGAACATGGAACGCTACACGTTCCTGAAATGGGGCCAGTCGGCCTTCAACAACTTCCGCGTCGTGCCCCCCGGCACCGGCATCTGCCACCAGGTGAACCTCGAATATCTCAGCCAGACGGTCTGGACCGACCACGACCAGAACGGCGCGCAGGTCGCCTATCCTGACACGCTCGTCGGCACTGACAGCCACACCACCATGGTCAACGGCGCTGCCGTCCTCGGTTGGGGCGTCGGCGGCATCGAGGCCGAAGCCGCCATGCTGGGCCAACCGATCTCCATGCTGATCCCCGAAGTCATCGGCTTCGAGCTGACCGGCACCATGATGGAAGGCACCACAGGCACCGACCTCGTGCTCAAGGTCGTCGAAATGCTGCGCGCCAAGGGCGTCGTGGGCAAATTCGTCGAATTCTACGGCGCAGGCCTCGACCGCCTGCCACTCGCCGACCGTGCGACCATCGCCAACATGGCGCCTGAATACGGCGCGACTTGCGGCTTCTTCCCCATCGACGGCGAAACCCTGCGCTACCTGCGCAACACGGGCCGGGACGAGGACCGCATCGCGCTGGTCGAAGCCTATGCCAAGGAAAACGGCTTCTGGCGCGGCGACGACTACGCGCCGATCTACACCGACACCCTGCACCTCGACATGGGCACCATCGTGCCCGCGATCTCGGGCCCCAAACGCCCGCAGGATTTCGTGGCGCTCACCGACGGCCAGACAGCCTTCCGCCGCGAAATGGAAGAGACGTTCAAACGCCCCATGGGCAAGGAAATCGCCGTCGAGGGCGAAGACTACACCATGGAATCGGGCAAGGTCGTGATCGCCTCGATCACGTCCTGCACCAACACGTCGAACCCCTACGTGATGATCGGCGCAGGGCTTGTCGCGCGCAAGGCCCGCGCGCTGGGTCTGAACCGCAAACCGTGGGTCAAAACCTCCCTCGCCCCCGGCAGCCAAGTCGTCTCCGCCTATCTCGAAGCGGCGGAATTGCAGGACGACCTCGACGCCATCGGCTTCAACCTCGTGGGCTACGGCTGCACCACCTGCATCGGCAACTCCGGCCCGATCCAGCCCGAGCTGAGCAAAGCCATCGCCGACGGCGACCTCGTGGCCACGTCCGTCCTGTCCGGCAACCGCAACTTCGAGGGTCGGATCTCTCCGGATGTGCGCGCCAACTACCTCGCCTCGCCGCCCCTCGTGGTGGCCTACGCGCTGGCCGGCACGCTTGACATCAACCTTGCCGAGGACGCCATCGGCACCGACAAGGACGGCAATGACGTCTTCCTGAAAGACATCTGGCCCTCCTCCCAAGAGGTCGCGGAACTGGTCGAGGCGACCGTGACCCGCGCCGCCTTCCAGGAGAAATACGCCGAAGTCTTCACCGGCGACGAGAAATGGCAGAGCGTGGAAACGACGGACCAGAAAACCTATGACTGGCCACCCACCTCGACCTATGTGCAAAACCCGCCCTACTTCCAGGGCATGTCGCCAGAACCGGGCGTGATCACCAACATCGAAGGGGCCAAAGTGCTGGCCATCCTCGGCGACATGATCACCACCGACCACATCTCGCCCGCAGGCTCGTTCAAGGAAAGCACCCCCGCGGGGCGCTACCTCACCGAACGCCAGGTCGCCCCGCGCGAGTTCAACTCCTACGGCTCCCGCCGCGGCAACCACGAGATCATGATGCGCGGCACCTTCGCCAACATCCGCATCAAGAACGAAATGCTCGATGGCGTCGAAGGCGGCTACACCAAAGGCCCAGATGGGGAACAAACCTCGATCTTCGATGCAGCCATGGCGCATCAGGACAACGGCACACCGCTGGTCATCTTCGGCGGCGAACAATACGGTGCCGGATCGTCCCGCGACTGGGCGGCCAAAGGTACGGCGCTGCTGGGCGTCAAAGCGGTCATCGCCGAAAGCTTCGAACGCATCCACCGCTCGAACCTCGTCGGGATGGGCGTGATCCCGTTCGAATTCACAAACGGCGACACCCGCAAATCGCTCGGCCTGACGGGCGAGGAAACGGTCAGCATCTCCGGCCTCGACACGATCCAACCGCTGCAAGAAGTGCCCTGCACAATCACGTTTGCCGACGGTACGGTGAAAGAGATCACGCTGAAATGCCGGATCGATACCGCGATCGAGATCGAATATATCGAACATGGCGGCGTCCTGCACTACGTGCTGCGCAACCTCGCCTCGGCGGCATAACGCCACCGCACCCCTGAAAAACCGAAAGGCCCCGGCATCACTGCGCGGGGCCTTTCTGCTTCATTGTTCCAGAAAATATGCAAAAGACGGTGATCGACCCAACGTACGGCCGTGCATATTTGAAGAACAATGAAGACCCTTGCGGCCAAGAATGGAATGCGCCGTCAGGCGCTCAATTTGACAACGCCCTGGTCAACTCCGGCAGGAAACGCTGTTCATAATCGGACCCGACCAGCGGACCGATATAGCGGAACAGAACCGTCCCGTCGCCGTCCACGATGAAGGTCTCCGGCGGCGCTGTCACCCCCCAGTCAATGG
This sequence comes from uncultured Tateyamaria sp., assembly GCF_947487805.1. Taxonomy (GTDB): domain Bacteria; phylum Pseudomonadota; class Alphaproteobacteria; order Rhodobacterales; family Rhodobacteraceae; genus Tateyamaria. Next base: position 85,033 of record NZ_CANKXW010000010.1, on the reverse strand, counting down.
CTGCCACCCCATTGGGGTCAAAGGCCACGCCCGAAAACGGATTGCCATCATCGCGCAGATATTGCGCCGCCGGTCCAACCTTGTCGCGAAAGTTCACGCCGACGATCGGAATGCCATCCGCCGCCATCTCCAGCAGCTTTGGATGTTCGGCGCGACAGGGTGGGCACCACGAGGCCCAGAAGTTTACCAATGTGACCTCGCCCCGGCGCAGCGCATCCTCGGCCACGCCCGGAAACCCCTCCAGATCCGCCGCCACGATGTCCGGCGCAGGCCCGCCCACACGAGTCGAGGGCAATTCATTGGGGTTGTCGCGGAACATGCCCACCGCCGCAAGCGCGACAAAGCCTGCAAAAATGCCGATCGGCGCCAGCATCAAGGGCGAAAGCTTAGCCATCGCGCCGCCGCTCCACCGCATCCATTTCCGCCCGCACCTTGCGCCCGCGCCACAGGCTCAGGGCGACAATGGCGACCAGCAGCACAATGGACACCGCATAGGCCGACAGGACCGCGTCCGCATATTTCCCCAGATCCGGCATCATGCTTCCACCCGCGCAGCACCCGCCTCGCGCGCCATCAACGCGCGCGTCCGGCGCACCCGGATCTCTGTTCCCGTCCGGTACAGCACCAGCGCCAGAAACAGCAGGACAAAGCCGCCGATGCATACCAGCAGCGGGAAATAGAACACGTCCGCCACGTTCTCTTCCTTGTCCAGGCTCAGAGACGCCCCCTGGTGCAGCCCCTGGTTCCAGAAATTCACCGCATAGCGCGACAACACCGCAAACACGGTTCCCACAAGGCACAGGATCGATGTAAGGTCGGCGGCCGTGTCCGGATCCTCGATGGCCTCCCACAGCGCGATATAGCCCAGGTAGAACAGGAACAGGATCAGAAAGGACGTGAGCCGCGGATCCCACGCCCACCACGTGCCCCACATCGGCTGGCCCCAGATCGCGCCGGTAAAGAGCGCAATCAGCGTCATCACCACGCCCACGGGGGCCGCCGCCTTGGCCGCCAGCGCCGACACATGGTGTCTCCGGATGATCCAGATCAGCGATGCCACCAGCATCATGAACCACGCATTGATCGCCATCAGCGCAGACGGCACATGCAGGTAGATGATCTTGACCGTCGATCCCTGGCGGAAATCATCGGGCGTGAAAAAGAACCCCCAGACCAGCCCCACCACAAGGCACAGGCCCGCACCACCCCACAGCCACGGTTGCACCCGCGCGCTCAGGGCCAAGAACTTGACCGGATTGGCATATTCCCAAAGTGACATGGCCGTTACCTATTCATTTCCAGCGCCGTTCTCAATCCACAACGACGTTATCTCAGGTTCACCCGCAACACGAGACCCGCGGCAAAGGGCATGCAGGCCAGAACCCCCGCCGTGATCCCCGCCAACAGCAACAGCGGCGTGCCCGCCTCCAACCCCAGTGCGGCCCGCCGCGCGGCCTCCGCCCCAAAGATCAGCGTGGGCACATAAAGCGGCAGCACCAGCAGCGACAACAGCAACCCGCCCCGCTTGATCCCCACCGTCAGCGCCGCCCCGAACGCACCGATCATCGACAGCGCCGGCGTGCCCAGACCAAGGCTCAGCACCAGCACCCCATAGCCCGCCGCAGGCAGGTTCAACAGCACCCCCAGCACCGGCGCCACCAGAACCAGCGGCAGGCCCGTGGTCACCCAATGCGCCGCCGCCTTGACCGCCACGATCCCCTCCAGTGGCAAGGGCGAGGTCGCCAGCAGATCCAGCGCACCATCCTCGAAATCCACCGCCAGCAACCGGTCCAGCGACAACAGGCACGCCAGCAGCGCCCCCAGCCACAGCACACCCGCCGCAATCCGCGCCAGCAGCGCAGGCTCCGGCCCCACGCTGAACGGCACCAGCACCACCACGATCAGGAAAAACGCGAGCCCCAGCCCGAAACCACCCCCCGCACGCAGCGCCAAGGCCAGATCGCGCAGAAACAGCGCCCTCACAGAAACACCTCGTCGACCGACGCCATCGCGCCCGCCGCCGCGCGAAACGGTGCCACATCCAGCACATCCGCATCCAGCCCCAGATCGATATGCGTCGCAATCAACGCCATGCCGCCATCGCCCAGATGCGCCCGCACCGCATCCGCAAAAAGCGTCACGGACGCCGCATCCAGCGACACGGTCGGCTCGTCCAGCACCCAGATCGCGCGCCCCGTCACGCTCATCCGCGCCAACCCCAGCCGCCGCTTCTGCCCCGCCGACAGCGCGCCCGCCCGCCGGTGCCGCAAATGCGCCAGATCATAGGCCTGCAACGCCGCCTCGATATCCGACTGCCCAAAGACCGACGCCCAGAACGCAAGGTTCTCCGCCACGCTCAGCGCCGCCTTCAACCCGTCCGCGTGGGCGGCATAGGCCACCCGGTCCTCGGCCCCACGCACGGTCCCGGCCATCGGCTCCTGCAAGCCCGCCACCGTGCGCAACAGCGTCGTCTTGCCCGCCCCGTTCGGCCCGCGCAGCACCAGCGCCGCCCCCGGCCGCAGCACAAAGGACAGGCCCGCCAATACCGGCACACCCCCGCGGCCCACGGCCAGATCGGAAACTGTCAACTCCATAAGACAGGCCTAACCCATTGCGCGCAGACACAAAAGTCTTTCATTGTTCTTCAAATATGCACATCCCGCCCGGTCACACAGGCAGCATCGCCAGCGCAACGCGCCGCCCCTCGCTCAGCAGGATATTATACGTCCGCGCCGCCGAGGGGGACGACATCACCTCCGCGCCCACCCCGGCCCCATCAAGTGCCGCGCGCAAATCGGCGGGCAAATGGGCGATCTCTGCGCCCGTGCCCAGGAACAGCACATCGACCTGCCCCGCCAGGGCCACGAGGGTCTCGATATCCGCATACCCGCCCCACGGCACCGTGCCCTGCGCCCCAGTCAATACCGGCCCCTCGAACACCTCGCCGCCGATGCGGAAAAACCCCGGCCCGTACCCTTCGACCGGCTTGGCATCGTTAAAGCTGATTTCATTCAAACGCATGTCTTACCCCCACACCGGCAGTCCCAAAATGGCCGAGGCCGCAATGACCACATAGGCCACCCCCCGGAAAAGTCGCTCCGCACCGGGATCGAACAACCGCGCCCCGATCACATTGGCCAGCATATAGACCGGCACACAGATCAGGCCCACCGCCACCGCCAGCGGATCCAGCAACCCGAACAGCACAAAGACCGTGATCATCATCACGTCGATCCCCAGCAGGTACAGCAGGAAATTCGCCCGGATCACGGATATGGGCAGCGCCCGCGCCATGTAAAGCATGATCACAGGCGGCCCCGGCACACCGGCCACGCCGCCCAGGAAACCGCCCAACGTGCCCACCGCCGCCACCAGCCGCGGTGCCAGCACCCCGCCATAGCGCCAGCCGGTCATCAACAGCACCAACAGGGTCAGAACAACCAGCGACACCGACCAGCCAAAGACCGCCGGATCCAGCAGCGACAGGGCCCACAAGCCCAGCGGCAAACCGATGGCCGCCCCCGCCAGCAAGGTCAACGCCTCGCGCCGCTGCCCCTCGCGCAGGGCCGCGCGCAGGTTTGGCAACGGCCCCCAGAACTCCACCACGGTCAGAAAGGCCAGCGCCGCAAACGGGTCCAGCACCGAACTTGCCGCGGGCATGATGATCATCGCGGACCCGAACCCGGTGAACCCACGCACCAGACCCGCCGCAATGATCGCCGCAACCAACCACCACAGCCCCGGCAGAGCCAGCGCCGTGGTGATGAACTCAGGCATCTATATTGGCATATTGGTTGCCGACATTGGCATCCGGCTTGTCCCAGTTCCGCTTGACGCCCAGCCACAGCAGGATGGTCGAGGCCACGAACACCGAACTGTACGTGCCCACGATCACACCCCAGATCATCGCAAAGACAAAACCCCGGATCACATCCCCGCCCAGCACATAAAGCGAGATCAGCGCCAACAGCGTGGTCACAGAGGTCATGACCGTCCGGCTGAGTGTCTCGTTGATCGAGATGTTCAGCACTTCGTTCAGCGGCTTTTTCTTGTACTTGCGCAGGTTCTCACGGACCCGGTCAAACACCACCACCGTGTCGTTCAGCGAATAGCCCACGATGGTCAGAAGCGCCGCGATAATGGCCAGATCGAATTTGATTTGCAGTTCCGAAAACACGCCAATCGTCAGGATCACGTCGTGCACCAGCGCGGCCACGGCGCCCAAGGCAAACTGCCATTCAAACCGCAACCAGATATAGACCAGCACCGCCCCGATGGCGAGGACAACGGCCAGCGCCGCGGTCTTGATCAACTCTCCCGACACTTTGGGTCCAACGGATTCGACCGACACGAACTTGATGTCCGGTATCGCCACGGCAAGCGCCGCCTGCACCGCGCGAATGGTGTCGGGCGTCACCGCCTCCTGACCTTCTTGCGCCTGAATACGGATCATCGCGACGTTCTGATCGGCGTCAAACTGGGGATCGAACACCTCGGTGATCGAAATATCGCCCAGCTCCAGCACCGCCATCGCATCGCGGTACACGGCCACATCCACGGGCTGCGTGCTTTCCGTCCGCACGGTTGTCCCGCCGCGGAAATCAATGCCGAAATTCAGCCCCTGAATAGCAAAAGACGCAAAACCTACGATCATCATGACCGCCGAAATGCCCAGCCACATCTTCCAACGGCTGAAGAAATCGAAATTCGTGTTCTGTTTGACCAGCTTCAAACGCATGTCGGTGCCTTTCCGGAAAAATCACGACCCGGCGCGCATGTGCCTTGGTTGCCATGTCGCGCCATTGGTCCGAGCGACAATGGCGACACCTCCCCCCCGGGAGGGTATACGGCGATGTCGGTCAAAGCACGCGTGTCATGCATGCTTGAAAGTGCAGTGGGCTGATCACATGTGGCCATGCCCACCCGAGGTCGGGCATGGCGCATGCGGCTGCGAACCGTTGTCATCCTCACACCTCGATCGTCTTGGGGCGGCGGCGTTCAAACCACATCACCACCAGCAAGCGCGTCACAAAGATCGCGGTAAACACGGATGTCAGGATGCCCAGACCCAGCGTGATCGCAAAACCACGCACCGGCCCCGACCCCATCGCAAACAGGATAACGGCGGTGATAAACGTGGTGATGTTGGCGTCCAGAATGGCCGACAGCGCCTTTTCATAACCCAGCTCGATCGCCCGCGCGGGCCCCCGTGCGCTCTTCAACTCTTCGCGGATCCGCTCAAAGATCAGCACGTTGGCGTCCACCGCCATCCCCACCGTCAGCACGATCCCCGCAATCCCGGGCAAGGTCAGCGTCGCCCCGATCAGGCTCAGCAGGCCAAAGATCAGCCCGATGTTGATGATCAGCGCCACATTGGCAAAAAGACCAAAGAGCCCATAGCTCAGGAACATGAACACAAGTACGGCGGCAAAGGCGACCGTGGTCGCAACCTTGCCCGCATCAATGCTGTCCTGACCCAGTTCCGGCCCGATGGTCCGCTCCTCGAGGAAAGTCAGCTCTGCTGGCAACGCACCAGCGCGCAAGAGGACCGCAAGGTTGGTCGATTCCTCAACATCGAAATTCCCGGTGATGATCCCCGACCCGCCGGGAATATGGCTCTGGATCACTGGCGCACTCACCACCTCGTCATCCAGCACAATGGCAAAGGGCGACCCGATGTTGTCCGCCGTGTAATCCCCAAAAATACGCGCGCACTGCGTATTGAACCGGAACGAAACCGCAGGGCTTCCGTTCTGATCAAAGCTCGGCTGTGCATCGACAAGACACTCGCCCGTCACGACCGGCGCGCTTTCCAAAACATAAAACAACCCCGGCTCGTCCAGCGACGGCACCAGTTTGTTGCCCACACCGGGCGCTGCGTTCTCGTCCGAGGTCCGGTTGACCACAGGGTTAAAGGTCAGCGCCGCCGTGGTCCCGATGATCTCTTTCAGCTCTGCCGCCGACCCGATGCCCGGCACCTGGATCAGGATACGCTGCGCGCCCTGCCGCTGAATGGTCGGCTCGCGTGTGCCCACCTCGTCAATCCGGCGGCGCACGATCTCCAATGATTGCTGCACCGTCCGCTCGTCCGATGCCAGCCGCTCCGCCTCGCTCAGCGTCACCACGATCACATCATCGCCCGCCGCGCGCACCTCGATGTCGTTCGCACCCACACCGGTCAGCGTCTGCACCGGCACCGCCAGCCCACGCACCACCTGCAACGCCCGCTGCATGCCCGCAGGCTCACCGATCCGAATGCGCAACTCATCCGGCGGCGAAGGTTGCAACCGGATCGTGCCCACCGTCGCCCGCTCGGGCCGCAGCGCATCGCGGATCTCGGGCCAACTGGCCTCCATCCGGCTGGCATAGACCTGCTCGACCTGCACCTCGGCCAGCAAATGCGCCCCGCCCCGCAGGTCCAGACCCAAATTCACCAGGCTCGACGGCATCCAGGACGGCCACTGCGCCAGCAGCGCCTGATTTTCAGCCGTATCCGCACCCAACTCAATGGCTTGCGCGGCGTCGTTATGCTGCTCCACACGGGTATAGAACCCGTTGGGCAGCGCCAATATCAGACCAAGGGCACAGGCCGCCCAGATCAGTACGCGTTTCCAACCCTCGATCCGAAGCATTACTTGGCAGGCTCGGTCTTGCTCAGCACGCTCGCGATGGTCGACTTCACAACACGCACCTTGACGCCCTCGGCCAGCTCAACCTCGATCTCGTTGTCTTCCTTGACCTTCGACACCTTGCCGATCAGCCCGCCTTGCGTGACCACCTGATCACCCCGGCGCACCGCCTCGACCATGGCCGCATGCTCTTTGACCTTCTTCTGCTGCGGGCGGATCAGCAGGAAATACATGATCGCGAAAATCAGGATCAGGGGGATAAACTGGCCAATGGCTTCCATGGGGACGTCCTTGTTATCAAGCGCATTTCGGGGGGCGGATTCTGGCCCGCTGCAAAGTTTGGCAGAACCTATGGGCGGGCGCGGTGCTGCGCAAGGTCCAAAGGGGTTTTTGCCACGCCCATCCCGGTGCCAAAGCATCAAACCCCTTTTGCCCGACGCCCATTCGCGTCAGACTGGTGGGATGGACGACCCTTTGACACTCACTATCAACTTCTCCCACCCCCTCGTCGCGGGCGGCGCGGCCCTGCTGGCGCTGATGTTTGTCTCATGGCTCATCTACCTCACCCTGCCCGAAGCTGAGGGCAAAGAGGGCCCCCTCCACAAACTCCGCGCCGCACTGGGGATGGAGCGTCTGCCCCACGCCCTGATCCTGAGCATCCTCGCGCTTTACATCGCCCTCGCGGGTATCCTGATCCTCGGCCTCTTCGGCCTGATCGTCGACACATTGAGGGCCGTGGGCGGCAGCAACGACTACCTCTTCTACGTCCTGCGCATCGGCGGCCTCACCGCCGTCCTGGGCGCTGTCATCGCCCTGCCCCTCACGGTGATCCGCCTGCGCCTGACCCAGGAAAGCCTGTTCAACGACAAGATCAACGAGGCCACCAAGGGCCTCTACGCACGGCGGCAGGTGACTAAATGGCATCGAAAATACGGATACGTAAACCACTGGCAAGACGACATCGTCCAACGCAACGCCGCCATCGACCGGCTCGAAGGTCTGGCCCACGAAAAACCCACCGAAGTCCCCCGCATCGCCCGCCTGCTGTCCGTCTACGTCCGCGAACTCAGCGCCGAGGTGCCCGCGCAGGACACGCCAAAGGACGCGAAGCCCGGCGAACTATGGGAATGGGCACAGGGATTACCAAAACTCCGCTCCGACATGGAAAAAGCCGCACAAACACTGGGCCGTCTGGCGGATGTTGCGCCTGAGCCTTTAACAAACGGCGAAATCGACCTGCGCAGCGCGAATTTGCAACGCGCGGACTTGACTGCTGCAAAACTTGAACAGGCATTGCTACGCGAAGCGCACTTGCAGGGGGCAAACCTCGACGGAGCGCACTTGCAGGGGGCAAACCTCTACGAGGCGCAGTTGCAGGGGGCAAACCTCGACGTGGCGCAGTTGAAGGGGGCAAACCTCGACGGGGCGCAGTTGCAGGAGGCATACCTCTACGAGGCGCAGTTGCAGAGGGCATACCTCGACGAGGCGCAGTTGCAGGGGGCACGCCTTTACAGGGCGCAGTTGCAGGAGGCACGCCTCTACAGGGCGCAGTTGCAGGGGGCATACCTCTACGGGGCGCAGTTGCAGGAGGCATACCTCTACGAGGCGCAGTTGCAGGAGGCATACCTCGACGAGGCGCAGTTGCAGGGGGCAAACCTCGACGGGGCGCAGTTGCAGGGGGCATACCTCGACGAGGCGCAGTTCGACGCCGCAACCTCTCTAACGCGCGCTACTCTTCGAGGTGCGCGCGTTAGAGAGGTTGATTTTAACAACCTAACATACTTTGCCGCGCATCTGGATGATGTCTTTGCCGATGCAACCGCCACACCGCCGGACGGCGCGCGACCGCGCGATGACATTTGGCCCGAACATTGGGCCAAAGAGCAACTGGACCACGACGACTTCGACAAAGCCTGGCGCACATGGCAAGCCACCCTGCCGCCCGATTGAGACCAGCCCGACTGACCCAAACCTTTCCCAAAAGTTACCCGCCTCCGCCAAACCTTAACGCCGCCCAATCCCTAACAACCCGTTACCCGCCGCACCTCGCGCAAAACGTACAGTTTGCGCCAAAATCTGCACATTCTCCCAAAACCACCCCCAAACCGCGCTGATCCGGCCACCAAAAACGTACACTCCCGGCCCCAATCTGCACGTTTCACCCCCCACACCCCCACCGTACGCTGCCTTAACCCCTTGGCCCGCGCCCGCCGATCGGGCATAGGGGCACCACCATCAATGGACACGCAAAAGGACCAGAGCCATGCACGACATTCGCGCCATCCGCGATAATCCCGCCGCTTTCGACGCCGCCCTTGCGCGCCGTGGGGACGCTGCGATGTCGTCGTCCCTTCTGGCCCTGGACGAGGCGCGCCGCGCCAAGATCCTCGCCGCCGAAACCGCGCAGGCCGAGCAGAACAAGGCCAGCAAAGAGGTCGGTGCCGCCAAGGGTCGTGGGGACGAGGATGAATTCCAGCGTCTCCGCGCCTTAGTCGCTGAAAAGAAAGCGGAAATTGCGACCATGCAGGAGGAGGCAAAGGCGCTCGACGCCCAGCTGACCGACGCTTTGGCGCGCATTCCAAACCTGCCCGCGGACGATGTGCCCGACGGTGCGGACGAGGATGACAATGTCGAGATCAAGCGCTGGGGCGACCCCCAAACCTTTGATTTTGCTACCAAAGAGCATTTCGACATCGCAGGCGTCAGCGCATCCATGGACTTCGAGACCGCCGCCAAGACCTCCGGCAGCCGCTTTGTCATGCTCAAGGGGGCCGTCGCCCGCATCCACCGCGCGCTGGCGCAATTCATGGTCGACACCCATGTCGACCAGAACGGCCTCACGGAGGTGAACAGCCCCGTGCTCGTGCGCGACGACGCCATGTATGGTACTGATAAGCTTCCCAAATTTGCCGAAGACAGCTACCGCACCGAAGAGGGCATGTGGCTGGTGTCGACCTCGGAAATCCCGCTGACCTACACCGTGGCGGGCGACATCCTGGATGCAGATTCCCTGCCCATCCGCCTCACCGCCCACACGCTCTGCTTCCGCTCCGAGGCGGGCAGCGCGGGTCGCGACACGGCGGGCATGCTGCGCCAGCATCAGTTCGAGAAGGTCGAGATGGTGTCGATCACCCATCCCGACGCCAGCGAGGACGAACAGAAACGGATGCTGTCCTGTGCCGAAGGCATCCTCGAAGCCCTTGAAATTCCTTACAGAACTGTCGTTCTCTGCACGGGTGACATGGGGTTCGGCGCGCGCCGCACCTTCGACATCGAGGCGTGGTTGCCCGGTCAGGACACCTACCGCGAGATCAGCTCTGTCTCGACCACCGGCGACTTTCAGGCCCGGCGCATGAACGCGCGTTTCAAGCCCGCAGATGGCGGCAAACCGCAGTTCGTGCACACGCTGAACGGCTCCGGCCTCGCCGTGGGTCGCTGCCTGATCGCGGTGCTGGAAAACGGCCAGCAGGCCGATGGTTCGGTCATGCTGCCAAAGGCGCTGGCGCCCTATCTGGGCGGCAAAACGCGGCTGGGCGCGGACGGCACACTGGTCTAGGCGTCTTTTTCATCGCCAGGGCTTGATAAGGTAACCCATTGAAACATATGGGTTGCCATGTCCTATCTTGTTCTCCTGCTCACGGTGGCCTTTGCCGCCTCCACCCTGATCGTTCCTGACTTTGGCGGCTTTGACGCCGACCAGTTTCCGGTGCCGCAAAACAATCCCCCCGTCCAACCTGCGGGCTATGCCTTTGCGATCTGGGGCGTGATTTACCTGTGGCTGCTGGCCTCCGCGCTCTTTGGTGTCGTCGCCCGCCGTGACGCGCCGGATTGGCAGCCCATGCGACCCGCGCTGGCCGTGTCGCTGGCGGTGGGGGCGGTATGGCTGCCCGCCGCGCTGCTCAGCCCCATCCTCGCCACCGTCCTCATCTGGGCCATGCTCATCCCCGCCCTCGTCGCCTTGTGGCAGAGCCCGGTGCTGGATCGCGGCTGGGCCGCGTGGCCTCTCGCCCTCTATGCCGGGTGGTTGAGTGCGGCGAGCTGTGTCGCCATCGGACTGCTGCTGGCGGGCTATGGAGTGCTGAGCGAAACCGCGGCCGCCATCACCATGATCCTGATCGCGTCGGCCCTGGCCTATACGGTCCAGACGCGGCTGGGACGTGCGCCCACTTACGGCATCGCGGTGATCTGGGCCTTTGTCGCGATCATCGTCAAAGCGCCCGGCGACGTGGCAACCGTCGCCATGTTCGGCCTGGTGCTTGTGGCCTTTGCCGCCGTGCGCGCCGCCCGCGCCTAGCTGCGCCGCCCCTCGGTGTGCTTGCGCAGTTTCGACGGCCCGGCCTTCTTGCGGCCCTTGTAGGGATTCGCGTCATTTTGGCCCCGCATATAGAGACGGATGGGCGTGCCCGGCATGTCAAAGTCGAGCCGTAAGCCATTGACCAGATAGCGATTATAGCTCTCCGGCACCTTGTCGGGCTGCGAACACATCACGACGAAACCGGGGGGGCGCGTCTTGGCCTGCGTCATATAGCGCAGCTTGATCCGCTTGCCCTGCGGCGCGGGGGGCGGGTGCGCCTCGAGCATACCGGTCAGCCAGCGGTTCAGCTGCGCGGTCGTCACCCGGCGGTTCCAGACATCGTAGGCGCGCATGATCGCATCATGCAGCCGGTCGATGCCCCGGCCCGTCTTGGCCGACACGGTGATCAGCGGCGCGCCGCGCAATTGTGGCAAGAGCCGCTCAAAGCTTTCCTTGAGGTCGCGCAGCTTGGCCTGCTTGTCGTCCTCGATGTCCCACTTGTTGATCGCGACCACCACCGCGCGCCCCTCGCGTTCGGCCAGGTCGGCGATGCGCAGGTCCTGCTGTTCAAACGGGATCGCAGCATCCAGCAGCACCACGACCACCTCCGCGAATTTCACCGCGCGCAACCCGTCGCTGACGCTGAGTTTCTCCAGCTTTTCCTGCACCTTGGCACGTTTGCGCATACCGGCGGTGTCAAAGATTCGCATGGGCGTGCCGTTCCAGTCGGTGCGCAGGGAAATCGCGTCGCGGGTGATCCCGGCCTCGGGGCCGGTCAGCAGGCGATCCTCGCCCACGATCTGGTTGATCAGCGTGGATTTGCCCGCATTGGGGCGGCCCACGACGGCCACCTGCAAGGGCTTGGCGTTGGTCGGTTGCGGGACGTAGTCAGGGTCGTCCTCGTCAATTTCCACATCCACTTCGGGCGCGTCGTCCTGCGCCTTTTCGGCGTGCAGGTCGGCCAGCGGTTGCAGCTGTGCATAAAGGTCGTTCAGCCCCTCGCCGTGCTCTGCCGACATGCGGATCGGCTCGCCCAGACCCAACGAAAATGCCTCGAGCACGCCAGCATCGGCGGCGGCCCCTTCGCCCTTGTTGGCGGCCAGCAGCACGTGATCGGCCCGCTTGCGCAGGATGTCGGCAAACACCTCGTCGGTGGGCGTGACCCCGGTGCGCGCGTCGATCATGAAGAGGCACACATCAGCCATGTCCACCGCGCGTTCGGTCAAACGGCGCATGCGGCCTTGCAGGCTGTCATCCGTCGCTTCCTCAAGCCCCGCGGTGTCGATCACGGTAAAGCGCAGATCGGCCAGCCGCCCGGCACCTTCGCGCAGGTCGCGCGTGACACCCGGCTGGTCATCGACCAGCGCAAGGCGCTTGCCCACAAGGCGGTTGAACAGGGTCGACTTGCCCACATTGGGGCGGCCAACAATGGCGAGGGTCAGGGTCATGGCAGGGTCTGCAATCCAAATATCGAAAGGCGCACATAGACCATATGTGCGCCCGCGAAAAGGACTGATCGTTGCAGGGGCGCGTCAGCGATAGGCGACAAGCTGCCCTTTGCGCGTCACGACATAGAGCGTGCCACCCGCCACCACCGGCGCGGTGGAGGCACCGCCGGGGATCTCGGTCGTGCCCGTCAGGTTGCCGGTCGCCGGATCAAAGCTGCGCAAAACACCGTCGGAGGACGCCACATAGAGGCGTCCGCCCGCCAGAACCGGCCCGTGATGGGCAAAGACTTCGGACTGGCGCAGCGGCTTGGACTTGACAAAGTTCGGCAGGGCCGTGCCCCAGATGCGGCTGCCGTCGCTGGCGTCGAGACGCAGCAATTCGTTGCGGTCGCTGACAAGGAACACGCTGCCGCCCACGGGCAGGACGGAATCAATCGCGCCTTCGTTCGCGGTCCAGATGCGCGCGCCGCTGGTGGCGGAGATCGCGACCGTGCGCCCGGACTGGTTGCCCGCATAGATCACGCCATCTGCGGCAAAGGGATGGCCGGTGACGTCATCAACCTTGGACAATGCCCGGCCCTTGCGCTCACCCAGAACCGACGCGTCCCAGCGGCGCAGACCGCCGCGGCGGAACACCGCCTGCATCTCGCCCGAGCCAAAGGAGAACACCGCCAGATCGTCCGTGATCACCGGTGCCGGCGCGCCGAGCACGTTGGTCGCACTTTCCGATGCGCTGACCCGCCAGGCGATGCGTCCGGTGTCTTTTTCCAGCGCCCAGCCGGTGTCGTCACCGGCCATGATGTAAACGAGGTCGCCCGAAATGGTCGGCTGTCCGGACCCGGTGGATTCGAGGTCCTGCGTCCAGATCAGCGCGCCCGTGGCCGCATTGAGCGCCGACAGCGCCCCGGTGCCGGACGACGCATAAAGAACACCGTCCGCAACCGCGAGGCCGCCGCCGGTGCCGTCGCCCTCGTCCGCCCCGTCGGGGCGCACATCGCGCTGCCAGACCAGCGTGCCGGAGGTGGATGTGGCCGTCACCAGCGTCTCGGCGTCCAGGGTGTAGATGATGCCGCCCGCCACGACCGGATCGGCCACGATGCGGTGCTTGCGGCTGTCGCCCTCACCGATATTGGCGGCAAAGATCGGGGTCAGCGCGGATGACAGTGCCGGGTGCACCGTGCGGAACGCAGGCGATCCGGGGCTTTGCGCGGCATCGGCATTTGTCACTGGCGCGGGCAGTTGGATGCTGCGCGCGGTGTCGGCCACGGCCTGCGCCGCGGCTTCGGGTGCCGGGTTGCTCAGCACGGCGGTGATTGGCTCGCGCTTGCCCGGCAGGATCAACTCACGCTCGGCGCAGGCCGTCAAAACGCCAATCGACAGGATACACAGACCAATACCTGCGCGGGTGCGGGTGTGTGTCATCGGTGCAGCCCTCATTCTTCGGCGGTCTCTGTGGCCTCTGGCACGCCGCCCAGCGCCACCATTGCCTGTAGGGCGCGACGTTGCAAGCCCGGGGTCGCCTCGGCGTCGTCCTGGATCATGTTGAACCGCGCAATTGCGGCGTCGGTGTTGCCGTCTTCGATGTCCAGCAGGGCCAGCTGTTCCTCGGCCAGAAGGCGCAGGCGCACGCCCGGCACGGCCAGCGCCTCGAACCCGGCGCGCCGGGTGGCGCTGTCCTGGGTGTCGGCGTCCAGCATCAGCGCCTTGAATGTGGCGACCTGGCGGTAGATCAGCGGCACATCGGCATTGCCCGCCACGGTCTGCAATGTCTGCGCCGCGGCCTCTGCGTCACCCGCATCGGCCTGCGCCCCTGCGGTCAGAAAGGCCAGAACAGCGGCACCTTCGGACGATTCTGCCGTCACACCGGCCAGTGCGTCGGCCCGCGCGGCCTGATCATCCTGCGCCAGCGCGCCCAGCATCGCATCGCCCAGCGCCTGTGCGCGCGCGGCCTCCTGCGCATTGCGGTATTCGTTGTAGCCTGCCGCGCCCACGACGCCCACGATCACAAGGGCTGCGATCCAGCCATAGCGCTTGAGATAGCCATAGAGCCGATCGCGGCGCACCTCTTCGGTGACCTCATCGATAAAGCTGTCGGTGTTGCTCACGCCCCGTGCTCCCCTGGAAATTGCGGCAGGTTTCACCCGCCTCACCCTTGTTTTCGCGCTTGTCTTATCCTGCCAAAGCGGCCAAGCCAAGGCCCGCCGCACAGGCCCCTGCCTGCGTCAATTGGGCGTCATTGCGAAAAAGTCTCAAAAAATGTAATCTGAACTGGTTAGTTTAGACGTAAGGCTTCCTATATACACCCGAACGCCAACCAGTGCGTGTGATAAAGAAGTCCATCAAGGAAGAATAAGAGATGCGGTTTGTATCGTTGATTTTGGCCATTGTCTTCGCGGTTGCGTTGGGCATGTGGGTACTGCAGCGGGATATGGTGAATGCCTTTCTGGCGGACTTGTCCGGCCCACCCGCGACGGAACAGACCGACACGGACACACAAGCGGCAGCCGAGGCCGAAGACCCCGCAGAGGATGCGTTCGAGGATCCGGACGCCCTGATCCGCGTGCTGGCGCGCAAGAGCCAGGCCCAGCAGGTGGACAGCGCCGTGATCCTGCGCGGCCAGACGCAAGCGATGCGGCAAGTCGATGTGCGGGCAGAGACATCTTCGACCGTGGTGTCCGCGCCGCTGCGCAAGGGCGCGTTTATCGAAACCGGTCAGTTGCTCTGCGAACTGGATCCCGGCACACGCAACTCGGCCCTCGCAGAGGCGCGCGCGAACCTGGCCGAAGCCATCGCGGGCAAATCCGAATCCCAAAGCCGCGTGCCCGAAGCGCAGGCCCGCGTGATCGAGGCGCAGGCCCGCATCGACGAGGCCCTCGTCAACCAGAACGCCGCCCGCCGCCTGAGCGAGGGCGGTTTTGCCGCGGAAACACGGGTCAAGAACGCCGATGCTGCTGTCGCCGCCGCCGAGGCGTCGCTGGAAGCGGCCCGCGCTAGTGTCTCTGCGGCGACGGCCGGTCTGCAATCTGCGGATGCCCGTATCGAAAGTGCCACGGCCTCGATTGCGACGGCGGAAAAGGAGCTGGAGCGGCTCCAGATCCGCGCGCCTTTCGGGGGCACGCTGGAAAGCGACACCGCCGAGCTGGGCAGCCTGCTGCAACCCGGATCGCTCTGCGCGACGGTGATCCAGCTGAACCCGATCAAGCTGGTGGCCTTTGTGCCCGAAACTGAGGTGAACCGCGTGTCGGTGGGTGCCATGGCACAGGCACGGCTTGCCGCCGGGGACCAGACCGTGTCGGGCACCGTCGATTTCCTCAGCCGTTCGGCCGATCCCACCACCCGCACCTTCCGGGTCGAACTGGAAGTGCCCAATGACGATCTGGCGATCCGCGACGGCCAGACCGCCGAGATCCTGATTTCGTCGGCGGGCGCACAGGCGCACCTGTTGCCGCCCTCGGCCCTGACCCTGAACGAAGAAGGCCGCCTTGGCCTGCGCATCCTCACCGAGGACAGCATCGTGGAATTTGCGCCTGTGACGGTGCTGCGTGACACGACGCAGGGCGTGTGGCTGACCGGCCTGCCCGATCAGGTCGATGTGATCGTTGTCGGACAGGAATACGTCACCGCGGGCGTCAAGGTCGCCCCAACCTTTCAGGAGCAAACCCAATGACCGGTATCGTCGACTGGGCCGCGTCGCGCGCGCGGATGGTTCTGGCCTTTATCGTACTGTCCCTGACCGTGGGCACGGTGGCCTATATCAGCCTGCCCAAGGAGGGTGAGCCGGACATCGAGATCCCCACGCTGATCATCTCGCTGCCCTTCCCCGGCATCTCGGCGGCGGACAGCGAAACGCTTCTGGTCAAACCGATGGAGACGGAGCTGGCCGATCTCGACGGGCTCAACAAGATGACGGCCACCGCCGCCGAAGGCTATGCCAACGTGGTGCTGGAGTTCGAATTCGGCTGGAACAAGACGCAAGTCATGGCCGATGTGCGCGACGCGATGGACAGCGCACAGGCGAATTTCCCTGCGGGGTTTGAACAATACACGCTGGACGAATTCAACTTTTCCGAATTCCCGATCATCATCGTCAACCTGACCGGCCCGGTGCCCGAACGCACGATCACCCGCGTGGCCAAGGACTTGCAGGACAACCTCGAGGCGCTGGACGCCGTGCTCGAGGCCAGCATCGTCGGCAGCCGCGACGAGATGGTCGAAGTGATCATCGATCCGCTTCGGCTCGAGGCCTACAACGTCACTGCGGGCGAGCTGATCACCGTGGTGCAGAACAACAACCAGCTGATCGCCGCCGGTGAGATCGAAACCGAACAAGGGGCCTTTGCGGTCAAGATCCCCTCGTCCTTTGACGAGGTACAGGACATCTACAACTTGCCGGTCAAGACAAATGGCGACCGGGTGATCACGCTGGGCGATCTGGCCCAGATCAACCTCACCTTCGAAGACCGCCTTTCCACCGCCCGTTTCAACGGCGAGGACACGGTGGCGCTCCAGGTGGTCAAGCGAAAAGGGTTCAACCTCATCGACACCGCCACACTGGTCAAGGAACTGGTGGCGGAGAAGGCGGACGAGTGGCCCGAAGGGTTGCAGGCGGCGGTGAATGTCGGCACCTCGAACGACCAAAGCCGCGAAGTCGCCTCCATGGTGGGCCAGCTCGAAGGGTCGGTCCTGACCGCCATCGCGCTGGTGATGTTGGTGTCGCTGACCTTCCTCGGGCCGCGTGCGTCGGCGCTGGTGGGCTTTGCGATCCCGACGTCGTTCCTGCTGTGTTTCGTGCTGCTGGCGATCATGGGCATCTCGATTTCCAACATTGTGATGTTCGGCCTGATCCTGTCGGTGGGCATGCTCGTCGACGGGGCCATCGTCGTGGTGGAATACGCCGACAAGCGGCAACAGGCGGGCGTCGGCCCGATGCAGTCCTATGTCGAGGCGGCCAAGCGCATGTTCTGGCCGGTCGTATCCTCGACCGCCACGACACTCTGTGCCTTCCTGCCGATGCTGTTCTGGCCCGGCGTGCCGGGTGAGTTCATGGGCATGCTGCCCGTTACCCTGATCTTTGTTCTGTCGGCATCGCTGATCGTGGCGCTGATCTACCTGCCCGTAATGGGCGGGGTGCTTGGGCGCGTTATCGGCGGCATCGGTAAGCAAGCCACGCGGATCGCGCGGCTGCCGTTCCTGGCGCATCTGTTACTGGTGCCGGTGTCGGTGCTGCTGATGGCAAGCCTGATTGCCATGGCCCCATTGCAGGCCGGTGTCACAGCCGCCTTTGCCCAGATGGATCAGCAAGACATCTGGGGGTCTGTCCTGCCCACCTTCCTGTCCGTATTCGGCCGCGCCATCGGCATGCTGGCACTGGTCGGCCTCGCCCTGACGGGCGCATTCCTGTTGATATTTGCCGTCCTGGCCATGTTCGTACGCTTTGGCCTGGCCGCCGGCTGGATCAACCGCAAGGTCTTCGGTCAGCGTCAGCGCAAGGTGCACGCCGGCTACCAGCGGTCGTTCTTTGGCTATGTGATCCAGGGCATTGTCGGTAACCCTATCATGCCGCTGGTGATGGTGGGGGCCGTGTTCGTCTTTGTCGGCACGACGCTCATCTTCTTCATCAACAACAACCGTGGTGTCGAATTCTTTGTCGAGACCGAACCGGAACAGGCGCTGGTCTATGTGCTGGCGCGGGGCAACCTGTCGCTTGATGAAAAGGACGCGATCCTGGCGCAGGCCGAGGACATCGTGAACGATCATCCCGGCATCAAGAGCGCCTTTGCCTTTGCTGGTGCCGGTGGGCTGAACTCCAACACCGGGGGGGCCGCGTCGCCGCGCGACACGATCGGGCAGATCCAGCTTGAAACCATCCCGTGGGAGGACCGGCCCAACACCGAAGAGGCGTGGTTCACGATCCCGGTCATCAACTACACCGTCATGCGCGAGATCAAGGATCACGCCTTTGACGGCAAGGTGGTTCTGGACGAGTTGACGGATCAGCTGTCGGAGATCCCCGGCGTGCGCGCCGAGGTGCTGGAACTGGCGCAGGGCCCTGCCTCGGCCAAGCCCGTGCACCTGCGCATCAAGGGCGACAACTGGCAGGACCTGATCGCCGCGGCCTCCGCCGCCCGTCAGCAATTCGACGCGACCCCCGGCCTTGTCCGGATCGAGGACACGCGCCCCCTGCCCGGCATCGACTGGCAGATCGACGTGGATGTCGAAAAGGCCGGGCGCTATGGCGCGGATGTGGCCACCGTCGGGGCAATGGTCCAGCTGGTGACGCGCGGGCTGCTTCTGGACACGATGCGCGTCGACACCTCGGACGAAGAGATCGAGATCCGCGTGCGCCTGCCCGAAGAAGACCGCGTGTTGTCGACGCTCGACACGCTCAAGGTGCGCACCGGCGACGGGCTGGTGCCGCTGGCGAACTTCATCACCCGGACGCCCGTGGCCGAACTGGCCCAGATCAACCGCATCGGGCAAAAGCGGTATTTTGACGTCAAGGCGGATGTCTATGACGGGCTGCAAAAGCTCGTACGCACCGTTTCCGTGGACGGAACAGAGGTCGAGACCATCGCGGCCACCCTGCGCCCCTCTGCGGCGGGCAGCGTGACCGACGAGGAGGGCACCACCTATGCGGTGCTCGCGCGCGGTGATGTCGATGCGTCGCTGGACTTGCAGGCCGCCTTGGATGCGGGCGATCTGCGCATGGCCCCGGTCAACCCGAATGAGCGGATTGCAGAACTGACCAAGTGGCTGGACGACAGCCCCTTTGCGGTCGGTCTGGAATGGGAATGGACGGGCGATCAGGAGGATCAGGCGGAATCCGGTGCCTTCCTCGGTCAGGCGTTCCTGGGCGCGCTTGGGCTGATGTTCATCATCCTGCTGGCGCAGTTCAACTCGGTCTATAACGCGCTTCTGGTGCTGGGGGCCGTGGTCCTGTCCACCGCCGGGGTGCTGATCGGGATGCTGGTCATGGATCAGGCGTTTTCGATCATCATGACGGGGACGGGCATCGTGGCCCTTGCCGGGATCGTGGTGAACAACAACATCGTTCTGATCGACACCTACCAGGAATACGAACGCTATATGCCGCGGATCGAGGCGATCATTCGCACGGCACAGGACCGGATCCGTCCCGTCCTGCTGACCACGATCACCACGATGGCGGGTCTGGCGCCGATGATGTTCGGGCTCAGCCTCGATTTCGGCGACGGCGGCTATACCGTCGACAGCCCCACCGCCCTCTGGTGGAAACAGCTGGCCACGGCGGTGGTCTTTGGCTTGGGCATTGCCACCGTGCTGACACTGATGGTGACGCCGTCGATGCTGGCGATGCGGGTGTGGATCGTGACCTATGCACAGTGGCTCAGCCAGCTTTTGGCGAAACTGTCGCTGGGCCGGGCCAGTGCCGCGTCGCGCGACTGGTCGCTGGCGCGCCAGACCGGCAAGCTGAAGTCGCAGGAACTGATCTGGGATTTCGACGACGACCCGGTTGTGGAAACCGCACAGCGCGAGCTGCCCTTCCCTGGCGCACCGCTCAAGGCGGCGGAATAAACGAACAGGGGCGGGTACGCCCGCCCCGTTCTGCCTAGGCCTCGTCGGCCTGCTGGCGCTGCCACAGCTGGGCATAGCGCCCTTCGGCCGCCAGCAACTCGTCATGGGTGCCGGTTTCGACGATCACACCCTGCTCCAGCACCACGATCCGGTCGGCCTCTGCAATCGTGCTCAGACGGTGCGCGATGGTCAGAACCGTACGCCCCTGCCCGGCCGCATTCAGCGCCTCCTTGATGTCCTGCTCCGTCTCGGTGTCCAGCGCGCTTGTCGCCTCGTCCAGCAGCAGGATGGGCGGGTTCTTGAGCAGGGTGCGTGCGATGCCCACCCGCTGCTTTTCCCCGCCAGAGAGCTTGAGCCCCCGTTCGCCCACCGCCGTGTCGTAGCCCTGCGGCAGCGCCATGATAAAGTCGTGGATCTGCGCCGCCCTTGCCGCCGCCTCGATATCGGCGCGGGTGGCGTTGTCGCGCCCATAGGCGATGTTGTAGCGGATCGTGTCGTTGAACAGCACCGTGTCCTGCGGCACCACGCCGATGGCGGCGTGCAGGCTTTCCTGTGTGACGTCACGCACGTCCTGCCCGTCGATGCGCAACGCGCCGCCGCCCACGTCATAGAACCGGAACAAGAGCCGCCCGATGGTCGACTTGCCCGACCCGGTCGAGCCGACAATGGCCACCTGCTGGCCAGGCTCGGCCACCACCGACACGCCCTTGAGGATGGGCCGCGCCGGGTCATAGCCAAAGTGCACGTCATCCAGTTCGATCCGACCGCCCTTTACGTCGAGGGGCTTGGCGTCGGGTGCGTCCTTAACCTCTGCCGGTTGTTCCAGCAGATCGAACATCTCGCCCATGTCCACAAGGGCCTGCCGGATCTCGCGATAGACGGTGCCGAGAAAGTTCAGCGGCATGGTGATCTGGATCATGTAGGCGTTGACCATTACGAAATCGCCCACGGTCAGCGTGCCGTTCTGCACGCCCACGGCGGCCAGCACCATGACGCCCACCAGACCGGCGGTGATGATCACCGACTGGCCAAAGTTCAGGAAGGCCAGCGAATAGCTGGTCTTGAGCGCCGCCGCCTCGTAGCCTTCCATCGCCGCGTCATAACGCGACGCCTCCCGACGCTCGGCACCGAAATACTTGACCGTCTCAAAGTTCAGAAGGCTGTCGATGGCCTTCTGGTTGGCGTCGGTATCCTGATCATTCATCACCTTGCGCAGTTTGACCCGCCATTCGGTCACCGCAAAGGTGAACCAGACATAGAGCCCGATGGTGACCGACACGATCAGCAGGTACCAGGCGTCAAACAGGATCGTCAGCACGATCCCGATCAGCAGCAGTTCGAGGATCAGCGGCCCGATGGAAAACAGCAGGAACCGCAGCAGGAATTCGACCCCCTTGACCCCGCGCTCGATGATCCGGCTGAGGCCGCCGGTCTTGCGCGTGATGTGATAGCGCATCGACAGGCGGTGGATGTGCTCAAACGTCTCCAGCGCCAGCATCCGCAGCGCCCGCTGCGCCACCTTGGCAAAGATCGCATCGCGCAGCTGTTGAAAGCCCACATTCATCAGGCGCGCCATGCCATAGGCGATGGTCAGCCCGATGGCCCCCAGCGCCAGCGCGGAGACCCCGTCGCCTGCCAGCACGTCGACCGCATCGCGGTAGATGATGGGGGTATAGACCGACACGGCCTTGGACAGGATCAGCGCCAGAAGCGCCAGGATGACCCGTTTCTTGACCCATGGTTTGTCCTCGGGCCACAGGTAGGGCGCGACCTTGCGGACTGTGCGCCAGCCTGACGCCCGCTCTGCCTCGCTGCTGATGTGGCCCGGATCTGGTTGTGGCGTGCCTGGGTCGGCGGGTTTGGCCGCCGCCGTGGTGTCAGATGGCATGAATGAACGTCCCCAAAAGTCAGAGCGTTCTACTTAGGCCAGCAATGCGCCGGTTGCCAGTGCCCGCCTCAATTCGGCAGGGCAAAGACCTGGCCGGGAAAGATCAGATCGGGATTGCGGATGCGTTCCTGATTGGCCTCGAACACCTGCACGAAAAGCCGCCCCTCGCCATAGCGTTCGCGCGCGATGCCCCACAGGGTGTTGCCGGTCTGGACGGTGATCTGGGTGGCGGGTGCGTCCGGATCGTCGATCGCGGCCAGCACCTCGGGGTCCTCGCGACGGAAAGGCGTTTCCACGCGGCTTGTCACCTCGCCCTCCTGGTTCAGCTCGTCCACGCGCAGGGTGTAGGTGCCGGTGTCGATGTCAGGCAGATCGCCGCGCCAGCCGCCATCCTCGGCCACGCTCAGGTCCGCAACGGGGCGGTTGTCCACATAGACGCGCACCACCTCGGCCTCGGATTGTGCCCGGCCTGCCAGTTGGACCTCGCCCTCGTTGGAATAGCTGATGGTGTCCAGTTCGATATTGTCCAGCGCCTCGGGGCGCGCATTGCTGAGCACCTGCACGCCTTCGGCGGTGGATTTCAGGACCGTCACCGGCGCAGGCAGCTCGGCCTCTTGCGTGTCGGGGGCGTCCACGGCGGCGACGGTTTCCTGGGCCGAAGGGGCGGGTACCTGTTCGGCGACAACGGCGGGTGCCGGGTCTGCGGGTTCGGCCACGGGCGCCACCTCCGCGACCTCTGCGGTGTCCTCGACGGGCGCGGGCGTAATGTCGACCACCGGTTGTGTATCTTCGGTCACGGCGGCGATGTCGTCAGAGACAACCGGGGCCACGACGGGGGCTTCGGTCGCTTCGGCGGTCTCGGTTGCGGGGGTTTCGGTCACCGGAGCCTCGGGCTGCGCCGTAGCCTGCGGTTGCAGGACGCTGGGCGCGGGGGTGTCGTCAATCTCGGGCAGGCTGGCGATTTCCACGTCAACTTGCGGCGCGGGGGCGGCCTCGACCACATCGGAGTCAGAGACCGGCTCGACCGGATCCGCAGCCGCCACCTCCGCTTCGGGGGCCGCTTCCGCTTCGGGGGCCGTCTCGGCCACAACGACGGGCGCCGGTGTCGCTTGGGGGGCGAGGATCACCTCGTCATCGGACGCAATCTCATCGATGCCGACGCGCTGCACCACGGTCAGCACCTGCGCCTTTGCGCTGGGCGGCAGGATGGTGATCGCGGCAAAGCTGCCGCCGGGATCGGTCGTCACGGATGTGTTCTTGGCCCCGTCCAGCAACACGGACACTTCGCTGCCCGGTGCCGCGCGGCCTGCGATAATGGTCAGCCCGTCGGGTTCCAGCCGCACCTCGTCGATGGAAGGCGGCGCGGCCTCGGCCACTTCGGGTTCGGGTGCCGCCGCTTCAACCTCTGGCGTCGGCTCTGGCGTCAGCGCCGCCTCGACCACCGGCGCCTTGGCCACCGGGCCTGTGTCTTGCGAACTGATATAGACGCCCGCGCCAACAGCGACGGCAACCACCGCGCCCCCGACGGCCATCACGCCCGCATTCGTTCCAAAAAGTGCCGTCAACTTCGACATTTGCAGCCTTTCCGCGCCCCAAAACAGCCCGCTTTCGTTGCGCTTGCATAGCAGGGCGCATAACAACGGTCAAAACACTGCTGTCACAAAGCCTTCACTTTCACGCGCTCATACAGGAACTGTTGCCATGGCCCCACTGTCTGTCTGTGTCTTTTGCGGGTCGCGCACCGGTGTTGACCCCTCCTATGAGACTGATGCGCTGGCCCTTGGGCGCGGGATTGCGGGCCGCGGTTGGCGGCTGGTTTACGGGGCCGGGGATGTGGGCCTGATGGGTGCCGTGGCACGGGCCACGCAAGCCGCAGGCGGGGATACGTTCGGTGTCATCCCCAAACATCTGGTCGACTGGGAAGTCGGCAAGACCGACCTGACCCGGTACGTGGTCACCGAAACCATGCACGAGCGCAAGAAGGTCATGTTCATGAACTGCGATGCGGTTGTGCTGTTGCCCGGCGGCGCGGGATCGCTGGACGAGATTTTCGAGGTCCTGACCTGGCGGCAGCTGGGCCTGCATGACAAGCCGGTCGTGGTGATCAACATCAACGGCTACTGGGATCCGCTGCTGGCCTTGATGCAGCACGTGGTCGATCAGGGATTTGCCGATGCGTCGCTGCTGGAATATTTCACCGTTGCCGAGACGGCGGATCAGGCGCTGGATCTTCTGGTATGAAAAAGGTCTGTCCCCGCGGGGACAGACCTCATGTCATTTGAAATCAGGATGTTAGCAGCTGCTCACATGCGGCTGGCGACGTTTTCCCAATTGACCAGGTTGTCGAGGAAGTTGGTCAGGTAGGCGGGACGCTTGTTGCGGAAATCGATGTAGTAGGAGTGTTCCCACACATCACAGCCCAGCAGCGCGGTTTGACCAAAGCAGAGCGGGTTCACGCCGTTTTCAGTCTTGGTCACCTTGAGGCTGCCGTCGCTGTCCTTGACCAGCCACGCCCAGCCGGAGCCGAACTGACCGGCCCCTGCGGCAGAAAACGCGTCCTTGAACTTGTCGACCGACCCAAAGCTTTCGGTCAGTGCCTTTTCCAGCTCGCCGGGCATGCCCGCGTCGCCGGGGCCCATCATTTCCCAGAACTGGTTGTGGTTCCACAGCTGGCTGATGTTGTTGAAGATGCCGTTCTGCGCCACAGCGTTTGCATCATAGGTGCCCACGATGATCTCTTCGAGGGATTTGCCCGCCCATTCGGTGCCCTCGATCGCCTTGTTGCCGTTGGTGACATAGGCGTTGTGATGCAGGTCGTGGTGGTATTCCAGCGTTTCTGCGGACATGCCCTTGGACGCCAGTGCATCGTGGGCATAGGGAAGATCGGGAAGTTCAAAAGCCATGTGTGGGCCCCCTTCGGTTCGTATTACATGCGTGTGACTGACAGATTGTGCGGATCACGGCAAGATCAAGCGCGATCTGCGCAAAACGCGGCCTAGCTGCGCGGCAGCACGCCTTGCTGGCAGGTGCCGTTGCCGTTGAACGAATTGGTGACCCCCGGCATGGATCCGCGCACCACCACGGTATTCTTGACCGTATCCAGTTCGATCCGGTAGCCGATGCGCGCAGGGCGCGGACGTGCGGGGATGTTGTTCACACGGTAGGTGAACCGGTATTTGCCATTGCCGCGATCCTTGATCTTGGCCTGGATCGGCGCGCCGTGGACCTCGTTGATATAGATGTCAAAGACCGCACCGGTAGCAGCGCCCGGTTCGAATTGCAGGGCAAGCACGGGCGAGATGAACCCGTTGCCGGTGTCGCGCACCTGACAGACATAGTCGAGGGCCAGCGCAGGTGTCGACAGGGCTGCGAGGGCGGCCAGAGTTGCAAATGACTTTTTCATGGAATTCCCTTTTGACGCGTACCTGACACTATTTAGCATCAGCGCTCGGAAACCCAAGGGCGGCAGCCGCGGTTTCTACTGGAAAACCGAGACGCCGCTGCCTTTTTGTGCGGCCACTTTCAGGAGGTCGAACATGTATTGCGCCTGGCTGCGGAAACACACGATCTGAAAGCTGTCGGTGTCGGGCATCCAGAAGGCCGCGGGCACCTGCGCCATGCGCGTACGGCGGAACATGCCGGGCGCAAAGGCGTCCGGGTGCAGGTCGACGGGCGCGAGCTTGGCCATGACCTCGCGGGCGGCGGGGCCTGCGACGCGGAAGGATGCGCGGGCGTCCGACACGTCGGCCACCAGTGCGTGGACACCCGCCAGCGTGTCGTTCATCTGCGCGACCGTTTCGGCCACGGTGTCATAGGGGCACAGGATCAACAGCTCGTCAGGCGACATCCAGCAGACGCCACTGTCCCCCACCACGGCGGCGGTGCCGGGTTTGGGCACGGCCACGCCAGCGGCGGCCTTGACAGCCTTGGCCACCGGTTTGGAGGCCAGATCGCCGCGCAGGGTGATCATGCCCTGCAAAGCGACTTCGGTGATGGTAGCGATCCCGTCGCGGGCTTCGGCCCCGTTCAGGGCGGTCACGGCATTAGACATTCTGCTTCTCCCCGTCCGGGTCATAGAATACCGGGCTGACGATCCGGGCCTTGTAGACGGTGCCGTCAGTGCCCGGGAAATCGATCACCTCGCCCATGCGGTCCGGCCCGTGCAGCACGAGGCCCATGGCGATGCCCTTGTTCAGGTTGGGCGAATGGTAGCTGGAGGTCACCCGTCCCTGCATGTTGCGCTGGCCGTTGGCGTTGGTGCCTTGGGCCACGGCATAGGCGCCATCGGGCAGCGTCGATCCGTCCAGCGTCTCGAGCCCCACGAGTTTCCAGCGTTCGGGATCGGCCATGTGGCTGCGCAGATGCGCGCGCTTGCCCAGATAATCGTCCTTTTTCTTGGACAGCGCCCAGTGCAGGCCCAGATCCTGCGGGATCACCGTGCCATCGGTTTCGTCACCGATCATGATGAACCCTTTTTCCGCGCGCAGGATGTGCAGCGCTTCGGTCCCGTAGGGCATGACGCCCAGATCGGCCCCGACCGCCATTAGCGCATCCCAGAACGCCTGCCCTTCGCTGGCGCGCACGGCGATCTCATAGCTCAGCTCGCCCGAGAAGGAGATCCGGTAGGCGCGCACGTCGAACCCGCCAAGCGTGCCATCGGCCCATTCCATGAAACCCAGCCCCTCGCGGGACACATCCATGCCGCCCAGCGCCTCGAGCGCCTTGCGGGCATTAGGGCCGACCACGGCCACCTGGGCATATTGTTCTGTGACATTGGCCACATAGACCTGCCAGTCCCACCATTCGGTTTGCAGCCATTCTTCCATATGGCCGTGGATCCGTTCGGCACCGCCGGTGGTGGTGTGGCACAGGAATGTCTGGTCATCGATGCGCGCGACGACGCCGTCGTCGATCAGGAACCCGTTTTCGTCGCACATCAGCCCGTAGCGGCATTTGCCGGGTTTCAGCGTGCTCATCATGTTGGTGTAAAGCATGTCCAGAAACTTGCCCGCGTCCGGCCCCTTGACCACCAGCTTGCCCAGCGTGGAGGCATCGAGCAGCCCGAGGTTTTCGCGCACATTGCGGGTTTCGCGCATCACCGCGTCATGGGTGCTCTCGCCGGCGCGTACATAGGCGTATGGTCGCCGCCACTGGCCCACCGGTTCCCAGTCAGCGCCGTTCTGGTCGTGCCAGTTGTGCATGGGCGTGCGGCGGATCGGCTGGAACACGTCGCCGCGCGCCTCGCCACCGATGGCCCCCATGGAGATCGGTGTATAGGGCGGGCGGAACGTGGTCGTGCCGGTCTGCGGGATCGGCTGGTTCAGCGCGTCCGACAGGATCGCGAGGCCATTGATATTGCTCAGCTTGCCCTGATCCGTGGCCATGCCCAGCGTGGTGTAGCGCTTGGCGTGTTCGACGGATTCGAACCCTTCCTGCGCGGCCAGTTGCACGTCCGACACCTTCACGTCGTTCTGGTAGTCGAGCCACGCCTTGGAGCGGAGCGCGCGCGACGCGCCCTGGGGCATCAGCCAGACGGGCAGCATCGGGGCCTCTTCGATGCTGTCGCCTGCGGGGGCTGCGGATTTGGCGGGGGTGTGGCCCGTGCGCCGTGCTGCCCCCTGCCCCATCGCGTGGGCGTCGCCCAGAATTTCGGCCAGCCCGAAGTGGCCGTTGGCCGCACCCGCAGCACTGACGAACGGCGCGCCATCGGCGCCCAGGGGGGATTTGTCCACATCCGGGCGGAACATGGCGAATTGCGTGTCCCAGACAAGTTTGCCCCCGCAATGCGACCACAGGTGCACCACGGGCGACCAGCCGCCCGACATCGCCACCGCGTCGCAGGCAATTTCTTCGAGCACCGCGCCCTCGCCCGCCTGGGCACAGACAGCGACACCGGTGACGCGCTTGCCGCCCAGCACCTTGGCCACGCCGTGGCCCATCATCACCCGGATGCCCGCGGCCTTGGCCTGCGCCATCAGGGGGCTGTCCACCGACGGCACCCGCGCGTCGAGAATGACCGGAACCGACAATCCTGCGGCGTTCAAAGCGATTGCGGTGCGATATGCGTCGTCATTGTTGGTGACCACGACCGTGCGGTCGCCCACGCTGACGCCGTAGTCGACAACGTAGTCGCGCACCGCCCCCGCCAGCATCACGCCCGGCACGTCATTGCCCGCAAAGCTGAGAGGCCGTTCGATCGCGCCCGTCGCGGTGATCGTGTGGCCTGCGCGGATGCGCCAGAGCCGGTGGCGCGGCCCGTCCAGATCCGGCGCATGGTCGGTCAGCCGTTCGTAACCCAGCACATAGCCGTGGTCGTACACGCCTGCGCCCATCATGCGTAACCGCATCGTGACATTGTCCATGTCACGCAGCGCGGACACGAGATCGTCCACTACCTTATCCACAGGCAACCCGTCCACGGTGCCGCCATCCACCGGCGCACGTCCGCCCCAATGGGCGGTCTGTTCCACAATCAGCACGCGCGCGCCGCTGTCAGCGGCGGCCTTGGCCGCGGTCAGGCCCGCGATGCCACCGCCCACGACCAGCACATCGCAATGGGCATAGAAATGTTCGTAGGTGTCGCCATCGCGGCCCTTGGGCGCCTTACCGAGGCCCGCGGCCTGCCGGATGAATGGCTCGTAGACATGTTTCCACAAGGGGCGCGGGTGGATGAACATCTTGTAGTAGAAGCCCGCGGGCATGAAACGCGACAGTTTCGCATTGATCGCGCCCACGTCGAATTCGAGGCTGGGCCAGTGGTTCTGGCTGGTGGCGGTCAGCCCGTCGAAAAGCTCGGTCGTGGTGGCGCGCTGGTTGGGTTCGAACGCGGCGTCCTGGCCGAGGTTGACCAGCGCGTTGGGCTCCTCGGGGCCTGCGGCGACGATGCCGCGCGGGCGGTGGTACTTGAAGGACCGGCCTACGAGCATCTGGTCATTGGCCAGGAGCGCCGAGGCGAGTGTGTCGCCCTCGACCCCCTTGAGGCTTTGCCCGTTGAAAGAGAACCGGACGCCAGCGTCGCGGTTCAGACGGCGGCCACCTGTGGCTAGTCTTGTGCTCATGTCAGGGCCCCCTGAACTGTGGCGCGGAATGGAGAGACGAAAGGGTGGATCACGAGAATGCCCTCCAGGACCAGCCGGGGCGCTTGGCGGAGATCGCGTCGCACAGTTCTTGCGGTGGGGCCAACGTCTGGGCGGGATAGGTGCCGAACACCTCCAACGTCATCGTGCAGCGGGCGGCGTGGAACCACTTGCCGCAGCCATAGACGTGGCGCCAGCGTTCGAAATGAACGCCCTTGGGGTTCTCGCGCATGAACAGATAGCTTTCAAAGTCGTCATCGGTCGAACCGGGGCCGAACCGTTTCAGGTGGGCTTCGCCACCGGCGTGGAATTCGGTCTCTTCGCCGGTCACGCCGCAGCAGGGGCAGGTCAGGATCAGCATGGCAACACTCCGGTCAGCGGGGCGGACACGCGAAAGGCGGGCGCCGTGAGACGCCCGCCCGATGCGGTCCGGAATGTGGATGGTGTGGTGTTATTCGGTTGGCACGACCAGGGGTTCCGTCGCAGGTGCGATGGCGTCCTGGCTGACGGTGCCGCCGTCGGGCACGCTGCTGGTGCCGACAAGGGCCAGGATCGCGATGATCGCGACAATGACGCCAAAGGCGATGAGCAGGCCGCGGCCCGACACGCCGTCACCACGGTGCAGGTTCGGGTTGGGATAGTCTGACATGGGATAGCCTCCGTTGTGTGGGCCTCCATCTGGTCAGCTGTGGCGCGGGGCGCAACGGGGCGGGCGTGTCCGTGCGAAAACGGGCTGAACCCGGCCATTTGCCGGGGTGTCATCCGGCCACGTCCCGCCGGTTTTGCGAATTTGCGTGACCGCGCCCTTACGGATGTGGCAGTGTCAACGTGAGTTGACAGGAGAGAGCCATGAGCAAGGAAATGGGCGCCGTTCTGGTCTTTGGCACGATCATCGCGATTGCGTTGATCATGTTTGTGCGCGAACAGCGCGCCGCGGCCCGGCGCAAGGCCGCCCGTGGAGGGCGCGAGATTGACGTCAGCAACCTGATCGCCTTTGGCAGTGCCGCCGGTGAAGGTAAGAAGACCCACTGAATGGAGTGGCTGGGCCTGATCGTTCTGGCATTTGCCATTGTCGGCGTGGTTCTGGCCATTCGGGAACGCCGCACCGGGCGCGGTGCGCTTGTGGAAGAAACGGCGCGTGACGCACGTCAGACCGAGGCGGACCGCGAGCGGATCCGCGTCGAGGACCACTCCATTCACAGGTGAGTGCAGCAGGGCGCGCATCAATGCGCCACCCCTGCGGCAACGCTTTCGTCGATGAACTTGCCCGCGCGGAACCGGTCGAGCGAGAATTCGTCGGTAAGCGGCGAATGCCCCTTGGCCATCAGTTCGGCCATGGCCCAGCCTGATCCGGGGATCGCCTTGAACCCGCCGGTGCCCCAGCCGCAGTTGATGAACACGCCGTCCACGGGTGTTTTGGACAGGATGGGCGAGCGGTCCCCTGTTACATCCACGATGCCGCCCCATTGGCGCAGCATCTTGAGCCGGCTGATCATGGGAAAGGTTTCGTTGAGCGCGCGCACGGTTTCCTCGATATGGTGGAAGGACCCGCGCTGGGTATAGTTATTGTAGCCGTCGGTGCCGCCGCCGATCACCATCTCGCCCTTGTCGGACTGGGACATGTAGCCGTGGACCGTGTTGGCCATGACCACGACATCCATGCAGGGTTTGATCGGCTCGGACACCAGCGCCTGAAGCGCCACGGATTCGATGGGCAGGCGGAAGCCTGCCATACCCGCCACGTCGCCTGAATGCCCGGCCACGACGATGCCCAGCTTGTCACAGTCGATGGCGCCCTTGGACGTGTCGACGCCCACGACGCGACCACCCTCACGGCGGATGCCGGTGACTTCGCATTTCTGGATGACGTCCATGCCCATGTCCGAACAGGCCCGCGCATAGCCCCAGGCCACCGCATCGTGGCGCGCCGTGCCGCCGCGTGCCTGCCAGAGGCCGCCCAGCACCGGATAGCGGGGGCCGTCGATATTGATGATCGGAACCAGTTCCTTGACCTTGTCGGGGCCGATGAATTCGGTTTTGACCCCCTGCAACGCGTTGGCGTGGGCTGTGCGCTGATAGCCGCGCACCTCGTGGTGGGTCTGGGCCAGCATGATGACGCCGCGGGGCGAGAACATGACGTTGTAGTTCAGGTCCTGGCTCATCGTCTCGTAAAGGCTGCGGGATTTTTCGTAAATCGCCGCCGACGGGTCCTGAAGGTAGTTCGAGCGGATGATCGTCGTGTTGCGGCCCGTGTTGCCGCCGCCCAGCCAGCCCTTTTCGAGGATGGCAACGTTGGTGATGCCGAAATTCTTGCCCAGATGGTAGGCGGTGGCGAGGCCATGCCCCCCTGCCCCGATGATGATCACATCGTATTTCGCCCGTGGTTCCGGCGCGCGCCAGGCCCGTTCCCAACCGGTGTGGTAACGGGCAGCTTCGCGCGCGATGGCAAAGGCAGAGTAACGTTTCATGGCGGCGCCTCCGGGCACTGGAATCGACGGGCAGCAGACTTCTGTTTAATGACCTTTGGCGCAAAGAAAAATGCCCGCGCTGGCGGCACTTTTTGACGGTTTTGCGACACCGCCCCGCCGCACGTCTGCGTGACTGCGCCGCAGTGGGCAGGCTTTGCCCTTTTGCTGATGCGTCACAGCCGTTACATGGGCGGGGAACGTAGAGGATACGCGGCACATGCTGTTTTGGATTGTCACCGGTGTTTTGACCCTCGTGGTGGTGGCCACGCTGGCGCGGGCGCTGGTGGCGGGTCAGGTTTCGGATCGTCCGCCTGCGGCCTATGATCTGGATGTGTATCGCGATCAACTCAAGGAAGTGGACCGGGATTTGGCGCGCGGTGTCGTGTCGGAGGCGGACGCGGAGCGCGCACGTACCGAGGTGTCGCGCCGCATTCTGGCCGCCGACGCGGCGTTGCAGCGCGAAGAGGCCACGGACCGGTCCGGCAAGGCCGGTGCGGTAGTGGCGGGCGTGACCGCGCTGGCGCTGATCGGCGGGACCTATGCAATCTATTTACAGCTGGGCGCGCCCGGCTATGGCGATCTGGCGCTGGCCGACCGGATCGAGGCCGCGCAGATCCTGCGCACGGACCGGCCCGATCAGGCCACAGCCGAGGCGACTGTGCCCGATACGCCGGCCCCCGCTGATGTGCCGCCGGACTATGTCGCCCTGGTGGAGCAGTTGCGCAACGCGGTCCAGACCCGCCCCGAAGACGTTCAGGGGTTTGCGCTGCTCAGCCAAGCCGAGGCGCGGCTGGGCAATTTCGCCGCCGCCCACGACGCCAAATCGCGCGAGATTGCCCTGATCGGCGATGACGCCGATGCGGAGGATTTTTCGGAATATGCCGATCTGCTGATCCTTGCGGCGGGCGGGTATGTGTCGCCCGAGGCCGAACGGATGCTGGAGCGGACGCTGGCGCTGGACCCTGCGGACGGGCCTGCGCGTTATTATTTCGGGCTGATGATGGCCCAGACCGGGCGGCCCGATACGGCCCTGCGGGTTTGGGATCAGCTGTTGCGCGAGGGACCTGCAGATGCGCCGTGGATTGGCGCAATTGACGCGCAGATCGAGGACATGGCGATGCGCGCGGGCGTCAACTGGGCGCGGCCCGTGATCGGCACCGGGCGCGGGCCATCGGCCGCCGATATCGAGGCAGCAGAAGCGATGTCCCCGGCAGAACGGCTGGAGATGATCCAGGGCATGGTTGCCGGCCTCAGCGACCGTTTGGCGACCGAGGGCGGTCCGGCCGAGGACTGGGCGCAGCTGATCAGCGCGCTGGGTGTGCTGGGCCAGATGGATCAGGCCGCCGCCATCTTTGCCAACGCGCGGGAGGTGTTCGGCACCGATCCGCGCGCCATGGACATGCTGAACCGCGCCGCCGACCGTGTGGGCCTGCAATGATCACCGATGACACCGCGGAATTCGCAGCCGCCCTGCCCCCAATGCAGGCGCTGATGGGTCTTGACCTGGGCGATAAGACCATCGGCGTGGCCGTGTCCGACACGTTCTGGTCCGTGGCCACGCCGCTGGAAACGGTGCGGCGCAAGAAATTCGGCGTGGATGCCGCGCGGCTTCAGACGCTACTGGCCGAACGCCGCGTTGGCGGGCTGGTTCTCGGCCTGCCGCGCAACATGGACGGCTCCGAAGGGCCGCGATGCCAGTCGACCCGCGCCTTTGCCCGCAACTTTGCCAAGCTGTGGGATGGGCCGATCACCTTCTGGGACGAACGCCTGTCCACGGTGGCGGCGGAAAAAGCGCTGCTTGAGGCGGATACGACACGCAAACGTCGCGCCGAGGTCATTGATCATGTGGCGGCGGGCTATATCTTGCAGGGACTGCTGGACAGGCTGGCAGTGATAAAGAGGCAGTCATGAGCAACCCCGTCCCCGACAGTCTGGTGTGGAAGCGCAACGAGATCGAAAGCCCCTGCGTGCAGATCTGCGTGATCCATCCCGAAACGCGACTGTGCACGGGCTGTGCACGGTCCATCGACGAGATCGGCGGCTGGAGCCGGATGAGCCCGGAGGCGCGGCGCGCCATCATGGACGACCTGCCCAACCGCAGCCCTGCCCCCAAGGGACGGCGCGGTGGGCGCAGCGCGCGGCTCAAGCGCTAGAGGCAAGCCAGTCCATCGGATCAGGGTATTCGGGTCGGAAAAACGCGATGGCGCGCGGCTTGGTGCCCGTGCCGGACCACGGTGCCGTGCCGTGCAGAGCGTGGCGGTGGATCAGGAAGGACTGCCCCTTGGCCGCGGTGATGGCGACCGGATCGCAGGTGTCAAACACGGTGCGGCGCGCCGCGTGGTAGGCGTCGGTGAGGTCCACGTCGCCGGGTGCGCGGTCCCCTATGGCGCGAGCAAAGGCCGCCTTCATGATGTGGTGGCTGCCGGGCCATATGACCGTTGGCGCGTCGCCTGCATCATCCAGCGGAATTCCGAGAATATAGGCGTGGCACTCGCGTGCAAAGCGTCGGCGCTGCGGCCCTTCGGGCAAAAGGCCATCCACATGGGCGGCGCAGCGGTCGAGCCGGTAGCGGTGGTTGGCCTCGGACTGGTCCGCATCGCGGCGCGGATAGCCGGGATAGATCACCGACAGCTGTGCCGGGTGCAGCGGCAGGACCGGCACCCCCCCGTCCCACGGGCCTGCAAGGGGCACGCCGAGGACGGACCCGTCGGGCGTGTTGGGCAGGGCATCGACCCCCACGAACCACGTGTCGCCATGGCGCAGATTGCGGGCGGCGATCTCTGGGTCAGTGGTGATGCGCCCTGCAGCGCGGGCGGCGGCGTCGGCCCAGGCGGTCACGCGGGGATCGGCGTCAAAGACGACAAAGCCGTCCGCACCTATCATCCCCAGAGCGCCTTGCGCAGCATGTTCAGCGCGACCAGCACGAGGAACACGCCGAAGGCGCGCTTGAGCGGTTTGGCATCCATCGCATGGGCCAGCCGCACGCCGTAGGGGGTCGTGATCAGCGTCATCGCGATCACCACGGCAAAGGCCACGAGGTTGACCGCGCCGATGGTCAGCGGCGGCACGGTCATTGTCAGGTCCACCATCAGGAACCCGATCACCGCAGGCACCGCGATCAGCACGCCGAACCCGGCGGCCGTGGCCACCGCGCGGTGGATGGGCGTGTTGAAGAGCGTCATCACCGGCACGCCAAAGCTGCCTCCGCCGATGCCCATGAGCACCGACATGAACCCCAAGAGCGGCGACAGCACGAGGCGCAAAGGCCCGCGCGGCATCGCATCCGCGACCCGCCAGTCGGCCTTGCCAAAGCTCATGTAGACCCCGACAATCAGGGCCAGAACGCCAAAGATCACCTGAAGCGTAACCGACCGCAGCCCGGCCACCACCAGCATGCCCAGCACTGCGCCCAGCACGATCCCCGGCGCCCATGTGCGCAGGATATCCCAGTCGACGGCGCCTTTCTTGTTATGGCTCAGCACCGAACGCACCGAGGTCACGATGATCGTGGCCAGCGAGGTCGCGAGACACATCTGCATCAACTCGGGCCCGTCATAGCCAAGGGTCTGGAATGCATAGAAAAACGCAGGTACCAGCACGATGCCGCCCCCGACCCCCAGCAGCCCGGCCAGCACGCCCGCAAAGGCGCCGATCACGGCCAGCACGGCCAGCATCTGGAACAACAGAACGGTCTCGGGCATGGGGCGGCTCCTTGGGCGGGTCGCGGGTGACTACACCGCTTTGGCGGTCGAGGCCAGCGCCGTCACCTGCGCCAATGCGGCCTCGACCAGCTCGGGCCCGGCACCGGGGCGCGTGGCCCCTTCGCTGAGCACACGACGCCAGCCGCGCGCACCGGGACGCCCGGCAAAAAGGCCCAGCATATGGCGCGTGACCTGATGCAAGCGCCCGCCCTCTGTCAGATGCGCTTCGATATAGGGCAGCATGGCGGCCACCGCGTCTTCAGCGGTCGCATCCCTGCCGGTGCCAAAGATGCGCCTGTCGGCGGTGCAGAGGATATCGGCGGGCTGGTGATAGGCCGCGCGTCCGATCATCACGCCATCAAGGCCCGCATCCAGCAGATCGACCGCCTGATCGATGCTGTCGACACCGCCGTTGATCGAGATGTGCAGGTTGGGAAAGAGCCCTTTCATCCGCATCACCAGATCATAGTCGAGCGGGGGTATGTCGCGGTTTTCCTTGGGGCTGAGGCCCTTGAGCCAGGCCTTGCGGGCGTGGATCGTGACCCGCTCGCAGCCCGCAGCGACGACGCGCGACAGAAATTCGGGCAGCACCTCTTCGGGGTCCTGTTCGTCCACGCCGATGCGGCATTTGACCGTGACGGGCACGTCGACCGCGTGGCGCATCTCGGCCACGCAGGCGGCCACGCGCGCCGGATCGCGCATCAGAACCGCGCCAAAGGTCCCCGATTGAACCCGGTCGGAAGGGCAGCCGCAATTGAGGTTGATCTCGTCATAGCCTGCCTGCGCGCCCAAACGTGCGGCTTGCGCCAGTTCCTGCGGGTCCGACCCGCCCAGTTGCAGCGCGACGGGATGTTCAGCCGGGTCATGATCCAGCAGATGCAGCGCCCCGCCCCGCACGAGTGCGGGCGCGGTCACCATCTCGGTATACAGCAGCGCCTGCCCGCTGAGCAGCCGATGCAGATAGCGGCAGTGCCGGTCGGTCCAGTCCATCATCGGCGCGACGGATAGTTTCGCTGCCGCAGCGGCTGCGTTGTTGGGCATTCTGGGCTCTCCTGTGGTCCGCGATCGGGTTTTCGGGACCATGCTGCACGCTTACTTATACCGGTTAAGGCAGTCTAGCCCCCTGGTACGACGACAGGCTATGGGCGGGGATTGGGGGCAACTGGGCGTGTTCGTTTGGCGTTCTGTTTTTCATCGGGTCGAGTGAGCAGCTCACTCCAGAAGATCAAGTTCCTCAACAATTGCGTCAAGCGTTTCGGCCCGCTGTTTTACGGCGACAGGGTTCTTTCCCACATATGCTATCGCAACCAGCCGTAACATAGACACAACAGTCGCATGCGTATTCAGCATCCCATAGCTCGCAACGTGACAAGCCAGGACAGTTTCAGAAAAGCGCTCTGCTTGCGCCTGATAGCGATGGTCCGTAATCGTGATGATCCGAAGCCGTGATGTTCGCGCATAGGCCAAGAGCGAGCGCAACAGCTTTGGACGTGTCTCTAACGTAACAAGGACAAGTGCATCACGCGGGCCCATCATCGCCAAATCGCTTGCCCAGTCCTGCCCTGCACCATCAAGATAATGAACATCATGGCGCAATCGCGAGAACAGCGTTTTCCCAATGCGTGCGACACCATCTTCAGCACCAAATCCCAAAAACCAGACACGTGGCGCGGTTGAAAGGATTTCAGCAACCTCTGGCAACCGGTCCGAGCGCAGCTCTTCGAAAGTTCGGGTCAAATTGCGCAATTCCAAATCCAGATGGTCGACGATTGACCGACCAAGTATGACCTGGTCCGGTGCCTGTTCTTTTTGGGAATAGGGCTGGGTTCGGTCCCGTTCCTCCCGCGCCTGCAGGCGAACTTCTTCAAAATCGACGTATCCCAAACTGCGAAAAAAACGGGCAGTTGTCGCTTTGGACACGCCTGCCATATTTGCAAGTTCAGTCGCGGTATGAGTTTCTATAAGCCCCTGATTTTCCACCAGTACATTGGCAATTTTCTGCTCACTGCTTGTCAGGCGCGCGTGCTTTTCATGAATGCGAAGGATGAGTCGTGAAGCCATGAAAAAGGGAATATCCTGTACTGCTTTCAGATTCAACTTGACCTATGAAACGAAAATTTCACTACTGTGAAACAGTGAAACGCAAAGGAATCGCGATGTCTACTTCAAAGGTTGTCCGAGAACGGATCTGGACAAAACTGCACGATGTAGCAAAGCCGGATACGCGATTTCACTTGAATTTTGCCGAGGTGATCCCTGACTTCGAAGGGTCTGAAAAAGCGACCGACCTCCTGGTTGCAGAAGACGCCTACGCTGACTCTGCGTTTGCGTTTATTACACCAGATAATTGCCTTACGGACCTGCGCCGCCGCATGATCGAAGATGGAAAGCCTTTCGTGATGTCGACCTATGGCATCTACCGCGGTTTTGTTTTGCTTGAACCAGAAAAGGTTCCGGAAGGTGCAGCGCTCTACGCGTCCTGGCTGGATGGGATGGAGCATTTCGGCACGCCGATCACGTTGGAAGACATCGCAAAACGCGGGCGTTTTGATCTGATGGTGACCGGTGCGTCTGCTGTATCAAAGAATGGCGTTCGGTTCGGCAAAGGTCATGGTTTTTTTGATCTGGAATGGGGCATGTTTACAGATCTTGGCCTGGTGGATGAGACGACACCGGTGCTGGCGGTTGTCCATGATGTGCAGCTGGTCGAAGATCAGCTTCAGCCATCCGAGACGGACATTCTGGTCGACAAGATCGCAACCCCTTCACAGATGTACACCGTCGAACGCCGTGCCAAACGCCCCAGCGGCGTGAAATGGCCGCTGCTAGATCCCAAACAAATCGCTGAAACCCCGCCGCTGCAGGAATTGCAACGCATCCAGGGCTTAGCCTGAATCCATCCAACAGGAGATAAATGACATGACCTTAAGATTAAACCGCCGCCACTTCTTGGGTACTGCAGGTGCCGCCGCTGCCGCATCATCTCTGCCGGTGCGGGCGATGGCCGCGACACCTTTGACCATGCAAGCCGCATGGATCAATGACGCCGAATTTGCAGGCTATTTTCTGGCGATGGATAAGGGCTATTACGCAGACGAAGGGCTGGATCTTACGTATCTGTCCGGCGGCCCCGACGTGATCCCCGAGAGCACCATCATCGCGGGCCGGGCTGATCTGGCGCTCACCACGCCAGATACCACAATCAAGGCGATTGTGGATCAGGGTGCTCCGTTCAAGATCATCGGTGCGCAATACCAGAAGAACCCCATCGGGATTGTGTCACTGGTTGGCAGCGGCATTAATTCCCCGGCTGATCTGGTTGGCAAAACACTTGCCGTGCCGCCTGTGAATGTGATTTCCGTCGAAGCCATGCTCAAGCTGAACGACATCGATCCGGGTGACGTCAACATCGTGCCCTATGCTTACGACCCAACGCCTCTCATCAAGGGCGAGATCGACGCCAGCCTCGATTTCACCACCAACGTCCCCTACACGATCAGCCTGCAAGGGGTCGAGGCGACGTCCTTCCTGCTTTATGACTTTGGCTTTACCACATACAATGACACAGTTGTTGTGACCGAAGAGGTCCTGAACAGCAAACGTGCCGAATTGGTGGCGTGGCTGCGCGCCAGTCGCAAAGGGTGGATAGAAAACAATGTCGACACGGCGCTTTGGCCACCAAAATGGGCAGACACCCATTTTGCGGGCACTGGCCGCACAATCGACAACGAAATCTTCTTTAACGAAGCGCAGAAACCGTTGATGGAAAACTCAGCTGGCATTTTCGCGATGACAGAAGAAGGGATCGCCGCAAACCTCAGTGCATTGGCCGAAGTTGGCATCAACGGGTCGCGCGACATGTTTGACACAACGCTTTTAGAAGAAATCTGATGCCTGCCCCGGATGGGATTTCCCTTTCCGGGGTCTATAAGACCTTTGAAGGACGCGGAAAAACGGTTGAAGCGTTGCACGATGTGACGCTGCTGTGTCCACCTGCGTCCTTTACTGCTGTGATTGGCCCCTCTGGATGCGGAAAATCCACAGCTTTGCGCATCGCCTTGGGGCTGGACTCTGCTGATGCGGGCGATGTGCTGATCAACGGCGAAGCGCCTGCCATCGCCGCGAAGTCCGGCAAGACGGGCGTTGCCTTTCAGGACTCGGCTTTGCTGCCCTGGCGCAATGTGCGTCGCAACATTGAAGTGCCACTTGAGGTCATTGGCCTGAGCCGGAAATCGCATGCCGCCCAGGTGCAGGCAATGATTGAGCTTGTTGGTCTGAAGGGGTTTGAAAACTCCCTCCCCGGCGAGTTATCGGGTGGTATGCGTCAGCGTGTGGCGATTGCCCGCGCGCTTGTCACCAAACCAAACGTGCTCTTTATGGATGAACCGTTTGGAGCACTAGACCAAATATTGAGGCGTCAGATGAACGTCGAATTGCAGCGTGTCTGGCAGGAAACAGGCTCGACTGCGCTACTGGTCACACACGGGATTGATGAGGCCGTTTTTCTGGCCGACCGCGTTGCCGTGATGCACGCAAACCCCGGCCGCATTGTCGAAATCATCGATGTGCCTTTTACACGCCCCCGTCATCCAGACCTCTTCTCAGATCCGGCCTTCCATGCTTTGACAGATCGTATCGCATCGGTGCTGCATGGCTAAGGTGCCAACGGGCTTGCGGAATGTTGCGATCTTGCTTCTGATCTGGGAAATCGCGGGCCGCATGGATCTGGTTGCCAGTGGTGCCCTGCCAGGGTTTTCAGAAATCCTGATCAGGTTATGGGAAGACCACGCCGATTATCCGCGCCATATCTGGGCAACGCTCTATGCGTCCGGTGTTGGTTTTCTGATTGGCAATGCAATTGCGCTGATAGCTGGTGTGGCATTTGCGATGTCGCCAACATTGCTGCGCCTTTTTCGCGGTGTGAATATCGCAGTTTTTGCACTGCCGCCCATCGCGATTGCCCCGATCCTTGTGCTGACTTTATCCGGCATGGCACCTCGCATCGTTCTTGCCGCGCTGGCCGTCTATTTCGTAACCATGACAGCAACTGTCATCGGAATAAGCCAGTCCGACAGTCGGGCCAGTGACGTTGTGAAAGCCTATGGAGGTGGCCGTTGGCGTGTTCTTTGGCTGGTCCAACTTCGCAGTGCCCTGCCCACTATCATTACAGGCTTCCAGATTGCGGCTCCCAACGCCGTATTGGGCGCAATTCTGGCCGAGTTTGGCGGTGGAGGGCGCTGGGGGCTTGGAACCTACCTGCTTGGATCGCTTGGCCGAGGAGAGCCAGACAGGCTTTGGGGCATTGGCCTGATCGCAACCGCTATTGCGGGATTGGGCTATTTGTTCTTTGCATTGGTTTCCAGGCGCTTGCTGGGGGCGACGCGCGCTGTGACGTTGAACACCGCCACTCCCATTAGCGCGGCAGTCCCTGCATCACCGTTCAAGCGTGCGCTGATGCTCTTCGGCATTGTGTCACTGCCATTCCTTTTGTGGTGGGCCTTCATAGTGCTGACCGGCGTACCTGCGATGATCGCGAAAACACCTTTTGGGGTGATGGACTACCTGTTTTTCGCAAAGACTGCCCCTGTCGCACAAGAAAAGCTCTTGCGGGCATTGTCAGAAACACTTCCCATCACTTTCGCGGGCATGGCGGCTGGCATTGGCTTTGCGTTTCTGTTGGCAATCTCGACACGGCTGTTCCCAAACGCCATTCGCGCATTCATGCCTGTGGCCCTTGTGACGCAAACCATGCCTTTGGTGGCTCTGACCCCGCTTTTGGTGCTGATATTCGGGCGCGGCACCTCTTTGACGCTTTGGGTGACAATCTCGGTGACGTTCTTTCCTGCCTTCGTCACATTGGCGCAAGGGATCGCATTGGTTCCGCGCAGCGCACAAGATTTGCCGCGCGCCTATGGTGCATCTGTTTGGCAGGAAATGCGGCTGGTGACGATCCCGGCCTCCCTGCCCTATCTGTTCGCAGCGACGCGCCTGACTGTCCCGCGCGCCTTGCTTGGGGTCATGATCGCAGAATGGCTGGCCACGGGGCGAGGGCTCGGCAACTTGCTGAACCAATCCCGCGGCTACCTGGACTTTGGCATGATCTGGACCGTTGCCTCTGTTTCAGTTCTCTTGTCGGTCATTCTGTATCAACTCGTTGTTGTGATCGAACGGAAAACCCTGCACCGGTTGGGCATGCAAACCGCAGAATAGCGTAAACGATGATGGCCTGCCAAATGAGCTAAATTGCCATTCATACGTTGCGTTTCATCTGGAGAAACAGAAACAAAACAAAATCACACGGCCAACGGGCAAGATCGAACCAAACAGCAATGCTTGAGTTTAGCATCGCCTAAAACGCAATCGGGCTGATCGTATTCCGCCCAATTATTAGACGCCCCACCGTCAAACTCTTCTGTTTGACCTGTTGAGGCTTGGTGTACCAGGTTTTGATGAGTCAGCGTCAAGTCAGCGCAAAGCGGTGGGGCGAACCTCCTCCCCAATATCCGCCTGACTGCTTTAACGGTTGGCGTGCCGAAACTGTCACAAGCGAAGTGACTGGGTCGTGCACATTATCAAATGACCCGAACTCCTACGCTTGTGTCCTGACAGAGAGGACATAAAATGTGTGAAAGATGCGGAAATACCTATCATAAAATCCAGGAAGCCAGCCGTCGTGGTTTTTTGAAAGGCGGTGCGGCTGCGGCTGCAAGCCTTGCATTGCCTGCGGGGCTGATGGCCCCTCGGCTTGCCGCTGCGCAAGGGATGACAACGATCAAGGCAACCCATGGTGGCGGCCTTTGTAACCTTGGTATTTTTCTGGCTAAGGAACGCAAACTGGCCGAAGCGGATGGCGTCGAGCTTGATTTCGTCGTGACGCCGACAACCACGGATGTGGTGACGTTGTTTGGCGCTGGTATGGTCGATGTTTCGGTCATTCCCTATTCCAACTTTATCACTCTGGTCGATGCAGGCGCGCCTGTGCAGATTGTCGCCGGTGCAGGTGTCGAAGGGTGCATTCTGATCGGATCCGAGGGCATATCATCGCCTGCGGATCTGAAAGGCAAAACCATCGGGACATTCCAGGCGGATACGCTGGAGGTGCTGCCCTATGACTACATGACCTCTGCGGGCATGGCATTTGCCGACGCTGAAATTAAATATTTCAACACATCGCCGGAACTGGCTGCGGCCTTCATCAACGGCGCAATTGATGCGGTCAGCCATATCGAACCCTACGCAACGCAGTGTCTGCAAGAACGTGCCGGAGCAAGCATCCTGACCGATGGCCTCGACCTTTACGGTGCGGGCTATTCCGATTGTGTGCTTGCAGCTCGCACGCCGCTTCTGGAAGAAAACCCAGAAGCTGTCAAAGCCGTGATCAAGGCAATGATGACCGCGCAGTTGCAATCCGAGCAAAACACTGCCGCAGCACTGGCTGAAACGCAGGGCACTTACTACAAGACATCGCTGGAAGCCCTGACACTGGCCCAGTCGCGGCAGCCCGTCATGATCGACCAACGCAACAACTCGGACTTCTTTGTCGAGCGTTCCGTGTCGATGCAGAAAATGGGC
Source organism: uncultured Tateyamaria sp. (assembly GCF_947487805.1). Taxonomy (GTDB): domain Bacteria; phylum Pseudomonadota; class Alphaproteobacteria; order Rhodobacterales; family Rhodobacteraceae; genus Tateyamaria. The sequence continues at coordinate 42,403 of NZ_CANKXW010000010.1, read as the reverse complement.
TACGTCAAGGACACGCTGCCCGATACGGCGGTGAACTGGACGTTACTGGAAGAGGTGATCGCCGAAAATGCAGACCTCTATGACAGCCTGAAGCTGAAAACAGCGTAAGGCGGCACCAATGACCGACGAAACTCTTGAAACGCCACTGGTGGCAAACAGGCAGGAAAGTTTTGGCATGCGTCTGCTGCGGCGCATGGAACCTGTGCTCTGGGTCATGGCATCTCTGTCGATTTTCGTCGGGTTTTGGGAGTTTGCCTGGTGGCGGGGGTGGGCCAATCCGCTTCTGCTTCCGCCCCCGCATATTTTCCTGGCAAACCTGCCGGATCAGTTTCGGTTCTTTGATCCGGGCGGTACACGGGCCGGAGCCCTGGCTACGGGCGGCTCAATTTTCTCTGTCCTTGGTGTGATCGCATGGTCATCCCTCAGGGTGACGGTGGGGCTGGCGCTGGGTTTCCTGCTGTCGCTCGCCATTGGGATCGGCATTCGGTATTTCCGGATTTTTGGCAACCTGGTGCTTCCACTGGTCACGATGCTCGCCCCGATTTCTCCTGTCGCGTGGTTGCCGGTTGCCGTGTTCATATTTGGCATCGGAAATCCACCTGCAATCTTTCTTGTCTTCATTGCCATCTTCTTCATCATGACACTGGCAACACTGTCGCAGATCGACAATGTTCCTGTTCACTACATTCAGCTTGCGCGGATCATGGGCTGCAACAAACGCCAGATTTACCGCCATGTGATCCTGCCCGCCATTCTGCCTGAATTGTTCGTGACGCTGCGCATGAACCTTTTTGCCGCGTGGATGGTTGTGCTGATTGCAGAAGCAGTGGGTGTTGGCTCTGGCCTCGGGCAAGTCACCATGATGGCACGCAACACGTTCAATGCCAGCCTCGTGTTCTTTACCATGACGCTCATCGGGCTGACTGGCTTTGCCTTTGACCAGACGCTGCGCTACGTCCAGCGCAAGGTGCTGTGGTGGGTTGGACCCTCAAATGTAGGAGGGCTTTAAGATGACCCTGGGCCTGAAAATCACCAATGTATCAAAAACATGGAACCCGGATGGGGCAGACCCTGTCCCGGCCGTGCGCAATCTGACGCTGGACGTGGCATTGGGCGAATTCGTTGTCCTGCTCGGCCCTTCGGGCTGCGGGAAAAGCTCGCTTCTTTACATCGTGGCAGGGTTGGAAGACGCAACAGAAGGCAGCGTAACCTTCGACGGGCTTGAGGTGACCGAACCCTCGCCTGAACGTAGCCTGATCTTTCAGGAGGCCTCGCTGTACCCATGGTCGACCGTGCAGGACAACATCACGTTCGGTCTGAAAATCGCTGGTCAAAGCCCGAAAAAACAGGAAGAGGCGGCAGAGCGTCTGCTGCGCCTTGTTGGTCTTGTGGGCGCAGGCGAGCGTCGCCCCCATGAACTGTCTGGCGGGATGCGCCAGCGTGCCGCTTTGGCGCGCGCGCTGGCGATGGAGCCCAAAGTTCTGTTGATGGATGAACCCTTCGCCGCGCTCGACGTCCAGACGCGCGCACGCATGCAAGGCCATCTGCTCAACATCTGGGAGAGTTCAAAAGCCTCGGTCCTGCTCGTGACGCACTCTATCGACGAGGCGCTCGCACTTGCGGACCGAGTCGTTGTCTTCACCGCCCGCCCCGGCCAGATCAAAGCCGAGATCCCCATCACCGCGCCGCGTCCACGCGACATGCGCAGCCCCGAAATGATCGAACTCGCCCGCCAATGCGAAGCACTTTTGGGCGAAGAAGTCGAAAAATCCTTTAAAGAGCAGGAACTGACATGAGCGTCGAAATCATCACCGCGCGCTGGATTGTCACGGGCGTATCCAAGGATGACACGGCTGAGATGATTGAGGGTGCCGGTCTTGCCCACGAGGATGGCGAGGTGCTTGCCGTGGGTCCATCCACCAAGATCAAGGCCGCCTACCCCGATGCGCCTGTGACTGACCACCCAAATCACCTGATCATGCCCGGGCTGGTCAACAGCCATCACCATATCGGGCTGACCCCACTGCAACTGGGCGCGCCGGATGAGCCGCTGGAAATCTGGTTCGCCGCACGGCTGGCGATGCGCAAGATCGACCCCTATCTGGATACGCTGTTCTCGGCCTTCGAGATGATCGCCTCGGGTGTAACCACCGTGCAGCATATTCAGGGCTGGGCCGTGGGCAATCTGGAACAGGTCACGGCGTCGGCGATTGGTGTGCTCAGGGCCTATGACGATATCGGCATGCGGGTGTCCTACTGTTATGCCGTGCGCGAGCAAAACCGGTTTGTCTATGAGGCGGACGAGGAGTTCTGCAAACGTCTGCTCTCTGATGTCGCCAAGGTCATGGCAGCGCATTTCAAAAAGCTGACCATGCCATTTGACGAGTATTTGCAGCTGTTTGACGCGCTGACCGCGCAGCAGACTACCCAGCGGGCGCGTATACAGCTGGCCCCTGCCAATCTGCACTGGATGACAGACGATGGTTTGCTTGCCTTGCAGGATAAATCCAAATCGGCTGGCGTGCCAATGCATATGCACTTGCTCGAAACCGCTTATCAAAAAGAATATGCCTTCCAGCGCACCGGAACAACGGCCGTCAGGCATCTGGAAAAGCTGGGGCTTTTAGGCCCACACATGACGCTTGGCCACGGGGTCTGGATGACCGAGGAAGACATCGAAATTTGTTCAGGCACAGGCACCTGTATCTGTCACAACTGTTCGTCCAATTTCCGCCTCCGCTCAGGCGTACTGCCTTTGATGGAGTTGCAAAAACGCGGCATGACAGTGGGCATGGGCATGGACGAGGCTGGCATCAACGATGATCGCGACATGTTACAGGAAATGCGCATGGCTTTGACCGTGCACCGCGTGCCTGGCATGGACCGTGCGGATGTGCCATCGCCCGCCCAGGTGTTGCGCATGGCCAGTGAGCATGGCGCCATGACCACCGCCTTTGGCGCGACGATCGGGCGATTGGATCCGGGTCGCAGGATGGACGCGGTCATTCTGGATTACGGCACCGCTACCTTCCCGTTCCAGGACCCGGACATCGCCCCGCTGGATGCATTGATTCACCGGGCCAAGACCAAGGACGTGAAAGCCGTCATGATCGAAGGACGCGTCGTTTACGAGGATGGCCGGTTCACCATGATCGACCGCGAGGCCGTCATGGCACAAATTGCAGAAGCCCTGTCTTCGCCACGCGACAATGACGAACAGGAACGCCATTGGTTGCGCGAGCAGGTCATGCCTGTCGTCGAGGATTTCTACCAGGGGTATCTGCAGAACACTGCAACACGGACGCCATTCTACAAGAGCTCTTCCTCCACATGACGGGCATGATGTTCCGGAACGTTCGGCTTTTTGATCTTGAGAGATCGGAAGGCATGTCGCCAGCCTGCGACCTGCGCGTCAAAGGGGGAAAGGTCGCGCAGATCGGCCCTGACCTCACCCCGGAACCGGACGAAGAGATCATCGAAGGCCATGTGAATCTTTTGATGCCCGGCCTGATCAACGGCCATTTTCATTCGGCGGTGAACCATATGAAAGGGCGGTTGCCGTCGCTGCCGCTGGAAGTGTTCATGTTGTATGAGTGCCCCGAACTGGAAGTGCTGCGCCCGACCCCGCGTGAGGCTTACTTGCGCACGATGCTGGGATGTATCGAAATGCTCCGTTCTGGCACCACCAGTGTGCAGGACGATTGCTTTTTTGTGCCAGCCCCAGAACCCGAGATCATCGACGCTGTTGCACAGGCATACACCGATAGCGGAATGCGCGCACGGCTTGCCTTGGACCAACCAGAGCTGAGCGAATTGGAGAAGCTCCCTTTTCTGCGCGACATCCTGCCCGATGATTTGCGGCACGAACTCTCTGTCCCGACCGGCGCGCCCGCCAGCGCACTTCTTGAAAGCTACGCGCATCTGATCGACACCTGGCATGACACCTCAGACGGACGCATCAAGGCCGCGGTCTCATGCTCTGCGCCACAGCGCGTTTCGCCTGACTATTTCGCGCAGTTGGACGATCTGAGTATCCGCAATGACCTGCCGTTCTATGCCCATATGCTAGAAACGCGGCTTCAGCGGGTGTTCGGAGAAGTCTGCCTGAGCGGTCGCTCGCTGGTACGCTACACCCACGATCTGGGGCTTTTGAGCGACCGGATGAATGTCATACATGCGATTTGGGTAGATGATCCGGATCTTGACCTGCTGGCCGCATCCGGTGCTTCAGTTGCGCATAACCCAAATTCTAATCTGCGCCTTGGCAGTGGCGTGATGCGCTGGCGCGCCATACAGGATCGCAAGATTCCTGTCTGCCTTGGTGTCGACGAAGCCATTGCGGATGACGCGATCAATATGTGGTCCGTGATGAAGACAGCTGCATCGCTTCACACGCTTAGCGATTGGGATTACGAGCGCTGGCCCCAGGCAGTCGAAGTTTTGAATGCCGCAACCCAGGGCGGTGGAACAGCTATGCGTGAGCCGGGACTTGGCACTATGGCGATTGGCGCGCCAGCGGATCTGATCCTGATCGACCTGAAAGCACTCCCGTTCGTGCCGCTCAATAACTTGCCAAGGCAATTGGTGCATTGCGAGTTGGGGCAATCTGTAAGGCTCACAATGGTGGCCGGACGTGTGGTCACCCGGAACGGACGATTGCAAACCGTGGACGAAGACGCGATCCTGGCCGAAGCCTCGGCCGTTTTCGCCGGCAAGCAAAACGCGATGAATCTGGCGGACAAACGGGTCGAAAAATTCCTGCCCTATTACCGTGAAATGTACCTGCGAGCCGGACAATATGACCTGCCCGTGGAACGCAGGATAGATCATTTAGCCCGATGAAGGGGATTGACGCAGACTTGGCTTGCCTGCATGTGGCGGGCTTTATGCTGTTGGTGCGAGCTCATGTCCAAAGGACCCGATACGAAATCCGAGCATGCGACAACGGGTGCCGAACACGTTGCAGCGATTTTGCGCGACCGTATCGTCAAGGGCGAATTGGCGCCCCTGGATCGCATTGTGGAACGGCGTCTGTCTGCGGAACTCATGGTATCGCGCACCCCTATCCGCGAAGCACTCAAGCTGCTTGAGGCCGACGGCCTGATCGAGATCAATCTGCACCGGGGCGCACTCGTCTCTGAATACAGGCCCGAAGAAGCTCTCTTGCTTTTTGATGTCATCGCCAGTCTGGAGGCCCTCGCGGCCCGCCGGGTCACCGAGACAATGACGGCTGATGTGCTGCGCCAACTGGAAGATTTGCACGGAACAATGCTGGACCACCACAGGGCCGGACGAACGAACGACTATTTCGATATGAACACCGTCATTCACGACTTCATCATAAAGAGCTGTGCAAATCCTGTTCTGATCGCGACCCACCAAAGACTCATGATCCGGGCACGACGGGGTCGGTTCCTGGCGATCATGAAACCGGAACGGCTTGAGCAGGCGGTTACCGAGCATGAAGACCTGATGCAGGCCTTCCGGAATGGCAATGCGCAGCAAGCCTCTGAGGTGTGGGAAACGCACCTGCGTCACACCGGAGAAACGATTACAGAGGTTCTGACGTCTCAGTCAGTTTCCTGAGAGTCTTCTCGCCAGCACTTTTGTGAAATTTAGCCCAAAATTCTATCACTGTAGTAAAACTACCGCCTCCCTAACGTAAAATTTGAGACACCCGGAAAATGGCATGCCATTTTTTTGTGACGACAGAAAAAAGCACAGGGGGCTGAAAATGCGACGGTTGACACAAGCAGGAATGACACGTCGATCCATGTTGAAAGGATCGGCATATACGGCACTTGGAACACTCGCCGCACCAGGTATTCTGCACGCTCAAACCACAGAACTGGTGATCGGTTGCGCAGGATCGCACACCGCATGGATGGAGCAGATCGTCGTGCCACACATGAAAGACGCCATCGGTGCGGATATCCTTTTTGAGGGGACCAAGTCTTCGGTCAACCTCGAGAAAATGTCCTCGAACAAGGACGCGCCTTATCTGTCGGTTGTCCAGATGGACGATCCGGTCATGATCCAGGCGGTCGAGGCCGATCTGTTGACGCCGATCACATCAGGCCCTGTGCCAAACATGTCGGATCTGCGCCCTGATGCGGTGCATATGGATGGCATGTGGTGCAACTACGTCCAACCCTGGGCGGGCGTTGCCTATAACACCGACTTCAAATCCGGAGGTGTCGCATCATGGGAAGACCTCTGGGCACCAGAGGCCAAGGGCCAGTTGATTATACCCTCTTTGCAAAACACCGAAGGTATGTGGACCTTGTTCATGTCAGCGATGCTCGGCTCTGGAAAGCCATTCTCGGAAGCGCAATATGAAATCGACGCGGCTTTTGAGAAGCTGGAGGAACTGAAACCCAACCTGCTGTCCGTCTACACAACGATGAGCCAGGCGTTCAACCTGCTTGAACAAGGCGAAATCACCATGCTCGCGGGCAATTTCTCGTCCTACACGCTGCCACGCAAAGCGACGGGCGTTCCTGTGGATCTGGCCGCTCCGTCCGAGGGCATCTTTGCCATGCCATCCGGCATCTGCCTTGTAAAAGGCGGCCCAAACGCGGAACTGGCCGAAGCCTACGTTAACGAAATGCTTGGACCAGATATGCAAGCCGCCATTGCCGACTTCGCCACCTCTGTTCCTGCGAACACCACCGTGAGCGCGGGTGCCATTATTCCAGATGGCGTGCCCATTTACGCCCCCGACTGGGCATTCGTCGCCGCCAACCGTCGTGCATGGATCGAACGTTTCGACAAGTTGATGGCGATCTGACCAATGGCACCCCCCGCACCGCGGGACATGGGCGACAGCAAATACCTGGACGTCAATGCCGTTGGCAAGGCGTTCAAGGGCACGTCTGTCATGTCTGGTATGGATTTTCGCGTGGGGCGAGGAGAGCTGGTGTCTCTTCTCGGGCCGTCCGGTTGTGGCAAGACAACCCTGCTGCGCATCATTGCGGGGCTGACCACAGCCGACAGCGGTGAGGTTCTGCTCGACGGGCGCGCGATCACATCCGCACCAGCCCATAAACGCAATATCTCAGTTGTCTTTCAAAGCTACGCGTTGTTCCCGCATCTGACGGTCGCCGAAAACGTCGCCTTTGGTCTGCGGGCACGTGGGCACGCAAAGACCGATTGCGGCCCCAAGGTGGCCGAGGCCCTTGCCTTGGTGCGTATGAGCGACTTTGCCGAACGCAAGGTTGCAGCGTTGTCGGGGGGGCAACAACAACGCGTTGCCGTCGCAAGGGCTCTGATCGTCGATCCTGTTCTTTTGCTATTGGACGAACCCTTTTCCGCGCTGGACCGCAAACTGCGTGAGACCATGCAGGTCGAATTGAAAACCTTGCTGCGCGACCGCAACATGACAGCGATTTTTGTGACCCATGATCAAGATGAGGCGATGGGCGTCTCCGACCGTATTGCGGTCATGAACGCGGGCCAGATTGAACAATTTGCAACACCATCAGAGCTTTATGCGCGCCCGGCCAGCGCCTTTGTCATGGATTTCGTTGGCCTGTCGACGCGCCTGAACGGAGAGGTGATCGAAAGTACCGAAAACCGGTCAACCATTCGCAGCGCATACGGGACCGTCCACGCCCCCGGCACATTCGTCCCCGGCACCAAAGTCACAATCGGTGTGCGGCCAGAGTTGGTTAAAACCCGCGCCGCTGAAAACACACTCCGTGTCACTTTGGCGGACGCCATGGTGCTGGGCTCCAAAACGCAACTGCATGGACGCGCCGAAGCCGGCGACCGCCTGCTTTGCGAAGTGCCCGGAATGAACTCGGATTATGCACCCGGCGATACGGTGACATTTGGCTGGGACGTTGCAGATTCGCTTGTCTACGAGACGGGCACATGACCGGACGCGCAGAACGTATCGGCCTTCTGGCTTTACCCGGTCTGAGCTTTCTGGCCGTTATCTACGCGCTGCCGCTGTTCATGCTGCTGCTGAAATCAGTCCAGATCGACGGCCAGTTCTCGTTCGCGGAATACGTTGCTTTTTTCAGCGACAGCTACAATCTGTCGGTCCTGTGGCGGACGGTGCGCGTGGCGCTGCTGACCACGGGGCTGGCGCTGATCATCGCCTACCCTACCGCCATCGTCATGGCCCGCGCAAAGGGCTTTTGGCTGTCCGTCTTTCTGGTCGCTATGGTTCTGCCGATGTCCGTGGGCGTGGTTGTAAAGGCCTTTGCCTGGACGATCCTGTTTCGCACGCGCGGCGTGCTGAACGACACGCTGATGTCGCTGGGCATTACCGACGCGCCTATTCGGATGCTGTTCACGGAAACCGCGCTGATCATTGGCGCGGCAAATGTCTTTCTGCCCTTTATGGTGCTCCCAATCTACGCCGTGCTCCGTCAGATGGACAGCCGCCTCCCCGAGGCCGCAGCCTCGCTTGGGGCAACACCTGTGTTCCGCTTTATGAACGTCACTCTTCCGCTTAGCCTGCCGGGCGTGGTCGCTGGCTGCGCCTTTACCTTCAGCCTCGCGATTTCGATGTACGTGATCCCGTCGCTTATCGTGGGTGAACGTCAGCAAACACTGTCCATGCTGACGGCGCGGTCGTTCCTGTATCTGCGCAACGAAGCATTGGGGGCTACGATTTCCTCCATCCTGCTGTTGATCGCGATCTCAGTGGTTCTGACCTCAAGCTGGGCGGCAAACCGTTTGGGGGCGCGGCAATGACCGGAACGGACCGCCTTGCACTGGCCCTCAGTTGGGTCGTCGCGCTTGGCTGTGTGATCTTCCTGATGCTGCCTATCGTCATCACATTGGCCGCGTCCTTTACATCCTCGGCAGTCTACACCCTGCCCCCACCCGAATGGTCGCTGCGCTGGTATCAATCACTTGAGCGCCGATCCGGCCTGTGGGAGGCCGTCACCCTGTCTCTGAACCTTGCGGTGGTCTCGACGGCCATTTCACTGATCCTTGGTACGCTGGCGGCCATCGCTGTTACCCGAGGCTCTTTCCGCGGACGCGAGGCCATTGCGACCTTTACGGTGTCACCGCTCATGATGCCAGGGCTGGTGGTGGGTGTCGCCTTACTTCAGTTCTTCCGCGAAATAGGGCTGCGCGACGCTTACGTCTCGCTCCTTCTGGGTCATATCGTGATCACATTGCCTTTTGTGATGCGCACGCTGCTGGCCTCGATGGCCGCGTTTGATTTCAGCCTTGTCGATGCAGCGCGGACCCTTGGCCTGAGCTACCCGCGGGCCATTTTTCAAGTACTCGTGCCCAACCTTGCTCCGGCCTATCTGACGGGAGGTTTATTCGCCTTTCTGGCGTCGATGGACAATTATCCGATTTCGATTTTCCTCACAGATGCACGCAACAAAACCCTGCCTATCAAGATGTTGCAGTACCTCGAGGAACAGCCCGACCCCTCACTGGCCGCCATCTCTTCGGGGCTGATCCTGCTCGCCTGTATCGTTCTGGTGATCGGGTCACGCACCGTCGGGCTGAACAGGATGATCCGGGGATGAGCCGGGACCTGCGCGGATACTGGGGCGCTGAGCCCGTCCCTTGCTGGCCAAACGGAGCGCGGCTGGCCGTCTCCTTCGTCGTCAATATCGAGGAAGGCGCAGAGCTGTCGATTGCAGCGGGGGATGAGCGCAACGAAAGCCGCTATGAGGCCGTCGAAGAGGTCAAAGGCGCGCCGGACCCCTGTATGGAAAGCCACTTTGGCTATGGCCCCCGACAAGGGTATCAGCGGATCGTGGACGCCCTGGCCGCGCATAACGCAAAGGCATCCTTTTCCACCTGCGGACGCGCCGCAGAGGCAACCCCGTGGTTAATCCGGGACGCTGTGGCGCGTGGCCACGAGGTGTCTTGCCACGGTTGGCGTTGGGAGACCCATGCAGGCATGGCTGAGGCGCATGAGCGCGAGATTATTGCCCGCACCCATGCATCTATCGCACGGATCGCCAGGGTCGCGCCCGTTGGCTGGCACACCCGGTCGGCCACCTCGCCACAAACCCGCGACCTGCTGAAGGAACATGGCGGGTTTAGCTATGACAGTAACGCCTATGACGATGACATTCCTTACATGGATGGCACTCACGTCGTACTGCCCTATGCCTTTGACACCAATGACATGCGCTTCTCTCCCGGCGGTGGCTTCGTGCAGGCGCGGGACTTTTCCGACTACGTGATCGCAGGGTTCGACCGGCTTTATGCCGAAGGCGGAAAAGCCGCGCGCATGATGTCCATCGGATTGCACACCCGTATCATCGGACGCCCTGCCCGCATTGGCGCGCTGGAGGCTGTTCTGACCCACATCACCGCTCACAAGGACGTCTGGATCGCCCCCCGCCGCGACATCGCCGCCTGTTGGGCGAAGCATCATGGAGATGCGGAATGAGCCTGCTGGATGGCCCTATCTCTGCTCTCGTCAGTGCCGTTCAGGAGGTCAAAGCGACCCCGTCCGAACTGACGGACGAAGCACTGGCCCGAGCCGAGGCACGAAACCCGGCAATTAACGCCATCTGTCAGATGAACCCGCAAGCTCAGGCGGAGGCATCGCGCGTCGCCGCGCGGTTACAGGCTGGAGAGACCCTGCCGCTGGCGGGTGTGCCGGTCCTGATAAAGGACAACATCTGGGTGAAAGGGCTGCATAGTACTCAAGGCTCAAAGCTCTTCACCGATCATATCGCCCCTGAAGATGCCGAAGCAGTCAAGCGTCTGCGCATGGCGGGTGCTGTGATTATCGGGATTGCGACATGCTCCGAATTCGCCTGCAAAGGGGCAACCGTTTCGCCCCTTTATGGGATCACGCGCAATCCTGTGAACCCGAGCCTGACGGCGGGTGGGTCTTCGGGCGGGTCCGTCGCTGCGGTGGCTGCCGGGATTGTGCCCTTGGCGCTTGGCACCGATGCGGGCGGATCATCGCGCCGGCCCCCTGCCCATACGGGCCTGTGCGGATTGAAGCCCACGCAAGACCTGATCCCCTATGGCCCCGGTTTTGACGAACCGGTATGGGGTATCTCGGTCATCTGCCCGATCGCCCGCCGGATAGAGGATGTATCGCTCGCAATGCGCGTGCTTGGCAGGCTGGAACCCGTGTCGCCCACGCCGCTTGAAATCGCCGTCTCGGAGGATTTTGGCACCGGTCAGCCAATGGACCCCGATGTCAAAGCGAACTTCGAAGCTGTGATCACAGCGATGAAATCTGCTGGCGTTCAGGTCGCGCAAGCTCAGATCATCTGGCCCAATGACATCAAGGGGCACGATATCCAACCTCTGCAATATGCGGGTCTGGCGCAGATGTATGGCGATGTCTGGCGCAAAACGCCCGACTTGTTTGATCCAGCTGTTGCCGGGCAAATCGAAACAGGTCTTTCGCTGAGTGGAGTTGAGGTCGCGGCGGCGCATCAGGCCTCGCACCAGATGCGCCAGACCCTGCGCGCTGATCTGGATCGATACGGAGTGATCGCAACGCCGACAACGCCCTGTGCGGCATGGCCTGCAGAAATGGACGCGCCGACCGAGATTGGCGGTCGACCCGCCCAAACTCGCGACCACGCTGCTTTTACGCCGCAAATCAACCACGCTGGCGTGCCTGCTTTATCCCTTCCCTGCGGGTCGGACTCTCAAGGCCGGCCGCTGGGGCTGCAACTGATCTCACAAGCAGGCCGAGACGCAGCGCTCATTGCCCTGGCGCAGCAGTTGGAACCGATCCTAAAGGAGATCACGTGACGTGCGCCTTCTGCTGATAAATCCAAACATGACCGAAAGCATGACGCAGATCATGATGGATGTAGCACGCCAGACTGCTGGGCCAGAGGTCGAGATCGTGCCCCTGACCGCCACGTCCGGCTTTCCCTACATTGCGTCTCTTGCCGAGGCGCAGATTGCGGGTGCCAATGTGCTCGAGACGATTGCCGCACACCGCAACGATGTGGACGCCGTAATCATCGCAGCTTTTGGTGATCCTGGTCTTGCCGCCGCGCGCGAGCTGTTTGATCTGCCGATTGTCGGCATGGCCGAGGCCGCGGTGATGTCCGCGGCTATGCTGGGGGAGCGGTTTTCGGTCGTAACCTTCTCGCCACATATGGCGGGTTGGTACGACGCCAGTATCCGGCAGACGGGGTTGGGCGCACGGTTTACCGGTGTGCGATGCCCCAAGGCACCGCCGGAAACGGTGAATAATGTGGCCGAGGTGCTGCGGAGCGACCTGATTGGGCTCGCCAGGGAAGCGACAGCAACGGACGGCGCTGCTGTGGTGATCCTTGGGGGCGCACCTTTGGCAGGGCTTGCCCCGCAGATCGCAGATGAGACACCCGGAATTCTGGTCGATCCGATTGCCGCAGCGACAGTTCAGGCAATGGCATTGTCGCGCCTCTCACCCAGTTATCGAAATCGCACAGCTCGCCCCGCTGCTAAGACCTCTACCGGGCTTGGGGCTGATTTGAGTGCCGTTATCGCAGGAGAAATCGCATGAGCCATGACACTGTTATCACCGGCGCGCGTGTCGTCAGCGCAAGCGGCACGACACACTGCGACATCGGGATCACCGATGGCAAGATCGCGACACTTGGCAGCAGCTTGAAAGGCACAGAAACCATCGAGGCCGGAGGTCTCATCGCCCTGCCTGGCGGGATTGACAGCCACGTGCATATCTCCCAACCCTCAGGCCCCGGAATCGAAATGGCCGATGATTTCACATCCGGCACCCGCAGTGCTGCCTGCGGCGGCAATACGACCATCCTGCCTTTCTGTCTGCCCGAAGAAGGCCAAACTCTGCGCGAGGCTGTGGCCGCTTATCGCGCCAGGGCGGATGGCAACTGCATGACGGACGTGTCCTTTCACCTTATCGTCAGGGAAACCGATCCGGTGACACTCGGGCAGGACCTGCCAGCGCTCATTCAAGCGGGATACACCAGTTTCAAGGTGTTCATGACCTATGCAGGCCTGGCCTTGTCCGACCGGCAAATCCTTGAAGTCATGGCCGTGGCCAAAGAACAGGGCGCGATGGTCATGGTTCATGCCGAAAACGAAGACGCAATAGAATTCCTGCGTGACAGGGCCGAGCGCGCAGGAGAGACCGGCCCTTTTCACCACGCGACCACGCGTCCTGTTCCGGTCGAGCGCGAAGCGACCCATCGCGCGATCTCGCTGGCCGAAATTGCGGGCGTGCCCCTGACCATCGTTCACGTCTCCAACGGCGAGGCAACAGAAGAGATCATGCGCGCCCGTCAACGCGGCCTGACCGTCTTTGCCGAGACCTGCCCACAATACATCACTCTGACCGCATCCGATCTTGATCGCGACGGGTTTGATGGGGCGAAATACGTCTGCTCCCCGCCGCCCCGCACAGTCGAAGAATGGCCCAAAATCTGGGCCGGGATTGAACAGGGCACGTTTGACCTGTTTTCATCCGATCACTGCCCGTTCCGCTTCAATGATCCTGCCGGCAAAGACGCGCCAGGCGCACGCAAGACGTTCCGCAACATTCCCAATGGCATTCCCGGTGTGGAAACGCGCCTGCCGATCCTGTTTTCAGAAGGCGTCGTCAAAGGACGCATATCGTTGGAACGGTTCGCCGCGATCACGGCCACGAACCACGCGCGGCTTTACGGGCTTTATCCCCGCAAAGGCGCGATTATGGTCGGCGCGGATGCCGATATCGCCCTGTGGGATCCTGCATTGCGCAAACCTATCCGGCAGGCCGACCTCCATCACGGCTCCGACTACACGCCCTGGGAAGGGTTCGAGGTGACGGGCTGGCCCGTGCGCACGATCCTGCGCGGCAACACCGTCATGTTGGACGGGGCACCTATCGGCAGTCCCAGCGGCACGCATCTGGAACGGGAGGCCCCTGATGTTTTGCTGTAAATCAAGCGGGATCAAGCAAGGTGGCGACCTCTTTGCTTGCGGCGACCAGAGGCTGGACAAGCGGCACATCAACCTGCGGCTCCAGCCGGATTGCGGCCTCGGCCAGCGGTCCGCCCCCGATGATGATCCGCTCTGCCCCGGCATCACGGGCATTCAAACACGCCTGCAACAAAGCCGCGTCCAGAGCGGCCGGATCTGCCAGCAACGCCTCTGGCGCACCAGGGGTCATAAAACTCCCCAGATATGTGCCCGCCGCCCCATGGGCCTGCATCAGCGCGTCAATAGGCGGGCCAAGTTGCGCGGTTGTTGTGGCCACTGCAAATGGCGTGCCGTCCTTGGCGGCAGCACGTGCAGCAGCGGCTCCGATTCCTATGACGGGACATGGCAGACGCGCCGCCAGACGCTGCGCGCCCGGATCGCCGAAGGCCGCGACAATCACGGCGCGCGCTTCGGGCAAGACAGCCCGGCAAACCTGATCGGCTGCAGCGGCCAGTGCCGAAGGCTCGGTGATCATCGCGGGCGCATCCGCGTTGGTCCATCCCCGCACAGAAGGCAAATGCCGCCGCGTGATGGCAGCCATTTCTTCAGTCGTTTTCTCCGAACTGTTTGGATTGATCACGAGAACAGGTTTCATAAGCAAAGGTATCATCCATGACCGCCGAATTAGCCAGCACGCGATTGGGCATGCTGACGCCCTCCTCTAACACTGTCCTTGAACCGCTGACCGCCGCGATGCTGTCAGGCCTGCCTGACGCATCAGCCCACTTTGCGCGGTTTCAGGTGCTGAAAATTTCCATGGAGGATGACGCGCTTGGGCAATTCAGGAACGAGCCGATGCTGGCCGCCGCTGAACTTCTGGCGGATGCCAGGGTGCAATCGATCTGCTGGAATGGCACATCTTCGGGCTGGCTTGGGTTTGACACCGATCACAAGCTGATTACCGAGATCGAAACGCGCACCGGCGTAAAAGCCTGCTCATCAATCCTTGCGATGAACGAATTGCTCGCGAAATTCGCCGCAAAGCGGATCGCATTTGTGACACCCTACCTGCCCGAAATTCAAGACCGCATTCTGGCCAATTACCGCTCTGCAGGGTTTGAAGTGGCCGCAGAACGACACCTTGGCGATCAGGGAAACTTCTCGTTTGCGACCTATTCAGAGGCCGAAATTCTCGATCTGTGCCGCGCCGTGGCCGCCGACAAACCCGACGCCATCACGATCTATTGCACCAACTTCCGCGGGGCGCGGCTTGCCCCCATCATCGAGGCAGAAACGGGCATCCCCGTGCTCGACAGTGTTTCGACCGCGCTTTGGAAATCGATGCAAGTTGCAGGCGACGACCCCAGGCGCATCCAGGGATGGGGGCGCCTTTTTGATGTCTGACCGCGATCTCATCGGCTATGCCGGGTCCCCGCCTCAGATCATCTGGCCTAACGGCGCGCGTGTCGCGGTGTCGGTCGTCGTGAACTTCGAAGAGGGTGCGGAACATCAGGCTGGAGATGGCGATAGCACGTCTGAACGCGTCGGCGAGGTTCTGAGCGTCGTGCCTGACGGACACCGTGATCAGGGCCAGGAACAGATCTTTGCCTATGGAAGCCGGGTCGGGCTTTGGCGATTTCTTGACGCGCTTGAGAGCACGCAAACTCCGACCACATTTTATATGTGCGGCCGCGCGGTGGCACGCAGCCCGCAGCTTGCCCGTGAGATAGCAGACGCCGGGCACGAGGCAGCCTGCCATGGCTGGATCTGGCGGCCACATGCCGACTACCCGGACATTGACGCCGAACGCGCCGACCTCATGCGTGCAACCGACACGATCGAGACGGCCACCGGCCAGCGACCGACCGGCTTCTTCTGCCGGGGCTCGGAAAGCGCATGGACGCGGCAACTTTTGAGCGAACAGGGCTACACCTACACCTCCAATGCCTTCGACGATGATCTTCCCTATCATGATGGATCGGGCCTGATAGTTCTGCCCTACAACCTCGACACCAACGATATGAAATTCTTTCATCCCAATGGCTTCACGCGCGCGGTTGAGATGATTGAGTACGTCCGCGACGCGGTCCAGCAATTGCTGCAAGAGGCGCAGCAAGGCAGGTCCGCGACCCTGTCGATCGGCTTTCACCTGCGCATCAGCGGGCGGCCAGCACGATTCCGCGCGGTCACCGAAATCCTCGAATATCTGGCCTCGCTTGAAGGGCAGATTTGGCGGGCAAGACGCATCGATATCGCCCGCCACTTTGCTGCGGTTCATCCCCGCGGCCAACACGCAACACAACATGGAGAAGAGATATGAATTTGAAGACCACTATGATGGCCGCCGCACTCACGTTGGCGGCAGCCCCAACGTTTGCAGAAACCTCGATCCGGGCGACCGGACTGGTCTCAACCCACAAATTCCACACGGCGCTGGAACAGGAATTCTATGCGGGCCTCGCAGAAAAGACTGGCATCGATCTTGCCATCAACTTCAACCCGCTCGACGTCGTGGGCGTGGATATGCAGGATACGCTGCGCATGGTCCGCACAGGTGCCTTTGACATCGTGCAAAGCACAGTGGGTGCCGCCGCGCGCGATGACGCGTTTCTGGAAGGTATTGACCTGATTGGCGTCTCCACCTCAATGGAACAGCTCGAAGACGCTATCGAGGCTTTCATGCCCGAACTCGAAAAGCGCGTCGCCGAGAAGTTCAATGCCAAGCCGCTGGCCGTCTGGCCTTACGGTCCACAGGTGTTCTATTGCAACGCCGAAATCGCCAGCCTTGACGACTTCGAAGGGCTCAAGGTGCGCTCTTACACCTCCTCCATGTCTACATTGATAGAGGCCCTGGGCGCGACACCCGTCACCATGAGTTTCAAAGAGGTCTATCCGGCCCTGCAACGCGGCGTCGTCGATTGCGCAATCACGTCACCAACGTCCGGCAACACCGGAAACTGGCCCGAGGTCACAACCCACTTTCTGCCCTTGGGCATCTCGTGGTCAGTAAACGCGCATTTCATCAATCTGGACAAGTGGAACAGCTTTTCCGAAGAGGAAAAAGCCAAGCTGGAAGCCGAATTCGCTGCGTTTGAAGACGCATTCTGGGCACTGGCCAAGGAAAACAACGGCTGGGCCATCGCCTGCAACACCGGCGGAGAGGGCTGTGAGAACTATACCGCCTTCGACATGAAACTGGTCACACCCTCGCCCGACGATCAGGCCAGGGTGACGGCTGCCACGATGGAAAAGGTCCTGCCGGGCTGGGCCGAGAGCTGCAATTCGGGCTTTGCGGATTGCTCGAAAATCTGGAACGCGACCGTGGGTGCCGCGCGCGGTATTGAACTGGAATAACGAAACAGGGTGCGCCTTCCCGGGCGCACCCACATAAAGGACCTGACATGCGGCTCATTGGAATATTGGGGGGATATGCCTGTCTCGGGTTGTCCTTTCTCATTGTGTTCGAGATTTTTGCGCGCAAGCTGTTCAATCACTCGCTACAGGGCGTGGATGAAATCGGCGGCTATGTCGTTGCGGTCACGGGGACCTTCGGCATGGCCCTCGCTGCGGTCGAACGCGCCCATACACGGATCGATGTGCTTTTGTTGCGCTTGCCCCGGCCTGTCCAGGCGGGGCTCAACCTGCTGTCTTACGTGGCCCTGGGGCTGGGGGCGGCCTTTATGGGCTATATGGGGTGGCGAACACTGAATGACAGTCTGACCTTCGGGTCCGTCTCGTCCAGCCCGCTTCAGGTTCCTTTATGGATCCCGCAATCGCTCTGGATGGCGGGCCTTTGTCTTTTTGGACTGTCTGCACTCTGGACGGCTGTACGCGGCGTCTTGGCCCTGCGCCACGGGCTGGAGGCAGCTGATCGGCTTCTGGCGCCGCCATCGGTGGCAGAAGAAATCGAAGAGGCACGGCGATGATTGACCTGACAGGGGCCACCATCGGATTTGTAATCATGTTAGGTCTGATGTTCATCGGCCTGCATGTAGGAATCGCTATGTTGGCGACCGGCGTCCTGGGCGCATTGGTCTATTTCGGCCCACCCGTCTTGCTATCCTTCGGCACCAACCTTTGGGCGGTTATGAATGATTTTCTGCTGACCACCATTCCGCTTTTTATACTGCTTGGAGAACTACTGCTGCGCGCTGGTATCACGCGAAACATGTATGCCAGCCTCAACGATTGGCTGAGCCGCCTGCCCGGCGGACTGCTGCACACAAATATCGGTGCCTGCGCAATGTTTTCGGCTGTTTCAGGGTCTTCGGTCGCGACAGCCGCCACCATCGGCACCGTCGCGCTGGATGAGTTCAAACGCCGAGACTACCATGAACCGCTGGTGCTGGGGACCATCGCAGCCGGAGCGACCCTTGGCATTCTGATCCCGCCCTCAGTGAACCTGATCATCTATGGCGCGCTGACCAATACGTCGATCGGACAATTGTTTGCAGCCGGCATCCTGCCTGGCGTTCTGCTGACGGTGCTGTTCATGGTCATCATTGCCGCCGCGGCCCTGTGGAACCCGTCGCTTGCAGAACGTGTGAGCGAAACACCGCCCCTGAGCGAACGCCTGAGCCGTTTGCGTTTTCTGCTGCCACCTCTTGGCATATTCGTCGTCGTCATGGGGGCAATCTATGGCGGCTGGGCGACCCCCACCGAGGCTGCAGCACTGGGTGTGGTGCTGGCGTTCTTCCTCGCCGCCGCCAATCGCGCGCTTAGCTTTTCCATGCTGCATGCGGCCTTTATTGCCACGATCAAAACCTCGGCCATATTGCTTTTCATCATCACGGCCGCCTTTTTCCTGAACTTCATCGTGGGTCTTTTGGGCGTCCCCCAGGCGATGAGCCGCGCTGTCACGGCCCTTGGCCTGAATGCGACCGAGATGATCCTGATCCTGGTTCTGTTCTATCTGGTCATGGGCTGCTTTCTGGAAACCCTGTCGATGATGGTGGGGACTATTCCAATCGTCATGCCGGTGATCCTGCATCTGGGCATCGATCCGGTGTGGTTCGGCATTTTTCTGGTCATCATGATGGAACTGGCCCTGATCACACCGCCTGTAGGCATGAACCTTTATGTGGTACAGGGGGTCCGTGGACGTGGAGAACTCGCCGATGTTTACCGGGGCATCCTGCCCTTTGTCGCCGCTATGCTGATGATGGTCGGATTGATTATCCTCTGGCCTCAGATCGTCCTGGTGATCCCGGAGGCGCTGTTTTGAGCGCCCTCGCCCGTGCCGAACGCCTGTTCGCAGAACTGGCCGAAATCAGCGCGGATGCGCCCGGCGTGACCCGCGCCAGTTTTGGCACTATCGAAACCGCAGCACACGCGATGATCCGGCGAGAGGCAGAGGCGATCGGCCTGATCCATCACACCGATGCGGTCGGCAATCTCTACGTCACGCTGCCGGGCAAAGACCAAAATGCACCGGTTTTGATGACCGGCTCGCATCTGGATAGTGTGCCGCATGGGGGTAATTTCGACGGCGCAGCAGGCGTGTTGGCAGGACTTGTTATGCTGGAACGACTTGCTGAGGGGCCACCGTTGCGCTGCGATGTCATACTGATGGTGATCCGCGCGGAAGAGATGATCTGGTTCCCCACCCACTATCTCGGCAGCCGTGCGGCCTTTGGTCTGCTACCACCGGAAGCGCCTGATCAACTACGTCGATCAGATACGGGGCGCACTCTTGCAGATCATATGGAAGAGGCGGGATTTGAGCCTCAGGCCATCCGAGACGGCAAACCACAGCTTGGTCCACAAAAGATCAAGGCTTTTGTTGAGGTGCACATAGAGCAGGGACCGGTCCTGGTCGACGCAGATATTCCGATCGGTATCGTTACAGGTATCCGTGGCAACATCCGCCATCGCTTTGCCCGGATCACAGGCGAAACCACCCATGCAGGCGGTGTGCCCCGTTGCAGACGCCGCGATGCCGTGCTTGCCGGTGTTGAACTGGTGGCGTCGCTTGAGGAATGGTGGCAGGCCGCCGAAGTTGCCGGAGAGGACATGGTTCTGACCATCGGCGAATTCTCCACTGACCCTCTTCAGCACGGCATCACAAAGGTTCCCGGCCTTGTGACGTTCACACTTGATGTGCGCAGCCAGGACGAGGCCCTCCTTAGCCGTTTTGCAGCGTTCCTGCACAGCCAGGCGTCGGATATCGCCGCGCGGCGCCGGGTCGATATCGATCTGGGCACCAGCACGCAAGCTGCGGCGTCCCCGATGTCGCGCGACATACAACAGGGGCTGATCGCTGCGGCGCACGCGTGTGGCATTGCGCATATGGAAATACCTTCAGGCGGAGGCCACGACTGCGCAACCTTCGCAAGCCTTGGGGTTCCCTCCGGAATGATTTTCATCCGTAACCGAAATGGCAGCCACAACCCCGACGAGGCCATGGAGTTTGATGACTTTTCGCGGGCCACAGATGTGCTGACGAAATGGGTTTTGATGGTCAGCAATTGATATTTCGCGAAATGCCCGAAGTGCGGTATGTCAACCGTCACTTCCCGAATGGCTAAAAATCACATCGCAAGATGAGTGATCACCTCACATCTCAAAGCCCTGAAAGTTCCCAGATCGTTTCAGGCCACCCGTCGCTTGATATGAACAAAACCACATAATCGGCAAACGTCGGACAGAGCACGCCATAAGGTGAAATCATGTTGCACATACAGCGCACACGACGCACATCAACTGATTGAATTAAAGATAAAACTCGTCCAATCCATCATAGGTGCGACGGACAGGGTCGCGGCCTTGGTGGAGAGGGCGTGGTGCATTGCGAGATCCATGGGATTTGCGGATGTGGGGACACATACTGCACCCGGCCGGTCAGGGTCCAGCCCCTCTGGCCGTGGCCCCATTGATCATATGCAGCCTAGTCCGATAGATGTTTTGGATGTCCATGACCTTTGAACAACTTCGCACATTCCTTTGGGTCGCCCGGCTGGGCGGATTTCGCAAGGCGTCGGATCGGCTGCACCTGTCGCAACCGGCGGTGTCGACGCGGATTTCCAACCTTGAGGACACCTTGCAGGCGCGGCTTTTTGAACGTGGCCCCGGCGCGCTGGTCCTGACCAAGAAGGGACAGCAGCTGCTGGGCTATGCAGAGCAGATGCTGTTCGTTGAAGAAGAGATCAAATACCGTGTGGCCAACCCGGCGGAGACTGAGGGGCTGTTCCGTGTCGGTGCGTCGGAGACGATTGCGCAGGCGTGGCTGCCGTCCTTCATTCAGGCCTTCAGCGCGCGGTTTCCGCAGGTCAATGTGGACCTGACCGTGGACATATCGCTGAATTTGCGGACGGCCATTCTGGAACGGCGGCTCGACCTTGCCTTTCTGATGGGGCCGGTGTCGGACTATTCCGTCAGTAATGTGGATCTGCCGCGGTTCGACCTGCACTGGTACAAATCGAGACAGCTGGGCGCGGTGGATCTGTCGGATATCCCGATCATTTCCTATTCCAGCCAGACCCGCCCCTATCGCGAACTGACATCGGAACTGGCCCAGCGGGTGGGGCCCAAATCGCGCGTGTTTTCGTCCGCGTCCCTGTCTGCCAGCCTGAAGATGATCGCATCGGGAATCGCGGTTGGTCCCTACCCGCGCGTTCTGGCCGTGCCGCACCTCGAGGCGGGCGAGGTGGAAGAGTTCGATCCCGGCTTTGTCCCACCACCGCTGGAATTCACGGCCTCTTACCTGGCAGAGCCGCGCAGCCTTCTTGTTGAAAACAGTGCGGAAATTGCTCGGGACGTGGCGCACCAATGGCATGACGCCCATCCGAACTAGTTTCAAGAAATCTCTCAGTTAAGATAAAAAATGATAATTTGAGTGAATGCTGCGTCTCGTGTGACAGTAACGTGACACGAACAAGAGGCAGCCATGTCATCGCATCACAGCACCGCAGGCCAGATCCGCGCGCGCATCAGGTCGGGGGCGCATCAGGGGCACACGGCCGGGCAGGCACCCGGCATGTTGCAGTGCAATCTCGCCATTCTGCCCCAAGCTGATGCGCTGGATTTCCTGCGGTTCTGCCAGCGAAATCCCAAGCCCTGCCCGCTCGTGGGTGTGGGAGATACAGGCGACCCGATGTTGCCCACTTTGGGACAGGATATCGATATCCGCACCGATGTGCCCCGCTACCGGGTGTTTCGGGATGGTGCCTTTGCCGAGGAGGTCACGGATATCTCCGCGTTGTGGACACAGGATCTGGTGACCGTGGCGCTGGGTTGTTCGTTCACCTTTGAAAACGCGCTGATGCGGGCGGGTATATCGGTGCGCCATATCGAGATGCAGCGCAACGTGCCCATGTTCCGCACCAATATTGATCTGACGCCGGCAGGGCCGTTTTCGGGCCAGATGGTCGTGACCATGCGCCCGTTGCATGCAGATCAGATCGACGCGGCCCGCACCATCAGTGCGCGGTATCCGCAGGCCCATGGCGCGCCGATCGCGGTGGGGGATCCGGCCGCCATCGGGATCGCGGACCTGGGCCAGCCGGATTACGGTGATCCGGTCGATATACGGCCCGGTGAGGTACCAGTGTTCTGGGCCTGCGGGGTGACACCCCAGAACGTCTTGCGCGCGGCACGGCTGCCGCTCTGCATCACCCATGCGCCCGGTCACATGCTGATCACGGACATCCCCGAGGACGCGGAGACCACGATTTACAAGAACGCAAACCAACTAGGAGTGAAAACATGAAACGCACATTTACCCTGCTGGCCGCAACCACGGCGCTTGCTGCACCTGCATTGGCCGAGGACCTGTCGGTTGTCGGCAGCTGGTCCAGCCTGCCGCTGCACAAGAGCTATGAAGCGCCGTTCTGGACCGAAACACTGCCCGCTGCCGGGGATTTCAATGTCGAATTGACGACGCACAACCAGATGGGTCTGGGCCTGTCCGAGATCTACCCGCTGCTGGGTCAGGGCGTCTATGACGTGGCAATGACCGTTGCCGACTATGCCGTGGGCGACGCGCCCGAACTGGAAGGGCTGGACGTGCCGCTGCTGGCACTGACCGCGGACGAGGCACGCGCCATGGTCGATGCCGCACGCCCGATGGTGTCTGACATCTACCGCGCGCGGTTCAATGCCGAGGTGCTGGCCATTGCGCCCTATCCCCCGCAGGTCGTGTTCTGTAACGCCGAGATCGGCAGCTTTTCCGATCTTGCGGGCCTCAAGGTGCGCGCCTCTGGCCGGATGACGGCACTGTTTCTCGAGGCGCTCGGGGCCGAAGGTGTGAACGTGTCGTTCTCCGAAGTGCCCGGCGCGTTGCAGAACGGAGTTGTCGACTGTGCCGTGACCGGTGCCGGGTCGGGGTATTCCGCCGGATGGTGGGAAGTGTCCACACATCTGCTGCCGATCCCTCTGGGCGGTTGGGACCACGTGGTCACGGCCATGAATGCAGACAAGTGGGACGGGTTGAGCGCCGACACGCAGGCTGTGATCAGGACCCAGATTTCGCAGGGGTTCGAGGAACCTGCATGGGCCAGTGCGCAGGATGCGTTGGTCAACGACATCGCCTGCCTGACCGGCAATGGCGCCTGCCCCGCCGGGGAGGCGCGCGATATGACGCTGGTCGAGATTGCGGACGCTGATTTCGACAAGGCGCGCGATATCCTCATCGGTGAAGTGTTGCCCGACTGGGCGGCGCGCGCCGGCGGAGACTGGGCCCAGCGCTGGAACGCGTCGGTCGGCCAGGTCGTCGGCGTGACTATCGAGTAACGAGACAAACAGGGGACATGAACATCATGGAACTGGCGTTGATCAATACGCTTCGCAGGCTGAACCGGGTCATCGCGCTGGCGGTCGGTCTGGGGTTGCTGGGCATGGCGGCCTTTGTGGTCGCGGATATTGCACTGCGTCAGGTCCATGCGTCATTTGGCGGCTCCGAAGAGCTGGCGGGCTATGCGATGGCGCTCGCCAGTTCCTGGGGCATGTCCTATGCGCTGCTTGAGCTGGGCCATATCCGGATCGACCTGATCCGGTCCCGCACCGGGTCCATGGCGCGGGCCCTTTTTGACGTGTTCTCGATGATCGTCATGTCCGGGGTTGTCGTGACAATCGCCATCAAGTGTTGGCCGGTGGTCGCGCGTGCGGTCGAAAACGGCAGCCGCGCCAACACGCCGCTGGCGACCCCGCTGGCGTGGGTACAGGTGCCGTGGTTTGCTGGGTGGGTGTGGTTCGCGGTAGTGAGCTGCCTTGTCACGCTTGCGGCGCTTGGCCTGCTGGTGCGCGGCCGCGCGGCCGAAACAGAGCCGTTTGTCGGCGCATTTGCAGAGCAGGACAGCCTGACATGATCACTTTTGTTTCCGCGGGCCTTCTGGCGCTCCTTGCCCTTTCCATCCCGGTCGGGGTTGTCCTGTTCCTGCTGGGGTTCGGGGTCGACCAGTTCTTTTCCAACTTCCCGCTCAGCCGGGCGCTGGGGAATATGGTCTGGTCCTCGTCCTCTTCGGCTACGCTGATCGCGATCCCGTTTTTCGTGTTGCTGGGCGAAATCCTCGTGCGCTCTGGCGTGGCGACGCGCACCTATGCAGCACTTGACCGGTGGGTCAGCTGGATGCCCGGTGGACTGGTGCACGCCAATGTTGCAACGGCCACAATGTTCTCGGCCACCTCCGGATCGTCAGTGGCAACGGCGGCCACGGTTGCGACGGTCGCCATGCCGCAGGCCGAAAAACTGGGCTATGATCCCAAGCTGTTTTCGGGTGCCATCGCCGCGGGCGGCACGTTGGGCATCATGATCCCGCCATCCATTAACCTGATCGTCTACGGCTTTCTCACGCAGTCCTCTATCCCGCAGCTGTTTCTGGCCGGGCTGGTACCGGGGCTGGGGCTGGCGCTCGCGTTTCTGATCGTGACGGCGATCATTTGCACCATTCGCCCGGACCTCGGGGGGACCCGCCGAGTGTTTCCCTTTGTCCAGATGGCGCGGGCGCTGGTGGATCTGGTGCCAATCCTGATCCTCTTTGGTCTGATCGTGGGATCGATCTATCGCGGGTGGGCCACCCCGACCGAAGCCGCCGCCGTCGGTGTCGCCGGTGCCCTTGTCATCGCGCTGGTGTTCGGAGGCGTCAGTTGGACGATGATGCGCGACAGCCTGTTGGGCACGATCAAGGTCACATCCATGATCATGCTGATCATCATCGGCGCGTCATTTCTCAACTTTACCCTCTCCTCGGCTGGTCTGGGCCGCGAGTTGACCGCGTTCATGCAGGGCCTGGGCCTTGGACCGGTCGGGTTCATCATGGTTGTGGTGGTGCTGTACATCATCCTCGGCTTTTTCATTGAAACCCTGTCGCTGATGGTGGTCACCATCCCGATCATCGTGCCGATGGTTCTGGCGCAGGGATATGACGTGATCTGGTTCGGGATCCTGATGATCGTCCTGATCGAGATGGCGCTGATCACGCCGCCAGTCGGTCTGAACCTGTATGTCGTGCAAGGGGCGCGCAAATCAGGTTCGTTGAACGAAGTGATGCTGGGCGCACTGCCTTATGTTCTGGTGATGCTGGCCATGGCCTTTGCCCTGATCGCGCTGCCCGACATCGCGCTCTGGCTGCCAAACGCATTAAGGTAGTACGCCGTGAATCAGGCCGGACCCGACGCGACTGCGTCCCAGTGTTCACCCATCGCGATGATACACGCAGTGCCATTGGCATAGCTTTGCACGATCACCCAGTCGCCGGTGCTTTGGGTCACCCAGATCTCAAGCATGGTTTCGGGGTCGCGCAACCCCATGCCCTGCCGTTCGGCACCGAGAACCTGCGTCAGGGTCCGGGTCATCCGATGTTGGTCGTCGCAGGTGACGTCCGCGGTCTGTGCCAGCAACGGAGCAGGCAGGACAAGGCACAGGGCAAATATGATGAAACGGGTCATGCGCCAAGGCTAACGGCTGCGCTGGCAAAGTGTAACAGTTTTATGACGTCCTGTGGACAAAACAGCTCCCGCCGCGGGCGTCACAATTCCTTTGCGAAGCTGTTAGAAATCTGAATCAAAACCGTCACGGAGCTGTCGCGTGGCCTGCGTATTCGCCGTTCCAAACACGGGGGCGACATGCTGAACATCACCAAGCTGACCAAACGGTTCGGAGACAAGATCGCGGTTGATGCCGCCAATATTTCTGTCGCGCAACCGACCATGATCGGGATCATCGGCCGGTCCGGCGCGGGCAAATCGACGTTGTTGCGCATGCTCAACCGTCTCAGCGATGCCAGCGACGGGTCCATCATCTTTGACGGGCAGGACGTCACCGCCCTGCGCGGTGCGGCCAAGCGGGACTGGCAATCGCAATGCGCGATGATCTTTCAGCAATTCAACCTGGTGCCGCGCATGGATGTTGTCTCGAACGTGCTGCATGGCACGTTGAACAAGCGGTCGACGATGGCCACCCTGTTCAACCTATATCCGCAGGCCGACATCCACCGCGCCATCGAGATCCTCGACCGGCTGGGCATTGCCGAACAGGCGCCCAAACGGGCCGAAGCCCTGTCTGGCGGGCAGCAGCAGCGCGTGGCTATTGCGCGTGCCCTGATGCAGGACCCCAAGATCATTCTCGCCGATGAGCCCATCGCGAGCCTTGACCCGATGAACGCGCAGGTGGTGATGCGGTCGCTGCGCACCATCCACGAAGAAGACGGGCGCATGGTCATCGCCAACCTTCATACGCTCGACACCGCGCGGCGCTATTGCGACCGGGTGATCGGGATGCGCGACGGGCGCATCGTTTTTGACGGCACGCCGGCGCAGCTGACCACCGGTGTGGCGCGCGACATCTACGGGGCTGGCGCCGATTTTTCCGAGGCTGCCACCTCGACCGAGATCGAAACACTGAACAGACCAGGGGTCCGCGAAGCGGAAGCCTACGTCTGACTCAGCGACCACCCGCGCCTTTCGCGGGCCACCTTCATCAACCCAACGGAGATACAGATGAAAAAGACCCTCGCACTGGCGCTTGCCGCCACAACAGCCCTGAGCGGTGCCGCATTCGCAGAAGAGATCACCGAATTCCGCATCGGCATCCTGGGCGGCGAAAACGCGCAGGACCGGATGAATTCCTACCAGTGCCTTGCCGACTACACCACCGAAGCCCTGGGCGTCGAAACCAAGCTGTTCGCCCCTGCCGATTATAACGGCGTGATCCAGGGCCTGCTGGGTGGTAATATCGACATGGCGTGGCTGGGTGCCTCGTCCTATGCCGCGACCTACCTGCAAGACCCCGAAGCGGTCGAGCCTGTGCTGATCAAGGTCAACGTGGACGGCTCCATCGGCTATCACTCCATCGGGTTTGCCCGCAAGGACAGCGGCGTGACATCGCTGGACGACATGGAAGGCAAGGTGTTCGGCTTTGGTGATCCGAACTCTACCTCCGGCTATCTGATCCCCTCCATCGAGATCCCGCAATACAAGGACGGCATCACCATGGAGAGCGGCGAATACTTCGGTGAGGTCAAGTTCACCGGCGGCCACGAACAGACCATCGTAGCAGTGAACAACGGCGACATCGACGCCGGCGTGACATGGGCTGACGGTCAGGGCAACTGGGAAGACGGCTATAACTCCGGCGCGCTGCGCAAGGCCGTGGATGCGGGTCTGGTGGACATGAACGACATGGTCCAGATCTGGAAATCCAACGTCATCCCCGAAGGCCCGGTTGTGCTGCGCAAGGCGCTGCCTGCGGATGTGCGCGCCACGATGACCGCACTGGTCGATGGGCTGCACGAACGTGATGCCGACTGCGCCTATGGTGTGGCGGCGGGTGACACGCTGGGCTTCCAGCCTGTGACGCATGACACATACATTTCCATCGTCGAGGCCCGCAAAGCCAAGATCGGTGGCTAAGCCATTTCAATGAAGCGTCCGGTAGCCCCTTCGGGGCTGCCGGTATTTTTTGTCCGGGGGCACGATGGCAGACATAACACTCACCCAGTCACCGCAGGGCGTGGACAGCATCCAGTCGAGCTATGTCGCGCAGGTGCAGCGGCGCAGGCTCTATGGCGGGCTGACCCTGTTGATCTTTGTCGTGCTGATGGTGTCCGGGTTCAACGTCGCGGACGACCGCAACGCGGGCGGGTTCTGGGACGGGCTGCACCAGATCGGGGACTATCCCGCAGATGTGCTGTCCGAGGCATGGGAAAAGCGCGCCGATCTGCCCGCGCTGATGGCCAAATATTTCCCGGCCCTGATCGAGACGGTCAACATTGCTGCCGTGTCCACCCTGATCGGGGCGATCGGGGGGCTGGCGCTGTCACTGCTGGGCACGCGGGGGCTGGCCAGATGGCCGCGGCTGATCCCGCTTTTTCGGCGGATATCGGACATCATGCGCGCGGTGCCGGAGATCGTGATCGCGCTTGTCCTTATCTTTGTACTGGGCGGTGGCCCGGTGCCTGCGATGATCGCTATCGCAATCCACACGGCCGGTGCCTTGGGCAAGATGTTCTCGGAAGTGGCCGAAAACGCCGACCTAAAGCCCGTCGAGGGGTTGGCCTCTACCGGGGCCACGTGGTCGCAGCGCATGTTGCTGGGCGTGCTGCCGCAAGTGGCGCCCAACTACATCAGCTATGCGCTCTTGCGGTTCGAGATCAACATCCGCGCCTCGGCCATCCTGGGCTTTGTCGGTGCGGGGGGGCTGGGATACGAGCTGCGCAATGCGATGGCATGGGGCCCCGGCCGCTTTGACGAGGCGGGCGCGATCTTCATCCTGCTGTTCGGCACGATCGTGTTCTTTGACCAGGTGTCCAGCCGCTACCGCAACCGTTTGACCGAAGGACAGGGCCAATGACCGCCACCGATCTGAGCATGGCCAAGCATACGGCCGACCGGCAATTCGCGCGCAAGCGGCTGGTGGGCTTTGCTATCCCGGCGGTCATCGCCGTCTACCTCGCCTATATCTTCTTTGCCTTTGACCTGCCGGGGCTCGCACAGCGGGCCAATCTGGAAAATGCCGTCACCCTCGCCTCGGACAGCTGGTCGCACAAGGTCCATGTCACGCGCGACAACCGGTCGGGCGAGATCACCTATGCCGTCGAGGGCGAGCGCAAGGGACGGTATCCGGACGGCACCCGCCCCGACTGGGTCAGCGGCGATGATGTCCTGACCATCGACCTCGGTTCTGGTCACCTCGTCCGCTATCTGCCCGACAACCGGACCGAAATCGACATCCCCGGCTTTCCGCCCATCGAGGCGCGCGCCGAGGGCCGCCGCGTTGTCACCAACCTGCCCGAGGATCTGCCGGACTGGATCTCGGCATCGGACCGCCGGGTGGGCATCACCACGCCCGAGGGGCGCGTCACGCTGACCGGGGCGCGCACCGAAGTATTCAACTATTTCCCCGGTTGGGAGCTGTTCTGGTTCACGCTGGACAGCCCCTATCACGGGCAAGGCGTCGGACAGATCCTGTTCGGCGCGCGCATCGACCCTGCGCGCGCCAACATCACCGGCGCGCTGTCGGATTGGTGGAACAATGCCATGTGGCGGCACAAGGACGTGGCCTGGGCCATCGGCGAGACCATCCTGATGGCGTTTCTGGGCACAATGGGTGCCGCGATGCTGGCGCTGCCGCTGGCCTTTCTGGCGGCCCGACGGTTTTCGCCCATCATGCTGCTGCGCGCCGCGACCCGGCGGCTCTTTGACTTTGTCCGCGGGGTGGATGCGCTGATCTGGACGGTGGTTCTGGCCCGTGCTTTTGGCCCCGGTCCGTTGACCGGCACGCTGGCCATCCTGATCACGGACACCGGCACCTTTGGCAAGATCTTTTCCGAAGCACTGGAGAACGTGGACCAGAAACAGATCGAAGGCGTCGCCTCAACCGGGGCCAAGCCGCTGCAACGCTACCGCTTTGGCGTGATCCCGCAGGTGGTGCCGGTCCTGCTGGCACAGATCCTCTATTTTCTCGAATCGAACACCCGGTCCGCGACGATCATCGGGGCGATTACCGGTGGCGGCATCGGGCTGATGCTGACGCAGGCCATCCAGACCCAAAAGGACTGGGAGGAGGTCGCCTATTACATCGTGCTGATCATCGCGATGGTGATGTTCATGGACTGGTTCTCAGGGTGGCTGCGCGGGAAACTGATCGGGCGCAAGGACTGATGCCGCGCCTGTCAGCAGATGCGCCCGTCATCCACCCGGATTGCGAGATCAGCAACAGCACGTTTGGTGCCTATGTCGAGATCGGCAAGGGCAGCCGGGTCGCCAACACGGCCTTTGGCGACTACAGTTATTGCGACCGCTATGCGGACATCGCCAATGCGCGGATCGGCAAGTTTTCGAACATCGCCGCCTTTTCGCGCATCGGGGCGACGGATCATCCGCTGGACACGGCCGCCTGTCACCATTTCCTCTATCGGTCAGATGACTATTGGGATGATGCGACTCGCGACGCGGATTTCTTTGCGCATCGGATGTCGCGGCTGGCGCATATTGGCCATGACACGTGGATCGGCGCGGGCGCGATGATCAAGCCTGACGTCACGCTGGGCCATGGTGCGGTCGTCGCTGCCGGGGCCGTGGTGACCAAGGACGTGGCACCTTACACCATCGTTGCAGGTACGCCCGCCCGGCCCCTGCATCTGCGCCAGCCGCCCGAGATCGCGGACCGGTTGATCGCGCTGGCCTGGTGGGACTGGCCCCACGCGACGCTGCGCGACCGGCTCCAGGATTTCCGCAAGCTGAGTGCTGGGGCATTCCTCGAAAAATACGAAACCTAGCTGTCCAGCGTCAGGGTTACCCGGTCGCCTGCGAACCATGTGCGGCCGTATTCAACCGGTGCGCGATCCGGATCCACGTTCACCCCCGTGGAACGCAACAGCGGATCACCCTCGGCCACGTGCAGGTGCAGCGCCTGCGTCGCCGTCGCTCGGGTCGCGGTCAGCCGGGTCGAGGCGCGGGTATAGTCGGACACGCCCGCGTCTGTCAGGGCCTGCGTGACGCTGCTGGTGTCTTTCAGTGCGCGCGTGATGCCCGGCAGGCGCGACAGAGGAAACAGGCTTTCGAAGATCGCGATAGGCTGGCCATCGGCGAGCGACAGGCCGTGATAGGCACAGACCTGCCCGCCGGGTGGCAGCTGCAAGGCCGCCGCCTCGCCTTCGGTGGCGGCGCGTTCGGCGATGTGCAGCGCGCGTTTCTCGGGTCTGCGCCCTGCAGCGACAAGGTTTTCGTGGAACCGCACCCGCGCGCCAATTGGATAATCCGTCGGCGTACCCGCGACAAAGGCCCCGGCCCCGCGCCGGGTGCGGATCAACCCCTCCTCCACCAGCGCGGCGATGCCATGCCGCACCGTATGGCGGTTCACACCGAACCGTTCGGCCAGTGCCGCCTCGGTCGGCAGCTTGTCGCCGGGCACATAGCGCCCCTCGGCCAGATCGCCGCGCAGGGCGTGGGCGATGGCCTTCCAGATCGGGGTTTTGGCGGTGCTGTCACGCAAGTTTCACAAATCTCTTCTGTTCTGTCGGGGCGGATGTGGTAAGATATGTATAGTTGTATAGGAACTGGAACAGTTGTCGAGATGAAAGACACGACCCACGATGATTTGGCCCGAAAGACGTGGATGAGCCTGCTGGCCCGCGCGCCCGAAGGCCGTGCCGCGGCGCTGCTGGATGCCGCGCAGGCGCGCCCGGCGTTTACGTGGCTGCGCGCGCCCGAGATCGGCACAACCATGGTGCGGGGCCGCGCGGGCGGCACGGGCGCGCCCTTCAACCTGGGCGAAATGACAGTCACGCGCTGTGCGCTGACCCTGTCCACCGGCGAGGTCGGGCACGCCTATGTGCAGGGGCGGCGCAAGGGTTGTGCCGAGGCAGCGGCGCTCGTTGATGCAATGATGCAGACCGATGCGGGACCTGTGCTCCGTGCTTCTGTGCTGGATCCGCTGGACGCGGAGATGACCGCCGCCAAGGCCACACGTGCGGGCAAGGCCGCGGCCACCAAGGTCGACTTTTTCACCATGGTCCGGGGAGAAGACTGATGCAGGCAGATATTTTGTCCGGAGGCTTTGCCGACCCCGCGATTCAATCCGCGCACGCCTTTCGCAGCGTAATGGAGGCGATGGCCCGTCCCGGCACGGTGCACGACATCCATGGCGCAACACCGCCCGCGCCGCTGTCCCCTGCCGCAGGTGCGGTATTGTTGACGCTGTGCGACACCGACACGCCGGTGCATCTGGCGGGGGATGCCGATTGTGATGCGGTGCGGTCCTGGCTGGCCTTTCACACCGGTGCGCCGATCACTGGCCCGGCGCAGTGCATGTTCGCGGTGGGTACCTGGGAGGCATTGGGGCCGCTCGCGGCTTACCCTGTGGGGCGGTCCGATTACCCTGACCGGTCCGCGACCCTGATCGTCGAATGTACCGAACTTCAGGCCGAGGGGGCCACACTGACCGGGCCGGGGATCAAGGATACCGCCGCCCTGTCACTCCCCGAGGTTGCGGCGTTTCAGGCTAATTCGGCGCTGTTCCCGCTGGGCCTCGATTTCATCTTTGCCAGTGGCAGCCGTCTGGCCGCCCTGCCCCGAACCACACAGGTGACCTGAATGTATGTTGCAGTCAAAGGCGGCGAGCGGGCGATCGAGAATGCCCACGCGTGGCTGGCCGAGGAACGACGCGGTGACCGGGATGTCGCCGAACTGAGCATTGCGCAAATCCGCGAGCAACTGAGCCTTGCCGTGAACCGGGTGATGGCCGAAGGTTCGCTATATGATCCCGACCTTGCCGCCCTCGCCATCAAGCAGGCGCGCGGCGACCTGATCGAGGCGATTTTCCTGATCCGCGCCTATCGCACCACCCTGCCCCGCTTTGGCGCTTCGGAACCGGTGGATACCGGGGCAATGGCCTGCGACCGGCGCATCTCAGCGACGTTCAAGGATCTGCCCGGTGGGCAAGTACTGGGCCCGACTTTCGACTACACGCACCGCCTGCTGGATTTCAAACTCGCCGCCGAGGGGGAGACGCCCGCCGCACCATCCCGCGTTGCCGAACCCGGCGATGTGCCGCATGTGACCGAGTTCCTGAACCGCGAGGGCCTGATCGAAGAGGCGGTGCACGACGACACACCACCCCCTGATCTGACCCGCGAACCGCTTGAGATGCCCGCCGACCGCGCGCTGCGTTTGCAAGCGCTGACCCGCTCGGACGAAGGGTTTGCCCTCGGGCTCGCCTATTCTACCCAGCGCGGGTACGCCCGTAACCACGCCTTTGTGGGCGAGCTGCGCATTGGCACGGTCCCCGTCGAGATGGAGATCCCCGAACTGGGCTTTGCCATCGACATCGGCGAGGTGACGCTGACCGAATGCGAGACGGTGAACCAGTTCAAAGGGTCCAAGACCGAACCGCCGCAGTTCACCCGTGGCTACGGCCTGGTCTTTGGCCAGACCGAGCGCAAAGCAATTTCGATGGCGCTGGTGGACCGGGCGCTGCGCTGGGAAGAGCTGGGTGAGGATTTCGTCGGCGCGCCGGCGCAGGACGCGGAATTTGTTCTCTACCACGCGGACAATATTCAGGCGACGGGGTTTCTCGAACATATCAAGCTGCCCCACTATGTCGATTTCCAGTCCGAGCTGGAATTGGTGCGCAAGCTGCGTCGCGAGGCCGGTGCGGATCAGGTGCAGGAGGCTGCGGAATGACCGACTACAACTTTGCCTATCTGGACGAACAGACCAAGCGGATGATCCGCCGCGCGATCCTCAAGGGTTTGGCGATCCCCGGCTATCAGGTGCCGTTCGCCAGCCGCGAGATGCCGATGCCCTACGGCTGGGGCACGGGCGGGGTGCAGGTGTCGGCCGCGGTCCTGACGCCCGAAGACACGTTCAAGGTGATCGATCAGGGCGCAGACGACACGACAAATGCCGTGTCGATCCGCAGCTTCTTCGAGCGGACGGCTCAGGTCGCCACGACCACGGCAACGGCAGAGGCGACCGTGATCCAGACGCGCCACCGCATCCCCGAGGCCGCTCTGACCGAAGGCCAGATCCTTGTCTATCAGGTGCCGATCCCGGAGCCGCTGCGGTTTCTTGAGCCGCGCGAAAGCGAGACACGCAAGATGCACGAGCTGGAGGAATACGGCCTTATGCACGTCAAGCTCTATGAGGATATCGCGCGCCACGGGCACATCGCCACGTCCTATGCCTATCCGGTCAAGGTCGAGGCGCGCTATGTGATGGATCCGTCGCCAATCCCCAAATTCGACAATCCGAAACTGGGCCACATGGCCGCCATCCAACTGTTCGGCGCGGGCCGGGAACAGCGGATCTATGCGCTACCGCCTTACACGCAGGTCGTCAGCCTCGATTTCGAGGATCACCCGTTCGAAGCATCCAAGGCCGATCATCCCTGCGGGATGTGCGGCGCGAATGACAGCTACCTCGACGAGGTGATCATCGACGACGCAGGCGGGCGCATGTTTGTCTGTTCCGACACCGACCATTGCGAAGCGCGGCAGGCCCAAGGCCACCGTGGAAAGGATGCGGCATGACACCTTTGTTGTCCGTTCAGGGCGTGACCAAACGATACGGCGCGCATATCGGCTGCGCCGATGTCAGCTTTGACCTCTATCCGGGTGAAGTCATGGGGATCGTGGGGGAAAGCGGGTCAGGCAAATCCACCCTGCTCAACTGTCTGGCCGGGCATCAGCCGCCTGATGGCGGACAGGTCGTGTTCGATACGCGCGCGGACGGGCCACGCGATACCGTGCGCATGTCCGAGCCGGAGCGCCGGATGCTGGGCCGCACGGACTGGGCCTTTGTCCACCAGCACGCACGCGACGGATTGCGGATGGGCGTGAGCGCTGGCGGTAATGTGGGCGAACGGCTGATGGCCGTTGGCGCGCGCTACTATGGTGACATCCGCCACAAGGCGACCGATTGGCTGGCGCGTGTCGAGATTGACGAATCCCGCATCGATGACCGCCCCACGACCTTTTCGGGCGGTATGCAACAGCGGCTGCAAATCGCCCGCAATCTCGTGACCGGCCCGCGTTTGGTGTTCATGGACGAGCCGACCGGGGGGCTTGACGTGTCGGTGCAGGCGCGCCTGCTTGACCTGTTGCGCGGCCTCGTGCGCGACATGGGGCTGTCGGCGATCATCGTCACCCATGACCTCGCCGTGGTGCGCCTGCTGGCGGATCGTTTGATGGTGATGAAGTCCGGGCATGTTGTGGAATCCGGCCTGACCGATCAGGTGCTGGATGACCCCCAGCACGCCTATAGTCAGCTGCTTGTCAGCTCCGTTTTGCAGGTATGAGCCGATGATCCAACTTACAGACGTGTCCAAGACCTTTACCCTGCACAACCAGGGCAGTGCGGTGATCGAAGTGCTGCGGGATGTGGACCTGACCGTGGCACCCGGCGAATGTGTGGCCCTCACGGGCGCGTCGGGGGCGGGGAAATCCACGCTGATGCGCATGATCTACGGCAACTATCTGGCGCAGGCCGGCCAGATCCGCATCGGCGATCTGGACATCGTGCAGGCAGAGCCACGCGAGATCATCCGGTTGCGCCGCGAGGTTCTTGGCTATGTCAGTCAGTTCCTGCGCGTGGTGCCGCGTGTGCCGACGCTTGACGTGGTGGCCGAACCGCTGCGCGCCGTGGGCACGCCCGCAGAGGCGGCCGAGGCGCGCGCCAGAACGCTGTTGCAACAGCTCAACATCCCGCACCGGCTTTGGTCGCTGTCGCCCACCACCTTTTCGGGCGGCGAACAGCAGCGGGTGAACATCGCCCGCGGCTTTGCCCACACCTATCCCGCGTTGTTGCTGGATGAGCCGACAGCCAGTCTGGATGCCGCCAACCGCGAGGTTGTGCTGGGCCTGATCGAAACGGCCAAGGCGCGCGGTGCCGCCATCATCGGCATTTTCCACGACGAGGCCGCTCGGGCGCGGGTCTGTGACCGGGAGATCGACGTGACGCGCTTTACCCCTGGGTTGGCCGCATGACCAAGGGCACCTTCATCGCAGTTGTCGGACCTTCGGGCGTTGGCAAGGACAGCGTGATGGCGGGCCTGCATGATGCGCTGCCATGCACGCATCTGGTGCGCCGTGTCATCACCCGGTCGCTCGGTCTGGGCGGAGAGGTCTTTGACCCGGTCACGGTGCCGGAATTCGAGGTCATGGCCGCCAATGGCGCCTTTGCGCTGTACTGGCAGGCGCACGGGTTGCACTATGGCATTCCGGTTACGGTCAAATACCAGTTGAACAAGGGCACGGATTGCCTGGCCAATCTATCGCGCGCGGCGTTGGCTGAGGTCGGTCGCCTGTTTCCAAAGGTGACCGTGCTCAACATCACCGCAGCACCCGAGACGTTGGCCCGACGCCTCGCGCTGCGCGGCAGGGAAAGCGAGGCGGACATCGCCCGCCGCCTTGCGCAGGCCGAGAAACCGCTGCCTGCCGGGCTAGATGTGATCAACCTGTCCAATGACGGCCCGCTTCATGATACGGTGGCGCGCGCCATCGCCCTGCTTCAACCCGTGGGGGTGTGACCATGCCCGACACACTCCGCCCGCCCCAAGGCCAGATCGAGAGCATCAGATGAATTCGCATTTCCCCCTGCCCACCGACACCGCGATGGCGGACGCCGATACGCCTCGCGATCTGTGCCTGGCCAATGCGCAACTGGTGCTGCCCGACCGTGTCCTGACGGGATCCGTCACGATCGAGGCTGGCACGATCACCGCAATCACCGAAGGCGATCACGTGCCCACAGGCGCGGTGGATTGCCGACAGGATCTGGTGATCCCCGGCCTGATCGAACTGCACACCGACAACGTGGAGCGTCATATCGAACCGCGCCCCTCGGTCGACTGGCCGCACCTGCCCGCGCTGATTGCCCATGACGCGGAATTGGCGTCCACCGGGATCACGACGGTGTTCGACGCGATGCGCGTCGGCTCCATCCACAGCGGCAAGGGGCGGTATATCGACTATGCCCGGCAACTGGCGGACGAGTTGCTGGCGGCCCGCGCCGCCGGCGTGTTCAAGATCAGCCATTTCCTGCACTTGCGGGCCGAGATCTGTTCCGAGACCCTGTTGGAGGAACTGGCGACCTTCGGGGCGGATGACCGCGTGGGCATCGTCAGCCTGATGGACCACACCCCCGGTCAGCGCCAGTTTCGCGATCTGGATGTGCTCAAGACCTATGTGGCCAAGAAGCGCGGCATGAACGATGCGGAATTCGCCGCACATGTGGATAACCTGCTGGGGCTGCAAGCGCGCTTTGGGCAAAAGCACGAGGCAGGCGCGGTTGCCGAAGCCGCGCGCC
Organism: uncultured Tateyamaria sp.; assembly: GCF_947487805.1. Lineage (GTDB taxonomy): Bacteria > Pseudomonadota > Alphaproteobacteria > Rhodobacterales > Rhodobacteraceae > Tateyamaria. The sequence goes on along the minus strand of NZ_CANKXW010000010.1, from coordinate 5,329 downwards.
TTGGTGCGGTGCTGGCCAGCCATGATGACACCACGCGCGCCCACGTGGCGACATCCGCGCAGAACGGCGTGGGCTTTGCCGAATTCCCAACCACGGTCGAGGCGGCGGAGGCCTGCTGCGACCACGGTATCGCCGTGATGATGGGGGCGCCCAACCTGATCCGGGGCGGATCACATTCCGGCAATGTCGCCGCCGAGGACCTCGCCCGCGCCGATCTGCTGGACATCGTGTCGTCGGACTATGTGCCTTCGGCGCTGTTGCTGTCGGCGGTGCGTCTGGCCGAGATCTGGGACGACCTGCCCCGCGCCATTGCGACGGTGACGTCCAATCCCGCCCGCGCTGCACGTCTGACCGATCGCGGCACGCTGGCGGTGGGGATGCGGGGCGACGTGCTGCGGGTGCGCCGGATGCTGGGTAACGCCCTCTTGCGTGGCACCTGGAGCCAGGGTCAGAAGATCGGCTGAGGCAACGCGGTCACGCGGTTTCGGGCGCATCAGGTCTGAGAAACGCAACAACGATAGCCGAACCTGCGACCATCGCCGTGGCCGTCGCCAGCATCACGGGCAGCCCCCCGATCTGATAGGTCAGCCCGGACAGGACCGTGCCCGCCAACCGCCCGGCGGCATTTGCCATATAGTAGAACCCTACATCCATCGTGACCCGTTCAGCCCGCGTGAACGCGAGGATCAGATAGGAGTGCAGCGCGGAGTTCACGGCAAACACAGCGCCAAAGGCCAGCAATCCACCCACGATCACCGCCGTCAGCCACGGCTGCGGCCCTCCAGCCAGCAGCGCTGCACAGGTCAGGAACGCGGGCACGCAAGCCAGCGCCCAGGCCCAGAGGCGCGCCGAGGTGATCAAGTCCGACTCTGTCCGGGACTGCGCCCGCAGGATGCGGGGAGCGTTCGCCTGCACCAGTCCATAAAGGATGATCCACCCTGCCATGAATGTCCCAATCAGGAAAAACGCGGCACGGTTGCCCGCGACTGTCCCATCGGACAGCACGGCGTAGAAATAGATCGGGATGCCCACCACGAACCAGACATCGCGCGCACCGAACAGGAACACACGCGCCAGAGACAGCCAATTCACATTGGCGGATTTGGAGAACACTTCGGACAACCGCGCGCCCTTGCGGCCCGGCGGCAGGCCGGGCGGCATGGCAATCACCACTGCAATCAGGATGGCCGCCAACAGTGTCGCCATGACCAGTACCGACCATATAAAGCCGAAAATCGCGAGCAAGGCGGCCCCAAGCAGGAAGCCCAAGCCTTTGACCATGTTCTTCGACCCCGTCAGGACCGCAACCCAGCGGAAGAGGCCCGCGTTGCCCGACGGGGCCAGCAACTTGACGGCAGATTTTGAGGACATCTTGGCCAGATCCTTGGCCACACCACTGGCCCCCTGCACCATCATGACAAAGGCGACGGACACCCCCACGGCCCATTCGGGGTCCAGTTGCGCAAGTGCCAGAAGGGCCAGCACCTGAAGGCCCAGCCCCGCATAGAGCGTGGAGGTCAGCCCGAACCGTGCCGCGATCCAGCCCGCCGACAGGTTGGTCACCACGCCCGCGATTTCATAAAGAACAAAGAGATATGCCAACTGCACTGGCGAGAACCCGAGCGTGTGAAAGTGCAAGAGCACCAGCATCCGCAGCGCCCCGTCGGTCAGCATGAAAGCCCAGTAGGCGGCCGTCACCGCGACATAGGCCGCAAGACCCTCGGGCCGCGCGGCCGGGCCGGTCACAGGCTGTCCCCGACCATGCAGGCCACATCGACAAGGCGGTGCGCATAGCCCATTTCATTGTCGTACCACGCATAGATTTTGACTTGCGTGCCATTGATGACCATGGTCGATGGGGCATCCACGATGCTCGACCGTGTGTCGTTGGTGTAATCGGTGGAGACCAGCGGACGTTCCTCGTACCCCAGAATGCCGGCAAGCGCGTCTTCAGAGGCAGCCTGAAACAGCGCGTTGACCTCTTGGGCGGTGGTTTCGCGTGCAACTTCGAACACGCAATCGGTGAGTGAGGCATTGAGCAAGGGCACCCGCACCGCGTGCCCGTTCAGGCGCCCCTTGAGCTCGGGGTAGATCAGCGTGATCGCCGTGGCGCTGCCCGTGGTGGTCGGGATCAGGGAATTGAGGGCCGACCGCGCGCGGCGCAGATCCTTGGCGGGCCGGTCTACAATGGTCTGCGTGTTGGTAACGTCGTGGATCGTGGTGATCGACCCGTGCTTGATGCCGAGATTCTCGTGGATCACCTTGACCACGGGTGCCAGGCAATTGGTGGTGCAACTGGCCGCGGTGACGATCCGGTGGCGGGCCGCGTCGTAGATGTCGTGATTGATCCCGTAGACGATATTGGCCGCGTTCCCGTCCTTGACCGGGGCCGACACCACGACCTTTTTGACGCCTGCGTCGAAATAGGGGGCGAGCGCGTCCTCGGACTTGAAAACGCCCGTGCAGTCAATGACCACATCCACCCCATCCAGCGGCAGATCCGCAATCTCGCGCGTCCCGACAAATGGCAGGCGCGTGCCGTCGATGGTGACGCTCTCTGCGTCATGGGCAAAGTCGGCATGCCAGCGTCCGTGCACCGTGTCGAATTCCATCAGATGTGCGTGCATCTCCGGATCGCCCACGGCGTCGTTGATCCACGCGATCTGGGCGCCACGTTCCAAAAGCGGTTTCAAGGCAAGTTTGCCAATACGGCCAAGGCCGTTCAAGGCGTAGACAGTCATGTCAGGATCCTTTGTGATCGACTTGGCCCAGGTCATCGACCGCCTTTTGCAGCGACAACCGGTCCAGTGAGGCAATGGGCAGTGCCGCGAAACCGGCCAACCGGTTGCGCAGCGCGCCATATGTTTGATGAAAGGCGAGGCTCTTTTCCGCGTCCGTTCTGGTGACCTTCACAGGGTCGGGCAGTCCCCAATGGGCGCTGATCGGCTGGCCCGACCACGGGGGGCATTCCTCGTTCGCGGCGGCATTGCAGACGGTAAAGACAAAGTCGAATTGCGGCGCGTCTGCACCCTGAAATTCTGCAACCGCCTTGGCGCGCAGCGCGGATGTGTCGTGGCCCTTCTGTGTCAGCACTTCAACCGCAAACGGGTTCAGATCCGACCGGGCCTGGGTGCCTGCGGAATGGACATCGAACCGGTCCGGGGCCATGTCACGCAGGATGGTTTCAGCAAAGATCGAACGGGCGGAATTGCCTGTACACAGAAACAGGACACTGTAGTTTCGGTCCGGCAATGTGCCAAGCCCGGGCTCGCCTGGCGCAAGGTCGGGCAGGCAAATTTCGGGACGCCCCCGGCAACAATCGTGCAGCAGATAGCCGATCATGTCCCGCGCCGCGTCCATGTCGACCGCATAGCGCAGAGACGTGCCACTGCGTTCCTGTGTGACCAGCCCGGCCTGCATGAGTGTGTTGATATAGGCCGACAATGTGCTGGGCTTTAGCCCGAGCGCATCTGCCAACTCCGTTGCTGGCACGCGGTCGGGATATCGCCGCATCAGCAGCCGAAACAGCGCAAGCCGTTGCGGATGGCCCAGCGTGGACAGTTGGTTGGGAATCACAATTTCCATATTTCATGGATATGTGAATTATCATGCTGGCTGAAGTGAAGATTTTATGACAACCCGGCGTCAGATGCAGCAGGATGACCCCTGCTGAATGGGTGGGCATGGTACCGTCGCATAGGAGCAATACACACAGCAGTCGCCCTCAAGCGGCTTCAGAACGCTGTGGCAGGATTTGCATTCGTAAAACCATTGGCACGCGTCCGTCGGCATCGTTTCCGTTTCGACATGACCACAGTCTGGACAGGTCAGCGTTGAGTCCAGCGTCACTTTTGCGACTTCATCGGCCATAGCGCATACCCCGTGAGAATGAGAAAACCCGCAAGAAGCGGGAGAAGAACAGCATCCGTATACACCACGCCCAGCACGCCCGTCAGGCCGAGCGCTGTCAGAACCACGGGTAAAATCGGTGTGAAACAGCATAGGGCTGCAAAGATCGTTCCCCCCAGCCCCAAAACCGACAGCTTGCTCTTCATCTTGAACCTTCCTGGACGTCTCCGTCTCCGACCGGGGGATGAGATGCCTTCGCGGCACGCCTGCTCACAAAATACGTACCCGCATTGCACCGCTCGCCAAGGAATGCGACACATGGGCCAACACGCGCCAGCAGAGCGCAGACCACAAAAAGAGGGGATGCCCCATGATGATCCGTTCCAGCGCCTTGATCGCAACGCTTGTCTTTGTCGCCGCCTGCGACGAAACCACCGGGGTCGGCTATATCGCCGAACTGCCACAAAGTGTCGTGGACCTTGCCGGTCCCAATCAGAACCTGCGCCAAGTCAAGGTTCTGCCCGAAGACGGCTGTTTTTGGTATCTGCACAACGGCCCCGTTGAATCCACACTGCTGCCACTACGCACGGCCTCCGGCTCCCCGATCTGCACCAAGGCGCAAACCGAGACGGCGACGGCACCCGCCAGCTCTTAACTGCTGGCGGTGACCTCGGCGGGGTACAGGATCGCCTGTGCCCCCGGTTCCACCTGATCATAGAGCCCAATGATATGTGCCATCACCATGCGCACGCAGCCCGAGCTTGCCCGCCCGCCAATCGATTTGGGGTGCGGGGTGCCATGGATGCGCAGGTAGGTGTCGCGATTGCCCACAAAAAGATAGAGCGCGCGTGATCCCAGCGGGTTGGTTGGCCCGCCCGGCACCCCATCTGCATATTGTTCAAACTGTGCCGGGTCGCGTTCGATCATGTCCTTGGTCGGCGTCCATTTGGGCCACTTGGCCTTTCGACGGATCGTGTATGTTCCGTGTTCGTAGAGGTTCCCGCGCGCGATGGACACACCATAGCGCATCGCGGTGCCGTCGGCCTGAATGTGGTACAGATAGCGGGCGATGGCGTCCACGTGGATGTCGCCCGGGGTCAGGCCGTCATTGGCCTGCACACGCTGAGGCAGGTAACGCGGGTGAAAGCCCCACGGATTGGACGTGGCCGGATCATAATTTGCAGGCGTCACGCGGGCATCCCATTTGGCCCACTGCGACGCACTTGCCTCGGCCCAGACCGGCCCCGCCAAGGGCGCGCTTGAAAACAATGCGGCGCTGGTTGTGATGAAATGGCGTCGTGTCAACATCGGTCACTTGTCCCTATTTTGTCTTTAACGTTGGATTAAACCGCAAATGCGCCTCGGGTTCCACACACATCTGCGTGGGGTTGATGCTCTAGCGGTTCACCCTGCGAGTGATGGTAGCCACAGGACGATGCCCGGGAATGCGACGAGGGCTGCGATTGTGGCGGCGTCGGCG
>NZ_CANKXW010000009.1 GCF_947487805.1 uncultured Tateyamaria sp. | reverse complement strand
CTTCGGTCGCTTGTTTGCCATGTGTTTCCTCCGTTTTCCTAAACATAGCGGAGGACCACTTCAGTGGGGGATGACCAATCAAGTTGGGGATTTTTACGTCCGCGCCGCCGATGGCGGGGATCTGATTGAGACCTCCGGCGCGGTGTCTGACCTTCAACAGTTTCTCACCGAATTGTTGGAACGCATCGGCCCGCACCCGGTGCGCTCTGTCTCTTGTGACAGATACCGGGACGCGGAACTCCGAACCGCCATGGCCCGCGCACAACTGTCCATCCCGCTGGAGTTTCGGGGCAACGGCCCGAAAGACGGCAACGCCGATGTGCTGGCCACGCGACGGATGTTCAAGGCCGGTGCGATCACTATGCGCCGTTCCATCCTCTTGGAGGGGTCCTTGGCGGAAGCGGATGTGAAGGTGTCCACCACGGGCGCGGTCCAAATCTGCAAGTCCCACCTCACGGCACGCATCGACGTAGCCCAATCCCTCATCCTCGCGTGTTCCGCACTGCTACGCGCTCGGGACGCCGTGAAGCCCACCTATGAAGTGGAGGTGCTGTAATGGCCCGGACCTCTACCGCACCGCTCAAGACCGCCCGATGGGCCGCCGTGCGTTCCTTTGTGGCGCACCGGGCCTCTTTCCGGTGTGAGCAACCCGATTGCAGCGTCTACCTTGGGATGACCGGGGATGTGGACCACATCGTGCCCCGCTCTGTCTGTGAGGACGTGGGTATCGGCATCTACGACCCAACCAACCTCCAATATCTCTGCCCGTCCTGCCACTCGCAAAAGACCAATGCCGAACGGCACGCGGGCAAAGAGAAACGCCCCCGGAAGACCGGGCGCACCGCAATCCAAGGCCGCGATGACTTCCTCAACGCCGCCGGGATCGACCCCAACCCTGCAAACCACGAGGAACACCATGCTCCGTAGTCAGGAAATCCAACTCGCCCAATCGCAGCGGCGGGAACAAATGGCGGCCATCCAGTCCGCTGAGACCATCAATGATGAGGGCCGCACGGAACTGCGATCTCTCACGGAAGCCTACGCCAATGCGGAAACGGAATACCGCGCCGCCGTCATTCTTGAAGATGCGGAACGGGCGCAAATCAAAGAGCCGGACAATGCCGCACAGGACTTTGAGCGTGAATGCCGGGCCTTTGATCTTTCCGCCGTGGTGGCTGCACAGACGGACGGTAAGGCGCTCACGGGCCGTGAGGCGGAAGTGTCCACCGAACTTGAGACGCGCCACGGGGCTGGGTCCAAGGGGATGCGGTTTCCTTGGGAAGCCCTTGAGCAACGCGCGGATGCGGTGACGGACACGGCACCGGGCACCACGGGCGAACTGTCTACCCGGCCTGTGATGAACGCCCTTGAGCGGTTCTTTGAAACGAGCGCGGCGGGCCGTTTTGGCGTCAACGTCCTGCAAGTTTCTGGCCAGCCCACGTTCCCGGAAATCACCGGCGGCACGGGCATTGCGTGGGTATCGGAAGGGTCCGGCGCGGATGCAGGTGCAATCACCACCACGTCCACGGCCCCCGCCATGCACACCGCCACCGGGCGTTACGTGATGACCCGGCAAGCCGCACGTCAAAACTCCGCTCTTGGGTCCATTCTTCGCCGCGATCTGGCAGAGGTGATGCGCGAGGGAATTGACCTTGCCATCTTCCAAGGCGACGGCACGGGGGAGACCCCGGCGGGCTTTGATGCGGTTCTTACGGGTGGCCGAACGGCGGCGCTTGATGACGTGGCCAGCTTTTCCGACTTCCTCTTGCGGGCCACGGAAATCCAAGAGACTGCCAAACTGTCCAGCCCGTCGCAGGTCCGCATCGCCGGTGCGCCCATCGTGCACCAAACTCTTGCCGACACGCTCATCCCGGGCACGGCTGTGTCCGAACTGGACCGGCTCAAGGCGGCGGGCTTTGGCACGCTGTGGTCCAGCCAGGTATCCGCCCGTGGGGCGCGTGACGCCACGGACAAGGGCGCATCCACGGTCTTTTTCGGGTCCGGCAATCACGCCTATGTGCCCACGTGGGGAAGCCCGGAACTCATCGTGGACCCCTACAGTGAAAGCAAAACGGGCAAGATTGCCCTAACCATGTTCGCGTTCTTGGATGTGCTGATCCAGCGCACGGCCACCCATTATTTCAAACTGACCGGCGTTCAGGACCGCGCATAAGATGGAACGCCGCACCTTTTGGCCCGCTGACCTAGAGGTACGGCGGGCCGGGAAGCGGCCTCAAATCCGGGGCCGCTTTCCATACAACTCACTCGCCACCATGGCCGACCGGGGCCGCGTCCGTAAGGAACGCATCGCACCCGGTGCGTTCAACTGGACGCTTGAGAATGAAGACCGGGAAGTGACCCTGCTCTTTGGCCATGACTTCGACAAGCCCTTGGCCAGCCGTCGCAATGGGTCCCTGATATTGGCCGCCGATGATGAGGCATTGACCTTTGAAGCGACGATTGCCCCCGAACTTGAGGACGTGACCCATGTGCGAGACGCACTCACTATGCTGGGCGCTGGTCTGGTTAGCGGCATATCTCCGGGTTTCCGGGTTCCCCCGTCTGAAACCGCTGGCGAAACGGAACGTCTGGACCCGGAACCCGGCAATGAAGGGGTGTTCATCCGCACCATCCTTGCACTGGTCCTCTACGAATTGAGCCTAGTCACGCGGCCCGCATATGAAGACGCACAGGCCGAATTGCGGGCTATGCAAACTGCGCACCCGGTGCGCCCGCACACGGTGATCCTGCCATGACATATCCCACCATCACCGTGGCAGACGTGGCGCTTGAAGCAGGTGTCAGCGCCGACCGGGCGGAAGCCGTTTTGGCCGCAAGCTGGCGTGTCGCGGATGCGTTCACCGGGCGCGACTACACAGCCGACGAAGCCGGGCCGCACGTCCTAGAGGCGGTGCGGTGCTTGGCTTTGTATCAACTCATCCACTCGCCAGCCCGGCGCGAATTTCGGGTGATCCAAGCGGGGGATAGCACGCTCACACGGGAAAGCCTTGGTCCCCTCATGAAAATGAGCGGCGCGGGCATCCTTCTAGCATCGGAGGTGATGTGGAATGTGGCCACTGACACGCAAGAAGAAACCTGAGACCGAAACCCGGGCGGCATTCCCAACTGTAACTGCCGAATACCTGACGAACCGGCGGGACACACTCAAGGGTACGGGCGGCGCATCTCTGTCCGCTACCGTTGGCGGCGCGGCAATGATGTGGTCCCGGGCTTTCTCTATGCTGGACCCTGCGCCCGATGCGGGACCACTCACGGCGGACGTGTTGGCGGCCATCGGGTTAGACCTTGCCTTGCGCGGTGAAGCGGTCTTCCATATTCGGGTCCGGGCCAACGCGCTGGAACTTCACCGGGCGGCGTTTTGGGATGAGGTGGGGAAAGGTCGCTACCACCTTCACCTTGCCCGGCCCCATGAGACCGAAACCGTGCGGGCGATTGAAGGGGAGGTGCTACGCCTGACCATCAACAGCGATGCGTCACAACCGTGGCGGGGCCGGTCACCGTTCCTCATGATGGGTGGTAGTCCGGCGCTCATGGCGTCTATCGAAACGGCGATTGCCGACGCCATGGAATGGACCGGGAAGGGGCTTTTGCCGTTCCCCGATACAGTGCCAGAGGAACAACAAAGCGCCGCGTTGCGAGGTCTCAAGGGCGGTGGCACGCTAGCGGCGATCAAAAGCCGGGCGGACTTCGCCACGAATGTGGGCCAGTCGTCCCGGCAAGAGTTCCACCGAACCGAACTTGGCCCCGATCTGCGGCGGGCAGACCTCAATCCGGCGGTGGACGCTCTACACTATCGCGTGTTGGCGGCGTCGGGAGTGCCCCCGGCTTTGGTGACAGGCAACGGCAACGCGGGCGCGATGCGTGAGGCTTACCGTCTCTTTGTCCTACAGACAGTTGAACCGCTTGCCCGGCAACTCTTGCCGGAGTTCGCTAAGGTGGGCGTGTCCAAGTTGTCCAGCGCGTCCATGCTATCAGCTGACGTGGCGGGCCGTGCCCGGGCGGTTGGCACACTGGTCGGGGCAGGTGTTCCTCTTGAGCGGGCGATGCGCCTTGCGGGGTGGGAAGATGATACGTGACGCCCACATCCGCGCCGCGAGGGTGAACCCCGCTTACGGCGAATTTGAGGTCTACCGCCAAATCACGGACCCCAATAATGGGCGGCCTGTGGCTGGGCAGTTGCAGCACGTCGAAACGTGCAAAGGTCGCGTCCGGTGGATGGACGTTGATACCTTCGACCGCACGTTGGGCGGGGAGGTTGGCGACGGCCAAGCGGCGTTGCTGGCAGACTGGCCCACGACGCCCGCCGCCTTACGGGATCAGGACGGCAATTGGTTTGCAGTGAAGTCCGCCGTTGGGGGCGACACGCTCCGGGTCTTCACCGTATTTCTGATCCGCCGTTGGGCGGGTGATCCGCCTACCATTGTTCAAGCTGTGTAAGACATGGACGCCGCGACACAAATCTTGCTGCAACTTGCCGGTATTCACAGTTTGCGTGACGAAGTTCGTGCGGCGCTAAATGGAAAAGGCACCAAACCAAAACCTCAGACTTTGGCACAATTGCTACCTGCGCAACGGATACGCAAGGGATGGGAACTCAAACGCATATGCGAACGCTCAAACCTGTCCCGGTCACAGGTTTCCGGGCTTGAAGACGGCACGCACACAGAACCGGGTCTGCGCACAATTCAAGCACTGGCTTATGGTTACGCTCTACCTTTCCATCTAGTACTGTTGGCGGCCATGCAAACGCAAGGCAGCGCACCGGGTGCGCAACCGGTATCTCCCGAGGAAATGGTCAAACGGCGGGGCGACCGCAACCCTGACCCTCAAGTCTGGGGCCGCGCACATCGGTGCGAATAAGTCCGTACCGGACCTTTATTTATGGCAGCGATACTGACCTGTAAACCGATTGGGTGACAGTCTTTCCCAACACTAGGTCAGCACGTCTACCCCTTATCCAACCAATTGGTCTACAGCACTGTATTCATTGATTATTTTTACGGATTATGGCAAGAAGGCGGAAGGCCCCGATGCTGGAACACGGGGCCTTCACTAAAGGTCAACAACCCCTGTCTGACGGAGATTATTGTAATGAAACGGTTACCACAAAAATTGAATAGAAACAAGGGTGTTAGCCTGCGTTCTGACGCAAAGCGCACCCATGAAATCCTGTGCGGTTTGATCCGGCAAACCATCTCAGACGTACCACATAAGGCGGACACCACACAATGGACCCAGCCCATGACCCTGAGCCAATGGGGAGAGGTGCTAGGCGTGCATGAGCGCACCGTTAGACGGATGATCCGCGTGGACCCAATCCGCTATGACGTTCGCAGGATCGACGGCCAAAACGTGACCTTGCTACGCTTGGATGACGGGTCGCCAGACACACCCCGAACGGTTGCCAAGCGGATGGTGAAAGTATGGGAGGGCCGCTATCCCGATTACCCCGTAAAGCCAAAGGTATTTGGGATGCTGGTGGGGATGGCGAAGGAGTGGCCACCGGGCCTACAGGTGGATGTGTTCGCCTTTGCGCTCAAGAATTGGACTGCGTTCAACAGCGCCATGAAAGCTGAGATGGAGTTTGCGGAAGTCGCGCGGCGGAATGGTTGGGACATATGGCATCCGGACGCATTAGCAGACCACTACCTTGAAACCGCGCGGCGGATGGAAGGGGAGAAGTTGCGCCCCCGTTTCTACCGCTTTCCCAGCCCGCCGGTGCTGCTCAAGTTCTCACACATCGCCGAATGGCTGTATCGCAGCGAAGCGACCGTGCCAGAGGATAAGTGTCCGTTTCTTTATGTCCCCTGACTATTAGGAAATTTGGTTATTCATACTCATATTTTTATAGGGGACAAAAAGAACGGACACTTATGAGTAGGAATAACGGGCCGTCGCCAGCGCCCATGGCGCTGTCTAGGCCGGTGGCTTGCCAAGGCGGTCAGTAGAGAACTCGCGCTACGCGCTCGCATGGCAGGACTTCCCTACAAAGCGGCGCAGCCGTCTCTGCCAACCAACCGGGCCGCTGGCCCGTACAAGGGAGGCTCACAGGACGCCGTAAAGGGCCATCTCTGCCCGCTGGGCTACTTGCCCGCCTGCCAAGACCTCACAACGGCGCTCTACGGGCCGCTCAGGCGCTCTCACAGAAAGCGCCCCATCGGCGCGGTGCGTCATTCTTGCTCTACGCGCTCAAAGCCGTAGTAGTCGTGGCCGCCGTTCCATCGGGTCACCTGTGTCCCACAATCCTCACAAATGAACTTGCCTTTTTCCCGTACAGGAAGGCTTTGCCACGCTCCGCGCCATACGGTTGGGCACCCCGGGCATTGAAAGTCGGTTGTTCCTTTTTCCCACGTCATCAGCAAACCTCGATTGTGTACAGAGCGTGTACGAGTTAGAAATTTTACAACGAAAGCATACACTTATGGTGTGAAATGGCGGAGACGAAGGGATTCGAACCCTCGAGACCCTTCCGGGCCTACTCCCTTAGCAGGGGAGCGCCTTCGACCACTCGGCCACGTCTCCGCTGACCCGTTTAGCGATGGGATGCAGGTGGGGCAAGGGCTGAATCAAAGCTTTTAGACTGCACGCGTCGGCTACCTCACTGCGCTGTCAAAGGAACGCGAGGCAGAGGTGCAGCAGGATGGTCCCACAGACCACCCAGCGGACCGGAACACCGCACAGCGCCAAAGCGCACAAACCGGCAAAGACCGCGTTGCTGCCTTGCGCGGACAGCATCCACGCGATCATAGGTTGAAGTTGCCACATCATGGGATATTCTCCTGTTGATTGTGGCGGGCCCGCCTTGGGTTAAGACGTTGTCATGACTGGATTAAACATAGCGATGAAGGGGACCGCCCGAGAGCGCACGGATGACATCGCATGACAGCGGGCAAAGACATCGCGTGACATCGGGATCCACAAGGTGACACCCAATGACATCTGACCCGTGGAAAGACTTCGGCTATGCCGTTAGGCAAGCGCGACTCGATTTGGGCTGGACTCTGGAACAGCTCGCGACCGAAGCGCTCAACAATGGCGCGCGCAAAGGCTACGTTGGCCAAGTCGAAAAGGGCGCGCGCAACCTATCCGCCGAAACCATCGACAAATTTGATCAGGCGCTGTCATTGCCTGCGGATGTCGTCAAAGCCGCGCATCTCGCTCCGCCACCAAGCAAGTCGACCGCAGACGAGGACAAACGCGACCAAGATGCTGAACGGTTGCTGGCCCGCGTGGCCAAGGACGACACAGTCGCCCCTGTTGCCGAGGCGCTGTTGACAACACTGGCCTATGAATTCGCAGGCAGCCAAACACGCGATCTGCAAACCGCTTACATCGCCCTTCGGCAAGCCCTCGAGGCGGCTGAAAACATCCGCAGGCGCGGGGAAATGCCCCCCGACAACACTGGCAGTCAACTGAACGCAGTCATGGCAGAGGTCGCCAAGCTGAACGACGCTGGGGACAGGGACGCCGCTGATGCGCTGCTGGACGCCGAAGAACGGCGGATGAGAGAAGAGCATCAGGCGGAAAAGGAGCGATTGGCGCAGCAAACAAAGGCGCTGCTGGACAGACGTCTGGATCAGGACCGCCTGCGCAACCGTCCCGATCTGGCGGCAGAACGGTTGATCGCGGATGTGCGGCAACAACAGGATCGGGGCAAGCTATTCTTGGCGGTGAATGCGCTTGCCAACGAATGGAGCGAAAAAGGTAACCTGAGCGGGGATATTTTTGCCTTGCGCGTAGCAGTACAGATCGCGCGGCACAATTGGGACAAGCACAAAGGCAAACGCATGCTGGAAGCAGCGGCGTTGCGTACACTCGGCTCGAGTTACTTTCGAGTAGCACAGCGGTCGGCCCGACCCCGCGATCTGGAATTGGCGCACAATGCCTTTGAAGGCGCGTTAAAGAAAACCTCCAAGACAGCAGAGCCCGAAGACTGGGCAGCGAGACAGGACGGATTGGGCTGCGTGCTCAACGAAATGGGCGAACAGGCCGAAAATGCAGATGTCCTGCGCGATGCGGTCGCAGCACATCGTGCAGCTTTGGCTGTTGAGCAAAACCTAAAGACCCCGGTGCAGATCGAAACCATTTGGAACAATCTTGGCGGCGCATTGCAAAAACTGGGGGAGGTGACCAAAGACCCGGTACCAGTGACCGAAGCGGTCACTGCGCTGGAAACGGCGCTGTCGCTGAACGACAAAGAGGCGGACGCGCTGGATTGGGAATTGACGCAAAATAACCTTGCCCTCGCTCTGCGCTGGCAGGGGGCGTTGAACAAGGACCGCGCTGTGCTGGACCGGGCGCGGGCGGCCTATCGCGCTTGCGAGGAATTGGACCTATGCGAAAAGGCGGCATCCTGGTGGGCGCGCCTGCAATGGAACATCGCCGATCTGGCGCTGGCGCGGTTTGAACTGGACCCTGACCCGGCGCTATTGGAGGAAGCCGACAGCCATGTGCGCGCTGCCCGCGAGGTGTTTGTCGACGGTTCCGACTACCAAACCCAGCGCTGTGACGACCTGATCTCGCAGATCGAGGCGGCGCGCGGCAGGCTATGAACCCTGCCCTCAGGTGTTGAACAAAAAGTGCAGCACGTCCCCGTCCTTGACGGTATACCCCTTGCCTTCCGCGCGCATCTTGCCCGCCTCTTTCGCGGGGCCCTCGCCGCCCAGGCTGACAAAATCGTCATAGGCGATGGTTTCCGCGCGGATGAACCCCTTTTCAAAGTCGCCATGGATCACGCCCGCGGCTTTAGGGGCTGAGGTGCCAGTGGGGATCGTCCACGCCCGCGCCTCTTTGGGGCCCACCGTGAAATAGGTCTCGAGGTGCAACAGCTCGTAGCCTGCGCGGATCAACCGGTCGAGGCCCGCCTCGGCCAGCCCCATCTCTTCGAGGAACATCTGCGCCTCGTCGGGTTCCAGCTGGCTGATCTCTTCCTCGATCTGGGCCGAGATGACCACGTGGCTGTTGCCTTGCGCCGCCGCCATGTCGGCCACCGCAGCGGAATGGGCGTTGCCCTCTGCCGCCTCGGATTCGCCCACGTTGCAGACATAGAGCACCGGCTTGGTGGTCAGCAGTTGCAGCATGGCCCAGGCCTTGGCGTCCTCGGCGTCCACATCCACGACGCGGGCCGGCCGGCCGTCCTCCAGCACGGCGAGGGCCGCGCGCATCAGGCGCTCCTGCTGCACCGCTTCCTTGTCGCCACCGCGCACCTTGCGCACGATGTTCTGAAGGCGCTTCTCGATACTCTCGATATCGGCCAGCATCAATTCCGTCTCGATGGTTTCGGCGTCGGCCACGGGGTCCACGCGGCCCTCCACATGGGTCACATCACCGTCCTCGAAACAGCGCAGCACGTGTGCAATCGCGTCCACCTCGCGGATGTTGGCCAGAAACTGGTTGCCCAGCCCCTCGCCCTTGGATGCGCCCTTGACCAGACCTGCGATGTCCACAAACGTCATGCGCGTCGGGATGATCTGCTTGGAGGCCGCAATCGCCGCCAGCTTGTCCAGCCGCGCATCGGGCACGGCCACCTCACCCACATTGGGCTCGATCGTGCAGAACGGAAAGTTCGCCGCCTGCGCCGCCGCCGTTTTGGTCAGCGCATTGAACAAGGTCGATTTGCCCACGTTCGGCAATCCGACAATTCCCATCTTGAAACCCATAGCACCCTCATTGCGCAACGTCGCCCCGCTTCTAGCAGGACCGCCGACAGGTGCAAGCCGCACACACCCCCTCACCCGCCATACGGGTGCGGTTGAAAAATACTCGCGTCTCGCCAGTGGGTTGGGTATAAAGGGGCCCGCGCTTGCCGCACAATTCTATTCCTCCCATGCAGGAGCACCGCATGACCCGCATCCGAGTTGCTTTTTGTTCATTCGTTCTTTTGTTGCTGACGACCCTGACCGCAAACGCCCAGGAACTGACATTCGGCCTCGGCACCACCGATTATGGCGACGCCGGACAGGACAGTGTGGCCTTTGATCTGGAATACCGCCACGCCCCGTTCCTCCAGCGCCGCGTCATGTCCGTGGCCTTGGGCGCCAATGCCAGCGTCTCTGCCGAAGGGGACCTGTTTGTCGGTGGCGGCATCTGGACCCGCTGGCAGTGGGACAGCGGCTGGTTCATCGACAACTCGATCATGCCCGGCCTCTACGAAGAGGGCGTCGCTGGCAACGATCTGGGCTCTGCCTTTGAAATCCGGTCGCTACTGGGCGTGGGCTACCAGTTCGACAACGGCCACGCGATTTCGGCGGCGTTTTCGCATAAATCCAATGCCAGCCTGGCCACCGACAATCCGGGCATGAACCTGTACACGATCCGCTACCATATCTCGTTCTGACGGCGCTTGCCTTTTGCCCGGCGCTGAGGCAGTCAAGGCCCAAGCGAAGGAGAGCGACGATGACCACCCGGATTGATGCCAAATTTGCGGCTCTGTCGCGCGAGGGCCGCAAGGCCTTCGTGTCCTATGTGATGGCTGGTGACCCTGATTATGACCGTTCACTGGACATCGTGCGCGGCCTGCCGGGCGCTGGCGTGGACATCATCGAACTCGGCCTGCCCTTTACCGATCCAATGGCTGATGGCCCCACGATCCAGCTCGCGGGCCAGCGCGCCCTCGAAGGCGGCATGACCCTGGACCGGACGCTCGATCTGGCGCGTGCTTTCCGCAAAACCGACGACACGACGCCCATCGTGCTTATGGGCTATTACAACCCGATCTATTCGCGCGGCGTCGACCGGTTTCTGGCAGATGCAAAGGCTGCGGGCATCGACGGCCTGATCGTCGTCGACCTGCCCCCGGAGGAAGACAGCGAACTGTGCATCCCCGCGCAAGCGGCCGGCCTGAACTTCATTCGCCTTGCCACGCCGACAACAGATGACAAGCGCCTGCCGCGCGTGCTGCAAAACACCTCGGGCTTTGTCTACTATGTGTCGATCACCGGCATCACCGGCGCGGCCGAGGCCAAGGCCACGGACGTCGGCCCCGAAGTCGCGCGGATCAAATCCGCAACCAACCTGCCCGTGATCGTTGGCTTCGGCATCAACACGCCCGAGAAATCCAAAGCTATTGCAAGCGTAGCCGACGGCGCCGTCGTAGGGTCCGCCATCGTCAGCCGGATCGCGGCAGGCGACAGCGTCGATGACGTGCTGGCCTTTGTGAAAACCCTGTCGGACGGCGCACACGCCGCCTAGGCGCGCGCCGCCGCGACCTGCGCCACTGCGGCCTCGACCGCCGCCTCGACGCTCATCTCGGACGTGTCCAGCACGAATGCCGTCTCTGCCGGGCGCAGGGGCGCTTCGGCCCGGTCACTGTCACGCGCATCCCGCGCCCTGACATCCGCCAGAACCGTTTCGAAATCGGTGTCCGTGCCCCGGCCCTGCAACTCCGCCAGACGCCGCCCGGCCCGCACCTCCGCCGAGGCGGTCACGAACAGCTTTACCTCCGCCTGCGGGCAGATCACCGTGCCAATGTCGCGCCCATCCAGAACCGCACCCCCGGCCCGGCGGGCAAAGGCACGCTGAAAATCCAGAAGCGCCGCGCGCACGTCCGCAATCACCGCAACCTTGCTGGCGGCCTGCGCCACCTCTGCCGTGCGCAAGGCGGGATCCTCCAGCGCCGCAGGGTCCAGCGACCGCGCCGCCTCCACAGCCGCAACGCCGCTCAAAACCTGCGCGCCCACCGCACGGTACAGCAACCCGGTGTCCAGATGGGCAAAGCCGAACCGCCCCGCCACGGCGCGCGAAATCGTGCCCTTCCCCGCAGCGGCAGGCCCGTCAATGGCCACGGTAAAGGGTGCTGTCGCCACAGGCTCAGCCCGCGCTGCGCCGCACATCCGCCCCGAGGGCGGCCATCAACGGCTCGAAAATTGGGAAAGACGTCGCAATCGGGCCGCCATCATCTACCGACATCGGCTTCTGCGTGGCCATGCCCATCACCAGGAAAGACATCGCGATGCGGTGATCGAGATGGCTGGCACAGGTCACCCCGCCCGGCACATTGCCGTGGCCCAGCCCCGTGACCGTCCACCAGTCCGGCCCGTCCTCCACCGTGACGCCCGCCGCCCGCAGGCCCGTGGCCATCGCGTCGATGCGGTCACTCTCCTTGACGCGCAACTCCTTCACGCCCGGCATATGCGTCTTGCCTCTGGCAAAGGACGCAACAACAGACAGCACCGGGTATTCGTCGATCATGCTCGCCGCACGGTCCGCAGGCACCTCGATGCCCACCAGATCAGGCGAGAACCGCGCGCGCAGGTCGGCGACCGGCTCGCCCCCCTCTTCGCGCAGGTTTTCATAGGTCAGGTCCGCCCCCATCTCGCGCAGCGTCTCATAAAGCCCCGCCCGCGTCGGGTTCAGCCCGATGGTCGGCACCAGCACATCCGACCCCGGCACGATCAGCGCCGCACAGGCCGGAAACGCGGCCGAGGATGGATCCCGCGGCACCTCGATATGCTGCGGCACCAACTCGGGCTGGCCCTTCAAGGTGATGACCCGGCCCTCGTCCGTCACTTCGGTCGAAATCTCTGCGCCAAACCCGGCGAGCATCCGCTCCGTGTGATCGCGCGTCGCCTCGGCCTCGATCACCACCGTCTCACCGGGCGCATTCAACCCCGCCAGCAACACCGCGGACTTCACCTGCGCCGACGGCACCGGCACCACATAGCGCACCGGCACCGGATCCGCGGCGCCGACCAGCGTCATGGGCAACCGCCCGCCCGCCCTGCCGACCGCCGCACAACCAAACAGCGCCAGAGGGTCTGTGACCCTCGCCATGGGCCGCTTGTTCAAACTCGCATCCCCCGTGAACGTGGCCGATATGGGCGAGGTCGCCATCGCCCCCATGATCAACCGCACACCGGTGCCGGAATTGCCACAATCAATCACCTGCTCCGGCTCGGCAAACCCGCCAACGCCCACACCATGCACCGACCAGTTGCCACCACCATGATCCGTCACCTCGGCCCCGAACGCCCGCATCGCACGCGCCGTGTCCAGCACGTCCTGACCTTCCAGCAACCCGGTGATCGTCGTTTCACCCACCGACAGCGCACCCAGGATCAGCGACCGGTGCGAAATCGACTTGTCGCCCGGCACATCCGCCGTGCCGGACAAGGCCCCGCAGGCCAGAGAGGTCATGGGTATCGGGTCACCGTGGCTGGACATGTTTGCGCTCGCATCTTTCCGTGTTCGCCGCACACCTACCCCGGCGCGTCAAAGCCGTCCAGACACCGCCCCTTCCTTTCGCGACAAATACCTCGGGGGAGGCGCAAAGCGCCGGGGGCAGCGCCCCCAAACCGCCCTACCCCAACCGGCGAAACGTCAGGTAATGCGGCACACGCCCCTCACGCAGGGCCTTTTGCTCATAGCGCGTGCTGATCCAGTCATCCCAGGGCGTGCGCCAGTCCCCGGCCCGCTCCGCCAGCCATTCGAACCCCGCACGTGGCACCTCTTCCAACGTCTGACGAACGTAATCGGGAATATCCGTCGCCACCCGCAACACCGCACCGGGTTGCATCACGCGGGCCAGCGGTTCCAGATGTTCGGGCGTGACAAACCGGCGGCGATGGTGGCGCGCCTTGGGCCACGGATCAGGGTACAGCAGGAACGCCCGCGCAATCGACGCCGCGGGCAGCACATCCATCAGATCGCGGGCATCGCCGGGATGCACGGCAAGGTTCGACACCCCCGCCCGCCGGATCTTGCCCAACAGCATCGCAACACCGTTGATGTAAGGCTCCGCCCCGATGATCCCCACCTCCGGATTGGCGCTGGCCTGATGCACCAAATGTTCTCCACCGCCAAATCCGACCTCCAGCCACACCGGCCGCCCGCCAAATAGCGCATCCAGATCCAGAGGCGTGCGCGCGGGATTGTCCTCCCACGATACGGCACCGGGCGACAGATCGGCCAGATCCTCGGCGATATAGCGTTTCTGACTGTCCTTCAGGGTCTTGCCCTTGAGACGTCCGTAAAAATTGCGATGGGGGCGTTCGGTCATGGCGCGCCGTTTAGCCCGCGCGCCACAGGCTTGGCAAGCCGCCGCACCTCAGGGATCGCGCGCGGCATCCATGAAAACGCGCAGGTCGGTCAGCACCGGCTTGATCTCCAAGAGCCGTTCGATGTCGAATCCCGCCGCCAGCTCTGCCAACACGGGCGCAAGGCTTGCGATGGTCCGGGCGCGCACGTCCCGCCCCTTGTCGGTCAGCCACACCCGCTTTGACCGCCCGTCCTCGGGGTTTGCGCGTGTCTCGACCAACCCCTGCGCCTCCAGCACCTTGAGCGTGTGGGTCATCGACGTCTTGGGGATCTGAAAGGCGCGCGCCATCTCCATCGGCGTGCGCCCATCCGCCACCCGCGTCAGGTGGTTCAGCACCGTGAAATGCGGTGCAATCAATCCCGCCGGCAGCTGCGCCTCGAGCAAGGCGCGGCTCAACTGTTCGATGATGCCAATCTCGGTGAACACCTCGAAAAATACGGCGGGATTGGGTTCAGCCATGCACGATCTTGCTCTCTATGGGCCATCTGGGGCTTTGCGCCACGGTCTCACCATAGCCCACCCGCGCAAACATTTGCACAGTTCCACCCTCAGGGGCCAGCCTGTCATGCAATTCGGCATAAAGCCCCGACATCTCCGGATATTCCTGCAACGCCTGGCTCAGCGGTTGCATGCCCAAGCCCGCTTGGGCCGTGGCCAGGTTCAGCCGCAGCCAATCCTGCCCTGCCGCAATCTGATCGGCGCGCGTATTGGTTGGCGTGATCTGCCACAGATGCCCCATGGCCGTGTCCGTATTGGCAAAAACGGCCTTCAACCCTTCGGTATAGGCCATGGATTTCCGATCCAGCGCCGCTTCGCGACTGAACGTGCCGGTGACGGCCATCGCCTCGAACATCGGACCCGTAAAATCGATCCCGTCGGGGTTGGCATCGACCTCGCGACTGCCGATGCGGAACAGATCGACGCTTTCCTTATAGGTGTGCGGCGTCTCGATCTCGATCCGCAGCGCTTCGTGGCTCAGCACACGCAACTCTGCGATGTCCTTGGGATCAACCGACCCCGCAACGCGCGTGCGTGTGGCCGCCCCCAGCACCGCGTCGAGCGTTGCGCGATCCACCATGCGCTCGGTGTCAAAGGGTTCTTTCAGCGACCGGCGGTGCATCACCTGCCCAAAGAGGTCCGGCGCAGGCGTGCCCGCCCCCTCGACAAACCGCGCCACCGCAACCCGGCGCGCGTCCAGCGCGGTGGGGTCCTCGCCATCGGGAAAGAGGTCCAGCTCAACCCCGTACCCATCCTGCGCCGCCGCCAGCGTCATCAGTTCCAGAAAACACCCAAGACCAATCACGATCTGACGGCTGAACGGATCGGTGTGCGGCAACAGCCGGTCCGTGTCCACGCGCAGTGTCACCTCACCGTCCGTGCGCAAGTCCACCTGCCACGGCTGGCGGTTGTGCGGATTGGGCGCGAGGATCGCATAGCTGAGCGCGCGCATCCGCGGATCAGAGTAACCACCCGCAGCGGCCCATGGCGCATGGGCGCTGCGGGGCATACGGGTCACGGTATAGGCGCCGGCACCCCCGGCGGCGAGAATGGCACCCCCACCCAGCAGGGCGAGCGTTTTGCGACGGGACAGGGACATGGGAACCTCCAATAAAGTGCGATTTCGAATTACATTAGTCAATATAGTTCCATTTCGCACCAAACAAGTCCTATTTCGTACTTTTTCGATGCGAGAAAAAGAGATCTTGAACCGAACGGGTCAAATTGGTAACTAAACCTGACCAATATACGAGGTAAGCCCGTGCCCACCATCACCACCATCGACGATCTCAAGCGCATCTACGCCCGGCGCGTGCCCCGCATGTTCTACGATTACTGCGAATCCGGCAGCTGGACCGAGCAGACATTCCGCGACAACAGCTCGGATTTCGATGACATCCGCCTGCGCCAGCGCGTGGCCGTGGACATGACCGGGCGCAGCACGGCAAGCCAGATGATCGGGCAGGATGTGGCGATGCCCGTGGCGCTGGCCCCCGTGGGTCTGACGGGCATGCAACACGCCGACGGCGAGATGAAGGCCGCGCGGGCCGCCGAAAAGTTCGGCGTGCCCTTCACCCTGTCGACCATGTCGATCAACTCGATCGAGGACGTGGCCGGTTTCACCGACGCGCCCTTCTGGTTCCAGCTCTATACGATGAAGGATGAGGATTTCGTCTCCCGCCTGATCCAGCGGGCCAAGGATGCGAACTGTTCCGCGCTGGTCATCACGCTGGATTTGCAGATCCTTGGCCAGCGGCACAAGGACATCAAGAACGGGTTGTCCGCCCCGCCCAAGATGACCCCCAAGACCATCGCGAACCTGGCCACCAAATGGGGCTGGGGGATCGAAATGCTGTCCGCCAAGCGGCGCGAGTTCGGCAACATCGTCGGTCACGTGCACGGCGTGTCCGACATGTCGCAACTGGGCGCGTGGACGGCAGAACAGTTCGATCCATCACTGGATTGGAACAAGGTGGCCAAGCTGAAAGAGGCATGGGGCGGGAAGGTGATCCTCAAGGGGATCCTTGATGCTGAGGACGCCAAGATGGCGCTGAAGGTCGGGGCGGATGCGATCATCGTGTCGAACCACGGCGGGCGGCAGCTGGATGGGGCGCTGTCGTCGATCCGTGCGCTGCCTGCGATCCTGGACGCGGTGGGTGATCAGGTTGAGGTGCATCTGGATGGCGGCATCCGGTCCGGTCAGGACGTGTTGAAAGCAGTCGCGATGGGCGCCAAGGGCACCTATATCGGGCGCGCTTTCATTTACGGACTGGGGGCCATGGGCCAGCAGGGTGTGACCGAGGCGCTGAACGTGATCCACAAGGAGCTGGACACGACCATGGCCTTGTGCGGCGAGACGCAGGTGGCGGATCTGGGCCGGCACAACCTGTTGGTGCCCGAAGGGTTCGAGGGCCGCTGGCAATAGGGATTTCGCCGCAGTGTCCTGCGGCGACCGCCCGGGGGCGCGGCCCCCGGACCCCCGAGGTATTTGTCGCGAAAGGAAGGGGTCAGCGGCGCGCCAGCATGCCTGACCAGAGTGGCAGGAGCCCTGCGGCCACGACGAACATGGCCGCGGCAATTACATAGAAGGACACGCGCAGGCCGAAAAGCTCGGCCACGAACCCCATGACCACTGGCCCGAGGAAAAAGGCGGCATAGCCCAGAGCGGCGGCCTGGCTGATGGCGGCAAGGCGGTGTTTGGGGCGCACGGCCTGACCCACGAGGCCCAGCGCCAGCGGGCCCACCACCGAGACGCCCAGGCCCCCGAGCAGAAAGCCGACATAGGCGGTGGTCAGGCCCGGCGCGGCCCCGGCCAGCGCCAGACCGCATCCTGCCAGGCAAGAGGCCAGCACCATCACGCGGAAGGGCGGCCAGCCAGCGCCGAACATATGTGCGCCCAGCCGACCGATGGCCATGCCCGTGGCCAGCAACGCCGGGCCCAGCGCGCCTTCGGCCGGGCCGCCGCCCAGTGTGCGTTCGACATGCAGAGCCGACCAGCCCTCGGAGGCGGCCTCGCCCAGAAAGGCCGACAGCACCACGAGGCCACCCACCCAGACCAGTGCCCGCGGCATGCCCGCCGCATCCTGCGCGTCATCCGGATCAGGCGCGCGGGTGGGCAGCAGCATCCAGGGCGTCAGGACCGCCACGGCGATCCCCATCGCGCCAAAGACCGCCACAGGCCCGAACCCGCCTTCGCGCGCCGCCCCCACCAGCACTGCCGCCACCGCATAGGCCACGGAGAAAAGGCCGTGGTTGAGGTTCATCAGGCTGCGGCCCGTCTCTGCCTCTGCCTCGCTCACCTCGGCATTGGCCAGCACATCCGCCACGCCAGAGCCACCGGCGGCCAGAAACAGCGCCACGCCGATGGCCAGCGGCGTGTGCGCCGCACCGGCCAGCACAAAGCCCGCCACCATGGCCATAGCCCCCACGATCAGCGCCCAGCGCCCCACCAGCCGAAAGACCAGCGGCGCCAGCCACATCGCCATCAGCGCCCCCGTCGACCCAATCAGTACAAGCGTGCCCCAGGCCCCGTCGCTCACGCCCACCTGGCCCTTGATCACCGGCATCTGCGCCGAAAACGCAGCCCAGCCAAAGCCCACCACGACAAAGCCCGCAAGTGCGCGGCGGGACGCAAAAAGATCGCTGAATATCCGCATGCGCCAGCGGTGACACGCATGCCGCATCCGGTCCAGTGCAAAACCACGCATTTTCCGGCTTTTCACGCGGGCCGAACCGGTCTATAGCGCGCACTTCACGCGGGGTGACAGCCTTGGAGGCACCCTGCCCTAACTTTGGAGAATTACGATGGCTGGAGAGATTCCTGATCTCGAAGCCCTGGAACGTACGGGGACAGGCAAGGGCGCCGCTCGTCAGGCCCGCCGCGACGGCATGGTTCCAGGGATTGTTTTTGGTGGCGACACGGATCCGCTGCCGATCAATCTGCCCTTTAACAAACTGTTCAAGATGCTGAAGGCCGGTCGCTTCAAGTCGACGCTCTTCAACATGAAAGTCGACGGCCACGACGACGTCCGCGTCATCTGCCGCGACGTGCAGCGCGATGTGGTCAAGGACCTGCCCACACACGTGGATTTCATGCGCCTGCGCCGCACCACCAAGATCAACCTGTTCATCGGCGTTGACGTGGAAGGTGAAGAGGTGTCTCCCGGCCTGAAAAAGGGCGGCGTGCTGAGCCTCGTGCGTCCCGAGGTGGAACTGGTCGTGACGGCCGGTGACATCCCCGAAAGCATCACCATCGACGTGTCCGAGGCCGAGGTTGGCGACAGCATCACCATCTCTTCGGTGAACCTGCCCGCAGGGTCGAAGCCCACGATCGACCGCGACTTTGTGATCGCGACCATTTCTGCACCGTCGGGCCTGCGCTCTTCTGAAAGCGAAGAGAGCGACGCCGAAGGCGAAGAAGCGGCAACCGAGGCGGGCGGCGAGGAATAAATCCTTCCCCCCGGTACGAATGCAAAGGCCGCCCCGGATCGGGGCGGCCTTTTTTCATGTCTCTACGCGGATCAGCCCAGGCACTGGGTGGTGATGTCGTAGGTAAAGAATATGCGGGATTTCCTGTTCGACGACTGCCCCTTGACCAGGAAATCGAAATTGCCGGTCGTGGTGGCGGGCGCGTGGTCGCAGGCCACCTTGTGATGCCTGTGTGCGGACCCATAGTCGTCCCGCGATGTCCAATCCAGCTCGGTCGCGTCTCCGAACACCTCGATCTCGGGCGTCTGGCCGCAACAGCCAACCGAATAGACCGTGTGGCTCAGGTTGAAATGGCGATGCCATTCATCCGGTTCGTCCTTGCGCCGGATCTTGATCCGGTAGTCCTTGGGCAGAATATTATGTGTCTGACCCGCAAAGCGCATGCCAAAGTTGAAGTCCCACTTGTAGCCCGCGGGCTTCTTGTCCTCGTCCTTGTGTTCCAGCAATCGCAACGTCACGGTGATCGCACAGACGGGCGGACTGGTCTCACCCAACCAGTGCTGCAAGCCGGCTTCATCGCTGAAATTGATCTCGAAGTCCTTGCGGAACCGGCGCAGATTGCCGCCCCCATCGCACATCAGCACGCTCACGCCATCCAGCTTGTACTGGTCATCGTTCACACTGGTGGACTCTGCCGTCTCCTTGCGCAGATAAACAAACTCCACATCCTCCAGCCGGATCGGGTTCAGGAGCGGATCGTTTACCCCCAATCCGGTGCTGTATTGCACCTGCACATCGCTGTCCGTCGGGCAGCAGGACGTGCCCAGTGCAAGCGTGATTTCAAGATCGTCAACGTTCAGATCAATCGCGCCATTGAGGCGGAATTCACGCCCCCCCTGCTTGGAATACACACCCAGAAACAAGGCGTCCCTGGTGGGTGACCACCAATCCGACGCCGTATCAAGCTGCACTTTGATGCCAGTAATATTTGCCATAGTTAAAAAAGCCTTTTGATAAAGAAGGCCAGCATAGGCGCACCCGCTACCGTGGGTAGTGGGGAAATCCAGACCTCGCGCCGTATCGTGCAACCGGATAGCTGCGCGCGACCGCGGCGCGCGGGCGGACCATCTGGGTGTCTGGACCGTGCCGCCGCAAATCCCTATGCTGCGCCGCAACATTTCAAAAGAGTGCACCCATGAAACTGATCGTTGGCCTTGGCAATCCGGGCGCGAAATACGCGCGCAACCGTCACAATATCGGCTTCATGGCGCTGGACGAAATCGCCGCCGATCACGGCTTTCCGGCGTGGAAGTCCAAGCATCAGGGTGTCGTGTCCGAGGGGCGCTTCGGCTCTGACCGCGCGGTGCTGCTCAAGCCCGAGACCTTCATGAACAAATCCGGCGACAGTGTCGGCGCGGCCATGCGGTTTTACAAACTGGACGCGGGCGACGTCATCGTCCTGCACGACGAGATCGACCTCGCCCCCGGCAAGGTGCGCTGGAAAATGGGTGGCGGCCATGCGGGCCACAACGGGTTGCGTTCGATCCACGCGCATATCGGCGCGGACTATGCCCGTGTGCGGTTGGGCGTGGGCCACCCGGGCCACAAGGACGCCGTGCCGGGCTATGTGCTGCGCGATTTTCCCAAGGCCGATGCCGGGTGGCTTGATGATGTGCTGCGCGGCTGTGCGGACGGTGCACCGCATCTGGCGCGCGGCGACGGGCCGAAATTCATGAACGCCGTCGCCCTGCGGGTCGCACCCCCACGCTCGGGCACCGGCGCCAAGGCCCCGACCCCGGCCAAGGTGGCCGACACACCACCCGCTGACACACGCTCGGCCATGCAAAAGCTGATGGACAAGTTCAAATGACCCTGACCACCGCCTTTCGCGACCAGGCAGGCACCTGCGCGCGCATGGGCTCGCCCCTGATGGGGCGCGTCCTGACCATTCTCGCCGACACTTGGGACTCCACAAGCAGGCTGGGCCGCAGCATGGCGGACTATACGGGCGATATCGGACCCGCGGGCCATTCGCTGCCCCTGCGCATCGCAGGCGGGCTGCACGCGCTGGTGCTGCGCGCCGACGATCCGGACCTGATGGCCGCCTACCCGCCCCATGACACGGATGATGCAACACTTGAGCACGCCGTCCTAAATGCCCTGAAAACTCACGAGGATTTCCTGCTCGACTGGACAACAAGCCCGCCCCAGACAAACGAAGTCCGCCGCAGCGCCGCGCTGATTGCCATGGCCCGCACCGCCTGCGCGCATTTTGACCGGCCTATCGTGCTGTCCGAACTGGGCGCAAGCGGCGGGCTGAACCTGATGTGGGACAAGTTCGCCCTCGACACCGGCACGCAGATCCACGGCCCCGACAGCCCCGCCCTGACGCTGACGCCGGACTGGACCGGCCTGCAGCCGCCCGAAAACAATCCACAGGTTGTGGATAGATCAGGTGTCGACCTCAACCCGTTGAATCCAAACGATACGGACGATCTTTTGCGGCTCACCGCATATCTCTGGGCGGATCAACCCCACCGACTGGACCTGACCCGCGCCGCCGCCGCCGTGATGCAGGCCACCGTCGAAAAAGGCGATGCAATCAACTGGTTGGCGCAGCGCCTTGATGCAGCCCCCGCAGGGCACATGCACATGATCCAGCACACCGTCGCGTGGCAGTATTTTCCCGCCGATGCGCAGGCCCGCGGCACCGCCCTGATCGAGGCGGCAGGCGCGCGCGCCACGGCCCGGACACCCCTCGCCTGGATGCAGATGGAAACCGATGGCGACACGACCGGCGCAGTCGGGGCCGCCCTGACCCTGCGGCTCTGGCCCGGTGACCTGACCCTCCACCTTGGCCGCGCCGACTTCCACGGCCGCTGGATCAACTGGACGGGCACCCCTTAACCCTTGCCCCCGCCTGTTCTATGATCGGACCACCGCCAACGGGGGATAACACATGCGTCTTGTTCTGAAATGGCTGCTGCGTATCGGCTTGATGTTGATAATCGCCGCTGTTCTGGTTGGATTCTGGAAGCGGGATGAGATCACCCGCCTGCTCGCCGTGAACTCCCTTTTTGATGCAGATCGCATCGTGTCGAATTTCTCCAACATGGACGGCGCATTCCTCCACAGGGATATCCCCAAGGGCGCAGGTGCGGTCAGCCCCCTGCCCCGGGGCCCAGACCTGACCATGCCTGCGGGCTACGACACATGGGTCACCGATCGCAGCGTCACCTCGACCCTCGTGCTCAAGGACGGCCAGATCGTGCACGAGGCCTATTACCAGGGCACCGGCTCCGACGACCAAAGGATCAGCTGGTCCATCGCCAAAAGCTACCTCTCGGCCCTCTTCGGCATCCTGGTGGCCGAGGGTGCGATCACATCACTGGATGCCCCCGTCACCGACTACGTGCCCACGCTCAAAGGCAGCGCCTATGACGGCGCGACCATCCGCAATGTGCTGCAAATGTCGAGCGGGATCACATTCGACGAGGACTATCTCGATCCTTCCAGCGATATCAACAGGATGGGGCGCATCCTTGCCCTTGGCGGCAGGATGGACGACTTTGCCGCAGGCCTCACCGAGAGTACGACCGAACCGGGGGTGGAATGGAAATACACCTCCATCGACACCCATATCGTCGGCATGGTCGCCCGCGCCGCCACGGGCCGCGACATCCCCGACCTGATGGCCGAAAAACTGATTGAACCCATGGGGTTGGAGCACACACCCTACTACATCACCGACGGTGTGGGCGTGGCATTCGTGCTGGGCGGGCTGAACTTCAGCACCCGTGACTATGCCCGTTTCGGCCAGATGATCCTGCAAAACGGGTCATGGCAGGGTCAACAGATCGTGCCAGCCGACTGGATCGCCGCTTCGACCGCGCCCAGTGCGCGCACCAAGCCGGGCAAGATCGGCTATGGCTATCAATGGTGGATCCCGGTGGGCGCGACTGCGGGCCAATTCATGGGCCGTGGCATTTACGGCCAGTACCTCTATATCGATCAACAGGCGGGTGTTGTCATCGTAACCACCGGTGCCGACCGCAAGTTCCGGGAAAGCGGTGTGAACGAACGCAATATCAACATGTTCCGCGACATCGTTGATGCAACCAAAGGATAAACGGATGGAGCCGGACGACAGCATCAACGTGTTGGGCAACCCGCTGGCGGTCTGCGGCACCGACCCCGTGACCGGGTTTTTCCGCGACGGCCACTGCAACACCTGTGCCGCCGATCAGGGCAGCCACACGGTCTGCGCCGTGATGACGGCCGAGTTTCTGGCGTTTTCCAAATATGTGGGCAACGACCTCAGCACCCCCCGCCCCGAGTTCCGCTTTGCCGGTCTCAAACCGGGCGACAGCTGGTGCCTCTGCGCCTCACGCTTTCTTCAGGCCCATGACGAAGGCTGCGCGCCGCAAGTCAACCTCGCCGCCACGCACCAGCGGGCACTGGAGATCGTGTCGCTCGAAGTGCTGCGGACACACGCGGCCACCTGATTACTCGACGTTGCGCCCTTCTGGACCCGACATGTCGAATTCCAGCGCGCGTGCGACGGTAAAGATGTCCTTGTCACCCCGCCCGCACATGTTCATGCAGATGATGTGATCGGATGGCAGCTCGGGCGCGATCTTCATCACGTGGGCCAGCGCGTGGCTCGGTTCCAGCGCGGGGATGATCCCTTCGAGCGTACAGCACAGCTGGAAGGCCTCCAGCGCCTCGCGGTCGGTGATGGACACATATTCGGCCCGGCCAATGTCATGCAGCCACGCATGTTCCGGCCCGATGCCGGGATAATCCAGCCCCGCCGAGATCGAGAACCCCTCGAGGATCTGCCCGTCATCGTCCTGCAACAGATACGTCCGGTTGCCATGCAGCACGCCGGGACGCCCGCCGGTCAGGGACGCGCAATGTTCCATCTTGTCATTCACACCCTTGCCGCCGGCTTCCACGCCGATGATGCCGACCTCTTTGTCGTCGAGGAAGGGAAAGAAAAGGCCCATCGCGTTCGACCCACCGCCGATGGCGGCGATCACCGTGTCGGGGAAACGGCCCTCGGCCTCCATCATCTGTTCGCGGACTTCCTTGCCGATGATGCTCTGGAAATCGCGCACCATGGCCGGATAGGGATGCGGCCCGGCCACCGTGCCGATGCAATAGAACGTATCACGCACGTTGGTCACCCAGTCGCGCAGCGCGTCGTTCATCGCGTCCTTCAGCGTGCCGCGGCCGGACGTCACCGGGATCACCTCGGCACCCAAGAGCTTCATCCGGAACACGTTGGGGGCCTGACGCTCCACATCATGCGCACCCATGTAAACCACGCATTTCAAACCGAATTTCGCGCAGACCGTGGCTGTGGCCACACCGTGCTGCCCTGCCCCGGTCTCGGCAATGATCCGCGTCTTGCCCATGCGCCGCGCCAGGATGATCTGCCCCAGCACGTTGTTGATCTTGTGCGCGCCGGTGTGGTTCAGCTCGTCGCGCTTCATATAGATCTTGGCACCGCCCAGATGCTCGGTGAGGCGCTCGGCGTGGTAAAGCGGGCTGGGACGGCCGACATAATGCTTCCACAGGAAATCCATCTCGGCCCAGAAACTGTCGTCGGTCTTGGCCTTTTCGTACTCTTCCTCAAGGCTCAGGATCAGCGGCATCAGCGTCTCGGACACGAACCGCCCGCCGAAATCGCCAAACCGGCCATTCTCGTCAGGCCCAGTCATGAAAGAGTTGAAAAGATCGTTTGCCATCTCGGCCTCCGCGTTCAGGTCAGATCGCGTTTATACCCGATGTGCGAAGGGGTAAAGCCAAGGCGCTGGTAGAACCGTGCCGTATCGGTGCGACTTTTGTTCATGGTCAGCTGCAACAGGGTGCATCCCGCCGCCCGCGCCCGCGCTTCGGCGTCCGCGATCATCAGCGCGCCGATGCCCTGCCCCCGCAAATCGCTGGCCACACGCACGGTTTCAACCTGCGCCCGCCGGGCCGCGCGCAGCGACAGGCCAGAGATGAACGTGATCTGATAGGTCGCAATCACGCGCGCCTCACGGACACCCACGATCACATGGTTGTTGCCCTCGGCCACCATCGCCCGGAACGCATCGACATAATGCCCAAGGTCCTGCCCCTCTCGGGTCGCACCCAGTGCGTCGTCCTGCATCAATGTCAGAATGTCCGGAACATCCGCTTCGGTGGCTGTGCGAAACGCAACCATCAGATCGCCTTGACCGTATCCAAAAAGGCGTGGATCAAACCACTGTCCTTCTGACCCGGCGCGGTCTCGACGGCGCTGCTCAGGTCCACCTGACGCGCGCCTGTGACGCGCACCGCCTCGGCCACGTTGTCCCGGCTCAGCCCCCCGGCCAGCATCCACGGCACCGGCCAACGCCGCCCCGCAATCAGCGTCCAGTCAAAGGTCGCGCCATTGCCGCCGGGCAGATCGGCCCCTTTGGGCGGCTTGGCATCGACAAGGATCTGATCGGCCACGCGCGCATAGGCGTCCAGCTTGGGCAGATCCTCCGGCCCCGCGACCCCCACCGCCTTCATCACCGGCAGGCCGTAACGGGCCTTGACCTCGGCCACGCGCTCCGGGGGCTCGGATCCGTGCAGTTGCAGGATGTCCAGCGGCACCTGCGCCACCAGTTCATCCAGAAACGCATCACCCGCGTCGACCACCAGCGCAACCTTGGCCACGCCCTCGGGCACTTCCAGCGCCAGCGCACGCGCGGTGTTCAGCGACACGTTGCGCGGGGACTTGGGAAAGAACACAAACCCGACATAGCGCGCGCCCGCGGCCACGGCGGCGGCCACGTGCTCAGCGTGGCTGAGGCCACAGATCTTGACGGAAACGTCAGGCATGACAGTGGCTTAGCTGGCTTCGTCCAAAAGCGCCAGAACCTCGTCCTGACCTTCGTGCTTTTCGGATTTCATGCGCTTGACCTCGCGCTCCAGCCGCCGGACCTCGCGGGCGTTGCGCGCGTTCTCGGCGCGGATCGCATGTTCGCGCAGCCATTCCCACACGAACCCGATCAGCAGGCCCGCGACAATACCGCCAAAGATCACGACAAACAGCGGCAATTCGATCGACGGGGCCACGGCAAACATGCCCGCCACCTCGGTCGGCAGCAGGTTGAGCGTGACCATGCCACGGTTTGCAAGGGCCACGGCAATCAGGGCAATCGCAAATACGGCGATACAGGCGTAACGGATATAACGCATCAGGCTTTCCCGTTCAGACGATCACGCAACAGCTTGCCGGTCTTGAAAAACGGCACGTGCTTTTCCTCGACATCGACGGTTTCACCGGTGCGCGGGTTGCGGCCAACACGCGCGTCACGCTTCTTGACCGAGAACGCGCCAAAGCCGCGCAGTTCCACCCGGTCGCCCCGCGCCATGGCCCCCGTCACCTCATCAAAGATGGTGTTCACGATCCGCTCCACATCGCGTTGATAGAGATGCGGATTCTCGTCGGCGATCTTTTGGATCAGCTCTGACCGGATCATGATGTTTCCCCCCGAATGGATGCAGGCAAGTGGTCGCCGCGTTTGGCAATCCTGACGGTGACTATAGGAACTTAAATGCCACTCGTGAATAGGAAGCCTTTGGTCTAAGCGGGTTTTTACGAGTTGCGGACGCGGCTCACGCGGAAAAATTGCCCCAATTGTCGGCGGTTGCCAGTCAAGCGAGTACAACCCAAGGTCGAGGCATCCCATTCACGTCCCCGTGATTCGGGGCCACCGTGAACGGCAGTGCGGACGAAAAAAGGGGGCCTTTCGGCCCCCTTTCGCAATGTCGTGTCGTGGGTTTGATCCCCCGGACTTATTCGTCGCCTTTCAGCGCCGCACCGAGGATATCGCCCAGCGATGCACCGCTGTCGGACGAACCGTACTGTTCCACGGCCTCTTTCTCTTCGGCGATTTCGCGCGCCTTGATCGAGACGCCCAGACGACGTGTCTTGCTGTCGATGTTGGTGATGCGGACATCAACCTTGTCACCGACCGAGAAACGCTCGGGGCGCTGTTCGGCACGGTCGCGGCTCAGGTCGGAGCGGCGGATGAAGGACTTCATGCCTTCGTATTCCACTTCGACGCCGCCATCTTCGATGGCTGTCACTTCGACGGTCACGATCGAGCCGCGCTTCACGCCGCCCACGGCTTCGGCAAACTTGTCGCCGCCAACCGCCTTGATCGAGAGCGAGATACGCTCTTTCTCGACGTCCACTTCGGACACAACCGCGTGGACCATGTCGCCCTTGCGGTAATCCTGGATGGCTTCCTCGCCGCGCTGGTCCCAGCTGAGGTCGGAGAGGTGCACCATGCCGTCGATGTCGCCGTCGAGGCCAACGAACAGACCGAACTCGGTGATGTTCTTGACTTCGCCTTCGACTTCCGTGCCCTCGGGGTGTGTTTCTGCAAACACTTCCCACGGGTTGCGCATGGTCTGTTTCAGGCCGAGAGACACGCGGCGCTTGGCACCGTCGATTTCCAGAACCATGACTTCGACTTCCTGGCTGGTCGAAACGATCTTGCCGGGATGCACGTTCTTCTTGGTCCAGGACATTTCGGAGACGTGGACCAGACCTTCGACACCGGGCTCCAGCTCAACAAAAGCACCGTAGTCCGTGATGTTGGTCACGCGGCCTGTGTGTGTGGATTCCAGCGGGTATTTCGCGGCCACCAGATCCCATGGATCTTCTTGCAGCTGTTTCATACCCAGCGAGATGCGGTGCGTCTCTTTGTTGATCTTGATCACCTGCACCTTGATCGTCTCACCGATGGTGAGGATCTCGGACGGGTGGTTCACGCGGCGCCATGCCATGTCGGTGACGTGCAGCAGGCCGTCGACGCCGCCCAGGTCAACAAACGCACCGTATTCGGTGATGTTCTTGACCACGCCGTCGACTGTCTGACCTTCGGTCAGGTTGCCGATAACCTCGGCGCGCTGTTCGGCGCGGGATTCTTCGAGGATTGCGCGACGCGACACAACGATGTTGCCCCGGCGACGGTCCATTTTCAGAATCTGGAACGGCTGTTTCAGACCCATCAGCGGGCCCGCGTCGCGCACGGGGCGGACGTCAACCTGAGAGCCGGGCAGGAACGCAACAGCGCCGCCCAGATCAACGGTAAAGCCACCTTTGACACGGCCAAAGATCGCGCCTTCGACGCGCGCTTCGCCAGCGTAGGCGGTTTCCAGACGATCCCATGCTTCTTCGCGGCGGGCCATCTCGCGGGAGATGACGGCTTCGCCACGGGCGTTCTCGGCGGAGCGCAGGAAGACTTCGACTTCGTCGCCGACTTCGACTTTGGGGGCTTCACCGGGTTCTGCGAACTCTTTGAGCTCGACGCGGCCTTCCATCTTGTAGCCTACGTCGATGATGGCTTGTCCGGCTTCGATTGCCAGAACCTTGCCTTTGACAACGGACCCTTCTTCGGGTGTGTCCATTTCGAAGCTTTCTTGCAGGAGGGCTTCGAATTCCTCCATCAATTTATCAGCCATGTGGCGTGCGTTTCCTAACTATGTTCGGTTTTTCGGGCCGTGCGGTTGTCTCCGCCGGTCTTGATGGGTTTCGTTGGTCAGGCGCAAACCAAAACAAAGAGGGCCGGAAGAAACCGACCCTGCTCATCTCGATGTCTTGTGGCGTTTACACCTTGGCGACGTGCGGGCATATAGCGGGTGTTGGCGCAAAGGGCAAGGGTGCGGCGACATCGCGCGCATCTGTCCCCGCGGGGACAGCCGGTGCGGTGGGTTCACGCGATCTCAAACAGTGCCGGACTGTGGCGCGATCTCAAGGGGTTGGGCCTGCGCACGGTCCGGTAGCGGATGTTAACCCGCCCTCCGCTAGGCTGCTGCCCGACGGCGGGCGGCGCCCCGGTCGCACCATGCCCTTGTCGGCAATGGGCCGCGCAGCAAGGCCCGCGCCGCCCGGCCTGTCACGGTTGTTGTCGCACACGCGCCCATCATGGTTCATTGGTGGCGTAGATGAATCACCCCGTATTCAAAGGCCGGAACGGAACCACCATGAGCCATGTTTTTTACCGCGACCTCACAGCGACCCTGCCCGTTATTGCAGGGGCCGAGGGTAACTACCTGATCGACGATCACGGCCACCGGTACCTTGATGCCTGCGGCGGCGCGGCGGTGTCCTGTCTGGGGCATGACCACCCCGTGGTGCGTGACGCGATCAAGGCGCAGGTGGACAGGCTGGCCTTTGCCCATACCGGCGCGTTCACCAACCAGCCCGCCGAGGATCTGGCGGATTGTCTGATTGCTGCCGCGCCCAGCGGCACCGGCGCGGGCCGCGTGATGTTTCTGGGCAGCGGGTCCGAAGCGATGGAGGCCGCGCTGAAGCTCGCGCGGCAGTATTTCGTCGAGCGTGGCATGTCCACGCGGTCGCGCATCATTGCCCGCAAGCCCAGCTATCACGGCAATACGCTTGGCGCGCTGGCGACGGGCGGTCACGCAGGCCGCCGCGCGCCGTTTGCACCACTGCTGATGGATGTCAGCCACATTGATGCGGCCTATGCCTACCGGATGCAGAAGGATGGCGAGGACGAGGCGGCGTTTGCGCGGCGCATGGCCGACTTGCTGGAGGCGGAGATCCTGCGCCTTGGGCCCGAGACGGTCATGGCCTTTGTCGCCGAGCCTGTCGTGGGCGCGTCGCTGGGCACGCAGCCGGCCCCGGCGGGGTATTTCAAGCGCATTCGCGAGATCTGCGATACCTACGGGGTTCTTTATATCGCGGATGAGGTGATGTGCGGCATGGGCCGGACCGGCACCACATTTGCGCTGGAACAGGAGGGGATTGCCGCCGACATCACCACGACGGCCAAGGGGCTGGGCGCAGGATATCAGCCCATCGCCGCCGTGATCGCCTCGGAACGGGTGGTGCAGGCCGTGCAGGAGGGCAGCGGGCGGTTGTGGAACGGGCACACCTATATGAGCCACGCCATTGCCACCGCCGGCGCGCTGGCCGTGCAGCACGTGATCCGCGACGAGAACCTGCTGGAGAATGTGAAGGCACGGGGCAAGCAACTGGAAGACGGGCTGCGTGCCACCTTTGGTCAGCACGCCCATGTGGGCGACATTCGCGGACGCGGCCTGTTCTGGACCATCGAGGTGGTCGCGGACCGGGCCAGCAAGGCACCGTTCCCGGTGGCAGACGGTATCGCCCAGAAGATCGGTGCGGCGGCGATGGCGCGCGGCATGATGACCTATCCGAGCCAGGGTTGTGCCGATGGCACCCTTGGCGATCACGTGCTGTTGGCCCCGTCCTATACATCCTCGTCTGCCGAGATCGATCTGATCGTCGACACGTTGCACGCCGCCGTTATGGACGTGCTGGAGGGGTGACGCATGGCGCGGCTGCGCGCTGTTTCGGGCGCAGCCGCCCGCGTGAGGTGCGGGGCCCTCAGATCTCTTCGCCGCGTTCCTGCAATTCCTTGAGCAGGTCCTCGTAGATCCCGTTGCTGTCACCCCCGCCAAAGGTGACGGCACCACCGGAATAGGTTTGCCCATAGGTGCGCGCGACGTTGATCGTCTGGATGAAGGCCGACAGAAGCTGGTCCTTTTGCAGCGGGCTGAGCGGGTGGATGAACACGCCCCAGAGCCGCCCCTGCGCCACGGCATAGCGCGCATCGAGGGCGGTGTCGAAATTGGCCTGCATCAGGCGCATGAGTTCCGCGCTGCTGAGCCCGTCCGCCGAGCGGATCGGCACCATGGCGCGCATCCGGTCCGCGCCAGGATCGGCCACAACGACGAGCGGGATATCGTCGATGGTGAACTGGATCATGTTGCCCGCCGGGCGCGCATCGGGGTCAATCGCGCGGATGATCTGAGCCATGCGCAACATGGTCATCGGCGGCTCGGCCTCGGCGGGCGTTTCAGCGTCCTGTGCGAGGGTCAGGGTGGCCGTGAGGCACAGCGCCAGAAGCGGGGTCAGGAGGGTCGTGAGGCGGGACATGGGCAAACCTTTCATCAGATGGATGAAAGGCTAGGCCAGCCCGCGCTCAATTTCCAAGCACCGTTTGGTGATCGGGCGGGCCGCGCCGGGGCGCGGCCGCGTCGTTACAGGCCGGATTTCAGCGCGTCGGCCAGATCCGTGCGTTCCCATGAGAACCCGCCATCGGCATCGGGCGCGCGGCCAAAGTGGCCGTAGGCCGCGGTGCGCTGGTACACGGGTTTGTTCAGTTGCAGGTGTTCGCGGATACCGCGCGGCGTGAGGTCCATGGCGCGGGCCACGGCGGTCTCGATGGCCGCGTCGGCGACCTGACCGGTGCCGAAGGTGTCGCAGTAGATCGACAGCGGTTTGGACACGCCGATGGCATAGCTGAGCTGGATCGTGCATTTGTCCGCGAGACCCGCCGCCACGACGTTCTTGGCCAGATAGCGCGCGGCATAGGCGGCCGAACGGTCCACCTTGGTCGGGTCCTTGCCCGAGAACGCGCCGCCGCCGTGGGGGGCCGCGCCGCCATAGGTGTCCACGATGATTTTGCGCCCCGTGAGGCCCGCATCCCCGTCAGGGCCGCCGATCACGAACTTGCCGGTTGGGTTCACGTGCCATTCGGTTTCATCGGTCAGCCAGCCATCGGGCAATACTTCGGTGATGTAGGGGGCGACCATGGCGCGGATGTCTTCGCTGGTCAGGCTTTCGTCGAGGTGCTGGGTCGACAGCACGAGGCTGCTGACGCCGACGGGTTTGCCGTCGCGGTAGATCACCGAGAGCTGCGATTTGGCGTCGGGGCCAAGGGCGGGTTCGGTGCCGTCCTTGCGGACCTCGGCCAGGCGGCGGAGGATCGCGTGGGCGTACTGGATCGGCGCGGGCATGAGTGCGGGGGTTTCGTTGGTGGCATAGCCGAACATGATGCCCTGATCGCCTGCGCCCTCGTCCTTGTCCGCCGCGGCATCGACCCCTTGGGCGATGTGGGCGGACTGTTCGTGCAGCAGGTTGGTGATCTCGCAGGTGTTCCAGTGGAACTTGTCCTGTTCGTAACCGATATCCTTGATGCAGGCGCGGGCGATCTCGTCGATGCGGCCCATGTAGTCGTGCAGCTTGTCCTGATCGCTCAGACCGACCTCACCGCCGATGACGACGCGGTTGGTGGTGGCAAAGGTTTCGCAGGCGACGCGGGCTTCGGGTTCTTCGGCGAGGAAAGCGTCGAGGACGGCGTCTGAAATGCGGTCGCAGACCTTGTCAGGGTGACCCTCGGAGACGGATTCCGAGGTAAAGGTGTAATTGTTGCGGGACATGAGCGCTCCATTGAAATGAACCCCGTCACGTCAGGAAGCCGTTGTAACAGGTCTGGACGCACTTACGCGTCGTGTGTGCCCGCGTCAATGGTTCGCGTACGGCGCGTCCGGGCCCGATGCAACACCGCCGCAATCAGCCCGGCCAGCACCACAAACACCCAGGGCAGATCCCCGGTGCGCGCATAGAGCGTGGGCGCGGCCGCCGCAGGCAGGCCCGCATCGAGATATCCGGCGGTGTTCAGCGCAAGCGAGGCGGTGATGCGCCCCTTTGGGTCGATCACGGCGGAGATACCGGTATTGGCCGCGCGGATCAGCGGCAGACCCTGTTCGATGGCGCGCATCCGGGCCTGGGCCAGGTGCTGTTGCGGGCCGGACCGCATGCCGAACCACGCGTCATTGGTCAGCTGCATCAGGAAATCGGGCCGCGTGGCCGCACCGCCCACGTCATGGGCGAACACGGCCTCGTAGCAGATCAGCGGCAGCGCGGTGCCCAGCGCACCGAGGTCCAGCACACGCGGCCCCGGCCCGCTTTGATAGCCGCTGTCGGCCCGGTCGGCCAGCGCGCGGATGCCGAGGCTGCGGAAAAGGCCCGGCAGCGGCATGTATTCGCCAAAGGGCACGAGGTGGTGCTTGTCATAGCTTTGGATCACCTGTCCCGCGGCATCCAGAACGACCATGCCGTTATAGTAGCCGCGGTCGTCCGAGCGCTGGATCCCCAGCGCCACGGGCGCGCCGCGTGCTGCCTGCGCAATCGCGTCAAAGGCGGGCTGGGCGTATTCCTGCAAATAGGGCAGCGCGGTTTCGGGCCAGACGATCAGGTCGGGCACCGTGTCCCCTGCCCCTGTAAAGTCGATCTGGCGGTTGACGAAAACGGGGATCTTTTCGGGATCCCATTTTTCGTGCTGCGGTGCGTTGGGCTGGATCAGGCGGACGGTGTGGTCGGTGAGCGAGGGTGTCTCCACGCCGATGGGTCGTATCAGGAACAGTGCCGCCACGGCGACAACCCCGCCCATCAACATGCGAAGCCGCACCGCGCCGGGAAATTGCGCATTTGGATAGGTGAACCCCAAGGCGATTGCCCCCAGCAGACCAAGCGTCAACCCATGTGGACCCAGCCACGCAAGCCCCTGCCCCAGTCGCAGATCCACCAACGCCTGTGGCAGCATCGCCCAGGGAAAGCCGGTGAAGACGTAGGCGCGCAGCAACTCGGCACCAGCCCATGCGACGGCCAGCATCC
The DNA here is from genome assembly GCF_947487805.1 of uncultured Tateyamaria sp. Classification (GTDB taxonomy): domain Bacteria; phylum Pseudomonadota; class Alphaproteobacteria; order Rhodobacterales; family Rhodobacteraceae; genus Tateyamaria. Next base: position 170,740 of record NZ_CANKXW010000009.1, on the reverse strand, counting down.
AGGGCCGTCCCCCGGCCCAGCGGGCAAAGGACATAGCCGCAGCCCAGAATGCACCCAACAACAGCGCCAGCAGAACCACGGCAAAGGGGGCCATCCACCCGGTTTCCGCCGCATCCACCTGAAACGGTTCGGTGATCCACGACAGGGTCAGGCCGAAATAGCCAAAGCCCAGTGCCCAGCCGAAGGCCAGCGCGCCGCGCGGCGTGCGGGCCATGTGGAGAAAGACAAAGCCCGCGATCATCGGCACCACGATGGCCACGGGCAGATCATAGGGTGGGTGGCCCAGCGCGCCGCAGGCCCCGGCGAGGGCCGCAAGGATCGCCACGCCCCAGGCCGGCAGCGCCGCTGCTGGCGCGGCGGTTTGGGTCATTCCGCGGCGTCCCGCCCGTGCAGGCGCACGCGCACCCGCTTGATGCGGCGCGGATCGGCGTCGATCACCTCGAATTCCGGGCCGTCGGGATGCGGCACGACCTCGCCCCGCGCGGGCACCTTGCCGGCAAGCATCACGACCAGACCGCCCAGCGTGTCGATTTCCTCTTCGTCCACGTCGGCGTGGGTGGTGAGGGACAGCCCGGTTTCGGCCTCGAATTCCTCGAGCGGGGTCTTGGCCAGCGCCAGATAGCAGCCGGTTTTCTCAAGCGTGAAGAGCACGCCTTCGTCCACGTCATGTTCGTCCTCGATCTCGCCCACGACCTGTTCGATCAGGTCCTCGATGGTCACTAGGCCGTCGACGCCGCCATATTCGTCGATCACGAGGGCCATGTGGCGGCGTTCTGTCTGCATCTTGGTCAGGAGCACGCCGATGGTCATCGACGGCGGCACAAAGAGCAGCGGGCGCAATTGCGCGTGCACGTCAAAGGCGGCGCCGCCCCCGTTGAAGCCGTGGTGCAGCGCGATGTCCTTGAGGTGGGCAAAGCCGATGGGGGTGTCGAGCGTGCCTTCGAAGACGGGCAGCCGGGTCAGGCCGCTGTCCTTGAAGACGGCGACCAGTTCATCGAGCGTCACCGTGTCGGGCACGGCGGTGATGTCGGCCTTGGGCACGGCGACATCCTCGACCCGCATGCGGCGCAGGTTGATCATGCCGTGGCTTTGGGGACGCGGGCTGGGGCTGTCGGGGGGGGATTCGGGTGCCTCGGACGGGCTGAGCGCGCCAATCACGCGCGAGAAGAATCCGTTGCCAGTTGTCGGTTCGGTCGTGTCATTGTCTGACTGCGCGCGGTGCGCTGCGCCAGACGATCCGTCGTTTTCGCCCATTTGCTCCTGTCCAGTTCCTGCGGGATCGATCGTCGATGGGGCTAATATGGGTCAGCGATGCCCAGTTTGCCAAGTATTTTGACCTCGAGCGCCTCCATGCGCGTGGCGTCGCGGTCACGGATGTGGTCATAGCCCAGCAAATGTAAAGTTCCATGCACAATCAGATGCGTCACATGGTCCGACATGGATTTGCCCTGTGCGGCGGCCTCGGCCGCGCAGGTGTCATAGGCGATGGCGATGTCACCCAGCGCCAGCGCGCCGCCCGGATCCGGGGTGGGCGCGCGGGGGGACGCGCCGTCCGCGTCGGGGCTCAGGTCCTCTTCGGGCCAGCTGAGCACGTTGGTGGGCGTGGGTTTGTCGCGGAAATCGGCATTGAGCGCCGCGATGCGGGCGTCGTCGCAGGCCAGCAGGGACAGTTCGGCATGATCTATCCCGCAGGCGGCGAGCGTGGCGTCGATGGCCGCACGCGCAGTGACATCAAGAGCTTGCCAGCGGGGGTCTTCGATCAGGATGTCGATATCGTGTGGTATCTGTCTGAACCGGGGGCCTGCCCCCGGACCCCCGGCATATTTCTGGAACAATGAAGGATCAGGACGGTGTTGTGTCGGCCTCGTAGGCTTCGATGATGGCGGCCACAAGGGGGTGGCGGACGACATCCCTGGAGGTGAAGTAGTTGAAGCTGATCTTGGGCACGGATTTGAGCAGACGTTCGGCATCGGCCAGCCCCGAGGGCACGCCGCGCGGCAGGTCGATCTGGGTGCGGTCGCCGGTGATGACCATGCGAGAGCCTTCGCCGAGGCGGGTCAGGAACATCTTCATCTGCATGGTGGTGGCGTTCTGTGCCTCGTCGAGCACCACGAAGGCGCGGCTGAGCGTGCGGCCGCGCATGAAGGCAAGCGGCGCGATTTCGATGGTCTTTTCCTCTTTCAGCTTGGCCAGTTGCTTGCCCGGCAGGAAGTCGTTGAGCGCGTCATAGAGCGGCTGCATGTAGGGGTCGACCTTTTCCTCCTGGGTGCCGGGCAGGAAGCCAAGCCGTTCGCCCGCCTCGACCGCGGGGCGGCAGAGGATGATACGGTCGACATGGCCGGAAATGAACATGGACACGCCGACGGCGACGGCAAGGTAGGTCTTGCCCGTGCCTGCGGGGCCGATGCCGAAGGCCATTTCGTTGTCAAAGAGCGACTGCACATAGGCCTTCTGCGCATCCGTCCGGGGCTCGACCAGTTTCTTGCGGGTCTTGATCTCGATCCGGTTGCCCACGGGCATTTCGAGCTGATCCCCGGCCTGGGTGCCGGTGTCTTCTTCGGAGCCGCCCATGCGCAACTCGCGGTCGACATCGGCGGGTTCGACCTCCTTGCCCGTCTCGAGCCGCAGGTAGAGCGCGTTGAGCACGTCGCTGGCGCGTTTCTGGGCGTCGTCCTCGCCGAGGATCGCCAGCACGTTGCCGCGGCGGATGATCTGGACCTCGAGCGCGGCCTCGATCGCGGTCAGGTGGCTGTCATAGGGGCCGCAGAGATCGATCAGCAGCCGGTTGTCGGGGAATTCCAGAACCACTTCTTTGGGCGGTTGGTCTAGGGTCAAATCCTGCTCCGTGTGTCTTTGGGTTGCGCAAGCGTTGCAAGTTCCCGGAGGGGGTGCAACGGGGGACGGGCCATTTTCATCGAATTGAAACAAAAAAGGCCGGAGCGTCGGGAACGCTCCGGCCTTTGAAATGCGCGGTGCACCGGGTCAGTTCGGGTCACGTACGGTCGAGCCGCCTTTGAAGTCGCCCACGGTCTGTGTGGGTGGTGCGACGCCGGAGCAGACGGGCTTGCCGTATTTGTCGAGGCGGGCCGACAGGTAGCCTTCGACGCCGTCGTCGATGATCCAGTGGTCGCAGCCATTGGGATCGACCCAGATGCCGGCCTGAAGCTGGCTGAGGTCCTTGCGGTCAAAGCCGCGGTCGACTGTCTTGTCCGGCGGATAGCCATCGCCACAGGCGGCGACACCCAGACCGGCGATCAGAAGCGGGACAAATTTCAACTTGGTCATGAGAGGTGCCCCTTACTGAATGCAGATGATTTCGACACGGCGGTTCTTGGCCATGCCTTGCGCGGTGTTGTTCGATGCCGCGGGCAGGCGTTCGCCATAGCCGCGCACGTCCGCGATGTTTGCACCCGATTGCTGCGCAATGGCCGCGACAGCGTTGGCACGGTTCAGCGACAGACGCAGGTTATAGGCGTCGCTGGCGCGGCTGTCGGTGTGGCCCGTGATGATGAAGGCCTGAGCGGTCGAGTTCTGGAAGAACTGCGCCAGGCGCTGCTTGCCCGCCGGGTGGATGCGGAAGCTGTCGGTCTTGAAGAACTGATCCGACTGCATCACGCCGCACAGGTTGCCGCGGCGGCAGACCGGGATCCCCTTGCGGTTGGTGTGCGGTGTCATATAGCCCTCGGCACCGTCATCCATGACCCAGTGTTCACAGCCGTCCGGGTCCACCCAGATGGTCGGAATGTACTGGCCCTGGTCGCGGCCCTGTTGCGACCGCGTCTGGCCAAAGGCCTGTGCGGATACATCGGACGCCATCAACGATGTCAGCGCCACCGCGGTGGCAGCCGCAGTTGTCAAAAGTCTGTTCACTGTTCGGGAAAACAAATTCGCCACAGCTCTGTCCCTTTTATTGTTAGTCCCCCGCAAAAGCCCACGTGCAGACGTCCCAGGTGGACGGGCTTTTACCCTTATGGAAGAAACCGTAGGGAAATTTTAACCGTCTGTGAACCCGTAATTACCAGATATTGTGGCTATATTTAGCGCACTTACCAGCTATGACGGGCAATTCGCCATTCAATTTGGCACGGCACGCGGGGTTCAGGCCAATTCTCCGGTCAGAGAATTGGCACCGGCGGCGACGATTCTCACCGGGGCGATGTCACCGATGCCCGCTTGGGCATTGTCGACGTGCACGGCGTGGAGGTAGTCGCTCTTGCCGCCCATCTGACCCGGCAGGCGGCCCGGTTTTTCAAAGAGCACGTTGACGGTGCGGCCGACCATGCCGTTCTGGATGTCGCGTTGCTGGCGCGTGATCAGGGCCTGGAGCCGTTGCAGGCGGTCGTCAGCCTCCGCCGGGTCGACCTGGGGCCGTTCGGCGGCGGGCGTGCCGGGGCGGGTCGAGTATTTGAAGCTGTAGGCGTAGCCGTAGTTCACCGCCTCGACCAGATCGAGCGTGGCCTGGAAATCGGCCTCTGTTTCCTCGGGGAAGCCCACGATGAAGTCGCCCGACATCAGGATATCGGGGCGTGCGGCGCGGATGCGTTCAATCAGGCGCAGATAGCTTTCGGCGGTGTGGCTGCGGTTCATCCGTTTGAGGATGCGGTCGCTGCCCGATTGCACGGGCAGGTGCAGGTAGGGCATCAGCTTGGAACAGGTGCCGTGCGCCTCGATCAGGTCATCGGTCATGTCGTTGGGGTGGCTGGTGGTAAAGCGGATGCGTTCCAGCCCGTCCACCTTGTCCAGATCCCAGATCAGCTTGGCCAGTGTATAATCGGACCCGTCCGGCCCGGCCCCATGATAGGCGTTGACGTTCTGGCCAAGCAGGGTGATTTCGCGCACGCCGCGTTCGACCAGATCGCGCGCCTCGTCGAGGATGCGGGCGGCGGGGCGGCTGACTTCGGCGCCGCGGGTGTAGGGCACCACGCAGAAGGCGCAGAACTTGTCGCAGCCTTCCTGCACGGTCAGGAACGCGGTCGGGCCGCGGCTGGCCTTGGGGCGGGAGGCGAGGCGTTCGAATTTGTCCTCTTCGGGGAAATCGGTGTCGAGGGCCTTTTCGCCCTTGCGGGTCTTGGCCTCCATCTCGGGCAGGCGGTGATAGCTTTGCGGGCCGACGACCAGATCGACCATCGGCTGGCGGCGCATGATCTCGGGGCCTTCGGCCTGGGCCACACAGCCTGCAACGCCGATCTTGAGATCGGGTTTGGCAGCCTTGAGCCCTTTATAGCGGCCCAGTTCGGAATAGATCTTTTCCGCCGCCTTTTCCCGGATGTGGCAGGTGTTGAGCAGGATCATGTCCGCGTCATCGGGTGTCTTGGTCTCGACATAGCCCTGTCCGCCCAGGCTTTCGGCCATGCGTTCGCTGTCATAGACGTTCATCTGGCAGCCGTAGGTCTTGATGAAGAGCTTTTTCGGCGTCGTCATGGGGGCATCCAAAGGGCAAGGGAAATCAGGTGCGCGCTGTACCAGCCCCGTCTGCATCTTGCAATGGAGCGCGGTTTATCCCAATGAAAGGGTTACGGAGTATGTTGCGGTGTGCCCATGCAATTCGACAGCCTGACCCGTCTTATCAAAGACGCCAACGCCCTGCCCAAGAAAGGGCCGGTCGCGGTTGTGCTGGTGGAGGACGATGTGGAGGTCGCCACGACCCTGCGCCATCACATGCAGGCGGGGTTCAAACATGTCATCGCGATGATGCCGGCAGAGTTCGAGCTGCCTGCCGATCTGCATGATACTGTGATCCGCGTCGATTACATGATGGCCAGCGACACCGCGACCCAGGACGCGATCAACCCGTTGATCGCCGCACTGCCTGCGGGCACGTGGATGTACTATTGCTATAACGCGGAATACCTGTTCCACCCGTTTTGCGAGACGCGCACGGTGGGCGAGATGCTGGCCTTTCATACCGAGGAACGGCGCGACGCGATGCTGACCTATGTGGTGGACCTCTATTCCGACGACCTGTGGGCGCATCCCAATGCGGTGGCGCTGGACCGGGCGCATCTGGACCGGTCGGGATATTATGCGCTGGCGCGGCAGGACGCCGATGGCCATGCCAAGGAACGTCAGCTGGATTTCTTTGGCGGGCTGCGCTGGCGCTACGAGGAACATGTGCCGACCGTCCGGCGCAAGATCGACCGGATCGCGCTGTTCAAGACCAAGCCGGGCCTTAAATTGCGCGCCGACCACACGTTCAGCGACGAGGAATACAACACCTATGCCTGCCAATGGCACCACAATCTGACGGCGGCGATCTGTTCGTTCCGCACGGCCAAGGCGCTCAAGCTGAACCCGGGCAGCACGTTCGATATCGAGACGTTCAAATGGCACAACTCTGCCCCGTTCGAATGGCATTCGCGGCAGTTGCTGGATCTGGGGTTGATGGAGCCGGGGCAGTGGTTCTGAGCGCCGCGCGCTAGAGCCGCTCTGTCAGGTCGCGCACCGTGCCGGTCACGGTTGTTGCCGAGCGCTGGATCGCCTCAGACATCGCCTTGACCTCTGTTGCGATCACGCCGAATGCGCGGCCCGCATCCCCGGCGCGCGCGGCCTCGACCGAGGCGTTGAGCGAGATCAGGCGCACCATCTTGCTGATCGACTGGATCTGGGCCACTGCGGTGTCCGCCTCTTTGCTGAGCTGTTCGGCCCAGCGCACGCGGTCGGTTTCCTGTTGCGCGATTTCGCCGTCGAGAATGTCGAGCAGCCCGGCAATTTCCGGCGCCAGTTCGTTGATGATGTAGACAGATGTTTCGCGGTGCGTGGCCTCGGCGGCGTCGGGTTCGTGCACGACCACATGTTGCAGGCGGAACAGCATCCGCGCGGTGACACGGAACGGGTCCGAGCGCTGTGGTGCGCGTTGCAGGCAGGACCGGAACCATGCCAGTGCTTCGGGCTGCACGTCCGGGATGTCGGCGTCGAGATCGAAATAGGGCATCACCCCGTCCAGCGCCTCGCGTGCGCGCGCCATATCCGCGGCCAGCCGTTCGCGATCCTCGGGCGCGTCCATCTGGGAATAGAGTGCACAGTCGTAGTTGAGCCACGTGCCCACGGCGCGGAATTCGTGCGGAACAGCCGCGAGGGCGCGGCATTCCAGCTGCAACTGCCGGGTCAGCGGCGCGGCCTCGGGTGCCGGGGAAGACTGAGCAGAATCAAACACGTCAAATGCACCTGAAAAAATCCGGGGTCCGTGACGGGTACAGAAAAAGTCTTAGGTCTTGGTAAAGCGCAGCCACAAACCTGCGCGGATCAGCCCTTGCGACGCAGCCGGATAACCACATCGACAGAGGCGATTTCCGCCCCTTCGGGTGCATCGGGGATCTGCGCGATCACCAGTTGGTCCGACGGCGCATCGGTCAGCCGCGCGTCATCTTCCCAGAAGAAATGCGGGTGATCGTGGGTGTTTGTGTCGAAATAGCTCTTGGAGCCGTCAACCGTCACCTCTTGCATCAGCCCCGCATCGCAGAACGCCCGCAGCGTGTTGTAGACGGTCGCCAGCGACACGGCCTCGCCCTGATCCTTGGCGGCTTCGAACAGGCTTTCTGCGGTAACGTGGCGGTGTTGGCCATCGCCGATCAGCAATGCGGCCAGCGTCACGCGCTGACGTGTCGGGCGCAGACCTGCGCCTGCGAGCCATGTGCTGCCTACCTGATGCTGATCCTGGGTCATCGTATCCTCGGGTGCCTTTGTCCATATAAAGGGTCAAAACTCTGCAATTCAATCGCAAAAGGCGATTTGCGCATTATGACACACGCCCGAAAAAGCCCATGCGCTCGCTGTCGGAGAAGCTGCGGCCCGGTGTGTCGTAATGCGACAGGACCGCGACGATGCGCGATTGCGCGCCCTGCACCGTGGACACGCGGTGCGCCGTGTTCACCCCCAGAAACACGTTGAGCGTTCCGGCCGTCTGCGGCAGGCGCGTGGGCGTGATCCGCCCGCCGAGCAGGTCCGCGATGCCCGCGTGGTTGGGGTCGTCCTCGGACCGCAGGTTCTGGGCGTATTCGAACACGCCGCCTTCGGACGGTTCCTGCAACAGCAGCGTGGTGGTAAAGATCGACCTGTCAAAGTGCCAGTTCAGCGCCTCGCCCGCGCGATATTCCAGCACGTTCAGCCCGGCCAGCGGGTCGTCCATCACGTGCAGGCGGGGCTTGTCCATCACCGCGGCAAGAAAGGTGGCAAATGCGGGCCACTGATAGATCTCGTCCAGCGGGGTGCCGCGCATCTGGTCATGGCAGAGCGTGTGATTGGCCGTCTCAACCTTGGTCAGCGCCGGGTCATCGGCGGACAGGCCATCGACATGGTCCCTGAAGTAGATGTTGTGCCAGCGGCAGTGATGAAAGGACTCGACCTCCATACGCGGGTGTACGTGCGCCAGCGTGGTGGCCAGCGCCTGGGGGCGCATGAACCCTTCGAAGTTGAAAAGCCCGTCGCGGGCCAGCCCGGCCTTGGCCGTGGCGACGAGGTCGCGCCAGGCGTCCGTGTCCGGACGGTGCAGGGGATAGCGGTCAAGGTCGACAATATGTTCCATGGCGCCACAGTGCAGCCGGTTGCACGCGTGCGCAAGCCCTGCGCGGCTGGGCAGACAGGCCTGCACTTGCACACGCGGGCCGCGCGGTGTTAGACGGGCCAGACCCCAATCAGCGGGGCAAGTGCGCGATGACAAGAGGCCAGTATGGCGAATTACCCCACGAGCTTTGACAAAGATGACCTGCTGAAATGCGCCCGCGGCGAGCTGTTCGGGCCGGGCAATGCCCAGCTGCCGGAACCGCCGATGCTGATGATGGACCGGATCACCGACATCTCGGGCGATGGTGGCGCGCATGGCAAGGGGCATGTGCTGGCCGAGTTCGACATCACGCCGGACCTGTGGTTCTTTGACTGCCATTTCCCGGGCAACCCGATCATGCCCGGTTGCCTCGGCCTCGATGGCCTGTGGCAGCTGACCGGGTTCAACCTGGGCTGGCGCGGCTGGACCGGGCGCGGCTATGCGCTGGGTGTGGGTGAGGTCAAGCTCAAGGGCATGGTGCGGCCCGACCGCAAGATGCTGACCTACAAGATCGACTTTACCAAGGCCGTGCAGACCCGCCGCCTGACCATGGGTGTGGCCGATGGCATCGTCGAGGCCGATGGCGAGGTGATCTATGAGGTCAAGGACATGAAGGTCGCACTCAGCGAAAGCTGACGGCGCGGCGCGGATCGCCCTGCCCGGCGGAGCGCCTTGCAGCAGCCCTATCTGGTTGCGCCATCCCAAGTCATCGTCATAGATAGGACCAAACCTACCAGAGGAGTGCGCCCATGCGCCGGGTCGTCGTCACAGGATTAGGCATCGTTTCATCCATCGGGAACAATGCGGACGAAGTGCTGTCCAGTCTCAAGGCGGGCACATCCGGCATTGTCGCCAGCGAAGACATGGTCGAGCACGGCTTTCGCAGCCAGATCGCCGGCACGCTGAAGCTGGACGTCAAGGACCATGTTGAAAAGCGCGCGCTGCGGTTCATGGGGCCGGGTGCGGCCTATGCCCATATCGCGATGAGCCAGGCGATTGCGGATGCGGGCCTTGAGGAAGGCGACATCGTGAACCCGCGCACCGGGCTGGTCGCAGGCTCCGGCGGGCCATCGACCTCGGCCATGCTGGCCGCGCATCAGACCGTGCTGAGCACCGGCGCGACCAAGCGCATCGGCCCGTTTGCGGTGCCCAAGTGCATGTCCTCGACCATCAGCGCGAATCTCGCCACGGGGTTCAAGATCAAGGGCATCAACTATTCCATCACCAGCGCCTGTTCCACGTCGCTGCACTGTATCGGCAACGCGGCCGAACAGATCATGCTGGGCAAACAGGACGTGATGTTCGCGGGCGGGGCGGAAGAACTCGACTGGACGCTGTCGTGCCTGTTTGACGCGATGGGCGCAATGTCGTCGAAATACAATGACACACCCGCCAAGGCATCCCGCGCCTTTGACGCCGACCGCGACGGGTTCGTGATTTCGGGCGGCGGCGGCATCGTGGTGCTCGAAGAGCTGGAGCACGCGCGTGCGCGCGGAGCCAGGATCTATGCCGAGGTCACCGGCTATGCCGCAACCTCGGACGGTCACGACATGGTGGCCCCCTCCGGCGAGGGCGGCGAACGCGCCATGCGCGCAGCCCTCGAAACGCTGCCCGAAGGGCGCACGGTCAGCTATATCAACGCGCACGGCACGTCGACCCCCGTGGGCGATGTGGGCGAGATCGAAGCGGTACGCCGCGTCTTTGGCCAAGGCACCACGCCGCCCGTCAGTTCGACCAAGTCGATGACCGGCCACGCGCAGGGTGCGGCAGGCGCGCTCGAGGCGATCTTCAGCCTGTTGATGCTGGAGCATGATTTCATCACGCCGTCGATCAACGTCGAAACGCTCGACCCCGCGCTCGATCCATCCGAGATCGCGACGCAGATGCGGGCCGATGCGGGGCTTGATTCCGTTATGACAAATTCATTCGGCTTTGGCGGCACAAACGGATCGATGATCCTGTCCAGATTTCACGGGTAAGAGTTTCATATGTCAGAATTGCTTAAGGGAAAACGCGGCCTCGTCATGGGCGTGGCCAATGATCGCTCCATTGCGTGGGGCATCGCCAAGGCGCTGTCGGAGGCGGGGGCCGAGCTGGCCTTTACCTACCAGGGCGAGGCATTCGGCAAGCGGCTGGAGCCGCTGGCGGCCAGCGTCGGGTCGGATTTCATGGTCGATGTGGACGTCACCGATGACGCATCGCTCGATGCGGCCTTTGACGCACTTGGCGCACGCTGGCCCACGATCGACTTTGTCGTGCACGCCATCGCCTTTTCCGACAAGGCAGAGCTGACAGGCCGGTTCCTCAACACCAGCCGCGCGAACTTCAAGCATTCGATGGACATCTCGGCCTATTCGTTCATCGAGGTGGCGCGCCGCGCGCATCCCCTGATGATCGACAATGGCGGCACGCTCCTGACGCTGACGTATCAAGGCTCAAACCGGGTGGTGCCCAACTACAACGTGATGGGTGTGGCCAAGGCCGCACTGGAATCGGCCACGCGCTATCTGGCCAATGACCTCGGCCCCGAAGGCATCCGCGTCAACGCGATCTCGCCCGGCCCGATGAAAACGCTGGCCGGTGCTGCCATCGGCGGCGCGCGCAAGACCTACAAGCACACCGACCAGAACGCCCCGCTGCGCTCCAACGCGACGCTCGAGGCGGTAGGTGGCACCGCCGTCTACCTGTGCTCGGATGCGGGCGCCTGCACGACCGGAGAGATCATCCGCGTCGATGGCGGTTTCCACGTGCTGGGCATGCCGCAGCCTGACCATCTCTAGGTCAAAATTTCGCCGAATCCCGCGGCTATGCCGGTGCCATGAAACCGGCACAGCATACCCACGACCGCGTCCTCGCACGCCGCAACGCCCGCGCGCGCCGGTCCCGCTGGTTGGGCCGCGCGCTGTGGTCGCTGACGGGGATCGGGCTGATGTCGGTGCTGCGCCTCTACCCCGAGGCAACGGCGGACGCTTTGGCCTATCTGCATGACGTGCCACCCCGCACGACCCAGGCAACGCTGACACAGCCAGAAACGGTCGAGGTGCGGCACATGCCGCGCGACACGGTGCCGGTCCGCCGAGCCGGGGCGCTGGCCCTGACCGGGCCAGACCCGGTCGCACCGCAAACCCAGGCCAATACCCTCGGCCAAACCTTGCGCGATCTGAAACCGGGTGGCTGACGGGACGGTGGGCGGGGCGCCTTTGCCGGAACGGCAAACAGCGTCCGACCGGCGTCACGCGCCGTCGAAGGACACCACTTCGAAATCGAATTTCAGGTCCTTGCCCGCAAGCGGGTGATTGGCGTCCAGCATGACCTCTTCGTCGCCCACCTCAACCACGGTAACCGGCATCGGCTGGCCCTGCGGCGTCTGCATCTGCAACTGCAAGCCAACTTCCAGTGGGATCTCCGCCGGGATCGCATCGCGCGGCACGCCCTGCTGCAAGGCCGGGTTGATTGCGCCGTAAGCCTGATCACACGGGATCTGCACGGTCTTCTTCTCGCCCGCACTCATGCCCGGCAGCGCCACATCGAGACCCGGAATGATCTGGCCCGATCCCACAACAAATTCCAGCGGGTCGCGCCCGTCCGAGCTGTCAAAGACGGTGCCGTCCAGCAAAGTCCCCGTGTAATGGATACGGACCGTATCCCCGTCCTTGATTGCGGCCATCTCGTCTTCTCCCAACGTTTTCTGTCACTTGAAACAGGTGCCACACCCTGCCCGCCATTGGCAGTAGGGTAAACCCCACCTTCCCCCTTTTCGTTCGCCCGCCCCCGTGCCAGTCTGTCCACCGTGCCAGACTGCCCCCACGAAGGAGCACCCATGCCAATCACCACCTGTATCTTCGACGCCTATGGCACCCTGTTCGATGTGGCCGCCGCCGCGCGGCAGGCCGCGGCCGAGCCGGACTTTGCCGCCATCAAGGACACCTGGCCCGACATTGCCGAACAGTGGCGCCTGAAACAGCTGCAATATACATGGCTGCGCGCCATCACCGGCGATCACACCGATTTCTGGCGCGTCACCCAGGACGGGCTCGACTGGGCGCTGCAAAAGACCGGGCACGACAACGACCTCACATTGCGCGAGCGCCTGCTGGCGCTCTATTGGGAACTGCAAGCCTACCCTGAAGTGCCCGCAATGCTGCAGCGCCTCAAATCCGCCGGGCTCAACACGGCGATCCTGTCCAATGGCTCGCCCGACATGTTGAACGGGGCGGTGCAATCGGCAGGCATCGGCAATGTTCTGGACGATTGCCTGTCGGTCGAAAGCGTGGGCATCTTCAAACCCGACGCACGGGTCTATGACCTGGTGGGTGCGCGCTTTGGCTGCGCGCGCGACGAGGTGCTGTTCGTGTCGTCCAACGGCTGGGACGCGGCGGGGGCTGCGGGCTATGGGTTCTCGACCGTCTGGGTCAACCGCGCGGGCGAGCCGATGGACCGTCTGCCATCGGTGCCCGGCACCGTTCTGGGTGATCTGACCGGCATTCCGGACGTCGCTGGCGCATGAGCCGGTTTCAGACATCGGACGGGCTGTCGCTTTATTTCGAGGACAGCGGCGCTGGCCTGCCGCTCCTGTGTCTGCCGGGCCTCACCCGCACCACACAGGATTTCCAATACGTCGCCCCCCATCTGCCGTCCTGCCGCCTGATTGCCATGGATTACCGCGGGCGCGGGCAATCGGACCGGGACGCCAACTGGCAAAACTACACTCTGCCCATCGAGATCCGCGATGTGATGGAGCTGATGGACCACCTGTCGCTGAACGCGGCGGCGATCCTTGGCACCTCGCGGGGCGGGTTGAACGCGATGGGGCTGGCTGCCACAGCGCCAGACCGGCTGCTTGGCGCCGCCCTGAACGACGTTGGCCCGGAACTGGACGCGGGCGGGCTTGCCGGGATCATGACCTATCTGGGCCGCCGCCCCGCCGCCCGCACCATCGAAGAGGCCGCCGCCGCCCTGCCCCACGTCCTGCACGGTTTTGCGAACGTCCCTCCCGCGCGCTGGCTGCAAGAGGCGCGCACGCATTTCACCCAGACCGCGGACGGCCTCGACATCACCTATGACCCGAAACTGCGCGACGCGGTCGAGGCGGGCGGTGCCGTGGCCGACCTCTGGCCGTTCTTTGACGCACTGGCGGGCAAGCCGCTGTGCCTGATCCGCGGGGCCGGGTCCGACCTGCTGACCCGTGCGACGGCACAAAAGATGCAGGACCGCCGCCCCGACATGATCTATGCCGAGGTGCCGGACCGGGGGCATATCCCCTTTCTGGACGAACCCGAGGCGCTGGCCGCCCTCAAGACCTGGATGGAGCAGATGGCATGAACATCGAGATGATCCGCGCCGCCGCAGAGCGCCTGACCGGCCATGCCCGCGAAACGCCGTTGCTGAGTTCCCCGTTTCTGAACGAGATCGCCGGGCGCAGGGTCTGGGTCAAGCCGGAATGCCTGCAGCACACGGGCAGTTTCAAGTTCCGCGGCGCGTGGTCGGCAGTGTCGGCCCTGGACGACCGGGTGCGCAGCCGCGGTGTCATCGCCTTTTCCAGCGGCAACCACGCACAGGGGGTGGCGCTGGCCGCGCAACTGCACGGGGTGCCTGCGGTCATCGTGATGCCGCGCGATGCGCCCGCGCTGAAAATCGACAACACCCGCGCGCTGGGGGCCGAGGTGGTCCTTTATGAACGCGGCAGCGAAGACCGCGACATCATCGGCGCGCAGCTGGCGCAAGAGCGTGGCCTGACGCTGATCAAGCCGTTCGACGAGCCGCAAGTGATCGCCGGTCAAGGCACCACGGGGCTGGAGATCGCGGCGCAGGCGCAGGCCGTGGGTGTCACGGCAGCGGACGTTCTGGTGTGCTGCGGCGGCGGCGGGCTGACGGGCGGCATCGCGCTGGCGCTGGAGGCCGAGGCCCCCGGCCTGCGCGTGCGCCCGGTCGAGCCCGAGGGGTTCGACGATGTGGCGCGGTCGCTGCGGTCGGGCGGGATCGAACGCAACAACGCCACCTCCGGCAATCTGTGCGATGCAATCATCACTCCGCAGCCGGGCGACATCACATTTCCGATCATGCAGCGGCTGTGCGGCCCCGGTCTGGTCGTGACCGAGGACGAGGCGCTGCGGGCCATGGCGCTGGCCTTTGTCCGCCTCAAGCTGGTGGCGGAACCGGGCGGGGCGGTGGCCCTTGCTGCCGCATTGTGTCGGCAGGACGCCATAGAAGGCGAGGACGTGATCGTCACGATTTCGGGCGGCAATGTCGACCCGGATATATTTGCGCAAAGTCTGGACACATTGACATGACCGAATTCACCATCGCCAGTTTCAACGTCAAGAACCTGATTGGCCCCGATCAGGAATATTACCGGTTCCAAAGCTACACGCCCGAGGAATACGCCTGGAAGGCCGATTGGCTGTCCGAACAGATCCAGACGATGGATGCCGATATCGTGGGGTTTCAGGAAATATTCGAGGAACCAGCCCTGCGCGACGTCATCGATCAGGCAGACCGCGAGGGGGCCGAGGGCAATGCCGCCCATATTCCCGGTCCGAACAAGCGCTATCGGCGCAAGGCGATCTTTCGCAAACTGGCCTACCGCCCTTACACGCAAGCAAGCCTGGCCGTGGCACCCAACATCAATGACGGCGCACCGGGACAACGACGTCCCGGCGTGGCGATCCTGTCGCGGCTGGGATTTGTCGGGGCGCCGGAAATCATTCAGGAACTGGACACGCCGCTCGACATCGACTTTGGCCCGATGGGACCGGATGGGGGCGGCAGCTTTCGCCTGACGCGGCTGAGCCGTCCGATCCTCAAGGTGCGGGTCCCGGTAGGGGATCACGTGATCACCGTGTTCAATTGCCATCTGAAATCCAAACTGGGCGAGTTCGTGCGCCCCGAAGGTGCGGCCTTTCCCCCGGAAATCGACCTGACCGAATATGATCCCGTGGCGCGGGCGCTGGGGGCGGTGCGGTCGTCGCTGCGCCGCATGGCCGAGGCCTGGGTGCTGCGCCGCGCCATCGTCGCAGAGCTGGAGGCAGGCAACCCGGTCATGGCCATGGGGGATTTCAACGATGGCGAACACGCCGTCAGTTCGGAAATCATCAGCGGCGAGCATCCGTTCAAGAACTATGCCTGGATGCTGCGCCATGACGCCGAGACACCGCGCGACCGCTACAGCGCCGAGGAAGACGTGCAGATCCGCGAGGCCATTGACGCCGTGCGCCTGCATTCGGCGGAAAAACAGTTCGTGCGCAAATCCACGCGGGACATGGTCTATACGGCAGCGTTTGGCGGGGTCTATGAGAGCATCGACCAGATCTTTATGTCGCGCCACTTTCTGCCTGACGCAAGGGACAGCATCGGGCAGATGGACTATTTCAGCGTGTTGAACGATCATCTCACCGATGGCAGCCATGCCGAGGCCCCCTATAACAAGCTGGCCTCGGATCACGGGCAGATCATTGCACATATGCGACTGAGGGACTGACATTCATGCACATGGCCGACCTGGGCGACGTTCGCCTGCATTTCCGCATCGACGGGCCCAAGGATGGCGCGCCGGTGGTCTTTGCCAATTCGCTCGGCACGGACATGCGGCTGTGGGATCCGATCCTGCCGCTGCTGCCTGCGGGGCTGCGCATCCTGCGCTATGACAAGCGGGGGCATGGGCTGTCTACTTGCCCCAATGGGCCCTATGCCATGGGCACGCTGGTCAGCGACGTGGAGCGGTTGATGGAGCGCACCGGCTTCGCCGGGGCTTGTTTTGTGGGCCTGTCCATCGGTGGGTTGATCGCGCAGGGGCTGGCGGTCAAGCGGCTGGATCTGGTGCGGTCGATGGTGCTGTCCAACACCGGTGCCAAGATCGGGACCAAGGATATGTGGGCCGACCGGATCGCCGCTGTCGAGGCCGGCGGAATCGAGGCGCTGGCCGATGCCACGATGGAGCGGTGGTTTTCCCGGGCGTTCCTTGACACACCCGAGCTTGAGCTGTGGCGCAACCTGTTGGTGCGGCAGCCGGATGCGGGATATGCGGGCTGTTCGGCGGCCATTTCCGGGTCGGATTTCTATGCGACGACGGCGACGCTGCGGCTGCCGACGCTGGGCATTGCGGGCAGCGAGGACGGTGCCACCCCGCCCGATCTGGTGCGCGAGACGGTGGATCTGGTGCCGGGCAGCCGCTTTCACCTGATCCGGCGGGCAGGCCACCTGCCCTGTGTGGAGCAGCCGCAGGAATACGCGGAGACGCTCACCCAGTTCCTGACGTCCACGGGGCATATCTGATCCATGGCGGCGAGCGTCTTTTCCTCGGCCTTGTATGGGCCGCTGTTTGCGACGGGCGAGGTCGGGCGGCTGTGGTCGGACAGCGCCGAGGTGCGCGCCATGTTGCTGGTCGAGGGCGCGCTGGCCAAGGTGCAGGGCGCGCAAGGCGTGATCCCCGAGCTGAGCGCCGCCTTTATCCATCGCTCGAGCCTTGAGGTGCAGATTGATCCCGCGGGCCTGTCGGATGCCACCGCCCGCAACGGGGTCAGCGTGCCGGGCCTCGTCACCGCCTTTCGCGCGGCGATGGAAGCGCCGGAACACGCGCAGTTCGCCCATTGGGGGGCCACCAGTCAGGACATCATCGACACAGGCCTGATGCTGCGCCTGCGCCAGACGCTAAGCGCGCTGGAGGCTCGCCTGCGAGATGTTCTGACAGGGCTGGGAACCCAGGCGGCGGCCCATGCGGATCTGCCCATGCCTGCGCGCACTTACGGCCAGCATGCCACGGTCACGTCCTGGGGTGCCGTTCTGGCGCAATGGGGTGCGCCGCTGGCCGATGCGCTTGAGGCGCTGCCGGATCTGCGGGCGCAATCGCTGTGGGTGTCGCTGAGCGGGGCGTCGGGCACGGGTGCCGCGCTGGGGCCGGAGGCCGCCGCGACGCGGGCCGCTTTGGCCGAGGCATTGCGGCTGGGCGATCCGGGGCGCAGCTGGCACACGGACCGTGGCCCGATCCTGCGCATCGCGGCGTGGATGGCGCAGGTGGTCGCGTCTCTGGCCGGCTTGGGACAGGGGCTGATTGGCCTGACCGGGTCGGACACGGGCGAGGTCACGCTGGGCGGTGCCGGGTCGTCCTCGACCATGCCGCAGAAACAGAACCCCGTCGCACCCTCGGTGCTGGTTGCCCTCGGGCACCAGATGGCCGGGCTGCGCGCCAGCCTGCAAGCGGCCGCAGCACATCAGCACCAGCGCGATGGCGCGGCGTGGTTCACCGAATGGATGGTGCTGCCGCAGATCGCGCTCTGCACCGCCAGTGCCGTGGAAACCGCAGCCAAGCTGCTGCCGGAGGTGCAGCCCGCGCCTGCGCGCATGGCAGATCATCTGGGCGGCTTGGGCCTTTTGCACGCCGAAGCGCTCAGCTTTGCTCTGGCCGCGACGATGCCGCGTCCCGAGGCACAGGCCGAGACCAAGGCGCTGGTGGCCGCGGCCATCGTCACTGGCACGCCACTGCGCAAGGTGGCGCGGGATGCGCACCCTGCCCTGTCCGAAGACCTGTTTTCACCGGCGGCGCAAATGGGCGACGCGCCACGGGAGGCCCGCGCCTTTGCCGCAAGGGTGGCCGCATTTTGAGACTGCCGGTCCTCTTTATCCTGCTGACGGTGATGATCGATGCCATGGGGATCGGTTTGATCGTGCCGGTCATGCCCGACCTGATCCAGGAAGTGCAGGGCACGGGCCTTGGCACCGCCGCCCTCTGGGGCGGTGTGCTGGCCACGACCTTTGCCGCGATGCAGTTCCTGTTCGGCCCTCTTTTGGGCGCGCTGTCGGACCGGTTCGGGCGGCGGCCCGTGCTGCTGTCGTCGCTGGTGGTGCTGTGTGCCGACTATCTGGTGATGGCGGTGGCCGGTTCCATGTGGCTGCTGGTTGCGGGCCGGGTCGTGGGCGGTATCACCGCCGCCACGCAGTCGACCGCCAATGCCTATATGGCCGACATCTCGGCACCCGAGGAGAAGGCCGCGAATTTCGGCCTGATCGGTGCCGCCTTTGGCATGGGGTTCGTGCTGGGGCCGGTCATGGGCGGGTTTCTGGCCGAATACGGCACCCGCGCACCGTTCTATGCCGCCGCAGCCCTGGCGGCCGCCAACGCGGTCTTTGGCTATCTGGTGCTGACCGAAACCGTGAATGACCGCATCCGCCGTCCGATGTCGTGGTGGCGCGCCAACCCGCTGGGCGTGTTCTGGCAACTGGGCCGCCTGCCCGGTCTGGGGCCGCTTCTCTTGGTGTTCTTCATCTACCAGGTGGCCTTTGTCGTGTATCCGTCGATCTGGGCCTATTACACCGCCGAGCGGTTTGACTGGTCGCCGGGGATGGTGGGGCTGTCGCTGGGTCTGTTCGGCGTGTCCATGGCCATCGTGCAGGGGGGGCTGATCCGCCCGATCCTGCGGGTGCTGGGCGAACGCGGGGCGGTCATCTATGGGCATGTCGCGGATGTTGGCGTCTTCCTGCTGATCGGCGTGGTCAGTTCGGGCACCTTGCTCTTGATCCTGACCCCTATCGCGGCGTTGCCTGCGGTGATCACGCCCGCGCTGCAGGGGATCATGTCCAAGGCCGTGGGCGACGACCAACAGGGCGAGTTGCAGGGGGCGCTGACCTCGATCGCGGCACTTGCCACGATCCTGTCGCCGCTGATGATGACCAGCATGTTCTATACATTCACCAAGGCGGATGCCGATCTGTACATCCCCGGCGCGCCGTTCTTTCTGGCCGGGGCGCTGGTCGCCGTGGCGCTGATGGTGTTCCTGATCACGCACAGATCGGTGAAACCCGCGGACATCAGCGACACGCTTGGGTCCTGAAACGTCGGAAACTGTCTTGCAGTGCCAGGGATCCTGCGGCACCGTCCGTGAAAACCGGAACGGGATCAAAACCGCCGTAACTCAAACGCGGCGGAGCAAGGGACGAATATGCAAACAATCAAAGCCGCCGTGTGCCACGAATTCGGCGCGCCGCTTGTGGTCGAGGACATCCTGCTGCGCGCGCCAGAGATGGGCGAAGTCGAGGTGACGCTGGATGCGGTGGCAATCTGCCACTCCGACATCTCTTATGCCAGCGGGGCATGGGGCGGCAGCCTGCCTGCGGTCTACGGCCATGAGGCGGCAGGCGTCGTCAGCGCGGTTGGAACGGGCGTCACCGGGCTCACGCCAGGCGATCACGTGGTTGTCACGCTGATCCGGTCCTGCGGCACCTGCCCGTCCTGCGCGGGCGGCAAGCCCACGATCTGCGAGACGCCCTATGACGGCGACAAGGGCCCGATCCGCACTCGGGACGACACCAAGCTGCATCAGGCCATGGCCTGCGGGGCCTTTGCCGAAAAGGTGGTGGTGGACCAGAAACAACTGGTCAAGATCCCCGGCGACATCGCGAAAGAGGCCGCCTCCCTCATCGCCTGCGGCGTGATCACCGGCGTGGGTGCCGTGGTGAATGCCGCCGGGTTGCGCGCCGGTCAGGACGTTGTGGTCATCGGCGCGGGCGGCGTTGGCCTGAACGCCATTCAGGGCGCGCGCATTGCCGGGGCGCGGCGCATCGTGGCCGTGGACATGACCGAGGACAAGCTGGAGGACGCCAAGGCCTTTGGTGCGACCCATGGCGTGCTGGCGACGGTCAAATCGCCCTGGCGCGCCAGCTACAAGGCGCTGGGGGGCAAGGGGGCCGAGGCGGTGATCGTCACGGTTGGGGCTATCCCCGCCTATGAACAGGCGCCGCGTTACCTCGGGAGAGGCGGCAAGGTGATCATGGTCGGCATGCCGCATTCGGGTGCCATGACGGAATACGAGCCGGTGATGCTGGCCGCGACGGGTCAGGGCATGGTCGGCTCCAAGATGGGGGACGTAGTGATCCAGCGCGACATTCCGTGGATGATCGACCTTTATCAACAGGGGCGGTTGCAGCTGGACAGTCTGATTTCTGGCCGCTGGTCTCTGGACCAGATCAACGAGGCCATCGAAGACACCAAATCCGGCACGGCACGGCGGAACGTTATCCTGTTTGACAGGTAGGAGGGGGCCAGCCCCCGCCCTTCGGGCCCCCCGGAGTTTATTTGGCAAGATGAAGGAGCCTGTGCGGTGAAATTGAAAGATCTGGATATCATCGTGACCGCTCCGCCTGCGCCGGGGTGGGGCGGGCGCTATTGGATATTGGTCAAGCTGACCACGGATGATGGCATTGTCGGCTGGGGCGAGTGTTATGCCGCGTCGGTGGGGCCGGAGGCGATGCGCGGCGTGATCGAGGACGTGTTTGATCGGCACATGGCGGGCGAGAACCCGGAAAACATCGAGCTGATGTTCCGCCGCGCCTATTCGTCGGGGTTCACGCAGCGGCCCGACCTGACGGTGATGGGCGCGTTTTCGGGGTTGGAGATTGCCTGTTGGGACATCCTCGGCAAGGCGCGCGGGCGGCCTGTGCATGCGCTGCTGGGCGGGCGGATGAACGACCGGATCCGGGCCTATACCTACCTTTATCCGTTGCCGCATCATGATCTGAACGCGTTCTGGACATCACCCGAGATGGCGGCGGAGGCGGCGCTGGACTGTGTCGCGCGCGGCTATACCGCGGTGAAGTTCGACCCGGCGGGGCCTTACACGATGCGCGGCGGGCATATGCCGGGGATGCGCGACATTGCGCTGTCGGTGGCGTTCTGCAAGGCGATCCGCGCCGCCGTGGGCGACCGGGCCGATCTGCTTTTTGGCACGCATGGGCAGTTCACGACCGCTGGGGCCATCCGGTTGGGTCAGGCGCTGGAGCCCTACAGCCCCTTGTGGTTCGAAGAGCCCATTCCGCCGGATGCGGTCGAGGAGATGGCCAAGGTGGCGCGCGCGGTGCGCATCCCTGTGGCCACGGGCGAGCGGCTGACCACCAAGGCCGAGTTTGCGCCCGTGCTGCGCAGCGGTGCGGCGCCCATCGTGCAGCCCGCCCTGGGCCGTGCCGGTGGCATCTGGGAGATGAAGAAGGTTGCCGCCATTGCCGAGGTCTACAATGCGCAGATGGCGCCGCATCTTTATGCCGGGCCGGTGGAGTGGGCGGCGAACATCCATCTGGCGGCCTCGATTCCGAACATTCTGATGTGCGAGACGATCGAGACATCGTTCCACGACCAGCTGATCAAGGGCAGCATTCGGGTCGAGGACGGGTTCATCACACCGCCCGACACGCCCGGTCTGGGCATCGAGGTGGACGAAGACCTGGCGCGCGCGCATCCCTTTACCGGGGACGGGTTGCATTTGCAGATGCAGGAGCCGCCTTGCGACTATGTCAATGGCAACAATTTCGAAGGGGGCGCGCCCGCGCCGCGCGACTAGCGGTAGAGGCGCACGCCGGACACGGCGATGTTGGCCTGCATCTCGCGGCCGATGGCGAGGATGCCGATGCGGCGCAGGCGGGACGGATCGAACGCGGCGTCGGTGCGGTGGGGCACAAAGGCCGCAAAGGGCAGCCGCAGGGTTGTCCACGCGGGCGGGACCGTCACGCTGGTGCGAAAGGATTGCCAGGGTCGGGTCAGCGCGTCGGTGCGCAAGCGGATGTCGTAGTCCTCTCCGTTTCCGCGCAGATCGAGGGCGATGCCAGTATAGCCGGACGCATCGAACACCGCGCCACCCGCCAGATCAAACGCGATCTGGACAAAGCCCCCATTGTTGTCGAGCGACACCGTGCCGGTCAGGCGCGTGGCCTGCCGCCCGTCCACTGTCTCAAGGCGTGCGGCCCCTTGCGAGACACCGCCCATGACCGTGTCGGCCACATATTCCCAGTCGGGTTCCAGTTCCATCGTCTGCCCCATCCCCATGCAGGGCAGACATAGCAGCATCAGCGCCGCTGCCCAGCGGGTCACGTGCGCGCAGCCTCGAACGCGGCCCAGATGCTTTCGAATTCGTCAAAGGTCACGCGCTTGCCCTTGACCCCGTCGAACACGATGGCCTCGGACCGCATCAGGGTCGCGATGGCATCAGCAAGGTGCGGGATCACGTCCTCCGGCACCACAACGGCACCGTGGCGGTCCGCGTGGACCAGATCACCGGGTCGGATGTCCAGGCCAAAGATGCGCACGGGCGTGTCGTAATCCACCACGTGCACAAAGCCGTGGCTGGGGCCGATGGACCCGGCGACCACCGGATAGCCTTCGGCCACGTCGCCCAGATCGCGCATCACCCCGTCGGTGAGCGTTCCGGCCAGACCAAACGCCTTGTGGATGTTGGTGTTCACCTCGCCCCAATAGGCGCCGATGGCGGCGGGCACATCCAGATCCTGCACCACGCAAACGGAGGGGCGATCCCCCTCGGACATGTAGCGGTAATAGGCCATGCGCCGTGCCTTGATCACCTCCGGTGCTTCGGTCGGCGGGGCCACGGCGCGGATACGGGCGGTGCGGGCATAGCCGACCATCACACCATCCGGGTCCGAGGCCAGCATCGTGCCGCGGGTAAAGCCGTTGAACCCGCGCTTGCCCTGCGCGACCTCGATGGCGTTGCAGACCGTGGGCGTGTCGACCGATTTCAGCAGGTCATGCAGGGCGCTGTCCATAACCTACCCCTTGGCCCGCGCGGCACCGGTGGTGAGGGCCGACAGCTTGGCATAGGCGATCTCCGGATCGACAGAGCCAAAGCCCGCAAAGGTGCCAAAGCCGCAATCGCTGCCCGCGATCACACGGTCGGCCCCGACGATGTCGGTGAACCGCTCCAGCCGCTGGGTGACGACGTCGGGGTGTTCGACAAAATTGGTAGTGGTGTCCACCACACCCGGCACCAGCACCTTGTCCTCCGGGATCTCGGATTTGCGGTCGCGGAAAACGGTCCATTCATGGGCGTGGCGCGGATTCGAGGTCTCGAACAGGACATAGCGTGCCTTGGTCGCCATCAACGTGGGGAACACGGTGTCCATGTCGATGTCACAGGTGTGCGGCCCCTCGTAATTGCCCCAGCAGATGTGCACGCGCACCTTGTCCTGCGGCACATCCGACAGCGCATGGTTCAACGCCTCGACATGGGCGTCGGCGATCTTGAGAAATTCCGCATCGCTCAGATCGGCAAAAAGCATATGGCGGCTGAGCGCCAGATCGGGGCAGTCAAGCTGCACGTCCAGACCGGCGGCGACGATGGTTTCGTATTCCGCCTTCATCGCATCCGCGAGGGCCGCCAGATAGGCATCCCGCGTGGGGTAGAAATCATTTTGCAGAAACAGCGAAATGACGCCCGGCGAGGCCGCGTTCATGAAACCGCGCGTCACCCCGTGCTTGGCCATCGCCGCCTTGAGGTTGGCGATATCCTTTTCCAACTCGCCCTGCCCGCGGCTTTTGACCTCTCCGGTGCACATGGGGCGGGCATATTGCGGCGTCCCGCCGCCCTCTGCCAAACGCTTGAGAAAGCTGGGGAATTGCTTGAGGTCCGCGGGCGCATTGCGCGGGCTGTCACCGGAAAACCCGGTATAGCGGTCCTTGACATAGGTGGCGTAGCTGATCTTGGACGTCTCGCCGTCGCTTACGATATCCACCCCGGCGGCGACCTGCTTGGCCACCGTGTCATCCACGGCCTTTGTCATCGCCGCATCGAAGGCGGCCTGATCATAGGGTTCCTCCCGCTCGCGGGCAAAGATGAAATCGACGACCTCTTGGGTCCGTGGCAGGCTGCCGGTGTGGGTTGTCAGAACGGGCAATGGGTCTCTCCTGGTTCAGTCTTTGCGGGCCATCAGCACGCTGGCCTTGTCGGTGTCCGGATCCTCGGCCAGAAACCCGGTCAGGCGCAGGCCGTGGTCTTCGAGGCAGGTGGCGTAACCTGCGGGCGACAGGGAGGCATGGTACACCGGCTCTCCCCCTACGGTGCCGGATACTTCGCCCGCCTCCGGTCCCACGGTTAGCAGCAGTGAGCCGCCCGGCACAAGATGCCGGGCCATGTGACCAATGCAGGTGCGCTGGTCGTCGGGGCGCAGGTGGAAAAAGCTGTTCCACGCCACGATCCCGTCAAAGCGGTCCGGCAGGTCGAGGTTGCGCATGTCGCCCAACCGCCAATCGCCACCCGGCCAACGCCCGCGCGCAAGGTCCAGCATCGGCTGGGCGAAATCGACACCGGTGACGGCAAAGCCTTCGGCAATGAACCAGCGGGCAATCGGATCACCGCTGCCGCATCCCAGATCCAGCACCCGACCACCCGCGGGCAGGCAGGCGGTGAACCGGGCCAGCCAGCGCGCCTCGAACAAGGCGCGGGACCGGCCTGCGTCAAAGGCCTCGGCCTGCCGTTCATAGACCTGCTGCGTGTCGTCCGGAGAGGCGTCTATCCCTGCCATGTGGGTCCCGCCGGGTCATCCGTGCCCACGATATGATAAAGCGATGCCTCACCCGTCATCGACGGCACCGCCGCATGGGGCAGGTTCTCGGGCACGCTCATCGTGTCACCGGGTGCCAGCGTCGTGGCCCCGCCCTCCCATGTCACCCGCCAGTGCCCGCGCATGGGCATCAGGACAGACGGGCGGTCATGCTGGTGCATCTCGTCGCTCGCACTTGATCGCGTGACCAGATCCACCTCGAAACCGGGCTTGTCGCGGATGATCCCGGTCTCGCCGATCACCTTGCAGGGGGTATCCTTGGCCAGGCACACCATGTCCCAATAGCGGCGCACGCCCATGCCCACGACCTGCATCGGCGACATTTCGGGATAGGCGGCAAGCTCCGCCTCGGTCAGCACCGGCATCGGCGCAATCCCGTCGGGCAGCGTATCGCCCGCCTTGCTGTCATAAAGCTTGCCGTTCTCGCCCAGCACGAGGCCGTGGTCGGTCGCATCCTCGATCACCTGCGGCGCCCAAATCACGCCGCCACCCGCATCGTCACCGCCCAAGATCGCCATGATCATTCCGTAGTCCGTGCCGATATTCTCGAACCCGCGGAAAATGCCCGTGGGGATGTTGATGATGTCGCCCTCTTCCAGCACCACCTCGCCCGCCGTGCCCCAGCGGCCCCAGAAAAACCGCCAGCGTCCCGACAGGACAAAAAACACCTCTGCCGTGCGGTGGCTGTGCAGCGAGTTGCGGCACTTGGGCGGCTGGCCGGCAGCGCCGATGTTGAACCCGTGCGGGATCGAGATGTGGACATGCTGGTCAGCACTTTCCGACACACCGCCACCGATGATGGTAAAGTTTTCTTTCTGGTCGCTGCCGGGCGTGTGCGCATCGATGAATGCGGTCTTGCAGGGGCGAAGATCGCCATAGCGCACGATGCGCGGCTCCATCTCGGCGGGGGTCATGATGTGGTCCTTTCATGTGGCAATGTCGGGTCGGGCAAAGGGTCGCCCGGTTGTGTGTCGGTCATGTCGGCGTGGATCCAGACCATGCGGTCCACGAACCACACCTTGGACAGGATCACCGCGAGAAGGCCCGCGCCCGTGGCCCACGCATCAAAGGTGACCAGCCCGTAGATCAGCGGCACAAGGCCCAGCGCGGACAGTCCGGTCAGGATATGCGCCATTCGGATGTGGTGCGCCGGCACGTCGTAGCGATGGCGCGCCAGGAACACGCGCTCCCCCAATGTCCCGCGCGCCGCCCAGCTGCCGAAATCGGCAGGCGGCGGAAACAGGCGCGGGTTGATCCATGTCCACGCCACCGCCAGCAGGACCAGAGGCAATGCCCCCCACCCGATCCACTGGCGCGCATAGATGGCCAGGACGATCAAGGGCAGACAGGTGAACCGCGTCCATACGCTGAGCGGGTTTGCATGACGGCGCCAATCTGCATCCTCCATGCCCATCAACCGTTCTGCTGCACGGTAGATATCGGTCATCCCTGCCCCTTCAGCCGCGCAATCTCGGCCTCCAGTTCCGCGATGCGCGCCTGCTGCCTGTCCAGCTCCGGCGCCACCAGCTGCGCGATCTCGGCGGCATCGAACCGCGGCGTGATGAACTGCGGGCAATTCCAATCGAACGCGGCCAGCGCAATCGTCACCACCCGCTCGACCCGGCCCTGCCCGTCCACGGCGACACGCGCGGCAAGCGCAGGCGCATCCTCGGCCCGCACGACCGTCGCGTGACCCTGCATCTTCAACCGGGCCTTGCGCGGATAATCCATCAGGAACAGCGACACCCGGTTGTCCGACGCCAGGTTGCCTTCGCTGATATGCTGCCGGTTGCCCCGGTAATCCGCAAAGGCCAGCGTATGATCATCCAGCACCTTCAGGAAGCCCGCAGGCCCCCCGCGATGCTGGACATAAGGCCACCCGGTCTCGGAAACGCTCGCCATATAAAACGACGTGCGCTGCGCGACAAACGCCACCTCATCCGCATTGAGCGCATGGGTCCGCGGCCCGTAATTTCGGGCATACATCTCCGCCGATCCGTCCGCCTCCTGCAGGGCGCGCACCCCCGGCGTGAACATCAGCGCATCATAGCGTTCCACACCCCTGCCCCTTCATTGTTCCAAAAATATGCATATCCGACCTCAGCCGGTCTGGAGCAGAATCTGCTTCCAGATCGCCGTCTCGTCAAAAAGCGCATATTCCCGCCGCAGGCCCCAGGGGCCGAACTCCGCATGGCTGATGCCCAGCACATAGACCTCCGCACCCGTCGGCGCCCCGAAATACCCCCACCCGTCATGTTTGCCATGCAGCGCCCAGCGGATCGCGGCACGGGGCGGCATCAGGTCGTCGTCGCGCCCGATCTGGTGATCGATGGTAAAGGTGGCATCCGGGAAGGACGCACGCAGCCCCATCCAGAACCGGTCCACCGGCCCGGTGCCATGCCCGGTCTGCCCGCCGGGATATTCCGACTGCACCGCCCGGTCGTATTCTGCGGGGATCGCGGCCATATCCGCGCCCATGATCCGGGTCAGGATGTCGGCATATTTCTCACCCCAGACGTTGTCGTTGCCCCGGCCCTTGTAGGGTCCCGGCTGATCGATGGCGGGGGTCAGGGGCCGCACGGCGTTTTCCATCCCGCCCTCACGTTCGATCAGGTCGGCGGCATAGGCCTTGGCCTCCCACCCGATCTGGTTCACGATCGCGGTCTGGTCCCGGATCAGCCATTCGTCGTTGATCTGATCATTGATCGCGTGACAGTCCGCAATGATGCGGTAGGTCAGCTTTTTGCCCGACGCCTTGCCATAGACACCATCGGCCAGATGCGTCGCCGTGCTCAGCAACCGGTGCGAGGACAGCATCCCCTCTTCTGGTGTCCCGCTCCAGATCACGTCCTCGCCCAGCAAGGTCCGATCGGGGAATTCGGCCAGGGTCGCCATGGTCGCCCCGATGACCTTTTCATTGCCGATGACCACGGACCCCGGCGACCGCACCACGATATCGGGGCTGTAATAGTGATGCAGCGTCGCGATGCCGCGATCTTCCCAGATCTCCTTGGTGATACCGATGATATAGTCGGGGAAGTCCTTCCACCGGTTCGAAAAACCCTTCATGAGGTCCATCCTTTGGGTAAACGTGCCGATCCGCGAAGGACCAGTGGTCCGTCCAGCGCGACTCGGCGGGGTTTGGTTTCGGGATCGGACAGCCGATCCATCAAGATCTCGACCGTGGCATCGGCCATCTGGCCCGCAGGCTGGCGCACCGTGGTCAGGTCATAGCTGGGCCAGGCGGCCAGCGTCACGTCATCATATCCCACGACAGACACGTCGTCCGGAAGCCGCAAGCCCAGCTCAAAGCGCAGCACATCCATCACGGCAAAGGCCATGTGATCATTGGCGCAGAACACCGCATCGGGCCGGTCGGGGCCTGAAAACATCTCGCGCGCAACCTGCTTGGCCTGCTCGAACTTGAAATCACTCACGCCGCGGGCATGCAGGCTCTGCCCGGCGGCCTGCAACCCCGCCACAAACCCGGCCTCGCGGTCGCGCTGGGTCGAGGCGCCTTCCCACCCGGCGACATGGGCAATGCGCCTGTGCCCGCCCGCGACCAGGAATTCGGCCAGCTTGCGCCCACCGTGATAATTGTCAGACGTGACCGAGGACAGCCGGTCGTCATCCTGTGCCCGGTTGAACAGGACAATCGGGATGCCGGCCGCTTCGCACCGTTGCGTGAGGTCGTTGGACATGCCAACGCTGGCGGCGATGATGCCATCGACCTGGTAGTCCAGCAGTTCCTCCATCACCTCGTCGGCCTCTTCACCCGAGTTGGACGACAGGAACACCAGCACGTGATAGCCCTGTTCCTGCAACTTGCGGCTCAGCCGTTCGATGGCTTCGGGGTAGAAGTGGTTTTCGAGGTAGGCGACGACGAGGCCAATGATGCGGCTGCGCCCGGTGATCAGGCTGCGCGCCAGCACGTTGGGCCGGTAGCCCAGCGCATCCGCCGCCTGCCGCACCTTGTCCGCCGTGCGTTTGGACACGGATGCGCCGGGCGTGAACACCCGGCTGACCGCAGACCGGGACACGCCCGCGCGTTCGGCCACATCCAATGCTGTCACCTTGTCCGGCATCAGTTTGGTCGCTCGCACAATTTGTCATGGATGTACTTGCAACCCGCAAGGCCCAACTCTCCAAACCCGTGCGCATCAGGAAATGGCGTGATCGACCATGCACCGTCGCGGAAATGCACCCCAACTTCCTTGATCGCGTTGATCGGGTTCATCTGGAAAAGACGCTTGCGCATGGCAAACTTCACGTCGTCCGGCATCGCACTCCACGCGGCGCGCGCGCGGTCGCTCAGGGCGCGCTCCAAGTCGTTCACCGGTTCTGTGATGGGATCACGCATCAGTCCGCTGTCCACCCCCCGTCAATCAGCATCGAGGTGCCGGTGACCATCGCCGACGCGTCCGACGCCAGAAACAGGACCGCGCCCATGATGTCCTCGACCTCGGCCACGCGGGGCAGTTTGATCTTGTCCATGATCCAGGCGTACCGCTCGGGATCTTCAAAGGATTTTTCGGTGAACGCGGTGCGCACAAAGGTCGGGCAGACCGTGTTGATGCGGATGTTTGCCTTGCCCCACTCGATGGCCATGGCCTTTACCATGCCCTCGACCCCGTGTTTCGTCGCGCAATAGACGGCGCGGTCAACACCGCCCACATGGCCCATCTGGCTCGAGATATGGATGATCGAGCCGGGCTTGCCTGCCCGTGTCAGGGCCCGCGCCGCCGCGGTCGACAGGAAATAGGCACCCTTGAGGTTGATCCCCACAACCGCATCAAAATCCTCGGGCACGGTGTCCATGGCGGGGCCGTGCCGCGCCAGGCCGGCAGAGTTCAGTACGATATCGTATGGATCTGCGAATACCGCGTTCACGGCATCGACGTCCGACGCATCCAGCGGCAGGGCGCTGGCGGTCCATCCCTGTTCGGTCATCGCCGCCACCACATCGGCCAGCGCATCCGCCCGGCGCGCGGCGCAAACCACATGCGCGCCCGCCTCGGCCAGCGCCACGGCGCAGCCCAGCCCGATGCCGGAGGACGCCCCGGTCACAAGCGCGCGCTTGCCGCTCAGGTCAAAGGACGGGGTTCGGGGCAACTGGGTCAAAACACAAGCCTCCCTTTCAGCTCGGTATAGTCCACCATCACATGGTCCCGATATGCGGGCCGCTGTGTCAGCGCATCGTAATAGGCCTGCGATCCTTCTGGCACGGCGCGGGGCAAATCAAGGCTGAAGTAGCGATAGAGCAGGTGCCCGACCCAGATGTCGGCCAGCCCAAGCTGGTCCCCGGTGATCCACGGGCGCGCGCCGCGTTCGGCCATCGCCATGCTCAGGAACCCCTCGAACCGGGCCAGTGCCGCGTGCACGGCGTCCATGTCGCGATCCGCGGCAGGGGTGCGGTAATAGGCCCAGAACACCGGTTCGGTAAAGGCGCGGGCCAGCGTCGTCTTGGCCCATTCGGCCCACATGTCATCGCGCGGACCCGCGGCCAGCCCGTCAGCGCCGGGGCGCCCCACGAGATAGCGCAGGATCGCGGCGCTTTCGAACAGGACGAGATCCCCGTCTTCCAGCACCGGCACCAGCCCCATCGGGTTCATGCGCCGGTAGGCGGGCGTGTCCGTGCCCTTGAACCGCCCGCCCACATCACGCCGCTCGGCCGTGAGGCCAAGTTCGGTCAGGCCCCACATCACGGCCTGCACATTCGATGAACTGGCGCGCCCATGCACGATCATGCCGCCACCGCCCGCCCTGTCTGAGGGTCAAAACCGGACCGCGCCTTGTTGAACTCGCGCATGCGCGCCAGAACATCGACCCCCAGCTGGTCATACATCTGCAACATGTCCACCATGACCCAGTTTTCCCGGATCAACCCGTTCTCCAGCCGCCAGAAATCCAGCGACCGCATCTCGATCCGCTGATGGGTCGGCGGCAGGCCCAGCCACCCGCCCTGCGTGATCGTCTGGTACATGTCCGGCCATCCGGTCACCGCCGCGTAGTTCCCGTCGCCAAAGAAGTGATAGACGATCTCGTCCACATATTGCCCACGGTCGGGCATACCGTTCAGGAACGGGATCTGATGCCAGTTGCGGAACCCCGCAATGCCGCGCCCGGACCCTATGCCGCTGGGGCCGTACCACATCATCTTCGGGTGCCAGAACCGCTCCATTTCCATGACTTCCGCGCCACCTTGGCTGGGGTGTTTCTTGAGGTGCGCCAGCATGTCGATGATGTGCTGGCACGAGGCCGCACTGGCCTGCGGGTCATAGGGCCCCGGCACCAGACCATCGCAGCTGGCCGGTCCCGGCACGTGCCACTCGCGCCCCAACGACGGCACCATGGGCCACGCACCTGCCTGCATCATCACCTCGGGGATGTCCCACAGCGCCTGCATCTCGACTATCTTGCCATCCACCACGCGGTAGAATTCGTGGAACCGCATGTGCACGATGTGGCCTGTGGCCGGAATATCCAGCCACGGCGCGGTTGCGGTCGCGGTGTAGTAGCCACCGCAGCCCACCCAATCGGCCCCTTCGGGCGTGGGCCCGGCCATGACGATGTGATCGCGGCGCTCAAGGTCGGGCCAGCCCGCGGCCAGCGGCGCGAAAACCGCGTCCACATAGGCATCCACGCCCGCGATGCTTTCAAACGGAAAAGCCAGCCGAAACACCACATCCGGCGCGCAAGCCGCATGCAGGGCGGCGCGCAACCCCGCCAGATCAAAGTCGTACATCGCCGCGCGCACCGGCGCGATCAGATCCTTGTGTGCACTGTGTCGGTCTGTCATTGCGCCTGTTCCTTTGCGCGCGCAAAGAGGTCGACGCCCATCTGCGCGAACAGGTGGACCATGTCCACAAACACCCAGTTTTCGGTAAACTTGCCCTCGGTGCGCAGCCAGAAATCCAGCCCCGACACCTCGATGGGCGCGCCTGTGGCGGCGTGGCCCAGATAGGTACCACCATGGCTGCCCACGACGCCGCGCGGCCCCGATGCCGCCAGAACCCGGTCTTCGGCAAAGAGGCTTTCGAGGTGCATCACCTTGCGGTCGGGAAAGGCCGTCAGCCACGGTTGCTGGTGCAGGGTCTCGAATTCGGACAGGGACAGGCACGCCCCGATCCCGCCCGGCCCGTACCATTTGACGTTCGGATGGAAGAACCGTGCCATGCCCATGCTGGACAGATCCGTTTCGTCAAATCCGTTCAGGCCGCCAAAAATGAAATCCCGCCCGAAGATCAGCGTTTCCTGCGTCGCATCGTGATCCTGCGCATCCGCGTGGATGCCGTCATAGGCGGTCGGTGCGGGATAGACATGCTGCGCCCCGCGTGGCTTGGGCAACACGGGCAGGCCGATCTGGTCGAACCAGTCCACGAAGTCCCAGATCGTCTGGGCGTGAGTGATCTGCCCCTCCGCGTCAAAGCGCAGGAACTCGCCCCAGCGGATGCGCAGATCGTGCCCGGTGGCCGGAATGCCAAAGACCGACTGCACAGCCCGCCCGGTGTAATAGCCCGTGCCCGCGACCCAATAGGCGCCGTCGCCCTGCCCGTCCTCATGCGCGCTGGATTGCCCGCCCAGAAACAGGTGCGTTTCGCGCCGCAGGTCGGGGATGGCCGTGCGCAGCGGGGCAAAGAGGGCAGCGATAATATCCGCGCCCGACGTTTGTACGCCGATGGGCGCGGGCCCCTGCCAATGGCCAACCCGCCCCAGCAGCGATGCCGCCGAGCCCGGATCGCGATCCAAGGCCGCCCACAGCGTGAGCGCCGTGACCTTGTTGCGTTGGTTTTGCTCCGACATGCCTACTCCGCTGCGTCGCGGGCAGGCGCACCCTCGCCATAGGGCACGTTGATGCCGCCATAGCGGCGCACACGCAGGTTGCATTGTTCGGCGTGGCCCACGAACCCTTCGAGCATGCACAAACGCGAACCATAGGCCCCGATCTCGGCGGCGGCCTCGTCGGTGGTGACCTTTTGATAGCTGTGTGTCTTGAGATACTTGCCAACCCACAGACCACCCGTATACCGCCCCGCCTTTTTCGTGGGCAAGGTGTGGTTGGTGCCGATCACCTTGTCGCCATTGGCCACATTGGTGCGCGGCCCGAGGAACAGCGCGCCGTAGCAGGTCATGTGCTCCAGGAACCAGTCGTCCCGGTCGGTCATGACCTGCACGTGCTCGGAGGCGACATCGTCGGCGACCGTGAGCATCTCGTCATAGGTGTCGCACAGGATGATCTCGCCATAGTCCTCCCAGCTTTTGCGCGCCGTGTCGGCGGTGGGCAGGATGGTCAGGATGCGCTCGATCTCTGCGCCCGTGTCATCGGCCAGCTTGCGCGAATTGGTCAGCAGGACCGCCGGAGAGTTGTAGCCGTGTTCGGCCTGTCCCAAGAGGTCGGTGGCGCACATCTCGGCGTCCACCGTGTCGTCCGCGATCACCATCGTCTCGGTGGGGCCGGCAAAGAGGTCAATGCCCACACGGCCAAACAGCTGGCGCTTGGCCTCGGCGACGAAGGCGTTGCCGGGGCCAACCAGCATGTGCACGGGGTCAATCGTCTCGGTGCCGATGGCCATGGCGCCCACGGCCTGAATGCCGCCCATCACGTAAATCTCATGCGCCCCGCCCAGATGCATGGCGGCAATCACCGCCGCGTTGGGCTTGCCTTGCCAAGGCGGCGTGCAGGCGATGATGCGTGGCACACCCGCGACCGACGCCGTGGCGACAGACATGTGGGCCGACGCGACCATGGGAAACTTGCCCCCCGGCACGTAGCAACCGACGGACTGCACGGGGATGTTCTTGTGCCCGAGGATCACGCCCGGCATCGTCTCGACCTCGATATCCAGCATCGAATCCCGCTGCGCCTGCGCAAAGTCGCGCACCTGTTGCTGGGCGAACTTGATATCCTCCAGCTCGCGCGGGGTCAGCTCTTCGATCAGCGCCTCGATCTCTGCGAGGCTCAGTCGGAAGCTCTCGGGGCTGTAGCTGTCGAACTTCTCCGAGAGGTCGCGCACCGCCGCGTCGCCACGTGCCTCGATATCGGCAAGAGTCGACTCGACGATGGCCCGTGTCTTGGCGTCGTCTTCGGCCCGCTCCGCCTCTGGCTTGCCGCGCTTCAAATACTCAATTGTCATCTCGTCACCTCAGTTATCGGGACGCGGCGGGGTCTTCTCGCCGCGATCGAAGGCCTCCCAACCCTCGCCATCAAAAACGTCCCGCCCCAGCTGGGCGAGTACGTGGGGAAAATCGACCATCACGTAGTTGTCGGTGATGCGGTCCTCTTCGACTTTCCAGAAGTCCATGTAGCGGATCTCGATCCGCTTGCCGGTGGGCGCGATGCCCATGAATGTACCGGAATGCGTGGCCTCCTGACGGCCAAAGGCTGCGGCCCACTCGCCCATGTAAAGGCGCGCCTCGTCCACGCAGACCTTGTCGGAAAACGCCGCCTGAAAGGGGCGCTGCCAGTTGTCCTGAAACTCTTGCAGCCCCGTCTTGGTGCCGCAGCCGGTATTGCCCATCCAGCGGAACGACTGGGCGAAGAACTGGCCGATGTCGTCGATGCGGTGGTCGTTCAGGCCGTCGACCATGCCTTCGATCACCGCGCGGGTGGCGTCGGTTTTGGTCATGTCGGTGTCGCGGGTCAGGACCGCTTGTTCCGGGCGGGAACCTTTCATATCTGTCTGTCCTTTTTGTGCCTGTTGGACTGGGGCGCTGCCCCAGACCCCAGGATATTTTTAGCCAGAAGAAGCCATCAGCCTTTCACCGCGCCCGCCGTCAGCCCCGATACGATCTGGCGCTGGAACACCATGACCAGAAGGAACAGGGGTGCTGTGATGGAGACGGCGGCAGCCACCGCCTCGACCTGATCGGTCGTGGTGGTTTCGCGGTTGAAGTAGCCTGCAATGGCCGGAACCATCGTCTGGTTCTGTGCATCCAGCAGCAGCGCGGTGACGAGGAAGTCGTTATAGCCCAGAAGGAAGCTGAACAGCCCGGTGGTGATGACGCCCGGCCACATGACCGGCATGATCACGCGGCGGAAGGCCTGAAAGTGGCTGCACCCGTCCACACGCGCGGCCTCGTCCAATTCGGAGGGGATGTTCTGAAAGAACGACCGCAGCATCCAGATGGTGAAGGGCTGGTTGATTGCCACCAGCACCGCGATGATGGCCCAGGGCTGGCCATACAGAGTGGGCGCCAGATCACCAAAGATGGGGCGCAGGATTTCGGCCGAGTTGATGAACCACGGCAAGTAACCCGCCACAAGTACGGAGTGCGGCAGCGCCCGGAACACCAGCGCCACGATCAGCAGCCAGAACGCGAGGTTCGAACCGGACCGCGCGAGGCCGTACCCGGCCAGCGTGCCCACGGTCAGCGACACGGTCACCACGCCCGCCGTCACGATCATCGAGTTCATGAAGTTGCGGTAGAACTGGTTCTCGCCCCAGACCGCCACGTAATGTTCGGTCGTCAGGCCGATGATGGGCGTGCCCAGCGGGCCAAGCACGCTGTTGAGCGGACCCAGCACCAGCGGCAGCACACCAAAGAAGACCAGCACAAAGAGGATGCCATAGACCGCCGCCCCGATGAGCCAGCCCAGCGCGATCAGGCCCGGCGGCGTGAATTGCTGGACCAGACCCGGCAGGCGGGTAAACGCCCAACGGATCGCGAGGAACAGGACGATCAGCCCGAGGACGATGTCGAGCAGGCTCAGCCCGTTTCCGGCCGCGCGGGTGGCGGGCCCGGTGATCACGTCCCAGGCGCTGGCGGCAAAGGCGTCGCGCGGGGATTTCACGCTCATCACCGCGATCCACACGATGGGGAAGGCGGCGATCAGGCACCAGAAGGCCAGGAAGGCACCCGACGCGATCTTGAGCGACAGCGGCTGTGCGGTGGCTTTACTTGACATGGTCAGGTCTCCCTTTGGGGCAGCACATCAATGCGCCCCTCCCTTGTGGTCGCGCCATGTGCGGCGCAGTGGCAGGATCAGCAGGATGACGATCCCGATCATGGTCAGCATGGAGCTGGCCGCGGCCCGGCTGATGGCGCGGTTGCCAGAATCGTCGGGCGTCAGGAAATCAAAGGTCAGCCATTGCAGCGAGATCACGTGCGCCTGGCTGCGGAAGCCGATGATCTCGTCAAACACGCGGTAGCAGTCCATCAGGTGGATCAGCGCGATGAAAATGATCAGCGGCATCAGGTGCGGCACGATCACATAGCGCAGCCGCTCGAACCGGTTGGCCCCGTCGATGATCGCGCTTTCCAGCGTGTCCATGTTCACGGTCTGGAGGCCTGCATAGAAGATCACGAAGGCAAAGGGGGCAACGTGCCAGACGCGGTAGAAATACATCAGCAACTCGATCGTCCAGGCATTGGCGAACATCGCGATGTCCTGCCCGGTCCAGCGCTCCAGCGTCGCAGTCAGGATGCCGTCGCCCACAAAGAGCCAGTAGATCGACAGCGACCCGATAACCGGCGTGATGATGAACGGCAGGAGCGACACGAAGATCACCGGCCCGCGCAGCGACTTGGACGCGTTGTTGACGGCCAGTGCGATCATCAGGCCCACCCCGATGACCAGCGGCAACGTGACAAGGGTGAACATCAGCGTGAACCGCAGGGCCTTCCAGAAATCGATCTGGAGAATGTCGCGCAACCGGCCATCGCTCACGGCCTCCCAGACCTTGTCCATCTGCAACACGTTTTGGTAGCTCTGGAACCCGACCCAGGACGTGGTGGTCTGGGCCTTGCCCGTCACCTCGTCGATGATCGGCACGGTCTTGAGTTCGGTGGTGCAGGTCTGGGTCAGGAAACCGGGCGTGCAGGTTTCGACCTCGACCTGCTGGACCACCGGCTGGGTGACTTGAAACGATTGCAGGAACACCGACACCAGCGGGGCCGCGATAAACAGCAGCATCATGAAAACCGAGGGCGCCACGAACCAGAAGAATGTCTTGAACTTCATGCTGCTTTCCTTGTCGCTGCGGCGGCGACATGGCCCCCGATCTGCCAGCCGATCATCATCGACGGGGCGTTTGTGTTGGCGCTTGTGATGCGCGGCATGACGCTGGCATCCGCGACCCAGAGGTTCTGGACGCCCTTGACCGCGCCGGTGGGTCCAAGCGGACCACCCAGCGCGACCGTGCCCACCGGGTGATAGGCCGTGCCCGCACGGGTGCGGATCGTCTCGCGCAGCGCGTCACCGGTGATGTTGCGGCCGGGGAACGCCTCGGGCGCGCGGCGCGCGCCAAAATCGGCGCGGTCCAGAACCGCGCGCAGGCGTGCAACGGCGGCGACCATCATGTCGAGGTCCCGGTCGTCGCCAAAGAGGTTCAGGTCAATCAGCGGCGCATACCGGTCCGCGCCGATGCGCAGCGCGCCGCGCGACCGAGGCTGGCACAGGCACACGTCGGCGAAATACCCCGCCCCCCAGATGATCGCGCGGCCCTGCCAGCCCATCAGGAAGGGCAGGAAATGCGTCTGGATCTCGGGCACGTCGCTGTCGCCCAGCCCATAGAATGCGCCCGCCTCGACCGTGTTGGAGCTCAGCCGTCCAGACCGCAGCGCCAGCCATTGCAGCGGCGCGACCGCCCAGGCGGGCAATTGCGCCAGCGTCAGGCCATAACCCGACCCGCGCCCCTTGAAATGCAGGCCAAAGCCCGGATGGTCGTGCAGGTTTGCCCCGACCCCCGGCGCATCCAGCCGCACGTCGATGCCAGCGGCCCTGAGGTCGGCACCGGGCCCAATGCCGGAGCGCATCAGGATCATCGGGCTTTCGATGCTGCCGGCGGACAGGACCACCCCGCCGCGCGCCAGGATCTTGCGCCCGTCACGCAGCGCCACGCCCGTCGCCCTCAGGCCGTCGAACAAAACATGGTCCACCTCGGCCCCGGTCAGCACCTCGGCCCCCGAAGGACGCAGGAACCCGTCCGCCGCGGACCAGCGCGCGCCATTGCGCATGTTGGTGTGAAACACGCCCGCGCTCTGCCGTTCCGGCGTGGGCGGCGCACCGGGATCATTGGCGGCAAAGACCGCGCCAAACGCCTCAGAAAGGGGATGCGGATGCGGCAGCCGCGCGGGTGTCATGCGCGCCTCGACCGCATCAAAGGCCGCCCATACCGTGTCGCTGTCCCAGCCGGGCACCTGCCAGGCGTCGAAATCCGCGCGGGTGCCGCGAAACCAGACCATCGAGTTGATCGACCCCGACCCGCCCAGCATCCGCCCGCGCGGCACCGACACACGGCGCTCTCCCGCAGCAGCCATGGGCACCGTCTGGCGTTTCCAGTTGCGCCGGTCAGAGCCCAGCAAATGCACCAGGCCGAAGGGCACCTTGACCCGCAAATCCGCATCCGACGGCCCCGCCTCGATCACACAGACGCGTGCGCCCGGTTGTTCGGCAAGACGCGCAGCCACCGCGCATCCAGCAGAGCCACCGCCCACAACGATATGATCATACTCGGTTTTCATGGATCCCCCGGAACGTCGGCTGGCCGGGACATCCCCGGCCAGCCAAGTGAAGTGCTTATTGCAGCACGCCGGCCTCTTTGGCCGATGTGGTGTAGGCTTCCTCGATCGCAACCAGCGTCGCCGCCGCGTCACGCTCGCCCGTCAGGAACGCAGGCAGTTCGTTGCCCAATGCAGTGTGCAACAGGCCCATCTGCGTGGTCGATGGATAGGGCGGTGCCGCAGGTGTGGCGGTTGCGGTTGCAATCGCACCTTCGGCCAGCGGGCCGGGCTCGTAGCCCTTGACCAGCCAGATGGCCGCATCGTTGTTGGCCTTGACCATGTCTTCGTCCAGACCTTCCATCGCCAGACGGAACGCGGCATCAGCCTCTTCATCGGTGATGTTGGACGCGATCACGATGCCGTCCCACCACAGTGTCGTGGCCGGTGCGCCGCCGTCCATGGCAACTGGTGCGGCCGCCATCTTGACCTTGCCCACCACAGTGCTTTCGTTGGCGTCGTTCATCGCGCCACCACGGCTGGCCCAGAGGTTGGAGATCGCGATCTTGCCCTGCTGGAACTGCTGCTGCACGTAGGTGCTGTCGCTGACGAGAACCTCGGGATCGGTGAACTCGAGCGTTTTCTGCATGGTGGCCAGTGCCTTCATGCCCGCTTCGGAATTCACGGCGGTGGTGTTGTCGTCGTTAAAGAACGTGCCACCGAAACCGGGATACATGTTCACGAATTCCTGCGCCAGGTTCCAGCCGGATTTCATGGTCGCGCCAATCGCGTGATCCACGACACCTGCGGCCTTGATCTTTTCAGCGGCGGCAAACACTTCATCCCAGGACGTCGGCGTGTCGATGCCCAGATCGTTGAAGATGTCCTCGCGGTACATCAGGTGCTGGGTGTTGACCATCATGGCCACGGCCATGATCTGGCCGTCCACGCGGATCAGCTGGTTGGGCGACAGGTTCTGACCATACTTGGCAACCAGATCATCCAGCGGGCGGATCGTGCCTGCGTTCAGCAGCGGTGTGATCGTGCCGTTGGACACGCCGCCAATGTGATAGAGCGACGGGTTCGCCTCGAACGCCGCGGGCTGCTTGGTGCGGAATTCCTGGTCCAGCTCGGCCTGGAAATTCCCGCATTCGGCCATCGCGTCGGTGACGGCTTTCCATGCTTCGAACCCCGCCGACAGCGACTTCAGCGGCACGGTGTTTTCATAGGCGCAGGCGGCAAATGCCGACGTGCCCATCAACGAGACAGCGCCCGCGAGTGCCAGTTTCTTCAAGTACATGTGCAAACTCCCTGTTGCATTAAGAGCCAGTGCATCTTGCAAGTCTGCACCGGCCTGATTGGTCCTGCCCCATGCCGGGGCGCGGACGGTTCCCTCAGGCGATGCGTTCGCCGTCGGAAGAGGAAAAGGCGTGGCAAATGCCCGCCGGAACCCGGAACGTCACGGTGTCGCCGATCTCGGCCCGGAACTCCTTGTGCGCCTTGACCGACACCAGCTGGCCGCCCGCGCGCACGGTAAGCATCGTGGCGTCGCCCAAAAGCTCGATCGTGTAGATCGGCGCGGTGATCTCGCCCTGCCCTTCGGACAGCTCGGCGTCTTCGGCGCGGAAGCCCATGGTGACCGGCCCGTCCGGCGCGGACAGGCCCGAGATGCTGACATTGTCGCCGGTGAATGTGCCGCCGGACATGGTGCCGTCCATCAGGTTCATCGCGGGCGATCCGATGAAGGACGCGACAAAGGTATTGGCCGGGTGATCGTAAATTTCCGTAGGCGTTCCAACTTGTTGCACCTTGCCCTGCTTCATCACGACCACTCGGTCGGCAAGCGTCATCGCCTCGATCTGGTCATGGGTCACATAGACGGTGGTGACCTTCAGCTCGTGGCTGAGGTTCTTGATCTGCGCCCGTGTCGACACGCGCAGTTTCGCATCGAGGTTCGACAGCGGCTCGTCCATCAGGAACACGTTGGGTTCGCGCACGATGGCACGGGCAAGCGCCACGCGCTGGCGCTGACCACCCGAGAGTTCGGCAGGTTTGCGGTGCAGGAATTCGTCCAGTTCCACCATCGCACTGGCGCGGCGCACCCGTTCGTCATGGGTCGCTGGATCGACCTTGCGCACCTTGAGCGGGAAGCGGATGTTCTCGTAGACGTTGAGGTGCGGATAGAGCCCGTAGGACTGGAACACCATCGCCACATCGCGGTCCTTGGGGTCCAGATCGTTGACCCGTTTGCCGTCGATCACGATGTCGCCGTCGGTGGCGTCCTCCAGCCCCGCGATCATCCGCATGGTCGTCGTCTTGCCACAGCCCGACGGCCCCAGCAGGACCAGAAATTCCTCGTCCGCGATGGTCAGATCAAAGTTGTCGACGCCCACAAAGGAGCCCCACCGTTTGTTGATATTGCGCAATTGGATTTCGGCCATTGGGTCCCCCGTCACGGCGTGTTGATTGAGGCTAGACATCCGCACCGCGGCTTGGCAACTGTTTTTTGCACACGTGTGCAAAATCAGGGAGCTTTGAAACGATGAGCGATGATATCGGGCGCATCCACGCCGCATTGACCGGGATTTGGGCAGAGGATGATGCCGCAGCGCAGCGCGCGTTGGAGACGGCGTTTTCGGACGATTGCGCCTTTTATTTCTCGCATCCCGTGAATGAGGTGGCGGCGCGCGCGGCGGCGTGGGAGACGGTTTTTGCACCACTTCGCGCTGCACTGCGGCACGTCCGGCGGCGCGATGAGATTTTCATCACCGGGGCCAATCGGCGCGCGGTCGGGGGCGACTGGATTGCGGCGGTGACGCATTATGTGGGCACGTTTGCGGGGCCGCTCTGGGGGATTGCGCCGTCGAATCGGTTGGCGTTTTTGCGGTCGGGCGAGTTCTACCGCGTAGAGCACGGCCGCATCGTGGAGGCCCGGGTGATCCTGGATCTGCCGGACCTGATGCGGCAGGCGGGGCGGGATCCGTTTGGCGGGCTTTTGGGGACAGAGATGCTGTTCCCCGGGCCGGCCACCCATGACGGCATTCTGCCCGGCGGGGATGGCGCGGCAAGCCTCGATCTGATCGAGGCGATGCTGGGGGATCTGCACGTCTATGACCCCAACACCGGCGCGTCCAAGGGGCAGACCGGCAAGGGCGGATACTGGGCTGACGACATGCTGTGGTACGGGCCGGGCGGGGTCGGATCGAACTACCGTTGGGACGGGTTCGTGCAGGACCACCGCGCGCCGTTTCTGGCGGCCTTTCCGGACCGCAAGGGGGGCAATCACTATGCCCGGATCGGACAGGGGAATTACGCCGCGATCTCGGGCTGGCCGTCGATGACGATGACCCATCGCGGCCCCTATCTGGGGGTGGCTGCGACGGGCAAGGCGCTGACGCTGCGGGTGATGGATTTCTACCGCTGCGCGGGCGGGCAGATCGCAGAGAACTGGGTTTGCCTCGACTACATGGACCTGATGGCGCAGATGGGCGTGGACCTGATTGCGCGGTCGAACGCGATGGAGCGTACGGAGGGGTAAACGCAGCGTACGGTGCCCGTTTGCGGGGAAAATGTACGGAATTGGTGGGAAACTGTACGTTTTTGCGCGCGCCTATCCGGGGTGATGCGGGGTTTTGGGGCAAAACGTACAGTTTTGGGCCGGGGCTGTACGTTTTGCTTGGCCCGCCCGCGTTAGCGCCCTGTTCATTTTCGCCTGTCGTTAAGGTTTCCGTGGAGCCGGTAACTCTGCCTTAACCCTTGGCGCGCAGGGCGGCGGCGGCGGTGCGGATGCCCTCGGCTGAGGGCAGCGTCGCGGCATAGGCGCGGCCTGTGGCGATGAAGCTGTCGTCGGCGGTGTAGCGCGCGACGCGGGTGTGCCCCGCCTCGAAGAGGGCCGTCATCACCGCCTCGGCCACGCCGCCGGATTTACGGGTCTCGTCCACGACGAGTATGTGGCGCGCATCGCCCACGGCGGCCAGCAGGCTGTCGAGCGGCAGGGGGGCGAGCCAGCGCAGGTCGATCAGGCGGGCGTTGTCCACCCCGGCCTGTTCGGCGAGATAGCGGCCATTGCCGAAGGTGACGATGGCGAGGTCGCCGCCGCCGTCCACGCCGACCTCGCCCATGGGAAGTGTCGTGCCGGGCGCGGGATAGCTGCGCATCCACGCGCCGTCGCCCGGCGTGACGTCCCGCATCGGGTAGAGCGCAATCGGTTCGACAAAGACGCAGAGCCGGTTTTCCTCGCGCGCCAGCCGGTGGCATTCGCGCAGCATCTGCACCGCGTCGGCCCCGTTCGACGGGCAGGCCAGCACGAGGCCGGGGATGTCGCGCAGCACGGCGAGCGCGTTGTCGTTGTGGAAATGCCCGCCGAAGCCTTTTTGATAGCCGAGGCCTGCGATGCGCAGCACCATCGGGTTGGTCCACTGGCCGTTGGAGAAGAAGGGCAGCGTCGCCGCCTCGCCGCGCAGCTGATCTTCGGCGTTGTGGAGATAGGCGAGGAACTGGATTTCGGGCATCGGGACAAAGCCATTGTGGCCCATGCCGATGGCCAGTCCGAGGATGGATTGTTCGTCGAGCAGCGTGTCGATCACGCGGGCGGGGCCAAAGCGGGCATGCAATTTCTGGGTGACGCCATAGACGCCGCCCTTGCGGCCCACATCCTCGCCCATGATCACGGTTTCGGGGTGGGCCAGCATCAGGTCGGTGAGCGCCCAGTTGATCAGGCGGGACATCGGCTGGGGCTGGTCCAGCTGGGCGTGGTCGCTGCCGAAGGTGGTGCGGCGCTGGTCCACGTCGGGGCCGTTGGTGGGGGCGGCGGCGCGGGGGGGCGGCACAATGGCGGCCATGACGGCGCGTGCGTCGGGCAGCGCGGGGGCCTTGGCAACCTCGGCAGCCTCGGCGCGGGTGCGGTCGAGGGCGGATTGATAGATGTGCAGGATGTCGTCCGGTGCCATGCCCTGGGCGATGAGGCCAGCGGCGGTGGTCAGCAGCGGGTCGTTGGCCTCGTCGGCCTCGACCTCGGCCCGCGGCAGGTAGCTGGTCGCGACGTCCGCGCCCGCGTGGCCATAGAGGCGGACGGTGCGCAGGTGCAGCACGGCGGGTTTGCGGTGGGTGCGGACGAAGGCCGCCGCCTCAGCCGCGGCGCGGTGCGCGTCCCAGAGGTCGCAGCCGTCGCCGGTGAAATAGGTCAGGCCCGGACGGTGCGCGAGGCTGGCCGCGACCCAACCGGTGGGCGTTTTGGTCGAGATGCCGATGCCGTTGTCCTCGCAGATCAGCAGAAGTGGCAGCGGCACGCCCTGAACGGAGGTCCACCCGGCGGCATTGATCGCGCCCTGGGCGGTGGAGTGGTTCAGCGAGGCGTCGCCAAAGGAGGCCACGGCGATGCCATCGCGGGGCAGGATCGCCAGATCGGGGCGGTTCCGCCGTGCAAGGCCCAGACCGTAGGCCGCGCCCAGCGCCTTGGGCAGGTGGCTGGCGATGGTCGAGGTTTGCGGCGGGATGAAGAGATCGCGGCTGCCCAGCACCTTGTGGCGTCCGCCGCTGGTGGGGTCGTCTGCCGCACAGGCGAAGGACAGCAGCATGTCGCGGCACATGTCCTGGCCCTTTTGCGCGGCGCGGGCGACCTGAAACGTGCCGTCGCGGTAGTGCAGGAATGCGATGTCGTCGGGGCGCAGGGCATGGGCGACGGCGGCCATGCCTTCGTGCCCCGAAGAGCCGATGGTGTAGAACCCCTGCCCCGCCTTTTGCATCTCGCGGCTGACGATATCGAGCGCGCGGGTCAGGCATTGCGCGTCAAAGAGCGCGCGGCTGGTGCCTGCGTCCAGCCCGTGCGGGGACGCCTCGGGCAGGTCCCGCGCCGCCACCCGGCGCAGGAAATTGTCATGTACGATCGAGACGCGGTCCATACCCGTGGGATCAGAAGAAGGCCTGAAGGCCCGTCTGGGCGCGGCCCAGGATCAGGGCGTGCACGTCATGGGTGCCTTCGTAGGTGTTGACGGTTTCGAGGTTCATCATGTGGCGCATCACCTGAAACTCGCCCGAGATGCCGTTGCCGCCGTGCATGTCGCGGGACATGCGCGCGATGTCCAGCGCCTTGCCGCAGTTGTTGCGTTTGACGATGGAAATCATTTCGGGGGCTGCCTGGGCTGCGTCCATCAGGCGGCCCACTTGCAGCGCGCCTTGCAGGCCCAGCGTGATCTCGGTCTGCATGTCGGCGAGTTTTTTCTGGAAGAGCTGGGTCTGCGCCAGCGGTTTGCCGAATTGCTTGCGGTCGAGCCCGTATTGGCGTGCGGCGTGCCAGCAGAATTCGGCCGCCCCCATGGCCCCCCACGCGATGCCGTAGCGCGCCCGGTTGAGACAGCCGAACGGCCCCTTGAGGCCCTGCACATCCGGCAAGAGCGCGGTGTCGGGTATTTCGACGTTCTCCATCACGATCTCGCCGGTGATGGAGGCGCGCAGGCTCAGTTTGTTCTGGATCTTGGGCGCGGAGAGGCCCTTGGTGCCCTTGTCGAGGACAAAGCCGCGGATCTTGCCGTCGTGGGCGTCGGATTTGGCCCAGACCA
Source organism: uncultured Tateyamaria sp. (assembly GCF_947487805.1). Lineage (GTDB taxonomy): Bacteria > Pseudomonadota > Alphaproteobacteria > Rhodobacterales > Rhodobacteraceae > Tateyamaria. The sequence continues at coordinate 125,872 of NZ_CANKXW010000009.1, read as the reverse complement.
CGAAAACATCGGCGATGGGGGCGTTGGAGATCCACATCTTGGCCCCGTTCAGCACATAGCCGCCGTCGACCTTTTTGGCGGTGGTTTTCATGCCCGCGGGGTCGGAGCCTGCGTTGGGTTCGGTCAGGCCAAAGCAGCCGATCCATTCACCCGAGGCCAGTTTGGGCAGGTAGCGGCGGCGCTGGTCCTCGGAGCCGTAGGCATAGATCGGGTACATCACGAGGCTGGATTGCACGGACATCATTGACCGGTACCCCGAATCGATACGTTCGATTTCGCGGGCGATGAGGCCGTAGGAGACGTAGGAGCCGCCCAGGCCGCCGTATTCCTCGGGCAAGGTTGCACCCAAGAGGCCCATCGCGCCCATTTCGGCGAAAATTTCGGGGTCGGAGGTTTCATCGGCAAAGGCGCTGACGACGCGGGGGGCCAGCTTTTCCTGGGCGTAGGCGGCGGCGGAGGCCTGGATCATCCGCTCGTCCTCGGACAGCTGCTGGGACAGGCGGAAGGGGTCGGACCAGTCGAAGCTGCCCAGATCGGGGGCGTCCTTGGCTTTGAGTACCTTGGTTTCTGCGTTCATGGCGGCATTCCTCGGGCAAGTGCGGTTGGGCGGCAGTATTGCAGAGATCGCGGCGAACATCTAACGATGGCTTGTCCTGCAATCCATGAGAAAAACTCATATGTTTGCCCATCGCAGATACCTGCCCTCGATCCCTGCCCTGCTGGCCTTTGAGGCGGCAGCGCGGCTGGGATCGGCCACGGCGGCGGCACAGGAGCTGTCGTTGACGCAGAGTGCGATCAGCCGCCAGCTCAAGACGCTGGAGGACCAGATCGGTGCGCAGCTGTTTGCGCGGCAGGGCCGGGCGCTGGTGTTGACGCCGGTTGGGCGCAGCTATGTCGGACAGGTGCGGGACGTGCTGCACCGGTTGGGGTCGGCGTCGGTGGCGGCGGGGGCGAACCCGGAGGGCGGCGCGCTGAACCTCGCGATCCTGCCCGCCTTTGGCATGCACTGGCTGGCCCCGCGGCTGGCGGATTTCGCAGGGGCGCACCCGGAGGTGACGGTGAATCTGTCGACGCGGCTGGCCCCGTTTGATTTCCGCACGCAGCCCTTTGACGCGGCCATTCATTTCGGGCGGCGCGACTGGCCGGGGGCGGATTACCTGCCCCTGATGCCCGAGACGGTGGTTGCCGTGGCCGCACCGGGCCTTGTGCCCGAAGAGGCCGCGCCCGCCGATCTGCGCGCCCTGCCGCTGTTGCATCTGGACACGCGGCCCCGCGCCTGGGCGCGGTGGTGTGCGGCCCATGACATCCCCGCGCCCAGCGCCCCCGGCATGGTGTTCGACCAGTTTTCGACCATGGCGCAGGCGGCCATTCACGGGCTGGGCGTGGCGCTGTTACCAACCTTTGTGGCCGCCCCGCATCTGGAGAGCGGCGCGCTGGTTCCGGCGGCGGGGCGCGGCGGACAGAGCATTGGCGACTATTACCTTGTCTGGCCCGCAGACCGCCCGGCCCCGCCCAGCCTGCGGTCGTTTCGTGCGTGGATTTTGACGCAACTGCCGCGCGACTGACCCATCCGCGCCGCAATTGTGCCGCAATGCGCGGGCAAGAAACGGTCAGATGATTCTGTGGTGCGGGTGGGGCCGGGCCACATGCCGAAACAAACGAAGGAGTGCTGCCATGAAGCGCGCGATCACATTACTGGCGACCGTCGCCACGCTGGCCTCGGCCACAGCGGCCCAGGCGGCCGAGCATACCATCCTGATCCTTCCGGACGCCTATTTCCCGGCCGTGACCTATGTCAACGACGGCGACACGGTGCGGTTCAACAACCAGTCGGGCGCCCAGCACACGATTATTGCCAAGAACAACAGTTGGGAACTGGGCCCGATCACCAACGGCGCGACCGTGTCGTTGCAGTTCAACAAGGGCGACCAGAACGAGTTCTACAACAAGAACGCCAAGGACAGCGAAGGCAACTATGTTGTCGTCGGCACCGTCAGCTTTGCCACGGCGCCGCTGAACTAATCGGCGGGCGGCACGTCCAGCGGGTCGATGAGCTGGGGGCCTGAGGCCCGGTTGGAGTTCACGTCCCGCGCCACCCTGTGCCAACGCAGTGCATCATCGGGTGCGGCGCGCATGAGCGTGGCCGCGCCCTTGCCCGTTTCTCCCAGCCACAATGCGATATCGTCCTGTTCGAGGATCACCGGCATCCGGTGGTGGATGGCGGACATGGGCGCATTGGCCCCGGTGGTGACGATGGCGGTGGTGCGCAGGGGCGGGTCGTCCTGTCCCTTGGCCTGCCAGCTTTGCCAGATCGCGGCAAAGGCCAGCGGCGCGCCGTCGGTGCGCGTGATGTACCACGGCAGGCGCGTGTCGCCGTCGCGGGTCCATTCGTAAAAGCCCGAGGCGATGATGACCCCGCGCCGTTCCCGGCAGGCCGCGCGAAAGGCGGGTTTTTCCGCGATCGTCTCGCTGCGCGCATTGATCAGGAGCGGGCCGTCACCGGGTTTCCTGTACCAGTGCGGGATGAAGCCCCAGCGCATCGCGCCCAACCTGCGCTGGCCATCATCCGTAGTGACCACGTGCACCGCGTTGGTGGGGCAGACGTTGTAGTTGGGCACATCCGGCAGGTCATTGGCGGGCACGGCGGCAAAGAGCTGTGCCATGGCGTCGGGCGGGAGGGTGACAGCGAAACGTCCACACATGGGGCCAGTCTAGCGCGCTGCGCGGGATGTGCCAGCCTGCGCGCGTGGCGCGGTGGGCGTGGATCTGCTATACTACCCCCACGTGAATTTTTTTGACGATTTCAGACGATTTGATTTTTCCATGCGGTGCGGGTTGCGCCCCGCCCCATTTGACCAAGGAGTTTCCCGATGCCCCTGTCGAAGAAAGACCTGTCCGCGCTGCGCCATCCGACCGAAAGCCCGCGGTTCCTGCTGACCTTGTTCGTGCTGATCCCGCTGGGGATCCTGATTGCGCTGCTGACGGTGGCGTCGCTGGGCCTGATCCTGCTGGCGGCCCCTGTGGTGCTGTTTGTGCTGTGGTTCAGCCTGCGCCTCTATGTGGCGTCGTTCATGAACAACACCATCCGGGTGACGGCGGACAGTTTTCCGCGCGCCCATGCGGCCATCGAGGAGGCGAAGGTGCATTTCGGCTATGACCGGCCCATCGACGCCTATGTCTATCAGGACGGGACGTATAATGCGGCGTTGATGCCGCTGTTGAACGTCAAGGTGCTGCTTTTGAATTCGGAGCTGATGCGCCCGGAGAACGGGCCGGACGAGGTGCGGTTTCTGGTGGGGCGTTTCGTGGGTGCACTGGCGTCCAAGCATTTCCGGTTCATGTGGTTGCAGGCCTATCTGGACGGGGTGGAGAAGCTGTTTGTGTTCAACCTGCTGCTCTATCCGTACGAGCGTGCGCTGAAGCTGTCGGGGGACCGGCTGGGGCTGGCGATGATCGACGGGGACATCCATGTGGCGGTGCACGCGATGATGAAGCTGGTGGTGGGGACGGACATTGCCGATCAGGTGAACGTGCATGCGTTCCTGCGGCAGGGCAAGGATCAGCGGGGCGGGTTTTTCCGCTGGCTGGCGCAGGCGTTTTCGACCTTTCCGCATCATACGACGCGGGTGTCGGAGTTGATTGCCTTTGCCGAGACCGCCTATCCCGGTCGGGCCAACACGCTGCGCGCGGCCCAGTGAGGGCCACAGTGACGGCCAGAGTGAGGCCATGAAAAAACGCGCGGAGGGAATGCCCCCCGCGCGTTTTCTGTTTCGTCGTTGGCCTGCGGTTACTTGGCCGTGATGCGCCCGTCGGTATAGGGCGTGAAGGGCCCTTGGGCGGCGAGGTATTCCGCCGTCACATCCGCGAGGTCGGGGCCGAAGTCATAGGCCTTGTCCGCGTCCACGAACATCGCATAGCCGTCGCCGCCGTTGCGGACATAGTTGTTGGACACCACGCCATAGACCTTGTCCATATCGATGGGTGCGCCGCCGACCATCACGTCGCTGACACGCTCACCTGCCAGTTTGGAGACGTCGAACGCATAGCTCATGCCCGCCACCTGCGGGAAGCGGCCTGCGCCGTCCTCGATCTGGCCCACGCCGTTTTCAAGTGCGGCGACGATGGCAGAGCCGGGCACCTGGAAGGTCGAGAGCGTGTTCTGGAACGGCAGCACGGTCAGCACTTCGCCCATGGTGATTTCACCCGCATCGATGGAGGCACGGATGCCGCCGCCGTTCTGGATGGCAATCTCGATGCCCTGATCCTTGACCCGGTCCAGCATCGCGTCGGCAATGAGCGAGCCCATGGGGCATTCCATCGCCCGGCAGGTGTCGCGCCCGCCTTCGATGGCTTCGGCCGCTTCGGCCACAACGCGCGTCTTCATCTCTTCGATGGGTGCGCCCATTTCGGCGATGCGGTCGATAAAGGCCGCGTTGGGTTCCACGGACGCATCCAGCAGCATCGGATCGCCCGAGGCCGCCGTGACGTTGCCGTCGTCGTCAAAGGTCACGGTCAGGTGGCCCAGATATTTGGTGTAGGCATAGGCCTGGGCCACGGGCGTGTCGCCCACCATGGTCGGATAGGCGGGCGTTTCATCGTCGCCATTGGTCATCAGCGTGTGGCTGTGGCCGCCGATCACCACGTCGATGCCGGGCACGGCCTCGGCAATCTCGAGGTCCTTGTTCAGGCCCACGTGGTTCAGCGCGATGATGATATCGACGCCTTCGCCCTCAAGCGTGGCGACATCTGCGGCCAGTGCCTCGATCTCGTCCTGAAAGACGACATCCGCGCCGGGCGAGGAGGTTTCGACCGTGTCCGTGGCCAGCGCAGAGATCACGCCGATCTTCTTGCCGCCGACCTCGAGCACGACGTGGTTGCCCACCTTGCCGTTCAGTTCCGCCGAGGAGGACAGATCGAGGTTGCCGGAGATCACCGGGAACGTCACCTTTTCGATGAAATCGGCCAGACCCTGCGGGCCGTCGTCGAATTCGTGGTTGCCCACGGCCATGGCGTGATAGCCCATCTGCTCCATGAACTCGGCCTCTGCCGCACCCTTGTAGGTGGTATAGAACAGCGAGCCCTGGAACGGGTCGCCCGCGTCCAGCACCACGACGTTCTGGTTACCGAGGCTGGCCTTTTTGGCGTCGATCGCCGTTTTCACGCGGGCCACGCCGCCAAAGCATTTGCCCTCGGCCTCGCCCTCGGCGTTGCAGGTCGAATCGAAGCGGTTGATCGATTCAATGCGGCTGTGCATGTCGTTGGTGTGCAGAATGTGCAGCGTATATTCGGCCGAGGCCATGCCGGTGCTTAATGCAAGTGCGGCGGTACCCATCAGAAATCGGGTCATTGTCGTCTCCCTCATTGGTTATGGTGGTATGGTGCGTGGGACTGCGACCAGAGTCAAAGCCCGATGTGCCATGCTGACGCAACGGCTGTGTGACGGCTGCGTGTCGGGGCGGTATTGACCAAAACACGGGCGGCAGGCATCAGGGGATCATGCTGGAACGTCCCACCCCGCGCGCCCGTGCGCCGCTGCCCGCCGGTCTGGTCGACCGCTGGGAACGCACCCTGCCCGATGGCCGCCCGCAGATGATCGAAGTCACCGCCGGGGGGCTCTGGCGGACCTTTTCGCGCTATCTGCCCGTGGTGTTCGAGGGGGGTGGTGCGGCGATGGTCTGGGGGCCTGAACGCTATACGCGCCTTTTGGGCGCGGGCGAGACCGTGCTGGGCGTCTGGGCCGAGGACATGAGCGGCGCGGATTACTATTTCCGCACCAATGGCAGTTTCACCTATGCCGAGCCGGGCGAGATCGACCTCTTTGGCATCTTCGAGCTGGATGGGGCGGCGATGCGCACCGGAGAGACGCGCGCGACCGTGACCGTGGATGGGGCGGAGCTGGTCTTTGACGTGGTCTATGGCGGTGTGTTTCGGTATGCGTTCACGCTGGCGGGCGACACGCTGACGATTGCCGACGGCGGCGATCCGTTCACCCGCGTCACCGCACCGCTTGACGTGGCCGCGCCGGTCGGGCAGGCGGGGCCCATGTTGATTTACAAGATTTTCCGCGCCCCCGAATGGGCCGAGCTGCGCCGCAACCGCACCACCGCTGGCGCGCCCATTGATGTGGCTGACGGCTATGTCCATTTCTCCACCGCCGCACAGGCGGGCGAGACGGCGGCCAAGTATTTCGCCGATGTGGATGACCTGTTCCTTGTGGCGGTCGATGCGGATGCGTTGGGCGATGATCTGAGGTGGGAGCCGTCGCGGGGCGGCGCGCTCTTCCCGCATCTCTACCGCGAGATGCGGATCGAGGACGTGCACTGGGCGCAGCCACTGCCCATCGTGGACGGCGTGCACCAGTTCCCGGCAGGCGCGGGGTTCGCATGACACATATCGACCCGACCCGCGCCCAGTTCGACGCGTTCAAGGACCTGCCCCGCGACCAGCCCATCGAGATGTTGAACCTTGTCGCGTTTCGCGATCTTGCCAACTATCCGGGCGATCATACGCTGGCGCGCGACGGGCTGACCGGGGCGCAGGCCTATGCGCTTTATGGCAAGCATTCGGCCCCGGTGCTGGCGGCGGTGGGCGGGACGATCCTGTGGCGCGGCGGGTTCGACACCATGCTGATCGGCCCCGAGAACGAGGCATGGGATGCGGTGTTTATCGCGCGCTACCCGTCGGGCAATGCGTTTCTGGCCATGGTCACGGACCCGGCCTACCAGGCCGCCGTCGTGCACCGGCAGGCGGCGGTGAAGACCTCGCGGCTGATCCGGTGTCGGCCTGCGGACGGGGGCGCGGCCTTCGGATGAAACGGACGTTGGAACGCATCGGCACGCGGGCGCTGCGCCGCCTGGATCCGGAAGTCGCGCATGGGCTGGCGCTCAGGGCGCTGCATACGCCGCTGGCCCCCCTGCCCGGCCCGGTGACCAGCGACCGGCTGCGCACGCAGGTCGCGGGCATGGATCTGCCCAACCCCGTGGGCCTTGCCGCCGGGTTCGACAAGAACGCCACCGCAATCGCGCCACTGTCGCGTGCCGGGTTCGGCTGGATCGAGGTGGGGGCCGCCACGCCGCTGCCGCAGCCGGGCAATCCGCGCCCGCGGCTCTTTCGCCTGACCGAGGACGCCGCCGCGATCAACCGGTTCGGGTTCAACAATGACGGGATGGAGGCGATTGCCGCACGGCTGGCGCGCCGCCCCAAAGGTGTGCCCGTGGGCCTCAACCTCGGGGCCAACAAGGACAGCGCCAACCGGGCCGAGGATTTCGCCCGCGTGTTGCAGCACTGCGCGGCCCATATCGACTTTGCCACGGTGAATGTCTCGAGCCCGAACACGGAAAAACTGCGCGACCTGCAAGGGCCGATGGCGCTGGCGGCCCTGCTGGACGGGGTGATGCAGGTGCGCGGCCGGGTGCCGGTGTTCCTCAAGATCGCGCCGGACCTCACCGATCAGGATCTGGCCGACATCGCCAAGGTGGCCGAGGACGCGCGCGTGTCCGCGATCATCGCGACCAACACGACCCTCGACCGCACCGGCCTGCGCAGCGTGCACGCCCCGGAAAAGGGCGGCCTCTCCGGCGCGCCGCTCTTTGAAAAATCCACCCGCGTGCTGGCCAAACTGCACCAGCTCACGACTGTGCCCCTGATCGGCGTGGGCGGCATCGCCTCGGCCCGCGACGCCTATGCCAAGATCCGCGCGGGCGCCTCTGCGGTGCAGCTCTATACCGGGCTGGTCTATGGCGGGCTCAGCCTTGGCGCACGCATCGCGCAGGGCCTCGACACCCAGTTGCAGCAAGACGGCTTCCAGTCCGTCGCCGAGGCCGTCGGCACCCAAAGTCAAAGCTGGCTCTGACCCGCCCCTTCCTTTCGCGTCAAATACCTCGGGGTCTGGGGCAGCGCCCCAGTCCCGCACCGGCAAGACGCGCGCAGGTCAGGCCGACGCGCCGCGTTCCAGCGCAGGGTACCGCAGCCCCAGCGTCACCCCCCGCGCCACAAAGGACACCAGCAGCGCCGCCCAAAGCCCGTGATTGCCCATCACCGGCAGCAGGACCAGCACCGCCAGCCAATACAGCACAAATGAAATCGCCATCATGTTGCGCATGTCCCGGCCCCGGCCCGCGCCGATGAAGATCCCGTCGAACATCCACGCGGCACAGCCCACAAGCGGCGCCGCCACCATCCACCACAGGTAGGCCCGCGCGGTGGCCTGCACCTCCGCGTCCTTGGCCATCACATCGATCAGCCACGGCCCCGCCAGCAGAAAGCCAAGTGCGGTCGTCACACAGACCACCATCCCCCACATGCCCGTCATCAACGCCGAACGCCGCACCCGTACGGGATCGCGCCGCCCGTAGGCGCGCGCAATCAGCGTCTCGGCGGCAAAGGCGAACCCGTCCATCGCGTGGGCGGTGATGTACATGAACTGGATCAGCACCTCGTTCGCGGCCAGCGTCACGTCCCCGAACCGCGCGCCCAGAAACACAAAGCTGGAAAAGATCACCATCAGCATCGCCGAGCGCAACAGGATGTCCGTATTGAGCAGCGCCATGCGCACCAGCGCGGCGCGGCGCAGCACACGGGCCCGGTCGCGCCATGCGGGCCGCAAAAACGCCGCGCGGCAGAACCACAGGCCCAGCCCCGCCCCGATCACCTCGGCGATCACGGTGGCAATCGCCACCCCCGGCACGCCCCAGCCGAACCCCAGCACAAAGACGAAGTTCAGGATGATGTTCACCCCGTTCATCACCAGCTGGACCCAGAACACGCCGCCCGTCCGCTCCATTGCCACCAGCCACCCGGTCAGCGCATAGACGGCGATCGCGGCGGGTGCCGTCCAGATGCGGATAAAGAGGTAGTCGCGGGTCAGGCTCTCGACCACTGCGCTGGCGGGCGACAGCTGGAACGCGGCCCAGAAGAGCGGCACCTGCAACGCAATCAGCCCCACGCCGCCCACGACAGCGACCAGCAGCGCGCGGGTCAGCCAGGCCGACACTTCGTCGTCATCACCCGCGCCCGCGGCCTGCCCAACAAGGCTGACCGTGCCCATGCGCAGGAACCCGAAAATCCAGTACATCGTGGTCAGGATGATCGCGCCCATGGCCACGGCCCCAATCGGTGCCGCCTCGCCCATCTGGCCCACCACGCCCACATCCACCGCACCGAGGATCGGCACGGTGGCATTGGACAGCACGATGGGCAGCGCGATTTTCAGCACCCGGCGGTGCGTGAGTGGCGCGGGAGGCGCGGTGGGGGCTGTGGCCTCCATCTACCGCCGTTGGGGCATGACGAAATGCCCGGTGGCCTGGGCAAAGAGCTTGTCGCGGTTGTCCTGCCAGCCTTCGACATGCACGGAGGCATAGCGCCGCCCGGCCCGGTTGATCCGTGCGCGCGCATAGGCGTCGCGCGGCAGGCCAGAGCGCAGGTAATCGACCGAGAAATCCACCGTCTTGGGCAGGCGCGGCAGCGCCACATCGGCGCGCGCGTCAAATTCCAGCGCGCCGCTTTCGATGTCCTCCCACAGGTAGGACCAGGACAGGGTGATGATCGCCGTCACCTCGAGAAAGGCCGCCGTGACCCCGCCATGCAGGGCGGGCAGCATCGGGTTGCCGATCAGCTTTTCATCAAAGGGCAGCACGCCGGTCAGCTCGTCTCCGCGCCGGTCGAAGGTGAGGCCCAGATATTTGATGTAGGGCACGTGGTCGACCAGCGCGTGCAGGGCCGCGTCGCGCCGTTGCTTGATCACCTGCACGGGTTCGGGGCGCTTCATGGCCGTGCCTCCACCGTGAAGGCGCCGGTGGCCGACGCCACCGGGTTGTCGCGGTCGTCGTCCCACGCGGTGGCGCGCACAAAGGCCACGGAGCGCGTGACGTGGTAGCATTCGGCGCGCGTGGTGATCGCCTGCCCCGGCGTCGCGCCGCGCATGTAGTCGATGCGCAGATCGAGCGTGGCCGTCGCCCCGCCATTGTCGGGATGCGCGATCACCGCCGCCCCGCAACACGTGTCCATCAGCGCCGACACCGCCCCGCCCGAGATCACGCCGGTGTCCGGATCCCCCACCAGCCGGTCATCGAAGGGCATCGAGATCACGGCCACCCCCGGTGCGATATCCTCGACCGTCATGCCCAGATCGCGGCTGTGCGGCAGGGCCTCGATGAACTGGCGTGCGATGCGCAGCATGTCGGACATGGGGCGGGTTCCTTTGGGTCGTTGATCACTTTATGGGGCTGGCCGTGCCGGGGGGCAAGGCACCTGTTGCGCAAGCGGCGGTTGCAGCCTAGGCTTTGCATCAGGGAGAGACGAGGGCCATGGCAGACGACCGCTTGAGCTTTAAGGAAATGTGCGCGGCGTTCGACGTGACCCCCCGCACGTTGCGCTATTACGAATATATCGAGCTGTTGCAGCCCGATCGTGAAGGACGCTCGCGGTATTACGGGCCGCGCGAACGCGCCCGGATGAAGCTGATCCTGCGCGGCCGCAAGTTTGGCTTTCAGCTGGAAGACATCCGCCAGTGGCTGCTGATCTACGAGCACGAGGGCACCGAGGCGCAGATGCGGGCGTGGATCGAACTGGCCGATGGGCAGCTCAAGGAGCTGGACGAACAGCGCCGCCAGCTGGACGAGGCCCGCGACGAGTTGCAGGGGCTGCGCGACAGCGTGGCGACCGAGCTGGACGGCTGAGGCCGCATTGGCGCCGTGGGCAGATCGCCCCGGTGTTATCCCCATTTTAACGTCGGTTGCGGATAAACCTGCGCAGCGGTTGAAACCTGTGTATGGTGCCGCTCGACATGACCGTGCGCCGGAATATGGGCGCCCGCCCTGCCCACCGGGAGGGTTTTCCATCCATACGCGCATCGGGGCCAAGCCCGTTGCGCCCGCGGCGAGGAAGATTGCGACTATGGCTCGATTTGACTTGCCGCGCCGGGTGCTGTGCGCCCTTGTGCTGTTCTGTGCCCTGACCCCGCTGCGCGCATCGGCGGAGGCGGTCACGATGTGGGTCTATCACAATTTCCCGCCCTTCGTGGTCGATGCGGAGGCGCGCAGCGGCATGAGCTTTGCGCTGGCCGATATGCTGACGGAACGGTCGGGCGGGCAGTATGTTTTCAACGTGGTGGTGCTGCCGCGCCAGCGGCTGAACGACCAATTGCGCGCGGGTGATGCCGGCGTGGTGCTGTGGGGCAGTCCGCTTTGGTTCGGTGACGCCGACCGCAGCCGGTATCTGTGGACATCCGCGCTGGTCGAGGACCGCAACGACGTGATTTCGCCGCGCGCCGCACCGGTGGCCTATGACGGGCCGGGGTCACTGGACGGGTCCACGGTGGTGGGGGTCAAGGGGCACCGCTATCCCGGGGTGGACGAACGGGTCACTGCGGGCAATGCGGCGCGATTGGATGTCAGCTCGGAAGCGGCGCTGGTGCAGTTCATCGCCAACGGGCGCGGCAGCGTCGGGATCGTGGCGCATTCGGCGGCGGCCTATTTCGTGCATGCCTATGCGCTGGAGGACCGTGTGCATATCGCGCCTGCACCGCATTCGACCTATGAGCGGTACATCATGGTCCAGCCGGAGCTGGCGGCCGTGCACGGATTTATCGAGGATGTGTGGCCGTCGCTGGCCGGGCCGCCCTGCTGACGCGGTACAGGTTCGACCCCGCCCGGCCCGAATAGCCCACGCCGGTGCATTATTTCGCCCGGCTGGGTGCAGTATCTTACCCGTTTCACGCCCAGTGCGCCGGTTGACGTGGATCACGGTCACGTCAACTGGAGAAGTGACGCAACGTAGAACTTACGTCAACGTCATCCCGTGGTTGCATCGAATCCGCCCCTGCCCCATTTGATGCTCGTAACACGAGATGCGAGTGATCCTATGAGTGAAACCACGATGACGATCCGCCAGATGTGCGACGCGTTTGACGTCACGCCGCGGACCCTGAGATTTTACGAAGCCAAGGAACTGCTGTTCCCGATCCGCGAAGGCCAAAAGCGCCTTTTCACCAAGCGCGACCGCGCGCGGCTCAAGCTGATCCTGCGCGGCAAGCGCTTTGGCTTCAGCCTGGAGGAGATCCGCCAGCTGCTGGACCTCTATGACATGGGCGACCAGCAACAGACCCAGCTGGCGCGCACCTACGAGATCGCCCGCGACCGGCTCGCGGACATGGAGTTGCAGCGCGACGAGCTGACCGAGGCGATCGACGACCTCAAGAACCAGTTGAAATGGGGCGAGAAGATGCTCGCCTCGATGAACGCCTCGAAGAAGGTCGCGGAATAGGCGGCCTGTAGCGCAGAACTTCGCCGCCCCCCGCGCGGGGACGGCATCAGACCAAGGGAGAGAGAGATATGCCCAGCTATACACCCCCCACCAAGGACATGCAGTTCATCCTGCACGATGTGCTGAACGTCACAGGATCCGACATCCCCGGCTATGACGAGCTGGAGGCGGATTTCACCTCTGCCATCCTCGAAGAGGCCGGCAAGCTGACCTCCGAAGTCCTCGCCCCCCTGAACGTGGTGGGCGACAAGGAAGGCTGCCGCTTGGAAAACGGCGTGGTCTACACCCCCACCGGGTTCAAGGACGCGTTCGAGCAGGTCAAGGAAGGCGGCTGGCCCGGTCTGGACATGCCCGAGGAATTCGGCGGCCAGAACATGCCATACGTGATCGGCACAGCCGTGGGCGAGATGTTCTCCTCCGCCAACATGGCGTTCACCATGTACCAGGGCCTGACCCACGGTGCGGCCTCGGCGATCCTCGCCCACGGCTCTCAGGCGCAGAAGGAAACCTATCTGCCCAAGATGGTGTCCTGCGAATGGACCGGCACCATGAACCTGACCGAGCCGCATTGCGGCACTGATCTGGGCCTGATGCGCACCAAGGCCGCGCCGCAGGACGACGGCACCTACAGGATCACGGGCCAGAAGATCTTTATCTCTGCCGGTGAGCACGACATGTCCGAGAACATCATCCACCTCGTTCTCGCCAAGATCGAAGGCGGCCCCGAGGGCATCAAGGGCGTGTCGCTCTTCATTGTTCCAAAAATATGCGTGAACGACGATGGCTCCCTGGGGGCACGCAACGGGGTCAGCGTGGGCAGCATCGAGGAAAAGATGGGCATCCACGGCAACTCCACTTGCGTGATGAACTATGACGGGGCCGTGGGCTACCTGATTGGCGAAGAGCACAAGGGCATGCGCGCGATGTTCACCATGATGAACGAGGCGCGGATCGGCGTGGGCATGCAGGGTCTGAGCCAGGCCGAGGTCGCGTATCAGAACGCGCTGGACTATGCCAAGGACCGCCTGCAAGGGCGCGACGTGACGGGCGTGAAAAACCCCGACGGGCCCGCCGATCCGCTGATCGTGCACCCCGACATCCGCCGCAGCCTGATGGACCAGAAGTCGTTCGCTGAAGGCGCGCGCGCGTTCATCCTGTGGAGTGCGGTCATGATCGACGCCGCCCATCGCGGCAAGGACGCGGATGCGGACGGCCTCGTGTCGCTGCTGACCCCGATCATCAAGGGGTTCCTGACCGATCAGGGCTATGACATGACGATCAAGGCCCAGCAGGTCTATGGTGGTCACGGCTACATCGAGGAATGGGGCATGTCGCAATATACCCGCGACGCCCGGATCGCGATGATCTACGAAGGAGCCAATGGCGTGCAGGCGCTGGATCTGGTGGGCCGAAAGCTGGCGCAGGACGGCGGCAAGCACGTGATGGCGTTCTTTGATCTGGTCAAATCCTTCATCAAGGACAATGCCGGTCAGGACGAGGCCTATGACGCCGAGTTCCTGGAACCGCTCAAGGCGGCCTCCAAGGATCTTCAGGCAGCGGGCATGTATTTCATGCAGAACGGCATGACGAACCCGAACAACGCGCTGTCGGGGTCTTATGACTTCATGCACATGTTCGGCCATGTCTGCCTGGGCCTGATGTGGGCCAAGATGGGCAAGGCGTCGCGTGCGGCACTGGCGGAGGGCACGTCTGACCCTGCGTTCCACGAGACCAAGCTGGCCACGGGCCGCTATTACATGGCGCGGCAACTGCCTTCGACGGCGCTGCACCTGACGCGAATCCAGTCGGGCGCGGACACGGTGATGGCGCTGGATGCTGCAAACTTCTAAAGTCGGTGGGGTGGGCAAATTGCCCACCCTACTTTTTTGGAGTGACAATGCCCAAACGCTTTCGCCTGACCCGACGATTTCCGGTTGCGATGACCGAAGACGGCTATCGCCGCCTCAAGCGGTTCGCCAGCGAGGCCGGGCTGGACGAGGGCGAGGCCCTGTCGTTCCTGTTCGAGAATTTCGACAGCGTGACACACGAGGAAAACCTCACCGCGCGGCTGCGCCTGTTCAATTCCGAGCTGGAGGCGCGCAAACGCTGACACATCTCCTGGGGAGGAGAGATATGAAAGACATGGCTGCCGGGTCATCCACGTGGATGACCGAAGAACACCAGATGATCGCCGACATGACGGCGCAGTTCATCACGAACGAGTGGGCGCCGCATTTCGAGCGCTGGCGCAAGCAGGGCGAGATGGACCGCAGCACGTGGGGCCAGTCCGGTGAATTGGGCCTGCTTTGTCCCTCCATACCCGAAGAATACGGCGGGGCGGGCGGTGATTTCGGGCATGAGGCCGCGATCCTGATCGAAGCGGCACGCGCCAATCTGGCCTCTTGGGGCCACGGCATCCATTCGGGCATCGTCGCCCACTACATCCTGAATTACGGCACCGAGGATCAGAAACAGCGCTGGCTGCCCAAGATGGTGTCGGGCGAAATGGTCGGTGCACTAGCCATGACTGAACCCTCGACCGGGTCTGACGTGCAGGCGATCAAGACGCGCGCCATTCGGGATGGCAATGCCTATAGGCTGACAGGGTCCAAGACGTTCATCACCAACGGCCAGCACGCCAACCTGATCGTGGTGGCGGCCAAGACGGACCCGGCGCTGGGGTCCAAGGGCGTGTCGCTGGTGGTGGTCGAGACCGATGGTGCGGCGGGGTTCAGCCGGGGGCGCAACCTCGACAAGATCGGGATGCATGCATCGGACACGTCCGAGCTGTTTTTCGACAATGTGGAGATCGCGCCGGAAAACATCCTTGGCGGGGCGGAGGGTCAGGGGTTTTACCAGCTGATGCAGCAGCTGCCGCAGGAGCGGCTGATCATTGCCTGTTCGGCGGTGGGGGCGATGGAAGGCGCGGTGGCGCGCACGGTTGCGTATTGCCGGGAACGCGAGGCCTTTGGCGCCCCGCTCATGCAGTTTCAGAACACGCGGTTCAAACTGGCGGAGGCCAAGACGAAGACAATGGTCAGTCGCGCCTTCTTTGACGAATGCATGGCTGAACACCTGCGCGGGGACCTGAGCGTCGACAAAGCTGCCATGTGCAAATACTGGACCACGGACACGCAGGCCTGGGTGCTCGATGAATGCCTGCAATTACACGGCGGCTATGGGTTCACGCAGGACTATGACATCGGCGGCATGTGGACGGATGCGCGGGTGCAGCGGATTTATGGCGGCACCAACGAGATCATGAAAGAGCTGATTGCGAGGGCGTTCTGATGCGCCCTTGCATAGCGCTTCGGGCAACCCGGCCCTCCGGGGGGAGTTTTTTGGGCAAGATGAAAGAGCAGCTCCGCTCTGCCTTCCACGGGCGGCATCCGCCAAAGCCGGGAAAACAGAGCGTCACCTTGCACATCGCTCAGCTCTCCAGCCTGCCATGCCGTGACAAGTTAGGTGCGTTAACCTTAATACTTGGTAAAGACAGCTCTCTTCATCTTGCCAGATAAACTCCACGGGGGTCCGGGGGTGTGAAACCCCCGGTCCGGCCGGATCAACTCAAGCGACCGGAAAGGCCTGCGAAAATGACCCTGAAACTGCACTGCTTTGGTGAAAGCGGAAACTCGTACAAGGCGGCACTGGCGTTGGAGCTGTCCGGGCTTGATTGGGAACCCGTCTATGTCGACTTTTTTGGCGGCGCGGCGCGCACCGAGGAATACCGCGCCCTGAACACCATGGGCGAAGCGCCTTTGCTCATAGACGGGGATCGCAGGATCAGCCAGTCGGGAGTGATCCAGCAATACATCACCGACAAGACCGGCAAGTTCGGCGGTGATGGCGAGGATCGCTATGAGGTGTTGCGCTGGGTCTTGTGGGACAATCACAAGCTGAGTTCGATGTGTGGCGTGACCCGGTTCCTGATGAATTTCCTGCCCGAGGACAAGCGCCCCAAGGAGGTGATCGCCTTCAACCAGGGGCGTCTGAAGGGCGCCTATACCGTGCTGAACGCCCATCTGGAGGGGCGCGACTGGATCGTGGGGGATGGCATCACCAATGCGGACCTGAGCTGCTGCGGGTATCTGTATTACCCTGAGCCTTTCGGGTTTGACCGCGCGGACTGGCCCAATATCGACCGCTGGCTGAACAACATCGCGCAGGTGCCGGGCTGGAAGGCGCCTTATGACCTCATGCCCGGCTCCCCCGCCGACCGGGCGTAAGTTTACCTGATGCGCCGCAACGTCACCCTTGATTAGACCGTCCGGTCTACCCCACCTAGAACATAACGATACGCCTCTGGCAAAAGGACGAACACGATGACCGAAGCCTATATCTATGACGCCATCCGCACGCCCCGTGGCAAGGGCCGCAAGGACGGTGCGCTGCACGAGGTGACCTCGCTGCGGTTGAGCGCGCAGACCCTGAACGCCCTCAAGGCGCGCAACAATCTCGACGGTCACGCGGTCGAGGACGTGATCTGGGGCAACGTCACGCAAGTGATGGAACAGGGCGGCAACCTGGCGCGCAGCGCGGTGCTGGCCTCTGATCTGGACGAGGCGATCCCCGGTCTGGCGATCAACCGGTTCTGTGCCAGCGGGCTTGAGGCCGTCAACCTGTCGGCCAACCAGGTGCGCGGCGGGGCCGGTGACGCCTATATCGCGGGCGGGGTCGAGATGATGGGCCGCGTGCCCATGGGGTCGGACGGGGCCGCGATTGCCGCCGATCCGTCGCTGGCGATGGAGACCTATTTCGTCCCCCAAGGCATCAGCGCCGATATCATTGCCACCGAATACGGGTTCAGCCGTGATGACGTCGACACCTATTCCGTGGAAAGCCAGCGCCGCGCCAAGGCCGCATGGGATGACCGCCGGTTTGACAACTCGATCATGACCGTGCGGGACATCAACGGCCTCGCGATCCTGGACCACGACGAATACATGCGCCCCCAGACCGACATGCAGAGCCTTGGCAGCCTGAACCCCGCCTTTCAGGCGATGGGCGAGGTCATGCCGGGCTTCGACAAGGTCGCGCTGATGAAATACCCGCATCTGGAGCGGATCAACCACGTGCACCATGCGGGCAACTCGTCCGGCATCGTGGACGGGGCCGCGGCGATCCTGATCGGCAACAAGGAATTCGGCGAGAAATGGGGCCTGAAACCCCGTGCCCGCATCCGCGCCACGGCCAAGATCGGCACCGATCCCACCATCAACCTGACCGGCCCGGTGCCTGTGACCGAAAAGATTCTGGCCGACAATGGCATGGCCATTGGCGACATCGACCTCTTTGAGGTCAATGAGGCCTTTGCCGCCGTGGTATTGCGGTTCATGCAGGCCTTTGACGTCGACCACGACAAGGTCAACGTGAACGGCGGTGCCATCGCCATGGGTCACCCGCTGGGGGCCACGGGCGCGATGATCCTTGGCACGCTGCTGGACGAGATGGAGCGCGCGGACAAGGAAACCGGTCTGGCGACGCTTTGCGTGGCCTCCGGCATGGGTGCCGCCACGATCATCGAACGCGTGTAACCCGGCAGGGCCAGAGAGGACGGAACCGATGCTCAAGGACGCGATGACCATCCTGCAGGACATGCTCGACATCCAGTCGCGCGCCCTGCTGGCGGGCGACGTGGCCACGGTGCGCGGGACTGTCCTTTTGCCCTGTCGTCAGATCATGACCGGCGGCGAGTTGATCGTGGAGACAGAGGCTGATTTCGAGCGCAATGTGACCGCGTTCAGCGGGTCGTTGCACAGCCTTGGCGTCAACCAGTTCATCCGTCTCGTGACCGAGGCGGAGTTCCTCAGCGACGACTATATCCAGGGCTATTACGTGACGCACGCCTTGCGCAATGCGGCCGCGATGGTGCCCAGCTATGACAACCGCGTTGTCTTGCAGAACCGTCAGGGCGCGTGGCGGGTGATCGAGGAGGAAAGCACGCTTGCCGCCCTCACCTGGCCCATTGACCTCTTGCGGGTCTCGGACCGGGGGTTGTTGCCGACACAAGCGCCGCGCAACGATGTGCGGCGGACATCGGCCTCGCCCCTGTCGCTTTACCAGGGGTTTGTCGACAGCCTGACGGCGGCGACGCTCACGGACGATTTCGACGCCTATTGTGCGCTGTGCGACATGCCCTATACGTCGCACAGCGATCACGTCGACACCCAGATCCGTACGCCTGAGGACATCCGCCCGTTCTTTGACATGACGGTGCAGATCGTTTCGGGTCAAGACGCGGACACCATGGCGCGCATGGCGACATCGGCCCAGTTTCTCGGGGCCGACCTGATCTGCGGCTACCATGATACCATTTTCACCAAGGACGGCAGCGACAGCCTGCCGCCTGTCAAATCCCGCATGATCCTGCGTCGGGACGGCGTGCAATGGAAGCTCAAGCACGTCACCAACGCTCTTGCGAACCCTTCATACCCCTACACCGCGCCAGAGCCGACAGAGGCCCTGCTGACGCACCGTGAAATCCAGGAAAGGACCAAATCATGGCCGACTTTACACTGAACAAGGACGCCGACGGCGTTGCCACGATCACATGGGATGTGCCCGGCAAATCGATGAACGTGATGTCCTTCGAGGGGCTTGAGCTGCTCAACGAGATGATCGACGACGTGCTGGCGGACGAGGCCGTCAAGGGTGTCGTGATCACCAGCGGCAAGGAGACGTTTGCAGGCGGCATGGACCTGAACCTGCTGGCCAAGATGAAGATGGATGCGGGCGACGAGCCCGCCAAGGGCCTGTTCGAGGGCACGATGAAGATGCACGGCCTGCTGCGCAAGATCGAGCGCGCGGGCATGGATCCAAAGACCAACAAGGGCGGCAAGCCGATTGCCGCCGCCCTGCCCGGCACCGCCGCGGGCATCGGGCTTGAGCTGCCGCTGGCCACGCACCGCATTTTCATGGCCGACAACCCCAAGGCCAAGGTCGGCCTGCCCGAGATCATGGTCGGCATTTTCCCCGGTGCGGGCGGGACCACACGTCTGGTGCGCAAGCTGGGCGCGATGGAGGCCTCGCCCTTTTTGCTGGAGGGCAAGATGCTGTCGCCCGACAAGGCCAAGGGCAAGCTGGTGGACGAGGTTGTCGCCGATCCGGTGGCCGCGGCCCGCGAGTGGGTGCTGAACGCCACCGATGCCGACCTGCTGAAACCGTGGGATGCCAAGGGCTACAAGATGCCTGGCGGCGCGCCCTATCACCCTGCGGGGTTCATGACCTTTGTGGGCGCCGCGGCGATGGTGCACGGCAAGACGCAAGGTGTGTACCCGGCGGCCAAGGCGCTGTTGTCGGCCGTCTATGAAGGCGCGCTGGTGCCCTTTGACACCGCGCTCAAGATCGAGGCGCGGTGGTTCACCAATGTGCTGATGAACCCTTCGTCCGGTGCGATGATCCGGTCGCTGTTCCTGAACAAGGAAGCGCTGGACAAGGGCGCCGTGCGCCCCGCCGGTGTACCCGATCAGCGGGTGCAGAAGCTGGGCGTGCTGGGCGCGGGCCTGATGGGTGCGGGTATCGCGCTGGTGTCGGCGCAGGCGGGTATCGACGTTGTGCTGATCGACCGCGACCAGGAGGCCGCGGACCGCGGCAAGGCCTATTCCGAGAAATACGTCGAAGGCGGCATCAAGCGCCGCAAGACCACGCAGGAGAAGGGCGACGCGCTGCTGGCGCGGATCAACGCGACATCCGATCTGACGCAGCTGGCCGATTGTGATCTGATCATCGAGGCGGTGTTCGAGGACCCCGCAGTCAAGGCCGAGATCACCCAGAAGGTCGAGGCGATCATCCCCGACACCTGCATCTTTGCCTCCAACACCTCGACGCTGCCGATTTCGGAACTGGCCAAGGCGTCGAAGAACCAGGAACAGTTCATCGGCATCCACTTCTTCTCTCCGGTCGAAAAGATGCTGCTGGTGGAGATCATCAAGGGCAAGGAGACCGGCGACCGGGCCGTGGCCAAGGCGCTGGATTACGTGCGCCAGATCCGCAAGACACCGATCGTGGTCAACGACGCGCGGTTCTTCTATGCCAACCGTTGCATCATTCCATACGTCAACGAAGGCGCGCGGATGGTGACCGAGGGCATCGAGCCTGCGTTGATCGAGAACGCGGCCAAGCTGGTGGGCATGCCGCTGGGTCCGCTGCAACTGACCGACGAGACGGCCATCGATCTGGGCGCCAAGATTGCGCGGGCGACCATGGCCGCGATGGGCGACGATTATCCCAAGTCGGGCGCGGATGACCTGATCTTCTGGCTGGAGGACGAGGGGCGTCTGGGCCGCAAGGCGAATGCGGGGTTCTATGCCTATGACGACAAGGGCAAGCGCGTTGGTCTGTGGGACGGTCTGAACGAAAAATACCCGCTGGCCGAGGACCAGCCCGAACTGGTCGAAGTGCAGCACCGCCTGCTCTTTTCCCAGGTGCTGGAGGCGGTGCGCGCGCTGGAGGAAGGCGTGCTGATGGACATCCGCGAAGGCGATGTGGGCGCGATCCTTGGCTGGGGCTTTGCGCCGTGGTCGGGCGGTCCGCTCAGCTGGCTGGACATCATCGGCACACCCTATGCCGCCGAACGCTGCGACCAGCTGGAGGCGCAATATGGCGAACGGTTCAAGTGCCCTGCCCTGCTGCGCGAGATGGCGGAGAAAAACCAGACGTTCTATCGCCGCTTTGGCCCGCAATCGGCCGAAGAGGCCGCCTGATCTGGCGCATGACAGCAAAAGGCCCCGCAGCGCGGGGCCTTTTTTCTGGGCGACTGTCGCAGTCGGCAAGCAGGGCGGCGCGGGCATGACTGGTCTGTGAAGAACGGCCTACAGTCCAATCAACGCAGGCAACACAGCGACCAAATGACGGCTTTTGAGGAGACATTCGCAGGCGGGTGCCGGGATGACACGCAGCCGCTCTGGTCAAATCTGCTAGTCAGCGGTGCGGTTGGACCAGGTCTGGGTCGCGGTCAGGTCACTGGAACAGGTTTGCAGGGACAGCGCGATCATCTGGTTCTGGTCGCTCCGGCCTGTGCGGGTTTCACCGGTCAGTGTCAGGCACATGTCGGGCGCGGATGCGGGCGCAATCGTTCCTTCGCCATCAAAAACCCAGCTTTGCGCGTCGGACCCATCACAATCGGCCAATTCGGGCGCGGCTCCGGCCTCGGTCGAGGTCGTTTGAACACAGACGTCGAATTCGGGCATGTAAAGCACGCCGTCCGCGAACTGGTCGGGATCAAACGCCTGATCAACCAGCACCTCGCCTGATGGGCTGTAGCAGGTGTGCGCTTGCAGACCGTCGTCAGGGTTGGCGTCCGCGCCGCGCCCTTTTGCAATATCGAGGCAGTAGCCGTCCTGGATGTTGTCGAGCATATCGACGACGTAGATTTCGACGTTCTCGGCATGGGCCATGCCTGCGACCATCATGGCCGCAATAAACGGAGCAACTGGTTTGAACATAGATTAGATCCTGACGTTTTGGTGTGATTTAGTCGACGGTGAGACGGCACAGAACGGTATTGCTTTGTTCCAGATCCGGTCCCCAGATAAATTTAGCATCCGCGTTCCAAGTGATGTCGTCATATCCAAATTTTGGATCGACGTCTTGGGCGGTGTAAATGGTGGCCTGCGCCCAGTCCGACGCGTCATAGTCGGCCAAGTCCCAGCCATCGGGTTCATCGGAGGCTTCAAACCCGCAAGCACCTTCGCCCGCGACCGGATCGCTTTCGTCTTCGCAGGACTTGTCCAGCGGCGCGGTATGAATGACCTGGCATTGCCACGTGTCGTCGCTCACCACAACTGTTTCACCGGCGGCATTCCGGATCTGAAGAATGACGCCGCCATCCCCCATTTGCTGACGGCGCGTGCCGATATATTCCAACCCTGTGTCATTTTCTTTGAAATCCTTGGCGACCAGACCAATGACGAATGGCTTTTCGGCCTCGAAGGAGAAGCTTTCGGCGTTGAAAGAGCGCTCGGTGGTGATCGAAACGCTGTCTTCTGCAACCTGTTCACCGTTCACGCGCATTTCGAACCAGTTATCGGCCCAGACGTCCGCCGCGTAGGTTTCTGCCCATAAAGGTGCGGATGTGACCAAAACTGAAGCGAGGGCGGTTGTCATTGCGCGCATTGCGGTCTCCGTTGGTTGCATTTAAAGCGAACCCATAGAGCAGACCGATTGTTCCGCAAAATTTTATCCCCGAGTTAAGGCTGACATTCACTGTGCACCAGCATGGGTCTGCTTTGTCCGGCGCACCAGGCGTTTGCCGCGTCGCATACCCCATGCGCGGGGCCGCGCCGATCATTGCCGACGGGGGCCCGTCACTTTGGTGGCACCCCGGCTTGCAGAAGGCAGTCGCGGAACCGTTGCGTCACCTTGCGGAAACCTGCGGAGGTGCCGTGGATCTCGTCGATCCAGTCCGACACATGCGGCAACGCACCGCGGCAGTCGACCACCCAGACATGGGATGTCGCGGACGTGCCCGCCAGATCGTTCAGCATGTCATAGAGCCGGTCGATGAACCGCGTCAGGATCGCGCGGCGCAGGGTGTGGTCGTGGATGCCGCGCGCCGCAAACGGGGTGCCCAGCCATTTGTCCTTGGCCGCGTGCACCGGATTGCGGCGGTCGCCCACCCATGGGAAGGGAAAGGGCACGTCGTAGCCGTGCACGAGGATCGGCAGGGTCGCAAAATCCGCATCGTCCCGGATCGTGCTGATCACCTCTTTGTACATGCCGCGCAGCATGTCGAGCTTGTCCTGCAAGAGCGCGTGGTTGATGTGGCCGTCGACGTCGCTGGCATCGCCGTTGAAATCAAGGATCAGGTCCATCAGCGCGGCCCGCCCCGTGGCGGGGTCCTCGCCGATGATGTCATTGCCCGCAGCCGAGAACACAAAGGCCTGCACCTCGTCGCGCTGCGCATCGAGCGCCAGCATGTATTCCTGCCCGCGCGCCTGCACCGGACCGCGCACCATGTTCTGCGCCGTGTCACCCGCCGCGCCCACGGAATAGACATTGTAGCCCTTGTTCAGGTGGTCCACGATCTCGTCGATCAGCACCGGGAACTGTCCCCAGCTGTCCATTTCCGACACCAGCACGGGCGCGTTGCCGAAGTCCTTGCGCAGGGCAAATTTCGTGGCGCGCCGCGACCGCGCCAGATCATTGGCCACGGCCATCGCGTTCTCGGTATCCTCTGCGCCTTCGGGCAGGTCGACGACATCGGGATTCGGCACGACGCGGAAATCGAACGCCCCGGCACCGGGCAGGATCAGCGACACGTCAAGGATTTCGCGGTCGGTGGTGTCGGGGTCCTGCACCAGCTCCATCCATTCGGCGGCCGACATCTTGTCCCGGCCCGCATCGGCCAGGTGGGGAAAGCGGACATTGCCCAGCAAAGCCTCGAGCGCGTCGGGCGCGATCTCGTGATCGACCCAGTCGCCTGCGCGGGCAAATTCGAAATCGACGTCGTCGAGGTCCTGTTCCAGCAGGTAGGCGTGGGTGCGCAGCGCGTCGCCCTCGCGCGTGACGATCATCTTCCAGTAGCGGGCGGGGATCTGCACCACCGTGTCGCCGTTCAGGTCGCGCCCGTGGAATTCCGGGTCGGTGTCGGCCAGCACGGGGCCGCTGAACACCACGCAGCGTTCAGTGGCCGCCGCCGCCAGCACATCGTTTTCCAGCTGGCCCCAGACGCCGCGCAGCATCGAGCGGTTGAAGCCCTTGACCTGCGGCGAGCAGTTGGTCGAGTGGAAGGTGTCGCCATTGGCCAGCTGCACATCCGTGAAACTGGCGCCAAAGGCCACGGCTTCGCGCCGCACGAGGTGACCCTTGTCAAAGGCTGTCCGGTCGCGGTTGTAGAACACGTCCGGCAGTTGATCGCCCGCAGGGATGCGCGGGTCGAGGAACCATTTCTCGCGGTCGTTCTTGCTGGTGAAGCCGTTGAGCGCCTTGCGGGTATAGACGAAATCGGCCTCGGGTTCCTTGGCCGCGTCGCTGGCGTCCACCATGCTAGCGGTGATCTGGGCCAGCCTGCGGCGCGCGTTCATCACCAGCGAAAAGTTGTGATAATCCAGCACGGTCGCGCCATCTGCCTGCACCGACAGATCGCCGGTATTGGTGGCCTCGGGCATGGGCACGGGCAGGCCGAGGAAATCGGGATCGTAGCCTGTGCGTGTGGCGTAATCGGGGTCGTGGGTCGGCTCCACCATCTTTTCGGTGGCGGGGGCCGCTGGTGCGGCATCGCCGGTGCCAAGCGTGACGGCGGTGCCGTCAAAGCCCACGGTCAGGGTCACGGGCACGTGGATCGTCATGGTATTGGACCCGGTTGTGGTCATCTGCGGCGCGGTGTCCGCCGGGCCCGCCGCGGGTGGTTCATCCTTGGGCGCGACCGCGTTCCAGTGGCTCGCCCAAGGGCTGCTGCCGGGGCGGGGGCGCGCGCCGGCAAAGCTGACGCCCGCGCGGGTCACGTGCGCATCGCGGGCCAGTTCGGAGGCGGGCACTGCAAAGTTCGATTTGCCCTCGAGCCCGGCAAAGTGCAGGCCGACCACGTGGCCCGTCTGCATATCGATGACCGCGCTGCCGGAATTGCCGCCCAGCGTCGAGGCGTCATGCCCCGCCGCGCGGACGATGTTGCCAAAGCTGCGCACCCGCGCGCGGTTGGTATAAAGGCCCGGCTGCAACCGTTTGACGTTGTATATACGGTTGAACAGGCGGTGCTGGACGGCGCGGTCATTGCGCGGATCAAAGGCCGGGTAGCCGACCACCGCCACCTCGCGGTTGCGCAAGCGCGCGGGGTCGTCCTGTGACAGCTCAAGGACGCTGGTGTCATCGGCCAGCCCCTCGACCTCGAGCAGGGCCATGTCCCAGAACGGGTGGATCATGCGCACGCCCGCGACCTGCAATTGCTGGCGCGCGTGGGATCCGTGTTCGGCCAGAAAATCGATGTTGACCGACGCGCCGGGTTTGAGGCGCACATCGCCCGCGCCCACACCATCGGCAAACAGCTCGGCCACGTGGCGGTTCGTCATCAAGAGACCCTGCCCCACGACAAAGCCCGTGCCCGCATAGGGAATGGCCGCGTTGCTGGGCACGTTGATGCGCCCGACCATTGGCAGCGCGCGCAGGATGTGATCGCGCGCGGCACCATCGTCGTTGAGGTGGCGCCACTTGGCATGCTCCACCGCGTAATCGTTGTCCTGCACCAGCACCGCCGGACGGGTGAGCGGCAGGATGATCGCCTCGACCTGCATTACCTCGTCATAGGTCAGCTCTTCTTCGGCCTCGAAGCGCTGGAACGTGTCGCGCACCCCACCAGGCGGGGCCGCGGGCGGCAGAGCGGCACCGCCGATAGGGCCGGTCATGGGGCCGCCCATCCGCAACTCGCGGTCGGGATCGACCACGTCATCGTCCGCACCAAAGGCCGCCGGGTCGTCCATCAACGCCTCAAGCTCTTCGCGCGTCAGTAGCGACCGCAGGTGGGTCAGATAGGCGTTCGGCGTGTCCATGGCATGTCCTCTCTGGTGGCCGGGGTCATACCCCGCTGAGATCGGTGATCGGGTGCGGGACCTCGCCCGCGATGTGATAGAGCGCCCAGTTCATCACTGTCAGGTCATTGTCGACAGCCCCGTGCCCGCTGGGCACAAAGGCATCGTCATTGGCCACCGCGCGGACCTGGATCTGCGGGCTTTGGATGATGCGATAGGGAAATTCGCTGCGCGCCTTGAACGCGCGCCACTTCTGGATGTCCTTGACGCTGCGCAGGCGGGTGATCTGGGCGTTTGTCAGGGCCTCGCCCTCTTTCTTGCCCGCCAGCGCGTAATAGAGGTTCAGTTCCTCATAGATTTGCAGCGCGTGGGCGGCGGGATCGTCCAGCACGGATTTGGCGACGGACGGAAAGGACATTTCGCCCTGCGCCACCTCGGAAGGCAGGATCCACGCGTCATCGAGGCCCAGAAGCGGCGATTTGCGCGGGCTTTCGAGCGCGCGGCTGACCAGATAGAGCAGGGATTTGTGATAAAGCCCCACATGGTCGCCGCGTTCGTTGCTGCGGTTGAGGTTGACCACATAGAACCTGTCGCGCGGCAGCTGGCCGGTGTCGACGAGGGGGATAAACATCTTGTTGGCAAAAGACAGCGTGCAGGCAGGCGCCAGCAGGCCCAGCGACCCGATGGCGGTAAAGCGCGCCAGATCCTGTGCGAAATGGCCCAGGATGATCGCGCCTGCGGAGTGGCCCAGCAGGTGAATGCGGAAGGGGCGGTCCATGCGCGCGCGGGTGTCGCGGATCACGTCCGCCAGAATGCGCATGCCGCCGGTGATGCCTTCGGCGCTGTTGGTCTGGCAGGCGGCCTCGGCGTTCTGCTTGATCTGTGACCACACGGCCTTGCCCAGCACCTTTTCAGCCACCGCCTCGAACGCGTTGTCGAATTTCTTGTTCAGCTTGCGCCGTGCGGCGGACAGCACGTTCTGAAAGCCGCTGCGCTCGATGCGTTGCAATTCCTCGGTGTACTGGGCCAGCATGTCCTGGCCGATATTCGACACTGCCTCGAGAAAGCCGGTGCGCCAGATCACGAAGATGGGCGTGATGCCGTTGCGTTCGAACCAGGGGCCCATCATCTGCGCGCGCTTGATCGCCACCTTTTCAGAATTGAGGCCGCCATGGGCATAGACGACCACGTCGCGGTCCGGGCTGGCCTCGAGCAGTGCGCCGATGGTGGTGCGCAGTTCGGTTGCGCCGTCCTTCATGTCGACGCGGCGGCGCACCAGCTTGCCGTTGTTGCCCATGACGATGGAGTGCTCATAGGCTTTCTCTTCGCTCCAGGGGCGGATGCTGTCCATTGACACGCCGACCTCGAGCTTGCGCTGTGCGCCCGTCAGCGACACCTTTTCCAGCAGGCTGTGGCGCGAGCGGGCGGGGCTGGTCTGGGCCCGGTCCGACAGTTTAACGGGAGCCGCCAGCGCCGCGACCCACGCGTCGTGCCCGTTGATCACCCAATCCTCGTAGGTCATCAGGGCAAAGCCGCCCACGGCGTGTTCGATGGGCGTTTCGGCCTCGCCCCATTTGGCACCCCAGTCGGGCCCCCACGAATTCTGAACGATAAAGCCGCGGTCGGTGTAGCCCACGATGCAGAAAGCGTGCCCGCCCGTATGGCTGCCCGACATGTCGATCACAGGCAGCGCCATGACCTGTGGTGCGCCGCCATCCGGGTGCGCATAGTCAAAGCTCTGGACCTCGGGCGCGGCCTCGGATTGGGCAAAGTTCCAGCCGGTGTGCACCTTGGCCGAGCAATAGATCGCGCCGACCTCGTAGATGGCCGATTGCATATCGGTGATCGACATGGCGTTGACCCGGTAATACGCGCCCAGCGGGTTGGCGGCGGCGTCCTGCAACCACGCAGCATCGGGGGCCTGACGGGTGGTGTGGCGCGACCAGAGCGCCATGCTGCACGCGCCGTGCTTGTGCCAGCCCTTCATCGCGCCGCGACAGCTTGAGCCGGAGTAATCCTCGCCCTCCCACTCGTCATAGAGCTGTGCGACGGAGTAGAGCATCCATGGGCTGACCGTCTCGGGCCGGCCCGGCAGATCCTCGGCCAGGATATTGAGGCCCGCGGCGTGGCTTTCGCCCAACCATTTGATCCAGTTGAGGTAATTCACCACCGCCGCCAGCCCGAACCCGGTGCAGGCGCCCTCGGATTCCTGATCCAGGATCATGCCGCGGGACACGTATTGGCCAAAGAACGTGTGCATCTCGCGGTTGCTGGGATACTGGGTCGGCTGCGACACCAGCCGCGCACGGTATTCGCGGTCGCGAAAGTCCATACGGTCGGGGCGCGCATCAAGCAGGGTCATGTCAAAAGTGCTTTCGTCAAATGTTAACAAAAGGCTGTCGCGCGGGACGAGTCGTGTCAACTCTCAACTTGAGGTTATGCAGAGCCCCTGCACCCGACCGCCGCTCCGATGTTGGGGGCGGAGCGGCCGGAGACCCGTGTTGGCCGGGTGCAGAGAAGGTTTGGCGCGTGGCATGTGGCCCGCGCCAATGCGGTGTCAGGCAGCGGCATTCAGGCGGTCTTCGGCCTCCATGCACGCCACCAGAAATTCTGCGTCCCGCGCACGGATAACGTCATAGTCGCGGGTCTGGTCGCCCAGTTCGCCCAGCGTCACGATCGCAGGAGGGCAGTGCAGCAGCGCGCCGCCTTCGGCATAGATCACCTGTGCTGCGTCAAAGATCAGCGTGATGACCTCGATCTGGGTACGCGGGGCCGTACGGGTGATGCCACGAAAGCCGGTCAGCGCCTTGGCAGGCACCACGGCAAAAGGATCACCATGGGCGTCGCAGGCCGCGTCGCTTTCCACCAGCACCCCCTGGTCGGGCAGAAGCTCGAGCTCTGCCGAGTTGCCGAGTGCCCCCACCGGCACCACCACCGCCCCGTAGGCCGAAGGCGCCATCATGTCGGCCACCCAGAACACCTCGCGGCGGATCTCGACAAGGGGCTGCAAGCCGTTGTCGAATGTCAGAACAAGATCGCCTGCCGCCAGAGCCTCGACGGCCCGCCACCCCATCGCGGTGGCCACACGTGTGCCGGCCAGATGGCCGCGTGTGTTGATGATGGCGCCGTCACAGGCGCCCGACATTTCCGGCATACGGCGCGGCGCGGTCTTGTTCTTCCATCCAAACATCTCATCCATCCCCATGGTGACGGCGCGTTGATCTGCGCCTGCATTCGTTTCGATGTCCTCACTTGGGGTGATTCTCGGGGCAGAGACGGGCCACGATCTGGGCAGAAATCGGGCACTGTCGCGCGGCAGCGGGGCAATCCCGGTGCGACACACGCGATTTGATGAAAATTGGAAACAGTTTTTAGGAAAATGCCGGCAATGGCCTGTCAGTCGAAGCTGTAGCCGAATCTTTCGATGTCCTCGGCGCAGGCGGTGGCGACGGCCGCGCGGGCGGCATCGGTATAGTAGCTGCGGAAATCCGCGTCGCGCGCAGAGGCGTTCACGTGATCCAGTTCCAGCGCAAAGCCCAAGTGATCCCACAAGGGCGCCGCATCCTCGCCCAACGCCTCCAGCCGAATAAAGAGGTCGGCACGCTCTGCGCCGGTGGCGTCGGTCATGTAATGGCGCGCGGGGCTGGCCTGCATCGAGGCGATGACCTGCCCGGCGCAGGCGAAGTCGGCAAAATCCATTTGCCCGGCGAGGGCCACCGCCGGGTGGTCAAAGTTCTGGACGCGCAGCCAGTGATAATAGCTGACCATCCGGTCCCAGGGGTTGCGCACGAGGGTAAAGGCAAAGAGGCCGTCGAGGCTTGGTACCAGCCCGTCGATATCGGCGAGGGTCGAATGTTTCCACAGCCGCCCGCGTGTCTGCGCGCCCCTCAGGCGGCGGCGGCGTTTGAGCGCCTTGGGCGTGTCGCCCAGCATGATGTCGTCCTTCATCGCGCGGCTTTCCAGCGCCAGCGCCATGGCGGTGCCGCCGGTCTTGGGGGCGTGGACAAAGACGTAGGAGCGGCCGGGGCTGAGGATCATGGACGCCACACTACCCGTGCGCGTGGCCAAGTCCAGTGATCACAGCCCGCGCTGGCTGCGCACGGCGATGATCAGCCCGGCGATGACGATCAGGACCACGCCGACGATCTGGACCGGGGTGATCTGCTGGCCCAGGAACCACCAGCCAAAGATCGGTCCGAACACCATCACTGAATATTCGAACACGGTCACGTGGCTTGCCTCTCCGATCTGGTAGGCGCGGTTGAGCAGGCTGACCCCCAGCACCGCGCCCACGGCCTGCAAGGCCAGGTAGGGCCAGGCGTCGGTGATCGGCCAGACCCAGCCACGGGTCAGAAAGGCCATGCCGCCGCTACTGGCCTCGATCCCGGTGAGGGCAATCACTGCCAGCACGCAGAGGCCGAGCACCGTTTGTGCCACGAAGATGCCCAGGAGCAGGGTCAGCGTGCTTTCGCCTTCGCAGAATGCGCGGGTCGCCACGACCCCGGCGGCATAGAGCACGCCGCCGCAGACCGGCAGCACGATGATCCAGCCCAGAGCCCCGCCCGAGGGGCCGAGGACCACGAGGATGCCCAGAAACCCGAGCGCCACGGCGAGGATGCGCCATGGCCCGATCCGTTGCCGCAGACCGTACGCGGTGAACAGCAGTACAAAGATCGGCGATGTGAACAGCCCCGCCAGCGCCATGGCAATTGGCATGAAGGCCAGCGCGCCGAAATAGCAGGTCATGCCAAGCGCGATCAACATGCTGCGGAACGCGACATTGCCGAACCGGCGCGGCCAGATCCGCCCCCAGCCCAGCCAGGACGCACCGAGGATCAGTGGCAGGGCCAGCACCAGCCGCACCGCAAAGAACTGCCAGACCGAAATTGTCTGGGCGAGGACTGCGACGTAGATGTCGATGAACCCGATGATCGCCATCGCGCCCACCATGCTGACCGCCGCCGCCACGGGCCGGGTGTCAAGGCGCAGGTCAGGGGCCGTGGTCATCAGTGCATTCCATGTCTTGCGCCGCGCGTCCGAACAGCGCAACAATCGCGCCGCCAAACAGGGGAGACGCGTAATGGGTTGGATGGCAGATGAAACCGGGCTGGGCAAGACCAGAGCGAACTATGTGCCGCTGACGCCTCTATCGCATCTGCGGCGTGCGTCGCATGTGTTCGCGCAGCGCACGGCCGTGATCTATGGCGATCACCGCGTAACCTATGCCGAGTATCATGACCGCTGCACGCGGCTGGCCTCTGCCATGGCGGCGCGGGGCGTGGGCCCCGGCGACGTGGTTGCCACGCTGATCCCCAACCTGCCCGCGCAGGCCGAGGCGCATTTCGGCGTGCCCGCCTGTGGTGCGGTGCTGAACACGGTCAACACGCGGCTCGACGTGGATACGGTGGCGTATATCTTCGCGCACGGCGGGGCCAAGGTCGTGCTGGTCGATCCGCAATTTGTCGAACTGGTCGAGGCGGCGGTGGCTGCGATGGACGGCGCGGTCCCGCAGATCATCGAAGTGGCCGACGCCGCGCATGGCTGGCCCGCCACGGGGCGGCATGATGAATACGAGGACGTGCTGGCGCAGGCCGACCCGGCCTTTGACTGGATCATGCCCGAGGACGAGTGGGAGAGCCTCGCGCTGTCCTATACCTCGGGCACCACGGGGCGGCCCAAGGGCGTGGTACATCACCACCGCGGTGCCTATCTGATGACGATGGGTACGGTGATCAGCTGGCGGATGCAGCTTTATCCCGTCTTCATGGCGATTGTGCCGCTGTTTCACTGCAACGGGTGGAACCACACGTGGATGATGCCGGTGCTGGGCGGCACGCTGGTATGTTGCCGCGACATCGCGGCCAAGCCGATCTATGACGCGATTGCCGACGAAGGTGTCACGCATTTCGGCGGCGCGCCCATCGTGCTGAACATGCTGGTCAATGCGGCGGACGACGAACGCCGCGCCTTTGACCACACGGTCGAGGTGTTCACCGCAGGCGCGCCCCCTGCCCCCGCCACGCTGGGCAAGATCGAAACGCTGGGGTTCAACGTCACGCAGGTCTACGGGCTCACTGAGACCTATGGCCACGTGACCGAATGTGTCTGGCGCGGCGAGGACTGGGACGACCTGCCCCAGGACGAAAAGGCCGCGATCAAGGCGCGGCAGGGCGTCGCCTTTCCGATGATGGAGCATATCACGGTCATGGACGCGGACATGGTGCAGGTGCCGATGGATGCCACGGCCCAGGGCGAGATCATGATCCGGGGCAATTCGGTGATGAAAGGCTATCTCAAGAACCCGGAGGCCACCGAAGAGGCCTTTGCCGGGGGGTATTTCCATTCAGGCGACATCGCGATCCAGCATGGTGACGGCTATATCCAGATTGCGGACCGGGCCAAGGACATCATCATCTCGGGCGGCGAAAACATATCAAGCGTCGAGGTCGAGGGCGTGCTGATGGCGCATGAGGACGTGAATCTGGCCGCCGTGGTAGCGAAACCGGACGACAAATGGGGCGAGGTGCCTTGCGCCTTTGTCGAACTGAAGCCCGGTGCCAGCCCGTCGGAGGCCGACCTGATCGCCTTTGCCCGGCAGACTTTGGCCGGGTTCAAGGCGCCCAAAAAGGTCGTGTTCCAGGAGCTGCCCAAGACGTCCACGGGCAAGATCCAGAAATTCGAGCTGCGCAAGCTGGCGACGAAGATCTGAACGCGGCGGGGCAGATCGGGGCTCCGTCCCCCGTTCTGCCGAATTTCTGTGCCGCGATCCGGAAACCGGTTCCCTCTGGTCACGAAGAATGGACAGTAGAGTACGGGTTCGGATAAGCAGGTATGTGACCCACGCGCCGCTGCACCATTTCGCGCGACGCGGGCGTGATTTGTTTTGAGTGCCACACCATTTGATCCACAGTTCAGTCTTTGACGAACGGAGCCGTTCATGTCCCAGATCTTGCAGATCGCCGCGATTGCCGCCGCCACCTTTGGCACGGGAGCGGCCACATTGTCGGTCATGAACCAGGACATCCCGGACCTGGCCGTGCCCGAGGGAGACTGGGCCGCGACCGGTGCGCTGGATGGCAGGACGTTCAAGATTTATGGCGAGGACCCGGCCAGCGGGTCGGTGCTGGATGACAATATCCTCTTTCGCGATGGCACATTCATGTCGGTCGATTGCGAAGACTACTGCAATTTTGGCTGGACGGACTACCAGACCAAAGAGGTCGACGGGGTGATCCATTTTACCACCACGGCGATCTGTCCGGATGCCCCGCATACGGTCGTGTGGTACGGCACGGTAAGCGGGGACGCGGTGTCGATTGATGTGACCTGGACCACCCGGCGCTGGTACTGGACCAATCAGATCGCGGAACGGGTTGGGGGTGAGGCCGTCCCGTCCAAGCCGGTGTCCGGCTGAGCCGCGCATGACGTCCAAAGGGCTGACATGGCCCGGCCTGATCCTGAAAATCGTTCTGCTGGTCGGCGTTGTCGCGCTGGCCACCTGGGGTGTGCACATCATCCGAGACGCGCTGGACCTTCAGATCCAGCCCAGCAACGAGCAGCAGATCCACAAGGCCATCATGTTCGGCGCGGCGGCCTATATCGTGCTGCTTGCCATTCCCTTCGTGCCCGGGGCCGAGATCGGGATTGCGCTGCTGGCGGCGCTTGGTGCGGCGATTGCGCCGCTCATTTACGTCTGTACGGTTGCGGCGATGATGCTGGCCTTTACCGTGGGGCGGTTCCTGCCCATCCACGTGCTGGAGCGTCTCTTGCAGATGTTGCGGATGCGGCGCGCTGCCGATCTGGTGGCCCGCGCCGCGCCGCTGTCGCAGGATGACCGTGTCGCGATGCTTCTTGATGGGCAGTCAAAGCGGGTTCTGCGTCTGGCCTTGCGATATCGCTATGTCGCGTTGGCGGTCGCGGTGAACACGCCCGGCAATGCGATCATCGGGGGCGGTGGCGGCATCATGATGGTCGCGGGCCTGAGCGGCATATTTTCACCGCTCGCGACCCTGCTGACTGTGGTTTTGGCCGTGTCGCCTGTGCCATTGGCCATCTTGTTCCTCGGGCTTCGGTTCTAGACAGAGGCTTCCCCCTTGGCGTAGCCGATGGTTTGCAGCGCTTCCTTGATCTCGTCGAGGATCACCGGGTCGTCGATGGTGGCGGGCATCTTGTAGGCCTCGTTGTCGGCGATCTTGACCACCGTGCCGCGCAGGATCTTGCCCGAGCGGGTTTTGGGCAGGCGGTCCACGACGACGGCCTGTTTGAAGGCGGCGACCGGGCCGATCTGGTCGCGGACGCGTTTGACGCATTCGCCCACGATCTCGTCATGCGGGCGGTTCACGCCGGTGGTCAGGCACAAAAGGCCCACGGGTGCCTGGCCCTTGAGTGCGTCGGACACGCCCACGACCGCGCATTCAGCGACGTCGGGGTGTCCAGCGAGGACCTCTTCCATGGCACCCGTGGACAGGCGGTGGCCTGCCACGTTGATCACGTCATCGGTGCGCGCCATGATGTAGAGGTAGCCGTCCTCGTCCATCATGCCCGCATCCCCGGTTTCATAGTAGCCGGGGAAGGCGTTGAGATAGGAGGATTTGAACCGCTCGCCCGCGTTCCACAAGGTCGGCAATGTGCCGGGGGGCAGCGGCAGTTTGATCGCGATGGCACCCAGTTCGCCCGCCGCGACCGGGTGGCCCGCATCGTCGAGGATCTGCACGTCATAGCCGGGCATTGGCACGGTGGGGGAGCCGATCTTGACCGGCAGCGCCTCGAGGCCCGCGGGGTTGCCCGCGATGGTATAGCCGGTTTCGGTTTGCCACCAGTGGTCATAGACCGGCACGCCGAGGCTGTCCTGTGCCCATTCGATGGTGTCGGGGTCGGCGCGTTCACCGGCCAGATACAGCGCGCGCAGACCGCTCAGGTCGTATTTGGCGCGTTCGATGCCTTTGGGGTCCTCGCGTTTCACGGCGCGGATGGCGGTGGGCGCGGTAAAGAAGGATTTGACGTCATGTTCGGCGATCACGCGCCAGAAGGTGCCTGCGTCAGGGGTGCCGATGGGTTTGCCTTCGAACACGATAGTGGTGTTGCCGTGGATCAGGGGTGCGTAGCAGATATAGGAATGGCCCACGACCCAGCCCACGTCGGAGGCGGCCCAGAAGACCTCGCCCGGGTTCATCTGGTAGATGTTCTTCATCGTCCAGTTGAGCGCCACGAGGTGCCCGGCCGTGGGGCGCACGACGCCCTTGGGCGCGCCGGTGGTGCCGGAGGTATAGAGGATGTAGGCCGGGTGGTCGCCGCGCACGGGCACGCAATCCGCGGGCGTCGTGCCCTCTTGGAAGGCGTGCCAGTCGACATCGCGGTCGGTCAGGTCGCAGGGGCCCTGTTCGCGTTGCAGGATCACGCAGAAGTCGGGCGTGTGGTCGGCCAGTGCGATGGCCCCGTCGAGGAGCGGTTTGTAAGCCACGGTCCGGCCCGGTTCGAGACCGCAGGACGCGGCGATGATCGCCGATGGTGTGCAGTCGTCGATGCGCACGGCCAGTTCGTTGGCGGCGAACCCGCCAAAGACAACCGAGTGCACGGCGCCAAGGCGCGCGCAGGCCAGCATCGCCACAAGCGCCTCTGGCACCATGGGCATGTAGATGATGACGCGGTCGCCGGATGTGATCCCCTTGGCCGCGAGCGCACCGGCAAGCGATGCGACCTGAGTCAGCAATTCGGCATAGGTGGTTTTCGACTGCGCGCCGGTGATCGGGCTGTCGTAGATGATCGCGACCTGATCACCGCGCCCGTTCTGCACGTGGCGGTCCACGGCGTTCCAGCAGGTGTTCACCTGCGCGTCCGAGAACCATTCATAGAGGTGATCGCCCCGGTCAAAGAGCGCCTGCGTCGGGGCCTCGACCCAGTCGATGGCCTCTGCCGCCTTCATCCACCAGCCTTCGGGATCGGCCTTCCAGCTGTCATATTCGGCGCGATATCCCATGGCATTCTCCTCCGTCTAGCCTTGGGCCACAGAGTTACGCCCGGTCAACGCCACACGGCAAGGGGGCGCTGCGCGAACTGCGGCGGTAAGGCGCAGAATTTTGCAAAAACGGGGGAAATTCTCCTGCAAATATTTGCAAAGTGCGTGTATTTGCGCATGAAACTGGAAAACATCGTGCGATTTGCAAAGTCTGGACCCACAAGGTTGCAAATCCTGCAACCGCGCGCAGGCCCTATGGCCCGCGGTCGCGGACGAACGTGTCAGACAGGGCCAATTCGCAGTCTTTTTGATCACCTGCCGCACAGCTGACCCGCTCGGCACCTACGAGGATGGTGGTGCGCCGGTAGGTTGATCCGTCCTGCCTCTGAAGCTCGCGGGTCACCGATGGATAGCTGCGCCCAGTGTCGGAATCGACGAAGGTTCCGCGTTCTTCGCCCACGGTCGATACACATGCGGCCACAAATGGCAGGGCAAGCAGGATGGGGCGGAACGTCATCGGCGGTCTCCTTGGTGCGGCGTCTTCTCCACAGCACATAGGCACCGCCCCGCGGAAGTCACCCCCGGTACGATCACATTTGGAACCAACCCCCGCTTAGCGGACGTCGAGCCATTCGGAGCGCATCGCGCCAATGCAGTCGAGATCATCCGTCGCCGAACAGGTGACGGGCTGCGGGCGGGAATAGATCACGCGGCGCTCGAATGTAGAGCCGTTGCGCACATACTGGCGCGTCACGGCCCGGTATGTCTCGCCATCATAGAGAAACGAGCCTTCCTGCTCGCTCACGACGTCTTCGCAGCCGGCAAGGGCCAGGGCCATCAGCACGATCAATGTCCGTTTCATTAAATTCTCCAATTCCGCTAAAATATGCGGGAATTGAATACCCATCAGCCTGCTTTTTCAAATGTTATCCTACATGAGGCCTATACTTAGCCGTATTGGGTGACCGGCGTGCCCGCGACGGCGGACATATTGAGCAGACCGCGCGCGGTGATCGAAGGCGACACGATATGGGCACGGTTGCCCATGCCCATGAGGATCGGACCGACCTCGAGCCCGCCGCCCTTCATCTTGAGAATGTTGCGCACGCCCGACGCCGCGTCGGCATGGGCAAAGACCAGCACGTTTGCCGCCCCTTCCATGCGGTTGCCGGGAAAGAGCCGCGCGCGCAGGTCGGGATCGAGGGCGGTGTCGATGTTCATCTCGCCCTCGTAGCAAAAGTCGTGACCCGCGGCATCGAGCAGACGCAGCGCCTCGCGCAAGCGCCAGCCGGAGCCGTCGCCCTGATTGCCGAACTGACTTTGGGAACAGAAGGCGATTTTTGGCTCGACCCCGAAGCGGCGCACGTGGCGTGCCGCGCCGACGGCGATTTCTGCAATCTCGTCAGGTGTCGGATGCAGGTGCACCTGCGTGTCGGTGATAAAGAGCGGACCGTCCTCGAGGATCATCATCGACAGCGCGCCGACCGGGTGGTGGCCGTTACGGCCCAGCACCTGTGTGATGTAGTTGAGATGCCAGCGGAATTCGCCAAAGGTGCCGCAGATCAGGCTGTCGGCTTCTTCGCGGTGGACCATGACCGCACCGATGGCGGTGGTGTTGGTGCGCATGATGGCGCGGGCCAGGTCGGGGGTCACGCCTTGCCGGCACATCAGCTCGTGATAGGTGCCCCAATAGTCGCGGTAGCGGGGGTCGTTTTCGGGGTTCACCAGATCGACCGTATCGCCCAGTTTGATCGTCAGACCCGCGCGTTCGATGCGGGCGTTGATCACGTCGGGACGGCCGATGAGGATCGGGCGTTCGGTGGTTTCCTCGACCATGGCCTGGGCTGCGCGCAGCACGCGCTCGTCCTCGCCCTCGGCAAAGACGATGCGGCGCGAGGTGACGCGGGCGGCCTCGAAGACCGGACGCATCAGGAGGGCGGATTTGAAGACCGAGCCGTCGAGACGGGTCTTGTAGGCGTCGAGATCGGCGATGGGGCGTTTGGCAACGCCTGTTTCCATCGCCGCGCGGGCCACGGCCGAACTGACGATGCCCACGAGGCGCGGATCGAAGGGTTTGGGGATCAGGTAGTCCGCCCCGAAAGTCAGCTGCTCGCCCTGATAGGCGGCTGCGGCCTCGGCGCTGGTGGTGGCACGGGCCAGGGCCGCGATGCCGTCGATACAGGCCAGTTGCATTTCGTCGTTGATCGTTGTGGCCCCTACATCCAGCGCACCGCGGAAGATGAAGGGGAAACAGAGCACGTTGTTGACCTGATTGGGAAAATCGCTGCGACCCGTGGCGATGATCGCGTCAGGCGCCACGGCCCGCGCGTCATCGGGCAGGATTTCGGGCGTGGGGTTGGCCAGGGCAAAGATGATCGGTCGCTTGGCCATTTTGCCGACATTCTCGGCGCTGAGCACACCGGGGCCCGAGAGGCCAAGAAAGAGGTCGGCCCCGTCAATGACATCGTCCAGCGTGCGGTGGTCGCTGGCTTGGGCAAAGGCGGCCTTGGCCGGGTTCATGTCAATCTCGCGCCCCTCATAGACCAGCCCGTGGATGTCGCAGAGCCAGACATTTTCGCGCTTGACGCCCAGTTTGAGCAGCATATTGAGGCAGGCGATGCCCGCGGCACCGCCGCCCGTCGAGACGATCTTGATCTCCTCGAAGGATTTTCCGGCGACATGCAGCGCGTTCTTGGCCGCAGCGCCCACCACGATGGCAGTGCCGTGCTGATCGTCGTGGAAGACGGGGATGTTCATCCGTTCGCGGCAGAGCTTTTCGACAACAAAGCAGTCGGGGGCCTTGATATCCTCGAGGTTAATCGCGCCAAAGGTGGGCTCAAGCGCGCAGACGATGTCGGCGAGTTTTTCGGGGTCGGTTTCATTCACCTCGATGTCGAAACAGTCGATGGAGGCGAATTTCTTGAAAAGGACGGCCTTGCCCTCCATCACCGGTTTGGAGGCCAGCGCGCCGATATTGCCCAGCCCCAGCACGGCGGAGCCGTTAGAGACCACCGCCACGAGGTTGCCACGGGCGGTGAAGCGGGCGGCGTTTTCGGGGTCGTCCTTGATCTCAAGGCAGGCCTCGGCCACTCCCGGGGAGTAGGCGCGCGCCAGATCGCGGCCATTGGCCATGGGCTTGGTGGCGCGGATTTCGAGTTTTCCGGGTTTGGGGAATTCGTGATAGGCGAGCGCGGCCTCGCGCAGGTTCGGTGTATCGGACATGGATTCCCCTTGGGTCTGCAGATTTGGTTTAGCGTTAAACTATTTTTCAGGCTGCGCCAATTGACGTTTGGTCACGGGGCGCAATCGTGATCCAAAGGCGCGCGTGCCGCGCATGCCATGTTTTAGGGGGCCAGCCCCCATTGCATTCGCAATTCCCCCGAAGTTTATTTGGCAAGATGAGGAGAGCAGCTATGGCCGAGATACGCGCTGAGATACGGTTGCCGACGCAGGAGCTGCGCGATGACATTCCGTTTTTCACCAAGACGTTGGGGATGCGGATGGACATGATCTATCCTGCGGATGATCCGTCGGTGGCGGTGTTTTCGGGCCATGGGCTGCGGGTGCGGATCGAGGCCGGGGCCAGTGAGCCGCCCGGGACCTTGCGCATTTTGACTGACGATCCGGACGGGTTTGCGGATGGGGCGCGGGTGTTGACTGCGCCCAATGGGACGCGGGTCGAGATTGATGTGTTGCGTCCCCCGATGGTGATGCCGGAGACGGTGCATTCCTTTGTGGTGCGGCGTCTGGCGGATCAGGCGCCTTGGGTGATTGGCAGGGCGGGGATGCATTACCGTGACCTGATCCCGGATCGGTTGGGCGGGTCGATCATTGCCAGTCATATCCGCATTCCTGACGGCGGCCCGGTGCCGGATATGGTGCATTACCATACGGTCGGGTTTCAGTTGATCTATTGTTATCGGGGGTGGGTCGATCTGGTCTATGAGGATCAGGGGGAGCCGTTCCGCTTGGAGGCGGGGTGTTGCGTGATCCAGCCGCCCGAGATACGGCATCGTGTGCTCTTTGCCAGCGACAATATCGAGGTGATCGAGATTGGTGTGCCGGCGGAACATGTGACGACGATTGATCACGAGATGGACCTGCCCAACGGGCCTGCGGACCCGGCGCGGCGGTTTCAGGGGCAGGCGTTTGTGCATCACAAGGTGGGTGAGGCGGTATGGCAGCCGTTTCGCATGGCCGGGTTCGAGGCGCGGGATACCGGCATTGCCACGGGCACAAACGGGGTTGCCGGTGTGCAGGTGGCACGGCGCAGCACCGGCGAGACCGCATGGACCGCCCATGACAGCGACATCCTGTTCACCTTTGTGATGGAGGGGCGCATGGTGCTGCACGGGGAAGGCCGCGATCCTTTCCCCCTTGAGCCGGGTGACGCCTTTGTTATTCCACCGGGGATGGCGGTGCGCTATGCAGAGCCTTCGGATGATTTGGAGCTGCTTGAGGTGTCGCTGCCGGGTGTGTTTACGACGCGGAGCCTGGACAGGTGAGCCGGGGACATAAGAGGACGTGATGACCGATTTGAAATCCGCCGCCATTGCCGTGCGCGAGAATGCGCATGCGCCTTATTCCAACTTTCAGGTCGGCGCGGCGTTGCGCACGGCCTCGGGCGCCATATTCGCGGGCTGCAATGTCGAGAACGTCGCCTATCCGCAGGGCACCTGTGCCGAAGCGGGGGCGATTGCCGCGATGGTGGCAGCAGGTGAGCGCGAGATTGCGGAAGTGTACGTGGTGGCGGGCAGCCCGATGCCGGTGACACCCTGCGGCGGGTGCCGTCAGAAGCTGGCGGAGTTTGGCGGTGGTGACGTGCCGGTGACTATGGCCACCGTGGCCGGGGTCGAGCAGCGCACCACTTTGGGTGAATTGCTGCCCGGCGCGTTCAGCCAGGCCTTTCTGGAAACTGACACATGAGCCAGGCGCGCACGATCATTGCCAAGCTGCGCCAGCGTCAGACGCCCAGCCGGGACGAGCTGAACTGGTTTGCGACCGGGTTGGCCGATGGCACGGTGACGGATGCGCAGGCCGGGGCGTATGCCATGGCGGTCTGTCTGAACGGGTTGGGCGATGTGGGCCGCGTGGCGCTGACCATTGCGATGCGCGATTCCGGACAGGTGCTGGATTGGGACCTGCCGGGGCCGGTGTTGGACAAGCATTCCACGGGCGGCGTGGGCGACTGCGTCAGCCTGATTCTTGCGCCTGCGCTGGCGGCCTGCGGGGCCTATGTGCCAATGATTTCAGGGCGTGGGTTGGGTCACACGGGCGGCACGCTGGACAAGCTGGACTGTATTCCCGGTCTGTCGACACAGTTGAGCGAGGCGCGGCTGCGCGACGTGGTGGCGCGGGCGGGCTGTGCGATCGTGGGCGCGACCAGTGACATCGCGCCGGCTGACAAGCGGCTCTATGCGGTGCGGGACGTGACATCGACGGTGGACAGTCTGGATCTGATCACGGCATCGATCCTGTCCAAGAAACTGGCGGCAGGGTTGGCGGGGTTGGTGCTGGACGTCAAGGTCGGCTCCGGCGCGTTCATGAAGGACATGGCGGCGGCGCGGGGGCTGGCCGATGCGTTGGTCAAGACGGCCAATGCGTCGGGCTGCAAGACGACGGCGCTGATCACGGATATGAACCAGCCACTGGCCCCGGCCCTTGGCAATGCGCTGGAGGTGGCGGAGGTGATGCGGGTGCTGACCGGCAAGGCCAAAGGGCCGCTGGTTGAGATTTCGGCGGCCCTGGGCGGCGTGTTGCTGGCCAATGGCGGGTTGGCGGCGGATGTGCAGGCGGGCGCGGATGCGGTTGCGCGCGCCATTGCGGATGGCCGCGCCGCAGAGCGGTTCGGCACCATGGTCGCGGCGATGGGTGGGCCGGTACAGTTCGTCGATACCTGGCCTCGGTTCCTGCCGGAGGCCACGGTGATCCGCGAGATTGCGGCACCACGCACCAGCTATGTCACGGCGATTGACGGTGAGGCGCTGGGGCTGGCGGTTGTCGATCTGGGCGGTGGGCGCAAGGTCGAGGGCGACCGGTTGAACCTCGCCGTCGGGCTGTCGGATGTTGTGCGGCTGGGCACGCGGGTCAGCAAGGGCTCGCCGCTGGCAGTGGTGCATGCCGCGCGCGCTGCGGATGCGGACCGGGCCGAGGCCGCGGTGCGGGCGGCGATCACGCTGGGCACGGCGCAGGCGCCGGTGCCCGAGTTGATCGTGGAGCGGATCGGCTGATGCCGCGCGCGTTCCTTGTCGTCATGGATTCGGTGGGCATTGGCGGTGCGCCCGATGCGCATGCCTATTTCAATGGGGATGTGCCGGACACTGGCGCGAACACGCTGGGCCATATCATGGACGCCTGTGCGGCGGGCCATGCGGATGAGGGACGGCGCGGTGCGTTGCGTGTCCCGAACCTGATGGATTTGGGGCTGTCTGATGCCATGGCGCTGGCCGCTGGTGAGACCGTGGCGGCACCGCGCGCGGGTGCCGCGACTGAGACATCGCAGGGCAAGGACACGCCGTCAGGGCATTGGGAGTTGGCAGGTCTGCCGGTGCCGTGGGATTGGCACTATTTTCCGAAGGCCGATCCGGCCTTTCCCGATACCGTGGTGCAGGCGGTGTGTGAGGCGGCGGGTGTCGCGGGCATATTGGGAAATTGCCATGCGTCGGGCACAGAGATCATCGCGCGGCACGGGGACGCGCACGTGCAGTCCGGGCAGCCGATTTGCTATACCTCCGCCGACAGCGTGTTTCAGATTGCGGCGCATGAGGAGGCCTTTGGGCTGGAGCGGTTGCTGGACTTGTGCGCAGCCGTGGCACCGATGCTGCATGAGATGCGGGTTGGTCGGGTGATTGCGCGGCCCTTTGTCGGCACGGAAGGGGCGTTTGAGCGGACGACCAACAGGCGCGATTTTGCCATCATGCCACCGGCGCCGATCCTGACCAACTGGGTGCAGGATGCGGGGCGTGCGGTTTACGGTGTGGGCAAGGTGGGCGACATCTTTTCCATGCAGGGCTTCGATGAGGTGCGCAAGGGCGATGACCGCGCGCTGATGGGGCATCTGGCGGATCTGGTGGAGGAGGCCGCCGAGGGCAGTCTGACATTCGCCAATTTCGTGGAGTTCGACAGCCTCTATGGGCATCGGCGGGATGTGGCGGGCTATGCCCGGCATCTGGAGTGGTTCGATGCGGAGATCGGGAGGTTGCGCGCAGGGTTGCGGCCCGGCGATCTGTTGGTGCTGACGGCGGATCACGGCAATGACCCCACATGGGTTGGCACCGATCACACGCGCGAGCGGGTGCCGGTTTTGGTGGAGGGGGCCGCGGCACCGGGTTTGATCGGATTTGCGGATGTGGCCCATGTGGTCGCGCGGCACCTCGGCGTTTCACCAAAATGAGCGCCTGACGGCGCATGCGATGTTTTTGCGCTGACGCGCATTGGGGCGCTGCCCCAAACCCCGAGGTATTTTCCGGCGAAAGGAAGGGGGATTGTTCCCGGCGCTCGCGCGTTGCAGAAGGAGGGCAAAAGAGGAGCTGCCCCATGTCCGACCATTTGACCGTCGTCGATCACCCTTTGGTACAGCACAAGCTGACCATCATGCGCGACCGGGACACGCCCACGGCGGTGTTTCGGCAGTTGCTGCGCGAGATCAGCCAGCTTTTGGCTTACGAGGTCACGCGCGGGTTGCCGATGACGACCAAGCGGATCGAGACGCCGATGCAGGCGATGGATGCGCCGACGCTGGCGGGCAAGAAGCTGGCGTTGATCTCGATCCTGCGGGCAGGCAACGGCTTGCTGGACGGGGTGCTGGAGTTGATCCCGTCGGCACGGGTCGGGTTCGTAGGGCTTTATCGGGACGAAGAGACGCTGGAGCCGGTGCAGTACTACTTCAAGGCGCCCGAGGGGTTGGATGACCGTTTGGTGATTGCGGTCGATCCGATGCTGGCCACGGGCAATTCGTCGGCGGCGGCGATTGACCTGCTGAAAGAAGCGGGGGCCACCAACATCCGGTTCCTGTGCCTGCTGGCCGCACCGGAGGGAATCGCCCGGATGCAGGAGGCGCATCCGGATGTGCCCATCGTCACGGCGGCGGTGGATGAGCGTCTGAACGAGGTCGGATACATTGTTCCGGGCCTTGGGGACGCCGGAGATCGCATGTTTGGAACCAAATAGCGGCGCTGTGACTTTACTCCGCGTGGCAGTTCGGGCATCGTTCACGCCATATCTTGTGGGGGATATAATGAAAGTTACAAGAGTTGTCGCGCTCGCTGTCATCGCTGCGTCCTTGGGCGTCGGTGTGCTGCATGCCCAGAACCTGCGGAATGCCCAGACCCCGGCGGAGTTTCCGCCGTCTTCGTTCAAGGCATCGCAATATGTGGACAGCAAGGGCTGTGTGTTCATCCGTGCCGGGATTGACGGCAACATCACATGGGTGCCGCGGGTCAACCGCCAGCGGCAGGTGATCTGCGGGCAGACGCCATCGCTGAGCGCCAATGCGGCCCAGTCCGCACGTAGCCAGCCTGCGCAAACCGCGCGTAATGTCGAACAGATCACTGTTGATCCCCCTGCACAGGCAGCTGCCCCTGCGCCAGCGCCGGTGCAGGCCGAAGTCAGATCGCCCAAATCGCCGCCCGCGCCCGTGGCCCGCGCGACTCCGCGCCCGGCACCTGCCGCCGCGCCGCGCCGCGTGGCAACGCCCAAACCTGCGCCCAAGGCCGTGCGCCGCGTCGCAACGCCTGCGCCGCAGGTTGTCGTACCGGCCCCTGCACCTGTACCGCGCCGCGTCGTGCAAGCGCCTGCGCCCGCCCCGGTGGCGCCGCAACAGAGAACGGTCGCGCAAGCGCAACCTGCCTGCACCGGCGCATCGCCGATCAGCGCGCGATACATCAACTCGGGCGCGCGCGCCCCGGTCCGCTGCGGCCCGCAGCCGATCGCC
Organism: uncultured Tateyamaria sp.; assembly: GCF_947487805.1. GTDB lineage: Bacteria > Pseudomonadota > Alphaproteobacteria > Rhodobacterales > Rhodobacteraceae > Tateyamaria. Next base: position 81,264 of record NZ_CANKXW010000009.1, on the reverse strand, counting down.
CGCGCCACCGCCCCCGGCCCGCGCACCGTCGCGGTGGCACCCACCGTGCGCCGGGTGAAACCTGCCGCAGCACCTGCCATCCGCCGGGTCCCTGCACGCACCGCGGGCGTCAGCCCCCAGACGCGGGTTGTGCCGCGCCACGTCTATGATGCGCGCCAGCCCGCCAGCGCCTACCGGGTGCCCAATGGATACCGGCCCGTATGGGAAGATGACCGTCTGAACCCGCGCCGCGCCGAACAAACGCTGGAAGGCGTCGCGCGCACGCGGCTGATCTGGACCAACACCGTGCCCCGCCGCCTGATCGAGCGGGAGACCGGGCGGGACGTGACCGCGACCGTGCCGCTTGTATATCCCTACACGGACGTCGAGACCCAGAACCGCGAGTTGGGCACCGTGACGCTCGTGCGCCGCGACGGGGTCCTGGGCAAACGCATCGTGCGCCACAAGGCCAAGGCGCGTCAGCCCACCGTGTCGACGAAATCCGCACCGGCCCCCGTGGTGAAACCGGCGCCGGCGCGCGCCACCCCCAAGCCTGCGCCCAAGGCGGCCAGCACGGGCCGCTACGTCCAGGTCGGCACCTTTGGCAACCCGGCCAATGCACAGGCCGCGGCCCAGCGGATCATCCGCGCCGGTCTGCCTGCACGCATCGGCAAGACGACACGCGGCGGCAAGAGCTATCAGGTGGTGGTGGCCGGGCCCTTTGCCCAGGCCGATCTGAACCGCGCGCTGCGCCGCAGCCGGTCTGCCGGGTTCTCGGACGCGTTCATCCGCTGACACCGCGCTGGCGGTCTCAGCCTTCGCAGATGCTTTGCAATTGCAGCCAATCCCGGTCGGGCATGATCGGGTTTGGCGCGCTTTGCGCCATCGGGTCCGCCTCGATCAGTTCCAGTGTTTCCTCGCCCGAGATGTCGCGCGCGCGGGCATAGGGCGTGCTGCGCACCTCGGCTTGGGCAAATGCGGGCAGCACCATGTCTGGCGACAGGGCCGTGACGGGGCGGGACAGCTGCGCCTCGGTATAGGCGTCAAGCGCGGCACTGGGCACTTCGCCCGTGGTCAGGAGCATGGCGGTGGCGCGGGTGCCTGCATGGTCCAGCAGATCGCGTAGCGGCGGGGTCAGCGTACTGCGGACCTCTTCGACCAGCACATAGCCCGCGGCCACATCCGGTTCCTCGAAATCCTCGACCAGCGCGCGGTTCAGCAGCACGGTTCCTCCGGGCAGCGACAGCGCCTCGCGCACGCCCCCGGGCAGGATCATCACGCGGGCCGCACCCGTGCGCCCGGCCAGCGCGGTCAGCGCGCCCTGCGCCTCGGGCGTCCGGCAGGGTGCGCCCGACACGCGGGTGATGCGGGCCAGCAGAGCGCCGCCGATCTCGGCCTGTTTGACGGCCGGAACCACGCGCATCGCGTGATCGACCAGCGCGCCGGGCAGCCAGAACACGCCCAATGCTGCCACCGCCGCCATCGACAGCCCCACCCCCAGCCAGCGCAGGCGGCCGGGATGCGGGCGGGCGCGGGCCACCGCGTCGCGCAGCGTGTCGATGGCGGTGATCATCTCGGCTTCGTCGGGGGACAGTTCCAGCGTCTCGCCGGGATCGCCGTCGGGATGGAACAACGCATTTGCGGACGCGGCAGGGGTATCGGCGCGTTCGACCGCAGCCAGCGACCAGTGGGTGATGGCGCGGTCGTTCAGATCCGAAATCACCAGCGTCGCGTTGCCGATGGACACCACCACCTCGCGGCGCTGCGCGTCGGGGTTAGCACGCCACAGGCCCGTCGCTTCGAGCCGGTCGTATTTGGTGAGAGCTGTCATGCCTGTGGTGCCGGGGCCTGTTCTGCGCGGTCGGCGTTTTCGCCTGCTTTTGGTTGGGCGCCAGACTAGCATGGTGCGCGGGACAGGCCAAGCGATCACGAATCGCACGAAAACCAAAAGCGTGATTTGACGCAGGCACGGACCTGCGCAAGGCTGGGGTCACGTCATCACGAAGCGAGGACACAGACGAATGCGATCTTTGATCATTGCGGCCCTTGCCGCGCTGGCCCTGCCCGGGGCCGGACATGCCGCCGAAGGCACGCGGGTGCAGGTCACCGGCGAAATCATCGACACCTGGTGCTATTACTCCGGCGTCATGGGCAGCCCGGACGCGGTCGTGGGCTCGGCCCATCACACATGTGCCCTGTGGTGCAGCGCGGGCGGCATCCCGGTCGGGCTGCTGGCCGAGGACGGCACGGTCTACATGGTGCTCAAGGTCGAGGACGACGCGCAGGCCGCAGGCGGTGACACGCTGCTCCGGCTGGCCGCGCATACGGTCGAGGCAGACGGAATGCTCTATGAACGGGACGGGCTGAACTATCTCGTCGTGTCCGATGTCGTGTCCGATCAGGACATCACCAATGTGAACCACAACGATTACGGCAACGTGCCGTCGTTCTCTATTCCGGATCCGAACAAATGAAGCATCTGATTGCCATTCTGGCCATGGCGGCCAGCCCGCTCGCCGCGCAGGATTTCTCGGAAGGGTCCGAGGCGCGCAGCTGGAACCTTTACGCCGAGGTGCCTGCCAAGTTTGACGCCGAGGTTGTGGATGTGCTGTGCACGCTCACGGGCGATTGCCCCGACGATTGCGGCGCGGGCAAGCGACAGCTGGGCCTCGTGCGCGCCGCTGACGGTGTTCTGGTCCTGCCGATGAAGAACAGCCAGCCGGCCTTTACCGGTGCCGCCGTGGAACTCGCGCCATTTTGCGGCCAGCAGGTCACGGTGGACGGTCTGATGCTGGATGACCCGGAACTGGGCGCCAACAACGTCTATCTGTTGCAGACGATCCAGGCCGCCGGTGCCGACAAGATCAAGGCCAACAAGTGGACCAAGAATTGGGCCAAGGAACATCCCGAGGCCAAGGGCAAAGGCCCGTGGTTCCGCCGTGATCCCCGCATCAAGGAGATCATCGCGACCGAAGGCTATCTGGGTCTGGGCCTCGAAGAGGACGCCACGTTCATCGCCGAGAACTTCTGAACCATGCGGCGTTTGATGGCCCTTTTGTGTCTGGCCGCGATGCCCGCGGCCGCACAAAGCCCGTTTCCGGTCGCGATCGGCGGGCCCTATAGCCTGACTGACCAGTTCGGCCAGACACGGACCCAGGCGGATCCGGACGGGCGCGCGCAGCTGGTGTTCTTTGGCTATGCCAATTGTCTCAACATCTGCTCAGCAGCCTTGCCGCTGATGGCACAGGTGGTGGACGATCTGGCCGCCGACGGCATCGCCGTGACGCCGGTGATGATAACGGTGGCGCCCGATCAGGACACGGTCGAGACAATGGGCGCGCCACTCGCCGAGATCCACCCGGATTTTATCGGGCTGACTGGCGATACGCAGGCGTTGCAGGTCGCCTATGACGCCTTCAGCGTCGAGGTGGAGCCGCTGTTTCAGGACCCGGAATATGGCTGGATCTATTCCCATGGCAGCTTCCTGCACTTGCTGGATGGGGACGGCGACACGCTGACCCTGTTGCCGCCGGTGCTGGACGTGACGCAGGCCGCGCAGATCGCGCGGTCCTACCTGACACCCCAAAGTTAGTCTCTGGGTTAATCGCGGGGCGGCGTTTCGCCGTCCTGCGGGGTCAGGTCATAGGGTGCCGCGATGCGCCAGACGTGGTCGGGGATCATGTTCTTCATCTTGGCGGGCATGGCCTGTCGCAGGTGCAGGATCGTCTCCGCCGCTTTCATCTCGACCCGCGTGCGCGCAAATTCGAGGCCACGTGGACCGGTGCGCGGTTGCAGCCAGCTGACGATGGGGCGCACCCAGTCGGGCATCCGCCGCAGCGGCAGACCACCCGCCGCCCGCGCGGTGTTGGCGATGAACCCCTTGACCGCCGCATGCCGCTTTCCCTTCGACCCCGGCGCGGACAGCACCACCCGGTCGCCCAGCCCCGCCAGCATTTCCGCCCCGCGCGCGTTGCGCACCACCAGCCATTGCGCCCCCTCTCCTGCCATGTAGCCCACGGTGATATCCGCCAGCGTATTGGTATAATCCACGCAAGTCCGACACGTCAGCGGAAAGAAATCCCCCGGCAGGTCAGAGATCGGCAAGCTGAGAAACGGGATAAGCCGCGTGCGACCGTCATCAAAGCGCAGCTCGACCCTGTAGTCGGCGCGGAACTCCAGATAGCTGATCGTGTCCGGTGCTTCGTCCAGCAGCGACAGGAACGTGTGGAAATTCTCGGTCGTGGTGTTGTCGGAACAGGGCGTGCCGATGACATAGATGCGGTCGAAGCCCAGCGACGCCTCGAGCCGCCGGAGCGCATAGACCTGACAGGGGATGCCCACCACGGCAAGGCGCGTGTACCCCGCCGCCTGCGCGTCCTCCACCAGCGCCAGCAGGGGCGCATAGCCCATGCGCATGCCGCGCGCGCGCACCATATCGGCGGCTTCGGTGATCAGCGCGGGCTGTGGTTTCCAACGGTCATGCGGATCCGGCACCATGGTAAGCACCGCATCCACCTTGCCCCGCGCCAACAGGTCGGCGGCCAGTGCCGTGGTGATGCCCGTCCACTGCGCGCCTTGCACCGCCGGGGTCAGCGCGGCGCGGTACATCGCGTCGAAGGGGCCAAAGAACTGCTCATCCCCGTCGCCCCGCGCGCGCCCGTGCACGACACGTTCCATTCCGGGGTAATCGGGCTTGATGAACTGGCAGGCCATGCCGCAGGCGGACGGGTCCGCCATCCGCGACACGCCGCAATCGGTGCAGAGACTGCGCGGCACCGGAGCGCGCAGGGTCACGTGAACTGTTCCGAAATCAACCGCTCCTCAAGCCCGTGACCGGGATCAAAGAGGATGCGGTGTTCGACTGATGGCTCGGACTGGATCTCGACCGAGGTGACAAAACGGATGGACCGCGAATCCGCCTCGGCCATCACCGGGCGCTTCTCGAATTCCTGCACGTCAAAGCGGACTTTCGCCATCTTGGGCAACAGCGCCCCCCGCCAGCGGCGCGGACGAAAGGCCGCCACCGCCGTCAGCGCCAGCACGTCAGAGCCGATGGGCAGTACGGGACCGTGGGCCGAATAATTGTAGGCGGTGGAGCCCGCAGGTGTGGCCACCAGCGCACCGTCGCAGACCAGCTCCTCCATCCGCAGGCGGCCATCGACCGTGATCCGCAGCTTGGCCGCTTGCGGGCCCGCGCGCAGCAGTGACACCTCGTTGATCGCCAATGCCTGATGTTCGCGCCCGTCGCGGTCCCACGCCGTCATCGACAGCGGGTTCAGCGTCGCCTCCTCCGCCGCCTCCAGCCGCGCCTCAAGGCCCGATTCGCTGTATTCATTCATCAGGAACCCGATGGTCCCGCGGTTCATCCCGTAAACCGGAGCCGGCAGTCCTTGGGTACTATGCAGGGTCTGCAACATGAATCCGTCCCCGCCCAGCGCCACGATAACGTCCGCCTCGGGCATCGGCACATCGCCATAGCGGGCCAAAAGGGCGGCCCGCGCCGTCTGGGCCACGGGGGCGCGGCTGGCGGCAAAGGCGATCTTGAGCGGCATGCAGGTTTCCTATGGCGGTCGTTCGACGTCAAAAGAACCATATATGTTCGCCCCTTACCAGCATTGCCGCAGCAAACTGTCGTTTGGTCGCTTTACATCCTTTGCCATCCGTACCGTTTCCGATAGGAAACGGCCCACAGATGACCCCGACTCGATCCACAGGAGAGTGCCCATGAACGCGCCCCATCGCACAGACGGTTTTTTCACCCAGTCCCTCGCAGACCGTGATCCGGAGCTCTTTGGCTCCATCCGCGACGAGCTGGGCCGCCAGCGCGACGAGATCGAGCTGATCGCGTCCGAAAACATCGTCTCGGCGGCGGTGCTCGAGGCGCAAGGGTCGGTCATGACCAACAAATACGCCGAAGGCTATCCCGGTCGCCGCTACTACGGCGGGTGCCAATATGTCGACGTGGCCGAGAATCTCGCCATCGAGCGGGCCAAGCAACTGTTTGATTGCGGCTTTGCCAACGTGCAGCCGAACTCGGGCAGCCAGGCCAACCAGGGTGTGTTCCAGGCGCTGTTGCAGCCCGGCGATACCATCCTCGGCATGTCGCTCGACGCCGGTGGCCACCTCACCCACGGCGCGCGCCCCAACCAGTCGGGCAAATGGTTCAATGCCGTGCAATACGGCGTGCGCCGCGACACGCTGGACATCGACTATGACCAGATCGAAGCACTGGCGCTGGAGCATAAGCCTCAGATGATCATCGCCGGTGGCTCTGCCATTCCGCGCGTCATCGACTTTGCCCGCATCCGCGAGATCGCGGACAAGGTCGGCGCATGGGTGCTGGCGGATGTCGCGCACTTTGCCGGGCTGATCGCCGCAGGCGAGTACCCCAACCCGTTCCCGCATGTGCACGTGGCCACCACCACCACGCACAAGACCCTGCGCGGCCCCCGCGGCGGCATGATCCTGACCAATGACGAGGCGCTGGCCAAGAAGTTCAACTCCGCCATCTTCCCCGGCATTCAAGGCGGCCCGCTGATGCACGTGATCGCGGCCAAGGCCGTGGCCTTTGGCGAGGCGCTGGAGCCGTCGTTCAAAACCTACCAGCAGCAGGTGATCAAGAACGCCCAGGCGCTGGCCGATCAGCTGATGAAAGGCGGGCTTGGTACAGTCACCGGCGGCACCGACACCCACGTGATGTTGGTCGACCTGCGCCCCAAAGGGGTCAAGGGCAACGCGACCGAAAAGGCCTTGGGCCGGGCGCACATCACCTGCAACAAGAACGGTGTTCCGTTCGACGATGAAAAACCCACGATCACCAGCGGCATCCGCCTCGGCTCGCCCGCGGGCACCACGCGGGGCTTTGGCGAGGCAGAGTTCCGCCAGATCGGCGACTGGATCATCGAGGTGGTCGACGGGCTGGCTGCCCATGGCGAGGACGGCAATGCCGAGGTCGAGGCCAAGGTCCGCGCCGAAGTGGCCGCACTCTGCGGTCAGTTCCCGCTCTATCCCGGCCTCTGATCCGGAACCAAACCAAAACCCGCAGGCTCAGGCCTGCGGGTTTTTTCATGCCCGCTCAGACCTGCCCGGCCCAGACCATCCAGACGATGAACAGCACGAGGATCAACAGGATGTTGAACGCGATGGACCCGGCCAGACCCAGCCACATGCCCTTGCGCAGATCGGCCCGGTCAATCCCGTCCAGCCATTCGACAATCTGTTCCTCGGCCACGCTCAGGGCTACACCATCGACCTGCCGCATCAGCTTGGGGTGCCCGCCCAGCGCCTGCGCCTGAACGATCTTGGCCGCCTGCGCGCGCAGGCGTTTCGGCAACCGCCGTCCGGCACGGCGCACGGCCTTGTCCAGCGTCTTGGCCCGGACGCCAAAGGCGCCGTCAAGCGCGCTCTGCACCCGGTCGGCGCGGGCCTGTATGCTGGCTTGGGTTTCCATGGCCGCAGTCTTAGCGGCCGCACGGGCCACACTCAATCCCTGCGGCAATGCCGCTGGTGCCTGCAAGGGATGTTGGTTAAGTCTGCGCCCATGTTGACCTACACAGAAATCGGGGACGGCCCCGGCCCCGCCCTCCTGATCGCCCACGGCCTCTATGGGTCGGGCCGCAACTGGGGGGTCATCGCCAAACGGCTCTCGGACAGCCGGCGGGTGATCACCGTGGACATGCGCAATCATGGCCACAGCTTCCGCGCGGACAGCCACACCTATCCCGACCTCGCCGCTGATCTGGCGCAGGTGATCGACCATCTGGGTGCGCCCATGGATGTTGTGGGCCACTCGATGGGGGGCAAGGCGGCAATGGTGCTGGCGCTCACGCGACCCGACACGCTGCGCCGGCTGGTGATCGGCGACATCGCGCCGGTGGGCTACACCCATACCCAGATCCAGTACATCGACGCCATGCGACAGGTCGATCTGGACGCGGTCACCCGCCGGTCGGACGCCAATGACCAACTGGCCGCTCTGGGCGTCGACCCGGCCTTGTGCAGTTTTCTGACCCAATCGCTGGACGTGGCAGAAAAACGCTGGCGGCTCAATCTGGACGCGCTGGCCGCCAACATGCCCGCGATTCTGGATTTTCCCGACCTGGACAGCACCTATGCGGGCCCCACCCTGTTCCTGTCGGGCGGACAGTCCGATTACGTCGCGCGCACCTACCGCGACCGGATCCGGCACCTGTTTCCCGCCGCGCGCTTTGCCAAGATCCCCAAGGCCGGACATTGGCTCCATGCGGACGACCCACGTGCATTTGAAGGCACCGTGAGGGCTTATTTGGACGCACCAGACCTCTGACCCTTGACGCAAGCCCATGTGATCCCCCAATTTTATGAAGGGAGTGAACATGAACGGGTGACTGTATGTGGGACAAGCTGCTGGATCGTTTTCTAAACGGGATGATGGTCGAGGACCGTCTGAGCATCACCTATCCTGACGGCACGACGCGCGATTACGGCCCGGACACCGGCGCGCAGGCGCATTTGCATATCTCCGAGGCGGCCACGGTGCGTGCGATCATCCTCAACCCCGATCTGGGGCTGGGCGAAGGGTACATGGACGGCACCGTCACGCCGCAGAGCTGCACCCTCGACGAGGTGCTGACCGTCATCATCCGCAACCGGTTCAAGGGGCATTTGCCGCCCTGGCTCTTGATGGCGAACCGCGCGCGGTTCCACGCCCGCCGGTTCATCCAGCACAACGCGCCGCGCGCGTCGCGCCAGAACGTGGCGCATCACTATGACATCTCGGACGATCTCTATCGGTTGTTTCTGGACGAGGACATGCAATATTCCTGCGCCTATTTCCGCGATGATGCCATGACGCTGGAAGAGGCACAGATTGCGAAAAAGGCGCATATCGCGGCCAAGCTGCGGCTGGAGCCAGGCATGCGGGTGCTGGACATCGGCTGTGGCTGGGGTGGTATGGCGTTGACGCTGGCGCGGGACTATGGCTGTGAGGTTACGGGCATCACGTTGAGCGAAAACCAGTTGGCCACCGCTCGGCGCCGGGCCGAGGCCGCAGGGCTTGCCGACCGGATCCAGTTCAACCTTCAGGATTACCGCCACACCAACGGCACCTTTGACCGGATTGTGTCAGTGGGCATGCTCGAACATGTGGGCGTGCCCAATTTCGGCACCTATTTCAACAAGGTGGCAGAGCTCTTGGACGCCGACGGTGTCGCGCTGATCCACACGATAGGACGGTCCGCGCCGCCGATGGCGCATTCGTCCTGGATCAACAAATACATCTTTCCCGGCGGCTATGTCCCGTCGCTGTCGGAACTGGCCCCGGCGATGGAACGGTCAGGCCTTTGGCAAACGGATATCGAGGTCTGGCGGCTGCACTATGCCAAGACGATCCGCCACTGGCGCAGCCGCTTTGACGCACAGATCGATGCGGTGTCGCAGATGTATGACGACCGTTTCGTGCGCATGTTCCGCTACTACCTGACAGTGTGCATCCTCGCCTTTGAACACCAGATGCAGGGGGTTTATCACCTGCAACTGGCGCATAAGCGGGATGCGGTGCCGCTGACGCGCGACTATCTTCATGCGGGCACCGCCACAGCTGCGGCAGCACCCAGGCCGCGCCTGCGCGAAGACGCCTAAGCCGCGATGGCCGCACTGCGCAAGAGCGTGACAGCGGGCGTGCCCACCACCTCGACCCCGTTACCAAAGTCACGGCCTGCCGCGTTCTCGCCCGGATAGGCCAGCGTGCGGATGCCCGCGGCAACGGCGGCTTGCGCGCTCTCGGGCGTATCCTCGATGGCCAGCGCCTCCTCCCCCGTCACACCGAGGCTGCGCAGCGCCTCGTTATAGATGTCTGGGGCGGGTTTGGCGCGCGGGGCCAGCGTGCTGTCCCCGATGAAATCAAAGACCGATGGCGAAATGCTGCCTTCGAGGGCGCGCAGGATGCCCGCGACCTGACGCGGATCCGTGCCGGTGACAAAACCGATCTTCATGTTCTGCGCCTGCGCCTCGGCGATCAGGTCGGCAATACCGGGCCGCAGGTCGATGCCCATGGCCAGCGCCGCGTCAAAGGCGCGGACCTTGTCCTCGTAAACCTTGTCGATGTCGACCTCGGCCCCCTGCCGGGCCGCGTGATGGGCCAGCCGCGCCTTGCCCCCCGGCACCTCAAGCAGCGCGCGATAGGTGTCGGCATCCCAGTGCCAGATCAGCTCGTTCATCTCGAAGGCGGTATTGAACGCACGGCGTTGCAGATCGGATGTTTCCGCCAGCACGCCGATAGACCCCAAAAGCAGTGTTGAATACGCCATTTCCCGTAATTCTCCTCGTTGGATTGATCGCGCACAGGCGGCCAACGCACCGCGGCGCCAAAGAGTTCCGCGCGCCGACACATATTTCATCCCGCCACGGCGTGGCTTCCTCTTGCACATGCCTGCGCCATCCCTATAAGGCAGGACAATTTGCACATCCGGGGGGCCAAGATGCCAAAGCGTACCGACATTCAGTCGATCATGATCATCGGCGCGGGGCCCATTGTGATCGGGCAGGCCTGCGAATTCGACTACTCCGGTGCACAGGCCTGCAAGGCGCTGCGCGAAGAAGGCTACCGCGTGGTGCTGGTCAATTCGAACCCCGCGACGATCATGACCGACCCCAACATGGCCGACGCCACCTATATCGAACCCATCACCCCCGAAACCGTCGCCAAGATCATCGAGAAAGAGCGTCCCGACGCACTGTTGCCCACCATGGGGGGGCAGACCGGCCTCAACACCTCGCTGGCCCTCGAGGAAATGGGTGTGCTCGAGAAGTTCGGCGTCGAGATGATTGGCGCCAAACGCGAGGCCATCGAGATGGCCGAGGACCGCAAGCTCTTCCGCGAGGCGATGGACCGGCTGGGCATCGAGAACCCCCGCGCGACCATCGTCACCGCCCCCAAGGACGCCAAGGGCAACAAGGACCTGGCCGCCGGTGTCGCCATCGCGCTGGAAACGCTCGAAGAAATCGGCCTGCCCGCGATCATCCGCCCCGCCTTTACCCTTGGTGGCACAGGCGGCGGCGTCGCCTATAACCGCGACGACTACGAGGCGATCTGCCGCTCGGGCATGGACGCCTCCCCCGTGGGTCAGATCCTTGTGGATGAGTCCCTGCTGGGCTGGAAGGAATACGAGATGGAGGTGGTGCGCGACACGGCCGACAACGCCATCATCGTCTGTTCCATCGAAAACGTGGACCCGATGGGCGTGCATACGGGCGATTCGATCACCGTGGCCCCTGCCCTGACCCTCACGGACAAAGAATACCAGATCATGCGCAACCACTCGATCGCCGTGCTGCGCGAGATTGGCGTGGAAACCGGTGGCTCAAACGTACAATGGGCGATCAACCCCGATGACGGCCGCATGGTTGTAATCGAGATGAACCCCCGCGTGTCGCGCTCCTCGGCGCTGGCGTCCAAGGCCACGGGTTTCCCCATCGCCAAGATCGCCGCGAAACTGGCCGTGGGCTATACGCTGGACGAGTTGGACAACGACATCACCAAGGTCACGCCCGCCTCGTTCGAGCCCACAATCGACTATGTCGTCACCAAGATCCCCAAATTCGCGTTCGAGAAATTCCCCGGATCCGAAGCGACGCTGACCACCGCGATGAAATCCGTGGGCGAGGTCATGGCCATTGGCCGGACCTTCCACGAAAGCCTGCAAAAGGCGATGGCGTCGATGGAATCGGGCCTGACGGGTCTGGACGACATCGACATCCCCGGCGCGCCCGACAAGGCCGCGATTATCAAGGCGATCTCGGTGCAGACGCCCGACCGCCTGCGCCTGATCACCCAGGCCATGCGCCACGGGCTGAGCGATGATGAAATCCACGCCGTGACCATGTTTGACCCGTGGTTCCTGGCCCGCCTGCGCGAGATCGTGGAGGCCGAGGCCGCCGTGATCGAGGGCGGCCTGCCCGCCGAGGAAACCGGGCTGCGCCATCTCAAGATGATGGGCTTTACCGATGACCGTCTCGCCGCCCTGACGGGCCTGACGGCCACCGACGTGCGCCGCGCGCGCGAGGCCGCGGGCGTCACCGCCGTCTTCAAGCGCATCGACACCTGCGCCGCCGAGTTCGAGGCGCAAACCCCCTATATGTACTCCACCTATGAAACGCCCGTCTTTGGCGAGGTCGAGTGCGAGGCCCGCCCCTCGGACCGCAAAAAGGTCGTGATCCTCGGCGGTGGCCCCAACCGGATCGGTCAGGGCATCGAATTCGACTACTGCTGCTGTCACGCCTGCTTTGCGCTGACCGATGCGGGCTATGAGACGATCATGATCAACTGCAACCCCGAGACCGTGTCGACCGACTATGACACCTCGGACCGGCTGTACTTCGAACCGCTGACATTCGAGCATGTGATGGAAATCCTGCGGGTCGAGCAGGACAACGGCACGCTGCACGGCGTGATCGTGCAGTTCGGCGGGCAGACCCCGCTGAAACTGGCCAATGCGCTTGAAGAGGCGGGGATCCCGATCCTCGGCACCACGCCCGACGCCATCGATCTGGCCGAAGACCGCGAGCGGTTTCAGGCGCTGGTCAATGATCTGGGCCTCAAGCAGCCCAAGAACGGCATTGCCCATTCCGACGAAGAAGCTATCGCAATCGCGGGCGACATCGGCTTCCCGCTGGTGATCCGGCCCTCTTACGTGCTGGGCGGCCGCGCGATGGAGATCGTGCGCGATCAGGCCAACCTCGAACGCTATATTTCCGAGGCCGTCGTGGTCTCCGGCGACAGCCCCGTGCTGCTCGACAGCTATCTTGCCGGGGCGGTCGAACTGGATGTGGATGCGCTCTGTGATGGCACGGATGTGCACGTCGCAGGCATCATGCAGCACATCGAAGAGGCGGGCGTGCATTCGGGCGACAGCGCCTGTTCGTTGCCCCCCTACTCGCTGTCCCGCGAGATCATTGCCCGGATCGAGGAACAGACACACGCGCTGGCCAAGGCCCTGAACGTGGTCGGCCTGATGAACGTGCAATTCGCGATCCAGGATGGCGAGATCTACCTGATCGAGGTAAACCCCCGTGCCTCCCGCACGGTGCCGTTCGTCGCCAAGTCCACCGACAGCGCGATTGCCTCCATCGCTGCGCGGATCATGGCGGGTGAGCCGCTCAGCAACTTCCCGCAACGCGCGCCCTATGACGCCGACGCGAGCTATGACGCGGTGCTGCCGCTGGGCGATCCGATGACGCTGGCCGATCCGAACATGCCGTGGTTCTCGGTCAAGGAGGCCGTGCTGCCGTTTGCCCGTTTCCCCGGTGTCGACACGATCCTCGGCCCCGAAATGCGCTCCACCGGAGAGGTCATGGGCTGGGACCGCACCTTTGCCCGTGCCTTCCTCAAGGCGCAGATGGGCGCGGGCATGGTCCTGCCGGACGCGGGCTGTGCATTCATCTCGATCAAGGACGCGGACAAGACGCCCGAGATGCTCGAGGCCGCACAGATCCTGACGGGACTGGGCTTTACCCTCGTGGCCACGCGCGGCACCGCCGCATGGTACGAAGGCCACGGCGTGCCCTGCGGCACCGTGAACAAGGTCTATGAGGGGCGCCCCGACGTCACCGACATGATGAAGGATGCGGGCATCCAGCTGGTGTTCAACACCACCGAAGGCGCGCAGGCCGTCGAGGACAGCAAATCGATCCGCTCCATCGCGCTCTATGACAAGATCCCGTATTTCACCACCGCCGCGGCCTCCCATGCCGCCGCCCTGGCGATCCGTGAACAGGCCGAGGGTGACGTGGGCGTGAAGGCGCTACAGGGCTAGGCGCTACAGGGCTAGGCGCTAGCGCGCCAGCCACCCGCCATCGACGTTCAGCACCGCGCCATTGACATAGTCAGAGGCCGGTGCCGACAGGTAGACGGCCGTGGCCGCAATGTCCGACGGCGCGCCCCAGCGCCCCGCGGGGATGCGATCGAGGATCGATTGGTTGCGCGCCGCATCTTCGCGCAGCGCTTGGGTGTTGTTCGTGGCGATATAGCCCGGCGCGATGGCGTTCACGGTGATCCCCTGCCCCGCCCATTCATTGCACAGCGCCTTGGTCAGCCCCGCAACCCCATGTTTCGACGCGGCATAGGACGGCACGCGAATGCCGCCCTGAAACGACAAGAGCGATGCGATGTTGACGATCTTGCCCCCCGCCTGCCGCGCGATTGCGGCCTTGGCAAAGGCCTGGCAGGCAAAGAACACCGCCTTGAGGTTGACGTCCATGACGTCGTCCCAGTCCTGTTCGCCAAACTCCGTGGCATCCGCGCGGCGGATGATGCCCGCATTGTTGATCAGGATATCGACAGGCCGCGCGGCAAACACGTCGCGCGCGGCCATCGGGTCCGCGAAATCAAGGCGCAGATCCTCGGCGCGCGCCCCGATCTGATCCACCGTCTCGGCGCAGGTCCGGCGGCCGGCACAGATCACATGCGCCCCCGCCTCGGCCAGTGCCACAGCAACGGCCTGCCCGATCCCGGTATTGGCACCGGTCACCAGCGCGGTCTTTCCATCCAGTGCAAACAGGCTCATCGCAGGTCTGCCATCGCGACCATGTCGACGTCCCTGTAGTCGGTATTGTCACCCGCCATCGCCCAGCAGAACGTATAACTGCCGGTGCCGCATCCACAGTGGATCGACCAGGGCGGCGACAACACTGCCTCTTCGTTCTGCATCACGATATGGCGGGTTTCCTGCGGTTCACCCATGAAGTGGAACACCCGGTTGTCCTCTGCCAAGTCGAAATACAGGTACGCTTCCATCCGGCGGTCGTGCACGTGGGCAGGCATGGTGTTCCAGACAGAGCCGCCATGGAACATCGTATACCCCATGACCAGCTGACAGCTTTCCATGACGTCCGGATGGATGAATTGATAGATCGTGCGGTCATTCGCGGTCTCGGGCGCGCCGATCTTGATGCGGCCCGCCTCTTCGATGGTGATGCGCCGCGCTGGCAGCGCCCGGTGCGCGGGCGACGACACGACGTAAAACCGCCCGCCTGCGCCAAAGGTGATCGCGCCTGCGCCCATCCCCAGGTACAGGACATCGCCGCGCGTCAGACTGTGGCTTCCGCCGGGAACGGACACCTCCGCCGTGTCGCCCAGGTTGAGAATGCCGATCTCGCGCCGATCCAGCATTGACGCGGTGCCGCATTCGGCCACGTGGTCCAGCGTCAGGGGCGCGCCGTCCGGCACGACCCCGCCCACGATCATTCGGTCGTAATGGGTGTAAAGCAAGCGCGCCTCGCCGGGCGAGAACATGCCGCCAAAGTGGAAATTCTGCCGCAGGGCATCCGTGTCCATCGCCTTGGTCTCGGCCTGGCTCACGGCATGAAGGGTTCTGGTGGTCAGCATCGGGGGCCTCCTCGGGGTCAGAGAAAATCGTCGCGGCGCGGCGTGAAACAGTCGATCAACTCGCCATCCTCTAGACAGCGGCAACCGTGTTCCATGCCCGACGGAATGACAAAGCTGTCTCCGGCGCGCACCACGCGCGTCTCTTCACCCAGCGAAAATTCGAACACGCCCGACCGGACAAAGGTGGATTGCACATGCGGATGGCTGTGCAGCGCGCCCTCCATGTCAGCGCCAAAACGAAAGGCCACCATCATCAGATCGGCATGATCGGCAAGGACCTGACGGCGCACACCTCCATCCACGACAACTTCTGCAAAAGACATGCGGGTCTCCATCCAAATTCAAACTGGTATGTTAGTATGTCAGTTTGAATTGGATAGCAACATGGGGTCGTCGCGGAGGGACTAAATGCCGTTGGTGAACCGCTTGCGCCGCTCCCGGATCCGCGCGTCAGAGGCCGCAGTCCCGTCATGGAACGACCCGAACCACTTGTCCCACGGCAACTCGAGCGAGCCATAGTTGCACTCGAAATACCGGTGATGCATCTGGTGGTGGAACGTCCCCAGCTTCAGCCGGGTCTTGTCCCGGACAAGCATCCCCTCGAATCCGGTATGGGTCGTGGCCGCCGTCAGCGCGTAATATTGCAGGTGAAACAGGATGTGCACCGGATGGGCCGCCACCACAAAATGCACCAGAACCGAACCAAGGAAGATCAGATGCTCTACCGGGTGCATGGCCATGCCCGACCACGGCCCCACATTGATGTTGCGATGATGCAGCGCATGCACATGCCGGTACAGAAACGGCACGTGCAACAGCCTGTGAATCCAGTAGAAATAGAAACTCTCCCAAACAGGAATCACCACGAACAGCGCCACGAACCACACCGGATGCGCGGCCCAGGTCAGCACCGGCGCATAGCCATTGGCCATCGCCCAGAACATCAGCACCTCATAGCCGGTCCACACCGTCACCCCGCTGGCGATGGTCCAGAACATGTTGTCGCGCACCTGCCCGCCCAGCGTGAACTGCCGCCCGTTCTTCATCAACGGGCGCGGGTCGTATTTCAGTTTCTGCCCCTGCGCGGTGAAGGTGTAGAAATACAGGTGCAAGCCCCCCGCCACGACGCTCATCAACACCACGTTGCGCAGGAACATCTCGGCGATCCATCCCGGGGCCAGCGTGCGCGTCTCTTCCAGCGGCGGCTGGAACCAGTAGAACGACACCAGCGCAATCGCCACCACGATCAACCGCTCCGAAATCAGGAACCACGCGTTCCAGACCCAGGCCAGCATCCGCAAGGGCTGCGGCGGCCACTGGAAGAACGGAGAGACCTGCAAAGGCACATCCGGCACATGGTGCCATCCCTTGAGCGGTGCGTCAGACATCGGCGGCCCTTTCTGCGGCTGATCCGGGCACAGCCTCGCACAGGTTCGATCCTTGGAAAAACAGTTTTTACGGGATAACTACATCTGAAAACCCGAGGTTGCGATGTCCCTGTCCTTACGCGCCATGACCTATTTCACCGCCGCCCTGCGCCACGGCAACATCGCCCGCGCCGCGGCAGAGCTGAACATCGCGGCCTCCGCCGTCGCCGCGGCAATCGATCAGGTCGAGGCGGCCTTCGACCTCACGCTTGTCACTCGCCACCGCGCCCGCGGCATCCAACCCACAAGTGCCGGCCGCGACGTCGCGCGCAAATGCGAACGCCTGCTCGACGACTACCGCGCGCTTTTGCGCGACGGGGCCGATCTCAAATCCGCACTCAGCGGCACGCTGCGCGTGGGTTACTACGCGCCCATCGCACCTGCCTTTCTGCCGGGTATCCTCGACCGCTGCCTGCCCGCCGACGCCCAAGTCACGCTGGAACTGGACGCTTGCGACAACGATCAGGCCCAAGAGGGGCTGCTGGGCGGGGCCTATGACGTGATCCTTTTCGTGGCCGAGGACGTGCGCCCAAACGTCGCCTATGACACGCTGATCGAGGCCCCGCCCTACTGCCTTCTGCCCGCGGCACACCCGCTGGCGCGGCAGGCGTCCGTCTCCATCGCACAGATCGCGCGCGAACCGCTCGTGGTGCTGAACCGCCCCGTCGCCGCCACCTATTATGAAGGGCTGTTTGAACCCGGCGCGCGGCAGGCCCCCGTGGTGGCCTATGCAAATTCAACCGAGATGGTGCGCAGCCTCGTGGGCGCCGGGCGCGGCTGTGCCATCCTGAACATGCGCCCGACCCTGTCACAGACCTATGCGGGTGACGCAATCGTCGAACGCCCCATCACCGAGGCGCTGCCGCCCCTGACCCTCGCCATCGGCTATGACAAGGCCGCGCCGCGCCGGATCGTGCAGCGCTTTGTCGATGCCTGCTGCGCCAGCTTTGCCGCCGATGGTCCGGCGCAGTACATCGTGGATCGGCCCTAGGCCTCGCGCGCCGCAACCGCCGCGCGCCATGCGGTGGCATAGCTCTGCAAGGCCACGCGGTCTGCGGCATCCACGGGCACGGCCTGCGTATCCACCGGCGACACGGCCCCCGCATGTGCGACCAGCATCGCGGCCCCGGCGCTGGTGCCGGTGGTGCCAGCCGCGCGCAGCACCTCTGCCCCCGCCGCGACCGCCAACATGCGCAGATAGGGCGCGTTCTGTGCAAATGGCCCTTCGACGATAATGGGGCCGCTGTGGCCGATATTGGACAGGCACTCCGCCGTCACGAGGGCGAGGTAGAATGCCACTGTCGCCCCGCGCGCGCCTGACCCCACAGGCGGCTCCGCCCCCAACCACGCGGCGTCCTGCCCGCGATAGGGGCCTGTGTCCGGCGCCACGGACGGCATCAGCATGATCCGCCCCTCCAGCACTTGCGCAATGTCGCGCGCCGTGGGCGCGGGATAGGCCCCGGCGCTGGCCACATCATGTTCACGCCCGCCCATGAACCGCGCCGATGGCGCCGGTTGGCCCAGTGCGGTCACGTTGATCAACGTGTCGCGCGCGGGATCCAGCGGCACATCCCGCCCGCCCATGGCCATCGCGATCACCCAAGTGCCGGTAGACACAACGCCAAAGCTCCCGCGCCGCTCCAGCACATAGGGCAAAAGCGACGCGTTGGAATCGTGGATACCGCACTGCACCGGCGTGTCCGGGCGCAACCCGGTCCGGGCGGCGATGTCGGGCAGGATCGTGCCCAGAACATCCGAAGGGCGGCGCACAGGCGCCAGCTTGTCGCGGATGCCCAGCCGATCCACCGACGTGGAAAACGCACCCATCTGCGGGGCCCACAGATCGGTGTGACAGCCCAGCGACGTGACATCCATGGCAACCACCCCGGTCAGGCGCGCAGCCCAGTATTGCGGATAGGTGACGATGTGCCGGGTCCGCGTCCGCAGTCCGGGGTCACGGTCGAACTGCCAGAACAGCTGCGCGCCGATGTTCAGCCCACCGGCCAGACGCGGTGATCCCGTCTCGGCAAAGGGCGGGCGGATGGCGGCATAGGCCGCGTCCAGTTCGTCCGGCCCGGCATGTTCGTAGTCGAGGATCGGCGCCGTCAGATCCCCCGCCGCATCCAGCAGCGCGGCACAGGCCCCATGGGTGGTGATCGAAATCGCATCCACCCCGTGCGCGGCATGGAAATCGCGCAGCCCGTCCAGCAGAAAGGCCCAGTGCCCCTCCACGTCGAAATGCGGCCATGGCGGGCCCGCCAGAACGGTGTTGGGCCGCGTGATCACCGCGATTTCACGCAGGCTTGCCCGGTCCACCAGCACCAGCTTGGCGTTGGTCTTGCCGATATCGATGACGGCGACGTGGCAGGTCATGGCATGTGAAACACGGTCTCGAGAGGGGTGACAACGGGGGCGTTGTCGGCATGGGTCTCCATGATGTCGGCCATATGCGCCCACCACCGCTGCATCACCGGATGCGCAGGCAGATCGTCCATGCCGTGCCCCTCTTCGCGCCACAGCACGGCAAAGAGAACATGCGTCTGCGGGTCCAGATGGATCGAATAGTCCCGCACGCCCGCCTCTGCCAGCAGCGCGGACAGCTCGGGCCAGATCTCGTCATGGCGCTGGATGTAGGCGGCGCGGCAGCCGGGGCGCAGCTGCATCGTAAAGGCGATCTTTTCCATCAGCCCGCCCGCCACATCGACCACAGACGCGGCAGGGCGATGACCCCGATCAGCAGCGCACCGATGACGATCGACATGACAATGCCCGGCACGTTCAAAAGCCCGAGGCCAAAAGTCACCAGCCCCATCACGAATGCCGCGATCACCACGCCCACGATGGTGCCCGATCCGCCGAGGATGCTGACGCCCCCCAGAACGACCATGGTCACCACCTCCAGCTCCCAGCCGGTGGCAATCGACGGTCGCGTCGACCCCAGCCGCGCGGTCAGGCACACCGCCGCCACACCCGACATCAGGCCGGTCAGCAGGAACAGGATGAACTTTACCCGCGCAACCCGGATGCCGGAAAACATCGCCCCCGTGGCGTTGTTGCCAATCGCATAGACTGCGCGGCCAAAGTTGGTCTTGTGCAGCAGCACCGCATAAATCACCGCGATCACCGCAAAGAGCACCAGCTCGAACGAGATCACCCACCAGACATAGCCCTGCCCGAACCACGAAAACCCGGACGGATAGCCCTGAAACGACTGGTCCCCCAGCACGATAAAGGAAATACCGCGAAACAGGCTCATGGTGCCGATGGTCACCACGATGGACGGCAGGCCAAACCGCGTCACCAGCACGCCGTTGAACGCGCCACAGATCAGGCCGACGCCCAGCCCGATCAACACAAGCCCCGGCGTGCCCACGCCCACCTGCACCGCCGCCCCCATCGCCGTCGAGGCCAGCGCGATGATGGCGGCCACAGACAGGTCGATCTCGCCCGAGATGATCAGCAGCGCCATGGCAAAGGCGATCATCGCCTTTTCGGTAAAGTTGAAGGTTGCGTCGCTCAGGTTCCAGGCATTCAGGAAATAGGGCGAGGCAAAGCTGTTGGCGACGAAGATCGCGATGGCCACGGCCAGCAGCAGGGTCTCCCAGCTCTTGATCCGCTGTTCGAGGGGGGACCGCAGACGGTCCGGGATGAAACGGTCCTGCGTGCTCATGTGGCCTGCTCCGCGCGTTTGAGGATGATGCGCCCCTTGTCCCGGTTCGCCTGCGCGTTCAGGGCCACGGCGATGATGATGGCACTGCCCGAGATGGCCAGTTGCCAGAACGGAGAGATATCGACCACCGGCAGCGCGTTCTTGATGATGCCAAGGAACAGCGCCCCCAGCAGCGCGCCCGCGACGGTGCCGATGCCCCCCATGATCGACACGCCACCGATCACGCAGGCCGCCACCACGTCCAGCTCGAACCCGCCCGCGATATCCACATAGGACACGGCAAAGCGTGACACCCACAGATACCCGGTCAGCCCCGCCAGAGCGCCCGAAATGGTAAAGGCCCAGAACTGCGTCTTGCCCACGTTGATGCCCGCATAGGTCGCCGCATGCGGGTTGCCCCCCGCCGCATAGAACGCGCGGCCCAGCGTGGTCCGCGTCATCACAATGCTGAACCCGATCACGGCGATGATGGCGATCCAGCCCAGAACCGGCAGCCCAAGCAACTCGGCGCGCGGGAATGCCTTGAAGGCCGGGCTCATCTCGTGGCTGTTGACCCATTTTCCGTCTGAAATGACAAAGATGATGCCGCGGAAAATGGTCATCGTCCCGAGGGTCACGACAATGGGCGGTATCGACAGTTTCCACACCAACACCCCGTTGATCATGCCCAGCACGGTGCCCAGCCCGATGGCGACCAGCAGGATTACCACGATCGGCAGGCCCGGTGCGGCCACGTTGATCATCGCCACGACCATCCCGGTAAGCGCCAGGTTGGCGGCGACGCTCAGATCGATGCACTTGGTCAGGATCACGATCATCTGCCCGATGGCCAGCAGGATCAGGGGCGCACTGTCGTTGAACACATTGGCCAGGTTGGACGGTGCGACAAAGGCCGGAAAGCGCGACGCGATCAGCACCAGAAGCAGGCCAATCGCCCCCACCAGCAGGGCCTCGCGCGATGTGAAAAAGCGTTTGAGCATGGTCGTTTCCCCTCAGATACCGGCCGCGTGGCGGACAAGTGTTTCGGGCGCAAGCTCCGCCTTGGGCAGCTCGGCCACCATGCGCCCCTCGCGCATCACGATCGCGCGGTCGGACATGCCCAGCACCTCCGGGATCTCGGAACTGACCATGATCACGGCCAGACCCCGTGCTGCCAGTTCCGCCATGAACTCATGCACCGCTGCCTTGGACCCGATGTCGACGCCTTTTGTCGGCTCATCGAGGATGATGACCTTGGGCTGCGTTGCCAGCCACTTGGCGATCACCACCTTTTGCTGATTGCCCCCCGACAGGTTGCCCACCGGCGTGTCCAGCGACGCCGCCCGCAGATCCAGCCGCTCCGTGTATTCACGGGCCAGCTTGAATTCCTCGGCCAGTTTCAGGAACCCCTTGCCCGAAATCCGGCCCAGAGACGGCAAGGTGACATTCTGAAAGATCGGCAGATCCAGGATGGCGCCCTGTTTGCCACGGTCCTCTGGCACATAGACGATGCCATGGCTTACCGCATCCGCCGCCGACCCGATCTTTACCGGCGCGCCGTCGATCTCGACACGGCCCGCCATCGCCCGCGTGATCCCGAAAAGCGCCTGCATGAACTCGGACCGTCCGGCCCCCACCAGACCGTAAAAGCCAAGGATCTCGCCCCGCCGCAGCTCAAAGCTGATGTCGTCGAATTCCGTGGGATGGGCATAACCCGTCACCCGCAGCACCACATCGCCCAGGCTGGATGCCCGTTTGGGAAAAATCTGGCTGATGTCGCGCCCGACCATCATCCTGACCAGATCCGCCTCGGTCACATCCGCAATCGCGCCATGCCCGATCAGTTGGCCATCCCGAAAGACGGTGAAATTGTCCGCGATGCGAAAGATCTCGTCGAACTTGTGGCTGATGAACAGGATCGCCTTGCCCTGCGCCTTGAGCGTGTCGACCAGCGCATAAAGCTCTTCGATTTCCTTGTGCGACAGCGCCGCGGTGGGCTCGTCCATGATCACGACCCGCGCGTCAATCGACAGCGCGCGTGCGATGGCCACCAGATGCTTGCTG
This sequence comes from uncultured Tateyamaria sp., assembly GCF_947487805.1. Lineage (GTDB taxonomy): Bacteria > Pseudomonadota > Alphaproteobacteria > Rhodobacterales > Rhodobacteraceae > Tateyamaria. The sequence goes on along the minus strand of NZ_CANKXW010000009.1, from coordinate 58,784 downwards.
GCGATGCCCAGATCCTTCAGCTTGTGATCGGGATCGATGGCCGCCCCGATGCTGTCCAGGATCTCACGGGCCGCGGCACGCATCGCCTTGCGGTCGATCAGGCCAAAGGCACCGCGCGGCGCATGACCAAGAAAGATGTTCTCGGCCACCGACAGTTCGTCAAACAGCACCGTCTCCTGATGGATCGCCGTGACGCCGTTGTCTGCGGCCGCCTGCGGCGTCGCAAAGACCGTCGGCGCGCCGTCCACAAGGATATCCCCGCCGTCAGGCTGGTAGATGCCGGTCAGGATTTTGACCACCGTGGACTTGCCCGCGCCGTTCTCTCCGATCAGCGCGGTGACCTTGCCGGGGATCAGCTCCAGCGCGACCTCCGACAGCGCCTTGACGCCCGGAAAGGTCTTGGTGATGCCGCGCAGTGCCAGAACCGACTGGGCGTCGGTCGCAGGTCCCGACGGCACAGATGTCTCTGCGTGTTTCAACATTGACGGTCTCGGTTCTTGTGCGGGGTATTGGACTGGCCCGGCGCAACCATACACGCCGGGCCAGGGTTCGGACCAATCAGAAGATCGATTTGAACTGTTCGATATTGGACGCGTCATAGACAAACGGGTCCGCCATGGCGGCCGAATTGGTCTCGTCCAGCGTGATGGTGCCCACGCGGCCAATCGAGATCTCCGCGCCGGGCTCCGCCGTGGCCTTGCCGGATGCCAAGGCGTGCGCGATCATCGTCGCGGAATATCCGAGGTCAATCGGGTTCCAGATGGCAAAGGACTGGGACGCGCCGCTTTCGATGGCACCGGCCATCTCCGATGGCAGACCCAGGCCGGTCACGTTGACCTCACCGACCTTGCCCGCATCCACGACCGCCTGCGCGGCGGCCACGATGCCCACGGATGTCGGCGCGATGATCGCATCCAGATCCGGGAACGACTGCATCAGCCCCGTGGCCTCGCGATAGGACTTGTCGGCCAGATCGTCGCCATAGACGGTCGACACCACGTTGATGCCCGGATAGTTGCCCATCACCTTGTTCATCTCTTCCATCCAGATGTTCTGGTTGGTCGATGTGGTGGTGGCCGACAACAGCGCCACGTCACCGCCATCAGGCAGGTGATCGGCGGCCAGCTTGATGATCATGTTGCCGATCAGCGCGTTGGACGACGGGTTCAGGTGCACCTGACGGCCTTCGTCCGCCACGCCCGAATCCCACGAGATCACGGTGATCCCGCGCTGCATCGCCTTTTTCAGCGTCGGCACCAGCGCGTCGGTATCGTTGGCCGATACCGCAATCGCATCCACGCCCTGCGCGATCAGCGAATTGAGAACCTCGATCTGGCCCTCGGCGGTGGTGTCCGTGGGACCGGTATAGATGATCTCCACCCCGCCCAGTTCGTCTGCGGCCTCTTGCGCGCCCTCGGCGGCGGCCTCGAAAAATCCGATGCCAAGCGCCTTGACCACCAGCGCGATGCGCATGTCATCGGCGGCCAGCGCGGTGGTGCCATACAGGCCCGCCACAAGGCTAAGCCCGGCTGTGAGTGTAGTAAACGTGCGACGTTTCATTGGTTTCCTCCCTAAATTTACGTTCGCTTCGACAGCACTTATGACGCGGCTGCCTTTTGAGAGCCGCCCGACTGGGCGACAATCAGGGTCACTTCGGCGGCCTCGAGCATCGCGGCCGCTTTGTCTGAAATCTGGTCATCGGTGATGACGGTGGTGATCCGGCTCAGCGGGCACAGAACAAGGCTCGAGCGCTGCTCGAACTTCGAACTGTCGGCCAGAACGACCAACTCGTCCGCCTGCCCGATCAATTTCTGCTCCGCCTGGATCAGCAGCGGGTCCGCCTCCATCAGACCCAGCGGGCCAAGCCCCTGCGCGCCCATGAACATGCGCCGCGCACAGAAATTGCGGGTCACGTCATTGTCAAAGGGCGACAGGATGATGTTCTGCTCGCGATAGATGGTGCCACCCGACAGCATCACCGTGTTCTTGGAATGCTTCAGCAGGTGCTCGGCAATCGGGAACGAATTGGTAAAGACCTGCATCCGGCGACTGGCCAGCGGATGCACCATCTGAAAGGTCGTGGTGCCGCCATTGATGATGATCGCATCGCCTTCGTCGCACAGATCGACGGCGGCGGCGGCAATCGCCTGCTTTTCTTCTATGCGCATCGTTTCGTTTACCGAAAACGGACGCCCGGCAAGCCCCACGAATTGCGGCGGGTGCAACGCCTCGGCCCCGCCACGCACACGGCGCAGCTGGCTGTTCTGGTCCAGCGTGGCGATGTCGCGCCGGATCGTGGCCTCGGATGCGCCGGTCAGATTGCACAGATCCCCCACCGTGACGACGGGCCGTTCCTCGACGGCGGACAGGATGATCGTATGGCGTTCTTTTTCGTGCATCTGGGCCTCCCTTGGTGCTTCAAGCTGTGCAGATTCGCCGCATCTGTCAATCAAAAACGATCATTAGCAATCATTCTGCGTCGCAGCATGATTGTTTTTGATTGAAACTGATTGACAAAAGACCTCGATCCTCCCAGCCTTGGGCCAAGTCACACAGACCGGCGCGCCGCGTCGACCGGGAGGAAACATGCTGAAAACACTGGAATCTCATCTCCTTGATCGTCGGTGGGACGATCAGACCGCCGCGGGAATGAGCGAATCGGAACTGCTGCTCTACCGGTCCAATATCCTTGGCGCCGACAAGCGGGTGACGAATTACGGCGGCGGCAACACCTCTGCCAAGGTGATGGAAACCGACCCCCTCACCGGCCGCCAGGTCGAGGTGCTGTGGGTCAAGGGATCGGGCGGCGACATCGGGTCCATCACGATGGACGGGTTTGCCACGCTCTACATGGACAAGCTGCATGCGCTCAAGGGGCTGTACCGCGGTGTCGAACACGAGGACGAGATGGTCGGCTACCTGCCGCACTGCACCTTCCGTCTGAACCCCCGCGCCGCCTCGATTGACACGCCCCTGCACGCCTATGTCCCGCGCGCGCATGTGGATCACGTGCACGCCGACGCAATCATCGCCATCGCCGCATCCGAAAATTCCAAGGCCCTGACCCGAGAGATCTTTGGCGACCGCATCGGCTGGCTGCCGTGGAAGAAACCGGGCTACAAACTGGGGCTGTGGCTCGAGGAATTCTGCCTCGAGAACCCCGATGCCGACGGCGTCGTGTTGGAAAGCCACGGGCTCTTTACCTGGGCCGATACGGCGCGCGACTGCTATGACCAGACCATCGACGTGATCAATATCGCCACCAGGTGGCTGGCCGAACGCAGCGAGGGCGTCGCGGCATTTGGCGGTCCGGTGCATGACAGCCTGCCCGCAGACCAGCGCCGCGCCGTCGCCGCCCGGCTGATGCCCGCGATCCGCGGCTTTGTCTCCGGCAACCAGCACATGGTCGGCCATTTCAACGACAGCGACGCCGTGCTGGAATTCGTAAATGCGCGGGACATGGCACCGCTGGCAGCGCTTGGCACGTCCTGCCCCGACCACTTCCTGCGTACCAAGATCCGCCCGCTGGTGGTGCCCTTTGACCCCGCACAGGGCAATATCGACGACGTGCTGGACGGCCTGCCCGCCCAGATCGACGCCTACCGCCAGGACTACGCCGCCTATTACGACCGCTGCAAACATGACGACAGCCCGGCCCTGCGCGACCCCAACGCGGTCGTGTACCTCGTGCCCGGCGTGGGCATGATCACCTTCGCCAAGGACAAGGCCACGGCCCGCATCTCGGGCGAGTTCTATGTCAACGCGATCAACGTGATGCGCGGTGCCTCCGCGGTCAGCACCTATCAGGGCCTGCCCGAGCAAGAGGCGTTCGACATCGAATACTGGCTCCTCGAAGAGGCCAAGCTGCAACGGATGCCGAAACCCAAATCGCTGGCCGGACGCGTCGCACTGGTCACGGGCGGCGCGGGCGGCATCGGCGCGGCCACGGCGGATCGCTACCTGTCCGAAGGGGCCTGCGTGGTGCTGGCCGACATCAACGAGGACGCGCTGGCCTCGACCCAGGCCAACCTTACGGCGCGCTACGGCACGGACGTGGTGCGCAGCGTCGCAATGAACGTCACGCAAGAGGATGCCGTCGCCTCCGCCTTTGCCGATGCAGCCGTTGAATTTGGTGGCATCGACATCCTCGTGTCCAACGCGGGCATCGCATCCTCGGCCCCGATCGAGGACACCTCGCTGGCGCTCTGGAACAAGAACATGGATATCCTGTCCACCGGCTATTTCCTCGTCAGCCGCGCAGCGTTCAAGCTGATGCGGGTGCAGGACATGGGCGGCGCGCTGGTCTTCGTCGCCTCCAAGAACGGGCTCGCCGCCTCGCCTAACGCAGCGGCCTATTGCACGGCCAAGGCGGCCGAAATCCACCTCGCCCGCTGCCTCGCCCTCGAAGGGGCCGAGGCCGGCATCCGCGTCAATGTCGTCAACCCCGACGCGGTCCTGCGCGGGTCGAAAATCTGGGAAGGCGACTGGCTCGAACAGCGCGCGGGCACCTATGGCACCGACAAGGACGGCCTCGAAGAGATGTACCGCCAGCGGTCCCTGCTCAAACGCTCGGTCCTGCCCGAAGACATCGCCGAAGCCTGCTATTTCTTTGCCGCCGACACCTCGGCCAAGTCCACCGGCAACATTCTCAACGTGGACGCAGGCAACGTTCAGGCGTTCACGCGGTAAGGACCAGATATGGGATATCAAAGTGCAAAATCCGCCTTTGCGGACTGGAACGTGGACACCGAGGCCGCCCTCGACAGGCTGGCCACCGTGCCCATTTCGATGCATTGCTGGCAAGGCGACGACGTCGTGGGCTTCGAGACGCGCAGCGGCGCATCCGGCGGCGGCATTCAGGCCACCGGCAACCACCCCGGCCGCGCCCGCACGCCGGATGAATTGCGCGCGGATCTGGAATTCGCCTATGCCATGATACCCGGCCAACACCGGCTGAACCTGCACGCGATGTACCTCGACACCGACGCCTCCCCCGACCGGGACGAGATCGCGTTCAGCCACTTCGCCCCGTGGGTCGACTGGGCCCAGGCGCACGGCATCGGGCTCGACTTCAACCCCACCTTCTTTGCCCACGCCAAGGCCGACGACAACCTCACGCTCAGCCACCCCGACAAGGGCATCCGCGATTTCTGGATCGAACACGGCAGGCGCTGCCGCGACATCGCCGCGCAAATGGGGGCCGCGCAGGGCAGTGCGTGCATCAACAACATCTGGGTGCCCGACGGCTACAAGGACACCCCCATCGACCGCATGGCCGCCCGCGCCCGGCTCGAGGCATCGCTGGACGCGATGCTGACCAAGCCACAGGACAAGGCGCATGTGCGCGATGCGGTCGAAAGCAAGCTCTTCGGGATCGGGGTCGAGGCCTGCACTATAGGCTCGCACGAATTCTACATGGGCTACGCCATCCGCAAGGGCACACTGCTGTGCCTCGACATGGGCCATTTCCACCCTACCGAAAACATCGCCGACAAACTCAGCGCCGTGGCCCTGTCACTGGATGAAATCCTGCTGCACGTCTCGCGCCCGATGCGCTGGGACAGCGATCACGTCATCCTGCTCAGCGACGACATCCTGCAAATGGCACAGGAACTGGTCAGCGCGGACCTGCTCGGGCGCACCCATATCGGGCTCGACTTCTTTGACGCCACGATCAGCCGCACCGCCGCCTGGGTGATCGGCACCCGCAACATGCAAAAGGCGCTGCTGCGCGCCCTGCTGATGCCGATGGACATGCTGAAATCGGCGGAAACCGCGCTTGATTATACCACGCGACTGATGGTGACAGAGGAATTCAAGGACATGCCCTTCGGTGCCGTCTGGGACGAATTCGCCGAACGGCACGGAACACCGTCGGGGCGGGCGCTGATCCGGGAACTCGACAGCTATCAGGCCAGCGTGTCGGGGCGCGGATAATACGCCCCGACGCGTGCCTCAGCGGGTGTAGACGGCCGTGATGGTCGACGACGCGAGGCTGTTGGCGTTGACCATGAACCCGGCCAGCGCATTGCTGACCGATCCGTCGATCTCCAGCACCGTGCCCAGCGCATGGACGGTGAACTGATAGCGGTGCACTTCGCCGGGGGGCGGGCAGGCCCCGCCGAACCCGCGCACGCCATAGTCGTTGGCCAATTCGACCCCGCCGACCGCGCCGCCACCCGGCAGCGATGTGACATCACCCGGAATGTTGAACGCGAACCAGTGCCACCACCCCGACCCGGTCGGCGCATCCGGGTCATAGACGGTCACGGCATAGCTTTGTGTGCCTTCAGGCGCGCCGGACCATTCCAGCGACGGCGCAACGTTTCCCCCTTCGCAGCCAAAGCCGGCAAAGACTTGCGCATCGGCCAGCTGTTGGCCTTCAGCAATGTCGGGGCTGGTCAGGGTGAACCCATCGGCCCAGGCGGGGGCTGCAAGCAGCAGGGCGGTCAGGGTGGCAAGGCTCGTTTTGCGGATCATGGTAAAGTCCTTTGTTGTGGATCTGCGTTTCCCGATGCCACCAATATGGCGGGCCCGGTCCCGACCCGCTTCCGGCTGCCACGCAAGAACTATCGGATTTCGATCAATCTGCCGCTGATCGGATGTCTTTTGGCTTGATCCCGAACCTTTTGCGGAACGCGTCCGAAAAATGCGACGGTGTCTTGAACCCGCAATCCAGTGCGATCTGCGACACTTGCGCGTCGGTCGTCTGCAATTGCGCCAGCCCGTGTTCCAGCCTTGTGTGCAGCAGGATCTTGGCAAATCCCTGCCCCGTTTTCGACAGCCAGCGCCGCAGGGTCGCCTCTGACATGGCGAAATGGGCCGCAACCTCCTGCGCCATCCACGGGTGGCTCAGATCGGTCTCGATCAGGCTGCGCACCCGGCTGATCGGCTGCTCCTCGACCCGCGTGGGCAGGTGGATGCCCTGCGCGCGCAACCAGATCAGCGGCTCCAGCAACCGGTGCTGCCGGATCGCATCGGGCAGGTGCGTGTCGTCCAGCGTGTCCTGGATCAGCCCAAGGATATCGGCGGGCCGGTGGGCCTGCGCACGCAGGATCTGGATGCCGCGCGCCGCCGCCGGGGTCGGCAGGTCGCCAAAGACCGCATCGATCAGGTCATGAGGAAAGCTCACGCCCAACGCGCGGTAATCCTGCCCCAGCACCGGCCGGTTCACCATCGTCACCATCAGACCCGGCGGAAAGATCATCAGATCACCCGTCTCGCCCACCATCCGCCCCTGATCGGGCGTGTCGACCTGCTTGCTGCCGCGCTGGATGAAAAACAGGAACGTCAGGCGGAAATAGAGATCGGCAAAGGTCGCCGTGGTCGCCTGCGAAATCGGATAGATCGAAACCTTGCTGTCCACGTGCACGTCCTCGGGCCGGAATGGTGCCGTTCTACCCGCCCCGCCTTGCATTGTCAGGCCACCCCGCGGACCTAGCCAAGCTCCATCGTCGCAATCGCCTGGAACGGCGCCGGGGCCGCGTCGGGCGGCGCGCCGCGAAACATGCGCGCGGTCTCGAACACAGGCGCGCAGCCCATATCGCCCAGCAACCCGGTCAGCCCGGCATTCGTATCCGCCACGTCAATGAAATACGGCGGCGTCTGCGCGCCCCACGGGCACGCCCCCAGCAGCGCACACGCATCCTCGGGCGTGCGGGCCGACAGTGGGCCGATCTTGACCCCCTCGGCACAGCGCCGGAATGTGGCACTGCCGGTGATCTGGCCCGCGTCATCCAGCACAACCGTCTGCCGCGTCTCTGCCGGCGCGAACCACGCACGGGCAAACCGCGTCCGCGCCATCCCGGTCTGTGCCCGGTCGCGCGCGCACAGGGCGGACAGGTCGGATGGCCCCGCGACGCGCACACGCGCATCGGCCACCGCCTCGAACCGGCCTGCATAGCGTATGGTGCGCCCGTGTTTGTCAAACCCGGACCGGGCATAGTTCGCCTGCTGGTCCGGCACGCCATCCAGCCCGATCCGGCGCGCGCCCGCATGGGCCATCGCCGCCGTCCAGACCTCCATCCCATGCCCCTGCCCCCGAAACGCAGGCAGGCACAGGTACAGGCCGAGAAAGGCAAAATCGTCATCGTGGTTCACCACCGACACCGCCGCCACCGGCGCCCCGTCCACCCGTTTGACAAAGAACCCGCCGGGATCGGCGGCATGAAACGCCGGCGCATCCTCCAGACCGGGGTTCCACCCCTCGGCGCGGACCCAGCCCAGAACGGTGTCCAGATCGGCACAGGTGATCGGTCGCACCGTCATCGCGCCAACGCATCCCGCAGCGACAGTGTCCGACTGTTGCGCTCACGCAGATCCAGCGCCGAGTGCAGATCGACCAGATGGCTGCGCATCAACTCTTCGGCCTGCTGCGCCTGCCCCGCGGCCAGCGCGTGCACCAGCTCATGATGGGCGTGCTTTTCGCACAGTGCGGATTCGCGCCGCCAATACAGCGCAATGATCAGCGACGACCGCGCGATCAGCGTCTCGATGAACCCCGCGATGGTCGCCTGTTGGGCAATGCGCGCGATCTCGGTGTGAAACAGGCCCGACAGATACAGCGCCCGGCCCGGATCCGCATCCGCCAGCGCCTGATGCTCGTCGCTGATATGACGCTCCAGCAGCGCAATATCCGCCGCCGTCGCATGCAGCGCCGCACTGCGCGCCGTGCGCGGCTCCAGCAATTCGCGCGCCTCGAACACCTCATGCGCCTCGGTGATGGTGGGCGAGGCCACCGATGCACCCCGGTTGCGGCGAATGTCCACCAGCTTGATATGCGACAAGGTCTGAAGGGCCGCCCGCACCACCGTGCGCGACACGCCATAGATCTCGGCCAGCTCGTCTTCACCCAGCTTGGTCCCCGGCGCGATCTTGTGCTCGTGAATGGCCAGTGACAGCGCATGGGCGATCGTGTCGCTCGTGGCGGGCGGGGAAGAGGTGGAAACGGTACTGTGCGACATGGGGCCTATCCTTACAGATCCCACATGCCAGAGCCGATGGTATGCCTCAACCCCAAGATCTGTGTGCAGACGAATTCAGGATTGTATACATTTTTGCGTCCAATTTTTGAACACGCCTCGCCGAAAGAGGCTGAATATTGGGCAGACCCCGCAACGGGAACGGCAAAACGCGCGTCTTGAATTGCCCGCGACACGGCCCCGCGCCTTTGCTGGCCCCAACGCAAGAGGGCCGCATGACCACGCCAACCACAGACCTGGAACTGGTATCCGTGACCAAACGCTACGGCGCGACCGTCGCGGTCGACGCCATCAACCACACGTTCCGACCGGGCGGCTATGCCTGCCTGCTCGGGCCCTCGGGCTGTGGCAAATCCTCGACCCTGCGGATGATCGCGGGCCACGAGGCGGTGTCGGACGGGGCAATCCTGCTGGGTGGGTCGGACATCTCCACCCTGCCCCCGGCCAGGCGCGGTACAGCCATGATGTTCCAGAATTACGCGCTGTTTCCGCACCTTACCGTGATCGACAACGTGGCCTTCAGCCTCAAGATGCGCGGCGAGGACAAGGCATCCCGCCTGAAAAAAGCAGGCGAAATGCTGGACCTCGTGGACCTTGGCACGCACACCGACCGCCTGCCCGACCAGCTGTCAGGTGGCCAGCAACAGCGCGTGGCGCTGGCCCGCGCGCTGATCACCCGCCCGCAGGTGCTGCTGCTCGATGAACCGCTCTCCGCGCTCGATCCGTTCCTGCGCATCCGGATGCGGGGCGAGTTGCGCCGCCTGCAACGCGAACTGGGCATCAGCTTTGTGCACGTCACCCACGGACAGGACGAAGCACTGGCGCTGGCCGACGAAATCGTGGTGATGAACAACGCCGTCATCGAACAGGCAGGCCCCGCGCGCGAGGTCTTCAACGCCCCCACCACTGCCTTTGTTGCCCGGTTCATCGGGGGTCACAACGTGATCGCCCTGCCGCAGGGCCATTTCGCGATCCGCACGGATGCGGTCGGTCTCACGCGCTCCGAACCGGGCCAGATGCAGGGCAATGTGACGTCTGTCGAATACCAGGGCGCGCACGTCGCCGTCCTGACCCGCATCGCCGGCGATCAGGACATCAGCGCGCTGGTGCCCGAAGACGTCTTTTTCAGCCACCCGATGAACCCAGGCGATCAGGTCGGTCTGATCTGGGAGGACACGAACCTGCACAAACTCACGGCCTAAACACCTGACAAGGAGAGAAAGAAAATGACCAAGATTTCACGACGCAACGTGCTCAAGGGCGGCGCGGCCTTTGCCGCCGGGACGACACTGGGCGCGCCCATGATCTGGGCCCAGAACATCAAGGACGTGACCCTGCGCCAGTTCGGCACCGGGGTGTCGAACCTCAACGACGTGGCCAACAAGGTCAAGGAGGACCTCGGCTTTACCCTCGAGATGACCGCCCTCGACAGTGACAGCGTCACGCAGCGCGCGGCCACCCAACCGGGCAGCTTTGACATCGCAGACATCGAATACTGGATCTGCAAAAAGGTCTGGCCCACGGGCAACCTCCAGGCGATGGACACGTCCAAGATCAAGAATTACGACAAGATCGTCGGCATCTTCCGCAACGGCAAACTGACCCCGGACAGCACGATTGCCCAAGGCACCGCGCCGCACACCGTGGGCTTTGTCGAAGGGCCCGATGGCAAGGGGTTTGTCGACAACGAATCCGGTTGGATGACCCTGATCCCCACCATCTACAACGCCGACACGCTGGGCATCCGCCCCGACCTGATCGGGCGGCCCATCTCCAACTGGTCCGAACTGCTGAACCCCGAATTCAAGGGCAAGGCATCGATCCTCGACATCTCTTCGATCGGCATCATGGACATGGCGATGGTGGTCGAGTCGATGGGCGAATACAAATACCCTGACAAGGGCAACATGACCCGCGAAGAAATCGACCTGACCATGGCGATCTTTACCGAGGCCAAGAAAAACGGCCAGTTCCGCGCCTTCTGGAAGTCCTTTGACGAAAGCGTCAACCTGATGGCGTCCGGCGAGGTGGTGATCCAGTCCATGTGGTCGCCCGCCATCACCGCGGTCAAATCCAAGGGCGTGCCTTGCGTCTACCAGCCGCTGGAAGAAGGCTACCGCTCCTGGGGTGGCGGCATCGGCCTGTCGGCGGCGCTCACCGGCCTCGAACGCGATGCGGCCTATGAATACATCAACTGGTATCTCGACGGCTGGGTCGGCGGGTATCTCATGCGGCAGGGCTACTACTCCGCCGTGCCCGAGACGTCCAAGAACTACATGTCCGAAAACGAGTGGGGCTATTGGTTCGAAGGCAAGGAAGCCACGGACGTCATCACCTCGCCCACCGGCGACGCGCTGGCCCAGGCGGGCGAGGTCCGCGACGGCGGATCCTTCGAAGACCGGATGGGCGCCGTTGCCTGCTGGAACGCCGTCATGGACGAAAACCAGTACATGGTCCGCAAGTGGAACGAATTCATCGCGGCCTGAGACCGACCCTACGGATGGGCGCTCCGGCGCCCATCCCCTCCCTTAGAGGGCCCTGACGTGCTCAAGAACAACACCCTTGTCGGATGGCTGATGGCCGGGCCCATCATGGCCGTGCTGCTGTTTTTCCTGGTGCTGCCGATCGTGATGATCGTCGTCGTCAGCTTTTGGCGCGCGACCGAGTTTTCGATCATCCCGGCCTTTGTCTGGGAGAATTACGAATTCCTCTTCGGGTCGAACGTCACCTACCGGGTGTTCTTCAACACGTTCAAATACGCGGCCATCACATGGGCCTTCACCCTCACCATCGGGTTCACCGTGGCCTATTTCCTCGCCTTCCACGTGCGGACACTGACATGGCAGATCGTGCTCTTTCTGCTCTGCACCATCCCGTTCTGGACCTCCAACATCATCCGCATGATTTCGTGGATCCCCTTTCTGGGCCGTAACGGCATCGCCAATTCCACGCTGATCTCCTGGGGGGTGATCGATGAACCGCTCGACTGGCTGCTCTTCAGCGACTTTGCCGTGATCCTCGCCTTCGTGCACCTCTATACGCTGTTCATGGTGGTCCCGATCTTCAACACCATGATGCGCATCGACAAAAGCCTGATCGAGGCCGCCCGCGACGCAGGCGCATCCGGCGCACAGATCCTCTGGAACGTGATCATCCCGCTGACCAAACCGGGCATCATGATCGGCACCATCTTTGTGGTCACGCTGGTGATGGGCGACTTCATCACCGTCCGCTTCATGAGCGGCTCGCAATCGGCCAATGTGGGCCGGCTCATCTCCAACGACATCGCGCTGCTGGCCTACCCCTCGGCCTCCGCCACCGCGGTGGTGCTGCTGCTGACCGTGCTGATCGTGATCGGCATCCTGCTGCGCTTTGTCGACATCCGAAAGGAACTCTAGATGGAGCCGCGCCCCAGATCCTTCTACGTGCTCGCGACCTTTTTCAGCCTCTTCCTGCTGTTTCTCTATGGCCCCACGATCACCATCGCGATCCTGTCGTTTCAAGGGCCGGGCGGCGGGCTGACCTTTCCGATGCGCGGCACCTCGCTGCACTGGTTCCGCGACCTCTTCGAACAGCAGGCCGTGGGTGACATCTGGGGCAGCTTCCGGCGCAGCGTCACGCTCGGACTGATGGTCATGGTCACCACCGTGGTGCTGTCGGTCATGGGCGGGCTCGCCTTTCGCAAGAAGTTCAAAGGCTCCGGCATCCTGTTCTACCTGATCATCACATCGCTGGTGATCCCCTCCATCCTGATCTCTCTGGGCGTCGGCCTGATCTTCTCGCAATCGGGGCTCGACGTGCACTGGTCCACCTCCGGCTTCGGCGCCCAACTGACATGGACACTCCCCTTCGGCCTCCTGATCATGTTCGCCGTCTTCAACCGCTTCGACAAAGCCTACGAAGAGGCCGCCCGCGACCTCGGCGCCAGCGCATGGCAAACACTGCGGCACGTGGTACTGCCCATCATCGGGCCCTCGCTCATCGGCGTGGCGCTCTTCGGCTTCACGCTCAGCTATGACGAATTCGCCCGCACCCTGCTGACCGCAGGCAGCTACAACACCCTGCCGCTCGAAATCTTCGGCATGACGACAAACGTGACCACCCCGGTGCTCTATGCGCTTGGTACGCTGACAACCGTGTTCTCACTGCTGATGATCGGCCTGTTTCTGTGCCTCGCGCTCTATTCCACCCGCCGCAGGGCACGCGCCGGATCGGACGCGGGCAAGGGGATGCTATGATCGTCCTGATCAACCCCAACAGCACCGCGTCGATGACCGATGCCATGCTGCGCACCGCGCGCGACACCGTGCCCACGGTACATTTTGACGGTTGGACCTCACAGGACGGCCCGCCCGCGATCCAGGGGGCCGAGGATGGTGCGCTGGCCGAAGTGCCCCTGCTGCGACTGGTGCAACGGGCCTCGGACGAGGGGGCGACGGCGATCATCATCGGCTGTTTCGACGACACCGCGCTGGATGCTGCACGCCGCGTGGCGCGCTGCCCGGTCATCGGCATCGGTCAGGCGGCCTACCACCTTGCCGCCGTGGCAGGGGGCCGATTTTCGGTGGTGACGACACTGGATATCTCCGTGCCGATCCTGCGCGCCAATATCACCGCCTACGGGCTGGCCGGGCAACTGGCCCGCGTGCGCGCCAGCGGCGTGCCGGTGCTGGCGCTTGAACAGGATGGCGCCACCGCGACCCGCCAGGTGCTGGCCGAACTGCGCACGGCCGCGATCGAGGATGATGTGGAAACGGTGGTGCTGGGCTGCGGCGGCATGGTCGATATCCTCGCCGCACCCGACCTGCCAAAAACCCTCCGCGTCATCGACGGCGTCCGTGCCGCCGCCGCCTTTGCCAGCCAGTTCTGATCCGGCCCGTCCCGGCACCGATGGACTTTGCCCGCGCGCTCCTCCACTCTGCCTGACACCGCCACCCTGACCGGAGGCCCCCGTGCCCTCACCGCTCTCCGACCCCATCGTCCTGCCCTGCGGCGCAACGATCAAGAACCGGTTTTGCAAAAGTGCGATGACCGAGGCCTTCGCCGGCCCGGACGACGCGCCGAACGCGGCCCATGTCACGCTCTATGACCGGTGGGCACAGGGCGGCGTGGGGCTGCAAATCACCGGCAACGTGATGGTCGACCGGCGCTATCTGGAACGGCCCGGCAACGTGGTGATCGAAGACGACCGCGACATGGACATGCTGCGCGCCTGGGCCGCTGCCGGGAAATCAGCGGGCGGGCAGATCTGGATGCAGATTTCCCACCCCGGTCGCCAGTGCCCCATCGTCGTCAATACGCGGCCCCTGTCGCCATCCGCCGAGAAACTGCAAATCCTCGGTCTTTTTGGCAAACCCAAGGCGATGACCACGGACGACATCGACGACGCCATCCGCCGCTATGCCACCGCCGCGCGCACAGCGCAGGCCGCAGGCTTTGACGGGGTCCAGATCCACGCCGCCCACGGCTATCTGATCAGCCAGTTCCTGTCGCCCATCACCAACCGCCGCAGCGATGACTGGGGCGGATCGATCGAAAACCGGGCACGGTTCCTGCGTGCGGTCTATGCGGCGATCCGCACCGAGGTCGGGCCGCAATTTCCCGTGGCGGTCAAACTCAACTCGTCCGACTTCCAAAAGGGCGGCTTCACCATCGAAGAAAGCTGCGCAGTGGCGCGCCTGCTCGAATCCGACGGCATCGACCTGATCGAACTGTCGGGCGGCAGCTATGAACAGATGAGCTTTGTCACCGGCGACGACGCGGACACCCGCCGCGACAGCACCCGCAAGCGCGAGGCCTATTTCCTGCACTACGCCCGCGCCGTGCGCGCCGCCGTGTCCGTACCGCTGGTCGTCACGGGCGGGTTCCGCACCCGCGCCGCCATGGAAGAGGCCGTGCGCGACCACGGCATCGACGGCATCGGCCTCGCCCGCCCGCTCTGTGTGCACCCGGATGCGGTCAACGCGCTGCTTTCGGGCGACGACGGCCCCATCGGCATCCAAGAGGACGGCCTGACCATCGGCCGCGGCCGCCTTGGCGTGAACGCCAGGAACTGGCTGGTGAACCTCGTGAACACGGTGTCGCGGGTGGAATACCACGGCTGGCAGATGACCCGCATGTCGCGCGGTCTGGCCCCCGACAGTTCGGGCCGCAACGCCGCCATCCTCTGGTTCCTGTGGTATCTGAACCGCACGACCATGAAGGGCCTGCGCCGCAAATTCGTCCGCTGACCGCGCGTGCGCCGATTTCACCCCCAGTCAATCTTTGCACACCCGTGGGAAATTCTGGCATAGGGGTCAGACACCCCGCCCCAAATCGCAAAGACCCATGGCCAGCAAGCTCACCCAGGATCCACACAGCACCCGCGACGGCGAGCGCGAGAAAGTGCTCGAGGTGGCCATCGGCCGCGAGGTCCGTGCCTATCGCCGCCAGCAAGGCACCACCGTCGCCGAACTGGCACAGCTGACGGGGCTGTCCATCGGCATGCTTTCCAAGATCGAGAACGGCAACACCTCGCCCTCGCTCACCACGCTGCAACTGCTGGCCAACGCGCTGTCCGTGCCGCTCACCAGTTTTTTCCGCCGCTTCGAGGAAAGCCGCCAGGCCGTGCACACCAAATCAGGCGAAGGTGTCTCCATCGACCGCGCGGGCACCCGCGCCAACCACCAGTACAACCTGCTGGGCCATCTCGGCGCCAATGCCTCCGGCGTGATCGTGGAACCCTACCTGATCACCCTCACCGCGGAATCGGACATCTTTCCCGCCTTTCAGCACGGCGGGATCGAAACGATCTACATGCTGGAAGGGGCCGTCGACTACCGCCACGGCGACGACATCTACCCCCTGCGCCCCGGCGACACGCTGTTCTTCGACGCCGACGCACCGCACGGGCCCGCCAAACTTGTCACCCTGCCCGCGCGATACCTGTCGATCATCAGCTACCCGCAAACCGCCTGAACACGCCCTAAAATGAAAATTTGTTTCCCACTGGTTGAGAGGCACGCGTATCGGTGCTAACCTCCGGCGCGTATCATGCACACCCCAAAGGAGGACCTGCGCCATGTGCGGGATTGTCGGACTGTTTCTCAAGGACGCGGGGTTGCAACCGGAGCTTGGCACCCTGTTGACGGATATGTTGATCACCATGACGGACCGTGGGCCCGACAGTGCGGGGATCGCGATTTATGGCGAGGAAACAACGGGTAACGCCAAGCTGACGGTGCAGTCGAACACGCCCGATACCGACTTTGACACGCTCGACAACGACCTGCGCAAACGGATCAGGGGCAAGGTCACCATGACCACCAAGGACACCCACGCGGTGCTGTCGCTGCAAGCCGATCAGGTCGCCACCGCCCGCCAGGTCCTCCTGGAAATCCGCCCCAATGTGCGGGTGATGAGCCATGGCTCAACCCTCGAAATCTACAAGGAGGTCGGACTGCCCAAAGATGTGGCAGAACGCTTTGATATCCGCAAAATGTCCGGCACCCACGGCATCGGGCACACCCGCATGGCCACCGAATCCGCCGTCACCACCATGGGCGCGCACCCGTTCAACACCGGCATCGACCAGTGCCTTGTGCACAACGGCTCGCTGTCGAACCACAACTCGCTGCGCCGCAAGCTGCGCCGCCTTGGCGTGCATATCGAGACCGAAAACGACACCGAGGTGGGTGCTGCCTACCTCACATGGAAGATGCAGACGGGCGCGACACTGGGCGAGGCGCTGACCTCCAGCCTCGATGATCTCGACGGGTTCTTCACCTTCGTTGTCGGCACCAGGGACGGGTTCGGCGTGGTGCGCGATCCCATCGCCTGCAAACCCGCCGTCATGGCTGAAACCGATCAATTTGTGGCGTTCGGGTCGGAATACCGCGCGCTGGTGAACCTGCCGGGCATCGAAAACGCCAAAGTCTGGGAGCCCGAGCCCGCCACCGTCTACTTCTGGTCCCACACCCACAGCCCCACGGCAAAGGCCGCGTAACATGCAGACATTCGACCTCGAGGCCGAGGGCCTGCGCGCCCTCAACGCCACCCTCCACGCCCAATCCGCACACACCAACCAGACCCACTGGCAGATCATCAACCCCAAGGGCAGCCACGCCATCGCCGTGGGCCTCGATGCGCCGATCGAGGTCAACATCAAGGGCTCGACGGGCTACTACTGCGCGGGCATGAACAAGCAGGCGACCGTGCATGTGCACGGCTCCGTCGGACCGGGCACGGCGGAAAACATGATGTCCGGCATGGTCGTCGTCGAAGGCGACGCCAGCCAATATGCCGGGGCCACCGGCCATGGCGGCACGCTGGTGATCAAGGGCAATGCCTCCTCGCGCTGCGGCATCTCGATGAAGGGGATCGACATCATCGTGCACGGCAATATCGGGCACATGTCGGCCTTCATGGCGCAGTCGGGCAACCTCGTGGTCTGCGGCGATGCGGGCGATGCCCTGGGCGATTCCATCTACGAGGCGCGGCTTTTTGTGCGCGGATCGGTCAAATCGCTCGGTGCCGACTGCATTGAAAAAGAGATGCGGCCCGAACATGTCGCCATTCTCGAAGAGTTGCTGGAACGCGGGCAATGCGACGCCAAGGCGTCCGAGTTCAGACGCTACGGTTCGGCCCGGCAGCTCTACAACTTCAACATCGACAACGCGTATTGAGAGCCCGACCATGAAAGACGAGCAAAAGGGCGCACCGCGCACCTTGCCGATCCAATCGGCGACCTTCAGCAACCCGATCAACGCCGAAATCCGGCGGGCGGCGGCGACGGGCATCTATGACATCCGTGGCGGCGGGGCCAAACGCAAGCTGCCCCATTTTGACGACCTCCTGTTCCTGGGCGCGTCGATGTCGCGCTATCCGCTCGAAGGATACCGGGAAAAGTGTGAAACGAACGTTACCCTGGGCACACGTTTTGCCAAGAACCCGATCCAGCTTGATATCCCCGTCACCATCGCGGGCATGTCATTCGGCGCGCTGTCGGGCGGCGCCAAAGAGGCGCTGGGGCGCGGCGCGACCCTTGCGGGCACCTCGACCACCACCGGCGACGGCGGCATGACGCCCGAAGAGCGCGGCCATTCAAGCAAGCTGGTCTATCAGTATCTGCCCTCGCGCTACGGCATGAATCCGGACGACCTGCGCCGCGCGGATGCCATCGAGATTGTCGTGGGCCAGGGGGCCAAGCCCGGTGGCGGGGGCATGCTTCTGGGGCAGAAGATCTCCGATCGCGTGGCGGAAATGCGCAATCTTCCCAAGGGGATAGACCAGCGCTCGGCCTGTCGTCACCCTGACTGGACCGGCCCGGATGATCTGGAGATCAAGATCCTCGAGCTGCGCGAGATCACCAATTGGGAAAAGCCGATCTATATCAAGGTTGGCGGCGCGCGGCCCTATTTTGACACGACGCTGGCGGTCAAGGCGGGCGCGGATGTTGTCGTGCTCGACGGGATGCAGGGCGGCACGGCGGCCACGCAGGACGTGTTCATCGAACATGTTGGCCAGCCCATCCTCGCCTGTATCCGCGAAGCCGTGCGCGCATTGCAGGACCTCGACATGCACCGCGAGGTGCAGCTGGTCGTGTCGGGCGGCATCCGTACGGGTGCGGATGTTGCCAAGGCCATGGCCCTTGGCGCAGACGCCGTGGCCATCGGCACGGCGGCCCTGATTGCGCTGGGTGACAATGATCCCAAGTGGGAGGCCGAGTACAATGCGCTCGGCACCACCGCGGGGGCCTATGACGACTGGCACGAGGGGCAGGATCCCGCCGGCATCACCACGCAGGACCCCGAGCTGATGGCGCGGTTCGATCCGATCGAGGGCGGGCGGCGGCTCAACAACTATCTCAAGGTGATGACGCTCGAGGCGCAGACCATCGCGCGGGCCTGCGGCAAGAACCACCTGCACAACCTCGAGCCCGAAGACCTCTGCGCGCTGACGCTTGAGGCTGCGGCCATGGCGAAAATCCCGCTCGCCGGGACCGACTGGTACCCCGGCAAGCCCGGTACCTCTTACTGAACTCCTAACGAAGGGCGCGGTCATCACGGCACGCGCCCTCGCCTTTCCAACGACAGGGAAAACGACATGACAACTGACCTCGCAAAGTTCGCCCAAGACAACGGCGTCAAATACTTCATGATCTCCTTCACCGACCTCTTTGGCGGTCAGCGTGCGAAACTGGTGCCGGCCCAGGCCATCGCGGATATGCAGGAGGATGGCGCGGGGTTCGCGGGCTTTGCCACATGGCTCGACATGACGCCTGCGCATCCCGACATGCTGGCCGTGCCGGACCCGTCCTCGGTGATCCAGCTGCCGTGGAAGTCCGAGGTCGCGTGGGTTGCGGGCAACTGCGTGATGGAGGGTGAGGACGTCGCCCAGGCGCCGCGCAACGTGTTGCGTCGCCTGATTGACGAGGCTGCTGCCGAAGGGCTGCACGTCAAGACCGGGATCGAGGCGGAGTTCTTCCTGCTGACGCCCGAAGGCGACCAGATCAGCGACCCGTTCGATACGGCGGCCAAGCCCTGCTATGACCAGCAGGCGGTGATGCGCCGCTATGACGTGGTGCGCGAGATTTGCGATTACATGCTGGAACTGGGCTGGGGTCCGTATCAGAACGACCACGAGGACGCGAATGGTCAGTTCGAGATGAACTGGGAGTTTGACGATGCCCTGCGCACGGCGGACAAGCATTCCTTCTTCAAGTTCATGACCAAGTCAGTGGCCGAGAAACACGGCTTCCGCGCCACCTTCATGCCCAAGCCGGTCCAAGGGCTGACGGGCAACGGCTGCCACGCCCACATCTCGGTCTGGGACGCGGCCGGGGCGGATGCGAAGACCAACGTCTTTGCAATGGAACCCAATGACAGTTCGCAGACCGCAGAACTTGGCCTGTCCGAAAAGGGCCGCCACTTCCTGGGCGGCATCATGAAGCACGCGAGCGCGCTGGCCGCGATCACCAACCCGACCGTCAACAGCTACAAACGCATCAACGCGCCCCGCACGATGTCGGGGGCCACATGGGCGCCCAACACGGTGACGTGGACGGGCAACAACCGCACCCACATGGTGCGCGTCCCCGGACCCGGCCGGTTCGAACTGCGTCTGCCGGACGGGGCGACGAACCCCTACCTGTTGCAGGCGGTGATCATCGCGGCGGGTCTCGACGGTATCCGCACGCAGGCCGATCCCGGCAAGCGCCACGACATCGACATGTACGCCGAAGGGCACACGGTGCGCGGCGCGCCCAAGCTGCCGCTGAACATGCTGGACGCCTTGCGCGAATACGACAAGGACAAGGGATTGAAGGCGGCGATGGGCGAAGACTTCTCGGCCTCCTACGTCAAGATGAAGACGCAGGAATGGAACGACTTCACGTCGCACTTCTCGCAATGGGAAAAGGACAACACGCTGGATATCTGATCCTCTGTCCCCGCGGGGACAGGCTGTGCGATGCGATTACCACATCGTAACCGTTTTGAAATCTGCGCGCGGGATCAAACACTTGGCCCTGCGCGCGGTGCGTTCTGGGGGTGTTAACCGGATGTCTGGCACCCTCACGCAGATGGCGGGCGGTCGCGCTTCCTAGCGCAGCCAACCAACCCGCGCGGCAATCGTCGCGTACCAGAACAGCGCAGCACCAATCAACAGCGCAAGGATCGTGCTGGGGGCCATGCCGACCACGGACACCGTCTGGATCATCGTTATGCCGGTGGCCAACAGCGACACCAAAAGCGCGGATGTGGCCACGCGCCGGCGCAACAACAGCAGGATGCATCCAACCGCCCCACCGAACACGGCCAGCCCAAAGGCCAGCGTGGCCCAAAACGGGCGACTGGCGATGATCAGCTGATACAGCTCGGGCATCTGCGCCACGGCATCGGTGTTCATCTGGGTGATGAAGTTCAGACACCCCATCAGGTTCCACACCAGACCAAGCCCGGCGATGATCCAGAAACTGAAATGCGGTTTGGTCATGACCTGCCCCTACAGAAACGCGGTGGAAAGTTCGGCAAAGCGGCTGAGCAGGACCAGAACCACGGCCACGGCCACCAGAAAGGGCCAGAGCGATTTCAGGATCTGGCCGGGGCGCGCGCCGCTCATGGATGAGGCGATATAGAGGCCCACGCCCACGGGCGGCGTCAGCAGGCCCAAAACGAGGTTGAGGCACATCACGACGCCGAATTGATAGGGGCTGATGTCGTAGTCGTTCATGGCGATGGGCAGTAGGATGGGCGTGATCAGGATTACGGCGGCGATGCCGTCGATCAACATGCCCACCAGCAGCAGGATCAGGTTGACGATCAGCAGGAACAGGAACGGATCGCTGGTGATCGAGGTGATCAGTGCCGCGAGTTTCTGCGGCAGGGCCTCGTAGATGATGACCCAGCCAAAGACGCTGGCCGCAGCGATCATGAACACGATCATCGAGGCGTTGATGGCGGTGCGCTTGAAGATCTCGAACAGGGCGCGGGGATCAAGTTCGCGGTAGATCAGCCAGCCCACGAGAAAGGCAATCAGCGAGGCGATGGCGGCGGATTCCGTGGGCGTGGCGATGCCAAAGAGGATGCCACCCACAATCGCCAGCGGGATCAGCGTCGCGGGCAGGCAAGCCAGCAGGGCCGAGAGCGCTTCGCGACGGGTGAACCATTGCCCTTTGGGGAACCCTTGCGCGAAACCGATGAGGGTGATGACGATGGCAAAGGACGCGGCCAGCAAGAGGCCGGGAATGATGCCCGCAAGGAACATGTCGCCAATGGGCACCTGCGCCAGCACGCCAAAGATGACAAACATCATCGAGGGCGGGATGACCGGGGCGAGCAGTCCACCTGCGGCGGTGGTGGCGGCGGCAAAGCCCTTGTCGTAGCCCTCTTTCTCCATCTCAGGCGTCATGGCGCGGGACATCACGGCAATCTGGGCGGTTGCCGATCCGATGATCGCGGCCATGAACATGTTGGTCAGCAGGTTGATATAGGCCAGCCCGCCGCGAAACCCGCCGACAAAGACGCGGGCGGCGTTGATGAGGCGGCTGGTCATGCCGCCTTCGTTCATCATTTCACCGGTGAGCATGAAGAGCGGGATGGCGAGCAGGCCGTAGTTTTCTAGGCCCGAGAACATCTTTTGCGAAAAGCTGTCGTAGAGGACGGTGTTGTCGCTTTCCCAGATGTACCAGATCGCGGTGAGCGACAGCACGAGGGCCACAGGGACCGAGATCAGCAGTTTGAAGGCAAAGACCACGGGCGTCATGCGGGGGCCTTTCGCGGGGCGGCACCCTGGCCAAGCAGGTTGGCGGTGGCGTGGAGTGCCGCGCCCAGCGCAAAGAGCCACATGACGGACCAGACCCATGCCTTTTTTATGCCGAGGGTGGTTGTGGGTTCGGCGTAGATGAAGTTGAACGTGGCCCCCTGAAATGCCTTGATGTCAAAGCCCTGTTGGGCGAGGCCCAGAGGCGCGAACCAGCGCCAGCAGAACCAGATCATTGCCAGCGCAAAGATCAGCACGATGACGTCCACCAGTTTGGCCGTGGCGCGGCGCAGGGGGGCGGGCATGGCATCCGTCAGGATCGTGACCGCGACGGAGTGGCCGAAATGCAGTGCGGCGGAGGCGCCGAGGAAGGTCATCCACGCCATGGCGTAGATGGCCAGTTCGTCGACCCAGAAAAGGGCCGTGCCAAAGCTGCGGGTGACGACGTTGAGCAGGATCAGCAGAGTGATGGCGGCGGCGAGGGCCGCGGCGCAGGCCAGTTCGATCCGTGCCCATGCGGCAGAGATACGCCCGATCATGGCCTGTCCTTTCGCGCAAAAGCCGGGGGTGCACGGGTGTGCACCCCCGGCCGGTTGCTGGATTTAGATCAGTTTGCCGTGTCGGCGGCAACCGCGCGCAGCCCGTCGAGGGCAGAGGATTTTTCGGCCCAGATCGTGTTCCACTGGTCAACCGCGTCGCCAAAGAATGCCTGGTCGACCTCGATATAGGTTTTGCCGGTGTCGCGCACCTGCGCCAGCCAGTCGCGGTCCTTGGCGACATAGGTGTCGATGGTGCTGTCCACGTGTTTGGCCATCAGGTCGCCGATCATGGCACGGTCATCTGCCGACAGACCCGCCCAGACGCGGGCCGACACGAGGCCGACCATGGGAAACATCATGTGGTTGGATTGCACGACGGTGTCGGCGTGTTCGTAGTATTTCAGGACCCAGATCAGCTCTGCGTCCATGTCGATGGCGTCGACCTGTCCGTTGGCCAGCGCCTCGTAGACGGCAGGCAGGGGCATGGGCGTGGGTGCCGCCCCCAGCGCGTTGTAGAAGTCGAGGATCGGCTCGAACGGGGTGATGCGCAGTTTGAGCCCGGCAAGATCGTCCGCCGAGCTGACCGAGCCGCGGGTCACGATCTGGCGCAGCCCCGCCATGCCGTAGCCGGTGCCTACGACGCCCACTTCGGCGGGGAGCTGATCGAGCATGCCGTTGGCAAAGTCGCTGCGCAGGATGCGGCCCGCGTGGTCGATGTCGGCCGCGAGGAAGGGCGCGTAGAAGGCGCCGAAATCCTGGGCACGGTTCGACACTTCGGCCACGGTCATGAACGCCATGTCGAGCGCGCCGGTTTGCAGCTGTTGCAGCATCTCGGCCTCGTTGCCCAGCTGGCGGGCGGGAAAGACGGTGACGGTGTGCGCGCCGTCGCTGGCGGCACTCAGGTCGGCGCCAAAGGCCTCGGCGGCCTTGGTCCAGATGTGGGGCGGCGGGGTGATGAGGCCGAGGCGGAACTCTTCGGCCTGGGCTGCGACGCCCGACAGGACGGTCAGTGCAAGAGCGGCCGCGCCGCCCAGCGTTTTGGACATGAACTTCATTTCTGGTCTCCCTGGTGTTTTTTGTTGGTCAAAGCTGCACCCAGCCCTCGGGCGGTTCCTTGCCCGGGTGGATGGTGCCGCAATTCGGACAGGTGCGGGCGTCTTGCGAGGCATAGAATGCCTCGTAGACGGGTGGCAGGTCGCGGACGATGGATTCGAGCTGCATCTCGGCGCGGTGCACGCGGGTGCCGCAGTCAAAGCAGTACCATTCGATCGCGTCGAGCTGGCCCGGTTGCCGCTTGGGTTCGATGACGAGGCCGATGGAGCCTTCCTGCGGGCGCTGCGGGGAATGGCGCACATGGGGCGGCAGCAGGAAAATCTCGCCCTCGCGGATCGGGACGTCGTAGAATTCCTTGCCGTCAAAGATCTTGAGCAGCATGTCGCCTTCGAGCTGATAAAAGAACTCTTCGACCGGGTCGTCGTGATAGTCGGTGCGCTTGTTCGGGCCGCCCACAACGGTGACCATCATGTCCGCGTCTTCCCAGACCTGTCGGTTGCCGACGGGCGGCTTGAGCAGGTGGCGGTGCTCGTCAATCCACTTCTGGAAGTTAAACGCGCTGAGTTTCGTCATGGTGATCTCCCCCATCAGGCCCGCGGTGACGGGTCGAGCTTATGGATGCCCGAAGCAAAGAAATAACTGTTTTCACGAATGTAGATATCTGGAATTGGAATATCCGGCGGCCCCTTTCCCCGCAGCCTACAAAATCAGACCGCAGTGATCAAAGGCTGCTTTGGTGGCGGCCTTTTCCGCCGCTGTCAGGGGCAGCATCGGGTGGCGCACGTGGCCGCCGACCTGCCCCAGAAGGTCCTGCCAGTACTTGCCATGGGCGGTGGGCTTGCCCGGGGGCTTGGTGCCCTTGATCGCGGCGCGCACGGGGTCAAGGCTGTCGCGGACACGGCGGGCGGCGTCGAATTTTCCGGCAAAGGCCAGTTCGGTATATTCGTGCATCCGCAGATCACGCGCGGTCTGGATCTGGTAGGGCGGCGAGGAACACAGATAAAGCTGCCAGCCCAGCGTTTCGATATTGTCGAGCCAGTCATCCTCGAGCGAGGTCGACACAAGGATCTTGTCCCCGACCATCTGCGTCAGCCGCGCGTACATCTCGCGCGGGACCGAGTATTTGATGGCCATGATATTGGGCAGATCGGCAATGCGCGCGCAGGTCTCGGGAGCCATGAGATAGCCGCTGTCCGGGTGGCTCCACATTGCGATGCCGATGTCGAGCCGGTCGCAGATGTATTTGTAATAGTTGAACAAAACCTCGTCCCGGTCGTGGCAAAAGCTGAGCATGGGGGCGTGCACGACCACGTAGTCGGCGCCGCAGTCCTGGGCATGGCGGCCCAGATCCAGAAGGGTATCCACGTTCTGGTCAGAGATCGACATGATCGTGCCCGCCTTGCCCGCGCATTCATCGGCGGCGATGGTCATGTTGCGTTTGCGTTCCGCGACCGACATGGACCAGAATTCGCCCTGCTTGCCCGCCACGAACAGCCCCTGGATGTGCAGATCGTCGATCCAGTGGCGGATGTTGCGGCGCAGCCCGGCTTCGTCCAGCGCGCCATCCGTGTCAAAGGGATTGAGCGCCGCAGCCCAGATGCCGCGCATGGTTTCACGGGAATGGGCCTTGGCCTCGTGCTTGGCGTATTTCATGGGCGCGGCTTTCGCATCAAAGGGGCGTTGCGGGCCATTAAGGGGCGCGCGGATTGTAAAATCCAATCGTATTCGCCAGAAATGGGTATAGCAATTTTCTATACCAAACCGCCTGTGATTTCGGATATCTGCGGTCTGGGCGACAGGAGCGGCGCATGACGATCGGGATCATCGGGACGGGGGCCATCGGGCAGTATGTGGCGCAGGCGCTGGCCGATCAGGGGCTGGGCCCGGCGGTGCATCTGGTGCGAACGGTGCGGGATGGCGGGGCGGCCCAAGTGACGGATGTGGCATCCCTGCCTGCGGATGTAACGCTGATGGTGGAGTGCGCGGGCCATGGCGCATTGGCGCAGCACGGGCCCGCCATTCTGGCGCGCGGCATCGATCTGGTGACGGTCTCGGTGGGGGCGCTGGCCGATCCGGCGCTGGAGGATGCGTTGACGCGGGCCGCGACAGACGGCGGCGCGCAGCTGCATCTGGCGAGCGGGGCGATTGGCGCGCTGGATTGCCTGAGTGCGGCGCGGGTCGGCGGGCTGCGCGAGGTGGTCTATACCGGGCGCAAGCCGCCGCGCGGCTGGGCCGGGTCCCCTGCCGAGGCGGTGCTGGATCTGGCGGCCCTTGAGGCACCGGCCACCCATTTCGAGGGCAGCGCGCGTGCGGCGGCGGTGCACTATCCCAAGAATGCGAATGTGGCCGCTGCCGTGGCGCTGGCGGGCTGCGGGTTTGATGACACGCGCGTACGGCTGATCGCCGATCCGGGCGTGACGGCGAATATTCACGAGGTGACGGCCCACGGGGTCTTTGGCACGTTCAGCTTTCGCATCGAGGGCGTTGCCCTGCCCGACAATCCGCGCAGTTCGGCGCTGGCCGCGATGAGCGTGGTTGCCGCCATCACCCGGCGGCGCGCCGCGATCACGGTCTGAGCCGGTGACGCGGGCCGCGCGCATTCTGGACCGGGCGTTGACGCGGCTGAAGCTGCGGCAGTTGCGGTTGCTGGTGGCGGTGGACCGGCATGGCAGCATCCAGAACGCCGCGCGGGATCTGGGCATTTCGCAGCCTGCGGCGACCAAGATGATCCAGGACCTCGAGCTGGATTTCGAGGTCAAGCTGTTCGAGCGGACCAACCGGGGCGTGGTGCCGACGGTGTTCGGGGCCGCGCTGGTGCGCCATGGCAAGCTGATCTTTGCGCAGGTGTCGAATGCCGCGCAGGAGTTGGACGATCTGAGCGAGGGCAACAGCGGGCGGGTTGTGGTGGGCACCTTGCTGGCGGCGTCGCCGGGGTTGTTGCCGCTGGCGGTGGCGCGGTTGATCGCGGACCGGCCCAAGGTGACGGTCAAGATCGTGGAGGGCACCAACGAGGTTCTGATGCCCGCGCTGTTGTCGGGCGAGATCGACATGGTTGTCGGGCGGCTGCCCAGTCACCGGCACCGGGCGCGGATCGTGCAGGAGCGGTTTTTCGACGAACGGGTGCTGGCCGTGGTGGGCACGGGCCATCCGCTGGCGGGCGCGCGGGACGTCTCCTTTGACGATCTGGGCGGGTTTGGCTGGATCCTGCCGCCGATGGAGACGACGCTGCGGCGGCAGGCGGATCAGTATTTCATTCAGCAGGGGCAGTACGTGCCCGGTCTGGCGATTGAATCGGTGTCATATCTGGCCAACCGGTCGCTGTTGCGGTCGCATGATTTCGTGGGGCTGATGCCGGCGCATGTGGCCGCGCTGGACATCGAGAGCGGGCTGCTTTGCGCGCTGGACTGGACGGTGCCGTTTGGAGCGGGGCCTGTGGGTGTGTCGCATCGCGGCGCGCAGAGCCTGTCGCCTGCGGGTGCGACCTTTCTGGCCGCGTTGCGGGCTGCGGCAGAGACGGTGCAGCCTGGGGTTTGAGGCAGGTATCACGCAATCGGATACCGGTATTTGTTCAATTCCATTGAACGGATGGCCGGGCGGATGTTCCCTTGGGCGGTCAGGCAGATCAGGGCGGGGAGGCCATATGCAGAGCTATCCGGACACGCGGCTTTATATCGACGGGGGCTGGCGCGACACGGCACGCCACCTGCCCGTGATCAACCCTGCCACCGAGGTGCAGATCGGGCGGGTTGCCCATGCCGGGATCGCGGATCTGGACGATGCGCTGGCGGCGGCGGAGCGGGGCTTTGCCCGGTGGCGGCGCACGCCCCCGCGCGACCGGGCCGATATCATGCTGCGGGCCGCCGCACTGCTGCGCGACCGGCAGGAGGAGATCGCGCGCGACATCACCGCAGAGCATGGCAAACCCTTGGCACAGGCGCGGCTGGAGGTGATCCGGGGCTGCGAGTTCCTGGAGTGGGACGCGGGCGAGGCGGTGCGCACCTATGGGCGGGTGATCCCCTCGGCGCCGGGGGTGCGGTACATGGTGCATCACGAGCCGGTGGGCGTGGTTCTGGGCCTGTCGCCGTGGAATTTCCCGATGAGCCAGCCCTGCCGCAAGGTGGCGGGTGCGCTGGCGTCGGGCTGTGCGATCATCCTCAAGGCCGCAGAGGAAACGCCCGCCGGGGCCATGCACATCGCGCAGGCCTTTCACGATGCGGGGCTGCCGCCCGGCGTGCTGAACCTCGTCTTTGGCGACCCGGCGGAGATCTCGGGGCACCTGATCGCGCAGGAGCCTGTGCGGCTGGTGGCGTTCACCGGGTCGACCGCCGTGGGCCAGCACCTGACGACGCTGGCCTCGCAGCACATGACGCGGGTGCTGATGGAACTGGGCGGGCACGCGCCGGTGATCGTGTGCAAGGACACCGACGTGGAGGCCGCCGCCCGCAGCTGTGCCATCCGCAAGTACCGCAATGCCGGGCAGGTCTGTACCTCGCCCACGCGGTTCTTTGTCCACGCAGGCCTGTTTGACCGGTTTCTCGAGATTTTCACGGCCCAGGCCGAGGCCACTGTCGTGGGGGACGGCATGGCGAATGGCACCGAGATGGGGCCTGTTGCAAACGACCGGCGGATGCCTGCGCTGCTGGACCTGGTCGAGGACGCCTGCGCCGAGGGCGCGCGGCTGTGCACGGGCGGCGGACGCATCGGCGAGACCGGCTATTTCATGGCGCCCACAGTGCTGGCCCATGTGCCGGACAGCGCGCGCATCATGCGCGAGGAACCCTTTGGCCCGGTTGCGGTAATCAACCCGGTCCCGTCGCTGGACGCCGCCATCGCGCAGGCCAACGCTGTGCCTTATGGGCTGGCCGCTTACGGATTTTCCGACCGGGCGGCAGATATCGACCGCATGACATCCGAGCTTGAGGCCGGGAACCTGTCGTTCAACACGCTGGAGGCGTCACTGCCCGAAACGCCTTTTGGTGGCGTGAAATCAAGCGGTTATGGGCGCGAAGGTGGCACCGAGGGGCTGCACAATTACATGAACGTCAAGAACGTGTCGCACAGCATGACCATCGTCTGAAGATCGCAAGACCTGGCCCGGTGACGTTTTCATCCTGATGGCTGGGCTGTTCCGCCTAAAGGTGTTGCGCGCAGGCGGTCATGGCGCGGGTGATCGCGTCCTCGGCCCAGT
Organism: uncultured Tateyamaria sp.; assembly: GCF_947487805.1. Taxonomy (GTDB): domain Bacteria; phylum Pseudomonadota; class Alphaproteobacteria; order Rhodobacterales; family Rhodobacteraceae; genus Tateyamaria. The sequence goes on along the minus strand of NZ_CANKXW010000009.1, from coordinate 29,784 downwards.
CCAGATCGGCGTCGTCATGGGCAAGGGACGCGTAGAATTTCATGGGCGCCTTGAGAATGCCATCCGCGCGCAGGGCCGCGTTGAACGCGCCTTGCAGGGTCGCATCCGCCCGCAGCGTGTCGCGATAGTCGCGCACCGGCCCCCGGGCAAACACGATGTCAAACAGCACCGGATCGCCCACGACGGTTGCAGGCAGACGGGCCCTGCGCGCCCCGTTTTCCAGCGCGGCCATCAGCCGGCGTCCGGTCGCCCGCAAGCTGTCATAGGTGCCGGCGCGATTGAGGATGTTCAGCGTCGCCAGCCCGGCGGTGGCGGCCACGGGATTGCCGCTGAGCGTGCCGATCTGGAAGGTGAACCGGTCCTGCCCGACCTTGTGCACATCGAAATGGGCCATGATCTCGGCACGCCCGGCAATCGCGGCAAGGGGAAAACCGCCGCCGATCACCTTGCCGAGCGTGCACAGGTCGGGCGTCACGCCATAGAGCTCCTGCCCGCCGCCATAGGCGAGGCGAAAGCCGGTGACGACCTCGTCAAAGATCAGCACGATCCCGTGGCGCGCAGTTTCGGCGCGCAAGGCATCGAGAAAGCCCGCGACCAGGGGGATCAGCCGCTGCAACGGCTCGACGATCACACCGGCGAGGCGGTCGGCATATTCGGTGATGATCTGCCGGGCAAAGTCGGTGTCGTTGAAGGGCGCCACGATGACGGATGCGCGGGTGCTGTCCAAAATACCTGCGGAATCCGGCACCGCCTGCGGAAAATTTGCGCCCCCGTGCGGTGACATGCTCATCAATCCGGCGCCGGACATGCCGTGATAGCCGCCCTCGAACTTGAGGATGAGGTCGCGCCCGGTATGGGCGCGCGCCAGCCGCATGGCGTACATGTCCGCCTCGGTCCCGGTCGAGACATAGCGCAGCTGATCGGCGCAGGGCACCGCGTCGCAGATCACCTCGGCCAGTTCGATCCCCGCCGCGTTGGACGTGAAAAAGGTCATGCCATCAGAGAGTTGCGCCTGCACCGCCTCGATGACTTCCGCGTGGCCGTGGCCCACCAGCATCGGCCCCGAGCCGATGAGGAAGTCGACATATTCCTTGCCGTCCTCGTCCCAGACCCGCGATCCGCGCCCGCGTTTCAGCACCACGCCGGGATCGAAATTGCCAAAGCCACCAGCGGGCAGCACCTTGTTCGCGCGGGCGCGCCAGTGGGCTTGGGTCGCGTGTGTCATGGCAGTCTCCGCTGGTTGGGTGGATCAACTTTCGGCTTGACCGAAGATGAAAGGCAATAAAGAAACTCAGGTGTTTTTGTGAATTTCGCTCAGGTGAATGATGGCCCAGGGTCCGCTTCTTGATTTGCGCCACCTCAAGATGATCCGCGCGATTGCGGAACATGGCCGGGTGAGCGATGCAGCGGAGGCGTTGGGCGTGACCTCGTCCGCGCTGTCGCATCGGATCAAAGAGGCGGAACGGCGGCTGGATCTTGTGCTGTTCACACGCATCCACAAGCGGCTGCGGATGACGCCCGCCGCCGCATACATGGCGGAGGTTGCGGCGCGGGTGTTGACCGATATCGACCGGGCGGAACGGGATGTGCGGCGCATGGACCGGGGCGTGGAACATGTGGTGCGCATCGCAGTCGAGGCGTATAGCGCGTTTGGGTGGTTGCCGCGGTTCAACCTGTATCTGCGCGACCATCTGCCGGGGATCGAATTGCAGGTCATGGCGAGCGTGACCGATGATGCGTTGCGCGCGTTGACCAGCCGTCATGCGGATATCATCGTGACCTCCGGGGCGGCGCAGCCCGTGGGCACGCACCGGGTGCATCTGTTTGACGACGCGCTGGTGTTCATCTTTCCGCCCGATCATCCGCTGGCCGGGCGGCCGTTTGTGACGGCCGAGGATATCGAGGGCGAGGATTTCATCACCTACACTCTGACGCCGGAGCCGGACCGCGAGTTTGCGCGCCTGTTCCGCCCGTCAGAGCGGTACCCGCGCTGGACCACCACCGTGGAGATGCCGGAGGCCATCATCGAGCTGGTGGCCGCGGGCCAGGGGTGCAGCGCGCTGGCGGGTTGGGCGGTGCGCCCGGCCATTGCGGCGGGGCGCATCGTGGGCGCGCAGGTCGGCGCAGAGGGCATCGAGGTGCCGTGGCAGGCCCTGATGCGCGCCGAGGACAAGGCCAGCGGGCCAATCCATGATGTCGGTGCAGCCCTCGCCGCGTGGGCGCAGCAGAACGGCGGGTTCGGGTAGTGCGGCCTTAGCCGCGCAGGCGTGCGTTGTCCGGGTCGTATTGGTGCGGGCTGTGACGGCGGGCCGCTTTCCGCGTTCCGAAAGACTGCACATGCGCCACCTCGTCCATCGCGAGTGTGCCGGTCTCGACATAGGCCAGGGCCACGCGTTTTTTCAGCCGGTAGCCGTCGGTGCAGGAGGTGATGTAGCCGATGACATGATCGTCCTTGAGGATCGGGTCGGAGGGCAGCGGCAGGGGGCCTGTGGGATCGATGTCGAGGCCCACAAAGGTCCAGTCGGCGGGGGTTTCGGCCTGTTTGGCCACCGCGTCGCGGCCCGTGAACGCGCCCTTGCCCATATTGGCGAACCGGCCCAGCCCTGCGTCGAACAGGGTGTATTCCGTGCCGAAATCCGCGCCCCAGCCGTGATAGCCTTTTTCGATGCGCATCGCGTTCAGGGCGTAGGAGCCGAAATCGCAGATGCCGTGCGCCTCTCCGGCTGCGCGGATCGCGGCGTAGAGCGTTGCGAGATGTTCGGAGGCGACATGCAATTCCCAGCCCAGCTCACCCACATAGCTGACCCGTAGCGCGGTGACGGGCACGCCCGCGACGTCGATCTGCGCCACGGACATCCATGGCGCGGCCTCGGCGCTCAGATCGGCGTCCGTGAGGCCCTGTAGCACCGCGCGGGATTTCGGGCCCATGACCATCAGCGCGCCGTCATGCGTGTGGCCCTGGCGCAGCGTGGCCTGCCTGCCCTGCACCCCGGCGGACAGCCAGTCAAAGTCGCGGTGCACGGCGAGGGTCGGGCCGCAAAGCAGGAAATGGTCCTCGGCCAGTCGGGCGATGGTTGCCTCGGACCAGATGCGGCCCTTGGGCGTCAGCATGTAGGACAGGCGCACCCGGCCCACGGGCGGCAGTGCGCCGCAGATCATGGCCGAGAGCGCCTGCGCGGCCTCTGGCCCGTGGAGCGTGAACTTGGTGAACCCGCCGTGGTCCATGATGCCCACCGCGTCGCGCACGGTTTCGCATTCAAGGCGCACGGCGTCCTGCCATGGCTCGTGATCAAAGCTGAGCGTGTCGGGGTCGCCTGTGCCATCCCGTTTGAACCAGAACGCGCGTTCCCAGCCGCCGATCTGGCCCATCACGGCCCCCTGCCCCACCAGCCTGTCATAGAGCGGCGTCTGCTGCACGGGGCGGCCCGAGCGCATGATCCGGTGCGGATAGGGAATGGCATATTGCAGGTCATAGTGCTGGGAGGCGCGGGCGGCGGCGTAGTCTTGGGTCGCCCAGCGTCCGAACCGGCGGGGATCCCAGGCCGAGAGATCCCATTCGGTTTCGCCCTCGGTCAGCCATTCGGCCATGGCCTTGCCGATGGCCGCGGAATGGGTGATCCCGATCTGCACGCCCGTGGCGTGGTAGAAATTCGCCACTCCGCCTGCGGGGCCCACGAGGGGCAAGGCGTCGGGCGCGTAAGGAATGGGGCCATTCACGAACCGCTGGGCACCCGCCTCGGCCAGCAGGGGAACATGGGAGGCGGCGGCCTCGAAAACCGCCATCATGCCGTCGATATCGTCGGCAAAGAGCTGGTGGTCAAAATCCTGCGGCACGCCGTTCTGCCAGACCGGACGGCCCGCGTGGGCGTAAGAGCCCAGAAGCAGCGCATTGCGTTCGCGGCGCAGGTAGAAGCGGATGTCGGGGTCGCGGATCAGGGGAAAGACGCGCGTGTCCTCTTCCAACCGGGCGAGCGGGCTGGTCACCATGTACTGGTGTTCGAGCGTGACCACGGGCACGTGCAGCCCCGCCATCGCGGCAATCCGCGCGCCGCTGGAGCCTGCGGCGTTGATCACGGTCCCGGCGAGGATCGTGCCTGTGGGGGTTTCGACCTCCCACGCGCCGGTGGCGCGCTGCGCGAGACCGGTGACGGGGGTAAAGCGCCGGACCTCGGCCCCCATGGCGCGGGCATGGGTGGCAAGCGCGTGGGTCAGCTGGCTGGGGTCGATGTCGCCCTCGTAGGGATCAAGAATGCCGCCCAGCACGGTCGCGTCCGCCCGCCAGTGGGGGTGCATGTCCTCGATCTCGGACGGGGTGAGCATGCGCAGGTCGAACCCGGCAGACCGGGATACGCCGCAGAGGTGTTGAAAAAGCTGCATCCGTTCGGGGGTATGCGCGGGCCAGATGGCAGAGGTGTGGCGGTAGGTGATCGGGGCGGCGGGTTCCTTGGCCAGCTCCTTGTAAAGCTGCCAGGCATAGTTGCCCGCGCGCATCCCCAGCCACGAATTGGCATAGGTCGGAATGTTGCCCGCCGCGTGCCATGTCGACCCGGCGGTCAGTTCGTTCTTTTCCAGCAGGACGGTGTCGGTGATGCCCGCCTTGGCCAGATGATAGAGGATGGCCGCGCCGACCGCGCCGCCGCCGATGATCACAACCTGGGCCTGGGTCGGAAACGGGGACTGCATCAGTGCGCCTCCAACAGGCGGCCAAAACCGGGCACGGGGTCGGTGATGCCGACCCGGCGCAGGGCCTGCCAGTAGACGGCGGCGTTGCAGGCGACGATGGGCGTGCCGTGGGTCGCCTCCAGTTCGGCCAGCAGCGCGATGACCGGCAGCGCGGTGCCGACCTGAAGGATGACATCGCACCGGGTGGCGGCCACTTGGGCGAACACGTCGCGGATCTGGTCCAGCGGCGTTTCGCAGATCGCGGGCAGCGACGGTGCCTCAGTCCCCTTGATCGCCACGACGTTGAACCCCGCCGCCTCGGTGTTGGCCTGCACGACTGCGTCGGTCCTTGCATCAAAGGGGGTGACGATGCCGACACGTGTGGCCCCAAGGGCGCGCAGGGCCGCGTAATTTGCATGCGATGCGCCCAGCACCGGCACGCCGACCTGTGCCGCGATCTCTGTGCAGCGGGCCTTGAGCCGCGCCGGGCCACCCGGCCCTGCGTCAGTGGTCAGGCCCACGGCGATGGCCGCGGGGGCACAGTCCATCAGCTTGGCCGCCTCGTCGGGCAGGTCGACGGAGATGGCGTCGCCGCCCAGTCGGAACCGCTGCATCTGGTTGGTCACGCCTGCGGGGCGCAGGAGCTCCAGCTCGGGCTGGACTACAGTGTTCATGGCGGGTGTCATCACGCCGATGACGGCACGGGGGGCGAGGGTGTCAACCATTCTGCGTCTCCTTGAGATAGGTATTCAGGCCGGTCATGCCGCCGATGTAGATGGCATCGCCCACGACCTGTTCCATGGCGTCGGCATCGCCGGGGGCGCAGTCAAAGTCGCTGTACCAGATGCCAAGTGTCTGGTTTGTATGCGTGATCGGCACAAAGCGGTGGGTCGAGACATAGTTGGCCACGGGCAGCGCGCTGGCGAGGATGTCGTAGGTATAGGACCGGTCGGCATCCGAATGGGCCAGCAGGGTTTCGCGAAAGACCGACCCGTCTGCGGCGGTGAGGGTGCGGATGGTGCCCGTCGCCGTTGGCGCGCCGTGTTCCAGCGTGGCCGCCACCACGCCGGGGTTCCAGTGCGCCACGCCGTCGAAGGCGCGCGCCGCGGCCCACACGGTATCGATGGGGTGGTCAAGGATCATGGATCGAAAGACGTGCATGGGCGGCTCATTGGTCTGGGGGCAGTTGGATGGGGAATGCGGCACGGATGCGGGCCTCGGCCGCTGCACTCAGGTGGGTTGGCGGGGGCGCGGCGCGGATCTGTGCGACGCGGGTGCGGGCGTGATCCCAGATTGACAGGCGGCCTGCCTCGACCCAGTCGGTGACGCTTTGACGGTCGGCAAGTGCGGGATAGTGGAAATCGGATTTCATCCGTTTGAGCGTTTCCGCCTCGCCCAGATAGTGCCCGGCCTGGGTCACGACGCGGTCGGTGGCGGCGAGGTCCAGCGTGGCAGCCGAAACCTCGATGCCCCGGACCGAGCGGAGGATGGCGCCGCACATGTCGTCGTCGATGACCATCGCCTCGGGGCTGGCGACCATGATCGACCCCAGCATGCCTACGGACAGGTTGATCATGTTGGCCCCGGCATGCCCGGCCATGGCGACGGTATAGCCCTTTTCGTAGCCCGCCTGCGCGTCCGCGAGCTTGGCATCCGTCATGCCCGCCGACACGGTGGAGGGCAGGCCCAGGTGGGCGAGGATCTGTGCGGCGGCGGCATTGGCGATGGCCGCCTCGCCCCCGCCGCCGGTCATGGCCCCGGTGCGCAGATCCGAGATGAAGGGCATCAGGGCGTAGATGCAGGGCGCGCCCGGCGCGATCCCATCCACCACGACCAGCCCGGCCAGCGATTCCGCAAGCCCCTGTGCGAGCGCGCCTGCCAGCGTCACGGGACTGGTGGCCCCTGCCTGCCCGGCGGAACAAATTTGCGGGATCATCCCGGCGCGCACCACCTTTTCGAGGATCTCGACCCCGTCGGCGGCAAAGGTCAGCGGCGGGACGACATGCACGACAATCGCCATACAGAACGGCCTGTTCCGAAATGCACCGGGGCCGCCCAGCGCCGTGTCGAACATGCCGATGATCGGCGCGACGTGGGACGGGTCGCAAAAGCTGATGCCGATGGGTTTGTCGGTGGCTTTCATGCAGGCAAAGGCCGTGTTCACATCCAGCGCAAACGGGTCGGCCACGTCACGTGCCACGACGGGGCGCACGCCGTAGTGAATATGGGGCGAGGCATCCACGACGCGCATCAGGTCATAGAGATCGGCCAGGGTGCTGTCGCGATAGGACCCGTCCGCGGCGTCCAGCACCTGCACCGCGGCCCCGCCCGTGCCGATATGCACGCGCTGGCCGCCGATGTGGAGATCCCGTCCGGGCGCGAACCCCGGCAGGATCACGGCCCTTGGTGCGCGGTCCAGGGCGGCACGGACCATGTCCCTGGGAAAGCACAGGCGGCCATCGGGGCGGAGCTGCGCCCCGGCGGCCATGGCGCGCGCCTGCCCCGCCGCAGGCAGGCCCGCCATGCCGATGGTGGCGAGGATGTCAAAAGCATGATCCACGATGGCCGACAGGTCGGCGGGCGACAGCGGGCGCAGGCTGCCGCCATCGTGATAGAGCGCACCCGCTGCCTCACCGCCTGCCCCGTCCTGCCTTGATCGATTGCGTCGCGCCACTGTCTCACCTCTGGAGATGGATTAAAGCGCAAGACTTACCTATCAAGAACTCAATAAAACGGACCAATTGATGAGCAGATTTCACCATACCCGGCGGTTTGCCGGGTAAGGTATGTCGCGTCAGAACGGCGCGAAGCCGTCGGATGGATCCGTTGGAACCGACCAGCGTTCGCGCGCCTCGATCTGTACCGGGGCGCTGCCGGGGTGCGGGATTTGGCCGTTTTCCCCATAGAGCCACAGCACAAAGTTCGAGCGCTGCCCTTCGGTGATTGGCTCGGACGCGTGCGGGACGCTGCCATGGTGGATCAGCGCCGTGCCAGGCTCAAAGTAGAGTTTGTCCACGCGACGCGACACCGGATCGATAAAGCTGACGCCGGAGCCCGAAAAACCTTCGCCCGGCAGGTTCAGGTTGATGTTCAGCGTGACAGACGACGCATCCGAATGGGGGCGCAGCGATGTGTCCTTGTCCGCCTGCCACTGGATCGAAAAACCGAAGGTCTGCGTGTCGTACCCGGTCACATCAGGGAACAGGAGCCGCGACACCGGGCGCATGTAGCGGTCCATCAGGTCCCGATAAAAGGCCTGGAAGGTCGGCGCCGCCAGGTGCCCCTCGGACCGCGGATCGAGCATCGCGCCGCCCCGGTTCAGGGAGATGCCATAAGGGGGCCGCAGCGGAATGCCCGCATCCGCGACCTTGTCCATGTAATCGCGCAGCACCGACAGACGGTCAGGGTCAAAAAACTGCGTCTTGTACACGCCGGGGAACACCTCTTGCCAGAGCGCTTTGACTGCGCCCTCGGTTGTAGGATCTTTCCAGGCATCCGCAATCGCGGCCCTCAGGCGAGGATCATAAAGTGTCGCGTCAAGGGGCGCGCCATGCTCTGCGTCCCACGCGGTCCACGCGTCCTGAAACAGGGCCTCGTTTTCGTGCCAGAACCTTTGCACCGCGGGAGCCCGTTGCAGCATCGCGTCGCGTGAGGGCCGTTCGACTGCGCGGGCGCGTTCAAGTGATGTCTGTGTCATGTCCGTTTTCCAACTTTCCTCTGGTCAGGCATATCGCCGCTGAGACCAGAGGTAATGCCGCGCGAAACCCGCATAAACGAGGCTGTTAGAATAACAGAATTCGCTTTTTCGATATAAATCAGCTGGCCTGCGCCCAGGTGGCGGATTTGCCGATATGCTGGATCAGGTAATCCATGAAGACACGGACCTTGGCCGAGACCACGTTGCTTTTGGGATAGATCAACCAGAGGGCCGGATTGTCCGCGAGCGTGTAGTCCGGCAGGACGCGCACGAGCGATCCGTCGGACAATTCACGCTGCACCGCCCAGAGGGAGTTGATCGAGATCCCCGCACCGCCGGCGGTCACGCGCATCTGGGTCAGACCGTCATTTACGACCAATCGGTGCGCGGCCGCGCGCGGGGCAAAACTTGCCTGCGTCCCATCTGCGGAAATCAGCTGTCGGGGTTCGAGGTCCCGGAAGGCGATGAGGCGATGCGCCGTGAGGTCGGAGGGGTCGACAGGCGCACCGTTTGCCTTGAGGTACGAAGGTGCCGCGCAGAGGATGCGGGTGTCGTCGGCCAGCTTGCGCGCGGTCAGGCTGCTGTCTTCGAGGATCGAGTTGCGCAGCGCCAGATCATAGCTGCCCTCGATGAGGTCGAACTGGGAATCCGACAGGTGCAGGTCGAGCGTGAGATCGGGATAGCGATCCATGAATGCGGGCAGGATCGGCGCGATATAGAGCTGCGCAAAGGTGCTGGGCGCGGCAAAGCGCAACGTTCCCGCGATCTCGGCCTTGCCTTTGCCAAAGGCGGCGAGCGCGGCCTCTTCCTGCGCGATCATCTCGCGGGCATAGGGCAGAAAATCCTGCCCTTCGAGCGACACCGACACCTTGCGCGTCGACCGGTGCAGCAGTTCGGCACCCAGCAAGGTTTCCAATTTGGCCAGCCGCGCGCTGGCGACGGCAGGTGCCATGCCAAGGGTGCGCCCCGCCGCGCTGATGTTCAGGGTTTCGGTGGCCAGCACAAAGAGGCGGAGGCTTTGGATATCCATATTGTATGCTTTTCCGGAAAACTGAATTCAGATCATGCCCGTTTATATATCCGTATAGAGGTATATTTCCAATCCCAACACAGGATGGAGACGGACATGACCCGAACAGCCACAGTCAATTACCTCGTACACAAACCAGAGCGTCAGGCATTTGAGCTGGATGCGGGCGGTATCGTGGGCAACCTGATCGCGCCGGACCTGGCTCCGACAGAGGTGACGGTGGCGGATATGCGCGCAAGCGACGCTCAGGTGTCCTTTGCCGCCGACAGCGTCGGGTTTGCACATGCGCCGACGGCCGTATCGTTTGACGGACAGGGCGATTGGCAGGGGGCGTATGATGCGGAGCTGACCGCGCTGCTGCGAGAGACCTTGGCGGCGCGCGAGGTCATCATATTTGACCACACGATCCGCGTGGACGATCCCGATGCCGTGCGCAAACCAGCGCGTAACGTGCATAGCGATTACAGCACGGATGGCGCAGAACAGCGGCTGATCGACATCCTGGGCGCGGAGACCGCCGCAAAATGGCGCGGCGGGCATTACGCCTTTATCAACATCTGGCGGCCGGTTGGTGCGCCGATCAACTCGGCCCCACTGGGATTTGTCCGTCCGTCCAGCGTGGCGCCCGAGGACTGGATCCTTTTGGACCTGATCTATCCCGATCGTGTGGGTCAGATCATGGGACTGGCCGGGAACCCGGATCACCAGTGGATCTACATATCGCGGATGACGCCGGACGAGGTCGCGTATTTCAACATCTATGACAATCGGGGGCGGCCCTCCGTCGCGCATTCCGCGCTGGACATGGTCGAAGACCCGACGATCGCATCCATCCGCAAAAGCATCGAAAGCCGCACGCTTGTGCGGTTGGCCTGACACACACAATCGAAAGAGACCCGCATGACCAAGACAATTCTCATCACCGGATCGACGGATGGCATTGGCCTTTTGACAGCGCAAATGCTGGCGAAGGAAGGGCACAGGGTCCTGCTGCACGGGCGCAGCGCCGCCAGGCTCGAGGCAGCGGCGGCGCAGGTCGGTGGCGCGGTCGAGACCTATGCCGCCGATCTGTCGCGCATGGCCGATGTACATGCCATGGCCGCCGAGCTGCGCGCGAGGCATGACCGCATCGACGTGTTGATCAACAATGCGGGCGTGCTGAAGGCGCCCCTGACGACAACCGAAGCCGGTCATGACCTGCGGTTCATGGTGAACACTTTTGCGCCCTATGCACTGACCCGCGCGCTGTTGCCGATCATCCCGGCGGACGGGCGGATCGTGAACCTGTCCTCGGCGGCACAGGCCCCGGTTGATATGGCCGCGATGCGGGGCGACGTTCGGTTGACGGACAACGCGGCCTATGCCCAGAGCAAGCTGGCCATCACCATCTGGAGCCGCGCATTGGCGCGCGAGCTTGGCGATGGGCCGGTGGTCGTTGCGGTCAATCCCGGTTCCCTGCTGGCCTCCAAGATGGTCAGGGAAGGGTACGGCATTGCGGGCAATGACCTGTCCATCGGTGCAAATATCCTCCGGGAGGCCGCGCTTGGCACATCCTTTGCCGACGCGTCGGGCCGGTATTTCGACAATGACAGCGGTCAGTTCGCCCAACCGCACGCGGCGGCGCTGGACCCCGAACATGCCGCTGAGGTGATGCAGGGCATCGAGGATGCCGTAGCCGCCCTCAGTTGATCCACCCCGCGCCCGGCTGGGCGCACCTCCACCCTCCGAAACCCCAACCTCCGGCAGCGTGCGCTGTCCGGAACCAAGAAAGGACTGCCAAGATGAAATATGAGAACTTTCAAACCTTTGACGTGACCGTCGCGGACGGAATCGCAACCGTGACCTTTGATTTCGGCACCGTGAACGTGCAGGGCCAGGAAATGCTCGCCGATCTCAACAGCCTCGCCATGCGTCTGGAACGGGACCGCGACACCAAGGTGGTGATCTTTCAGTCGGCCAACCCCGAGGTTTGGGTCTGCCACTATGACACCGAGTTGCTGAAAGACATGTCGACAGAACCGGTGTCACGCGACGAGGCGCAGCTGCTGGACCTGCAAAGCGTTTGTGAGCGGATCAGCAAAGTGCCGCAGGCGACGATTGCCAAGCTCGAGGGGTTTGCCCGCGGGGGTGGCCACGAACTGGCACTGGCGCTCGACATGCGCTTTGCCGTGCGGGGCAAGTTCAAATTCATGCAGATGGAAGTCGGTATGGGGATCCTGCCCTGTGGTGGTGGCGCGTCCCGCATGGCGCGCCAGACCGGGCTGGGTCGCGCGTTGGAAATCATCCTGAGCGCGCGCGATTTCGATGCCGATGAGGCCGAAGCGATGGGGACCATCAACAAAGCGCTGGAGGCGGACGAGATCGACGCCTATGTCGACACGCTGGCGCAACGCATTGCCAAATTCCCGGCGGACTCGATCAATGCCTGCAAGCAGATGGTGTACGAGTCCATCGACAAACCCATCAACGAAGCCCTGAGGGCCGAGGCCTATTGGCTTTATCAGGCCACGAGCAAGACGCCCGCCGTCAAACGCTTTGCCATCGCGGACGAACAGGGCCTTGAGCACGACATGGAAAACCAGCGGAACTGGGAAAAACTGGTGATGGATGTGCAAGACATCACCTGAAGGCGTCTGCCTGCTGGCACGTTGATGCCCTCGTCCGCTGCCTGCGTTTTGCAGGTGGCGGACCCTGTTCGCGGTATGGGGGTCGCCCGTTGCGTCAACGCGGCGTACCGCTTGGCCTTGCCGCAATGGCCACGCCCATGGCCACACATGTGACGATGTGAAAGGCGACCAGCCCGTCAAGATAGGCAAGGTCGTCGCCGGAGCGTTGAAACGGCTCTGGCACATCCAGAACCCAACCCCGGAAAAGGGTATAAAGCGCGATCTGGCTGAGCGCCGCGCAATAGAATGCGGCGATGCCGACCCAAGCGCCGCGCAGGAGGCCCGCGACCACGGTCACATCCAGCACGAGGTACACGATGTCGAGGAATTGCCATTTGAGCGGTGCCGCCGGCCACGCAAAGCCCGTCAGGGACGCCATGTTCAGGATGTGGACCAAAGCCCCGTAGGCGTAGAACGCGGCCACGGTGTAGAATACGAGCCGGGACAGAAGCGGCCATGGGGATGAAACAACACTCATCTGCATCTTGATTAATCCAATTTGGCCGGGCCCGGTTGCGCGCGCATTTCGGCAACCGCAGCTGGGCCATGACCTGCCTCATCTGTTGATCTGTGCGGCCAGCGCACGGGCAACGGTTTCTTCGAACAGATCGGCCAACTGGTTTTGCCGATCCGCGGGAATATCCGGGTCGAGCAGGATGATCCCGCTGAAGGCGGCGTATTCGATAAAGGCGAACTGATCTGCAACGGCCGCATCAAGGCCGTAGCGGTTCTGGTAAATGCGGCTGACAACCGAAAGGCGTGTTGTGTCCGCCGCGCGTATGATCGCGTTCACGGCAGGCAACCGCCGGCCCAATTCGCGGATCCCAAGCTCAAGCCTGTAGTCGATCTTCATCGCGGCTTGCGTCAGGGCGGCACTTTGGTCCTGTGCCGGGGCCGTTGCATCCACGGACGCCGCCACGTCGGCGGTTTGGGTTTTCAGCCAATGCCGTGCAAGGGCTGTCAGAAAGGTCTCGTGATCTTTGAAGTGGTGGTAGAACGAACCACGCGTGAGGCCCGCCGCCTTGCAGATCGCCTCCAGCTTGACCGCGTCGCAGCCGTTCGCAGCCAGTTCTGCCAGCCCGAGCGCGATCCAGTCCTCTTCGGTGAACCGACGCTTTTTCACAGCGCAAGCCCCGCCAGACCAAAGCCCGCCACGGGTAAAAACAGCCAACCCTGCGGCAGACGGGCGTGGGTTTCGCCCAGCGCGAACACCAAACCCACCCCGACGATGGAAAAGACAAGGGCCAGCACAGTTGCCGCCATCGCATATGCGGCGATCCCGGTAAGCGCAGCCGTTGCAAAGAACGCGGCCATGCAGACGATGGTCGCGGTTGTGAGATGCCAGCAGAGGTAGTGTGTGTGTCGTACCGTGGCAGACAATTCGGGTGCTGCGATCAGGGGCCGCGCGATCTGCCGCCCGCCGACCACGACATGGACAGCGAGCCAGAGAGCGGCGAGCCCCGCCGCGGCGACGAACAACGTGGTTTCCATCTGCGATTCTCCTGTGTTGGCTGTTTACATACCTTTTTGTATGTTTGACGGCAAGAAAAACGTACAAAAAGGTACGCAAGCCGTTACGGCTGCGCACAAGGCGTGGATTTTCAAGGGTTTGGTCGCAGTATCGGGGCTGTTTGTGTCAAACGCCTGTTTTGCCCCAGAGGCCGTCGGCCAGACCGAAATCCGTGCCGCGTCGTTCAGGCATGCTCGGCGCAGATCAATGCGCTGTCCGTGTCGTCAAGCGGTACGTCAAGCAACGCGCAGCGGCGATCCCCATTCACATGGATGTGGTGTTTGCAGGTCCTGCACAGCCCGAAACTGCGGTGCCCCCGCGCCGACAGGGCCTGCGACAGGATGGCCGAGAGGTCGGCTTCGAGCCGCGCTGCGGCGTCAGGCGGTATCATCGCATCAAGTCCGCCGTCGGCATCATGTTCCAAGAGCGCCTCATGGCCCTTGCGGGTGAGGCCGTAGGAGATGCTTCGCCCGTCCGAGGCATCCTTGTGCACCTCGACCATGCCCTTGCGTTCCAGTGCCTTGAGTGTTTGCGAGACAGTGCCACGTGTTGCGCTCAGATATTCGGCGACCAGGGACGGCTTGCGCGAGAACCGGTTGGAGATCTTCAGGTACACCAGCGCCGCGCGTTGCGCCGGGTTCAGGTCTGGCCCCCGGAGTTCGGAGTTCGACAGCCGCGACATGCGGTCGATCAGCGCCAGTAATCTGTCCGATGTCACGGTTGGTTTGTCTGTCGGTTTGCGGGTCATGGCCTGCACATAAGCACAGCCTCACAAGAAAGAAAAGATATCGAGTCGAAACTTTTTCCTTGCGCTGACCACTCGCATCGGTCCATGTCTTGAGATAGTAGCGACTCGAAAGGAAATTACATGTCTCGCGTTCTCACCCTGTTTCTCGCCACCTGCGCCACGACAGTGCTTGCCGATGGCGATCACGATCATCACGCGATCCACCAGCCCGGTGCGGTCCGGTCAGCGGCCGACACATCGAAGGTGGCGGCCTTCGACATCCTTGCGGCACATGTGCACGGATCCGGCACGACGGTGACCTTTCACATGACCACCAATGGTGTGGCCGGGGCGGATACGCCCACGGCAATGGGTGCGGTTGGGGGTGCGCCTGTCTGGTCCTATGTTTGGCCCACCACCCTCGATCCTGCGGTCGTTGGCTTTGACAAAGGTGCCGGCATTCTTGCGATGGCGGCGACCAGCCATCCGGATTTCGACGATACACCCTTGTTCGACGAAAACCGCGACGGGGACACGGCCAATGACGGCGGCATCTGGCACAGTCACTGGGTTGTTCTGGCGCCGACGGACGCGTGCGGCCCCGGCGCACTTGCGGTCAAGGACATTCCCGAAGGAACGACACCCGATATGCCCGCGACGTGGCCCGGTCTGCCCATCCTGCTGGACAGCCCCGGGTTCACGCCCGTTTTCGATGGCGCGGAAGTGACAATCAACGCCGCCGTGGCTGGTGGTGCCGCGGGGGTCAGCTTTGACGGTGTCACCGCGGCGCTGCGCGTGAACGACAGCGTTCATGCGCCCCTTTTGTGTGTCACGGATATCTTTGACATTGCGTCGGGCGATCTGTCGCTTCCCGGCTCCGTGGAGTGATGGGGCATCTGCGGGTGGACAACCGCCCGCACGATCCCGTGGACTGGGCGCAGGGGAGTCAATCCAGCCGTCTGCGCGCAAGCTCGCGGTAAAGTGCGGGTGGTGAGACGCCAATCCAGTCCGCGACGCGCACCCATGCCCCGACCGCCGGTGGACCGAAGACATCAAGGTAAGCGTCCAATCGGTCGGTTACCTTTTTGAGGCGCATGATCTCGATCCGCATGCGTGTGGTCTGTAACTCCTTGGCCGTGCGCTCAAATGCGCTGAGCGCCGAAGACGTTGTATTTGCCAACTGCGCCAGAAGTTTTTCACGCGGCAGGACAGCAACCTTTGTCCGCACATCCGTGACCGCATCACAGTGATATCGATCGGCAAAGAGCGAGGCTTCGGCCACCAACGCCCCCTCGGTCGCGACGTGGAGGGTGAGAAGCCCGCCATCACTCAACGCCCGGCGCAAAAAGACATGGCCCTCGCGCACCAGAAAGGCCTTTTTGACGGTATCATCCCGGCGAAACAGGGTCGCGCCCTCGTTCAGCAACTGAACCGGGGCGTTTTCGAAAGGTCTGATATAGGGGGCTGACATGATCTCTATCATGCTCACGTGGTGCCACACTGTGCAATAGATCCATGCGAACACATCGCAAATCGAGGGTTATATTGATGGACATCATACGCGTCGCCGCTTTCGTCTTTCTTTTGCCGGTCTCTGCCATGGCGCAAGCGCATACCGACGACCACGGCACGGAACGGTCCGCCTATGCGGGCGAGGAAACGCGCGCCATCAAATCCCTGTCGGAACAGGACCTCGCGGAAATTGCCCGCGGTGGCGGATGGGGATTGGCGCGGGCGGCCGAGCTGAACGGTGTACCGGGGCCGACGCATCTGCTTGAACTGGCCGACCAGATTGGGCTGAGCGCCGATCAACGCGCCCAGATCGAGGAGATACGCGGGCACATGCAAGCGGAGGCGATCCGCGCGGGCGCGGCTTTCGTCGCGTCAGAACAGGCGCTGGATGCCGCGTTCCAGCAAGGCGCGCCGGATGCCGAAACGCTGGAGCGGCTGGTGGCAAAGACAGGTGATACGCGGGCAACTCTGCGCCTTGTGCATCTGCGCGCCCATCTGCGCACCCTGCCTTTGCTGTCTGACGCGCAGGTCAGCCGGTACGCTGTCTTGCGCGGATATACAGACGATCCATGTGCGGCGGTGCCGGTGGGGCATGACCCCGCGATGTGGCGCAAGCACAACGGATGCGACTGACCACTGTTGCGATCGTGTATTCTCGCCGCGCGTTATCCGGTGGCGCGCGCGATCAGTTCGCGTGTTCATTCACAACCTTTTGCCCAAGGTTCTGGAAGGTCCGCCAGCTGCCAAGGTGTGTGATATCTTCCGCACCTTGTACCCCGGCCGTTTCAACCAGAAAACCGTGTGCCTTGGAGCCGTCTTGAAGTTCGATTGTGCCAATCGACAAAGGCGCTGGAATACCTTCGAGGAATGCGCCCACGCTGGGTTTCGGCAGGGCCCAGACTTCGATTTCAATCTTTGCGCCTTTTTCAATCCGCAGTAGGCCCGGACGTTGCGGCGGCCCACCTGCTAGGGCGTACAGACGATAGCGGGGTGATGTGTGCGTTGCGTGCAGCAAGCGGCCACCGCGGGAGGTCAATTCGTGGTTGAGCGCCATGCCGGACATGTGGGCCCCGCAGACCGCAATCGCGATTTCCGTTTCGGTGGTGTCTATCGGTGCATTCGCGGCGCTCTCTCCGGCGAAGGCTACCGCAAGGCTGGCGATCTGGGCGTCTTGGCCGCTGGGTGCAAGCAATGTGATGGAGCCGGGCCGCCCGTCACTGCGCGGTGCGGATGGCACGGCGATGCCGCACATGTCCAACAGGTTCACGAAATTCGTATAGGTCCCCAGATTGGAGTTCGGCGTGACCGGATCGGCTTCGAGGTCGGCAACCGAATAGAACGTCGGGATCGTCGGAACACACAGCAGATCGACCTGCGCCATCAGCGCGTTCGCGGCGCGTTCTAACTCTTTCAGCCTGTAGATGCCCCGGAAGGCGTCCGCAGCGGACAGGTGTTCCGCAGCGCCGATGATCTTTGCCGTCGTGGGATGCAAGGCATCCGGCGTGTTGCGCATGAGATCTTCGACGACCGTATAGCGCTCGGCCACCCATGCCCCTTCATAGAGCATGTCCGCCACCGCGTAGAGCGGCGAAAAGTCGAGTTCGACGACCGTTCCGCCCAGCGCTTGCAACCGCTTCAGGTTGGCTTCGAAACTCGCCGCCTGCACGGTGTCGCCAAAGAAGATGCGAGAGGCCGCATCAGGCACTCCGACCCTGAAACTGGAGGGCGGGACGCTCAGGTGGCCTGCGCAAAGTCCCTTGGAATAGGCATCTTCGGGGTCCTCTGCGCAGGCCACCTGGAACGCGGCAAAAGCGTCGGTGACCGTCCCGGCAAAGATCGAAATGGTATCGAGCGTACGGCATGCGGGCACGACGCCGGTTGCGGACAATGCGCCCAGAGATGGTTTCAACCCGACAATGTTGTTGAGCGCGGCCGGAACGCGGCCGGAGCCTGCCGTGTCCGTGCCGAGTGAAAACGTGACAAAGCCGTGCCCGACCGCGACGCCCGAGCCGCTGGATGATCCGCCCGGTACAATTTCGGGATCAATCGCGTTCTTTGGAACACCATAAGGGGACCGCACACCGACAAGGCCGGTCGCGAACTGGTCGAGGTTCGTCTTGCCGATGACCAAAGCGCCGGCTGCCCGCAGTTGTGCGACAACAAACGCGTCCCTTGCCGGCGTAAACGCATAAGCAGGACAGGCGGCGGTTGTCGGGATACCGGCAACATCGATGTTGTCCTTTGCGACGAAGGGCACACCCCAAAGAGGCAGCGCGTCCGAGCGTGCAGGCAGGGCCCCGGCGTCGGCAAGCACGTCTTCCATCGGACGAAGGTGAATGAAGATGTCCGGATCACCCACGGCGTCGATGCGCCGGTACACCTCGCGCACGATGTCCGAAGGGGTGGCACCCGTGTCATAGGCGTCGCGGAGAGCGTCGAGGGTCAGAGGATTGGCTTTGGTCATGGTCTTTGTCTTTCCGGATTCAGGCGGCAACGGGTTCGGGCGGCTGCGGGGCCGCTTCGATCAAAGCGCGGGTGTAGAGATGGCTGGGATTGTCCATCACTGTCGCGGTTGGACCGCGATCGACGATTTCACCCTGTTTCATGACGAGGACCTCATCACACAAAAGGCGAACGACATTGAGGTCATGGCTGACGAACAGGTACGACATCCCCATCTGCGCGCGCAGGTCGACCAACAGGTTGAGAACAAGCGCCTGGATCGAGACGTCAAGCGCGGCGGTCGGCTCGTCAAGGATCAGAAGCTTCGGCTCCAGCGCGATGGCGCGCGCGATGCCGACGCGGGCTTTCTGACCGCCGGAGAGCTGGTGCGGAAACCGGCTGAGCAGAGGCTGCGGCAACCCGACGAGATCGGCGAGTTCGGACACGCGCGTGGACAGTTTTGCGCCGCGCATCCGGTCAATTCGGGCAAGCGGCTCCGCGATGGCGGATGCCGCCGTGCCGCGTGGGTTCAGGCTGTCTGTCGCGTCCTGAAAGACCATTTGTATGTCCCGGCGCACGGCATGGCGCATGAACCGGGCGGACGGGGTCGACGCGATATCGTGACCGTCAAAGAGGATAGCGCCGGAGGTCGGGTCCTGGAGCCGTACGACCATTTCCGATGTCGTGGATTTTCCGCTGCCGCTTTCACCGACAAGGCCCAGCGACTGTCCGGCCTTGATGTCGAACGAAATGCCCTTGACGGCCTGAACCGGCCCGGCTTTGCCCGGATAGGTTTTCACGAGATCACGCACTTCCAGAAGCGGGCGTGTATGAACCCTGTGTTCGGGTTCCGGGCTGCGCACTTCGGGTGGCAAAAGGTTGCGGATCGACGCGCCAAGACGCGGGGTCGCGTCCACCAATTTGCGTGTGTAGGCGTGTTGCGGAGCCGTGAAGAGTGTGCCTGGCTCTCCTTCTTCTACGATCAGGCCGTCTTTCATCACGACAATACGGTCGCAGTACTGCGATGCGAGGCCCAGATCATGCGTGATCAGGATCATCCCCATGCCGCGTTCTTTTGCCAGCTCGCCGACAAGGTCCATGACCGCTTTTTGCGTGGTGATGTCGAGCCCGGTGGTTGGCTCGTCCGCGATGAGCAGTTGCGGTTTGCAGGCCAGCGCAATGGCGATGACGATCCGTTGGCACATGCCGCCAGAGAGTTCGAACGGATAGGCCTCGTAGCGTGCGGCGGCGTCGTTGATCCTGACCGCCTCCAGCGCTGCAATGGCTTTGGCTCTGGCGTCCTGCCGGGTGGCTTGGGCATGTCGGATCAGCACGTCTTCGACCTGATGGCCGACGCGCCGGATCGGGTTCAAGGCTGCGCGCGGGTTCTGGAAGATCATCGAAATCTCGCGTCCGCGAATGTCGCGCATGTCCCGCTCGGATGCGGCGCGCAGGTCGATCCCGCCATAGGTGACATCGCCGCTGCGGATGTCACCGCCCGCATCGAGGATGCGCATGAGCGCGTAGGACGTTACGGATTTGCCCGATCCGCTTTCACCGACAATCCCGAGCGTTTCGCCCTTGCCGACTTCGAGGGAGATACCACGCACGGCGTTCACCTCCCCTTTTCGGGTTTTGAACGCGACAGAGAGGTCCTTGATCGATAGCATCACTCAGGTCCTCTTGCGGGGATCGACGATGTCGCGCAGACCGTCGCCGAGAAGATTGAAGGTAAAGACCGCCAGCATCAGCCACAGACCGGGGAAGACGGCGAGCCACCATTCGCCCGAGACGATGAAGTTCGCGCCTTCGGCCACCATGATCCCCCATTCAGGGGTGGGAGGGCGCACGCCAAGGCCAATAAAGCTGAGACCCGCCGCGTTCAGGATGGCCCAGCCAAGGTTGAGCGAGACCTGCACCATCATCGGCGGCAGGGCGTTTGGAAAGATATGTACGGCGAGCACGCGCAGATCGCTGTTGCCCGCCAGTTTGGCGGCCTGCGCAAAGCCCGCGTTTCGACGGATGTTGACCTCTGCCCGCACAAGGCGCGCGTAGAAGGGGATGTTGATGATCGCGGTGGCGTAGATGATATTTTCGACCGTGTTGCCAAGGGCTGCAACGACCCCCATGGCCAGAACGAACAGCGGGAACGCCATGATCGTGTCGAGGCACCGGTTCAGCACGGCATCGATCCACCCACCCCAGTATCCCGCGATGGACCCGAGGACCGAGCCGATGACAAAGCTCAGCGCCACAGCTGCGACCGAAATCGTCAAATCGAGGCGCGTTGCCACGATGACCCGGCTGAATACGTCGCGCCCGAGATTGTCGGTGCCAAACCAGTGATCCCAACTTGGCGCTTCGAGCGCTCGGGAGGCATTCGTCGCGAGCGGGTCATAGGGCACCAGCGCAGGGCCGAAGACCGCGCATCCCAGAAAGAAGGCGAGCATGGCAAAGGCCAGCATCGTGACCGGGTTGTCCTTGAGGACATAGGCGATGTGCCCGAGCGTCGTGTCGCCTTTGCGCGCAGGTTGCGAGGTTGTCATATCGACCATCAGTTCAATCCGATGCGTGGATCGATCAGCGCGTAAGCGATGTCGATGACAAGGTTGAGCGCCACGAACAGGAGCGCCATGGCCAGAACAAAGCCCTGCACGGCGGCATAATCCGAGACCACCAGTGCCTCGACCGCGTAAGACCCGATGCCGGGCCAGGCAAAGACCTTCTCGACCAGGACATTCGCGCCGAGCGTGAAGGAAAAGACCATACCGAGCGTGGTGACCACAGGCAGGAGCGCGTTGCGAAAGGCGTAGCCATAAAGAACCTTGCGGCTGCCAAGGCCAGCGGCGCGGGCGGTGCGGATAAAGTCAGATGACAGTGCAGACAGCATCGCGGCGCGCGTCATGCGGGCGATGGGGGCCAGAGTAAAAAGGGCAAGTGTCGTTGCGGGCAAGATCAGCTGCTTGAGTGCGCCGAACCAGGTCTCCCAATCGCCTGCAAGCGCGGCGTCGATCAGGTAAAACCCGGTGACATGCGGCGGCGAAAGATAGATGAAGTCGAGCCGCCCCAACGGTGATGGCGCGAGCCCGGCGAGGTAATAGAACACATAGATCAGCACGATCCCGGTGAAGAATGTCGGCATCGAGACACCGGCCGTCACCAGCACACGGCACATGTGGTCCACCCACGTTCCGGGCCGGGTTGCGGCGAGAACTCCCAGTGGAATGGCAATGGCGCAGGACAAAAGCAACGCAACAAGTGTCAATTCCAGAGAGGCTGGCAAACGGGCCGCAAGATCGGACATGACCGTCTGGCCCGTTGTCAGCGAGGTGCCGAGGTCACCCCGCGCCAGATCGCCGACATACAGGAAAAACTGTTGAAACAGGGGTTTGTCGAGGCCAAGCGCCTCACGGATTTCCGCGATCGACGCTTCATCCGCCGCCGGACCTGCAAAGTAAGCGGCAGGATCCCCGGGCAAAGCGCGTGTGAGCAGAAACGAGATCACGACGACGCCCATCACAACGGGGATCGCCTGGGCCACGCGGCCCAGGATCATTTTCGAGCGCGCGCTCATCAAGCGGTGGCGGTGGTCAGCGGACGCACATCGAGCTGGCGGTGGAACCAGAACTCATACCCCGCAGCGCCATTCATCGCGACGTTGAGAGCAGGCTGCCAAAGCGGGATGCGCGGCAGGTCTTCAAACGCGATTTCAAACATCCGCTTGATGTTGGGCGCATAGGCCGGGTCGTCCATCGGGATGTGGAGCGTGCTGTCCACAAGCTGTTCTATTTCCTCGTTCAGGTAGTTCGACGAGTTGAACAGGTGCCCGTGTTTGTACGCCCAGAAGAAGTAGTAATCCGGCGTATTCAGCCAGCCACCAAAGTTCTCAAGATGCAACGGCAGGCGTTTCTCGACCAAGGCCGCGGACCGCCAGTTCGCGCCGGGGATCTTCTCGATCTCGGTCTTGATCCCGATCTCGGCAAAGGCCTCCTGCATGAGCAGCGCCGTTGGCTCCATCCAGTCGGCCAGACCAAGGCTGATCGACAAAGGCACTTCAAAGCCGGAGGCAAAACCGGACGCCGCCATGTGCTCCTTGGCCTTGGTCATGTCGGTCATGTAGGGCGATTTGCGGGGCCAGGCGATATCGGCGATCTCGGCCTCTCCACCCCACATCGGCGCACCCCGACCATAAGCGGCGGTCTGGAAGATGGCCTCGTACGGGATGGCATAGGCAAGCGCCTTGCGCACGTTGGCGTCCTGAAACGGTTCGAAATTGAAGTTCGGGCAGAGGCAGTGGATGCAGTTTTCGATCGGTGTGGAATAGACATCCACGCCGTCCATCGCGTCCAGTTCCGAGGCATCCTTGTTCGGAATGTTGAACGACATCTGCACGTCACCGCGTTCGACCAGCGCACGGCGGGTGGCCGGGCTGGGCACCTCACGGACGATTACTTGCTCAAAGCTCGGCAAGGGGCCGCCAACCCACGCGTCATTGCGTTCGTAAACCAGTTGCTGGCCCTGGTCCCAACGCACAACCTTGAAGGCGCCCGACCCCGCCGGCGTCGTGTGGAGGTATTCCATCGCCCACGGGTCTTCGTCGGTCGCGTTGGCCTTGGCCACTTCGGAATTGATGATGAACGGCACCGGCACGGCAAGGTCCGGCAAAGTCAGCTTCGAGGGCTTGTCGAGTGTGATGACAAATGTCTCGTCATCGACCGCTTCGAATTGGTCAGGGCGCACCAGGCCGCCCGCTTTCATCTGGACCGTCGGAAAGCCGCCAGCGGATACCGCACGGTCAAACGACCACTTCACATCAGCGGCTGTCACCTTGCGCCCGTCCCAAAAGGTCGCGTCGGATTTGATTTTGAAGGTCATGGTCAGGCCGTCATCCGAAATCGTCCAGCTTTCGGCCAATTCGGGTTCGATCACGTCGTAATCATAGGACAGGCCGCCGCCCGGCGCGTCCTTGGTGCCAAAGCTGACCAAGCGGTCATAACAGTTCACCGCAACCTGATAGGAAGCCCGGTTTGTCCCGGTGCGATGCAGATCAAGGCTGTTGATGGTCTGCCCTGACACCACAACGATCCTGCTGCTTGATTGGGCCTGCGCTGGCATCACCTTGAGGAAGGGCAACATGGCCGCACCAAGCGTGCCGCCAGAGAGTTTCAGGAAAGTTCTGCGGGAAGCGTCTGTCATGGCAAGTCCTTTGCGAGCGAGAAGGGATTTGCGCCAAACTGCCGCTTTCAAGCGATGCAAACAAATGTTAAGAATGAAGCATACCGATGCATTTTTTGCATCACTTCGAAGTTTCCCTCGCTTGGGCCGGTGTGACATCATGCGACATCTTGTGATCTACGACATGATCGAAGCGGTGCATCGCTCGGGTTCGATCCGCAAAGCCGCGGAAGATACCAACATCACGGCCTCCGCCCTGAACAGACGCATTCAGGCATTCGAAGAGGAATTTGGCTCAGAAGTCTTTGAGCGCCTGCCGCGTGGCATGCGCCTGAACCCGGCCGGGGAACTCCTTCTTCACCACATCCGACTTCAACGGCAGGATTTGGCACGTGTTCACAGCCACGTCGCTGATCTTTCGGGCATCCGCCGGGGCCATGTCAGGATCGCCTGCTCGCAAGCCTTGCTGCCATACTTTCTGCCGCGCGAGATTTCAAAGTATCGCGCAGAGTTTCCCGATGTGACGTTCACCGTGAACGTCCGTGATCGTATTCAGGCCGAACGGGATCTGGTCAATTTCGACAGTGACCTCGCCCTGGTTTTCGAACCTGCGCATATGGTGAATTTCGAAGTCCTGCATGCCGTGCACCAACCGGTCATGGCGGTGATGTCCGCGTCGCATCCACTCGCGGGCAGGAAGAGTCTGCGCCTCCGCGAGTGTCTGGAATATGATCTCGCCCTGCCTGCTTCACAGTTCGGGGTGCGGGTTCTGCTGGATCAGGCATCCGCACGGCTGGGTCGAAAGCTCGAACCCGTTCTCGAGACCGACAGCTTCGACATGGTGCGGCACTTCGCAGCCTATGGGCAGGGTATCGGGTTCCAGATTCCGGTGGGGCTGAACGCACTTGCCCGGCCGGATATGGCGTTCGTACCGCTGTCGGGCAGGGATGTTGCAGGTGGCGAACTTTTTCTCGGCCACTTGCGTGGCAGGACATTGCCCGTCGCGGCGCTTAAATTCGCAAATCAGGTCGCGACTGCGCTCTAGCTTGCGGGCCTCCGGCGCCAGACGTCATGGCATCGGTCCGGCGAAGTTCATCCAGAAGTGTCAACGCTTGTTTTGGTAATGCCACACTGTGCACATCTTGCTTTTTCATGGGTTTGAGGTGCCCGTAGATTTGGAGACGCTTTACCTGGTAATTTTGGAACCAAAGAGAGACGGAACTGGTCCGCGAAGCACGGACAAAGAGCGGGAAGGTCCACGGATATCGGAAGCTGACCGATGATCTGCGCGATACTGCCGACAAAAGAAAGCTCACACTCGTGCTTCAATTGAGCAATCCGGACACCTATCCCGGAGGTGACTTGGAAATCAGGCCAAGTGCTCGCATCCCCTTGGCCCATTCGGCGCCGGGATCAGTGAGTGTGTTTCCGAGCATTGTGCTGCATCAGGTGACGCCGATCAAACGGGGCATTCGGCGTTCGCTGAGCGTCCTGGCGCATGCCCCCCATGTCGCTGAAGGCGGCACAAAAAGCCCAAAGTGACGAAAGTCATCGGTAGTGTTGGTTCAGAGACCACGTCAGCGAGCATTGTAATTGAGGCGCTGAACGACTATCTAACCTAGACAAAGTTGTGGTCTTCTTCGGCAAAGGCGCGTGGCCTGCCAGAACCAACTGCAATTGTCTATCATCAAAATTCGATTGTCATATGCCTGAACAGGGCTTTGACACCTGGGAGGGTTGCCAAATCTGTTGGCGCGCGACCGCATCGTCCGTGTGCAAGCGTCAAGCGCATTGGTGGCAGGAAACTTCGCGATTTGCGACTGGGCATGGACAGGGCGCTGTCAGCAAAACGGCTTCGACCCGGCTCTGACAAAATGTCTTGTCAGCGCAACAAACAGTGAGGCGGCGCTTTCTCCGTCAAAGGAACAAAAATGACTTTTCCTGACTGGACGAAACCCAGCATCTACGGTGCTTTGGGTGGTGCGATAGCGGTATCTATCCTCGGCTTCACCTGGGGTGGTTGGACAACAAGTGGCAGTGCCCAATCCATGGCACAGAACTTGGCAAGTGATGAAGTGACTTTGGCGATGGTGCCGGTGTGTCTCGACGTTTCAGCCGCTGATCCAGAACGCACTGCGAAGCTCGCAACTCTCCAGGAACTCTCTGGCTTTAGCCGCCGCAATGCAATGATGGAAACCGGTTGGGCGACCCACCCCGGTTCAGATACGCCAGACCGTGACCTCGCAGACGCGTGTCTTGCGGGGCTTGAGCTAGATGGATCATAGTTCAAAAGCTTCGCCGCAATCGTCACAAGCAGTTTGCGGGACCCCTATGTGGGCGGACGCCCGAATGCTTTGGGTCATTTTCGTATGGCCCATTTTCGCCTCGGTTCTTTTGGCTATGCCCGTGCTTTCCCAAACCTTGCCGGAAAACGCCAGCGCGAGGAGCTATGGTGACGGCTGGGAATGCAACGTCGGGTATCGGCCTACCGGCGCCACTTGCACAGCCGTTGTGGCACCGGAAAATGCATTTGAAACGAACCGCACTTATGGTTCCGGATGGGAGTGCCTACATGGCTATCGCATGGTCGATGGGACGGACTGTGTCGCCGTGGTTGTGCCGGATGATGGTTTCCTCGACCCTTCTGGCGAACGCTGGCACTGCCTGCGTGGATTTCTGAAAGTTGGTGATACTTGCCAAGAGATCGTCGTGCCACAAAACGGCTATCTGGTGGACAAGACCTATGGGCCCGGATGGGAATGTGACCGCGGATATGAGCAGGTGGATGACCTTTGTACTGCCATTGCTGTTCCGATCAACGGCTATCTGAACACGGCAGGTTATGGCCAACCCTGGACATGTGAACGTGGGTTCTTTCAACAGGATGGTCGCTGTGAGGCCGTCGTTATTCCAGACTTCGCATATTTTGATGATGCAGCCTACGGCGAGGGATGGAAGTGCCAGAGGGGATACAAAGCCTCCGGTTCCGGTTGCGACGCAGTCGATATCCCCGAAAACGCCCATCTCGACAGATCTGGAAACCGGTGGGAATGCAACCGGAACTTCCAAAAGTCCAAGGGGCTTTGCGTTCTGAAGAACTAGACCCATCACACAATATCCCGGTCGCCAGACCCACTGGCGAAGGCAAGTTGATCACAAAAGGATAACAGCGTGAAATCCGAACATCCGACGGCAAATACCATTCGTCACCCAGTGGGAGGAGCGCAAGTACCGCCCTTGACCGGTGACACGCCGACACAATTGTCTCAGGTCGCCGCACTGCCGACAGCAGTTGTTTATTGCGAGGGCAACTTTGCCAAAATTGATGGCAAGACCGCCAATGGCCTTGTGCGTCATTCTGAGGCCTACAGGATTGTCTCGGTCATCGATAGCACCCACAGGGGCGAGAACGCCGGACTGGTTCTTGATGACAAGATCAACGACATACCCATCTTCGGGAATCTGGAAGCCGCTGTCGCCCAGGCAACTCCCAGTCCTGACACTTTCATCTATGGAATGGCCCCCTCTACAGGGCGGCTTTCGACTGTTGATCGTGCAGTCGTACTGGATGCGATCGCGCGTGGCATGAACATCGTCAGCGGCCTGCATGAATATCTGAGTGAAGATACCGAAATTGTGCAAGCGGCAACTGCAAAAGGGCTCAGCATCCGCGACATCCGCAAACCCAAACTTAGCAAGGACATGCGCCTGTTCGATGGCAGCGTCGCTCTTGTCCATGCGCTGCGCATCGCCGTGCTTGGGACGGATTGCGCCATCGGGAAGCGGACCACCGCGACGGTCCTGGCCCGTGCCCTGAACGCAAAAGGCATCAAGACCGTGCTGGTAGGTACAGGCCAGACCGGCCTGATGCAGGGCGCAAAATATGGTGTGGCGATGGACGCCGTACCGCCTCAATTCTGCTGCGGCGAACTTGAGGGCGCGATTGTAGCGGCCTCAGAGGCAGAGCAGCCGGACGTGATCTTGATCGAAGGCCAAGGTGCCCTCAGCCATCCGGCTTTCTGCACATCAGCCTTTATCATGCGCGGTAGCCAACCGGACGCCGTCATTCTGCAGCATGCTCCGAAACGCGCCCATCGCTGTGACTTTCCCGACATGCCGATGCCCACCCCAGTAAGTGAGATTGCACTGATTGAAGCCTTCTCTGACACCAAGGTCATTGGCATGACGCTCAATCATGAGGGGATGTCCGAAGCCGAGATCACAAGCACGATTGCGGCACAAAGCGAAATACTTGGGCTGCCCGTCACTGACGCGCTCAGCCGACCACAGGCACATTTACTGGCGATGGTTGTTACGGCCTATCCCAGCCTGCAGCAAGACATACCCAAGGTCGCGGTTTGAACTGTCCCCGCGTTGATGTTGATTTGTGGAAGATACGTCACAACACGCGAGTGGTTGTTGAGCGCTTGAAAACGCGCAACATCCAGGTGACCGCAGTGAGCAAAGCCGTGTGTGGACATCCGGCGATCGCGCGCGCGATGTTCAACGGTGGTGCAGCAGGCCTAGCTGATGCGCGTTTGAGTAACGTGCAGCGGCTGCGTCAGGCGGGAATGACTTGTCCGATCACGTTGATCAGAACACCAATGCTGAGCCAAGCCGATGTAGTCGTGCAAATCTGCGAGGCAAGCTACAACACCGAGATGGTTGTGATCTCGGCGCTTGCAGCAGCGGCCCTTCGATACAAGACGGTCCACGGTATTATCCTGACGGTCGAAATGGGTGATCTGCGCGAAGGGATCATGCCACAAGAAGTTGCCTGCATGGCGCAGCGCGTCGTGGCGTTACCCGGGGTGGCGCTGAAGGGAATTGGGGCCAACTTTGCCTGTCTGAGTGGCATTGCCCCAACACCAGCAAAGATGCAGGTCCTGTCTGATCTTGCCAATGATGTTGAAGAGCAATGTGGCCCGTACCTTCAGACAGTATCTGGCGGCAACTCCACAACTCTGCCCTGGGCTCTCAATGGCTCTTCTACGGGTCGCATCAACGATCTACGTATTGGGGAGGCAATACTGCTGGGTGTTGATCCAGTCACTGGGAATCGTATCGATGGTCTTTACCGTGATGCAGTCACGCTCGTCGCTGAAGTGATCGAGACGGATGCCAAGTCTGTCGGTCCACTGGTCGATCAAACCGACCCAGCCCTCGCAAGGATTCACCTCGTTTCTGACACCACAGGAACCATGCGCCTGATCTTTGCGCTTGGGCATCAAGACACGGACGCGACTGGGCTGACAATGCCACCGGGACATACTTTTGTCGGTGCAACAAGCGATCATCTTGTCATTGGAACGAAAGATCCGACGCTCCGCGTGGGGTCAGAAATGCGGTTTCAGATGAATTACAGCGCGTTGATGCGCGCCATGGCAGCGCCAGACACTCAGATAAACACACACAATGACCTACCCAGGCCAAAACCGCGCGATGCCCGACGACCAAACAACCGCTTGGCTTTGGTTTGAACGACGACAGTCCTACGCGCCGCTACAAAATCAAAGAGGAGATTGACACTTGGCAAAGCTAACAAAAGCAAGCGTTTTCAAAGCACAAGGTCCCAGTGCCGAAACCCCGATGGACAAGACCACCCGCATCGTTAAAAAAATGGTAGAAGCAGAGGCGGAACAACGGCAAACCAAGAACAACCGTCTGCGCAAGGCGCGCCTCGAACGAGAAGCCAAAACACAGGCGATGCCGTCGTGCGGGTCTAGATCAGGTTCATCCAAAGCCGCCAAAAAGCGAAAAAATACTGTTCGCCCAAACGTTCCAACCTGAGAGTAACTGCACACACCTCGAGGGATTTCCCATGACGGACGCAGACAAGAGTACAGCAAAAGTTCACTATATCTGTCAGACATATGTGGAACAGACGCCCGGGCGTCACGGGCAAGCAAACCTGAAGAGTGGCAAGCAATTTCAGTATTCAACAGCAGCAGAAGCCCAAAACAGAGCCGAACGGGAAGCACTTTCCGAGGAATGCGCCGGTGCTGATGCCTATGTGATTAGCGAAGACCCAAACAGTGGCTCGGACACTTCCATGCCGCCATACTTGGATCGCCACTTGTAGAAGGTCGCATCGCTGATCCCATGCTTGCGGCACAGCTCCTTCGCCCCAGCCCAGCCTGGTGCTCCTTCAGAATGCCAATGATCTGTACTGCGCTGAAACGGCTTCTCTTCATCGTCTGTCTCCTCAGTTGGAGAACAGGCTGACCAAAATTCGAGGACTCCAAGGGGAGCAGGTCAGAGGTTAGATTCACAGATCGCGGACTGTACTGGACCTGTCGCGGTTTGATGCCGCTCCTTTGATAGCATTTACTGCAACAAAGGAGACGAACTATGGGACTGAAA
>NZ_CANKXW010000008.1 GCF_947487805.1 uncultured Tateyamaria sp. | reverse complement strand
CGCCGACGCCGCCACAATCGCAGCCCTCGTCGCATTCCCGGGCATCGTCCTGTGGCTACCATCACTCGCAGGGTGAAGCGCTAGAGCAAGGCGTCCTTGTCGAGGCCCAGCTTGACGATCTTTTCGTTGAGTGTTCTGCGGCCGATGCCAAGTGCGTCGGCCGCGTCATCCATCCGGCCCCGGTGAATTTGAATGGCCTTGCCGATCATTTGCCGCTCGAACGCGGCCACTGCGTCGCGCAAGCCGGGATGCACGGCGGGATCGCTGCCAAGGCCAGAGATTGCGTCCTGCATCGTGCCGAAACCTTGGCGGGCATACAGCACGCGCCGCTCGGCCACGTTGCGGAGTTCGCGCACATTGCCGGGCCAACTGTGCGCCAGCAGGGCTGCGATGTCTGCCTCGGTCAGATCAGGAGCAGGAATGCCGTAAGGCACGGCCGCGTCCTGCAGGAACCGCGTCGCCAGCAGGGTCACGTCGTCCAGCCGGGCCCGCAGCGGCAACAGTTGCAGGCTGAACCCCTGAAGCCGGAATAACAGGTCCTGTCGCAACCGCCCCTGCGCGACGGCGATACCAGTGTCTTCGTTCGTGGCGGACACGATCCGCAGATCCACCTGTTCCGGTGTCCCCTGTCCGGGTTCGAGGATTTCCTTGGCCTCGATCAGGCGCAGCAGCATCGGCTGCACCTCCGGTGGACAGGCGCAGATTTCGTCCAGAAACAGGGTGCCGCCATCGGCATTTCGCGCCACCAATGGCAATTGCGCGGCGTCGATCTGTGCAGCGTTGACCGCAATATACGGCCCATCGCACCGACCCGACACGTCGTGCAGCGCGCGCGATGCGAGGTCCTTGCCGGTGCCGGTTTCGCCCTCGACCAGAACCGACGCTTCGCTGTCGGCGACCATGGCAATGGTGTCGCGCAGGCGCACCATGTCAGGCGTCTGGCCCAAAAGCACCCGGTCCAGACCGGACAGTTCCTGCACCCGCTGTTTCATCCGCAAATTGCTTTCGGCCAGTTGATGCTGTGCGGCGGCATGGGACAGGACCAGCAACAGGCGCTTGGGGTCGTAGGGCTTTTCGATAAAACTGTAGGCGCCGAGGTTCATGGCCTCGACCGCGGTGGGAATGTCGCCATGGGCGGAGATCAGGACAACCGGTGGCGCGGCTCCCAGCGATTTCAGCAGTTCGAGCCCGGACATGTCCGGCATGCGAACGTCCGACAGGATCACATCGGGGCGAAACTGGATGATCCAGCGTTCGGCCTCGGTGGCGCGAGCCAGGGGTTTGGCCACCCAACCAGCGGCTTCGATCAGGTCCACCAGCGAATTGCGCATCAGGCGGTCATCGTCGATGATCAGAACGCGAAAGGTTTTCATGGCGTGTCCTCCTGCTCTGCCCGCGGCAGTGTGACGGAAAAGACGGCGCCGCTGTCCGGTCCATTGGCCGCCGTGATCGTGCCGCCGTGATCGGCGACGATGCCCGCCGATATGGTCAGGCCCAGCCCCATGCCCCGGCCGCTTTCGCGCGTCGTGGCAAAGGGTTCGCCAAGGTCGTCAAAGCTCTTGTCGCCAAGGCCGTGGCCTGTGTCCGACACCGAGAACCACACGGTTTCCGGGTCGCCGCCCATTGTGATCTCGATCTGTTTGACCGGCGCGGTTTCAATCGCGTCCAGCGCATTGCGCACGATATTGGTCATGACCTGTTCGATCCTCAGCCGGTTGCCACGAAAGGTCACGTCGCCTGCGGGCGGGTCAAAGTCGATGCGCGCGCCCACCTGCGCGATGCTGGGTTCGAGCAGGTCGAGCGCGTCCGCCATGGCCGCGGCCATATCAACGGCTTCGAACTGGTCGCGACCCTTGCGCGAAAAGAATTTCAGTTGTCGGGTGATATCCTCCATCCGGGCGACGAGGCTGTGCATCTTGTCACTCAGCGCGCCGGTATTGGCCGACATTTCGGCGGCCACCAGTTGGTTGCGCATGGCCGCGATCGGTTGGCCCAGTTCATGGGTCACGGACGAAGCGAGTTGCCCCAGGGCGGCCAGACGGCCCGCGCGTTCCAGTTCGGCCTGGGTCTTGGTCAGGTTGCGTTCGGCTGTCTTGCGTTCTTCGATCTCGCGCGCGAGCCGGTCATTGGCGATGCGCAGCTGCGCCTCTTCCTGTTCGGATTTCTGCAAGGCGGTCGTCATCTGACGTGTGCGCCTGATCTGGAGCGCGATAAGGGTCAGGACCGCAAGAAAAAGGGCGGTGCCCGTCGTCAGCGCCGCGCGGGTCAGAGCCTGATCGTTAGGCATGAAGAAATGCAGCGACCAGTCATTCGGCAGGTCGTCCGTGCGCAGGTACAGCAGCCGTTCGCCGCCGATGTTGGCCGTGTTGCGGGTCGGATCGACGTCCCAATCCAGCGGATCAAGCGGTTCCTGCCCGAACTGGCGCGAGGCCAGGATCCGGTCGCGCTGCGTGTCGCTGAGGGGTTGCAAGGTGCGGTAGCGCCATGCCGGATCGGAGGCGAGAAGGACGACGCCATCCGCGTTCGTCAGCATGATGCGGACGCCTGAGGCGAGCCAGTTGTCTTGCAGTTCCGACAGATCCAGTTTGATCGCGACGACGCCGGTTGCCCCCGCTTTGGTGGGCGGAACGGCCATGGCAAAGAAATATCCCGGGATGCCTGTCGTGGCGCCGATCCCGTAGAACTCGCCCAGAGCGCCATCCACGGCAGCCTGAAAATAGGGTCGGAAGGCATAGTTCTGGCCGACAAAGCTGCTGTCGGTTCCGGCATTGGACGCGGATATCGTCAACCCGGTGTCGTTCATCAGATAGATCGCATCGATCCCGGCACTGTCCGCGACACGCGCGAAATGGGTGTCGAGCGCAGCGGTGTCCGTGCCGGGCAGGGTGTCGGCAACAAGCGGATCGAGTGACAGAACGAAGGGCAGGTGGGCAAAGCGGCGCAACTCCGCCTCGACCGAACTGCGATAGAGCGTCAGCCGCGCAGTTCCTTGTTCAAGCGCCTGCGTGCTGAAATAGGCATGGGTGGCCCGGAACAGGCCAACCGCACAGGCAACAATGGCCAAAAGCAGGATGGTCTTGCGAAATCGCATATGCCTGTCCTGCCTGTTGGGTGGTTGAAAATCAACAGGTTACTGCGGTTTTTGGGGCGGCGTTGGACGGCGTGCTATTCCAGCGGGCCATTGGCCTTGGTCCACGCGCCGATGCCGCCCGAAAGGTTCACGACAGGCGACAGCCCCATGTCGATCGCGACTTGTGCGGCCATGGCTGATCGCCCGCCCGAGGCGCAGTAAAACACATAGGTCTTGTCTTGGTTGAAGGCGGGTTTGTGCGCCGGGCTGGCCGGATCGATGTGAAATTCCATCATGCCGCGCGACGACGCAACAGCACCGGGGATCACGCCGGTCTTGGCCTGTTCGGTGCCGTCGCGCAGATCCACAAAGACGTGATCCGGTGAGTCCACCAGCGCCAATGCCTCCTCAACCGAAATCGAGAGCACGGCGGCCATGGCGGCCTGAACGAGGTCTTTTGCGCTTTTCTTGATGGTCTGAGCCATGTCGGTGTTCCTTTGTGTCATGTCGGGGTGGGATTGCGTCAGATCCCGAGATCGAGCCGCGGTTTCCAGAAGGGGCGGAAAAGTTCGATCTTGGGGCATCGGTTCATCACGACTTTCAAACCAGCGTCCTCGGCCAGCGCCGCGGCCTTGTCGTCATAGACCCCGATCTGCCCCCACAGAACCTTTGCGCCGATTGCGATGGCCTGCTCGGTGATGCCAAGCAACTCTTCCTTGGGGCGAAAGACTTCGACCATGTCGACGGGGCGGTCGATGTCTTCGAGGGCGTGATAGACCTTGATGCCGCGGATCTCGGACAAGCCTGGGTTCGGGTTGACCGGGATCATGTCATACCCGGTTTCGTGAAGGACCCGCAGCACGCCATAGCTGAACTTGGTCTTGTCCGCGCTGGCCCCGACCATTGCGATGGTTTTGACCGATTTCAGGATGTCGGCCAGAAAGGCGGGGTCATAGTCATAGATGTGATCAACGCTGGCGTCGGGCATTCAATCCTCCTTTGGCACGGCGATGTCCGCCTTGAGCTCATGGGGCTCCAGCGGGTCGAGAAAAGGGTTGCGGTAGAGCGCATCGTGGCTTTCCACCCCGATCTCGAGGGTACAGTCCGACAAGGGGCGTGCCACGCACAAGGTCACATAGCCTTGGGCAATCTGACGGTTGTTGAGTGCGACTTGCCTGCGTTGATCCACACGCCCGAGGGTCAGCTTGGCGGCACAGGTGATGCAACCGCCGTATTTGCATCCATAGGGCAGGTCGACGCCCTGTTCGCGTAGCGTATCCAGCAGGGGCCGGTGTGCGTCCACGCTGTAGGTCGCATCGCCCCGGTTGGCGAGTGTGATGGTCACGGGTTCTGTCACAGCCAGATATCGCTTGTACAATCGCCGCCGGGATAGCGTGTTTCGTGGCACCGGCTTGGCCCGTTGGGCTCCTTGCCAAAGTCGACAAGGAAATCCTTGTTGATCGACATGCCGCCATTCTCGACGTCGCAGTCGATCATCAGCATCACGCCGCCCTGGGTGCGGATTTCGGGATAGAACTGGTTGTCCCACGTCGAGAACAGCGACGTTGTCACATAAAGCCGCTTTCCATCGAGGCTGAGCTGATACATCTGCGGCCCGCCGGCGACCTTGACGCCATTCACCTCGGGTGCCTTGCCCAACAGACCGCCCATATAGACCTGTCCGGTCAGGACGGGATTGTGGGGATTCTCGATATTGTATTGCCGCATGTCGCCGTGCAGCCAGTTGTTGAGGTAAAGGTACTTGTCGTCCATCGACACCAGAATGGCGGACATCACACCGGGGATCGGGATCGGCCATTCGGGGTGGGGTTCGTTTTCCACGTCGATGATCTTTTCCCATTCCCACTGGCCTGCGTCGGATTTCCAGAAGTGGATCACGTTGGCCGAGAGAGCCGCGCCGCAAAAACCGTGCGTGCTGTCCGGGTCGTGGTGGAATTTCACCTCGAGCGGGATCAGGCCATCTTCGCCCAGATACATGGTTTCGATGGGTTTGCGCGCCTCGAAATCCCAGATGTGCAGGCGGCGACCATATTTCAGATGCCCAACCTCTTCGAGGTCAAAGCCGGGCATGAACGTATTGGGTGCGGCCCATTCGGAACTGACCATGACGTTGTGGCGCGGCTGGTACCAGAAGTCATAGGAGAAAGGGATGTCGCCCATTGTTTCCTCCCACCGGCCCACGATCTCGAAATCCTTGTTCAGGTGCAGGTAGCCGCCCGGTGCTTCGCCCTTGGCGTCGCCCAGAAAGGAGATGATGATCTCGGAGCCGAGGCAGTGTACCGTGTGCGGGCCGGACAGATTGGCCTTGGCCTTGATCTCCGCCCCGTCGATCACCTTGTGCAGGCGCGGCGCATGTGGATCCGTGGCCGTGTCGACGATGTGGATGTTGTTGGACCGAACGCCCGGCACCAAAAGATATCTCCGTGCCATCGAACTGTCGTCGTGGCAGGACGAACAGGCGTTCCAGCCCATATGGTGCAATTCATCCCCGATGCCCGGCATCTCCAGCCTGTGGATCACCTGGGAATAGGTCGGGCTGTCCGGATCGGCGTCCACGGTGGCAAGGTAGTCCGGTTTCTGGATGCCCGTGCCGGTGTAGATCGCAATCGTGTAGAGCAGTTTTTCGCGCGGGGCCTGCATGGCTGCCGCAGGCGACGCGTATCCCGGTCCACAGCAGACGCTGTCCATCATCAACTTCCTCCCTTGCGATCTGACCTCAAAACCATAAAATGAGAAAAAGATTCTCACAAGGTGATAATATGCATCTCGAACGGCTTACCCTGATCCTTGATATCGTCAGCCAGAAGGGCGAGGCGACGGTTGCCGAGATCTGTGCGCATTCCGATCTGCCCAAGCCGACGGCTTACCGGCTAGTGCAGGATTTGGTGGGCGTCGGCCTGATTGATCCTGTGGGCAAGGGGCGGTTTTCTATTGGGGCGCGCCTGCGCCAGATGGTGCACAGTGACCAATCCGATGTCGCGCTGATCCAAGTGATTGGGCCGTATCTGAAAAAGGCGGCCGAGGATCATGGGGCTGCGTTCTTTCTATCGCGCTTGCGGGGCAAGGCGGTCGAGATCGTGCACGTGGAGACGCCTGACACCGGCGTGTCCTACCTGCATCCCGGTCTGGGCCGACGCCCGCTGCATGCCTGTTCCTGCGCCAAGGCGGTGGTGGCCTTCAATCCTGCTCTCGCGATCCTGGCGGATCTGGAAGGGCAGTTGCGCGCCTATACCGAGTTCACGCTGTCTCATGTCGCGGATTTGGAGGCCGAGCTGGAGGTGATCCGCACCCGCGGTTATGCCGAATGCGTGGAAGAGATCGAACGCGGCATGTGTTCGGTTGCGGCGCCGCTGGGCGTATCCGGCTTTGGTGCGACGCTGGCGATCGGGGCGACCGGGTCCGTACGCGTGTTCACGCCCAAGTTCCGCGCACAGATTGGCGCAGCCTGCATGACGCTTGCGCGCCAATTGCAGGACACCGTGACAGTAGACGACCCCACGGTTCGCGCGACCCAGTCAGGTACGCTTGGCTGATTGCCGCAACGCGTTTCGCGTTTCGCGGCCCAAACTGTCGGAGGTGAACGGTTTCTGTACCACCGGAGCGGCAGGATAGTCGTCCAATATGCTTTCGACGTCGCCATACCCCGTGGCCAGCACAAATGGCACGCCCATCTCGTGCAGTCTCTGCGCCACCGGCAACGAGGTCTGGCTGCCCAGATTGATGTCGAGGACGGCAAACGCAATATCGGCGTCTGCAATCGTGGCAAGCGCGTCATCGACCGAACTGGTCAATTTCACTTCCGCAGCGCCAAAGGTTGTAAGAATGTCCGAGGCATCAAGCGCGATCACCATGTTGTCTTCGAGCACCAAGGCGGTTCCGTCCAATTCGACCGCTTCACCGACCGCTTCGAGCGTTTGTTTGGTTGGTGCGTCCGCGACGGCTGCCGGTGCTTCGGAAACATATTTGGATGGGATCATGATGTCGGCTTCGAAACCTGCAACGTTGAATCGCGTCTCGACCTTGCCATGCAATTCGAACGGAACGGTGCGTTCAATGATTGTGGTGCCGAACCCGCGCCGGGTTGGGGCCTGAACGGGGGGGCCACCGCGCTCGCGCCACTCGATCATCAGCGCGCCGTCGCCCGCCAAGCGCATGGAAATCGCCACTGTCCCGGAGCGATCCGTCAGTGCCCCGTATTTGGCAGAGTTCGTCACCAACTCATGGATGACCAGTGCCATGGTAGAAAAGGCTTCGGGGGCAAGCAGGGGCGCGTCGCCGGTGATGATCAACCGTTCTTCCTGTCCATTCAGATAGGCGTTGACCTCCACCTGGATCAGATCGTTGATCGCTGTCGGTGACCACGCCTGCCGCGTCAGTTGATCGTGGGCCCGCGCAAGCGACTGGATCCTGCCGTCGAGCACCTTGGTGTATTCACTCAAACTCGTCAGGCCCGATTTGCTTTGCGACACCAGCCCCTGGATGAGGTTCAGGATGTTCCGGACCCGGTGATTGAGTTCTGCTATCAACAGCTCCTGCTTCTCGCGGGCTGATTTGCGTTCTGCGTTTGCCTCGTCGGTCAACTTGAGCACGATTTCGATCAGCGAAATGCGCAGGGCCTCTGCTGCACGCATTTCGCTTTCCGTCCACGGTTCGGACGTGCCCCGCACCATTTCTGTCCAGGCTTCGAAGCTTTTGCGCGGTGTCAGACGCACGCCGTTCGGACCCATCTCGACCGGCTTTTGCGGGTTGCCCGCCCACCGGACGGCGCGTGCGATCTCCTGCCGGAAAAACACGATGTAGTCGCGGGGTGTTCTGGAAATGGGGACGGCCATCAGCCCGGCAACACGGTCGCTTATGACGTCGGCATCGGGATAAGATCCGGCCAGACTGTCAATTGAGAAAACCTTGCCTTTCGGTGCGGTGTTCAAGAACCGTGCAAGGCGTTTGAACTCTTCGGCGTTCGGGGCGGTACCGCGCGCGGTATAGCGCCCTTCGGAGTACACAGCGACCCCGTTGCAGGCCACGATCTGCGCCAGTTCGTCGGCGATAATGTCAAAACTGTCGATCAGGTCACTGCCCGCGGACAGCCGCACCATCAGTCGATCCTGCAAGTCACGCGATCCGCGCTCTTCGTCCCGGATTTCGGATTCGATCTTGCGCTCAAGCTCGTAGGAAAAGAACTGGGCAAAGAGTTCAATCGCAGTCCTGCGTTCATAATCGACATAGCGTGCCGAGCGGTGATGGCAGGCAAACAGCCCCCACAGCTCTCCGTCCTTGAGAATGGACACGGACATCGACGACGACACACCCATATTGCGCAGATATTCCAGATGGATCGGAGACACGGCGCGCGTCACCGACAGCGACAGGTCAAGGGGGTCGCCATTAGGGTTCTTTTGCGGAACG
The DNA here is from genome assembly GCF_947487805.1 of uncultured Tateyamaria sp. Lineage (GTDB taxonomy): Bacteria > Pseudomonadota > Alphaproteobacteria > Rhodobacterales > Rhodobacteraceae > Tateyamaria. The sequence continues at coordinate 200,304 of NZ_CANKXW010000008.1, read as the reverse complement.
AGTGGCGATACTTCGCCGTCCACATCCGCGATCAGCCGCAAGGTGCTGCGCTTGTAAAGCGCGCGGGCTTGTTGCGGGATGTCACTGGCTGGATAGCGCAGCCCGAGGAACGGCTCCATGCCCGATGCCAAACGCTCTGCGATCACTTCGCCGGACCCGTCAGGTGCAAACCGGTACACCATCACGCGGTCAAATCCCGACAGAACCTGCATGGCCATTGCCGCCTCTTGCGCCGCGGCCATCACGGTGTCCTTCTTGTTGACCCGTGCAATCAGCGGCTGCACCAAGGCTAGATCATCGCGGTCGTCTTCCTGTTCGGGTTTGGGTTCGAATTCAAAGACAAAGGATTGCCCGGTCGAGTGGACCGATATGTCAAACAGCGTGCCGTTTTCGAGAACGTCGTAGTTGAACAGGCGGCTGACGCCGGTGCCGGAGCTGCTGCTGAGTTGCAACCGGGTGCGCAGGTCATGGACCGTCCGGTCGGGAAGATGATGGATCAGGGCGTCTCCGACAACGTCACCGGGTTTCAGGCCCAGCAGAGTTTCGCAATTTTCCGACAGATGGTTGATCAACAAATCCGAAGAGGTCGAGATCAGGCACCCATAGGCTTGCACATGCCCCAAAAGGTGAATGGGCTCGCGATCGCAGTTCGTGAGGTCAACCGCACCGTTGAGGTCGGTCTCTGTTTGGCTCATCGGATGGCCTCCTGTGGGTGCTGCGCCGTTTTCATTTCGATGGCCACGTCTTGGAACATGCCAAAGAGGCGCTGCGTGTCTTCTATGATTGCGCCTGCACGTGTACTTTGGACCGGGATAACAGATAGCGCGTCACAGATATCTTTCCACCGTCCGGGTGCGGGTTCCATCGAAAAATAGGCGTCCGCCGCGCGAACCACCGGATCACTAGATCCTGCCCAAATGCGTTTCAGCACGCGGCTGCCCAGGCGCGACCCTTCGATCAAGTAGGCCAGTGCCATCGCATCCAATCGCGGCAAGGGCGCTGGTTGTGGTGCGCGCATCTGGGTGCGCAGTGCAGTGAGATCCGCGTCAATGCAGGTCAGCATGTCGCGGAGGCTTGATGCAGTATCGGTCCCTCGCTCGGCTGTTCCGAGCATCGTTGCAAAGCAGGCTTTGTGAATGATCAGAAAACCTTCGAAACCCTGTTTTGTTGCGATGTCGAAGGACGACAGCAGGTCGTCGACCCGGTCGTGATCGGCTTGGGATGCGTGCTTCAACGTCTGTCGAAAATCTGCAGGCATCCTGTGGCTCCCTTTGCCGCGCAAGCCAGCAATTCAGCGTGACCCACCCATCGTTTCGGTGTCGTGCGAGCCAAGACCGATCTCGTACTGCGCTGCACCTGTCAATAATCTATGACATAGTGATCCACAAAATCGACAAAACCAACCATGACCGGGCGTCGCCCGATGAGGTCATCAGCACGAGGCTTGAATCACTGGCGTCTGTGGTTTCGACGGGATCACCGATTTCCGCTTTACACTTCGCGCGGATTTGAAGCTTGCTGAACTATCCGACTAGACCGCCGGCGCTTCACCGATCTGACACTCATCTGTGCACAAAGCGGGCAAGTGAGGCGCAGGGGATCTTCGCTGGTGTGAAGTGGCTGGGGTGGTAGGATTCGAACCTACGGTACACTGTACCAAAAACAGTTGCCTTACCACTTGGCTACACCCCAACGTGCCGCGCTAATTAGTCTGCCATTGGCACACGTGCAAGCCCCTTTTGAGGCAAAAGTCTCATCATTCCTTTGGCGCATCGTTCGTCAGCAGATCCGGCGCGTCCTGATCGCTGCGCTCGGCCTCGACCAACCGGTCGAGGGCCGCCTTGGATGTGTCCTTGACGTCCGCTTCGGCCGGAGGGGGGGCAGGCGGTGCGGGGCGCGGGGCCTTGCCATCCGTTTGGGGCAGGGGGACGGACACGCCGGGCAGCATCTGAATACGGTAAGTTGTGTCGGGCACTTCGATCCCTTCGGCCTCGACGGCCGACTTCACCAGCCGCAGCGATTCGCCCTTGGCCCGTACCAGCGATGTTTCGCGCTGATCGATCCAGCCAGTGACGGTCATGATCACGGCCCCGTCGCCGATCCGGTCGATCCATGTCATGGGCTTTGGCTCTGACAGGACAAAATCCAGCCCCTCGACCACGCTTTCGGCCAGATGGGTCACCGCGGCCAGGTCGGCATCCGAGGCCACACCGATCTGGAAGTCAAACCTGCGTTCGTGATGCGTTGAATAGTTAACGATCCTGCTTTTGAAGACGGTGGAATTGGGGATGCGGATGTGGTTGCCATCAAAGCTGAGCAGGATGGTCGCGCGGCTGGTCAGGCGGATGACATTCCCGATATCGCCTTCGATCTCGACGGTATCATTGGGCCGGAACGGTTGTCGGATCGACAGCATGATCGAGGCGATGAAATTCTCGACCGTGTCCCGGACCGCGAAACCGATGGCTAGGCCGACGATACCGGCAGCGCCAAGAATGGTGCCGAGCAGGGCAGTTGCTCCCAGAATGTCGAGCGCGATCACCAGCCCGGCGACAAAGAACACCATGCGCACGACCTGTCGGTAGATGTTGGCGATAAAGGCGTTGGGCGCGATCCGGTCCCAGGGGTATTTCATCCGTGCAATGAACAGCCCGAGGATCAGGATGACGGCAAAAACGGTGAGGGCCACGGCCACCAGAGGGAGCAGCGCGATGGCCTGGCTGATCCGGGTCTGGAACCGTTCCACCGCCGGGTTCAACCGCGCGACGACATCAGTTGTCTCGGTTACGTTGTTTTCGATCGCCACCACGCCTTCGACCCGGCCCACCAGATCGTTGAGACGCGCGGCGGTGGTCGTGTCGACGGTGGTGCCGCGCAATGTCACGATTCCCGAGGACACGGACACGGTGACACCGTCGAACCCGTCAAGTTCGGTCAGAATGTCCCGGATGCGGTTCGCGATAGCCGCATCCTGGGTGGTGCTGTCCTCGACCGCGATCGCCCCTTGCGGTTGATCGGCATTCTGGGCGCTGAGCGGTGTGGCAAGCAGGCAGAGGGCCAGAATCAGCGCCCGGATCATGCTTGCACCTCGATCAGGATCGCGCCTGCGCGCCCGCCCTGTTCGACGGCCGCGTGCGCTCCGGCACAGTCGGCGAGGGGGAACACCTGTGCCACCGGGCAGGTCAGCGCGCCATCGGCCAGGGCCGCATGCAGCCGGTCTATCGCGGCGGCTCTGGGGCCATCCTCGAGCAGGTAGATCAGCAGGATGTCCAGCGTCACCGCCTTGAACAGCAGGGGGCCAAAGGGCAGGGTGGGCGCCATGTTCCTGGCCGAACCATAGGCCGCCAGTACACCATTGGGTGCAATCACGACGGCGTCCGTGTCGATATTCTGGCCCAGCTCCACCTCCACGATATGGTCGATCAACTGGCCATCATTGGCGGCAAGGATGGCCTCGGCGAGATCGGGTTGTGTGTAATCGATGACCGCATCGGCACCTGCCGTCCGCGCCGCCTCCAGTCCCGGACCGCGCGCGGTGGCGATGACCTGCGCACCGCCCCATTTGGCGAGTTGCACGGCCAGCAGGCCGACCGTACCGGCTCCGCCTTGCACCAGCACCGTCTTGCCCGCCACGTCACCTTGGCCAAACACAGCATGCGCCGCCGTCAGGCCCGGTATGCCCAGGATCGCCCCGGTTTCGAAGGATACGGACGCAGGCAAAGGCACGGCCTGCGCCTCTGGCAAGACAATATGCGTAGCGGCCGTGCCAAAGGCGCGCTGCCACTGGCCGTTCCAGATCCAGACCCGCTCGCCGATCCGGCTGTCTGGCACGCCCGGGCCCACGGCTTCGATCACGCCTGCGCCGTCGCTGTGCGGAATGATCTGATCAAAAGGTGGGTTGGTCACGCCAGGCCGCGTGCCGCCACGCGCCTTGACGTCCGATGGGTTGACGCCTGACATCTCGAGCCGCACGCGGACCTCGCCCTGCGCAGGCTCTGGTGTCGGGATGTCGGACAGGTGCAGGACCTCAGACGCAGGACCAAAGGCCGAATAGGTGATGGCGCGCATATGTGAATTCCCGATTTATTGACCGTTTGGCCAAGATTAGCTGGCGCGCGCCGAAAGACCAGCCATGCCAATACTGAAATACGACAAAGGGGACTGCGCGTCAGTCGCGCAATTCGTCCATGGTCACGCCCCAGAGGCGCGCTTTGGGCGCCCAACCGCGATAACCCGCAGAGGTCAGGCGGCACCATTCGGGACCGCATTTTCCGAGGCGCGCAATCACGCCCGCCTCCAAGGCCGCGGTCACGGGCGCATCCGCTTCGGGGCGGGTCCGCAGGGTCAGCATGTCCTGTTCGATCATTACGGTGCGTGCGCCCGACAGCAGAGAGTAATGAACCCAGCCGCCCATGCCGTCGCGGTCCTCGACCCTGCGCCAATGGCCATGCTCCGCCGTGATGCGCAATGGCATGTCGCGGCGCTGGAACACCCAGTCGATCCGGTGGGTCAGGGATGGGCCACGGCGCACATTGCCTTCGGCGGCCTTCATCGACACGAAACGCGGCAGCGGCAGGTTTGTCACCGGCCCGGTGTCGCGCGCCATCACGGGCGCGGCCACGGCCATCGCCACAATACCGGACATCAGCAGCCGCAAAGCCGCCTGCATGGGGAAAGTTCCGCTCATCTCTCGCCTCTTGATATGACCGAGGTTCTTGTGCCTCGTGCTCACATCCGCCACCATGCCCTTAAATGGCGGACACGCCAAGCAGGGGGAGGGCAAAAATGCCAAAGGATCGTCTGAGTGTTGTCGTAACGCGACGGTTGCCCGCCGAGGTCGAAACCCGGCTGAGCGAATTGTTCGACGTGCGCCTGCGCGAAGAGGACGTGCCCATGACCCGCGCCGAACTGGTCGAGGCGATGAAGGGCGCAGATGTGCTGGTGCCGACGATCACAGACACGGTTGATGCCGCGATGATCGGTCAAGCGGGCGACCGTTTGAAGCTGATCGCGAATTACGGGGCGGGCGTGGACAATATTGACGTCTCCACCGCACGTCAGCGCGGGATCCTCGTGTCCAACACGCCCGGCGTTCTGACCGATGACACGGCGGACATGACCATGGGCCTGATCCTCGCCGTCACGCGCCGTCTGCCCGAAGGTCTGGCCGCGATGCAGGCGGGCGGTTGGGACGGGTGGTCGCCTACTGCGTTTCTTGGCGGACGGATTGCGGGCCGCCGTCTGGGCATTCTGGGCATGGGCCGGATCGGGCAGGCCGTGGCACGCCGGGCTGCCGCCTTTGGCATGCAGGTGCATTATCACAACCGCCGCCGCCTGCGCGCAGAGATCGAGCAGGACCTCGATGCGACATGGTGGGAAAGCCTCGACCAGATGGTCGCGCGCATGGACGTAATCAGCATCAACTGCCCGCATACCCCGTCGACCTTTCACCTGATGAACGCGCGGCGGCTCAAGCTGATGAAGCCCGATGCGGTAATCGTGAACACGTCTCGCGGTGAGGTCATCGACGAAAACGCGCTGACGCGTATGCTTCGGTCGGGCGATATCGCGGGCGCGGGCCTTGACGTCTATGAGCACGGCACGGAGGTCAATCCGCGCCTGCGCGAGCTGACCAATGTCGTGTTGCTGCCCCATATGGGGTCGGCCACGCGCGAAAGCCGGGTCGAGATGGGCGAAAAGGTGATCATCAACATCAAGACCTTTGACGACGGCCACCGGCCACCGGACCAGGTGGTGCCATCCATGCTGTGACGCTGCGGGGTGCTTGTGCCCTCCGCGGCCCAAAAAAGGAGAGTTCGATGCGATTTTGCCTGACTGTTGCCTTTACGCTTATGGCCGGAGCCGCCCTGGCCCAGCAGACGGCGGATGCCGTACAGCCCGAGGGCGCGACAACCGGCGCGGCGCTGCCGGCCTCTGAACGCATAGCCGCCGCGCAGGCCGCAAAGGATGCGGGCCAGCCTGTGACGGCTGCGTCCTACATGGTGGCCGCCGCCAATCCGCTGGCGGTACAGGCCGGTGTCGATATCCTCGCCGAAGGGGGGACGGCCGCCGATGCGCTGGTCGCTGTGCAGACCGTTCTGGGGCTGGTGGAGCCGCAATCCTCCGGTCTCGGCGGTGGCGCGTTTCTGGTCTGGTATGACGCCGAAACCAAAACCCTGACCACGCTCGACGGGCGGGAGACAGCCCCACTTGCCGCCACGCCGCAGCTGTTCCTGAAGGAAGATGGCGAGCCGATGGGATTCTTTGACGCTGTCGTCGGGGGGCGTTCGGTGGGCACGCCGGGCACGCCCGCCTTGCTGCAAGAAGTGCACACGCGTTGGGGGGCCTTGGCCTGGCCTGGCCTGTTTGACGCGGCCATTGATCTGGCCAATGGCGGATTTGTCGTATCACCGCGCTTGGCAGGGCTGGTGGAGCGCGATGCGGAACGTCTGTCCAGCTATGGCGAGACGGCGGCGTATTTCCTGCCGGGTGGCACGCCCGTGGCGGTCGGTGACGTGTTGGTCAACGCGCCCTACGCGCAAACCCTTCGGGCAATGGCCGTGGGTGGTGCGGATGCGATTTACACCGGGCAGATCGCTGCCGATATCGAAGACACGGTACAGCGGAGGACCGACAATCCCGGCGATCTGTCGCAAGTCGATCTGTCGATTTATCAGGTCAAGGAACGCCCGCCCGTCTGCGCAACCTATCGCGCCCACGACGTCTGTGGCATGGGGCCGCCATCATCGGGGGCACTGACGGTGGGGCAGATCCTCGGGATGCTGGACGGCTATGATCTGGCAGCACTGGGCCCGGACAACGCGGAAAGCTGGCGGCTGATCGGTGACGCCTCGCGGCTCGCCTTTGCGGATCGGGGTCGGTATATGGCCGACAGTGATTTCGTGCCCATGCCCACGGCGGGTCTGGTCGATACAGCCTATCTGGCCGAACGGGCCAAGGCACTGAGCGGGGAGACGGCGCTGAGCGAGACGCAACCGGGCACACCCGCTTTTGACCACAGCCTGAACTGGGCAGACGATCAAAGCATCGAATTGCCGTCCACGTCGCATATTTCAGTTGTCGACAGTTTCGGCAACGTTGCGTCGATGACAACGACGATTGAAAATGCTTTTGGATCGCGGCTGATGGTGCACGGGTTCCTGCTAAACAACGAATTGACCGACTTCAGCTTTCGCAGTCACCGTGATGGTGTGCCCATCGCCAACGCGCTGGCCCCCGGAAAACGGCCACGGTCGTCAATGTCGCCTACCATCGTGATGAAGGACGGCGCGCCGGTGCTGGCCATCGGGTCCCCGGGCGGCAGCCGTATCATCGGCTACACGGCCAAGTCGATCATTGCCCATCTTGATTGGGGGATGGACGTACAACAGGCCGTCAGTCTGCCGCATGCCGTCAACCGGTTCGGCACATTTGATGTCGAAGAAGGCACCTCGGCGGCCGATCTAGCCCCGGCGCTTGAGGCGATGGGGTTCGAGGTGAATGTGCGCGGATTGAATTCGGGCCTGCACGCCATTGCCATCGGAGATGACCTGCAAGGTGGCGCCGATCCGCGCCGCGAAGGGATTGCGCTGGGCGATTGACCCCGCGTATTTGAGGAGACAGACACATGGCACAAGCCATAGACCTACCCCGCAACGAAGACGGCATCGCGACTGCGCTTGGCATTCTCAAGCAGCAGTTCGGTGACCGTTTCCATACCGGGCAGGCGATGCTGGACCAACACGCGCACACCACCACATGGATCCGTCCGCAAGCACCCGATGCGGTTGTATTTCCCGCCTCGACCCAAGAGGTGTCGGAGATCGTCAAGGTCTGCGCCACACATCAAGTGCCGGTGATCCCTTTTGGCACGGGCACCTCGCTTGAGGGGCATGTCAATGCGCCCGCCGGTGGCGTGTCCGTTGACCTGAGCCAGATGAACAAGGTGCTTGCCGTGCATGCCGAGGACCTCGATTGCGTGGTTCAACCGGGGGTGACGCGCAATCAGCTGAACACGCACCTGCGCGACAGGGGGCTGTTCTTTCCGATTGATCCGGGCGCGGACGCATCGCTGGGCGGTATGGCGTCCACGCGCGCGTCGGGCACCAATGCGGTGCGTTACGGGACGATGAAGGACAACGTGCTGGCGCTTGAGGCGGTGATGCCGGACGGGCGGGTTATTCGAACGGCACAGCGGGCCAAGAAGACAAGCGCCGGCTATGACCTGACACGGCTGCTGGTTGGGTCGGAGGGCACGCTGGGCCTGATCACCGAGATCACGCTGAAGCTGCAAGGGATCCCGGAGGCGATCCAGGCGGCGCGGATGTCTTTCCCGTCGATCGACGCCGCGTGCCAGGCGGTGATGACCACGATCCAGTACGGCATTCCCGTGGCCCGGATCGAGCTGCTGGACGAGCTGAACGTGCGGGCGGCAAATGCCTATGCGGGTCTTGATCTGCCGGAAACGCCGCTGCTTTTGCTGGAGTTTCACGGGACCGAAAACGGAGTGGCGGAACAGGCGGAGCTGTTCGGCGCGATTGCCGAGGACGTGGGCGGCACGGATTTCGCCACGACGGCCACCGCCGAGGAGCGCAACAAACTGTGGAAGGCGCGGCACGATCTCTACTGGGCGACGCTTCAGCTGCGACCGGGTGCGCATGGGATTTCTACGGACGTGTGCGTTCCGATTTCGCGCCTTGCCGATGCCGTAACGGGCGCGCAGGCCAAGGCGGAGGAGCTGGACTTGCTGGCGCCCATTGTCGGCCACGTGGGCGACGGCAATTTCCATTCGCTGGTGCTGATCGACATGGAGGACGCGGACGAGATCGCCCGCGCGGAAACATTCACCGCCTTTCTCGCGGATGAAGCGATCCGGATGGAGGGGACATGCACCGGAGAGCATGGGATCGGTCAGGGCAAGATGCCCTATCTGATCAAGGAACTGGGGGCGGCAACAGAATACATGGCAGCAATCAAGGGGGCACTGGACCCGCAGGGCATCATGAATCCGGGAAAGATCTTTGGCCCGCTGCGCTAGGGCCATCGCCCTTGTCGGGCTGATCTGTGCGGGGGCTGCGTCGGCGCAGGATGCCGTGTCGTACCGTGTCGAGGTCGCGCTGGATTGGAAGGCGTCGGAGGCAGGCCCCGACAACCCGCATTGGTCGCGGCTGATCGCGGTGGCGCATTCGGGCCGCTATGATTTGTTCGCCGATGGTGATACGGCGTCGAGCGGTTTGGCATTGGTGGCCACCAATGGGCGGGTGTCCGTGCTACGGGCCGAATTGGCGGAGGTGCAGCGACGCAGGCGCGCAGGCGAGATCGTGGAACTGCCGGGGATTGCGACCGGCGTTGGCCGTTTCGCCTTTGATATCGCGCTGACCGACCGCTTTGATCAGGTGTCTTTCGCCACGATGCTGGCACCCAGCCCCGACTGGTTCACGGGCGTCAGCGGCGTGGATCTCAAGCCGGAGGACGTCTGGCTGGATCAGGTCAGTGTCGCCTTGTGGCCGTGGGATGCGGGCGCGGACAGTGGACCGGATTTCGAGGGACCCAACGTGCCGACGCAGCCGCGACAGTCGGTGCGATTGCTGACGCATCCAGCGTTTTTGACGGAGGACGGCATGCGCCCTATCGGCCGGGCCACATTTTCCCGCCGGCCGTGATCCAAAGGACGCGCTGACGCGCGACACGATTCCCGATTTGGCGCATAGCACGGACATTACCGCATCGTGCGGCGGATCGTTGTGAACAGTTTCAGGTTCTCGCCATGGCGCCTCTGTGCGCAGACGATGCCATTGTTGATGGTCTTGGCATCTCCGAACCGGGCGCGCAGCGTTTTGCCGTCCACTTCGACTTCGTGCGTGTGGTTCGCACTGAGCAGGCCGTTGAACCCGCGGCAGGCCGAAGTGGTTCCAAAGAACGACACGCGTAGCAAGACGTCGTTTTGCAGGGACATGAGGGTCTGTTGAGACGTCCAGAGCGTCCCTTTCTTGTTGGTCTGGTATTCGACGATGTGCCAGGTTCTGCCTGCATGCCGTTGTTTGCGGGTGCGGATGTCCCTGTATCCTTGTGAGCGCGCCCATTTCGCGACACGTTCCGTTCGGTCCCTAGCAGCGGTTTCGGGCCAGGTGTGTCGCGCGCATTCGCCGGTAAAGGTGACCAGAGGCGTCGCGGTGGCGGCGATGATGGGATGGTTGAAATGGGCCTTCGCTTCGTCTGCGCCATAGGTGGCCTTGAGGCCTTGCCATTTGCGCCCCCGGCTGTCCGTTTTGGCCACTTTTTCGGTGCGCCAGCGAGCGTCGACGCCCACGGAGAACCCGCAGCCCGTGGATTGCACGCCGCGCGGAGCGAATGGCACGTCGTCGATCCGCAGTTCAGGCACGGGTGTTTCCGCGACCGGTCGCGAGATACCTGCGAGGCAGAAACAAAGGATCAAAACTGTCAGTCGCATTCCCGGCTCCGCCTTGCATGACACCTTGCCATTAGCACGCATGCCCCGGTCTGGCGCAACGGGTCGTTTTTTGCGGTTCAGTGGTCGGCTTGTTGGCGCGCGGTGCGATTTGGTTTTTTAGAACTGTATAGACCGTTCGTGAGGGGAATCAGGACATGAAGACGCAGGTAAAAGCGCTGGTTGTTGGCGGTGGCGCGGTGGGCACGTCGATTGCGTACCATCTGGCCCGTGCGGGTTGGGACGATGTGATGCTGCTCGAGCGTGACGAGCTGACCTCGGGGTCGACCTGGCATGCAGCGGGGTTGCTGCCCTATTTCAACATGTCTTATGCCACGACGCATATCCACGACTATTCCATCAAGTTCTACAAGACCCTTGAAGAGGAAACGGGTTTGAATGCCGGATTTGCCGTGGTGGGCAACCTGCGTATGGCGCAGACGCAGGAACGCATGGACGAGTACATGCTCTATGCTTCGACGGCGGAAACCTGTGGTGTACCATACGAATTCATGACGCCCGAGCAGATCAAGGCAAAGTGGCCGCTGATCCGGACCGAGGACTTGAAAGGCGCGCTTTATCACCAGACTGACGGCTACATTAACCCGGCGGATGTCACCATGGCGATGGCCAAGGGGGCCCGTCAGCGCGGCGTAATGATCGAGCGCAAATGGCAGGCTGACGCCTTCCATTGGAACGGGGAGGCCTGGGAGGTGACGGCCACCAAGATGGTGGAAAAGGGGGGCAACCTTGTCGCCTCAGACGAACAGGTCGTCATCACCGCCGAGCATGTGGTGACCGCCAGCGGCAATCACGCCCAGCGTACGGCGCAGATGCTGGGCATCAAGATGCCCGCGATCCCGGTTGAACATCAGTTCATCGTGATGGAGCAGGACCCTGAGCTGGTCAAATTCCGCGCCGAGGGCAATGCAGAACACCCCGTGATCCGCGACGCGGATGCGCAATCCTACGTGCGTGAGGAACGCGGGGGCTGGATTCTCGGGGTCTATGAAAAGAACGCGCCTGCGCGGTTCGAATACGGTGTGCCGGACAGTTTCCGTGCGGATCTGTTCCAGCTGGATCTGGAACGGATCGAAGAGCAGTATATGGCGATGATCCACCGGGTGCCGTCTTGTGAAGAGAGCGGCCTGAAGGACGATTTCAACGGGCCGATCTGCTATACGCCCGATGGCAACCCGCTGGTTGGACCTGCACCGGGCATGCGCAACATGTGGCTTGCCGAAGGGTTCTCGTTCGGGATCACGGCTGCGGGTGGCACGGGGTACTACCTGGCGCAGATGATGGTAGAAGGCGAGGCCGAGATCGACATGGCCAGCCTTGACCCCAAACGCTATGGCGATTGGATGACGACCGAGTTCGCGGCACGCAAGAACGAAGAGTGCTATGACCACGTCTACATCCTGCACCACCCGGATGAGGAGCGGCCCGCCTGCCGCCCGTTGCGGACATCACCCGCCTATGATCGGCAAAAGGCGGCTGGGGCGCAGTTCGGGTTTGTGAACGGGTGGGAGCGGCCGAATTATTATGGGCCCGTTGATGCCCCGGAGAATTTCGACCACGACAGCCGGTCCTTCCGGCGCGGAGGCTGGTGGCAACATGCGGTGGACGAAGCAAAAGCCATCCGCGACGGTGTCGGGCTGATCGATGCGACAGCCTTTACCAAGCACCGGATCAGCGGGCCGGGGGCGACCGCGTTCCTGGATTGGTTCACCACCAACAAGTTGCCAAAGGTCGGGCGGATCAACCTGACCTATGCGCTGACGGCGGCGGGGACGACGCGGACGGAGTATACGATCGTACGGTTGGCCGAGAACGACTATTACCTTGTCTCGGCGGGCGCGTGGACGGCCTATGATCAGGATTACCTCTACAAGGCCATCGAGGATATGGAGCCGGAGTTCGGTCGTATCAATGCGCAGGAAGTGACGACCCAATGGGGTGTGTTCGCGATTGCCGGGCCGAAATCGCGTGACGTATTGGCGCCGCTGATCAAGGATGCGGATCCGGAGACGGCACTGTCGAACAAGCGTTTCCCGTGGCTGAGCTGCCGTGACATCGAATTGGGCATGTGTCCGGTACGTGCGATCCGCGTTGCCTATACGGGCGAGTTGGGATGGGAATTGCACCACCCGATCGAGATGCAGAATTACTTGTGGGATCAATTGGTCGCGGCAGGCGCGCCGCATGGGATGAAGCTGGTGGGTGCGCGGGCACAGAACTGGTTGCGGCAAGAGAAATCCTATCGCGCGTTTGGCACCGAACTGGGGCGCGACGCCACGCCGATTGAAGCGGATCTGCCGCGTTTTGTGGACCTATCCAAGGAATTTCATGGAAGGGCGGCGATGGAAGCGCTTGGCGTGCGGTCGAAATGCGTGACGCTTTTGATCGATGGACCGGACGATGCCGATCCATGGGGCCGGGAAGTGCTGTATCACGGTGAGACACGTGTGGGACGGTTGACCTCTGGTGGCTATTCCGTGGCCTTTGGCAAGTCGATTGGCATGGGGTATGTCACCCCTGATCTGGCGGTGCCGGGCACCAAGCTACAGGTGAAGATGCTGGATCAGAAGTGGGAGGCCGAGATCGTCGTGGACAGCCCCTATGATCCCAAGAACGAGGCGATCCGCAAGGATGGGTGAGGGCGTCGGGCGGCTCTGTTTGGCCCGACGGCCAAAGGCGCCCGCCCGCCGACCCTAGCGCACGGTGCGTCTGGTGAGCCAGGCGTTCCAGTCGTCGACTGAGCCGTTGAACGCATTGATGTCGATAGCACCTGCGGTGTTGGGCAATGTGCCGGTGGCTGTGTATTGCCAAAAGCGCCAGCTTTGGCCGGGATAGGCTTCGGCAGGTGTTTTGGCGGTTGTGCGCAGCCAGAAATCGACATCTGTGAAAGCGCCCAGCCCGTTTTCGCGATAAAAGCGCGGTGTCGTGTAGATGATCGGGCGTTGTCCGTAGTGTGCTTCGACCAGGGCCATCCAACGGCGCATTTCATCGCGCACGGTTGCCCCATCCGGGCGGCGCTGGCACGTGGGAGAGAACGGGTTCCATTCCATGTCCAGGACCGGGGGCAGAGTGCCGCGCGTTTTCGGCGCAGTGCGTATGAAGAACTGTGCCTGGACCTCGGGTGTCGTGCAGAAATAGTAGAAGTGATAGGCGCCCCGCTTGATGCCCGCGCGGCCGGCACCGCGCCAGTGGTCGCGAAAGGCCGGGTCCGCCAGATCGCCGCCTTCGGTGGCTTTGAGGAAGACAAATTCGATACCGACGGCCTTGGCGCGGACCCAGTCGACGAAGGTCTGGAAGCGCGCGGCGTCCATGCCCCGGACGGGATATGTGCTGGGTTGGCGGCCGGAAAAACGCACAGGATCGGTATCGCCGATGATCATCGGGCCGGTGAAGGGTGCAGGGCCGCAGGCGGCCAGGAAAACGAGGGCGGCAATCAGGATACGGGTCAACATGTGCGTCAGCCTATCGTTTCAGAATCGGGCTGGCGACAGCGATTTGATGGTATGCGCGTCAATTTCCGGCCTGCGGCCCAGTAGGAGGTCGGCAATGAGGCGGCTCGCGGCGGGTGCGGTCTGGAAACCGTAGCCGCCTTGACCGGCGCACCAGACAAAGGTCTGGTCAGACGGTGCGGGGCCGAGGACCAGCGTGCGATCCGGGGCAAAGCTGCGCAGGCCTGCCCAGCTGGTTTCCAGCCGCGTAACAGGTTCGGTCACATGTTGGGCGTAACGGTCCAGCCCTTCGGCAAGGACCATGTCGTCGGCCCAGGCATCATGCGGTTGCACCGGATCCTCGTCGGCCGGGGATACCAGCAGCTTGCCCGCGTCGGGCTTGGCGTACCATGTCTCGCCCACGCCAAAGAAGATGGGCCAGCGCGAGACATCATGACCGCCCGGCGCGGGAATGCGTGCCATGCAACGGCGCAGCGGCGTGATGCCAATCGGTGCGATCCCTGCCATCTGCGCGAGCGCATCGGCCCAGGCTCCTGCTGCGTTGACCAGAATGTCGGCGTTGTGGGTCGCGTCACCGCAGGTGACCTCCCAGCGCTTGCCGCGTGTGATGGCCGTGACCCGTGCACCGGTGAGGATATTGCCGCCATGCGCCCGCACGGTGCGGGCGAAATCCTGGATCATCCGATCGGTATCTATGTCCTGAGCGCCGTCATGATAGGCCGCGCATGTGATCCGGTCGTTCAGGATGGGCACGAGCCGATGGGCCTCGGCCAGCGAAATCTCGGCGCAGCCCAGCGTTTCGGTGTCGGCCCGGAACTGGTCTTCTTCTCCGGCGCGGGACAGCAGCATCAGGCCGCGCGGGGTCAGGTAAGGCTGGTGGTCGGCGGCGCTGGCCTTGTTCAGGGCGACCACGGACGCGGAGCCGTAGTTTTCCTCGAAGAGTGCGGCGGACCGGCCGGATGCGTGATAACCCAAGGCGGGTTCGTCCTCGATCAGCGTGACATGCGCGTCTTGTGCCAGACGGGCGGCTGCCGAGACGCCCGCGATCCCACCACCGATGACGATGATGTCTGTCACGCCTCTTCGATCCGATCCGTGGCGGGGGGTGGTGTGACGCTGAAGCCGGTGATGCGGTCGTAGAGATCTGACGTCATCTCGATGTTGAGTGCTTCAAGGGACGGCGCCAATTGTGCGGCGGACCGGGCGGACACGATGGGGCGGGGGCGGGCGGGATGCGCCATCGCCCACGCCACGGCCAGCGTTGCTGGGCTTGTCCCCGTCTCGTCGGCCAGAGCGGCCAGTTTGGCCGCGGCCTCGTGCATCCACGCGACGTTGTAGCGCGCGGCATAGCGGCTGTCTTCGGTAAGGCGACCCGAGGCACCCTGGGAATATTTGCCGGTCAGAAGCCCGCCGCCCAAGGGCGAGTAGGGCGCGATTTCGATACCCTGGTCCACGCACATCGGGAAAAGCTCGACCTCGGACTGGCGTTTCACGAGGCTGTGCATCGGTTGGATGATATCGATGCGGATGTCGAATGCGGCGGCGACAGCCTGGGCCTTCATCACCTGCCAGGCGGCAAAGTTGGAGACGCCAATATGGCGGATGCGGCCCTCGTGCTTGAGGGTAGCCAGGGCGTCGAAGGTTTCCTGTAGCGGTGTGTTATCGTCAAAGCGGTGCAAGTAGAGGATGTCCACCACATCAAGGTTCAACCGTTTCTGCGAAGTGGCGAAACCGGTCAGGATATTGCCGCGACCCGACCCGCCGTCATAGGCTGCCTTGGTCGCGATGATCAGGTCATCGCGCTCGGTCTGTACCATTTCGCCCAACAGCGTTTCGGACGCTCCGCCGGTATAAACATAGGCTGTGTCGAAATGGGTGACCCCTGCGTTGCGCGCGGCATCGAACATGGCGCGGCTGGCGGTTTCGTCAGCGTTGCCGCCGAACTGCATTGTGCCGAAGGTCAGCGGTGAAAGCGGGGTGCCGTTGGGTGATGTGATCATGGCGAAAGTGGTGCCATGCAGCCACGCCATGCGCAACGGCAATTGCGCGCGGCAACGCAACTGGGCCGCGGGCGTGGTGTCATGTTAGGCTGCCGTGGCGCGTATCTTTTGGTGGAGGATGGACATGGCGGATGGATTTGAGGCGATGGTGGACGCGGCTCTGGTCTTTTTCACGGAGCTGGAGGCCAACAATTCCAAGGACTGGTTTGCGCCGCGCAAGGACCACTACAAGGATGCAATCGCCGGGCCCGCCGGGTTCTTTGCCGATCTCGTGGCTGAGGATATCGCGCGGCTGACGGGCAAGCCGCACAATCCCAAGGTGTTTCGCATTTACCGCGACGTGCGGTTTTCCAAGGACAAGACGCCGCTCAACACCCATCTGCACGTGATGTGGCAGCCCGTGGATCAGGACGCGTTGGCCCCGAGCTGGTTCTGGGGGCTGTCGCCCGAGTATTTTTTGCTGGGCATGGGTGTCATGGGATTGCAGGGCAGTGGCCTGACCCGGTTTCGCGCTTTTGTCGATCAATGGGGCGATGATCTGCAATCAGCGATGGATGATGCGGCCACGCACGCGTGTGCCGCGATCAGCGATTGGGGGCCCGAGCCGCTCAAACGCGTGCCGAAACCATTCGATCCCGACCATCCGCATGGCGACCTCTTGCGCCGCAAAGCGTTGGCCGTCAGTGCGCCAATGCCGACCGACTGGCGCACGCGCGGCGTGGTCAAGGCCACCGTGGATCAAGTACAAGCCCTGCTGCCGATCTGGCAGGTTTTTGACGCGCATCTGTGATTTTTTTCGCCGCGGTGTCCATCGGGGCGCGGCTCGTTCGTCATGAGGGTGAAGGCGCTGTTGCCTTTGACCTGAACGAGGAGACAAAAAATGACCATTTGGACGATTCTGGCAGGGATCGGAGGCGTTGCCGCCCTGACCGTCGCAGGCAGCATGTTGCTGCCACGCCATGTGCATGTGGAGCGCAGTGCCACATTGCAAGCCACACCAGAAGCGGTGCTGTCGCTGGCTGCGTCAAACACCGGCTATCAATCCTTCAACCCGTATCTGACGACCGATCCTGCGCTCAAGATTTCGCATTTCGGCCCGGATGCCGGGGTCGGGTCAGGCTTTGCCTTTGATGGCAAGGAGGGCAAGGGCACTCAAGTCGTGGCCGCGGTTACCGGCGATACGGTCCGCTATGCCATCGACCTTGGCCCGATGGGCAAGCCCACCCAAGCCATCACCGTTCAACCGGCCGCGGATGGTGTACACGTGACCTGGAGCATGGATGCGGACATGGGCTTTAACCCCGCCGGGCGCGTTATGGGCCTGTTCATGGACGGCATGATCGGCAAGACTTTTGAACAAGGGCTTGGCAACCTCGCCAAAGCGATCTGAGGAAGGACACAACATGCGCTATACATTCTTGCTGTACACGGACCCCGCCGATCTGGCCCACATGACGCCCGAGGACTGGGGTGCCGAAAAGGAAGTTTACGGGGCCTATATCGGTGCACTGAACGCGGCAGGTGTCTTTGTCGACACGGATTGGCTGCAACCGGTATCGACGGCGACGACCCTGACGCTCAAGGGGGGAACGCGGCAGGTGCAGGACGGGCCTTTTGCCGATACCAAAGAGACGCTTGGCGGGTATTTCGTCGTCGATGTTCCCGATCTGGATGCCGCAATGGCGTGGGCGGAAAAATGCCCGGCGGCCAAGACCGGCAAGGTCGAAATTCGCCCCACCGCGATGGGTGAGGGGTGACAGACGCAGCCCGCGCGGCCGACCGGGTCGCGCGGGACAGCTATGGCCGGTTGCTTGCTTTTCTGGCTGCGCGCACGGGCGATATCGGCCTTGCCGAAGATGCGCTGGCCGATGCCTTTGCCAAGGCGCTCGAGACCTGGCCACGTGACGGAGTGCCTGCCAACCCGGACGGCTGGCTGATGACCGTGGCGCGCAACCGGATGACGGACAGGCAGCGCCACGTCGCCCGGTTCCACTCCAATGACGAGGTGCCCGACATGGCGGCCCCAGAGGACATGCAGACCCTGCCCGACAAACGTCTGGCCCTTTTGATGGTCTGCGCACACCCTGCGATTGCGCGGGATCTGCACACGCCGCTCATGCTCCAGACCGTTTTGGGAATCGAGGCGCGGGATATTGCGCGGCTCTTCATGGTGTCGCCCGTGGCGCTGACAAAGCGGCTGGTGCGGGCCAAGGCCAAGGTGCGCGATGCGGGCATCCCTTTTGCCGTCCCGGACGCCGACGGATTGCCCGACCGGGCCGAGGCGATCTTCGAAGCAGTCTATGCAGCGCATACGGTCGATTGGGTGGCACCGTCTGACAGCGTGGGAGAAGAGGCGCTGTACCTTGCCGATCTGTTGGTGCGGCTATTGCCGGACATGCCCGAAGCGCTGGGGCTGGCGGCCCTGATTGCATTTGGTCATGCGCGTCGTCACGCACGTGTACGGGGTGGCGTTTTGGTGCCGACAGATGCGCAGGACGTGACATTATGGGACTGCGACGTGCGCGCTTATGCCGGCCGGATGTTGGCCCGAGCATTCGCCTTGGGAGCGCCGGGCCGTTTTCAGATCGAGGCGGCCATTCAACAGGTCCACATGGCGCGCGCGGAAACGGGCGAAACTGATTGGGCCGCGCTCAATCAACTCTACCACGCGCTGTTGCAAAGCGCCCCGTCAGTGGGAGCCGCAGTTGCGCAAACCGTCGTGACCGGGAAGTTGCACGGGCCATCCGCAGGCCTCGAAGCGTTGGACGGTATCAGCGCAGAGTTGGGCGCGGATGTTCAATCCATTTGGGCCGCGCGGGCCGAATTTCTGGCACAATTGCGTGCCTGGGACGACGCGGCGCACGCCTATGGCCGGGCGATTGACTTGGCGACGGACGTGCCTCTTATCCGGTTTCTCGAGGCGCGCAAGGCAGAGGTATTAGATCGTATTTGAAGGAAATCGCAAGCCACGGGCAAGGTTCTGTCAACCATGCCAAGCGCATCAGGGGGACAACGCGAAGATTTCAGAACGGAGTTGCGATGCGTGGGATGTTGGGCATTTTGGCGGTGGGCGCGGTTGCTTGCGCCGGGCCGGTCTGGGCCGAGGCGCTGCCGATGATAGGCCGCGGCAGCCTTTTGACCCAAGCACGCCCCCTGGTCGCAATCACGCCCACACCTGCACGCGCCTCGCCCAGCCTGTTTCTTGGCACCGAAGGTAAAAGCCTGCTGTCGCCGCCGCCACAGCGATTGTCCGCGGCCCCCGACATCTTGTCCGGTCCCCGTCGTGGCCCCTTGGCCGATTTGCGCAGCTTGATCGCCAAGGCCGAGGCCGGGTCCAAAGGCTATGATGCGGTGCAATACGGCGCGACGATCAAGCCCGGCGCGCCGCCGACAACCATGACGGTACAAGAGATCTATGACTGGATCGACGACACACCGGGTCAACCGCATGCTATCGGCCGTTATCAGTTCATCCCGCCCACCTTGCGCCGCTTGGTCAAACGTCTGGGTGTCGATCCCAAGGTGCGGTTTACCCCGCGGCTCCAGGATCAGTTGGCGGATGTGCTGTTGGCAGAGGCGGGGTTGCACGACTTTCTTGCCGGCGACATGCCGCGCCACAGTTTCATGAACAACCTTGCCAAGATTTGGGCGGGCCTGCCGAATGACACGGGCAAGTCGCATTATCACGGTTATGCCGGGAACAAGGCGACGATGACCTGGGTCTATTTCGATACACAGATGGCGCGTATTTTTCCGGGTTAGAAGGACCACGTGGCACCGGATGTCACCCGGCGTTGCACGTCAGTCGTTGCCGTAGCGCTTTGCAATTTTATCAAGCGTGCCGTCGGCGCGCATGTTCTCCACCGCAATCCGGTAACCGTCGGCCACTTTTGCATTCAGTCCCGTGCTCGCCACCAGATAAATGGGCACCTCTCGCAAGACCTCGCCAAATACCAGAGGTTCGGTGAGCTCGAGCTGTGTCCAGAAATTCCGTATCGTGTTTCCATCCTGAAACCAGGCGTCCACGCGCCCGGCCGCCAGCATCAGGCCACTGGATTCAGGCGCCACAGTGCGCACGAGATTGTCAAATCCAAGCTCGGTCAGCATCGCGTCCGCGGTTGTCCCGCTTTCCACCGCGATGGACGAAAGTTTTCGTGCCGCTTCGAGCGTATCGACACGGTCGCCAATGGTCGCAACTCGAAGGTTGGCACTGTTGATCTCGACCAACCACTGAAATGCGTTGTTCTGTTTCTTGCCGAAAAACAACGCGGGCATGATCACGTCCTTCTCGTTGCGCAACGACAGCATTGCCCGTTCGAATGGCATGAAGGTGATGTCGATGCTCCGGCCGCACCGTCGGGCCGCTTCGTGCAGGACTTCGACGGCGTAACCGGGCCGCTCAGGATCATCCTGGATCATCAATGGCGCGTAGTTTGCCGCCACAACAGTATCCACAGGCTGCGCAACCGAAGGCGCGGCAACGAGGCAGAGAGAAGTGAAAATCCAAGAAAAGAGCCGGTTGAGACGCATTACGTGTCCTTTCTGGCGGGCCCGTCGCCAAGGTGAGAAATTGCAAGAGCCGTGTCAGAGCAAGAGCATATCCAGCAACAGTCAAGCATTTGTTAACGATGACTTTGACGAAAAAGGGCCCCAAAGCGGGGCCCTTGTCCTGATCGCAAAGCCAACTGGCTTATTGCGGGATCTCGCCTTCGATCCCTTCGACATAGAAGTTCATGCCAGCCAGCGTACCGTCATCGGCCGTCTCACCTTCGGCGAGGAAGGGCGAGCCGTCCTGCTTGTTCAGCGGACCGGTAAACGCGTGGTAGGAACCGTCGGCCAGCGCGGCCTTGAGCGCCAGCGCCTCTTCCTTCACATCTGCGGGCACGGCGTCCGTAATTTCACCGATGCCGACCATGCCAGCACCGATGCCGTCCCATGTGTCCTTCTGCTCCCACGTGCCGTCCATCACGGCGCGTGTGCGCGCGATGTAGTAGGGGGCCCAGTCATCAATGATCGACGAAACCCGCGGGAAGGGCGCGTACTGGCCCATGTCCGAGGCCTGACCAAAGGTCACGACGCCACCGGCTTCTTGCGCGGCGGCCTGGGGCGCTGTGGAATCGGTGTGTTGCAGAACGACGTCCGCGCCCTGTTCAATCAGAACCTTGGCGGCGTCGGCCTCTTTGGCCGGATCAAACCAAGTGTAGACCCAGATGATCTTGAACTCGACATCCGGGTTCACCTTGGCCGCGTGGATATAGGCGGAGTTGATGCCGCGGATCACCTCGGGGATCGGGAAGGACCCGATATAACCGATGATGTTGGACTTGGTCATCTTGCCCGCGATGTGGCCCTGAATGGCGCGGCCTTCGTAAAAGCGCGCGGAATAGGTCGACACGTTGGGGTGCAAACGCTTGTAGCCCGTCGCATGCTCGAACTTCACGTCCGGGAACTTGGCCGCGACGTTGTTGGTCGGGTCCATGTAGCCAAAGGAGGTGGTGAAGATCAGGTCCGCCCCGTCCAGCGCCATCTGCGTCATCACGCGTTCGCTGTCCGGCCCTTCGGCCACGTTTTCCACATAAACGGTTTCGACCTTGTCGCCGAACTCCGCCTCGACCGCGAGGCGACCCTTGTCGTGTTCATAGGTCCAGCCGCCATCGCCGATCGGGCCGACATAGACGAAACCGACCTTTGTCTTTTCATGGCCGTCCGCCAGCGCTGCGCCGCCAAGGCCCAGTACCATGGCAGCACTTGCCAAAAGTGTTGTGAATTTCATGTCAGGTCTTCTCCCCGTTTAGGTGCGCCTCTTATCCCGAGGCGTGGAATGTGCGCCCCAGAGAGCCGGGGGCGCGAGATTTGTCTGCGCTTAGAATCACCAGTACGATGATCGTCACGATGTAGGGCGACATTGCCAAATACTCGACAGGAATGGCAACGCCTGCGCCTTGCAGGTTCAGTTGAAGCTGTGTGATTCCGCCAAAAAGATAGGCACCCAGCAATACACGCCACGGCTTCCAGCTTGCGAATACCACCAAGGCGAGAGCGATCCAGCCAACACCTGCCGTCATCCCTTCGGTCCATTGGGGCACGCGGATGAGGCTGATATAAGCCCCGCCAAGACCAGCGCAGGCGCCGCCGAACATGATCGCCAGCGTGCGGATGCGTTTGACCTTGTACCCCAGCGCGTGGGCCGCATCGTGGTTTTCACCCACTGCGCGCAGCACAAGGCCCGCGCGGGTGAATTTCAGCGTGGCCCATGTGGCGGCCACGATGGCGAGCCCAAGATAGACAATCAGGTCATGGCCAAAGACAATCGGCCCGATCACCGGTATGTCGGCAAGGGAGCCGAGCGGTGTGCTTTCGGTCCGGGGCGGTTTGATTCCCACATAGGATTGCCCCATCAGTGCCGACAGCCCGAGACCAAAGAGCGTCAGCGCAAGGCCCGAGGCCACCTGATTGGCCAGCGCCACCTGCGTCAGAAAGGCAAAGAGCAGCGACAGCACCGCCCCGCCGATGGCCGCCGCGATGAACCCGACCGTGGGCGAGCCGGTGTTGACCGTGATGATGAAGCCGCAGACCGCGCCGGTGATCATCATGCCCTCGACCCCGAGGTTCAGCACGCCTGCGCGTTCGACGACCAGTTCGCCGATTGCTGCCAGCAGGATGGGTGTGGCTGCCGCGATCATTGCAGCGACTAAAAGGATGGGGTTGATAGCTGAAAGGTCCATCTCAGTACCCTGTCCGTAGCAACAAAATCGGTTTGGTCACGCTGTTTCTCCCTTGCCGAACCGAACGCGGTAGTTGGTCAGGACATCCAGCGCCAGCAGGAAGAACAACAACATCCCCTGAAACACCTGTATCGCCGCTGCGGGCAGGCCCAGTTGGCTTTGCGCGATGTCCCCGCCAATATAGGTCAGCGCCATAAGCAGCCCGGCAGCCACGATGCCCAGTGGGTTGAGGCGACCCAGAAAGGCAACGATGATCGCAGTGAATCCGTAGCCCACGTTGAAATCGATGCTGATCTGGCCCGACGGGCCGGATACTTCGAACATGCCGGCCAGCCCGGCCAGAAGGCCGGAGATGCCAAGGCAGAACAACACCAGGCGGCCCGGATTCACACCGCCAAATTTGGCGGCGCGCGGTGCCTCTCCAGTGACTCGAATAGCAAAGCCCAGACTATGCCGCGTCAAGAGAACATAGGCAAAGATTACAGCGATCAGCGCTGCCACAACCCCCCAGTGCATACCTGTGCCGGTGATGATCTCGGCGTTATGGGCCGAGGGGTACTGTTGCAGGTTGCGCGAGCCGGGAAAGCCGAACCCTTCGGGGTTTTTCAGCAATCCCAGTGACATGGAGGCCAATAGCTGTTCGGCCACATAGACCAGCATGAGCGACACCAAAATTTCGTTGGTACCAAATTTCACTTTCAGAAGACCCGGGATCATGGCCCAGGCCCACCCACCGAGCGCGCCCGCCAACACCATCAGAGGAAAGATCAGCACGCTTTCTGCCGGGTAAAACGCCAATCCCGCACCGGCACCGCAAATTGCCCCGACGATGTACTGCCCCTCAGCCCCGATGTTCCAGATGCCCGCCTTGAACCCCAAGGCCAGCCCAATGGCGATCAGCACCAGCGGCGCACCTTTGATCAACAATTGCGGGCGATAAAAGAACGCGAATTCGCCAAAGATGGGTTCCCAGAAGATCGTCGTGATGGCCTGCAACGGGTCCTTGCCCAGCACCGCAAACAGCACGCCGCCAAAGATCATGGTCAGCACAACGGCCAGCACCGGCGTGGCATAGGCCATGGCTTTGCTGGGCTGTGGACGTTTTTCAAGTTGGACGAACAGCAGGGCCAACCACAAGGCAGGAGACAGAACGGCCATGCCGAGCGGGTTTGCGCCGGCTCCGGATTGCTTGTCAAAGAGGTTTCTAGACATGCGCCACCTCGATCCCGTGGGCACCGCCCAGCATCAAACCGATCTGTTCAACATCCAGACCCTGCGTCGGTCGGGGATCACTCAACCGCCCTTCGTTCAGGGCGGCAAACCGATCCGAAATTTCCATCAACTCATCCAGATCCTGGCTGATCACGACAACGGCCGTGCCCCCGGCCGCAAGGTCCAGCAAGGCCTGCCGGATCGCGGCTGCGGCGGCCGCATCCACGCCCCATGTGGGCTGATTGACCACCAGCACCTCGGGCTTTTGCAGCACCTCGCGTCCGATCACGAATTTCTGCAAGTTACCGCCCGACAAAGACCGGGCGGCATTCTCCGGCCCCGGTGTGCGGACGTCAAATTCCGAAATGATCCGTGTGGCAAAGGCGCGGGTCTTGGGCCAGTTCAAAAGTCCGCGCGCTGACAACCCTTCGCGCGCCGCACCTGTCAGCATCGCGTTTTCTGTCAGGGACATGTTGGGGGCGGCCGCATGGCCCAGACGTTCTTCGGGGGCCGACAAAACGCCAAGACCGCGCCGGGCTTCGGGCCCGATCCCGGCCAGATCGCGCCCTTCGAATGTGACCATACCGGGCGCGCTGGGCAATTCGCCGGACAACACGGCCAGCAATTCGTCCTGTCCGTTTCCGGCCACGCCGCCGATGCCCAGCACTTCACCCGCCTGCACCGCAAAGCTGATGTCCTTGAGCGCCATTCCGAACGCCGAAGGCGAGGCCACGGAAAGGTTCGTGACCGACAGGATCACCTCGCCGGTGGCGTGGGCGGCGCTTTTGGGTGTGGCAAGCGTGCTGCCCACCATCAGTTCGGCCATTTCGCGCGCCGAGGTGTCGCGCGGCACGCAGTCTCCGACCACTTTGCCGCCGCGCAGGATGGTCGCGGTGTCACAGAGGGCGCGGATTTCTTCTAGCTTGTGAGAGATATACAGGATCGCCGTCCCTTCTGCGCTGAGTTTGCGCAGGGTCTTGAACAGGATGTCGACCTCTTGCGGGGTCAGCACGCTTGTGGGTTCATCCATGATCAGCAGCTTGGGGTCCTGCAGCAGACAGCGAATAATCTCGACCCGCTGGCGTTCACCTGCCGACAGGTCCCCCACGGTGCGGTCCGGCGACAGGGGCAGGCCATAGGTTTGCGAGACCTCTTCGATCCGCGCAGCCAGGGTGCGCATGGGCGGCGGGGTTTCCATACCCAGGGCGATGTTTTCCGCCACGCTCAGCGCGTCAAACAGGGAAAAGTGCTGAAACACCATGCCCACCCCCGCGGCCCGTGCGGCGCGGGGATCAGTGGGGGCAAAGCCTGCACCGTTCATCTCCATCTTCCCGGCATCCGGTTTGACCAGCCCATAGATCATCTTGACCAAAGTGGATTTGCCCGCCCCGTTTTCCCCCAGCAGCGCGTGAATTTCTCCGGGCGCAATCGACAGCGACACGTCATCATTTGCAATGACACCGGGATACGCCTTGGTCAGGCCGCGCAGGGCCAAAAGGTCTGTCATGCGCGTTTCTCCGTCGCCAGTTCCGTCGCTTGCAGGGACAGTGCTAGCCGATGCGCGACCCCTATCGCAATCATATGCGGATCCTTGCCCAAAGACGGATCGCCAATCGGGCAGGTGATGCGCGCAATTTGCGCAGGGCCATGACCAAATTGTCCCAAGCGTTTGCGAAACCGCGCCCATTTGGTAGCCGACCCGATCAGGCCGCAACTGGCAAAGCCGCGGGCCAATAGGGCGTGGCATAGCGCAAGGTCTATATCGTGCGAATAGGTGAGGATCAGGTGATGCGCGCCCTCCGGGGCATGCGCGGCCAGCAAGGCCGGATCTGCCGCAGGGATGCACGTCACGCCCTCTTGTACCGTCGCAGGAAACCGTTCAGGCCCGGTATCGACCCAGCTCAGCGCCAGCCCGGGTATCTTGTGCGTCACATCCACCAGTGCGCGCCCCACATGCCCTGCGCCCCAGATCCACAGGGCGTGTCCGGGCTGCGCCACAGGCTCAACCATCCATCCGTCATGCATCTGTTCGGCAGGCAAAACGCCCTGCGCCCGCGCGATCCGCAAAAGGCGCTTGACCGATAGCGGCATTGGGCCCGTGCCCCGTGCCACCACGTCAACAGCAAGCGATTGCGCCCGTTCGAGATCATAGACTTCGCTCAGCACCTCGACCGACCCGCCGCAGCATTGCCCCATATCGGGCCCAAGCGCGTGCCGCGTGCGCCGATCTGTGGCCAGGTGCCGGGCTGCATCTGCAAGCGCGTATTCCAGCGCGCCGCCTCCAATCGTGCCGGATTGACCATCGGCCCACACCAGCATCGCCGCGCCAACCTCGCGCGGGGCCGATCCACGGACATCGGCAATCACGACCCGCACGACAGGCCCATGTTTCGCACAGGCAGCGATCAGGCCCGCGCGGTCAAACATCGCCGCGCGCCGCGTGAACTGCCCGCAACACCGCCTCGGGTGTCGCAGGCGCTTGCAAGTCGGGGTAATGCGGCCCACAGGCCGCCGCCGCATCGCTCAGCGCCAAAAACGCCGATATGCCCAGCATCAGCGGCGGTTCACCCACTGCCTTGGATTTGTAGATCGTGTCGGCCCGGTTCTCACCGTCCCACAGCGCCACATTGAAAATGTCCGGGCGGTCGGCGCAGGCCGGGATCTTGTAGGTGGACGGCGCATGGGTGCGCAACCGACCCGCATCGTCCCAAACCAGCTCTTCCGTGGTCAGCCAGCCCGCTCCCTGCACATAGCCGCCCTCTACCTGACCGATATCCAGCGCCGGGTTCAGCGACGCGCCTGCATCATGCAGAATGTCGGTACGCAGAATCCGGTTCTCGCCGGTCAGAGTGTCGATGACCACTTCTGTGACTGCCGCCCCGTAGGCAAAATAGAAAAACGGCCGCCCCTCACCCTTGATCCGATCCCATTGGATGTCGGGTGTCTTGTAAAACCCGGTGGCCGACAGGCTGATCCGCGCCTCATAGGTCATGGCGGCCACTTCGGCGAAACTGTAATCGCCACTGCCCGCCCGCACGCGGCCTGCGTAGAACACCACCGCTTCGGGAGCGCATTGGTGCAACTCGGCCAGATGCGCCGCC
Source organism: uncultured Tateyamaria sp. (assembly GCF_947487805.1). Lineage (GTDB taxonomy): Bacteria > Pseudomonadota > Alphaproteobacteria > Rhodobacterales > Rhodobacteraceae > Tateyamaria. Next base: position 173,349 of record NZ_CANKXW010000008.1, on the reverse strand, counting down.
ATACGGTCGCGGATCATGTCACAGGCCGCTTTCACCGCCATCCCGTTCAGATCGCTGCCGGAGGACGCTGCCGTTGCGGACGTATTGGGCACCTTGGCGGTATCTGTTGCCGTGATCTTGATCGCTGTCAGCGGCACGCCAAATCGGCTGGCTGCAACCTGCGCGACTTTCTGGAACAAACCCTGGCCCATTTCCGTTCCGCCATGGTTCAGGTGGATCGAGCCGTCCGCATACACATGCACCAAGGCCCCGGCCTGGTTCAGATGGGTCAGGGTAAAGCTGATGCCGAACTTGACCGGTGTTAGGGCGATCCCCTTTTTCAAAACCGGCTGGCCCGCGTTCCACTCTGCGATGGCTGCGCGCCGCGCGTCGTATTGCGACGTCTCGCGCAGTCGCGCCACCACGGCATCCCCTATGAAATCGTCGACCGCCTGACCATAGGGCGTTGTCTGCACCTTCATTGTTCCGGAAATATGCCCGCCGGAGGCATAGAAATTGGCCACCCGCACCGCCAGTGGATCCAGCCCGAGATGCCCGGCCACATGATCGACGATCCGCTCCATCCCCAACATGCCCTGCGGCCCGCCAAACCCGCGAAACGCGGTTGCCGATTGGGTATTGGTGCGCAGCCTGTGGCTTTCGATGCGAACGTGCGGCAGATGGTAGGCGTTGTCGGCGTGCAGCATGGCCCGATCCGCCACGGGCAACGACAGGTCCATGGCCCAGCCACAGCGGGTGAAATGCCGGACATCGAGGCCAAGGATGCGGCCCGCATCGTCAAAACCCACATCATATTCAATGCGGAAATCGTGCCGTTTGCCGGTCACGATCATGTCGTCGTCGCGGTCATAGCGCATCTTGCACGCGCGGCCCGTATTTCGGGCCGCAACGGCACAGGCGACGGCCAGCGCGTTGCCCTGGCTTTCCTTGCCGCCAAACCCGCCGCCCATGCGCCGCGTTTCCACGCGCACAGCATGCATCGGCACGCCGATGGCTTCCGCGACCTTGTGCTGAATTTCGGTGGGATGTTGGGTAGACGAGATGATGTGCATGTCGCCGTCCTCGCCCGGCAAAGCGAGTGCGGCCTGTCCTTCGAGATAAAAATGTTCCTGCCCGCCAATCTCTATCCGGCCAGACAGCCGATGGGTCGCCCCCGCGATCTCGCTGGCGGGATCCCCCCGGCTGTAGATCCGGGGCACGTCCTCGAACCACGCATCCGCTTTCATTGCGTCCTCGACACTGAAAATCGGGGTCTCGGCGGCGATGTCCACAACCGCCTGTCGCGCGGCGAACCGCGCCTCCAGATGGGATTTCGCAACCACCAGAAACATCGGCTGGCCCACATAATGCACCGTGCCGTCGGACAGGAGCGGTTCGTCATGCGCGGAGGGAGAGACGTCATTGGCAAAGGGCAGATCCTCTGCGACCAGCACGTCGATCACGCCGGGTGCCGCCCGCACGGGGTCGAGATCCATAGATGTGATCCGTCCGGCGGCCACATTGCTGAGCCCGAATGCAAGATGCAGTGTGCCGGCGGGCACGGGGGTGTCATCTACGTAACGGGCGGCACCAGTGACATGCAGGTGGGCGGCGTCATGGGGCAGGGGCTTGGAGACGCTCATGGCATCACCGCGCGCACATTAGTCGCGGCCCCGCTGTCCTCGATCCAGGCACGCCAGAGCATGTTTTGCGCGGCCTCCATGCGATAGGCAGCAGAGGCGCGCATATCTGACAGGGGCGTAAAGTCATCGGCCAGTGCGGTCATCGCCATGCGGATCTGCGCCTCGGACCAGTGTCGGCCTTGCAAGACGGCCTCTGCGTGTTGCGCGCGTACAGGCGTGCCCGCCATGCCGCCAAAGGCAAGGCGCGCTTCGGTCACGGTGCCGTCCTTTACGTCGATCCAAAAGCAGCCGCATAGGGCCGAGATATCCTGATCAAATCGTTTCGAGATCTTGTAGCACCGCAAGGCGTCGTCTTGCCGTGGGATCGTTATCGCTTCGATGAATTCGTTTGGCGCGCGGTCCTGTTTGCCATACGCGATGAAGAACTCTGCCACGGGAAGCGTTCGCGTCCCGTGCACGGACCGCAGGTGCAGCGTGGCATCCAGAGCGATCAGCGCGGGCGAGCCATCGCCGATGGGGGATCCGTTGGCGACATTGCCGCCGATGGTGGCTGCATTGCGGACCTGCACCGACCCGTAACGATGAATGAGATCGGCAAAGGCCGGGTGATGCGGGGCGATGGCGGTTTGCAATTCGGTCAGCGTGGTGGCTGCGCCCATGTGGATGACGTCTGGCGTCACTGTCACGCCCGCAAGTTCAGGGATGCGGTTCAGGAACGCCACTGGTCCCAGATCGCGGAATTCCTTGGTCACCCACAGGCCCACATCTGTGGCCCCGGCGACAAGCGTGCCGTTCGCATGTCCATCCAGCCATTTGGCCAACTCTCCGGGGGTTGTAGGGGGCGCTGCCCCCGCCTTCGGCTCCCCCGAGGTATTTTCGGCGAAAGGAACGGGAGTGTCATGCATGTGGGCGGGCACGGGGGCTCCGGCGGCCTCTTTGGCGGCGCGGATGATGGGGGCGTAGCCGGTGCACCGGCACAGGTTGCCTGCCAGTTGTATGTCGTGATCAGTGGCACCGTTCAGATGTGCCGTGGCCATGGTGGTGATGAAGCCCGGCGTACAGAAGCCGCATTGGCTGCCGTGGTGTTCGATCATCGCCTGCTGCACGGGGTGCAAGGTGCCATCGGGCGCAGCAATGCCTTCGACCGTTCGAACGGCCTTGCCGTCCAGTTGGGGCATGAAGAGGATGCAGGCATTGAGCGCGCGCGCGCCTGATGTGTCCGTGACCATCACGGAGCAGGCACCGCAGTCGCCTTCGTTACAGCCTTCCTTGGTGCCTGTGAGGCCGCGCGTGTCGCGCAGCCAGTCGAGCAGTGTTGTCGTCGGAGTTGTGTCAGCGGTGACCTGTCTTCCGTTGAGAAGAAACTGGGTGCGCATATGGTCGGACCTGCCGCGGTACCAAAAGCCCTTGGGAATGGCGGCCTCGATGCGGCGTAGAGGCAGGCCCGGGCGGATCAGGCAACAGGCTAGCGGCCTGTCAGGGTTGTTGGCAAGGCACAAAGAGCGGGGTGTGCGCGATCCGGATTTGGTGTGCATAACTTTGCGGCACCACTGGATATGGGGCGCAGCCGGTCTTAGGATCGGCATCATGACACAAGCCCCCCGATTCATTCACCTGCGCACCCACTCGGAGTATTCGTTGCTGGAGGGCGCGATGCGGCTGAAGAAACTGCCCGATCTTGTACGCGCAGCGGAGATGCCTGCGATCGCGCTCACGGATACGAACAACATGTTCGCGGCGCTGGAATTCTCGGTGGGCATGGCAGGGGCCGGGGTGCAGCCGATCATCGGCTGCCAGGTAGACGTCCAATACATCACGCCGCGCCCCGGCGAGCGACCACGCGATCCCGCACCCGTTGTTTTGCTGGCGCAAAGCGAGGCGGGCTACGCGCACCTGATGAAGCTCAACTCCTGCCTCTACCTGCGCGACGGGTCGGAGTTGCCCTATGTCACTGTCGACGAATTGGCGGGGCATTCCGGAGACCTGATCTGTTTGACGGGTGGGGCAAACGGCCCTGTGGGGATGCTGTTGCAGACGGGCCAGCAGCCTGCGGCGCAAGATTTGATGACGCGGCTGGCAGATGTCTTTGGCGACAGGCTCTATGTCGAGTTGCAGCGCCATCCGGGCGAGGGCGGCCAACCAGAGGCGGAGCGGCTGACCGAACGTCCGTTCATCGAGATGGCCTATGCCATGGACCTGCCTTTGGTGGCCACGAATGACGTCTATTTCCCCAAACCGGATATGTACGAATCCCACGACGCGCTGATCTGCATCGCCGAGGGTGCCTATGTCGACCAGCAGGAACCGCGCCGCCGTCTGACTGCGCAGCACTATTTCAAAAGCCAGGCCGAGATGGTCACGTTGTTTGCCGATCTGCCCGAAGCGATCGAGAACACCGTGGAAATTGCGCGCCGCTGCGCCTTCATGGCCTATCGCCGCGACCCGATCCTGCCCAGATTCGCCGATGACGAGGTGGAAGAACTGCGGCGGCAAGCCAACGAAGGCCTGCAGGAACGGCTCAAGGTCATTCCGCACGCCGCCAGTGTCGAAGAGTACCAGAAACGGCTCAATTTCGAACTGGATATCATCGAGGGGATGGGGTTCCCCGGCTATTTCCTGATCGTGGCCGATTTCATCAAATGGGCCAAGGACGAGAACATCCCCGTGGGGCCCGGGCGGGGGTCCGGGGCGGGGTCACTTGTGGCCTATGCACTGACGGTCACCGATCTGGACCCGCTGCGTTATGCGTTGCTTTTCGAACGGTTCCTGAATCCTGAGCGGGTCAGCATGCCCGATTTCGACATCGACTTTTGCATGGACCGGCGCGAGGAAGTCATCCGCTACGTTCAGCAGAAATACGGGCGTGACAAGGTGGGACAGATCATCACCTTTGGTGCGCTTTTGTCCAAGGCGGCGGTGCGTGACATCGGCCGCGTGTTGCAAATGCCCTACGGACAGGTGGACCGACTGTCCAAGCTGATCCCGGTCGAGGGGGTAAAACCTGTCAGTATCGAAAAGGCGCTGGCGGACGAGCCGCGCCTGCGCGAAGAGGCCCGCAACGAAGAGGTGGTCGCGCGGCTGCTTGAATATGGCCAGCAGGTCGAGGGCCTGTTGAGAAACGCATCGACCCACGCGGCGGGGGTGGTGATCGGGGACCGGCCGCTTGATGCGCTTGTCCCGCTCTATCAGGACCCCCGGTCCGACATGCCCGCGACGCAGTTCAACATGAAATGGGTGGAACAGGCCGGGCTGGTCAAGTTCGACTTTCTGGGCCTGAAGACGCTGACCGTGATCCAGAACGCGGTGGATCAGATCCTTGGGTCGGGGCGCAAGCTGCACATCGCCGCCGACGGAACCGAACTTTATGAGCCCGCCGACGGAATGGAGAACGACATCGGCGGCATCCCGCTGGATGACGAGGCGTCGTATAAACTCTATGCGGCGGGCAAGACGGTCGCCGTGTTCCAGGTGGAAAGTTCGGGCATGATCGATGCGCTCAAACGCATGAAGCCCGATTGTATCGAGGATATCATCGCGCTTGTGGCCCTCTATCGCCCCGGCCCGATGGAGAACATTCCGAAATTCTGCGAGGTCAAGAACGGGCAGAGTGAGCGGGACACGCTGCACCCGTCCATTGATCACATCCTGGACGAAACCCAGGGCATCATCGTCTACCAGGAACAGGTGATGCAAATTGCGCAGGAGATGGCGGGTTATTCGCTTGGCGGGGCCGACCTGCTGCGCCGGGCGATGGGTAAGAAGATCCAGGAGGCGATGGATGCCGAGCGGCCCAAGTTCCTGAAAGGGTCGGCTGAAAACGGCGTGGACGAGGCCAAGGCGCTTGAGGTCTGGCACCTTCTGGACAAGTTCGCCAACTACGGGTTCAACAAATCCCACGCGGCGGCCTATGCGGTGGTCAGCTACCAGACGGCATGGCTCAAGGCGAATCACCCGGTGGAATTCATGGCCGGGGTGATGAACTGCGATATCCATCTGACGGACAAGCTCGCGACCTATTTCGAAGAGGTCCGCAAAGGGCTGGACCTGCCTTGGGTGCCGCCTTGCGTCAACCGAAGCGACGCGACGTTCAAGGTGGTCGACGGCGCACTGGTCTATGCGCTGGGCGCGCTCAAGAATGTGGGCGTCGAGGCGATGCGGCTGGTGGTTGAGGGGCGCGGCGACAAACCCTTTGCCACCCTCTTTGACTTTGCCCGCCGGGTGGATCTGAAACGTGTGGGCAAGCGCCCGCTCGAGATGCTGGCCCGTGCCGGCGCATTTGATCAACTCGACCCCAATCGCCGCCGTGTCTTTGACGCGCTGGATGCGCTCTCGGCCTATTCCGCTGCGATCCACGACCAGAAGAACTCGAACCAGGTGTCGCTGTTCGGCGAGGCCGGGGATGACCTGCCCGAACCGCGGATGATGCCGGTGGATGACTGGCTGCCCGCCGAGCGGCTGGGCGAGGAACACAAGGCCGTGGGCTTTTATTTGTCCGGGCACCCGCTTGACGACTACATGGGCCCGCTCAAACGCAAGGGCGTGATCACGCTGGACGAGGTGACGGCCAAGGCCGAAGGCCAGCCGCTGGTGGCGAAACTGGCGGGTGTTGTGGCTGGGCTACAGGTGCGCAAATCGGCCAAAGGCAACCGCTTTGCCTTTTGCCAGATGTCGGACACGACAGGGGCTTACGAGGTCACGCTGTTTTCCGAAAGCCTCGAGAAATCGCAGGATCATCTGGTGACCGGCGCCAAGGTCATCGTCACGGTCGAGGCCACGATGGAAAGCGATCAGCTCAAGCTGCTTGGCCGGTCGGTCGCCCCCATCGACACGGTCGTTGCGGATGTGAGCGGCATGGGACTGCGCATCTTTGTCGAAGCGCCGACGGCGCTGGCCTCTGTTGCGTCCGTGCTGGATGGCGCGTCCCGGACACCTGCGGGTGCGGGGCGCGGGCCGATCATCGTCTGCCTCATGGATGACAGCCTGCCGGGTGAGGTCGAAATGGATCTCGGCTCCGAATTTCCTGTCACCCCGCAGATCAAGGGCGCGATCAAATCGTTGTCCGGCGTGCTGGATGTGCAGGACATGTAGGCGGGGCCGTGCCGTCACACTTTACGTGAACGCGCTGTCGAGGTAGGTCACTGCGCAGGAGGAGTGTGGCCATGAAGTTCATGGGATGGTGTATCGTGCCGGTTTGCCTGTTGCTGACTGCCTGCGGGGATCCGCTGGGCGACGTCGAACGGGTGTCGGACGGTCTGACCCCATTGCCCGAAGAGGCCGGCAATGCCGCCCTTCCCACGGACGCGGAACTGGCCCGCGAGGGCAGCGTCCTGACCGAGATCTTTGCCGCCGAAACGACCGCAGACGCGCCTGCTGATCCCGTGGTCGCGGTATCGGACGCAGAAGCCGCCCCGGCAAGGGGTGGTGTTCTTGGGTGGCTGCGTCGTGCGGCAGACGCGGAAAACCGCGCCGAGGTCGCCCCGGAACCCGCGACGGTACCCGAGGCCGAAGAGACGCCGGTGGAGCTTGCCTCTCTTGAGGTCGAAGCGGTCGACCCGGATTCGTTGCCCGATCTGGTGGAGCCCGAAAAACGCCGCGGCCTGTTTGGCGGTCTGCGCGCAACACCAGTGCGCAACGGGCCCGATGCGCAGGATGTGCCCACGGGCACCGTTTTGCCCTTTGGCGAAATCGCCCGTGTCTGTGACGCAAAGCAACGTGATCTGGGCAAGCTGGTCGACCGGGCTGCGCGCAAGGGGCAGGGGTATTACCTCTATGACAGTGCTCCGGACAGCGCCGGACCCCGGACGTTCTATATCACCGGGTTTGCCGACAAATGCCCGCGCCAATTCACGGCATCGCTCGCGATCTTCGGCTCGCCCGAATTTCACGAACAGCTGCGCTATGGGTTGCCCGCCAAGGAATACCCTTATTCCACCACCGACAAAGCCTATGAAAAGGTGAAATCGCGCATCTGCAACGTAGGCCGGAACACGCCCTGCGGCGACCGGATCACGCGGCTGGAGAAAACCACGGCCTTTGTCAGCGTCTATGAGAACTTTGGCGCGAATGCGCGCTGGGCGGACATGTTGCTGCATGATGGCCAAGTGCTGGCCGCGGCGCTGAAAACCCCCTGACGGGGTCAGTAATGCGGCGGGCGTTCGTCGCCCACGACAATGCCGCCACCGCCTTGCGCCTCGCGTTCGGCCTCCCGCTCCATCAGCAATTGCGCGCGCCGCGTCAGCACGGCGATTTCGCGTTCCTGACGGGCCACGATGTCCGACAAGTCATCGACGGTGCGTGTCAGGTGGGCGATCTGTTCTTCGAGGGCGTTGATGCGGGTGTCAGTCATGCCCCCGGTGTGGGCCAATCTCCCGGCCAACGCAAGCAACCCGTGCCTTGCCCCCTTACCGCAGCTACGGTATTGCGCGCCCAAACCCAATCGGAGCGGCACCATGGCCAAGCCCAAGAAGACCCCGCGCCCCAAGGCACAAACGCCCAAGGGCTTTCGCGACTATTTCGGCACGGACGTCACCGACCGCGCCGAGATGCTGCAAAAGATCGCAGGCGTCTATCATCGCTATGGCTTTGACGCGCTCGAATCGAGCGCGGTCGAAACGGTCGAGGCGCTGGGTAAGTTCCTGCCCGATGTGGACCGCCCAAACGAAGGGGTCTTTGCCTGGCAGGAGGAAGACGGCGACTGGCTCGCGCTCCGCTATGACATGACGGCCCCCCTGGCCCGCGTCTATGCCCAGCACCGCAACGACCTGCCGAACCCCTATCGCCGCTATACGATGGGGCCGGTCTGGCGCAATGAAAAGCCGGGGCCGGGGCGGTTTCGCCAGTTTTATCAATGCGATGCGGATACGGTGGGCACGGCGTCCATGGCCGCCGATGCCGAGATCTGCGCGATGCTGTCGGACACGCTCGAGGCCGTGGGCATCCAGCGCGGCGATTACGTGATCCGCATCAACAACCGCAAGGTGCTGAACGGCGTGATGGAGGTCGCGGGCCTTGCTGGCGACGACAAGGAGGCCGAGCGTGGCATCGTGCTGCGCGCCATCGACAAGCTCGACCGGCTGGGGCCGGACGGCGTGCGCGCGCTGCTGGGCGAAGGGCGCAAGGACGAGAGCGGCGACTACACCAAGGGAGCGGGCCTGACGGACGCGCATGCGGACGTTGTGATGGGCTTCATGGACGCGCAGCGTGCGACAGGGTCCGAGACCGTGGCGCGGCTCCGTGAACTTGTGGACGGCTCTGACATCGGCACAAAGGGTGTCGACGAGCTCGAAGAGATCGCCGCCCTTCTTGACGCCGCAGGCTACGGCCCCGACCGGATCATCATCGACCCTTCGGTCGTGCGCGGCTTGGGCTATTATACCGGTCCGGTCTACGAGGCCGAACTGACGTTTGACGTGCAAAACGAAAAGGGCCAGACGGTCCAGTTCGGCTCTGTCGCGGGCGGGGGGCGCTACGACGATCTGGTCAAGCGGTTCACCGGACAGGAAGTGCCCGCCACGGGCGTGTCCATCGGCGTTGACCGCCTGCTGGCCGCCTTGCGCGCCACGAACCGGATCGGCACCAGCGAGGCAGGCCCGGTCGTCGTCACCGTTATGGACCGCGACCGGATGGCCGACTATCAGGCGATGGTCGCCGAATTGCGCAGTGCGGGCATCCGGGCCGAAGTCTACCTCGGCAATCCGAAGAATTTCGGCAACCAGCTGAAATATGCGGACAAACGCAATGCGCCCATCGCCATCATCGAAGGCGGGGACGAGAACGCGCGCGGCGTCGTGCAGATCAAGGATCTGATCCTCGGCGCCAAGATTGCGGAAACCGCGACCCACGAGGAATGGAAGGACCGGCCCAGCCAGTTCGAAGTGCCCCGCGACCAGATGCTGGCCAAAGTCAAAGAGATCCTGAACGGATGACCGACACGCGTCAAAGGGCCTATGCCCTGCGGGCCCGCTTTGCGCAGATGGGCGCACAGGTGGTCGAGCCGCCCGTCCTTCAACCCGCCGGGTTGTTGCTTGATCTCTACGGCGAAGACATCCGCGCGCGCGCCTATGTCACCTCTGATGCGCTGCGTGGCGAACAGATGCTGCGCCCCGATTTCACCGTGCCCGTGGTGCAGATGCACATGGCCCACGGGGCGGAGCCTGCGCGCTATACCTATGCGGGCGAAGTGTTCCGGCGGCAGGAAGACGACCCGGAGCGCGCGAGCGAGTACCTGCAGGTGGGGTACGAGGTCTTTGACCGCACCGATCCCGCCGCAGCAGATGCCGAGGTGTTCGCCCTGATTTCCGAGGTGACGGCCCCGCTTGGCCTGCGCGCCTCTACCGGTGATATCGGCATCCTGATGGCGGCGGTGGACGGGCTCGATACCTCCGACCGGCGCAAGGCGGCGCTGCGGCGCCACATCTGGCGGCCGCGCCGCTTTCGCGCCCTGCTGGACCGGTTTTCGGGGCGCGTGCCGCAACCCGAAACGCGTGCGGCCTTGTTGGCGGGAAAAACCGCGACCGACGCGCCGCTGACCGGATTGCGCAGTCAGGCGGAAATCGATGCCCGCATTGCCGCCCTGCGCGCGGATGCTGCCGAACCGCCGATTGCCGCCGCGCAGATGGAGTGCCTCGATGCCCTCCTGAACGTGCGCGAAACACTGCCCTTTGCGCTGTCGCAGCTGCACGACCTGTCTGTTGACCTGCCTGCGATCCGCCCGGCCGTCAAACGTCTGGACGCCCGTGCCAAGGCGCTCGCGGCGCGGCAGATCGATATCGACAGCCTTGAATTCGAAACCAGCTATGGACGGACGTCGATGGAATATTACGACGGCTTTGTCTTTGGGTTCTACGCCGACGGGCGGCCCGACCTGCCGCCTGTGGCCTCTGGCGGGCGCTATGACGCGCTGACCCGCAGGCTGGGCCAAGGGGCCGAGATCCCCGCGGTGGGTGCGGTGATCCGTCCCGGCCTCCTTGTCGATCTGGAGCGGGCGCAATGATCAAGCTGGGTGTGCCGTCCAAGGGGCGGCTGATGGAAAAGACGTTCGACTGGTTCGACAAGCGTGGCATCACGCTGACGCGCACAGGCTCGGATCGCGAATACGCAGGTGCTGTCGAAGGGGTGGAGGGCGTGGCCCTTGTGCTGCTTTCCGCGGGCGAAGTACCCCGTGAACTGGCTGCAGGGCATATCCACCTGGGCGTCACGGGCACTGATCTCATTCATGAGAAATTGCCCCTGTGGGAGCAACAGGTCGAACCGCTGGCAGAAATGGGGTTCGGCCATGCGGATCTGGTGCTGGCCGTGCCGCGTGGCTGGGTGGACGTGGACCTGACAGATGACCTTGATGCGGTGGCCGCGGCGTTCCGCGCGACCCACGGGTTCCGGTTGCGGATTGCGACCAAATACCACCGGTTGGTGCGGGATTTCCTGCGCGATGCGGGCGTGGCGGACTATGCCATCGTCGACAGTCAGGGCGCGACCGAAGGCACCGTGGCCAACGAAACCGCGGAGGCCATCGCCGACATCACATCAAGCGGTGAAACCCTGCGCGCCAATCACCTCAAGATCCTGTCCGACGGTCTGATCCTCGCCTCGCAGGCCACGTTGTGGCGCAGCCGAACGGCTGCCGTCGATGACACCGACCGGGCCGTTCTGCGCGCTCTTGTCGACCGCCTGATCTGACGCGCGCCGTCAATACAGGCAAGCGCGCCCGAACGCGGTCGTGTCGCAGCAAAACAGGTGATTTTTGGCTGAAAATCGGGTAGGCTGCGGGTCAGGAAATGGGCTGGGGGGCCATTCTTGCGCAGCACTGCCTCAGATCTGCACGACACGTTGCGGGATGTGTTTTCGCTGGCACCGACCGAGGAATCGCGTGCGCTGCAAAGTGACCTGATCGCGCAATTCGGGCGGGATGACTCGGCGATCTCCGAACGCATCATCTGGGCCGAATTCCAACTGGATGGCGCTTTCCTGCGCGCTGGCATTTCCAACGCGCGCAGCATGGAGACCGTGAGCGTTCTGGAGCCCGGCAGCCATCCGGAAATCACCGAGATGAACGACATTGCCACGGGCCAGCGCCTTCAGGCGGGCATGGTTATTGCCGCGCGCGCGAAGGATGGATTTCACTGGTGTGTACCCTTTACAACCGTGTCCGACACTGGCGCCAAGCGGAACACGCTGCGCACCGTTCTCGTGACCCGCGACCTCTTTGACGAGGTGTTTGACCTCTTCAATCGCCAGAACCAGTTGACGCCGTCAGAACGGCTGGTGGTGTTTCAGCTTGTCGGCGGGCTGAGCCCCATGCAGGCCGCGCAAAAGGACGACGTGTCCATCGAGACCAAGCGCAGCCACCTCAAACGCGCGATGAGCAAGCTGGGCTGTAACACGCAGGCGGAAACGGTGCGCACGCTGGTCAGTCAATTGATCCACCTCATGTACTTGTGCGAACAGGATCCGCATCAAAGCCGGGTGATCGACAGTTTCACCGCGCGCCATCTGCGCACGCCCATTCGCCTGTCCAGCCAGCGGCTGGCTACGGGACGGCTGATGCGGGTCTGGGATATGGGGCCGCTGGACGGCAAACCGCTGTTGGTGCTGCACGGCTATCTCTTTCCCTTTCTACTCCTGAACGCGCAGGACGCGCTGGACCGCTACTACATTCGGCTGATTGTCCCGGTGCGCGGCGGCTATCTGGATGATCAGGCCTGCGCGTCCGCGTTCAACGACGGCGCGCTGGTCGATCAAACCGTGGACGATTTGCTGTCCTTCGCCAAGGCGACGTGGTCCGGGCCTGTGGATGTGCTTTGTCAGGCGACGGGCGCGTTCTTTGCAATGCGCATGTCGCAAAAGGATCCCGACCTTCTGAGCCGCGCTGTCGTCACATCGGTCAACCTGATGAACAAGCGGCGCGAACCGGCAACGCCCTCGGCCAAGTTTCTCGAAGGTCTGCGCAAGCTTGGCAAGCACAACGGCATGTACAAGAAGCTCAGCACGCAGTTTCAGCGCCGCGTGTTTTCCAACGCCCGTACGACCCGGTTCGTTTTACGCAAGCTCTTCAGCAGCTGTGCGTCAGATCTGGACGCGCTGACGGGCAAGGTGGGCGCCGGTGCCGCCTTTGACTGGTACCGCGATCTGCACGCGCATTCGACATTGGGTATCGCTTCGGATTTCGATCTGGTGCAGGGCCAGTCGGATCAACTGGCGTCAGGCTTTCAGGTGCGGACCACTTTCTTGCATGGCGCAGACGATCATTTCACCACAGCGGCGGTTCTGCGTGACCACCTCGCAGATCATGCGCAAACGGATTTGCGCGTGATCAAGGGGGCAGGGCAACTGGGGATCGCAAGCCACGCGGACGCTTTCTGGGACGCTATTGCCGAGGTGCTTGAATTGACCTCAAAGGCCTAAAACTTCCAGACCGCGCTGATCGATGCCGTATGCGTGTCGGCGCTGTTGCTGAAACGCCCGGAATAGCGCACATCGACCGAAAAGTTGTCCTTGATCTGGAATTCGACCCCTGCGCCGACGGCGATCGTGTTGTCGCCTACGATTGCGCCACGATCGGCAAAGGACGCGCCCGCGACACCAGCCAAGGCGCTGGATACGGTTGCCGCCTCTGCGCCGAACGCGTGTTCGTATTTCACCGAAAGGGACGGTTTGATCACCATCCCGTTTTGGCCGCGAAAGAGCTGTTCGTACTCCATCCCGACCCCCAGAACGGTGCGTGCATAGCGCTCGGGCGCGACCGTCAGGTTCAGAATGCCCGCGCCGGTTTCGGTGTATCCGTCCCGCTTGACCACGGAATGCTGCAACGACACGACAGGGGCTACGCGCAAGGTGTCGGCGTTGGCCCAGCCATAGTGCTGCGCGAGGTTGTAGGACAGGTCGGCGCCGATCTCGAACGCAAAGCCATCCGCAGACGACCGTGCAATCGCGGGCGCCATGCCTGCGATTGGGATCGTACGGGTGATGTCGTGGGATTGGCTGCCGAAGGTCGCCGCTGTTGTCAGGCGCAGTGGCCCGCGCTCGAGGTGGTAGTAAGCGCCGATCTGCGTGGTGTCGATGTCTGCACTGCTGGCCCCGCTGGCCACATCCGTGGTGGAAAAGCCCAGAGCGATACCCTTGCGCACGAACCCCGCGCCATCAGGCGTCGTGACCTCATAGCCGAGGGCAAGGCCGTTGGTGTCGGCACTGTATCCTGTCGCGACCGCCGTGGCGTCCACATCCGCGCGGGATGCAAACGGGCTGAGCCAGAGCGCGCCGGTTTCGGCGGTAAAGCCGGGGGTCTGGTCGGCGAACGAGAACACCGGCCCGTCAAGCCCCGCAAAGGCCAGCGTATCGCGCCCCGCGCCAGAGGGGCCGTGCGCTCGGCCCCGCGCGCGCAGGTGGTTGGAAAAGAAACCGACACTGGCAAGACCGGCCTGCAACGCGTTGGCATGGATGGATTTGTCGGACATGTCGGTGGTCGGCCCGCCGGGCATCGTACCCCGGCTGTAACTGATGGCGACGCTGTTAGCAGAATAGGCGGCAACGACATCCACGTCCGGCAGGTTGTCTGTGACGTTGGCAAAGGCACCGGCGATGCCGCCATTTGCGGTCAGGATGGTATAGGACTGCGTATCGGGGAACCCGGTCGGATACCCGATACCCTGCACCGAAAGCGTCCCGTCCAGTGTGGCCGTTCCGGACACAGCCACCAAATCCGAGCCGCCGTCTGCGGCAATCTCGATGTCCAGCTGGCCCGTCGCGGTCTGCGCGAAGTCACCCGTGACGGTAAAGGTGCCGATGGAATTGCCGGGCGCGAAACGCCCCTCATTGGTCAGGCCCGATGCGGTGCCCGTGCCGTTGGCCACACCTTGATCGCGCACCAGGATATTGGCCACCTGATTGTCGGTCCGGAACTGTGCCCCGGCCCCCACGATCACGCCCAGATTGGCCTGATCGCTGTCGACAATGCCCGCACCGTTCAGCACTTCGAAATCAATCGGGCCGTTCGCAAAGGCAGCGCCGCCTACCGTCAGCGTGCCAACCCCGGATTTCGAGATCGCCTCGAAATTGGTGAAATTCGGGATCTCGGATTGCGGATTGAACCGCGCATTCTGGCCAGAGGCGACCGAGACGACAACGCTGTCGCGCCCATCGCCGCCATCGACTGCGTTCGTCTCGGCAAAGTTCTGGTAGATGAACCGGTCATCCCCCGCACCCAGCCGCGACACGCCCGTGATGGCCGCTGTGCGCCGGAGGATCAGAGTGTCCGTCCCGGCGCCGAGATCCATCGCAATCCCGATGCCACTGCTCAACGTGCCCGCGATGTCGACCGTGGTCTGATTGCCCAAATCGACATTCCGCGGCACGGCGTCGTTGGTATCGGGGTCTATGTCGAACACGCGCGTGCGGCCGTCGTCCTGAATGCCGATGCCAGCCTCTGTGATCACGGCACTGGTCTGGTCGATCACGATGCGGTTGACGCTGGCCACCTCGGACGGGTTCTCGAAGACGCGTTGAGACGTGCCGAGCGCGATGCCCGCGCCCCTGTCCGCTGTCACGTTTACCCGTGTCCCGTTGCGCAATGTGGTCAGGCTGGTGGCGGCACGGACCGTGATGCCGTTGCTCTTGGATCCCCGCACATCGACCAACCCGCCATCCACGACAACCTGCGCATCGCCGGTGACCGCCGCGTTGATCCCATTTGATCCCGACACCAGCTCGTTGCCTGTCAGCGTGTCTTCAACGCCCGTGCCATCCGTATAGATGTCACCCGTCACCAGAATATTGGCGTCGTTGTCCACGGTGGACCCATCGCTGGCCGTGCTGGTGAACCCGAAATCCGAGATGTTGATGCCCGTGGCCGCCCCTTGCCGCGTGATGCCTGCGCCCCCCGTGGCACGGATGATCCCGTCATGTTCCACAAGCGGCGGCGCATCGGCTCCGGTCAGGAAGGAAATGATTCCGGTTGCTTCCCCGCCAATTGCGGTGCCGTCGCCGGTCAGGGTCGCATCGCCGCCCGTGACAGTGATTTCGCCCTCGCTTCGGATGGTTGCGGTGGACGTCTCAGGCGCGCCCTCCGGGCGACCTCCGGCATTGAAACTGTACCCGGTTGCCGATCCACCCGTGGCCGAAATCGTCGAACCGGCAGAGGCGGTGCCGCGCGCATCGCCGCCGGTCACCGCAATAGCACCGGTCTGGGTATAGCCGGATTGCCCAACCGCACCGATGGACACGTTTGTCCCGATGCTGTTGCCGCCGCGCATTTCAGCCTCAAGGTTGGTGCCATCAAGGGTCAAGTCAGCATCACCGCCATCGGCGTTCATCAAACTGTCCTCAACCTTATTAAATGCACCCCCGCCAATGGCGCTTCCGGCGCTGAAACTCATGGCCGTGGCATTGCCGCCGTTGAAAACTGCATTCATGTCGGACCCGGTCATCGTGCCCGTGGCGTTGCCGCCAGTTGCTGTGATGTTGCCGCCCAAGTCATAGTCTACCTCAGTCGCAAACAGTGACAGACCCGTCGCGGAACTGCCGCCAAACCGATTGATGGTGAGTGTCTCGCGCGGGGTACCTGTGGGCAGGTCTGACAGATCATTCAAGGTCGACGTCCCTGTGCCGGTGACATCCGCCACGACGTCCCCACCGGCCACGATGATATCGCCGGTGACGTTCAGCGACAGTTTTGGCGTATTCGTGTCGTCTCTCAGGAACGCGCTGCCTTCGAACCCGCTCCCGCCTGTGCCTACACCGCGGACCGCAACCAATCCGCTGGCTTGTCCGGCGTCATCCACAGCCTGTGCCGAGATTATGGTCGTCCCGTTTGTGACGCGAATGTCACCGTTGACCGTAATGTCACGCGCGCTGGGCTTGTTCGCCCAGACACCGATCTGGGATGACAGATCGACTTGCGCGGTCGCCTTGGTGTTGGCGCTGCCACCTGGCACGTCATTGGCCTTGGCGCGGGCTTCGACATCCGCGCCCGTCAACGTGACGTCGCCATTGAGCGTGAACGTGGTCTGATCAAGAAAGCTGACCTGATCGACGTCTCCCGCATCATTGTCGGTGATGAACACCCCGCGGCCGCCGCTATGAGTGGCGATGGTTGCCGCGATGGCGCCCGTTGTCTCGACCGAGGTGCTGACCCCGCCACCCGTCAGGTTGATGTCGCCATTCTGGACCGCTGTGACGTCAGCGTTGCCTTCGATAACAACACCAAAATGGGCGCTGTTGGTCGACTGTCCCGCTGACCCGGACGCAAACCGCGTGGAAAATACGCGCTGGTTCACGCCAACTTCGGCACTGCGGTCCACGGACAGGTTCCTTTGGCCGCCATCCAGCGACACGTCGCCGGTGCTGACAAAGTTGATATCGCCGCTGCGGTCGCGCAGACGGATCGCACCGAATTGCCCCATGACGAAATCGCGCTCGCCACCGGGGGCCGCGAAATTGTCTCTGCGGTTCTGCGTGGCGGTGACGGTGGGGCGGGTGACGTTGATGGTCCCGGTTCTGGTCAGGTCGATGCCCGTGCCGCTCAGCACATTGAAGGTGCCGAAATTGTTCAGATCGAATTCGGGCGTATTGGTAACATCGTCCAATGTGGGGCCGGTGATGTCACCCGCGACGGTGCCCGTGACCGACCCATCGGTGCGCAGTTCGAACCCGGCGCGGCGGGTGCGGTTGAACCCCGGGTCCAGCTGGATGCCAAAGGCCGTAAAATCCGCGTTGACGTCGATGTCCGCGTCGGTCGAACTGGTAAAGCGCAAACCTGTGCCGCCGACGGGTTCGGTCAAACCATTGACGGTGATGGTGCCGAAATCATCCGTGACCGACTGGCCATTCGGGATTGACCCCGAACAGGTGACTGAGCCCGGGGCTGTCACGCAGGTCGCGGCCCCCACGGACGGGTAAAGCGCCGTGGTCAAAAGCAAAACAGCCATCGCGCCAATCGGACCCTTGCGGCGTCCGTGTGCGTCCGAAACGTACTGTGCATCCAGTGAAAACATGACGGGCCCACCCCAATATCCTCAAACAATACGCGTGAGGATAGAAACGGGCCGACCGGCTCGCATCACCCATATGGGTGAGACGCGTCAAGATTTGCAGACGTTCAGTGGCGTGGTCTGCGGCGCGTTACAGAACCCCGATTTCCGCCAGAGCGCGGTTCAGTTCCACGGGCAGCGGTTCTTCGCGTTCTCGCCCCTTGGGCAGGTCGGGCGGGGCATCTTCGGGCTTGAGGTAGCGCCAGCCCTGGAAGGGCCGTTTGAGCGCGCCCTGTACACGGATCAATTCGGGGTCGGACACGATGGCGCATCGGCGGATGCCATCGCTGCCAATCACTTCGTCCAAACGGATGATGCGTTGGCGGCAGGTCACGACGCCCTTGACCA
This sequence comes from uncultured Tateyamaria sp., assembly GCF_947487805.1. Lineage (GTDB taxonomy): Bacteria > Pseudomonadota > Alphaproteobacteria > Rhodobacterales > Rhodobacteraceae > Tateyamaria. The sequence goes on along the minus strand of NZ_CANKXW010000008.1, from coordinate 155,360 downwards.
CCCAGAAGATGGAACCGCCGTTCAGAATGTCGCCAGCGCGTTTGGGCCACATGCGGGTGACGTGGCGCGGATAGCCGTCCGCGGTCTGGGCGCGTTTCGTGCGCTGCCAGGCCTCGAGGTCCTCGAAGGTCTCGCTGCCTACGGACAGCTTGATCAGATTGACGTAGTTATCCACAGAATCCACCCCTCTGCACACCAAATATTGTAGCATTCGCGGCAAGGGGTGCAAGGTGTTGTGGTTGTCGCAGCCCCAGATTTGGTGTGTACGGCCGCATTTCCATCTAGTGGTTGTGGTCAAATTGGTCTACGTTGGTTGCCTGCCAAGGGGGCCGACAGAATCGGCGCCCGCCAAGGGGATGACCTGATGACACGTTTTGCCGCGCCGATCGCTGAACAGATCTGGGATATGAAATACCGGTTCAAGGATGCCGACGGCACGGCCATTGATGCGACGGTCGAAGACAGCTGGCGGCGCATCGCGCGCGATCTGGCACAGGTCGAAGAAGATCCCAAAGCGTGGGAAGACACGTTCTATGCGGCGCTCGAGGATTTCAAATTCCTGCCTGCAGGGCGCATCACCGCAGGGGCCGGAACGGCGCGGTCCGTGACGTTGTTCAACTGTTTTGTCATGGGCACGATTCCCGACAGCATGGGTGGCATTTTCGAAATGCTGAAAGAGGCGGCCCTGACCATGCAGCAGGGGGGTGGCATCGGGTATGATTTCTCGACCATCCGGCCCAAGGGGGCGGGCGTCAAAGGCGTGGCGGCGGACGCGTCGGGCCCGCTGTCCTTCATGGATGTGTGGGACGCAATGTGCCGCACGATCATGTCGGCAGGCAGCCGCCGGGGTGCGATGATGGCTACGATGCGCTGTGATCATCCGGATATCGAGGATTTCATTACTGCCAAGTCGGATGCCGCGCGGCTTCGCATGTTCAATGTGTCAGTGCTGGTGACGGATGCGTTCATGGACGCGGTCAAGGCGGATGGGGCGTGGGATCTGGTGTTTGATGGCACCGTCTACAAGACCGTGCGGGCGCGCGATCTGTGGAACGGGATCATGCGGTCGACCTATGATTATGCCGAGCCGGGCGTGATCTTCATCGACCGGATCAACGCGGCCAACAACCTGAACTATTGCGAAACGATTGCCGCGACGAACCCGTGCGGGGAACAACCCCTGCCGCCTTATGGCGCGTGCCTCTTGGGATCGATCAACCTGGCGCGTCTGGTCGAGGCGCCGTTCGAAGAGGCCGCGCGGCTGGATGAACAGGCCCTGACAGAGCTGGTCGGGACAGCCGTCCGGATGATGGACAACGTGGTGGATGCGTCGAAATTCCCGCTTGAGGCGCAGGCGCGCGAAGCCCACGCCAAGCGCCGGATCGGTCTGGGCGTCACGGGGCTGGCCGATGCGCTCTTGATGATGGGTTTGCGCTATGGCTCTGACGAGGCGGCGCGTCAGACCGAGCACTGGTTGAAAGCAATCGCCCGCGCCGCGTATCTGGCGTCGGTGCAATTGGCGACCGAAAAGGGCGCCTTTCCGCTCTTTGATGCGGACGCCTATCTGCAGTCAGGCACGATGCAGGCCATGGATGACGATGTGCGCGCGGCCATTGCCGAGCATGGTATTCGCAACGCCTTGCTGACCTCCATCGCGCCGACGGGGACTATATCGCTTTATGCGGGCAACGTATCTTCGGGGATCGAACCGGTTTTTGCCTATGCTTACACCCGCAAGGTCCTGCAAAAGGATGGCAGCCGGACGGAGGAAGAGGTCGTCGACTATGCCGTGCAGATGTGGCGCGACAAGTTCGGGGACGCCGACCTGCCGGACTATTTTGTCAACGCGCAAACATTGGCGCCTCTGGATCACGTCAAAATGCAGGCCGCCGCGCAGAAATGGGTGGATTCGTCGATCTCCAAGACGATCAACTGCCCGGAAGACATCAGCTTTGATGATTTCAAGGACGTCTACATGGAGGCGTGGGATTCGGGCTGCAAGGGCTGCACGACCTACCGCCCCAATGCGGTAACGGGGTCCGTGCTGACGGTGGCCGAAGAAAAGCCTGCCGAAGCGCCCGTCATGGCCAGTGATGATGCCGAGCCGATGCAGCCCCATGGCGATGTCATCTATATGGCCGAGCCGTTGGATCGGCCCAACGCGCTTGAGGGCAACACCTACAAGGTCAAGTGGCCGGACAGCGAACACGCGCTTTATATCACCATCAATGACTTGGTGATCGGCGGGCATCGCCGCCCCTTCGAGGTGTTCATCAACTCCAAGAATATGGAGCATTTCGCCTGGACCGTGGCGCTGACGCGCATGATCTCGGCCGTTTTCCGGCGCGGTGGCGATGTCAGTTTCGTGGTCGAAGAGCTGAAGGCCGTGTTTGATCCGCGTGGCGGTGCATGGATGCAGGGCAAATACATCCCGTCGATCCTTGCCGCCATCGGCGGTGTCATCGAACAGCATATGGTCGCGACAGGCTTTATCGAAGGCGAGGGGATGGGCCTGAAGTCCGACCCGCAGGCGGAGGTCGTGGGGTTGGATGCACCGCGCGGCAAGGCCTGTTCGTCCTGCGGATCTTACGAATTACGCATGGTCGAGGGGTGCATGACCTGCGCCTCCTGCGGCTTTTCCAAATGCGGATGAAACACGCGGTTCAGCGCCTTTAGGTTGTTTGACATAGCAAAACGTGACCATTCCCGAGGTTTTTTGACCTCTCGACACAGATCAAATGACCACCGATAGCGCCGCTTTTGGTGGTTTTCTTTTGTATTCAATGCCTTGTCCGAATTCGACGTATGAGCTGTCTTTATGCGGACTGTACCGTGCGAGCATTGTGCCGAGGGCTTGCTCCGCGTCATGGATGTTCCCTAAAAGTTCCGCAGGGTTCCGGAACCTTTCACATCTCACCGCCCGACTGATTTCGGCTTGGGCGACCTGCGTGAAGACGTCTTCGCGCCTTGAAAGGACTCCGCCATGACCCGCCCCACGACGACCATACCGTTTCACAACCTGACCTTCATGGATGACATCGCGAATCTCCGCGACATCGAGGAGCGGTGGAAAAGGGTCCTCAAGCATTTCCGTCGAGAGGCGCAGGAGGCGGATCTTGCGGCGGGGAAGATCACAAAGGAAGATCTGGTCCCGCCTTATGATTTGCTCGACGAGTTTGACCGCCGCCGCATCAAACGCCGCGCCATGCGCCTGCTCGAACGCGCGCATTCCAAGACGGGTGTCTTTAAGGAAAACCTCAGCGTCTATGGCGTGCGGAAGGTCTGGCATCAAATGCGCAGAGAAGGCTTTGATGTTGCACGCTGCACCGTTGCCCGTCTGATGAAGGATTTGGGCCTTGAGGGCGTCGTGCGCGGCAAGACGCCAAAGACAACGATCACCGACAAGGCATTGCCATGTCCGTTGGACAAGGTGAACCGCACGGTTCCGTGCGCCAGCGCCAAACATGCTGTGGGTGAGCGACTTCACCTATGTCGCGACGTGGCAAGGCTTCGTCTATGTCGCCTTTGTCATCGATGTCTTCGCCCGTCGTATCGTTGGATGGCGGGTCAGCCGCACGGCCACTGCCGGATTTGTCCTCGATGCTTTGGAACAAGCCATTCATCAACGCAGCCCGGCTCAAGATCAATTGGTGCACCACTCGGACCGCGGGTCGCTATATTTGTCTATTAAGTACACCGAACGGCTGGCAGAGGCGAAGATCGCCCCCTCGGTCGAAAGTGTCGGAGATTCCTATGACAATGCCCTCGCCGAGACGATCAACGGGTTGTTCAAAGCTGAGGTCATCCACCGGCGCGGGCCGTGGCGCAGTTTCGATGCCGTGAAATACGCGACATTGGAATGGGTCGATTGGTTCAACAACCGCCGTCTGCTCGAGCCAATCGGGAATATCCCCCCAGCCGAAGCAGAGACAAACTTCTACGCGACCTTGGAAAGATCAGATATGGCCGCGTAACTAAGACAAATCAGCCTCCGGCAAACCCGGCGCGGTTCAGGTGGGGCATGGCCGAGCGTTCCGGAGAAGCTGAACGCTAAGGGCGCGGCCGTCCGGCTGTTCCCGGTTGACCAATTGGACGCGTATCTCGCGGAGCACATCTCAATGAAAGCGTACGCGGCCGAACGCAAATGGTCGGCGAAGTCCGCAAAGTTCAAGCTGCATCGGAAAGGAATCCGCCCCGTCGTCGACGATCACAGTCTCGGTCGATTCTACTACAGACGAACTGATTTGGCCGACTGACCAAACTTAAAGCTCTCCAACAACGTCCATGCCGCCCATTTGGGCGGCTTTTTTGATGCTCTGAGGCAACTTTTTGTGGAAGAAATAGCGTGGGTCAAGTGGAAGATTTGCCCGCCGCGCAATTTTTGAAAGCCCATAAAAATTAGGAGATTTCATGATTTGAGTGGCAAACTATTGGTTGGCTTTACATTAGGGCGTAGTCTGCGGCGCGGATACGGACCCCAGCAACGCCCGGCGCAACCGGTCAAAGCCGACTTTCTTGCGGACGCGGTTCTGGTAAACGAGGTAATAGCCGTGCCCGACCCGCCCCACCGGCGGTCCAAGGCGCAGGATGCTGCCCGCGCGCACCATCGTGTCCTCGAACCCTCTGGCGCCGATGGCCAGCCCTTCGCCCGCGGCGACCATGTCGAGCAACGCAGGGAAAGCCCGGATTTCGGGCCGTTCAACGGCAAGGTCCGGCGCGGCGCCGTTCATGTCCAGCCAGCGCGCCCAGGTCATCCATCCGACACCGTGCGGATCGCCGTAATCTAGCAGGAACCGCGATTGCAACGTGTCACACAGGTTGTCGGGGTCCAGCCCCGGATGGCGCGCCAGAAAGTCAGGCGACGCGAGCACGGCGCATTCCTCGGCAAAAAGCAGGTCGCTTTCATAACCCGGAAAGTGCCCGTTGCCAAAGCGGATCGAAAGATCCACGTCGCTTGTGTCAAAGCTGCGGTAATCATCTGCTGTGAGAAAGTTGATCGTGGTCGGCGTGGCGGTCCGCATGGCGGCGATGCGTGGCATGAGCCAAAGATGCATGACGCCGAACGACGCGCCGATGATCAATTCTCTAGATCGTTGCCGGGTCACCTCGCGCGTTCCCACCTCCAGCAGGTCAAAGCCGCGCGTGACGTGATCGGCAAAGGCCTGGCCCTCGGGCGTCAATTCGACCCCATTTCCGTGCCGTTTGAACAGGTCGGTGCCCAGCCAGTCTTCGAGATTGCCGACGTGCCGCGTGATGGCCGGTTGCGCAACTCCGTGATCCACCGCGCCGCGGGTAAAGCTCTTGGCGCGCGCGGCTGCTTCAAAGGCCAGAAGCGCATTGAGTGGTGGAAGTTTGCGGCGCATGACAATTCATAACCAAATGTTATCCTGACATGTCAAGATTTCGTCTCTCTTCCCGTTGCGAATTGCGGCAATGCTCGTCCAGCAACTGATCGCGGGAGCATCGCAATGGATCACGTCAGTTTCACGCAGATGAAAGACGGCACGAAAGAGGACTATGATTTCCTTACCGAACACGAAGTTGCCTATGCGTCGGGCACTGCTGACCGATTGTTGTCGGCGCTGGTGACGCTGGACGAAGGACTGTCGGGCTATCAGGTGACGCGCCTCGGCCACTCGCTGCAATCGGCCACACGGGCGTGGCGCGACGGGGCAGATATCGATTGGGTGGTGTCGGCGCTGCTGCACGATATTGGCGACATCTATGCGCCATATAACCATGATGAATACGCAGCGGCGGTGTTGCGCCCATTCGTGCGGGCGCAATGCGCGTGGACGGTGGAAAAACACGGCGATTTTCAGCTTGTTTATTACGGGGCCCATGTCGGGGCCAATCCTGACAAGAGGGACGCGTATCGGGACTGCCCCTATTTCGACGATTGCGCGGTCTTTTGTGAACGCTGGGATCAGGCGAGCTTTGATCCGGATTATGACAGCCTGCCGTTGGCATTCTTTGCCCCGATGGTCCGCACGGTATTTGCCCGCACGGCCCACGCCCCGGACGTCGTGCGCGCAGGCGTGCGCCTGCCCCTACAGGACGCAGAGACCGCGAGACAAAGGGGGCAGATGACATGACCGAAACGCCGCGCCAGCGCCGCCAGATCTGGAACCACACGCCATCCCTGCCCATCCAGAATGCGCCCTATTGGGATTGGCCGATGAAACCGTTGGCGTCTTTGCACTTCCTGCTCAAAAGCTGGAAGCCCGTGGGAATGCGGTTTGTCATGCTTTTTGCCGCGACAATCAGCTGGCTGTTCTTTGCGCCCGATCTTGCAGACACGCAGCGCTTTGCCTTTGACTGGATCGCCGAGATCTGGATCCGCAATTTCGTGATCCTGTTCTCTGTCGCGGGGGGATTGCACCTTCTGCTGCTCAGGTTCCGCGCGCAAGGGGACGACTACCGCTATGACATGCGGCCGATGATGACGGGCGCGCGCACGTTCTGGTTCAGATCCCAGGTCTGGGACAACATGTTCTGGACCTTTGTCGCCCTGCAATTCTGGGTGTTTTTCGAATGTCTCATGTGGTGGGCCTATGCCAATGGCTGGGTCACGCTGATCACCTTCGACAGCAATCCGGTATGGTTTGTCACCCTGATCGTGCTGATCCCGATCTGGGCGGGGCTCTATTTCTACATGCACCACCGCGTGCTGCACCTGAAACCGATCTATCGTTACGTGCACGCCTGGCATCACAAGAACATCAACACCGGCCCGTGGTCTGGCCTCGCCATGCACCCTGTGGAAAGTTTCGTGCTGCTGACGGACATCGTGATCTTTCTGATTGTGCCGTCCAATCCGCTTCACATGCTGTTCCTGATGTTTCATCACGGCATCGGCGCACCGACCTCTCACGTGGGCTTCGACAAGGTCAAACTTGGCGTGCTCGATATCGAGATGGGGGATTTCCACCATCAGCTTCACCACCGGTTCTTTGATTGCAACTACGGCTCGACCGAAACGCCGTGGGACGCATGGTTTGGCACATTTCACGATGGCACACCCGCTGGCGATGCGCTGGTGCGCGAACGGCGTCGCAAGATCTGGCAAACCAAATAGCCTCAGACCGTCACACAATCCGTCTGAGTGTACGGCGCAGATGCTCCTTGAAATCCAGCGTCAGCTTGGTCTCCGCAGTCTGGGCGAGGGTGATGATGCTCACGATCTGCACATGGTCGGACAATCGCAACCGCGCGGTGGCCAGCCCGTCCTTGCCATCCTTGCGGATCGCGTGGCGCGGCAGGATGGTCAGGAAATCGGAGGCGCGCAGGATATCGAGAACCGTGCCCGCGGATTCGCTCTGGAACGCGATGCGCGGCCGCATAACCCCGAACTGCTTGAGCGCGTTTTCCATGTCCGTCCGCAGGGCACTGTGCTCGTGATGGCCAATCCACGTCGTGTTTTCCAACCCGATCGCGGCAAACTCATCCTCTTGCAGCAGCGGATGACCGGCCCGTCCGACGACCACATTCGTGTCCTCGAACAACGGCTCGACCCGGAAATCCGAATTCCCGGCCTCCACGAATTTAGAGGGCCCGACAATCATGTCGACCTTGTTGTGGTTCAACCGGTCCAGCAGCTGCGCCTTATAATTCGGGCTCAGGTCGATCCGCACGTTTTCACGTTCCGACAGGAATTCCGCGATGGCCGTGCTCATCAACCGCCCGCACAAAAAGGGGGGCGCGCCGATCTTGAGCGTGCCGAAAAAGCCGCGCGCGCCGACGCCCACCATCTCGGCGGCCCTGATGCGCGCCGTCCGGATCGCACTGCCCTGTTCTGCCAGCGCCAAGCACAAAACGGTGGGGCGCAACGGACGGCTGGCGCGTTCAAACAGCGTCGTCTCCAGCCGCGTCTCCAGCGCATGAACCGTCCGGCTCAGCGCAGGCTGGGACGTGCCCAGCTGCTCCGCCGCTTCGCGGAGCGTGCCGGTATCGACGATCACGGCGATCTGCTCGAGGTGTCTTGGGTCTATTAACATATCACTATGATACACTGATCTGCAAAAGAAGTATTGGACTGATATGTTGTCCTGCGCAACACTCCAAACGCACGCCCGCACCGGGCGCGCATGACGTTGGCCAGAACATGGCCACCGAACCGGAGGAGAGAGTACCAAGTGAATGTCCTGTGGATCATGGCGGACCAGTTGCGCTGGGACTACCTGAGCTGTTTCGGGGCGACGCATCTGGACACCCCCAACCTTGACCGCCTTGCCGCGCGCGGTGTCCGGTTCGACAGATGCTATGTGCAATCGCCCATCTGCGGGCCCAGCCGGATGAGCTTTTACACCGGCCGTTACGTGCGCAGCCATGGTGCGACATGGAACGGCTTTCCCTTGCGCGTGGGCGAGCCCACATTGGGCGATCATCTGCGCGATATCGGCGTCACCTCCACGCTGGTCGGCAAAACGCATATGCGCCCCGACGCAGAAGGGATGAAACGGCTGGGCATCGCACCACAAAGCACGATCGGCGCCTTGGTCAGCCAGTGCGGGTTTGAGGTGTTCGTGCGGGATGACGGCACCAACTCTTCGTATGACAAGAATCGCCACGCCGAGGATTACGACGCCTATCTGCGCAGCCACGGCATGGACGGCGACAACCCGTGGGAAGAATGGGCCAACACCGCCATAGGACCGGACGGCACGGCGCAAAGCGGCTGGCTGCTGGAAAGCGCACCACTGGCGGCACGTGTGCCTAAGGAACATTCCGAAACGGCGTGGCTGACCACCCGCGGCATCGAATTCGTCGAGGCGCAGGACCCGACCAAACCATGGCTGTGCCATCTCAGCTATATCAAGCCGCACTGGCCCTATCTCGCGCCCGCGCCCTACAATGACATGTATTCCGCCGATGACCTGCCGCCTGTGGTCCGGCGCGACGGCGAACACAGCCACCCGCTGATGCAGTCCTGGGCCAACACCCGCATCTGCCAAAGCTTTGCCCGCGATCACGTGCGCGACACGGTGGCCCCCGTCTATATGGGCTTAATCAAGGAGCTCGACGACAACCTGGGCCGCCTCTTTGATTACCTCGAAACCAGCGGGCGGATGCAGGACACGATGATCGTGTTCTGCTCGGATCACGGCGACAATATGGGCGATCACGGGCTGGGCGAAAAAGACCTGTTTTACGACTGTTCCGCACGGATCCCCTTAATTGTCTATGATCCGCGCGCGACCGCGGATGCAACCCGCGGCACACGAACGGATGCATTGGTCGAGGGGATCGACCTTGCCCCGACCTTCCTCGAATTCTTTGGCGGACAGGCCAAACCGCACGTGATCGAAGGGCGGTCCCTGATGCCGCTGCTGACCGGGCAGGGTGGGGAATGGCGCGACGTGGTGGTGTCGGAATACGACTATTCCACCCGCGACGCGCGCCGGGACGTGGGCGTGGATGAACGCGACGCCCGTCTCGTGATGCTTTTCGACGGCCGGTGGAAATACATCCATGTCGAAGCGATGCGGCCCATGCTCTTTGATCTGGAAATCGACCCGGACGAATTGCACGATCTGGGCGGCGATCCGGACCACGCCGATCGGGTCGCACAGATGCAGGCACGTCACTTTGAATGGACGCGCCAACACCACACGCGCATCACCCGATCTTCGGCGACCATTGAACAGATGACAGACGAGCGCGAGCCGCCCGGCATCGTCATCGGCTATTGGAACAAGGACGAACTTGCTGCGGACGGCTTGCCGATGCCGCAGCACCTAAAAAGCGGGTAAAAAACCCTGAGGACTTCTGGGAGGAAACAATGTCCAAATTCACGAAATTCGCAGGCGCCCTTGCGGCGCTGGTGATGGCCAACGGGGCCGCCGCCCAATCCAACCTGACGGCAGAGACCGCCTCGCCGCTCGCGGTGCCGGGCGTCACTGTTCTGGGCCTGGGCGAGGTGGCACAGGCCGCCGGGGTCGCCAATATTCAGGTGGCCACAGGCCAGACCCTGACCAATTCGTTGCAAAACGTGGCCGAAGGCAGCACCGATATCGCCGCCGCACCGTTTCTGCTGGCGTTCCTGATGTCCAAGGGCCTTGGCCCATATGCGGCACTTGGTGCGGAAAAGGGGGCCGAGTTGGCGTCGAACCTGTCGGTGCTCTACACGTACCGTTTCGGCACTTACACGCTGTCGGCCTTTGAAAGCAGCGGCTTTAGCGGATGGGACGCAATCGAAGGGGCGACAATCTACAATGGCCCCCCGCGCGGTGCTGCTTTGAACCGGGCGCGGGCCAGCATCAAACTGGCGACCGGACTGGATGATGGGGACGGCTATACCGGCATCCAGGTCAACTGGGGCCAAGCGGTCAGAACGATCACCGAAGGGGCCGCCGACGCCCAGATCCTGCCCACCAATTTCCCCGACGGACGCCTGAGCCAGGCCGCAGCGGCGGGCAGCATTGTGGCATTTTCGATGCCCAAGGCGGCCTACGAAAGCGAGGGGGTCCAGAAATACATCAAGGCGCCCGGCACCGCCGGCGTGTCGATCCCGCTTGAACAGGGCATGTTCGGTCCGAACATCACCATCAAATCCGAGGACGACACGTTCCGCGGCATCGCCGAAGTGGGCGGCGAGGTCGTCAGCACCACCATGGACGAAGAGCTGGCCTATCAACTCACCAAGAGCCTGATCGAGGGGTTGGATGATATCCGCGCCAAAACGCCGATGATGAATGCCTCCTGGCTGGGGGAAACCGACCTTGCCTTTACCGGCATGTGCGGTGCCGTTCCTGTCAAATACCACCCCGGTGCCGTCCGCGCGTGGGAAGAGGCGGGGTATACCCTGCCGGATTGTGCCAAACCCTGACGCATATCTGAACGACCGGGTGGCGCAGCACATGCGCCGCCCGCCTGACCCCACCCGGAGCAACGGATGTCTGATCTCGACCACAATCCAGATGCGACGGCGCGCACCCGGCTGCTCTATGCGCTGTCGGTGGCCATCGTGCTGGTGGGGCTTGCCAATGCGACACCGGGCATTCCGGGGCTGGATGCGGGGCTGCAATCGCTGACCGGTCTCGACTGGATCACGATCCGCAAATACCCGACCGAATGGTATTATCCGCTGGCCTTTGCCGCGATGATGATCTGCGTCGCACTCAAGCACTCTGTTTGGGCGGCATGGTCCGACCGGGGGCAGGGCAGGCGCATGGCAGGGTTCGCGATGGATGCCGCCCTTGTCCTCGCGGCGCTGACAATTTCGCTGACCTACGTGGTAGAAATCGAATCCATCTGCCTGATCGATCAGATCACCGGCGAACGCGCTCGCCTTTTGGCCGAAACGCTGGCGCGCGAAACCGAAATCGCAGAGCTCTACGGACTGCCCGCGCCCACAACGGTCGAAGACCCGCAATGCGTGGCCACCACCGGTGGCTGGCTGGTCGCGATCATGGGCGTCACGATCCTTGTTTTCCTCGCCTACAACGTCAAGGTCTGGGGCCTGCCGCTGGTCATCGTAGCGCTTGTCATCGCGCTCTACACGATCGCCACGGTGCTGGTCTGGTATGTCCATGGCCCCGACGACATCAACAAGTACCTGATGACCAAGCTGGCGGGCGAACCGCGGCTTTTGTCGGATGGCCGCCCCAAAGTGCACGACATCCTCGTCAACAACGCGTCCGGGCTGTTGGGGCGATTCCTCGATATCATGCTGAACACGATCTTTCCCTACCTTGTGCTGGGTTCGCTCTTTGGTGCGTCTGCTGGGGGGCAATCACTGATCAAGCTGGCCTTTCGCTGGACGCGCCGCCTGCGCGGTGGGCCCGCACACGCCGCCATCGTGTCGTCTGCGATGTTCGGCACCATTTCGGGCGGGCCCATCGTCAATGTGCTCTCCACCGGGGTGCTGACGATCCCTATGATGCTCCGGCGCGGCTTTAACGCCACCTTTGCCGGTGGGGTCGAGGCAGCGGCCTCCTCGGGTGGCTCGATCATGCCACCGGTCATGGGCGTGGCGGCCTTTGTTCTCGCGGCGTTGACCGTGGTGCCCTATTCCGAAGTCATCGTGGCGGCCATCCTGCCCGCTGCGGCCTATTTCTTCTGCCTGTTTCTGTCGGTCGTCTTTCAGGCGCGCAAACAGGGCATCACCGCCATCGGTGAGATCACCGACGACATGCGGATCACCCGGCAGGACATCCTGAACCTCGCCATGATCTTTGCGCCGATCCTCCTGATCCTCGCCCTTCTTGTGTCCAGCAAGGAGGGCGTCGGATGTGGCTTGTTCGGCGGTCTTCTCGGGGCGGAACGCGTGTTCTCCGGCACAGGGTGCCAGGCGACCTCCCTGTCCTGGATCCAGCAGATCTGGCAGAACGCCGCCGGTGATGCAGGCAGCGCGGGCTGGTGGGCCGTGATCCTGCTGCTGGCGCTACTGTTTCTTGACCCCGCGGTCCGTGCAAAACCGCGCAAGATCGTCGACGGCCTGTCCGGCGCCGGGGTCCTCGTGTCGACCCTGTACCTGATGTTCCTCGCCGTGTCGGTGATCGACTTCTGTCTGTCTTTCACGGGCCTGCCCAATTTCATCTCGCTTGACGTGCTCAGCTGGCTGCAAACGCTCAACCTCGGGCAGGACGGGTCCGTGGTCGTTCAGTTGACTGCGTTGGCCGTCACGATGCTGATCGCGATCCTGCTGGGTATGGGGATGCCCGCAGTGCCAGCCTATGTGAATGTCGCGCTGCTCATGGGGCCGGTTCTGGCGGGGCTTGGCCTCTCGCTCTTCACCGCGCACATGTTCATCTTCTACTTCGCCGTGGCCAGCGCCATCACACCGCCCGTGGCTGTCGCGGCCTTTGCTGCGGCGTCCATCACCCGCGCCGACGCAATGGCCACCGGCGTCTCTGCCGTGAAATCCGGCTTCGTGATCTTCTTTATCCCGTTCGTCTTCGCGATGTATCCCGAACTATTGCTGATCGAACAGGCAGTGCTGGATCCTGCGGCCAGTGGGGGGGGCGGGTCGCCCTATCTGCCCGGCTATGACGGAACCCTCGACTGGGGCGGGCTGGCCCTGCTGCTGGTGCGCCTTGCGCTGGCGCTTTACCTGATCTCGAGCGTGCTGAACGGCTTTGACCGACACCGGCTCGCAATGTGGGAATTCGTGCTGCGCCCGGTCATCACCCTTTTGATCCTGTTCAAATCGGCGGCCGTGTTCGGCCCTGCTTTTGCGGCGGGCGTGGTGTTGATCGTGATCCATTACCGGCAGGGTCCGCACAATAAACCGTCACCGGACGCCGCCCGGACCACACAGGCCGCGCAAGAATTCAAAGATGTGGCGGATCGGCACTAGGCAAATCGGTCGACGATGGGTTAGGGGTCAGATGCCCGGGGGGGCACTCTGGATCAGGAATGCCTGATGTTTCGATTTTTGACGGTGGCGCTGCTGACAGCGGCGTGCCTTGCGACCCCGGCCGATGCACAGGACCGTCAGCGTCTTGGCTACGGACGTCTGATCACCAATGACTTCTTCGGCGACGGGCAGGACCGGTGGCGTACCGGTGGGCTGCAATCATCGCGTGTCTGGGGACCGGAATGGCAAGGGCAGGCCCCTGCCGGTTTTGGTCAACTGCTCGAACTGCGCCTCGGTGCTGAAATCCTCGCCCCCGATGACATCCGCAGCCCGCTGCCCGGCGACCGCCCCTATGCCGGTGCGATCTCGGTCGGGCTGCATACGCACTTTCAGCGTGGCCGCACCGAATTTGCCGTGGGCGGCGATCTGGTGTTCCTCGGGCCGCAAACCCATCTGGATGAATTTCAGGACCTGTTCCACGACACGTTCAACATTGTCCGCCCGTCGGACGCTGTGCGGGCCGCGCAAATCGGCAATGCAATCAATCCCACCGCCGTGCTTGAAATGGGCCAGAGCTTTACCCTGTCCGACAGCACCACGATCCGCCCCTTTGTCGAGGCGCGCGCGGGCAATGAAACGCTGCTGCGTGCAGGCGTCGACCTGACCTTTGGCGCGCTGGGCCAAGGCGAGTTGCTCGTCCGCGACAGCGTGACCGGCCAGAGATATCGCGCGGTGCAGGGCGACTGGACGGGCTACAGCATCGTGATGGGCGCTGACGTGGCCGCCGTCAGCGACAGCGAATTCCTCCCCGCCTCCAGCGGCGTCGTTCTCGAAGATAGCCGCGAACGCGTGCGGGCCGGGGTCATGTGGCAAAGCCCGGCGGGCATCACCGGTTTTTACGGCCTCACCTATCTGGGCGAGGAATTCGAAGGCCAGAGCGAGGGCCAAATCGTCGGATCGGTCCGATTCAAGGTTGCCTTCTGAGCGGCGAGACCTGTGACCAATTGGTCACGGCTCAAGCAAATTCTCGGCTTACGTGTATTCTGTTTGCGTCAACTTTTCCCTGTTTTACCTGAGAAAACACCTGCAACCTACTGGAATCTGACACAATTCCGGACTTCACAGGTGAAACTTCATTTGTTAACCTATCGTTAATAAAAAAAGACAAGGCAGGCATACAGGCAATGGAAACGGGCTTTCGTGGCACGTTTGTCATCTCCTGGTCGCAAACAGAAGTGGACGGTCTCGAGGCCGCGCCCGTGCAGTCACTGACTGTTGGTGCGTCATGGGCATGGCGTGGGGACGCCGTGCGTGTTGACGGTCCGCAGAACCTGTTGCGGTTGGACATGGCAGACGGAACAGAAGCGATCCGCAAACGTGCGGCGCGCATGGTACACCGGTTGGTCGGTGCGGCAATGGACAACACACCGTTGGACGCGCCCGACATCGATGACGACACGCTTCTCAAGGACTGCAGCTTCGTGGTGACGGACGGGGCCAAAAGCTACACCGTGACCCTGATCGAAGTGGGGCGTGGTGCGCCTCCGCTTTTGATGTTTCTCGACGAAATTCCGCCGCGCAATTCGGATCTTTGGGTGGTGCACCATACTTTGAATGTGGCCACGGGCGACGCGATCGGCCCCAACGCGGGCGGGGTGATCTGTTTCACACCCGGTACGATGATCGACACGCCGGACGGTGCCCGCCGGATCGAGGATCTGCGCGAAGGCGACCGCGTCTCGACCAAGGACAGCGGCGCACAGGATATCCTGTGGATCGGCAGCCGCCGAATGACCGGCGCGCGCCTTTTTGCGATGCCGCGCCTGCGGCCCGTGCGCTTTGCCGCCGGTGCGCTGGGCATCGAACGCCCCGATCAGGAACTGGTCGTCTCTCCTGAACACCGGATGCTGGTGCAGGGGGCGGTGGCCCGCGACCTGTTCAACGCACCCGAAGTTCTGGTGGCAGCCAAGGATCTGATCAACGGCGACACGATCACCGTCGACCTCAAGGCGCGCGAGGTGACCTATGTGCACCTTCTCTTGGCGCGTCACGAGATCCTGCGCGCCAATGGCGTCGAAACAGAGAGCTTCCACCCCGCAAACGCGCCCCTGTCCTCACTGGCGGACGAGGATCGGATGCGGCTGCTTGGTCAGATGCCGGCGTTGGAACTCGATCCGCATGTCTACGGCACCTATGCCCGCCGCAACCTCAGCGCCAGCGAGGCGGCGATCCTGCGGCACGCGGCCTAGCAGGTGATCTAGCCTTCGGCACCGATCAGGGCGGTGATGACCGCCTTGGCGCTGTCTGAGGACCAATCCGCATCCCCGCGCAGCCGCGCGATTTCCCGCCCCTCGGGGTCGATCAGAACCGTGATCGGCAGGCCAAAAATCCCCATCTGCGCGGCCAGCTTCTGTTTCGGGTCCTGATGGCGCGGCAGGTTGTTGACGCCGATCTCGTCAAAGAATTTGACGATGGCCGCCGGATTGTTGCGCCCGGTGGCAATGGTCACCACCTCGAACGCATCCCCGCCCAGTTCGGTTTGCAATTCGGCCAACATCGGCATCTCGTGCCGGCAGGGCGCGCACCACGTGGCCCAGAAATTCACCAGGATGTGCTTGCCTTCGTAATCGGCCAGCGTGCCGGTGCCCGCCCCATCGGCCAGATCATAGGCCACGGTGGACACGGCCTCGGGCGTGCCGTGAAAGACCAGTTTCTTCATATCGCCCGTCCGCGCGGCGATGGCGGCGTCGGTGTCGGCATGTGCGGGAATTGCACCCACGGTCAGGGCCATGTAGAGGGCTGCGATAACAATCTTTTTCATGTCACTTCCTTGGGTGGGCACGTTTATGACCGACAAATCCGCAAATGCGATGTGGGGCGGGCGCTTTGCCGCCGGGCCAGATGCGATCATGGAGGCAATTAATGCCTCGATCGGATTTGACCAGCGCATGGCGTCCCAGGACATCGCAGGCTCGCGCGCCCATGCCGCCATGTTGGGCGCCACCGGCATTGTGGACACTAAGGATGTCGACGCGATCCGGGAAGGGCTGCTCACGGTCTTGTCAGAAATCGAAGCGGGCGATTTCGCCTTTTCGACCGCCCTCGAAGACATCCACATGAACGTCGAGGCGCGCCTCAAGGAGGTCATCGGCGAACCGGCGGGCCGCCTGCACACCGGGCGCAGCCGCAATGACCAGGTTGCCACCGATTTCAAACTCTGGGTGCGTGATCAACTGGACGCCGCAGACGGTGCGCTCGTGTCGCTGATCGGTGCATTGCTGGAGCAGGCAGAGGCGGGGGCCGCGTGGGTCATGCCCGGCTTTACACACCTGCAAACCGCACAGCCCGTGACGTGGGGCCACCACATGATGGCCTATGTCGAAATGTTCGGGCGTGACCTCAGCCGCGTGCGGGACGCCCGCACCCGGATGAACGAAAGCCCCCTTGGGGCGGCGGCATTGGCGGGCACGTCCTTTCCCATCGACCGGCACATGACCGCAGAGGCGCTGGGTTTCGACCGGCCCGCCGCCAACAGCCTCGATGCAGTCAGCGACCGCGACTTTGCCCTCGAATTCCTGAACGTGGCCAGCATCTGCGCCATGCACCTCAGCCGCTTTGCCGAGGAACTCGTGATCTGGTCCTCGGCCCAGTTCCGCTTTGTCACCCTGTCCGACCGGTTCTCGACCGGCTCATCCATCATGCCGCAGAAGAAAAACCCGGATGCGGCCGAGCTGATCCGCGCCAAGGTGGGCCGCATCTTTGGTGCCAACACCGCGCTGATGATGGTGATGAAGGGGCTGCCGCTCGCCTATTCCAAGGACATGCAGGAAGACAAGGAACAGGTCTTTGACGCCGCCGACAACTGGATGCTGGCGCTGGCGGCGATGGACGGGATGGTGCGCGATATGACCGCGAACCGTGCGCATCTCGCCGCCGCCGCGGGGTCTGGCTTTTCCACCGCCACGGATTTGGCCGACTGGCTGGTGCGCGTGCTGGGCCTGCCCTTCCGGGACGCCCACCACATCACCGGCAGCCTCGTGGCACTGGCCGAACAGCAGGGCTGCGACCTGCCCGACCTGACGCTGGATCAGATGAAATCCGCCCATGACGGCATCACCGACAGCGTGTTCGACGTTTTGGGCGTGGAAAATTCCGTCGCATCGCGTACATCTTATGGCGGAACCGCACCGGACCAGGTGCGCACACAGATTGCCCGCTGGAAGGACCTGTTGTCATGATCCGTGCCCTCTGCCTCTTGTCCGTGCTGGCCCTCGCCGCCTGTGGCGTGGACGGTGAACCCGTCAAACCCCACGGGGCGATCAACGTCGGCATCGGGTCGGGCGGCGTGAACGCGGGCGCAACCGTCGGCGTGACCAAGGGGCCGCTGACCGTCGGCGTCGGGGTGTTCTGATCCATGGCCCCGGTGCGCGTGATCTACCTTGCCCTCGCGATCTGGGGCGCGATCCACCCGATATATTACTTCATCACGTGGTTCAACGAAAACAGCTATGACATCATGGCCATGGTCGACGCCTGGCACGTCAATGCCGCGACCAGCGGGCTGGTCTGGGACCTGACCATCGCCGCACTGGCCCTGACCATCTGGATCGTCTCCGAAACGATGGCGCGGCGCAACTGGCTGGCCCTTGTCGCGATCCCCGCCACCTTCTGCATCGGGGTCAGCTGCGGCCTGCCGCTCTATCTCTTTCTGCGCTCCCGCCCGGTTACCTAAGACTTTAGCCAAACCGGAAACAATCACGCCCAATTGTTGCCATTTTTGCCCCGTATGCCATGAGCCCAGCACAAATGGGTATCAAAACGCGGGGCAACGCTATGACAGATACAGGCATTCAGGCACCCAAAGGGGCGCTTCTCGATGGACCGGGTGCGGCGAAAAAGGCCGAAGCGCCGATGATCGTCCAGGTCGCACAGCAATTCGGGGTCAGCCCGCTGCGCCAGATGCGCGACATCTTTTCCATGCGCCGCGGCGTCCAGAAACTGAGCGGGCCGGAATATTACGCGCTGCGCCTCTTTGACACCGCCATCGCGCCAACGGCCAAGCGGGCCTTTCTCGGGCAGGCCGGGATCAACGCCATCAACACCGCGATGAACCCGCCCGTGGCCGTGCCGACGCGCGCCTTTGTGGGCAACAAGCTGCTCTATACCCAGCTGCTCACGCAGCTTGGCATCGCCACTTCGACCACACAGGCGCTGGTCAGCAAGTTCCGCGACGCGGGCCAATTGCCGATCCTGCGCACCGCGGACGACATCGCCCGCTTTCTGCGCCAGGATGCGATCTACCCCCTCTTTGGCAAGCCGCATCACGGCTCGCTGTCCGAAGGGTCCGTACGGATTGATGGCTGCGAGGGTGACACGCTGCGGCTGGCCAATGGCCGCACCCAGGATGTCGCCGCTTTTGCCGCCGAGGTCATGGACCGCTATCCCGGTGGCTTCCTGATGCAAACAGCGCTCGACCCGCATCCCGACATGGCTGCCATCGCGGGGCCGTCCATCGGCTGCGTGCGCATCGTGACCGTGAATGACGGCACCGGCCCCTCGCCCGCCTACGCGGTTTGGAAACTGCCCGCGCCTGCCGCGATGTCCGACAACTTCTGGCAAGACGGCAGCCTTTTGGCCCATGTCGACCTGCACAGCGGTGAGGTCCTGACATGCGTGCGCGGCACGGGTCTCAAGGCCGAACGGCTGGCCGATCACCCCGTCTCGGGCGCGCCCATCGTCGGCGTGTCCCTGCCATTCTGGGCCGAAACCCTGAAAATCGCGCAGGACGCCCACGCGGTGTTCCCCGAATTCGGCATCTGCGGGTTCGACATCGCGGTCACCGCGGACGGCCCCAAGGTACTGGAATGCAACGACAACCCATCGCACATGCTCTATCAGATGGCGGCCAATACCGGTCTGATGGATGACGGCCTCGCCCCGTTCTGGGACAAGGTGATCGCGCGCCAAAAGGCACAGGTAACCCGGATCCAAAAGGGAACATCCTGATGGAGATCGCGACCAAAGGCCTCCTCGCCGCACCGCAGGATCCCACGCCTGCCGCCGCCGAAACGATGGTGGCCATCGCCCGCCAGTTCGGCATCGGCCCGCTGCGCCAGTTGCGCGAAATGATGATGCTGCGCTGGGGGCCGGGCAAGCTGGCCAGCCACGAATATGTCTCGACCGGCGCCTATGCCCCGGATCTGACTGTCGCGGAAAAGAAAACCTATGTCGGCAAGATCGGCAGTTACGAGCTGAACGTCGCCGCCTCTCCGATGGCGCTGACCGGCACGCGCGCTTTTTTGCGGGACAAGGTGATGTATACCGCGCTTTTGCGGCAACTGGGTTTTGCGACCACGGACACGCAGGCGGTGGTGCACGCAGATCGCATGTTTGGCGACCTGCCAGTGCTGCGCTCCGTGGACGATGTCGTGGCTTTCCTGCGCGATGACGCGGTCTATCCGCTCTTTGCCAAACCCTGCGAGGGCGCGGGCAGTGTCGGGTCCGCCCTGATCGAAGGGCGCGAGGGCGACATGCTGCGCCTGGCAAAGGGGCAGATGATCGACCTTGCCGCCTTTGCGACCGAGATCGTGGACGACTACCCCGAGGGGTTCATCCTGCAATCCGCCGTCCAGCAACATGCCGACATGGCCGCCATGACAGGCGCCGCCGTGGGCACATTGCGCGTGGTCACCACGCGCGATGACACCGGCATCGCGCCGCTTTATACGGTGTGGAAAATCCCGTCGCCCCGCGCGATGTCCGACAACTTCTGGCAATCGGGCAGCATGGTCGCGTTGATCGACGACGACAGCGGACAGGTGCGCCGGTGCAATATCGGCTCGGGCCCGGCGGCCGAATGGCTGGACCACCACCCGGTCACGCAACTGCCCTTTGCAGGCCACCAGATCCCGCACTGGGACAAGGTCATCGACACCGCCACGCGCGCCCACGGCCTGTTCCCGGAATTCGGCCTTGTCGGCTGGGACATTGCGGTGGGTCCCGACGGGCCGGTGATCATCGAATGCAACGACAACCCGTTCCACGTCTTGTGGCAACTGGCTGCGGGCCAAGGCATCCGCAACGACCGCTTCATGCCACGCTTTGACGCCGCAGCCGCCCGGTCAGAGGCGATCCTGCGGGGCCGGGTGAACACCTTCCGCGCCCGCCAGTCGGCCAAAGCCGCCAAGTCCTGATTGAACAGGTCCGTGTTGCCCGCTATTGGCGGGGCATGGACCATTTTCTTTACCGCGACGGCGCCCTTTATGCCGAAGACGTGCCCATCGCCGACATTGCGGCGGCGGTCGGTACGCCGTTCTATGTCTATTCCACCGCCACGCTGCTGCGCCACTTCACCCTCTTTGACGAGGCGCTGTCCGGCATGGACCACCTTGTCTGCTACGCGATGAAGGCCGCCAGCAATCAGGCGATCCTCAAGACGCTGGCGCAGGCCGGGGCGGGCATGGACGTGGTGTCGGGCGGCGAATATGCCCGCGCGCGCGCTGCCGGTGTGCCGGGCGACCGGATCGTGTTTTCGGGCGTGGGCAAGACGGCGGACGAAATCCGCATGGCTCTGACCGGCGGCATCCGCCAGTTCAACGTCGAGAGCGAGCCCGAGATGGCGGTGCTGAACCGCGTCGCGGGCGAGGTCGGCGTGCGCGCGCCCATCACCATCCGCGTGAACCCCGATGTCGATGCCAAGACCCACGCCAAGATCGCCACCGGCAAATCCGAGAACAAGTTCGGCATCCCGATCTCCCGCGCCCGCGAGGTCTATGCGCTGGCGGCGTCGCTCGAACATCTCGAGGTGATCGGCATCGACGTCCATATCGGCAGCCAGTTGACCGACCTGGCCCCGTTCGAACTGGCCTATCAAAAAGTGGCCGAGCTGACCGGGACCCTGCGCGCCGACGGTCACACGATCAAACGGCTCGATCTGGGCGGCGGTCTGGGCATCCCCTACGCCCGCTCGAACGAGGCCCCGCCGCTGCCTACCGATTACGGCGCGCTGATCGAACGCACCGTGGGCCACCTCGGCTGCGAGATCGAGATCGAACCGGGCCGCCTGATCGCCGGGAACGCAGGGCTGATGGTATCCGAAGTGATCTATGTAAAATCCGGCGAAGACCGCGATTTCCTCATCCTCGACGGCGCGATGAACGACCTGATCCGCCCGGCCATGTACGACGCCCACCACGATATCGTGCCGGTGGTCGAACCGGCACCGGGCGCGGATCAGGTGCCTTACGACATCGTGGGCCCGGTCTGCGAATCCGGTGACACCTTTGCCAAGGGGCGGATGATGCCCGCGCTGGCCGCCGGAGACCTCGTCGCCTTCCGGTCTGCGGGCGCATATGGCGCGGTAATGAGCAGTGAATACAACACCCGCCCCCTCATTCCCGAGGTTTTGGTCCATGGCGATCAATACGCGGTGATCCGCCCACGTCCGACCTTTGACGAAATCATAAATCGAGATACCATTCCCGAATGGCTCTGACCCGTCGGGGCCATGTGACCGCTTTGGGCGCTATGGTGTGCCCTGCGCCACCGGCAAGGGACGCGAGAGATGGCCAGTTTTTCCAAACACGACGTGCGGCGCGGGTTGAACGCGGTGCGCTGGCCATTGTTCTGGACCCGTGTGGGTATGTGCGCCGAAGCGTTGTGGCAGGCCACATGGCCGCTGGTCACCGTGGTGCTGGCGGTCTTTGCCGTGCTGATGCTGGGCCTGCAAGACAGCGTGATTGTCGAGGTCGTCTGGGCCGCCGCCGTCATTGCCGCCCTCGCGGCGCTTGCCGCCCTGATCTATGCCTTTGCGCGGTTCCGCCTGCCTACGCGGGCAGCGGCACTGGTGCGGCTCGATGAAACCCTGCCCGGACGCCCGCTTCAGGCGCTGATGGACACGCAGGCCGTGGGAGACGCCGATGCCGCATCCACGGCTGTCTGGCGCGCGCACCAGTCCCGCATGGCCGAACGCGCCGCCGCGGCACGGCCCGTCCCGGCGGACCTGCGCATCGCGCGCCGCGACCCTTACGCCCTGCGCTATGTGGCGGCGCTGATCTTTGCCGTGGCGCTGATCTTTGGCTCGGTCTGGCGCGTGGGCTCCGTCGCCACCATGACACCGGGCGCGGGCGCAGACCTTGCCACCGGCCCCGTGTGGGAGGGATGGGCCGAAAGCCCGCGCTACACCGGGCGGCCCACCATCTATCTCAACGACATCGCCGAAGGCCCGCTCGAAGTGCCCGCAGGCAGCCTGATCACCCTGCGCCTCTATGGCGAAGTGGGTGCGCTGACCGTGGCCGAAACCGTCTCGGGCCGGGCGGGTGAATTGCCGCCTGCCTCGGCGTCCGAACAGGACTTCACCGTCGTGCAGTCGGGCGAGATCACGATCAATGGCCCCGGCGGGCGCACGTGGTCCGTGGCCGTGCTGCCGGATGACGCGCCGAAGGTGGCGATCCTGAACGACCCGGACGCGGACGCGCTGGGCGAGATGTCGCTGCCGTTCACGGCCTCCGACGACTATGGCGTCGAAGCGGGCGAGGCGCGCATCGCCCTCAACCTAGAGGCCGTCGACCGGCGCCACGGGCTGGCCACCCCGCCCGAGAGCCGTCCGACCCTGACCATCCCGCTGCCCATGCCCATCGCAGGCAACCGCGCCCGGTTCGAGGAATCGCTGATCGAGGATTTCTCGGAACACCCATGGGCCAACCTGCCCGTG
Organism: uncultured Tateyamaria sp.; assembly: GCF_947487805.1. Taxonomy (GTDB): domain Bacteria; phylum Pseudomonadota; class Alphaproteobacteria; order Rhodobacterales; family Rhodobacteraceae; genus Tateyamaria. Next base: position 132,348 of record NZ_CANKXW010000008.1, on the reverse strand, counting down.
ACCGTGGTGCTCAGCGTTCTCGACGCGGCCGAACAGCAATCCGAAACAGCACCCCGCGCCATCATCCTGCCGGGGCGGCGCTTCTTTGACCCGCTGGCGGCCGCCGTCATCGAACAGCGCCGCGACCTCCTGTGGTCGCGCGACAATGCGACCCGTGTCGCGCAGATCCTGCGCGCCGTGGCCCACCGCCCCGACGATGTCTTCCGCACCGAAGTCGATCAGCTGCGCCTGCGCCGTGCGGTAAACCGCCTCGAAACGCTCGCCAGCTACGGCCTGACGGACGAACAGCAGGACGACATTGCCCGTGACCTCTGGGACCTGGCCCTCGCCATCGAAGAAGGCGACCTGTCCAGCGCGCTGGAACGCCTGCGCCGCGCCAAGGAACGGCTGAACCAGGCCATGCGCGACGGCGCCAGCCCCGCCGAAATCGAAGAGCTGATGCGCGAGCTGCGCCGCGCCACCGATGACTATATGCGGCAACTGTCGCGGCAGGCCGAGCTGGACAACCAGAACAACGACGAAGACGGGCAGCAGTCCGGCAACCAGAACCAGATGCAGATGAACCAGGACGATCTGCAACGGATGATGGACCGTATCCAGGAACTGATGGAACAGGGCCGCATGGCCGAAGCCGAACAGGCGCTGCAAGAGCTTCAGGAAATGCTCGAAAACATGCGCGTGACCCAAGGTGAAGGTCAGGGCGGCCAAAGCCCCGGTGAACAGGCCATGGAAGGGCTTGCCGACACGCTGCGTGAACAGCAGGGCCTGAGCGATCAGGCGTTCCGCGACTTGCAGGAACAGTTCAACCCCGGCGCGCAGGCCGGTGAAAATCAAGGCAACGAAGGCCGCAATGGCGGTCAGGGCCGTGGCAACCAGCACAGTCAGGGCGGCGAAGGCCAAGGCGAGGAAAGCGACGGCCAGCAGGGCGGCGAAGGCGGTCAGCAGGACGGCAATGGCGGTCAGGGCGAACAGTCGCTGGCCGACCGCCAGCAGGCGCTGCGCGACGAGTTGCGTCGCCAGCAGGGTAGCCTGCCCGGTGCCGGCACGCCCGAAGGCGACGCCGCCCGCGATGCGCTTGACCGCGCGGGCCGCGCCATGGACGGGGCCGAACAGGCGCTGCGCCAGGACGATTTCGCCGGTGCCATCGACAACCAGAGCCAGGCGATGGAGGCGCTCCGCGAGGGGATGCGCGCACTGGGCGAGGCGATGCAGCAAGAGGCCCAGAACAGTCAGCAGGGACAGGGGCTGTCCGAATCCGACCGCCGCGCCGACGCGCGTGACCCGCTGGGCCGCGATCCCGGATCAAACGGCTCTGTCGGCACCGAAGAAGGGCTGTTGCAGGGCGAGGATGTCTATCGCCGGGCGCGTGATCTGCTGGACGAAATCCGCCGCCGCTCGGGCGAGGGCGAGCGCCCCGACGTGGAACTCGACTACCTCAAGCGGTTGCTGGACCGGTTCTAGCCTCAGCCGTCGCCCTCAGGGGCGGCCGCCTGATCCAGCGCTTGCAGGATCGATCTGACCTGACCGTCCAGCCAGCCGCGCGCACTGTCGACTTGCGCCACAAACCCGCTCAGATACGGGTCCACCTGCGGCACCGCCTGCGCGATCTGTGGCGCAAAAACATAAACCGCGCACAGGATCACCGCGATCAGCACCGTCAGCATGAACCCACGCCGGAACCCGCTGCGCTTGGCCGGCATCGCGGCCAGCGTCGGTTCGGCCACGTCCCCCTGAGCGCCGCCACTCTGCCGGTCGCTGGCCGACCGCAGGGTGGAGTTGATCTCTTCGATATCGGGCAGCAGGTCGCGGCGTGAGCCGATGGCCGCCGCGGTCGCCGCCTCTTCGGACACCTGGCTGGGCGCAGGCTCTTCGCCGCGCATCCGCGCCATCCGCTCGCGGGCCTCGCGGGCGCGGCGTTCTGCATCCGACTCGGTGGCCTCAAGCCCCAACTCCGGCTGGCTCTCCAGCGCTTCGGCAGCCTGGGCGCGGGCCTTTTGCTCCACCTCCGCCTCCTGGCGCAGGATATCCGCGACCGACGGGTCCAGCTCGCGCCGCTGCGGCGCGGGGGCAGGCGCGCGCTCCTCCTCCTCGGCGGGGGTGTCATCCGGTTCGGCCAGATCATCCGGCAAACCGGCGCTGTCCTCTTCCTCTGGCATGTGGTCGGGATGGTGCTGAAACCACGTCTGGCCACAGTTCGAACATTGCACATCACGCCCTTCGGTGGGGATGACGTCATCCACAACCTCGTATTGCGCATCGCAATTCGGACAAATCAGCCGCATCAGTGGTCCTGCCTCGGTTTTGAGTGTCACCATATGTTGTACCGATTGGGCAGAAAAGTCATAACTGCACATCGCCCGGACGGGCATATCGATTGAAACCTGCCTGATGCTGAGGCACAACAGGTGCCAAGAGCGGGGGCAGGCGTGATCGAGCTTGAAAATGTGGCCTACAGTTACGGCGGAGGCGAGCTGTTGTCGGATATTTCCGTCAAGCTGGCGCCGGGGTCGTTCCATTTCCTGACCGGCCCCTCGGGCGCGGGCAAGACGACGCTGCTCAAGCTGTGCTACGGCGCGCTTTTGCCCACGGCGGGGCACGTGCGGCTGTTTCAGGCGGATGTGCGCACGCTCGAACGCGACGACGTGGCCATGGTCCGGCGCAAGGTGGGCGTGGTGCATCAGGACGTGCAGTTCCTCGATCATCTGTCGGTGTCCGACAACGTGGCGCTGCCGCTGACCGTGTCGGGCCGCCACGCCGAGGCCGCAGGCCCCGATCTGGGGGAACTGATGGCGTGGGTGGGTCTGACGAACCGCGCCCATGCGCTGCCGCCGGAGCTGTCGGGCGGGGAACGCCAGCGCGCGGCACTGGCGCGCGCCGTGATCATGTCACCGGACGTGGTGCTGGCGGATGAACCCACGGGCAATGTCGACTGGGACATGTCGCAACGGCTCCTGACGCTGCTGGTCGAACTCAACCGAATGGGCAAGACCGTGCTGATAGCCACCCACGACTTGTCACTGATCCGCGCCGCCAAGGCGCAGGTGCAGGCGCGGGTGCTGCGGATTTCGAACCGCCGCGTGCAGCTTGCGGGGGCGGATCTGTGACCTTTGATCTCGCGACCCTGCGCGCGCTCCTGCGCGGTGACCGGCACGCGGACCGGGTGGTGCCGCCTACGGGCTTTACCGCGCAGCTGACGGTGTTTGCATCCGGTGCGATGGCCTTTCTGGCGGTGTTTGCGCTGGCTCTGTCACTGGCCAGCGGCCGCCTGGCCCAACGGTGGGGGGATGAACTGGCCCGCACCGCGACCATCCGCATCGTCGCCCCCGAAGACCAGCGCGCGATCCAGACCACCGCCGCGCTTCAGGTGCTGTCGACGACGCCGGGCATCGCCTCGGCCCGCGCGCTGACAGACGAGGAACAGCAGGCCCTGCTTGCGCCCTGGTTCGGACAGGATCTGCCACTGGACAGCCTGCCGGTGCCGCGCCTTATTGAAATCGTGGCCACCTCGCAGGGTTTTGACGCGACCGGGCTGCGCCTGCGGCTTGCCGCCGAGGTGCCGGGCGCGGTGCTGGACGATCACGGGCGATGGCGCGCGCCTCTTGTGTCGGCGGCCCAACGGCTGCGCCTGTTGGGCTGGGTCGTGGCGCTGCTGATCCTCGGCGCGGTGGCCGCCATGGTGACACTTGCCGCCAACGCCGCCCTTGCCGCCAATGCGCAGGTCGTGGCCGTGCTGCGGCTGGTGGGCGCGACCGACAGCTATATCGCACAGGCCTTTGTCCGCCGGTTCACCCTGCGCGCGCTCGCGGGGTCAGCGGCGGGCGTCGCCATCGGTCTGCTGGCGGTGTGGCTGCTGCCGTCGGGCGGGGACGGGCCGGGCTTTCTGACCGGGATCGGGTTTCAGGGCGCGGGGTGGCTTGTGCCGCTTTTCCTGCCCTTCATTTCGGCGCTGGTTGCGCTGCTGGCCACGGCCTTTGCCGCCGACCGGGCCCTGAGGACACTGACATGATCCAATACTTGCGGTCGCTTATTTTCGTCGGCCAGATCTATCTGGCGATGCTCGTGATCGGCGTCGTCTTTGCCCCCTATGCCATCGTCAGCAAACGCGGCGCGCGCGCGGCCTGCAAGACCTACAGCCGCTATGTGTTCTGGTCGATGCGCTGGATGGTGGGGATCAAGGCCGAGGTGCGCGGCCCAGTGCCCGAAGGCGAGGTGCTGATCGCGGCCAAGCACCAGTCGTTCCTCGACATCATGATGATCTTTACCGCGCTGCCATCCGCAAAATTCATCATGAAGCGCGAGATCCTCTGGACACCGATCATCGGCCTGTATGCCAAACGGCTGGAATGTGTGCCGGTCGAACGCGGCAAGCGCGGCGCGGCCATTGGCAAGATGGTGGCAGATGTAGAGGCGGGGCGCGCATCGCCCGGCCAGCTGATCATCTATTCCCAGGGCACCCGCGTGGCACCGGGGGTCAAGGCGCCTTACAAGGTCGGCACCGCGATCCTTTATGAACAATTGGGCCAGCCCTGCGTGCCGGTGGCCACGAATGTCGGCATCTTCTGGCCCCGCAAAGGCATCATCCGCCGGCCCGGTACCGCGATTGTCGAATTTCTGCCCGCGATGCCCGAAGGCATGGAGCGCGACGCCTTCCTCGCCCACCTCGAAGAGACGGTCGAGACCCGGTCCAATGACCTCATGCGCGAAGGAGGGTTCGACCCCGATGCACTACGTTGACGACATCGCCGCGCTCGAGGCGCTCTATCCCGCACCCGTCGCGGCTTCGATCCGCAAGGTCGCGGACCATCTGACGCCGCTTTATCGGACATGGATCGAGGGCGCGCGTTTCTGTGTGCTCAGCACCGTGGGCCCCGATGGGGTGCATGCCTCGCCCCGTGGCGATGACGGCCCGGTCGTGCGGGTGGACAGCCCACACATGCTGGCCATGCCCGACTGGCGCGGCAACAACCGGCTGGACTGTCTGCGCGATATCGTGGCGGACGGGCGCGCGGCGCTGCTGTTCATGGCGCGGGGGACGAACACGACCGTGCGTGTGAACGGTCACGCGCGGTTGACAACGGATGACGATCTGCGCGCCGGCTTTGCCAAGGGCGACAAGCTGCCCGCAACCGTGATCCTGTTCGAGGTGCGCGAGGTCTATACCCAGTGCGCCAAGGCGCTGATGCGGTCGGACCTGTGGGCGCGCGAGGATGGCGCGGACCTGCCTACGGTGGGCCAGATCCTGGCGGATATGTCGAACGGTGTCGACGGCGGGGCAGAGTACGACCGCAACTACCCCGAATACGCCAAACCGCGCATGTGGTAATTTAACATAATCTGTCCCCGCGGGGACAGATTGCTGTTTTGGGCGGTCGGGATCAGCTGTGGATCGGTCCCAGACCGCAGGCCAAAGCGGCTTCGCGCACCGCTTCGGAATAGGTCGGGTGGGCGTGACAGGTCAGCGCCAGATCCTCGGCCGATGCGCCAAATTCCATCGCCACACAGACCTCGTGGATCAGATCCCCCGCGCCGGGGCCGATGATATGCGCACCCAGAATGCGGTCGGTTTCCGCATCCGCCAGAATTTTGACAAAGCCGTCGGCGGCAAAGTTCGCCTTGGCCCGGCCATTGCCCATAAAGCTGAACTTGCCGACCTTGTAAGCGTGGCCTGCATCTTTCAGCGTCTCTTCGGTGGCGCCGACATTGGCGACCTCGGGGTGGGTGTAGATCACGCCGGGGATCACACCATAGTTCACATGCCCATGTTTGCCCGCGATGGTGTCCGCGACGGCCATGCCCTCGTCCTCGGCCTTGTGGGCCAGCATCGGCCCCTCGATCACATCGCCGATGGCGTAGATGCCCGGCACGTTGGTCTGCCAGTGGGCGTCGACGGCGATCTGTCCGCGCTTGGTCATCTCGACTCCCAGCGCGTCCAGCCCCAGCCCGTCGGTGAACGGCTTGCGGCCCGTCGCGACCAACACAACGTCCGCGTCAACGGTGTGTTCGCTGTCATCCTTGCGCAGCTTGTAGGTGACCTTAGCCTTGGTCTTGGTCGCCTCGACCGACTGGACGGCGGCACCCATGGTAAAGCCGAGGCCCTGCTTGGTCATGATCTTCTGGAACTGGCGCTGCACCTCGGCGTCCATGCCGGGGGTCACGGCGTCGAGGAACTCGATCACCTGCACTTCTGATCCCAGACGGCTGTAGACCGAGCCAAGCTCAAGCCCGATCACGCCCGCGCCGATCACCACCATCTTCTTGGGGATCTTGCCCAGTTCCAACGCGCCGGTCGAGCTGACCACCACCTTTTCGTCGATCTCGACACCGGGCAATGTCGCCACTTCGGAGCCGGAAGCCACGATGATGTTCTTGGCCTCGTGGACCTCGTCGCCAACCTTGACCTTGCCCGCCTCGGGGATGGAGCCCCAGCCCTTGAGCCAGTCGACCTTGTTCTTCTTGAACAAGAATTCGACACCCTTGGTGTTCTGCCCGATGGTGTCGGATTTATAGGCCAGCATCTGTTTCCAGTCGACCGAAGGCGATTTGCCCTTGAGACCCATGGCGGCAAAATTGTGCTCGGCCTCGTGCAGCATGTGGGAGGCGTGCAGGAGCGCCTTGGAGGGGATGCAGCCCACGTTCAGGCAGGTGCCGCCCAGCGTCTCGCGCCCTTCGACACAGGCGGTTTTCAGGCCCAGCTGCGCGCAGCGGATGGCGCAGACATAGCCGCCGGGGCCGGAGCCGATGATGATCACGTCGTATGAGGCCATGGGTGTGGTCCTTTTTGTTGGTGTGGGGCGGGGGCGCTGCCCCCCGGCCTTTGGCCGTCCCCCGAGGTATTTGGTGCGAAAGGAAGGTTAAAGAAGTGCGGAGATGAGCATGACGGTTGTGGCGGTAAAGCCTGTGTACCAGATCAGCGACCGCCAGGGGACGAGGCCGAAATAGTAGGCGGGGATATAGGCGACGCGTGCGGCGACGTAGATATAGGCGCAGGCGGCGGTGAGCGGGGTTGACTGGTCCGAGATCGCGATGACGGTGCAGGCGATGGCAAAGAGGGCCAGGCTTTCGAAGTGGTTTTCCCAGGCGCGGATCAGGCGGGCGGTTTTGGGCGAGACCTGATCCTGAATGTCGCCGCCAAGGCGGGCGCGGTCGCGCGGAGACAGGGTCTTGCCTTGGGGCAATTCGATATTGGTGGGAATTGCCATCAGGTAGAATTGGGCGGTTTGCAGCAGGGCCGCAAGGGTAAGGGCGGTGAGTTCGGCGGTCATGCGGCGCGCACCGCCCGGGCGATGGCTTGGGCGCGGTGGTCATAGCTCCCGATACGGGCAGAGGGATGCGGGGCCGCGATGTGGTCGATGTTGAAATGTGCCAGCACCCGCGCGCTGTCCTGTCCCAGCGCCACGGGGCGGCGGCCCATGAGTTCGTGCCGTCCGATGGCGTCAAAGCTGGCGCGCGCGTGGGCGGCGGGGATCGTGCTGGAGCGTTTGGGCGTCAGCAGGTGGAAGACAGGCGTGATGTAGATGTCGGCACGGGTGAGGTTCAGCAAACGCAGGACCCGGTCGATCACCTTGTTGTAGGGGATGTTCGGCAGGTATCCGGTTCGTTTCAGCTGGGCCTTGTGGGCCTCTGCCGAGGGCGCGTCGAGCCAGTCCTTGGACATCAAGAGCGGGCCGGTGAGGTTGCCGGACGTCATCTGGATGGGCGAGACATAGTCGCCGTCAAACCCCGCTTCGGCCAACGTGGGATAGCCCGGCAGCCGAAAGGCACGGCGCGCGGCGATGGCGCGGGCATATGCGGCGGCGCGGGTCACAGCAGAGGCAGGAGCATCATGGCCAGACCGCCCAGCGAGGCGAACCACGCGAGGGAGCGGAGCATGGGAATGCCGGACGCATAGGCGGGGATGTAGGCGACGCGGGCCCAGAACCACAGGGCCGCGCCGGTGGCGGTGGTTGCCGTGCCAAGGTCGGTGACCTTGAGCATCAGCGCCAGAGCGATGAAGGCGGGCAGGGTTTCGAGGTAGTTCTTGAGGGCACGCTGAATGCGGCCAGCGATCACGTTCTGGTCGCGCGGTTCATCCTGTGGGCCGAGCGCCCAGCCGAGCCCTTTGGACAGGTCAGAGAAGGTCGCCTGAAGGATGGTGTGGGCGATCAGGAGGATGACTGCGTAGGTGAGGTAGGTGAGTTCTGGGGTCATGCCTCGCCGCTCATTTTACACATTACTTTTCTTGATCTGTTTTCTAAGTTTTTTGACTTCGCTGTACACATCATCCAAAGTGACATCCTCGTATTCGCTCCACTGATAGTATTGAGCTGCACCAGCCCATTGAGGACCTTTCGAATTAAATGGCGGTTCAATAACCGACATTAGAATCGCTTCAAGCTGGTTGAGTCCGGTCTCGAAAGAAACACCCGCGATCTCGGCTTCGATGTCGGCAGAAGCATGTCCCTTCTCGTCGTATGGCAGTATGCCGAACCAAGAAAAATGGGTCCAACGATCCGAAATTTGCCCAGTAAGATGCTCCTTTAACCGGGCAAAAAACGTTCTTGAAGGAGTTTTACCTTTTCCAACCTGTCCAACATACACCGGACGTCGCTGATTGTCCCAAAGGACGTAGATACCTTTCTGTCGGCGGATATTGATGTCGGGTGTGATCGAATGCCGGGTTAAGCAACCACTAATTGGTGCGCTGTGTTCATCCCAATCGACCAAATCCCGACGCCAGTAATGCCCAAATGACGAAAATATACGCTCATTGCTCACAAACAGGTTCCTTTTACAAATCCATCAACAACCGCCGCGGATCCTCCAGCGCTTCCTTGACCCGCACGAGGAACGTCACCGCCCCCTTGCCGTCCACGATGCGGTGGTCATAGCTGAGCGCCAGATACATCATCGGGCGGATCACCACCTGGCCGCCGATGGCCATGGGACGGTCCTGGATCTTGTGCATGCCGAGGATACCCGACTGCGGCGGGTTCAGGATGGGCGAGGACATGAGCGAGCCGTAGACGCCACCATTGGAGATCGTGAAGGTACCACCCTGCATCTCGGCCATCGACAGCTTTCCGTCGCGCGCGCGGGCGCCTTTTTCGGCGATGGCCTTTTCGATGGCGGCAAAGCTCATCGCGTCCGCGTCGCGGATCACCGGCACCACGAGGCCCGTGGGCGTGCCCGCAGCGATGCCCATGTGGACAAAGTTCTTGTAGACGATGTCGGTGCCGTCAATCTCGGCATTCACCTCCGGCACTTCTTTCAGCGCGTGCACACAGGCCTTGGTGAAGAAGGACATGAAGCCCAGTTTGACCCCGTGCTTCTTCAGGAACAGGTCCTTGTATTCGTTGCGCAGGGCCATCACCTCGGTCATGTCGACCTCGTTGTAGGTGGTGAGCATCGCGGCGGTGTTCTGGCTGTCCTTCAGACGCTTGGCGATGGTCTGACGCAGGCGCGTCATCTTCACCCGCTCCTCGCGCGCGGCGTCATCTGCGGCAACCGGGGCACGCGGGGCGGGCGCGCTCGCCGCAGGCGGCGGGGCCGAGCGTGCTGCTGCGACGGCCTTGGCCACGTCGTCTTTCATCACGCGGCCGTCGCGGCCAGATCCAGTGACCGCATCGCGGCTGATGCCTGCCTCGGCCATTGCCTTTTTCGCAGCGGGGGCGTCCTCGACATCCGACCGGCCCGCGCCGGCGGGCGGCGTTTCATAGTTGCTCGTGGGCTCCGGGTTGCCTTCGGTCGCGGCGGGCACTGCGCCAGAGGACGAGATCACCGCCAGTTTGGCAGTGGCATCCACCGTTGTCCCCTCGGGGGCCGTGATTTCGGCCAGCACACCGGCGGCGGGGGCGGGCACTTCGACGCTGACCTTGTCTGTCTCCAGCTCGCAGAGCATTTCATCCTGCGCCACGCTGTCGCCCACGGCCTTGAACCATGTGCTCACCGTGGCCTCGGTCACGCTTTCACCCAAGGTCGGCACCATGACGTCGACGCTGTCGCCGCCCGCGGCGGGTGCTTCGGCGGCCGCTGGCGCAGGGGCGGGATCGGCGGCGGGCGTATCGGCGCTGGCCCCTTCGGAGATCGTGGCCAGAAGGGCATCGACACCCACCGTGTCACCTTCGGCGGCGATGATGTCGCCAAGCGTGCCAGCCACGGGGCTGGGCACTTCGACGGTGACCTTGTCGGTCTCCAGCTCGCAGAGCATTTCATCAACCGCCACGCTGTCGCCGGGTTTCTTGAACCAGGTTGCGACGGTGGCTTCGGTGACGCTTTCGCCCAGGGTGGGCACGCGGACTTCGGTGGTCATGGTCTTATCCTTTGATGGTCAGCGCTTCGTCGACGAGAGCGGCTTGTTGTGCTTTGTGCTGGCTGGCGAGGCCCGTGGCGGGCGAGGCCGATGTGGCGCGGCCCACGTAAACGGGGCGCTGGTGCTTGGCCTTGATCCGGGTCAGCACCCATTCGATGTTGGGCTCTATGAAGGTCCAACCGCCCTGGTTCTTGGGCTCTTCCTGACACCAGACCATTTCGGCCCCCTTGAACCGTTCCAGTTCCTTGACCAGACTGATCGCCGGGAACGGATAGAACTGTTCGATCCGCATCAGATAGACGTCGTCGATCCCGCGGGCATCGCGTTCCTCGAGCAGGTCATAATAGACCTTGCCCGAACACATCACGACACGCTTGATCTTGTCATCGGCGGCCAATGTGGTGTCCGAATTGCCCAGTTGTGCGTCATCCCAGAGCACGCGGTGGAAGCTGGATCCGGTCGTGAACTCCTCGGCCTTGGACACGGCCAGTTTATGACGCAAGAGCGACTTGGGCGTCATCAGGATCAGCGGCTTGCGGAAGTCGCGGTGGATCTGGCGGCGCAGGATGTGGAAATAGTTGGCCGGTGTCGTGCAGTTGGCGACGATCCAGTTGTCCTGACCACACATTTGCAGGAACCGTTCCAGCCGGGCGGAGGAGTGTTCGGGGCCTTGGCCCTCGAACCCGTGGGGCAGCAGCACCACGAGGCCGGACATGCGCAGCCACTTGCTTTCGCCCGAGCTGATGAACTGGTCGAACATGATCTGCGCGCCGTTGGCAAAGTCGCCGAACTGCGCCTCCCACAGGGTCAGGGCGTTGGGTTCGGCCAGAGAATAGCCGTACTCGAACCCCAGCACCGCGTATTCCGACAGCATCGAGTCGATGACTTCGTATTGCGCCTGGCCCGCGCGGATCGCGTTCAGGGGATAGTACCGTTCCTCGGTGTCCTGATTGATCAGGCCCGAGTGCCGCTGGCTGAACGTGCCGCGCGTGCTGTCCTGACCGGCGAGCCGGACGGGGAACCCTTCGGTCAGCAGCGAGCCAAAGGCCAACGCTTCGCCCGTGGCCCAGTCAAAGCCCTCGCCGCTCTCGAACATGGCCTTCTTGGCGTCGAGCAACCGGCCCACCGTCTTGTGCACAGGGAACCCGTCGGGGGCGGTGGACAGCGCGCGGCCCACATCGGCCAGAGTTTCGGGCGCGATGGCCGTCTTGCCGCGCTGGTAGTCTTCCTTGTGCTTGTCCAGATGCGACCACTTGCCGTCCAGCCAGTCGGCCTTGTTCGGCTTGTAGTCCTTGCCGGCCTCGAACTCGTCATTCATGCGGGCCTGGAACGCGGCTTTCATGTCCTCGATCTCGCCTTCGGGGATCAGTCCGTCGCGGACCAGACGTTCGGTATAGAGGGTCAGCGTGGTCTTTTGCTTCTTGATCTTCTTGTACATGACCGGGTTGGTGAACATGGGCTCGTCGCCCTCGTTATGCCCGAACCGGCGGTAGCAGAAGATGTCGATGACCACGTCCTTGCCGAACTTCTGGCGGAATTCGGTTGCGACCTTGGCGGCGTGCACCACAGCCTCCGGATCATCGCCATTCACGTGGAAGATCGGCGCTTCGACCACCAGCGCGTTGTCGGTGGGATAGGGCGAGGAGCGTGAGAAGTGCGGCGCGGTCGTGAACCCGATCTGGTTGTTCACGACGATATGCATGGTCCCGCCCGCCTTGTGGCCGCGCAGGCCTGACAGTGCGAAACACTCGGCCACGACACCCTGTCCGGCAAAGGCCGCGTCGCCGTGCAGCAGGATGGGCATCACCGACGTGCGGCTGTCATCGCCCAACTGGTCCTGTTTGGCCCGCGCCTTGCCCAGCACGACGGGGTTCACCGCCTCGAGGTGGCTGGGGTTCGCGGTCAGCGACAGGTGCACGGAGTTGCCGTCGAAATCGCGGTCGGACGAGGCACCGAGGTGGTATTTCACATCGCCAGATCCGTCGACATCCTCGGGTTTGAACGACCCGCCCTGGAATTCGTTGAAGATCGCCTTGTAGGGTTTCTGCATCACATTGGCGAGCACGGACAGACGACCCCGGTGGGGCATGCCGATCACGATCTCGCGGACCCCCAGCGCGCCGCCGCGCTTGATGATCTGCTCCATCGCGGGAATCAGGCTTTCGCCGCCATCAAGGCCAAAGCGTTTGGTGCCCATGTATTTGACGTGCAGGAATTTCTCGAAGCCCTCGGCCTCGACCATCTTGTTCAGGATCGCCTTGCGGCCCTCGCGGGTGAACTGGATTTCCTTGCCCAGTCCTTCGATCCGTTCCTTGAGCCACCCGGCCTGTTCGGGGTCCGAGATGTGCATGTACTGCAGCGCGAATGTGCCGCAATAGGTGCGTTTGACGATCTCGATGATCTCGCGCATCGACGCGACTTCGAGGCCCAGAACGTTGTCGATAAAGATCGGGCGATCCATGTCGGCCTCAGTAAAGCCGTAGGATTTCGGGTCGAGCTCGGGGTGCGGTTCGGTGGAGCGCATGCCCAGCGGGTCCAGATCGGCCACGAGGTGACCCCGGATGCGGTAGGCGCGGATGATCATCAGCGCGCGGATGCTGTCGAGTACGGCGCGCTTGATCTGGTCATCGGAGACCTCGACACCCTTTTCGGCGGCCTTGGCCTTGATCTTGTCACCGGCCCCTTTGACCTCCGGCTCGGGCGCCCATTCGCCGGTGAGGGCGGCGGTCAGGTCGTCGCCCGGCATCGGCGGCCAGTCGGCGCGCGCCCAACTGGGCCCCGCGGCCTCGCGTTTGACGGAAACCTCGTCATCGCCCATCGCCTTGAAGAACGCCTGCCAGCTTTCATCGACCGCCGTGGGGTCGTTGGCATAGCGGGCATACATCTGTTCGAGGTATTCCGCATTGTGCCCCTGCATGAAGGACGAGGCATGGAACTGGTCGTTGGGGGATTGGTCGGTCATTGGGGGACCTCACTTTCGGTGTCATTCTGAGAAGCGGACTTAAAGTAGACCACTAGGTTGAGTACGAGGGTCAGTGGGAAGGCGACAATCAAAGCAAATGCGCCGCCCATCCCACGCCCATCGTCCGAGCTGCCCGTCAACGGACCAAGGGTTAGGTTCCAATAAATCGGCAGCACAAGCGCGATCAGGAGCGTGAGGGTGGTAGGCGTATAGATCAAAGAGACTAAGTTCCGTGCGTGCGCCCATTTGACCTGCCTTATCAGCAGAATTGCCAACAGGCAGGTGAGCAAAGGTGTTGCAATACCTACAGCCATATTTGCACCTCCGCCCGGCGGTAACGCCGGGCAGCGCCCGACCCTCCCCACGGGAGGGCGCTTTCAGCACCCACCCAGGGTCGGGCGCTGCCCTCAGAGCTTATGCGCGCACCGTTCAGCATGCCTTAGCCCTTGATCGCCTCCATCACCGCCTCACCCAGCGTCGCGGGGCTGTCGGCAACCACGATGCCTGCGGCGCGCATGGCTTCGATCTTGTCCTCGGCACCACCTTTGCCACCGGCGACAATCGCGCCCGCGTGGCCCATGCGGCGGCCCGGAGGGGCGGTGCGGCCTGCGATGAAGCCTGCGGTCGGTTTCCAGCGGCCTGCCTTTTTCTCGTCCGCGAGGAACTGTGCGGCGTCCTCTTCGGCGCTGCCGCCAATCTCGCCGATCATGATGATGCTTGTCGTTTCGGGGTCAGCAAGGAACATCTCAAGCACGTCGATATGTTCGGTCCCTTTGATCGGGTCGCCGCCGATGCCAACGGCAGAGGACTGGCCGATGCCCAGATCGGTTGTCTGCTTGACCGCCTCATAGGTCAGCGTGCCCGACCGGGACACAACCCCGCAGGAGCCGCGCTTGTGAATATGGCCGGGCATGATGCCGATCTTGCAGGCATCCGGCGTGATCACGCCGAAGAACGCCTGCCAGCTTTCGTCGACCGCCGTGGGGTCGTTGGCATAGCGGGCGTACATCTGTTCGAGGTATTCCGCATTGTGCCCCTGCATGAAAGACGAGGCATGGAACTGGTCGTTGGGGGATTGGTCGGTCATTGGGGGACCTCACTGGGCTTTTTGTGATTGGTGGGAAGTGCGCACAGTAGCAGAATAATAACTGTCAATGCTGCACCGACTAGCATTACGACGGGTCCGACAAATACGAGCCAGAAAATCATGCCGGCTCCAAATGCTTCTGATCCAACAACAAAACCTGTCGCCAAGACGGCCAAGGCGCTGACATAGAGAACTAGTACGAAAAGCGCGATCGCTGGAAAATACGGCCAAACACCCGCATCGCGAAGCCTTCGCGTTGCGATTGCGGACAAGGGGATAACTGTCGCGAGAACGGTTAGTGGTACCACTGCAAAAAAAATGCAAACCCCTGCAAAAGGCCAAAAATCGCCGCGTGACGACCTGCCGGAAAAGACAGCGTAATTGGAAAAAGCATGCACAAAAGAGCGCCGGATTGTCATAGTCAATCTCCCGCTTCGAGGCGTGGGCGTGCCTTTTGTGCATGTGTTTTGCGCGTCCGCATCAGCCCTTGATCGCCTCCATCACCGCCTCACCCAGTGTCGCGGGGCTGTCGGCCACCACGATGCCAGCGGCGCGCATGGCTTCGATCTTGTCCTCGGCGCCGCCTTTGCCACCGGCGACAATCGCGCCCGCGTGGCCCATGCGGCGGCCCGGAGGGGCCGTGCGGCCCGCGATGAACCCTGCTGTGGGCTTCCAGCGGCCTGCTTTTTTCTCATCCGCGAGGAACTGTGCGGCGTCCTCTTCGGCGCTGCCGCCGATTTCACCGATCATGATGATGCTTGTCGTCTCGGGATCCGCCAGGAACATTTCGAGCACGTCGATATGTTCGGTCCCTTTGATCGGGTCGCCGCCGATGCCCACGGCAGAGGACTGGCCGATGCCCAGATCGGTTGTCTGTTTCACCGCCTCATAGGTCAGCGTGCCCGACCGGGACACTACCCCGCAGGAGCCGCGTTTGTGAATGTGGCCGGGCATGATGCCGATCTTGCAGGCGTCCGGCGTGATCACGCCGGGGCAGTTGGGGCCGATCAGGCGGGATTTGGACCCTTCCAGCGCGCGCTGGACCTTCATCATGTCGAGCACGGGGATGCCTTCGGTGATGCAGACAATCAGCGGCATCTCGGCATCAATCGCCTCGAGGATCGAGTCAGCGGCAAAGGGGGGCGGCACGTAGATGACGCTCGCATTGGCGTCCGTCACATCCATCGCCTCGTGGACCGAGTTGAAGACGGGCAGGTCCAGATGGGACATGCCACCCTTGCCCGGTGTCACGCCGCCGACCATCTTGGTGCCGTAGGCGATGGCCTGTTCGGTGTGGAACGTGCCTTGCGAACCGGTCAGGCCTTGGCAGATCACGCGGGTGTTTTCGTCAATAAGTACGGCCATTTGGGGCGTCTCCTTGGGGGGTATTTGAATGGGGATGTGTCATTGGGCCACCGGCTTGCGCAGCAGCGCCTTGATGTTGTCGTCGATGGGCAGGCCCACGCGGTTGACCAGTTCCACCGTGAAACCGGCGCGCCCTGCGGCGTCGCGCAGGGTGGGCAGTGTGAAATAGGTGACGTGGTCGGGATAGCGGAAACCGCACCAGTTTGCGCCCACGACGCGGCGGTTGACCGACCCGAAATTGGGTACGCGCACATAGGCCGCGCCACCGGGTTTCAGCGCGCGGAACACGCCGCGCAGCACGCCCATCAGGTCGACCTCGTGTTCGAGATAGCTGTGCATGACCACGCCGTCGAACATGTCCGCGTCGAAATCCCAGATCGCCTCGGCACCCGCGCCGTGCACGCAGTAACCTCCGCGCGCGCGCATCCAGTCATCCGCATAGGCGTGCAGCGCCTTGCTGAGCTCGATCCCGTAGGGGACCATCGGTTCGGGCACGTTCATCAGGTTGCCGCAGCCGATGTCGAGCACGTGGCCATTATTGAACCAGGCGTTCATGCGGTGCTGTTTGGATTTGTGTGTCAGCTTGAGCGACTTGCGCAGCGACCGGATGGCCGGGCTGAGGGAAGTGGAGCCCTTGGAGGTGTCCTTTTTCTCCTCATAGGTCTTTTCCCAGGCGAAATCTTCCTCGAGCGCGACATAGTCCACGGGGTTGCGCAGATAGGTCAGGTCGCAGGTGCCGCAGCGGGCCACGATCCACGGGTCGCGGGAATAGTCGGGCCAGGGCGTAGCGTCCGGGGCGGTGCAGCTGGGGCACGGGCGCAATTCGGTCATTCCAGCCCTCCCATCCTCACCGGCAGGCGGCCCACACCGATGTATGTCTGGTCGCCACGGGTGCCGATATGCACCACCGCCACACGTCCGCGCAGCAGTTCGCGCGCCTCGACACAGGCGGTGCCGGGTTTGGCCATACAGGGCGCGGTCATGTTCATGACTGCCCTCCCGCCGGGAAGGCCGTGGCTGTTTCGGTGTCGTAGCCAAAGGTATCGAAATCAGATTTGTAATAGTCGCGGATGGCATCCGCGGCATAGGCCGACATACCTCGCCACGCACCGGGCGCAGATGATGTATTTTCTGTCGGACTCTTGGTTACCGGCAGATCCAGTTGTGTCATCACCCTGTCGAGATCCTTTTGCAGGGTTTCTACCCGACCAAGGATCGTGACCATCTGCGGCTTTGGAAGCCACGTGGTTTGTGGTCTGAACATGGGGATATGCTGTGCCGTTTCGTCGATGTTGCGCAATGCCGCATCAAATCCATCACCACAATAGCGCCGATAGGTCGCAACTGTCTCGGCCATGGCATCTGGACCCGGATTGCTGGCCTGTAGCATCGAGTATGAGAACGAGGACCACGCTCTTGCAAACGGGTTTCTGACAAAGGCCACACTGATCATGGCGCGATATTTGTCGGGCCCGAGTGTTCGTTTGCATCGACCAACCGTCGCGTGCTCGGACAGAAATATGCCGTCAGCATTCGTGAACTTTTCCGGATCGCCCACGGCATGGATCGAATTTGTGATAAACGCGTCCTGTTCCAGATCCAGGTGCGGCACCAGCGCAAAACTGACGCTGCTGCCCGCAGTTTTCGGGATGTGCACAAAGATCAGGTTGAGCGAAGGGGCCATGATCATGGCGTTCCCCTTTCGGCAACGGACAGCGCAACGTCAGTCATTGCGCAGCCCCATGCCGGCAGGCAGCCGGTCAACAGAGATAAATGTACGCGCACCGGCGTCACGGGTGCCCAAATGGACCACAGCCACGCGCTGGCGCAGCAATTCGCGACCCTCGATCATGACCGTTCCGGGCGTGGCCGCATGGGTCTCGGGCAGGGGGATGACGGTGCCAAAAACCGGGGGCGTTGCCATTTTGGCGCGGACGGCGTTCAGGGCGGCTGTGGCGTGATTGCCCGCGAAAACCACTTCGCACTTGCGTTCGGCATATTCAGGGGTGCCGGGGGCAGGTTCCAGCGTCTTGTCCCAGAAGGTGAGGACAAAGGGCAGCGGATCACCCGCGATATTGGTCATGTTGGCCTGTGCCTGCGCAGCGGTCTGGCCCGCCTTGAAACAATAGGCGGTAAAGGCGTCGATGGCCGGGTGCGCCTGCACACCCGTGCCTGCCAGAATGGCCAGTAGAGTGGCGCGCAACAGGCGGGTCATTGCGCCACCCCATGCACCGGCGACAGGCAGTCATCGACAATGTCGCACAGATCTTCGGTCGGGATGCTGGCGGCGGGGCGGCGGGTCGTGCGCTGAGCCTCGCGCGCGTCGAGCCAGACGGCGGTGGCGGCCAACCCGATGGGCGGCAGCGTCATGGCGGTGTGGTCGTCATCAAGCACCGGATCGGCGCAAGCGGCCAGCGCGAAGGGGAGAAGGATGAGGAGAAACCGGGTTCGCATGTCCTATCCTTTCGCCACAGAGAAGGAGAGATAGACCTTGCCGTTCACAGCCCGTGGCAATCCGGCGCGCACCACCTGCGGTGCGCCGGTGCCATTGACGATCTTGGGGATATCCGGGCCGTTGAAACGTCCACCCATCACCACCGAACAGCGATTTTCGATCAGTTTGACGGACAGGTTATGGGTCTGGCTGAAATAGGTGCCGGTCCGCGCGTTCTGGACAAAGCCGCCCATCTGCGCCAGCGCCCGTTCGGTTCCTCGGAAATCGGGCCGGGTGGCGACGCAGGCAGTGCGGATCACTTCGGACGCGAAGGCGGGTGTCACGATGCGGGCGCCCGGCCCGGCGGTTGCGGACACAGGCACCGTGGCGCGTGTTTCCACCGCCACGGTATCAGACGCGGTTACCCCGGTCTGGCAGGCCGCGAGGCCCACAACTGCCATCCATGCCAGAGCCGCGCGCACGGGGTCAGCCTTTGACCGCTTTGACGATCTTTTGCGCGCCGTCCTTGAGGTCGTCGGCGGCGATCACGTCCACGTCGGAGTTGTTGATGATGTCCTTGCCCTGCTGCACGTTCGTGCCCTCGAGCCGGACCACCAGCGGCACTTGCAGGCCGACCTCCTTGACCGCGGCGACGACGCCCTCGGCGATGACGTCACAGCGCATGATGCCGCCAAAGATGTTGACGAGGATGCCTTTGACGTTGGGATCGGAGGTAATGATCTTGAACGCCTCGGTCACCTTTTCCTTGGTCGCGCCACCGCCCACGTCGAGGAAGTTTGCAGGCTCGGCGCCATAGAGCTTGATGATGTCCATGGTCGCCATGGCCAGACCCGCGCCGTTGACCATGCAGCCAATCTCGCCATCCAGCGCGATATAGTTCAGGTCGTACTTGGAGGCGGCGAGTTCCTTGGGGTCTTCCTCGGTCTCGTCGCGCAGCTCGTTGATGTCGGCGTGGCGGTACATGGCGTTTCCATCGAACGACACCTTGGCATCCAGCACCTTCAGATCACCGCCATCGGTCACGATCAGCGGGTTGATCTCCAGCATCTCCATGTCTTTTTCGATGAACGCCTTGTAGAGCAGGCCCATCAGGCCGACGCACTGCTTGACCTGCTTGCCTTCCAGACCCAGCGAGAACGCGATGCGGCGGCCGTGGTAGGCCTGATAGCCAGTGGCGGGATCGACGCTGAAGCTGAGGATCTTTTCGGGGGTGCTGGCGGCGACTTCCTCAATGTCCATGCCGCCCTCGGTCGAGCAAACAAAGCTGACGCGGCTGGTCTGGCGATCGACCAGCAGGGCGAGGTACAGTTCGGTTTCAATGCCGGAGCCGTCCTCGATGTAGATGCGGTTGACCTGCTTGCCTGCGGGGCCGGTCTGGTGCGTGACCAGCGTGCGGCCCAGCATCTTCTTGGCTTCTTCGGCGGCTTCTTCGACCGACTTGGTCAGGCGTACGCCGCCCTTGTCGCCCGCGTCCGCTTCCTTGAACTTGCCCTTGCCGCGTCCACCGGCGTGGATCTGTGCCTTGACCACCCACATGGGGCCGTCCAATGCACCCGCAGCAGTCTTGGCGTCCTCGGCCCGCAAAACGACGCGCCCGTCCGAGACCGGAGCCCCGTAACTGCGCAAAAGGGCTTTGGCTTGGTATTCATGGATGTTCATGACAGATCGGTCCCGTATAGATGCATCTGGATTGGCCCTATACGACCATGACTAAACGCGGCGTAAACGGGTAATATGTCGCAGTAGGGGTTTTCGCGGTAGAAAAACGGTTTTTGTGATCACTGCCTGAAAAAGTGTGATCACAAACGCGGATCGAGCGGCGCGGGCCAATGAAAAAAGGAATCAAATGGTGACAGCACAAGGGGATAGGGATGCGAGCGGTAACAGCGCCACATGGGGCGTTGTGATGACCGTGCGCGAACCCCGCGCCCTTGTGGAGACCAATGTGCGCTGGCATCTGGCGACCGGCGCGGCAGAGGTTTTCGTTTTCCTCGATGACCCGGACGATCCGGCGGCGGATGCGCTCGAGGCCCTGTCGGGCTGCCGGGTCCAGCGCTGCGGGCCCGCCTATTGGGCCAAGCGGCGGCCCAACAAGGGGCGGCCCGCGTCGCAGATGCGGCGGCAGACGCTGAATGCCAATGTCGCCCAGAACCGCACAAGTTCGGAGTGGCTGTTCCACGTCGATGCGGATGAATTCATCTGGCAGGACCGGCCCCTTGGTCCTGAACTGGCCGCGATGACCGACCCGGAGACGGAAGTGAACCTGCCGGTGCTGGAGCGTTTGTTCCCGGTCGCGCCTGCGGACCACATCTTTGCCGGTGCGTTCCGTGCGACCGGCACGCTGGAGGAGGCGGAGGCGGACCGCGCCTATGCGCCTTTTGCAGATTTCATGAAGCGGGGGCAGTATTCCCATGGCGCGGGCAAAAGCGGCGTGCGCGTGGGCGCTGGCCTGCGGCTGGGGGTGCACAACGCGACGGTTCGGCGTGGGGACGGGTGGCGGCGCGCGCCCAAACACGTGTCCACGACCGCGCGGCTTTTACACTTCGACGGGCTGACGCCGCTGCACTGGGCGATGAAATTCCTGCGCTATCGGCTGACCCCGGCGGACGTGCAGCGCGCGATCCTGCAACCGCACCGCGCGGCACAGATCGATTGGATGCTGGCGCGTTGCGACACTGCCGAACAGATCCGCACGGCGCATCAGACCCTGTTCGCGCTGACGCCTGAGCGGGTCGAGGCGCTGGGCGCTTTTGGCCTGATCGAAGAGATCCCGTTTGATCCGCGCGTGCCGGATCTGGACCTGTCGCCCGAGGCGTTTGACGCGGATATCCTGCAGCGCAATCCGTGGCTGCGGGAATTGGTGGACTGGAGCGGCTAGGGGGCGGCCTTTTCCACCGCGCGCAGCTTGGACCATTTGGACCACAGGATCCACGCCAGCGCGACCGTGGGCACGGATGTGACCAGAAACGGCGCGCCGGTGGCCACGTCGAACACCGCCAGTCCGCCAATGCCGATCCAGATGTTCTTGCGCAGCTTGACGTAGTTCTGGCGCATCTCCACGGCATGCGCCGGGACCTCGGCAGGGGCGGCGGGCGGTGCGGGGATGTCGACCTTGGGGCCAAGGTTGTCGGGCAGGCGGGGGGCCACGACGCCGTCGGCCACAATCGCATAAAGCCCCACCTGATCAAGATGTTTCGGCGTGGCGGGGCCAAGCGGGCGCAGTTCCGCGCCCGAGATCTTGTCACGCACGTGGTCGCGCACCTGCTGGCTGACCAGAACACCGCCGATCTCGGCCATTTCCTGAAGCCGCGCGGCCAGGTTGACCCCGTCACCCAGCAGATCGTTGCCCTCGATGATGACGTCATCAAGGTGGACGCCCAGCCGGAAGGGCAGCAGATCGGCGCGCCCGTTCAGCGTCTGTTGGATGCCGATGGCACAGCGCACCGCCCCCACGACCGAGGGAAATTCGGCAATCAGCCCATCGCCGGAGGTATTGGCGATCCGGCCCTGGGCGCCAGAGATGGCGGTGTCGATCACGTCGCGGGCCGCGCGCAGGGCGCGCACGGTGCCTTCCTCGTCCCGGTTCATGCGCCCGGAATAGTTGGCGGCATCCGCGGCGAGGATGGTTGTCAGCTTGCGTTCGATGGGGCGCGATTGAGGCATGTGAATAATCTAAACATAAAAAGGGCCGGATGCGACGGCAACCGGCCCAGAAAATGCGTTTATGTGGCGATTTATGCCAGGCTGTCGTCGATACCTTTGCAGGCGTCGACCAGACCTTTGACCGCGTTGACGGAATTGTCGAACATGGTCTGCTCTTCCTTGGTCATCTGGATGTCGATCACCTTCTCGACGCCACCGGCACCGATCACCGTGGGCACGCCCACATACATCCCCTTGAGACCCAGCGCGCCGTCCACATAAGCCGCACAGGGCAGGACGCGTTTCTGGTCCTTGAGGAACGCTTCGGCCATTTCGATGGCGGATGTCGCGGGCGCATAAAAGGCCGACCCGGTTTTCAGCAGGCCAACGATTTCGGCACCGCCGTCACGGGTGCGCTGGACAATGGCGTCCAGTTTTTCCTGGCTGGTCCAGCCCATTTTCACCAGATCGGGCAGTGGGATGCCGGCCACGGTGGAATAGCGTGTCAGCGGCACCATCGTGTCGCCGTGGCCACCCAGAACAAACGCTGTCACGTCGCGCATCGACACGCCGAATTCCTCGGCGAGGAAGTGGCGGAAGCGCGCGCTGTCCAGAACACCGGCCATGCCGCAGACTTTCTCGTGGGGCAGGCCCGAAAACTCGCGCAGGGCCCAGACCATCGCGTCGAGCGGGTTGGTGATGCAGATGACAAAAGCATTGGGCGCGTGATCGCGGATGCCTTCGCCCACGGATTTCATGACCTTGAGGTTGATGCCCAGAAGGTCGTCGCGGCTCATCCCCGGTTTGCGGGGCACACCGGCGGTGACGATGCAGACGTCCGCGCCCGCGATGTCCTCATAGGACTGGGTGCCGCTCATCTTGGCGTCGAACCCTTCGGAAGGGCCGGATTCGGCGATGTCGAGGGCTTTGCCTTCGGGCACGCCTTCGGAAATGTCGAACAGGACCACATCGCCCAACTCCTTGAGAGCTGCGAGGTGGGCAAGGGTGCCGCCGATCTGACCGGCGCCGATCAGGGCAATCTTGGGTCTGGCCATGGGTGAGGTTCTCCGCACTTTGGGTTTAACTTGGCGCGGTGGGTACCCTGCCGTGGCCTTTGGCGCAAGTGTGCTGCGCTGCGGCACGGCGCGAACGGGCACTGGCGGGCCTGCAACTGCCCCGCTAAAAGGCACGGGCAACAGGGTTTTTGAGGGCGCGCGCGATGTTGGAGCTGGATTTCTGGTTTTTTGCCATCGCCGCCCCGGCGGTTGTGTTCGCGGGCATCTCAAAGGCCGGATTCGGATCGGGCGCGTCCTTTGCGTCGGCGTCGATTCTGGCGCTGGTGCTGGATCCGGGGCTGGCGCTGGGGGTGATCCTGCCGCTGTTGATGCTGATGGATGTGTCGGCGCTCAAACCCTATTGGGGCAAATGGGACTGGCCGGTGTCGCGGCGCATGATTCTGGGCGCGTTGCCGGGGGTTGCGCTGGGCGCGCTGCTTTATGTGCGGACGGACGCGGATGTGTTTCGCGTGCTGATCGGCGTGATCTCGATCGCCTTTGTGATCTGGCAGGTGGGGCGCGGGCGCGGCTGGATCAAACTGGCGCAGAGCGCGCTGCCCGCATGGGTCGGTGCGGCGACAGGTGCGGTGGCGGGGTTCACCAGCTTTGTCAGCCATGCGGGCGGGCCGCCCGCGGCGGTCTACTTGCTGTCGCTGAACCCGACCAAGACGGAATACCAGTCGAACACGGTGCTGATCTTTACCGCGATCAACGTGTTCAAATTCGTGCCTTACGCCTTTCTCGGCATGTTCACCGCCCAGACATTCATCGCCAATCTGGCGCTCGCGCCCTTTGCCCTGCTGGGCGCGTGGATCGGGGTGCGGGCGCATTATCTCGTGCCGGAACGCGCGTTTTTCATCCTGACCTACGTGCTGCTGATCCTGACGGGAACCAAGCTGATCTGGGATGGCCTGACCTGAACGGCAAAAGGGCGGACCGATATGGCCCGCCCCCCATGCGTGTTCAATGATGTGGCGCCGTTCAGGCGTCGTTGCCCTTGGCGGGCAGCGCCTCGGCCAGTTCCTCGAACGCCTGACCGCTGGCCACAAGGCAGGTCATGCCATTGGGCGTGGTCACGGTGATGGTCCAAGTTCCGCTTTCGTCCGAGGCGAACACCTCGATCACCGCGTTGTTGGCACCGAGCCCCATGGATTGACGGGTTTCGCCGTACCCTTCGGCCAGCCGCGTCACCACGATGTCGCGGGGACCGCAATTGCGGCTTTGCTGGGCGGCAGCGGCGCTGGTCATCACGGACGTAGCCAGGGCCACAGCACCCAATGTCTTCAAGATCGCATTCCGTTTCATCACGTTCAGCCTTTCACAAAAGGAAGGCGTCACCTCTGGTCATCCGGGCATCCGACAGCGCGGCGATGACCGGGCAGCCCCGGGTCATGTGTCATCCGATCCTTCGTTCCGTTCACAGTTCGGCGCCCCTGCCGAAACGGCCCTCCCGGAAAAATCGGAGTGGGTGCAGCCTGCGCTGAGGGACTGAATTAATGGTTAACACCCCGTACGGTGATGTGATCAATTTGAACGGAGCGGCCGGAGTGGACGCGTTTTCGCCAAAAAATTCTGCACTGCGGCGCGAATGGCCTTGAACTATCTGGAAAAAAATGCCCCTTTCCGCGCAACTTTATAACTTTGGCCAGGAGGCTTTTATGTCCGACGCCCGCCCGCTTCGCTCTGTTCTGTACATTCCCGGTTCGAAACCGCGCGCTTTGGACAAGGCGCGGACGCTGCCTGTGGATGCGATCATCTTTGATCTCGAGGACGCGGTGTCAGTTGATGAAAAGGCGGCCGCGCGGGGCACATTGGCCGATGCACTGGCCGAAGGTGGATATGGCGCGCGGATGAAGATCATCCGGATCAACGGCCTCGATACGCCATGGGGGGCGGAGGACGCGCGCGCGGCGCAAGCGATGGGGGCGGATGCCATCCTGCTGCCCAAGGTGTCGACGCCCGCCGATCTGGATGCGCTGGCCGCGATCACCGGTGACACGCCCCTGTGGGCGATGATGGAGACGCCGCTCGGCATGCTTAATGCCGCCCAGATCGCCGCGCATCCGCTGCTGCGCGGGATGGTGATGGGCACGAATGATCTGGCCAAGGAACTGCAGACCCGGTTCCGCCCGGACCGCGGGCCGCTGATGGCGGGCCTGGGCCTGTGCGTATTGGCGGCCAAAGCGCATGGCTGTGCGATCATCGATGGGGTGTTCAACGCGTTCAAGGATGTGGACGGGCTGGCCGTGGAATGCGCGCAGGGGCGGGATATGGGCTTTGACGGCAAGACGTTGATCCATCCCGCACAGGTGGACACGGCCAATGCGGCGTTTTCGCCCTCGGAGGCGGATGTGGACCTCGCCCACCGGCAGATCGCGGCCTTTGAAGAGGCCGAGGCCAGCGGGCAGGGGGTTGCGGTGGTTGATGGACGTATCGTCGAGAATCTGCACATCGTGACCGCGCGCGAAACGCTGGCCAAGGCGAGTGCCATCGCGGCCATGATGGAGGGATAGAGATGTACTGGATCATTTTGCTGGCAGGTGTCGCGCTCTGGTGGGCGGCGCACCTGTTCAAACGGGTGGCACCTGCGCGCCGTGCGGCGATGGGGGATGCGGGCCGTGGGGCTGTGGCGGCGGCACTGGCGGTGTCGATTGTGCTGATGGTGATCGGCTATCGCGGCACGGAGTTCATTCCGGTTTGGCAGCCGCCCACGTTTGCGGTTCACATAAACAATCTGGCGATGCTGATTGCCATCTACATGCTGTCGCCTGCGCCCAAGCGGGGCAAGCTGCTGTCGGGGTTGCGGCATCCGATGCTGACCGGTTTCGGCATCTGGGCTGCGGCGCACCTGTTGGTCAACGGGGATCTGGCGTCGATCGTGATGTTTGGTGGGCTGCTTGTCTGGGCCATCGTGACGCCGCGCATCATCAACGCCGCCGCGCCGGGTTGGCAGCCGAATACGGGCGGGTCGTTGGCCAAGGATGCCATGTTCCTTGCCGGGTCGGTCGTTCTGCTTGGCGTGATCGGCATGGTCCACAACTGGCTGGGTGTCTGGCCGTTCCCGGGGTAAGTATATGAAACTCTATCGTTTTCTGTCCGAAGAGGACACGTCCGCTTTTTGTCACAAGGTGACGCAGGCGCTGAATGCCGGGTGGGATCTGCATGGCAGTCCGACCCAGACATGGGACCATGCCGCGGGCGTCATGCGCTGCGGTCAGGCCGTGACCAAGGAGGTGGAGGGCGACTACCACCCGGATATCAAATTGGGGCAGCAGTGATGGCCAAGACCAACGCGGGGCGTTTTTTCGAGGATTATGCCGTGGGCGACGTGTTGAACCACGCGGTGCCACGGACGGTGGGGGCGGGGGAGCGGGCGCTGTACCATGCGCTTTATCCTGCACGGCATGCGCTCTATTCCTCGGACAGTTTTGCGCAGGCATCGGGCCTTGAGGCATCGCCCCTCGATGACATGATTGCCTTTCACACTGTGTTTGGCAAAACCGTGCCGGACGTGTCGCTGAATGCGGTGGCGAACCTGGGCTATGCCGAGGGGCGGTGGTTGCAGCCGGTCTGGCCGGGTGACACGCTGACCGCCCAGTCTGAGGTGATCGGGGTCAAGCAGAACTCAAACGGCAAATCCGGCGTTGTGTATGTCCGTACGACGGGTCGCAACCAGCATGGCGATGATGTGTTGAGCTATGTGCGCTGGGTGATGGTGCGCAAAGGCAACCTTGATGCGCCTGCGCCCGAGACCGTCGTGCCGGAACTGGCACAGGTTGTCCCCGCGGGGACACTTGCGGTGCCTGCGGGGCTGACCTTTGAAAACTATGATTTTGACCAGGCGGGCGAGCCGCATCGGTGGCGCGATTACCAGATCGGCGAACGGATCGATCACGTGGACGGTGTGACCGTCGAAGAGGCCGAGCACATGATGGCGACGCGCCTGTGGCAGAACACGGCGAAGGTACATTTTGACACTTCGGCGCGCGCTGACGGGACGCGGTTGATCTATGGCGGGCACGTGATTTCGATGGCGCGGGCATTGTCGTTCAACGGGCTGGCCAATGCGCAGATGGTTGTGGGACTGAATGCGGGCGCCCATGCGAACCCGTGTCTGGCGGGGGACACGATCCGGGCATGGTCGGAAGTTCTGGACAAGGCGGAGACGGATGCACCCGGCGTGGGTGCGATCCGGCTGCGGCTGGTGGCGACCAAGGGGGGGGCGCCGTTCCGGTTGCGCGGAGAGGATGGGAAATATGTGCCGGACGTGCTCTTGGATCTGGATTACTGGGCGTTGATGCCCCTGTAGGGATGTCGGGGTGACGCGCGTTCTGGCGAACGACGCCCCACCCGCCATCCCGCAGCGCGCTTGCGCGCTGGTGTTTGGGTTTTTAGGCTGGTTTGGAGACTGTTGAGGAGCCTGTCCGATGTTGCGTCCCGTGATTCTTGCCGCGAGCCTTGTTGCCGCCCCTGTCCATGCGGATGAAGCGCGCGAGGCCTTTGTCGAGGCGAACCTGCTGGGCATATTCTATCACGAATTGGGTCACGCGTTGATCGATGTGCTGGGCCTGCCCGTCTTTGGGCAGGAGGAGGATGCGGCGGATGTGGCGTCGATCCTGATGATTGATGCGTTCTATGAGGAGGACGCGGCGCAGGACCTGGCCTATGACGCCGCATTCGGGTTTCTGGCCGAGGCGGAGGCCGTGGGCGATGTCGCCTATTGGGACGTGCACGGCCCGGATGAGCAGCGGTTCTACAACACTGTGTGCCTGTTTTACGGCGGCAACCCGGAGGCGCGCGAGGATTTCGCGATCGATATGGAGCTGCCCGAGTACCGCGCCGACACCTGCCCCGAGGAATATGAGCAGGCGCTGGACAGCTGGGGGGCGGCCTTTGACGAGATTGCGGGAGCGGGCGAGACATTGCAGTTCGAGGCCGCGGCGGACAGCCTCACGGCGGATGTGATCAGGGCGGAAGTTGCGGCGTTGAACGCGGATTTCGCCTTGCCCGAGGACGTCGCGGTGCGGGTCGAGCCCTGTGGCGAGGCCAACGCGTTTTATGATCCGGGTGCTGTGGCGATCATCATGTGCACCGAGTTCGAGGACCATCTGCGCAGCCTCTATGATGCCTTGGCCGAGTGACCACATCAATGTGAGGTGCACTCTGCGTTTTGCCGCGTGTAGGATTATCGGCATGTTGCGTTACCTTGCCCTTGCCCTTTTGTGCGCGTCGCCGGTGCGGGCCTGTGATCTGGCGCTGTTGCTTGCGGTGGACGTGTCGGGATCCGTGGACCGCGACGAATACCGCATCCAGATGGACGGCTTGGCCGCGGGGTTGCGCGACGGGATCGTGGCGGATGCGTTGATTGCGCAGCGCGCGCAGGTGTCTGTGGTCCAGTGGACCGGTGCCTCGCGGCAGCGGCAGACGGTGCCGTGGACTCCGATCCGCAGCTATGCGGATGTGATGGCGCTGGCGGACGTGATTGCGAGCGATCCGCGGATCTGGCGCAATTATTCCACCGCGATTGGCGAGGCGCTGTCGGTATCGCGTCTGGCACTGGAAGATGTGGCGTATTGCACGCGGCGCGTCATCGACGTGTCCGGCGATGGAGTGTCGAACGAAGGGGTGGAGCCCGCCACGCAGCGGGCCGCGATGAACGCGCAGGATATCGTCGTGAACGCCCTAGCGATTGAGACGGATGCGACGGACCTGACGGCATACTTCTTTGAAAACCTGATCACCGGGCCCGGGGCATTTGTTGCGACGGCGGCGGGATTCGAGGATTACCCTGAACAGATCAAACGCAAGTTGCAGCGTGAAACGACCAAGCAGGTGACCCGTCTGGCGCGGTGAAGTGCCTATTGTGATCACACCAAAATGACATGTGATCACATAGCTGCACAATAGCACCAATGCGCCAAAAAACCGCGCCAATTGTGATCGCGTTGCGCGTGACTCGGGCGGAAAAAACAGTATCAAGAGATCAGGGAACAAAAAGGACGCACTATGGCCGACGTCAATCGGGGCAATCGCCCGCTATCGCCGCATCTGCAAATCTACCGCCCGCAATGGACGTCGATCTCGTCCATCATGGTGCGGATCACCGGCATCGGCTGTTTGATCGCATCGGCGCTGATCGTGTGGTGGTTGCTGGCGGCGGCCACGTCCGAGGCGGCATTCAACGCCATCGACGGCTTCTTGCGCAGCTTTCTGGGCACACTGATCCTTGCGGCAGCGATGTGGGGCATTTTCTACCACATGTTGGGCCGCTTGCGGCACGTGCTGTGGGATTTCGGGTATCTGGTGCAGGTGCCGGTGTCCGAGGGCATGGCCAAGGGCATGTTCATCGGGGCGACGTTGCTGACCATTTTCGTTCTGGTCGCGGTTTGAGGGAGAGTTCGACATGCGCTTTTTGACTGATCGCAAACGTGCCGCCGGGCTTGGGTCAGGCCGCGAGGGGACACACCACCATTGGCAGATGATGGTCAGCTCGATCCTTCTGGTGCCCTTGGTGCCGATCCTTGTGTTCCTGTTTGCCGCCGCGCTGGGCGGGAACCATGCCGAGGTTCTGGCGTTCTTTGGCCGCCCGATCCCGGCCATTCTGATGGCGCTGTCGCTGGTGGTCGTGATCCAGCACCTGATGCGCGAGGCACATGCCGCGATCGAGGATTACGTGCATGGGGCGGCGGGCAAATTGACGCTGATCGCCACAACGGCCTTTGCCTACACGCTGATCGCCGCAGGTTTGTTTGCAATCGCGCGCATCGCGCTTTGACACTTTCCGGGCGCGCGCGCCCGAACCGATAGGAGGCCGATATGGCTGCATATGATTACGAGACGCATGAATATGACGTCGTGGTCGTCGGGGCCGGTGGCGCCGGGCTGCGGGCGACGCTGGGCATGGCTGAACAGGGTCTGCGCACCGCTTGCGTGACCAAGGTGTTCCCGACCCGCTCGCACACCGTCGCGGCGCAGGGCGGCATCGCCGCATCGCTGTCCAACATGGGCCCCGACAACTGGCAGTGGCACATGTATGACACGGTCAAGGGATCGGACTGGCTGGGTGACACGGACGCGATGGAGTACCTCGCCCGCGAGGCGCCCAAGGCGGTCTATGAGCTGGAGCATTACGGCGTGCCGTTCTCGCGCACCGAAGAAGGCAAGATCTACCAACGCCCCTTTGGCGGCCACACCACCGAATTTGGTGAAGGCCCCCCGGTGCAGCGGACGTGCGCCGCCGCCGACCGGACGGGCCACGCGATCCTGCACACGCTCTATGGGCAGTCGCTGAAAAACAATGCCGAGTTCTACATCGAATACTTCGCCATCGACCTGATCATGTCCGAAGATGGCGTTTGCCAGGGCGTGCTGTGCTGGAAGCTGGATGACGGCACCATGCACCTGTTCAGCGCCAAGATGGTTGTTCTGGCGACGGGTGGCTATGGCCGTGCTTACTTCTCCGCCACATCGGCGCACACCTGCACCGGCGACGGTGGCGGTATGACGGCGCGGGCTGGCCTGCCTCTGCAAGACATGGAGTTCGTGCAGTTCCACCCCACCGGCATCTATGGTGCCGGCTGCCTCATCACCGAAGGGGCGCGGGGCGAGGGCGGATACCTCACCAATTCCGAGGGCGAGCGGTTCATGGAACGCTATGCGCCGACCTATAAGGATCTGGCGTCGCGTGACGTTGTCTCGCGCTGTATGACGATGGAAATCCGCGAAGGGCGCGGTGTGGGCGAGCAGGGGGATCACATCCACCTGCACCTCAACCACCTGCCCAAGGAAACGCTGGACCTGCGCCTGCCCGGTATCTCGGAAAGCGCGCGCATCTTTGCGGGTGTCGACCTGACCAAGGAGCCGATCCCGGTGCTGCCCACCGTGCACTATAACATGGGCGGTATTCCGACGAATTACTGGGGTGAAGTGCTGGCGCCTACCAAGGACAACCCTGACAACGTGTCGCCCGGCCTGATGGCCGTGGGCGAGGCGGGCTGTGCCTCGGTGCACGGGGCCAACCGTCTGGGCTCGAACTCGCTGATCGACCTTGTGGTGTTTGGTCGTGCGGCTGCAATCCGCGCCAAGGATGTTGTCGATGCCGATGCGCCTGTACCCACGCCGAACCAACGCTCGGTCGAGGCGGCGTTCTCGCGCTTTGACGGGCTGCGTTATGCCAAGGGCCACGTGCCGACGGCGGAACTGCGTCTGGAAATGCAGAAGACCATGCAGCAGGACGCCGCCGTTTTCCGCACGGACAAGACACTGGCCGAGGGCGAGGAAAAGATGAAAGAGGTTGCGGCCAAGCAGAGCGATCTGAAGGTGACCGATACGTCGCTCGTCTGGAACTCCGACCTGATGGAGACGCTGGAACTGACCAACCTGATGCCCAACGCGGTAGCCACGATTACGGCCGCGGCGGCGCGCAAGGAAAGCCGGGGTGCGCACGCGCACGAGGATTATCCCGACCGCGACGACGAGAACTGGCGCAAGCACAGCCTTGTCTGGTTCCAGGGCAACGAGGCGTCGCTTGGCTTCCGCGGGGTGCATCTGCAACCGCTCACCAGCCACAATGACGGCGGCATCGATCTGAAAAAGATCGCGCCCAAGGCACGGGTGTATTAAGCGTCCATGGCTCAGGCGGCGCAGGTCTCAGAGGTTCCGGCATTCGCGCCTGCGCGGGTGCTGCGGGTCTATGGCATGCGCCGGTCTGGCAATCACGCGCTGATCGACTGGCTGATGCGCAATGCGCCGGGCGGGTCTGGCCTGTTCCTGAACAACTGCAAACCGGGGCGTGATCCGGTGTCCACAACGCGCGGGGCGTCCGTTTACGAGGGCGGTACCGTGGTCGACCTGCAAGGGCGCAAGCCCAAGCTGCGCGCGGCGGGGGATGCACCGTTCACGCTGGTGTCCTACGAAGATGCTATGCCACCCCGTGAACGTCAGCCGCTTTATGATGCGCCCGAAACCTGCGTGATCATCTACCGCAGTTTCCTGCACTGGTCGGCGTCCCTGCTGCGCAAGATCCAGGGCAATGCGGGCTATGGCCCGTTGGAGCGGATGCGGATCATGATGATGGCGATGCGCACCTATGGCGAAATGTTGGACAGGGTGCAGGAGGACGATGTCGTCCCGCTTTATTACGACGCGTGGATGCAGGACGAGGCCTACCGCGCCTCCGCATTGGACCGTCTTGACCTGCCGGGCCGAGATCTGGGGCTGGGGGCTGTACAACGCTATGGCGGCGGGTCGTCCTTTCAGGGCAAGGCCGCGACGGTGGCAGATCTGGCCACTACCTCGCGCAGCGAACAGATGGCCGACGATCTTGAATACCAACTGTTTCTGTGGACCACCGCCCGTGATCTGGGGTTCATGCAGCGGCTGGCGGGTGTGTTCCCCACAGATGCCGAACGCTTGTCTGGCTTGCTCGACACCGCGCAGGCGCAGGTGCGCCTGCCATGATCCGCGCGTTTGCCCTTGTGTCCCTCTTGGCTGTCAGTGCCTGTGATCAGGCCAGTCAGGCCGCCGATCAACTGGCGCGGCAGTCCGCCAAATCGGCCGTGACCGAAGCGCTGGCCACCCGCTTTCCCGCTGTGCCGAAACAGGCGATCACGCCCTTTACCGACTGCGTGATCGACAATTCCACGGCCCGCGAGATCACCGAATTCGCGAAGGCCGCCGTGATCGGCGTCACCGACGCGACCGCTACCCAAGTGCGCACCGTTCTGGGGCGCTCCGAAACTCAACAGTGCATTTTCCGGGCCGGGCTTGACGCCCTGACCGCGTGAAAGGAGAACCGACATGGTCCAACTGACGCTTCCCAAAAACTCCCGCATGCAGACGGGCAAGACATGGCCCAAGCCCGAAGGCGCAAAGAACGTGCGCAAGTTCCAGATCTATCGCTGGAACCCGGATGACGGCAAAAACCCGCAGGTCGACACTTATTTCGTGGATATGGACACGTGTGGGCCGATGATCCTGGACGCGCTGATCAAGATCAAGAACGAGATCGACCCGACGCTGACCTTCCGCCGGTCGTGCCGCGAAGGGATTTGCGGATCCTGCGCAATGAACATCGACGGGATCAACACGCTGGCCTGCATCTATGGCATGGACGAGGTGAAGGGGGACGTGAAGATCTATCCCCTGCCGCACATGCCGGTGGTGAAGGACCTGATCCCCGATCTGACGCATTTCTATGCCCAGCACGCCAGCATCATGCCTTGGCTGGAGACCAAGACAAACCGCCCCGCCAAGGAATGGCGCCAGTCTATCGAGGACCGCAAGAAGCTCGACGGCCTCTATGAATGCGTGATGTGTGCGTCCTGCTCGACCTCCTGCCCGTCCTACTGGTGGAACGGCGATCGCTATCTGGGACCAGCGGCCCTGCTGCACGCCTATCGCTGGATCATCGACAGCCGCGATGAGGCAACGGGTGAGCGGCTGGACGATCTTGAGGATCCGTTCAAGCTTTATCGTTGCCACACGATCATGAACTGCGCCAAGACCTGCCCCAAGGGCCTGAACCCGGCAGAGGCGATTGCGAACATCAAGAAGATGATGGTCGACCGCACGGTCTGAGCCGCCTGACAATTTGCAAACGCCCCGCCCTGTCGCGGGGCGTTTTGCATTGTGGCAGCCATATCAAAAACGCTGGCACTGCCATGCAAAAATTGCAGCTTCTCAAGATCGTTTTTTTGTCCGATATGCGGCCTATAGACGCCAACGCACGCGCCTCTGTCCCTCTTGGGTCACGCCCCACGGAATACGTAGCGACGGTAACGTCTCCTTTCTGAACCCAGCGGCCTGAACGGCCCGTTTTCGTTGGAGATGACCATGAACGCCTACGTCACCGATTTCGCGGTGCGTGCCCCTGCACGCGTCACACGCGCCGAAGCCTATATCGCCCGCCATGCATTTGACCGCCCGACGCTGGTTTTGGACCTGGATGCGGTCGAGACGCAGTATCACGCGCTGGCCGCCGGTCTGGGCCGCGCGCACATCCACTATGCCGTCAAGGCGAATCCGCAGCGCGAGGTCATTGCACGGCTGGTACAGTTGGGATCGCATTTCGATGCGGCCTCCCGTGGGGAGATTGAGCTGTGTCTGAGCCAGGGCGCGGATCCTGCGACGATCTCCTTTGGCAACACGGTCAAACGTGCGTCGGATATTGCGTTCGCGCATCAGGCGGGGGTGGCCCTGTTTGCTGCCGATGCTGAAGAAGAGCTGGAGAAGATCGCCGAACATGCGCCCGGTGCAGAGGTATACATCCGCCTGATCGTGGATGCGAGCCAGGCCGACTGGCCGTTGAGCCGCAAGTTCGGCTGCGCGCGCGACAAGGCGCTGGCGCTGCTGGGGCTGGCTACGGCGCTGGGCCTGAGCCCGCGGGGGTTCAGCTTTCACGTGGGCAGCCAGACCCGGCAGGCGGCGATGTGGGGGGGCGTTCTGGACCAGATCGCGCAAGTATGGCGCGACGCGCAGGCCGCGGGCTTTGCGCTGGACCTGTTGAACATCGGCGGCGGTTTCCCTGCGTTCTATGGCGAGGCGATTGATGCGCCCGCGTCCTATGCCGCGTCCGTGATGGCGCAGGTCCGGACCCGGTTTGGCGATGTGCCGCATGTGATGGCAGAGCCTGGCCGGGGCCTTGTTGCCGAGGCGGGCGCCATTGCGGCCGAAGTACTGCTGGTGTCGCGCAAGTCGAAACGGGACCTGCACCGCTGGGTCTATCTGGATATCGGCAAGTTCTCGGGCCTGGCCGAAACCATGGACGAGGCGATCCGCTATCAGTTTGGCACTGCGCGCGACGGGCACCAGACCGGCCCGTGCATCGTGGCGGGTCCGTCCTGCGACAGCGCGGATGTGCTTTATGAAAAACGCATGGTGGATCTGCCGCTTGATCTGGCGGCAGGGGACCGCGTGGTGATCCGCAATTGCGGTGCCTACACGACGACCTATGCCACGATCGGGTTCAACGGGTTCCCGCCGCTGGATGTGATCGTGATCTGAGAAGGGTTCGAACAGCAGCCCCGCCGCAAAGAAGGGGCTTGCAGCGCGCCGCGTGGCGCGCAATCCATGGCGGAGAGGGGAGGCTCCGCCATGGACACACCAAAAGACGCTGATGCACGCAGGGCCATAGCGCCCGTGATCTGTTATCCAAACGACACGTTGCCCGCGCCGGACATGGCCCGCTATGCACAGGTGCGCGCGGGCATGAGCAAGATCAGCGAGACCATCGCACCCCCGCGCGAGGCCGCCTGTTTCGAGGTGCCCGCCGGTCACGTGTTCCGCATTTCCTCGGTCGAAGGGCCGCAAGTCGGTGATCTGAACCTGTGGAACGCGCATGATCTGGGTGAGCGGTTCTATTCCGGCAAGACCCGCGCGCTGCACGGGACGCACATCACCACCGGAGAGCGGATGTGGAGCAGTTTTCCGCACCTGCGCCCGATGGCCACCGTGATCCATGACACTTTGGGCTGGTACGGGATCGATCAGTACGGCGGGTCGGTGCACGATGTCATCGGCACACGCTGCGATCCCTACACCGGCAATTTGCTGCAAGGGGGGCATTACCACCACTGCTGCCATTCAAACCTGACCCGCGCGCTGGCCGATCATACCAGGCTGCCGCTGGCAGAGGCCGAGGGCCATGTGCACGATGTGCTCAACGTGTTCATGTGCACCGGGTTCACCCGCGATACGGGCCAGTATTTCATGAAGGCGTCACCCGTAAGGCCAGGTGATCACATTGACTTTGTGGCCGAGATCGACCTTTTGGGCGCGCTCAGCGCCTGTCCGGGGGGCGATTGCGGGTCGGAGCATACGTCTGACGTGGCCCCGTGCCACCCGCTGAAGATCGAGGTGTTTGCGCCCGCGCCCGGCGCACTGGACGGGTGGTCCAGCCCGCCGGTCAACGGCTATGACCGGTCACACGGGCGCGGCTGATCAGCTGGGGAATGCCGCCTGAAGCGCGATCTCCACCATATCGCCAAATGTCTTTTCCCGGTCCTCGCTGGGCAGGGCCTCACCCGTCTGCAAGTGATCGCTGACGGTCAGAACGGCGAGGGCGCGGCGGCCAAAGCGGGCGGCAAGGGTATAGAGCTCTGCCGCTTCCATTTCGACGCCGAGGATCCCGTGACGCACCATCTGTTCGTCGAGATCGGGGCGTTCGGCATAGAACACATCCGAAGAATAGATCCCGCCCACGTGCGTCTTGGTGCCCTTGGCCTCGGCGGCCTTTACGGCGCTGGCCAGCAGGCCGTAGTCGGCACAGGGCGCATAGTTGATTTCCTTGAAGAACCCGGACGACGGCGAGGTAATCGTGCTGGCCGTCATGGCGATGATGACGTCACGGATGCCAACCTGGGGCTGCATTCCGCCGCAGGATCCGATGCGGATCAAGGTCTGTGCGTCATAGTCGCGGATCAGTTCGTTGGCATAGATCGACAGGGACGGCATGCCCATGCCCGACCCCTGAATGGTGACGCGGTTGCCGTTCCAGGTGCCGGTAAAGCCCAGCATGCCGCGGACTTCGTTCACCAGCTCGGCCCCGTCCAGAAACGTCTCGGCGGCCCACCGCGCGCGGTAGGGGTCGCCAGGCATCAGCACGGTTTCAGCAATTTGTCCGGGTTTGGCGCCGATATGCACGGTCATGGGAGGGCTCCGATCTTGGGATGAGTCGGGCCACGTTACGCAAAACCGGCAGGGGATACGAGGGGCGACGCAACGCCCGCCCCGCGCAGGTATCAGATCAGCAGGTCATCACTGCTTTTGCCGCTGTCGATTGCGGTCTTGTACCAATTGGGCTGGCGCCCTTTTCCCGTCCATGTCTGGCTGGGATTGTCGGGGTTCATGAATTTCGGTTCTGCGGCGCCGCCTTTTGCGGGGACGCGGCCTGATTTCTTGCCTGTCAACTCTTCGAGCGAAAAGCCAAATTCCGCAGCTGCCTTTTGCGCGGCTTCCAGTGCGTCTTTCTTTTCTTTCTTACGCAGATCAATGATCGCGCTGTCCACATCCTTGCGCAAAGCTTCCAATTCGGCTCGCGTCATTTTTTGCAGATTGAATGCCATTTCGGCCTCCGACAACTGTTCTTGAGACCTCTGGGTATTTTCGATTTATCCAAGTAAATCAATGGACCGAAACGACTATTTTGTGTCAGCGGCAACAGTTTGCCCGTGTGCCGGGATTTCTTCGCTTGTCAGTGGAAAATATCAATTTTCCCGAGTGACGCCGGGAAAATTAATTCCATTCCACCCGCTGGAAATGCGTCGCCCAAGCCAGAGAGTGTGGCGTGGGCGACGCTATTCAGCGGCAACTGATTTGGAATCGGCCAATTCGACGATATCCGCCATGATGGTATTCAGCTCGAAATCCTTGGGCGTGTAGACGCGGGCGACACCCATGGCCTGAAGGTTCCTGGCGTCTTCGTCGGGAATGATGCCGCCAACGATGACGGGCACATGGCCAAGGCCCTCGGCCTGCATCCGGCGCATCAGATCGGCGACCAAGGGGATGTGGCTGCCCGACAGGATCGACAGGCCGACCACATGGGCTGCGTCCTCGCGGGCGGCTGTCACGATCTCTTCGGGTGTCAGGCGGATGCCCTCATAGGCGATGTCCATACCGCAATCGCGCGCGCGCACGGCGATCTGTTCGGCGCCGTTGGAATGTCCGTCAAGCCCCGGCTTTCCAACCAGAAACTTGAGCCTGCGCCCGAGCTTGTCGCTGACGGCATCCACGGCGGCGCGCAGGTCATCCAGGTTTTCGGTCATGTTCGATTGCCCGGCAGACACCCCGGTGGGGCCACGGTATTCACCGTGCACGGCGCGCATCTGTGCGGCCCATTCGCCGGTGGTCACGCCAGCCTTGGCGCAGGCGATGGATGCGGGCATGACATTGTCACCCGATTGCGCCGCGGCCCGCAGATCCGCCAACGCGGCGGTCACAGCATTCTGGTCGCGTGCGGTACGCCACGCCTCGAGCCGGTCAATCTGGTCCTGCTCCACTGCGGGATCGACCACCATGATCCCGCCATCGCCCGTCATCAGAGGCGACGGTTCTCCGGCCTGGTATTTGTTCACGCCGACAACGACGGTTTCACCCTGTTCGATACGGCCCAGACGTTCCGCATTGGATTGCACCAATTGCGATTTCATATAGTCGATTGCCGCAATCGCACCGCCCATCGCATCGAGATTGCCCAATTCATGGCGCGCGCCGTCTTTGAGCGCGGCCACTTTGGCATCGACCGCCGGGTTGCCGTCAAAGAGGTCGTCGAATTCCAGCAGATCGGTTTCATAAGCCATGATCTGCTGCATCCGCATCGACCATTGCTGGTCCCAGGGGCGGGGCAGGCCAAGTGCTTCGTTCCAGGCGGGCAATTGCACGGCGCGGGCGCGTGCCTTTTTCGAAAGTGTCACGGCCAGCATTTCGATCAGAATGCGGTAGACGTTGTTTTCCGGCTGCTGTTCGGTCAGGCCCAGCGAATTGACCTGCACGCCGTAGCGGAATCGTCGGAATTTGGGGTCGGTCACGCCATAGCGTTTCTCGCAAATCTCGTCCCACAGATCGACAAAAGCGCGCATTTTGCACATCTCGGTCACGAAACGGATGCCCGCATTCACAAAGAAAGAAATACGCCCCACAACCGCCGGGAAATCGGCGGGATCAATGCGTGGTTTCAGTGCATCCAGTACGGCCGTGGCCGTGGCGAGGGCAAAGGCCAGTTCCTGCTCCGGCGTGGCACCGGCCTCTTGCAGGTGGTAGGAACACACGTTCATCGGGTTCCATTTCGGTACATTGGTATAACAGTATTCGGCCACATCCGCGATCATGCGCAGCGATGGCTCGGGTGGGCAAATATAGGTGCCGCGGCTCAGGTATTCCTTGATCAGGTCGTTTTGCACCGTGCCTTGCAGCTTTGCCACATCCGCGCCTTGTTCCTCGGCCACGGCGATATAAAGCGACAGGAGCCAGGGCGCTGTCGCGTTGATCGTCATGGACGTGTTCATCTGTTCGAGCGGGATATCCGCGAACAGGGTCCGCATGTCGCCCAAATGGGAAACCGGCACGCCGACTTTGCCGACCTCGCCCCGCGCCAACACGTGGTCGCTGTCATAGCCCGTTTGCGTGGGCAGATCGAAGGCGACAGACAGGCCGGTCTGACCCTTGGCCAGGTTCGCACGATAGAGCGCATTGGATGCAGCGGCGGTGGAATGGCCTGCATAGGTGCGGATCAACCAGGGGCGGTCTTTCTTGACGGTGTCTGACATCTTGGCCTCCATCCCGCAGCGTGAATCACGCCGCGTAACAAAATTGCGTTTGATGTGAGGTATAGGTAATTTTGTGGCGCTGTCAATTCGCCGCATCGCGGCATTTTCTGCGCTGCGGCCAGATTGCGACGATCAACATGGCCCAACCCAGCAGACCGACGGAGTGGGCAGAGAGCGTCGCCTGATGGGAGAACGTCAAAAACGCAAGCACGACGTCCGGCGGGGGAGGGGATCCGACCACGGATTGCGCGGGTAGGCCGTCAAAAATCAGCCGGTAATAGGTGTAATATCCCTGCGGTGATGCCCAGATAAAGGTGATGAACAGGACACCCCAAATCGGCACGCGAATGATCAGGGGGCGCAGGCGCGTCATCACCCACGTCATCCCCAATGCGATCATCGCAAACAGGATCGAAACGATCACCAGCCCTACCCGGCCCAGCGGTCCCAGCGTAAAAAATGAATCTTCTGCGTACATGGCGCGCAGTTTCCGTCATTCGTGCAGACGATGCCAGCCTTGTTGACCCTTTACGCCGCGCGCATTGCGCTGCAAGGGTGCAGGGGATGATGACGACCGTGGAACTTCCGCTGTGGCTGTTTGTGCTGATCGTGCTGTTTGCGGCGGTCACCTTTGCCTCGCATTTCCTGTTTCCGTCCGTGCGCTGGTTCTTTCGGCGGCGGCTGGAGCGGGCGGTGGCGCGTCTGAACACGCGGCTGACACGCCCGATCGAGCCATTCAAGCTGGCCCGACGCTATGACATGATCCAGCGCCTGATTTACGATCCCGACGTGACGTCGGCCATTGTCGCCCATGCGCAGGCCAACAACGTGCCTGAGAACGTGGCATTCGAGCAGGCGCGGCGCTATGCGCGGGAAATCGTGCCCAGCTTCTCGGCCTTTGCCTATTTCAGCTTTGGCACGCGGGTCGCACGCTGGCTGGCGACGGCGCTTTATGATGTGCGCACCGGGCTGAACAACGACCAGCAGATCCAAAGCGTCGACCCCGATGCTACGGTGATCTTTGTCATGAACCACCGCAGCAACATGGACTACGTGCTGGTGACCTATCTCGCCGCGCGGTCCTCGGCGCTGAGCTATGCGGTAGGGGAATGGGCGCGGGTCTGGCCGTTGTCGCGGTTGATCAAGTCGATGGGGGCCTATTTCATCCGGCGGCGGTCACGCGGTCTGCTCTATCGCAAGGTATTGTCGCGTTATGTGCAACTGGCGACGCAGGCGGGGGTGACGCAGGCGATCTTTCCCGAAGGGGGGCTGAGCGTGAATGGTCGCCTGATGCCACTGAAGATGGGTCTACTGTCCTATGTGGTAGAGGGGTTTGACCCGTCCCATCGGGACGTCGTGTTTGTGCCCGTGGCGATCAACTATGACCGTGTCCTCGAAGACCGTGTGCTGATCGCGGCGGACCAACGGGGCGACCGGCGGTTCGGGGCGCGGATCACGGTGGTGATGGCGGCCATCCTGCGCCTGTTGTTGCAATGGGTCACGCGCCGCTATCACAAATTCGGTGTGGCGTCGGTGGTCTTTGGTCCGCCCGTGTCCCTGTCGGCGTTGACGGCGGATCACGATATCGACGCGCTGGCGCATACCTTGCGCGACAGCATCCAGGATGTGATGCCGGTTTTGTTCGTCCCGCTCTTGGCGCGGGTGTTTCTGGATGCAGACGCGCCGCTGACTGCGGCGGAGATGGAGGCAGCCGCGCGCGCGGCCCTGCCGGCGGATCGGGGCACGCGTCCGGTTGTGGTGGATGACAGTTTCGCTGCCGGTGTCGAGCAGGCCCGCGATGCCCTGTTGCGCCGGGGTGTGATCGAGGCGCAAGGGCATGGCTGGCAAATAGTGGATGGTGAAAGGCCGTTGTTCGAGTTTTACGCCAACTCCATCGACGAATTGGCTGCACCGCCGCGTAAACCTGAAAATGCTGCGGCTGCAAAGTCATAAAATTACAAAAAATGCCTACACGGTGTTGCAATGTTGCGCAGCACCCCATATTCAGCCCAAACACCCTGCGATTCTGCGCTGCGGCGCAAATCCCCAACTTGGAGGCTGACATGGCACTCGACACCGCTTCAGACACAGGCATCGCGTCCTATGACGCACCTGAAAAAGACCTCTATGAAATGGGCGAAATCCCCCCGATGGGATATGTCCCCAAACAGATGTACGCGTGGGCGATCCGCCGTGAACGGCACGGAACCCCGGATACGGCGATGCAGCTGGAGGTCGTGGACGTCCCAACGCTGGACAGCCACGAGGTACTGGT
This sequence comes from uncultured Tateyamaria sp., assembly GCF_947487805.1. Lineage (GTDB taxonomy): Bacteria > Pseudomonadota > Alphaproteobacteria > Rhodobacterales > Rhodobacteraceae > Tateyamaria. The sequence goes on along the minus strand of NZ_CANKXW010000008.1, from coordinate 90,954 downwards.
TTTGGTCATGGCGGCGGGGATCAACTACAACGGTGTCTGGGCGAGCCTCGGCCAGCCGATCAGCCCCTTTGACGGTCACGGCAAGCCGTTCCACATCGCAGGCTCGGACGCGTCGGGCATTGTCTGGGCGGTGGGTGACAAGGTCAAACGCTGGAAAGTCGGCGACGAGGTCGTGATCCACTGCAATCAGGACGATGGCGACGACGAACACTGCAACGGGGGCGACCCGATGTATTCGTCCAGCCAGCGCATCTGGGGCTACGAGACGCCCGACGGGTCGTTCGCGCAGTTCACCAACGTGCAGGCCCAGCAGCTGATGCCGCGGCCCAAGCACCTGACATGGGAAGAAAGCGCGTGCTACACGCTGACGCTCGCCACCGCTTACCGGATGCTGTTCGGCCACGAACCCCACGATCTGAAGCCTGGCCAGAACGTTCTGGTCTGGGGCGCGTCGGGCGGTCTGGGATCCTATGCAATCCAGCTGATCAACACCGCAGGTGCCAACGCCATCGGTGTGATCAGCGACGAGAGTAAACGTGATTTCGTCATGGATCTGGGCGCCAAGGGCGTGATCAACCGCAAGGACTTCGACTGCTGGGGCCAATTGCCGACGGTGAACACCCCCGAATACGCGGAGTGGTTCAAAGAGGCGCGCAAGTTCGGCAAGGCGATCTGGGACATCACTGGCAAGGGCAACAATGTCGACATGGTGTTCGAACACCCCGGCGAAAGCACGTTCCCGGTGTCGACCTTTGTCTGCAAAAAGGGCGGCATGGTCGTGATCTGTGCGGGCACCACCGGTTACAACCTGACCTTTGACGTGCGCTACATGTGGATGCACCAAAAGCGTCTGCAAGGCAGCCACTTTGCCCACCTCAAGCAGGCCTCGGCCGCCAACCACCTGATGGTGGAACGTCGCCTTGATCCCTGCATGTCCGAGGTGTTCGATTGGGATGACCTGCGCGAGGCGCACATGAAAATGATGCGCAACGAGCACAAGCCCGGCAACATGTCCGTTCTGGTGCAGGCGCCCAAGACCGGATTGCGGACGCTTGAGGATGCGCTGGAGGCGCGCCGTTAAGGTTCACACGCTCTGGATGAGTCGGAAACGCCCGCGAATCACCCTTGGTTGTCGCGGGCGTTTTTGAGTTTTGGACCACTTGTAACGGTATCAAAGGGTTAAAAATCGCCCCCTCACTATTTCTGGGGAGTAGAAAAGCGTGAATTTTCAAGCAGAGTTAACGCATGCTATAGTTGTGTTAACTTTTCATTAACCACTTGGAAGCGAGTCTTACCATGCGAAGTGACTGGATACTGGACGTTCTGACGGACCTCAAGACTTTTGCCCGCTCCAACGGCATGCCTGCGCTTGCCGAGCAGTTGGATGACACCGCAATTGTCGCGATGGCCGAGATCGCCGCGATGAAGGATGCGCAACATGGTCAGCGTCACCACGGCGAGGCAGCCGTTGGAACCCATTTTGGAGGACTTGGAAAAGGCTGAGGGGCTTGCCGCCCTTCAGGCGGCGTCCGAAGAGATACGTGACCACTATGGGGTCGATCACGTGGTGTACCACTGGGTCGATTCCGCCGGGGACCAATATGGATGTGGCACCTATTCGGACACGTGGCGGGATCGCTATCTGGAGCAGCAATATCTGCGGGTAGATCCGGTCATTCTCGGGTGTTTTCAACGGTTTCACCCCGTTGACTGGAAACGCCTCGACTGGTCGAGCAAGGCGGCGCGCGCCTTTCAGGCCGAAGCGATTGAACACGGTGTCGGAAACCAGGGATTTTCCGTACCAATACGCGGCCCCAACGGGCAGTTTGCACTCTTTACGGTCAGCCACTCATGCGACGACGACATGTGGGCGGAATGGACGGATGCGCATCGCCGCGATCTGATCCTGATTGCGCACACGTTCAACGAAAAGGCGCTGGAATTTGAACCGGACAGAACTCCGGAGCAATCCCAGTCACTGAGCCCGCGGGAGGTCGACGCCATGACCTTTCTGGCGATGGGCTACAGCCGGGCACAGGTGGCCGATACGCTCGCCATCTCGGAGCATACGCTGCGCGTCTATATCGAAAGCGCGCGGTTCAAACTGGGCGCGATGAACACGACACACGCGGTCGCGAGGGCCATGAGTCGCGGTCTGATCGTGGTATGACGCCCGCCTGTTGCCGCAGAGGGCAACACATCGCACGCGTGTATTAGTAGACGTTAACGCACGCATCGGTAGTATTTTGGTCATACCTGCCCCGGTTTGCCCAAGGAGTTCCCGAATGCTGCGCTATGTCTATGCCTCTGACCTTGCCGATCATCCCAAACTTGCCCGCACCATGTTTCGCGACCGCGCGGATCAATTCAAGACGCGTCTGGGATGGGATGTCGATATCGATGCCCACGGGCACGAACGGGACGAATATGACGATCTGAACCCGCTCTATGTCATTTGGGAAGAGCCGGACGGCAGCCATGGTGGCTCCATGCGGTTCCTGCCGACGGTGGGCCGCACGATGGTCAACGAACACTTTACAGACCTGATCTCCGGCCCGATCAAAAGCCCGCTGATCTGGGAATGCACCCGTTTTTGCCTGACCCGTGGCGCGGGTGGTCACGTCGCAGCCGCGTTGATGCTGGGCGGCGGCGAGATCATGCAGAACTTTGGCGTTGAACACTTTGTCGGCGTTTTTGATGCCCGAATGGTGCGCATCTACCGCATGATCGGATCTTCGCCCGAAGTGCTGGGCAGTGCCGGATCCGGCCGCGATCAGATCAGCGTTGGGCTTTGGCACTTTGACCCGGACGCGGCGGCCAAGGTCGCCGAACGCGCAGGCGTGCCCCTCGAACGGTCGCGCCAGTGGTTCGACCGCGCCTTTGGCACAGCGCCCGCGCCGACATTCGCGCAGACCGCCTGAGGGGCAACAATCCACGACAGCGCGTTGAAACCTGCTGGTTCATGCCGCGGCCCGGATATAGGGTCGCGGCATGACGCAGTCCCTCGCCCTTTCCGACGATCAGGCCAGTGCATTCGATGCGGTTACCGAGCTGCTGCGCGGTGCGGGGATCGATCTGGACGACGCACTTTTGATGCCGCCAAAGACCAAGACGGCCTCGGTGATGGCGATCACCGGCAAGGCGGGGTCTGGCAAAACGCTGCTCCTGTCCGAATTGTACAAAACGCTGGAAACTGCGGGCGTCGAGATCGTTTCGGGCGACTACGAATCCCGCAAGCGGCGGGACAAACGCACCCTGGCGATCTTGGCCCCCACCAACAAGGCCGCCAGTGTCCTGCGCTTTCGCGGGGTGCCCGCAACGACGATCCACCGCATCCTTTACACGCCCGTCTATGACCCCGAATATGAACGCATCGCGGAATGGCTGGCCGGAAATGGCGACCGCCCCGAGATCGAGGGGCTGACCGATCAGGCGCTCGACCGCGCACATGCGTTTTATCAGAACAACAAATCCATCCCCGGTGCGCTCGCGGCGGCCGGGCTGCGGGGCAGCGACTTTATCACCGGCTGGAAACGTCGCGAAGAGCCGCTGGATGTGGGTTTCATCGACGAGGCGTCGATGCTGGACGACAAACAGTTCGAGGATCTCAAGGAGATCTTTCCGACGCTGCTGCTCTTTGGTGACCCGGCACAGCTGGCCCCGGTCAACCAATCCGGCACGATGGTGTTCGAGAAACTGCCTGAACGCCGTGTGCTGAACCTCAACCGCATCCACCGGCAAGAGGCGGACAACCCGATCCTCGATCTGGCCCATGCGCTCGCCGATCCGCAGGTGGATTTTTACGCGTTTGAACGAATGGTCGAAGAGGCGGCGCAACGCGATGAGCGTGTCGTCTGGGGCCAGCGGGTCGAGGTCGATCTGATGGCGCGCAGCCCGGTGCTTGTGTGGCGCAACGCGACGCGCATCCGCCTGATCAACGCCTTCCGCAGTGTGCACGGTGCGCCCGAGGATCGTCTGCTCGAAGGCGAGCCGCTGATCTGCGACGGGCTCGAGTTGCCGCTCAAACACCGCAAAAAGCGCCTCGATCTCGAGGCACGGGGGCTGATCAAGGGCGCGCAGGTCATCTTTCTGGGCGAAGGGCGCAAACCGGGGTTCTCGCGCCTGCACGTGATGGGGGCCGAAGATCCGCAAGTCTCGGCGGCGTCCATCGTCAAGATTGAGAAACCCGATGAGGAAGAGCCGTTCATCCCTTTCGCCGCCCGTATGGGGGCGACGTTTCTGCATGGGGCCGCGGTGACCATCCACAAGGCGCAAGGCAGCCAATGGGACACGGTGCAGGTCTTTGCGCCGGACCTCTACGCCGCGGCGCGTATGGGTCGCAGCGAGGCGGGACAACCCTTGTGGAAACGTCTGGCCTATGTGGCGATCACCCGCGCGCAGGAACGGCTGATCTGGGTAGTGCGCAACCGGTTGTCGAAACCCACCGGCCCGCTCAGCGTGGACGATCTGCGCAGCACACCTGCCGCAACCCTTACGCTTGAGGCCGATACCGACCCGTAAGGTGTGCCTTTATGGCGCACCGCCACTTGGCGCGGTCAGTTCCGCAAAAGCGAAAAGGCCGCCGACGCACCCCAACCGGCAAAGATCGCAATCGCGAGCGACATCAGCCCATAGAGAAAGGGTTGATTGCGGCTCAGGCTATACAGCCACCGTTCCAGCCCGACTTTGCGCACGTCGATTGCCGTCTGGTAATGGTCCACAACCTGCCCGTCCCGCGTCAGCAGGATGCGCGTCTGATAGGCGCCTTCGGTCAACGCCGCGGGCAACTTGATCCGCGTGCGGAACAGCGTGTCATCGTCTATGACGACCTTGCCCTCAAGCAGTTGGAACGCCTCGGCTTTTTCCCGGATGCGGATCAGCGCTTTGACATAGCCGGTGGCATCCAGAACCGTCGTCGGCGCGCTGATCGATTGGATCATACTGGTCACCGTGACCCGGCGCAGGATGTTTTCGCGCGTGTCGAGCACGTCATCAATCGGGCCGCTTGTGGCCACGGCATAATAGCTCGGCGCGGCTTCGATCTCGACCACGTCCGTGTTGACCCAGATGCCGAACCGGCGTTCCTTTTTGCGGACCGACACGGGCACCGGCGGGCCGCTGATGGTGACGATGACACCCAGTTTGCCCTCTGGCTGCGGCGCGTCGCGTTTGACCGCGCCAAAGACAAAGATCTCGGAGCCGTCGAAATTGGTGGTGATCGCCACCTCTTTCTGGCTGAGGCCCAGCACCACTTCTTCGGCCGCAGCGGGCAGGGCGAGGCACAGCAGGATCATCAACAAGCGCATCAATGCCCCTCCGCCGCGCCGATGGAATAAAGCTCCGACGGCATGACCAGCAGGTCAAAGGCCAGCTTGCCGCAGACCGCCAGCACCATGATGGCCAGCAGGATACGCAGCTGTTCGGCCTTCATCTTTACGCCGATCCGCGTGCCGATCTGCGCGCCGATCACGCCACCGACCAGCAGCAGCACCGCCAGTACCACATCCACGGTAAAGTTCGTCGTGGCGTGCAGCATCGTGGTGAACGCGGTGACAAAGATGATCTGGAAGAGCGACGTGCCCACGACCACTTTGGTCGGCATGCCCAGCAGATAGATCATTGCCGGCACCATGATGAACCCGCCGCCAACACCCATGATCGCGGCCAGAATACCAACCACGAGACCCACCAAAAGCGGAGGTATCACCGAGATATAGAGGCCAGACACACGGAACCGCATCTTGAAGGGCAGCTTGTGGATCCAGTTGTGCTTCTTGCGCTTGGGCACCGCGCCGCCCTTGGCGGTCTTGCGGATCGCGTTCAGGCTTTCGATGAACATCAGCCCACCGATCACACCGAGGAACACCACATAGCAAAGCTTGACCAGCAGATCGACCTGGCCCAGCGATTTGAGGTAGTTGAAGACAAACACACCCAGCGCGGCGCCGACAAGGCCGCCGATCAGCAGCACAACCCCCATCCTGAGGTCCACCGTCTTGCGCCTGAAATGCGCGAGCACGCCGGAAAAGGACGAGGCGACGATCTGGTTGGCCTCGGTGGCCACCGCAACGGCAGGCGGGATGCCGATAAAGAACAGCAGCGGCGTCATCAGGAACCCGCCACCGACGCCGAACATGCCTGACAAAATACCCACCATTCCGCCCAATCCCAAAAGCAGGAAGGCGTTGACCGATACTTCGGCAATGGGCAGGTAGATTTGCATGGTCCCTGTTAGGACGGCGGCTGAACCGAAATCAAGGTGTCATGCCGCCGCGCAGCGAACTGGCGCTAAGTTTCTCGCCAATCTGGACGCATATGGTTTGCCTTTGTTCGCGTCAGCGTTCCTTGACGTACGGCTCCCCGCCCGCGCGGGGTGGAATGGCCTTGCCGACAAAGCCCGCGAGAATCACCACGGTCAGGATATAAGGCAGCGCATCGAGCAGTTGCACCTGTACCTTGAAGCCAAGCGCGCCCTCGATGATGTCGGGCCGCAGGGCGATGGCCTGGAGATACCCAAAGAGCAGCGTGGCCCACAGCGCGTGCCATGGCCGCCACTTGGCAAAGATCAGGGCAGCCAGCGCGATGAAGCCGCGCCCGGCGGTCATGTCCTTGACGAACCCGGCTTGCAGCCCGGTGGCCAGATAGGCACCGGCAATCCCGCACAGGATCCCGCAGATGCCCACCGCAGCAAAGCGCAGGCCAATGACGCTGACGCCCGCCGTGTCGACGGCCGCGGGGTTTTCACCCACCGCGCGCAGCCGCAGGCCAAAGCGCGTGCGGAACAGGATGTACCATGTCCCCGGCACACAAAGGAGCGCCACGTAGACCAGGATCGAATGGCCCGAGATCAGTTCGGAATAGATGGGCCCCAGAAACGGCACCGTGCTGAGCGCCTCGGCAAAGGGCAGGGTGATCGGCTCGAACCGTCCGCCGCCGATCAGCGACGGGGTGCGCCCGCCTTGTTGGAACCAGTCCTGCGCAATCAGAACCGTCATGCCCGCGGCGAGGAAGTTGATCGCTACGCCGGAAATCAGCTGGTTGCCACGAAAGGTGATTGAGGCAAGCCCATGGACTGCCGACAGCGTCAGGGATGCGCCGATCCCCGCCAGAAGGCCGACCCAGACATTCCCCGTCATCGCCGCAAGCGCGGCGGAGAAAAAGGCCGCGGCCAGCATCTTGCCCTCTAGGCCGATGTCAAAGATGCCGCCCCGTTCGGAGAAGAGCCCGGCAAGGCAGGCAAGCAGCAGGGGCGTGGCAAGCCGGACAGTGGAATCGAGGACCGAAAGGTCAAATAGTGCGAGAAAGTTCATGCGGCACCTCCCCGGCGCATCGCCAGAAAGATCCGTTCCAGCGGCATGCGGACCATGTTGTCCAGCGCGCCGGTGAACAGGATCACCAAGGCCTGGATGACCACGATCAGTTCGCGCGGGATCGACGTCCAGAGCGCGAGTTCAGCGCCGCCCTGATAGAGAAAGCCAAAGAGGATTGCGGCGAGGAATACGCCGAAGGGGTGGCTGCGGCCCATCAGGGCCACGGCGATGCCGATGAAGCCCGCGCCTTCAACCGCGTTCAGGACCAGACGCTCGGCCTCGCCCATCACATTGTTGATGGCCATCATGCCCGCCAGCGCGCCAGAGATCAGCATGGCGATCATGGTGATGCGCACCGCGCCGATCCCGGCATAGCGCGCCGCGCGTTGCGATTTGCCGTAGGACCGGATTTCGAGCCCCAGCGGCGTGCGCCAGATCAGGAGCCAGACCAGAACGCAGGCGATAAGCGCGATGACCAAAGAGACGTTGGCCGGTGCAGCCTTGGAAAAGGCGATACCGAAAGGGGCCAGGAGTTCGTGCAGGCTGGGCAAGTGAACGGCCTCGCGGAAGCGTTGAGTGGCGGGATCCATGCTGCCTGCGGGGCGCAGTTGATTGACCAGCATGTAGTTGAGGACGGCGGCGGCGATGAAGTTGAACATAATCGTGGTGATCACGATATGGCTGCCGCGCTTGGCTTGCAGATAGGCCGGGATCGCGGCCCAGAGCGCGCCGAAGACGGCCGCTCCGGCGGTGGCGGCCAGCAGTGCCACCGTCCAGTGCGGCCATGGGATGAAGAGCAGCACAAGTGCCACACCCAGCCCGCCCAGCATCGCCTGCCCCTCGCCGCCGATGTTGAAGAGGCCGGCGTGAAAGGCCACAGAGACGGCGAGGCCGGTGAACATGAAATTGGTGGCGTAGTAGAGCGTGTAGCCCCAGCCATAGGTCGAACCCAATGCGCCCGTGACCATCAGGTTGACGGCGGCCACGGGGTCTTCGCCGATGGCGAGGATGACGAGCGCCGACAGGATGGCGGCGAGGATCAGTGAGATCAGCGGCACGAGGATGACCTCGGCCCATTTGGGCATCACGTCCATGGTTTGCTTTCGTTCTCTGAATGCGTGCTGCGCACACGCGATGTTTCAGGGGGTTTCACCCCCGTCGCTTGCGCGACCCCCCCAAGGTATTTCTGGCGAAAGGAAGGGATCATGCGTCCACCCCTGCCATGAGGAGGCCGAGTTCCTTTTCATCGGTCTGGGTGGATTGGCGTTCGCCCATGATGCGACCGTCGAACATGACCGCGACGCGGTCGGCGAGGGACAGGATTTCCTCGAGCTCGACTGATACCAGCAGGATCGCCTTGCCCTGATCCCGCAGGGCCACGATTTGCTGGTGGATGAATTCGATGGCGCCGATGTCGACGCCGCGGGTTGGTTGGCCGATCAGGAGCAGGTCGGGATTGCGTTCGATCTCGCGGGCGAGGACGATCTTTTGCTGGTTGCCTCCGGAGAAGTTCTTGGCCGCCAGGTGCGGGTGCGGGGGGCGGACATCGAAACGGTCCATCTTGGCCTGGGTGTCGGCCTTGATCGCGGCATTGTTGCTGAGCATGCCGGATTGGTACTGAGCGTCGCGGTGATAGCCAAAGGCTGTATTTTCCCAAGCGGCGAAATCCATGATCAGGCCCTCGCGCTGGCGGTCCTCGGGGACGTGGGCGATACCGCGTGCGCGGCGGGACCGTCCGTCGGAATGGCGGCCGGTGAGGTCGATGGGCGCACCGTTCAGGGTGACCGTGCCTGTGGCATCGGCATATCCGCCCAGCACTTCGAGAAGTTCGGATTGGCCGTTTCCGGCCACGCCCGCGATGCCGAGGATTTCGCCCGCGCGCACCTGGAGATCGATGCCGCGCAGCCGTTCCACACCCTGTTCGTCCACGACGCGCAAGGCCTGGACGTCCAGAACGACGTCGCCTGGCGTTGCCGGGACCTTGTCGACGCGCAAGAGGACCTTGCGGCCTACCATCAGTTCGGCGAGCTCTTCGGGGCTGGTTTCGGATGTCTTGACCGTTGCCGTCATTTCGCCTCGGCGCATCACGCTGACAGTGTCGGTTATGTCCATAATCTCGCGCAGCTTGTGCGTGATCAGGATGATGGTTTTGCCCTCTTCGCGCAGGCGGCCGAGGATGCGGAAGAGCTGGTCGGCTTCTGCCGGGGTCAGCACGCCGGTGGGCTCGTCCAGGATCAGGATATCGGCCTGGCGGTAAAGCGCCTTGAGGATTTCCACACGCTGCTGCATGCCGACGCCGATATCTTCGATCAGGGCGTCGGGATCGACGTTCAATTCGTATTCGGCGGCCAGGTCGACCAGCGATTTGCGGGCCTTGGCCAGCGACGGTTTCAGGAACCCGCCGTCCTCGGCGCCGAGGATGATGTTTTCCAGCACGGTGAAGTTTTCGACCAGTTTGAAATGCTGGAACACCATGCCGATGCCCGCGGCAATCGCGGCCTGGCTGTCGGGGATGTCGGTGCGGGTGCCGGAGATGAAGATCTCGCCCGCGTCGGCCTTGTAAAACCCGTAAAGGATCGACATCAGCGTCGATTTGCCTGCGCCGTTTTCGCCGATGATCCCGTGGATGGTGCCGGGCATGACCCGGATCGAGATATCCTTGTTGGCCTGGACGGGGCCGAAGGCCTTGGAGATGCCTTTCAGCTCAATGGCGGGGGAGGTCATGGGGGCGATCCTTGGACGGCGGGGCGCGGTATGGGGTCAAAATCTGGGCCGCGACGGGATTAACCGCGCGGCCCAGCTGTGGTATGATCCGGGATCAGAAGTCCAGAACGGGGCAGCTGTCGTCGGACATGTAGTCGTGCACGGCCAGCTCGCCGCTTGCGATCTTGTCGGAGGCTTCGTCCACTGCGTTGCGCATCGAATCCGGCACCAGGTCGGCGTTGTGTTCGTCCAGCGCATAGCCGACGCCGCCATTGGCCAGACCCATCACCTGGAACCCGGTTTCCATGTCGACACCGTCGCTGAAGGCGGAGAAGACGGCGTTGTCGACGCGTTTCATCATCGATGTCAGGACCTTGCCCGAGTGCAGGTAGTTCTGGTTGCTGTCGACGCCGATGGACAGGATGCCCTCGTCGGCGGCGGTTTGCAGCACACCCACGCCGGTGCCGCCTGCGGCAGCGTAAACCACATCAGCGCCCTGGCTGATCTGGGCCTTGGTCAGTTCGGAGCCTTTGACCGGGTCGTTCCAGGCCGAGGGTGTCGTGCCTGTCATGTTGGCGACAACTGTTGCGTCCGCGTTCACGGCCTTGACGCCCTGGGCGTAGCCACAGGCGAATTTGCGGATCAGCGGGATGTCCATGCCGCCGATAAAGCCGACCGTATCGGATTCGGACGCCATCGCCGCCATCATGCCGACGAGGTAGGAGCCTTCGTGCTCGTTGAAGACAACCGAGCGCACGTTGGGCGCGTCAACAACCATGTCGATGATCGTGAACTTGGTGTCGGGATAGTCCGCGGCCACTTGACCCAACGCGTCGGCAAAGGCGAAACCGGCCATGACGATGGGGTTTGCGCCTGCTTCGGCAAAGCGGCGCAGGGCCTGCTCGCGCTGTGCTTCGGATTGCAGTTCGATTTCGCGGAACGTGCCGCCTGTCTCGTCGGCCCAACGCTTGGCACCGTTAAAGGCCGCTTCGTTGAAGGATTTGTCGAATTTGCCGCCAAGGTCAAAGATCAGCGCAGGATCGGCCAGCGCCGCACCGGCCGACAGGGCCATTGCCGCGGTCGCGCCGAGGAATTTCTGCATCAGGGTCATGGTGTCATCTCTCCCAGTTGTCATGGTTGGGGCAGCAGCAGCAGGGCTCCGCACGCCCGGGATCGCATTGATCATACGGGATTAGGCCGCAGGGGCGGGGTGGGGTCAACCGCTTTTTGACCATTTGGGCAAGGGTTTTGCGAGTGGACCTAAGGGCAAGCTGAAGCGTTGGGCGCGGCTGGGTCGGGAATCGTCAGGGGCAAGGCCGCGCGCATCACCAGCGCGTCCACGCGCCCGTCGCCGCGGGCGTAGTACCCGGTGCGACGGGCCACATGGGCAAAGCCAAAGCGGGCATAAAGCGCGCAGGCCGCTGCATTGTCGGCGGCAACCTCGAGAAAGGCGCTTTGCGCCAGCGGTGTCGCCGCCGTGGTCCACGCGTGCATCAGGCGGCGCCCTACGCCGCGGCCCTGTGCGGTTGGGTGTACGGCGATTGTCAACAGCTCCGCCTCGCCCGCAATGGCGCGCCAGATGGCAAAGCCATCGGGTCCGGTGGAGGTGAGGTGCGTGTGCGGCGCGGCCACAAGGGCGGAGATTTCCGAGGCATCCCACGCCCGGCTCGTCACGAAGGCGGCGGTGTGGATGGCGGCGGCGGCCTCCGGGGTCACGGCAGCACGCGCGGCGGCGCATCGCGCGCAGGCGCCGCGTCGGGGGGGCGGGCATAGAACGGGGCAGGGGCCGGGGGCCGGGTCGGCCACTGGCTGCATGCGTGCAGCGCGATAGCGCGGGCCAGATGCGCAGGCAGCGGGGCCGGGGCGCTGTCAACGTCCTGCGCAGGGATTTGCCGCGCCGCGCCGTCCTCCAGCACATAGACCATGTCGCGGGGCGCCGGGACGGTCACGGTACTGCCTTTGGGCGCCAAGCGTGCGCGCGCCTCGAACCCCGTGACGCCATAGGCCGGAATGCCCAGTCCCAGCGCCAGCCCCCGCGCCGCAGAGACGCCGATCCGGATGCCGGTGAAATTGCCGGGCCCGGTGCCCACTGCCAGCGCGTCCAAATCCCGCCAGTCACAGCCCTGCCCGCGCAGCACGTCCTCCAGCAGGCCCATCAGGCGTTCGGCCTGCCCGCGCGCCATGTCCTCGCCCGTCTCGGCCAACAGTACCTCACCACGCAGCAGCGCGGCGGCGCAATAGGGCCCCGAGGTGTCAAAGCCGAGGATCAACGGGGCGTCGGTCATTGCGGCGTTTTCAGGACGTCACGTGCCGACGCCTCGGCGCGCGGCAGCGCGTCCGCGATGTGCAGCCACGGCAGGGCGCTGTCGGCGTGGCTGTGCAGCGCCGGCTGCAACAGATCTGCCTGATCGAAAATTCCGACAGGGACATAGGTTTGATCGGGCAAGTAATCGAACTGCGCCGCCAGGGGGGATCCACATGCTGCGCAATGCCAGCGCCTGACACCGGGTGCATGGCTGCGGTCCACACCGGGGATGTCCAGGCCCGTCGTGTCAAACGCCGCGAATGCGGCAACCGGTGCACCGGTCCATCGGCGGCAATCTCCGCAATGACAATAGGCCACCGTCAGGGGTGGCCTATCCAGCGTCCATGTCGCGGCGCCACAATAGCATCTTGCCGTCAGCACGGGATCACACGGCGACGGGGCGCACTTCGGTGACTTCGGGGATGTAGTGCCGCAGCAGGTTCTCGATCCCCATCTTGAGCGTCAGGGTCGAAGACGGGCACCCGGCGCAGGCCCCCTGCATGTGCAGGTAGACCACGCCGCGATCAAAACCGTGAAAGGTGATGTCGCCGCCATCCTGTGCGACGGCGGGGCGCACGCGGCTGTCCAGCAGTTCCTTGATCTGGCCCACGACAACGGCATCTTCGCCATCATGATCGGCGTGACCGGAGGCAGGCGCGTGGCCATCGTCCATCACCGGTTGGCCCGACTGGAAGTGTTCCATGATCGCACCCAGCAGCGCGGGCTTGATATGATCCCAATCGACCGCGTCGGCTTTGGTCACGGTGACGAAATCCGTGCCAAAGAACACGCCCGTCACACCGTCGACGGCGAACACGCGCTTTGCCAAGGGCGACTTGGCAGCCGCGTCTGCGGTCGGAAAATCGGCGGTGCCCATGTCCAGCACGGTCTGACCGGGCAGGAATTTCAGCGTTGCGGGGTTGGGTGTCGATTCTGTCTGGATGAACATCGGGCATCTCCTGAGCGTTATACTAGGATATGCGGGTGCGGCGCGGCAGTGTCAAGGTTTGGAACCGTTCTAAAATGCGCGCCCGGCCCCATTCCAGAATTAACGATTCGCGGAATACGTGTTATTTTCTGCGAATTGTTTACTCTGGGGATTACTGGAAATGCGATCGTTTCAAACCACACCCCCGCGTTTGCGCAAAACTGCGGGCACTTCAAATCTGTATAACAACGAACAGGCTTATATTCTCATCACCGATGCGGTGACGCAAAGGGTCAGGGAACAGCTGGACGTCGAACGCCGCGAAAGGCGTGGCCTGTATCTTTCCTTGTTTGGTGTAGGTCTGACCGCGCTTATCGCCATTGGCGGCTATGTCAGCAGCGTGGTCATCGAAAGCGCTGTGCGGGCACAATTCGAAACCGCGCAGGAAGGGTTTATTTCCCAGGTTGAATTTCTGCAAAGATCGACATCGCTTTCGGTCAATCTGACCCGTATCGATCTGGCAAATTCGTATACAGAAGAGGAAATAGAAGGTCCGCTTCAGGAATTCCTGATCCTGAACAGTGCCTATGCCAGCGAAGCAGGCGGTTCCACCGTGCTAACCCGCGAAGTCATCACGGAAAACCGTGCCGCCTTGCGCACGTCGTTCGACGTTCTCATCCGCAACCTCGGTCAAACAGGAGAATTCGGCCGGATGGAACGGTTGCTGTCGCAGGCGCCCGGCTATGGTGAACTGAGTGACATCGCCATCCAGACCCTGACGCAAGCCTACGGGCGGCGCGTCATCGGTGCTGCTGGCGCGCCGCCCAGTTGGCAGGTCGCCGAGGCGGAGGCCAGTACCTACCAGATTTACCGCAGATATTCCGACCTCGCGCTCAAGAACGGGTTTCCAGAACTCTACCTCGCCCACGAACCGCTGGTCTGGATGATCGAGGGACGGGCCGAAAGCGAGATCGACCAGTTGGTGGCCGACATCGACGATCTCAACGACCCGGACAAGGAAAATTATATGAACATCCTGGCGCGGCTGGCTACGCAGGGGTTTACCTCACGCGAAAACGCTGAAAGCAGGCGCATCGCTGACCGCGCGACTGAATTCATAGAAAAGTATCAGGACCGATCCGAAGCGGTGGGGGCCGTCGCCTTTGCAATCGCACAATAGCGGTCGCGCGCCTCAGGTGATCGCCTCGAGCTTTTCCTTGCTCAGATCGCCGGGCACGATGGTGATGGGGATCGGCAGGTTCCCGGCATTGCGCGTCAGTTGCGTGACCAGCGGGCCGGGGCCTTTCTTGTCGGTGCCGGCCCCAAGGACAAGCACACCGATTTCGGGGTCGTCATGCACCTGCGCCATGATCTCGTCGACGGGCTGCCCCTCGCGGATCACCAATTCGGGGTCGATGCCCTGTTTGTCGCGCATCCATTTGGCAAAGACCTCGAAATGCGCGTGAATGCGCTCGCGCGCCTCTTCGCGCATGACATTGCCGACACCGATCCAGTGATTGAACTCATCGGGCGGGATCACCGAAAGGACTTCGACCCCGCCGCCCGTATGGGCCGCCCGCATCGCGGCAAAGCGCATTGCGTTCAGACACTCCTGACTGTCATCCAGTACGACCAGAAACTTGCGCATGGGATCTCCTCTTTGCGCAGACCATGACCCAAGCCACAGGTCCGCGCAACCCGGATGCTCAGGCCGTCGCGGCCCAGTCCCAGTACATCTCTCGTACGCGCCGGGTCACCGGACCGACCTGATACTGCGTGTCCTCAAAGGCGGTGACGGGCGTGACCTTCATCATGTTGCCGGACAGGAATACCTCGTCCGCATCGGCGAAATCTGTAAAGGACAGCACCGTTTCGTGCACATCCATGCCGTCATTGCGCATGTTCTGCATGTGCCGCGACCGGGTGATGCCCGCAAGAAACGTGCCGTTCGGGATCGGCGTGAACACCGCACCATCCTTGACCATGAACACGTTGGCGGTCGCGCTCTCGGCAACATTGCCCATCGCATCGGCCACCAGCGCGTTTCCAAAGCCGCGCGACCGAACGTCGGCGAGCATACGGGCGTTGTTGGGATACAGGCACCCGGCCTTGGCGTTGACCACGTTGTCCTCCAGCACGGGGCGGCGGAACTGCGTGCGGCCCAACGTCGTTGAGGCGCCGGGATCCGCCATCGGCACAGCTTCGAGGCAAATGGCGAACCCGGTCGAATTGGACTGCGGCACAATCCCCGACGGATCGCCGTCGAGACCCCAGTACATCGGGCGAATATAGACGGCGTCGTTGGGGCCATAGGCCTTGAGGCCCTCGGTCACCGCGTCCACGATATCTTCCGCAGCCATGGTCGGGGTCAGCATCAGCGCCTCGGCCGACCGATTGACCCGCGCGCAATGCAGGGCCAGATCGGGCGCGCGCCCGTCAAAAAACCGCGCCCCGTCGAACACGGTGCTTCCGACCCAGCTGCCGTGATCGGCCGCGCGCATGATCGCCACGTCCTCGTCGTGCCATGCGCCCTTGTAAAACGTGCGAATCTTGCTGCCGATGGCCATGTCGTGATCCTCCCTTGCGCCGACACGCTATCAGAGACAGGTCATAGGTCCAGACCTATCGCGCCCTTCCAGCACTTCAGGGCGCGTCTTTTTGCAACTGGTACGCGCCTTCGGGCAGGTCCAGCGCGGCCGCCAGGTCACGCACCTGCTCGGGCGACAGGCTGATCCGCGTGACGGTGTCCGTACGCGGATCGAACTGTTCGATGGTGATCACCTCGGCAAAGCTGTTGACGATCACATCCTCCTGCAACGGGGCCTGCCCTTCGTCGACAAGGGTGATCACGGTGGCGTCGAATTCGTGTTCAATAGTAAACATGCGCCAAGGCTAGGCCATCGGCAGAGCCTTGCAAAGGGGAACACATCCGGTTGATCGGGGCTGGATGCGCCTTATTTCGATGCTATGCTGTGCGACGCTGACTGAAGAAAAGGAAATCGCCGATGACCCGTTGGATTGCGGCCCTTGCCCTGGCACTTCTCGCCGCGGCCTGTGACGAAACGGTGACGACGGCCTCCGCGCCCTCCGGCCCGACCGTCGCGCCCAAACAGGTGCCGGATCAACTGCGCTCTGGCGATCAGACCGCGCGGGCCTTTGCCGATGTCGTGCGCCGTGTCGAACCGGTGGCCGAACGGGAATGCCGTGCGCGCACCAATGGTGTGAACTGCGATTTCAAGATCCTCGTGGACGACCGCCGCGGCCAGCCGCCCAATGCTTTCCAGACACTGGACGATGATGGCCGCCCAATCATCGTGTTCACGCTTGCCTTGCTGGACGAGGCCCGCAACACGGACGAGATTGCCTTTGTCATGGGGCACGAAGCGGCGCACCACGTACGCGGGCACATCGCGCGTCAGCGGCAGAACGCAGCGGCGGGTGCCGTGATTTTTGGTGGGCTGGCGACTTTGACCGGCGGAGACCCAAGCGCGGTTCAGTCGGCGCAACGCATCGGGGCACAGGTCGGCGCACGCACCTATTCCAAGGATTTCGAGCTTGAAGCCGACGCGCTTGGCACGGTGATCACGGCGCGGGCGGGCTATGACCCGGTGGCGGGGGCCGAGTTCTTCAACCGCATCCCCGATCCCGGCGACCGCTTCCTTGGCACCCACCCCCCCAACGCCCAGCGGATCGAAACCGTGCGGCGCACGGCGGCGGGGCTCTGACATCGGCGCGGGGTGTCCGCGCGATGACCTGACATGAAACAGCTGGGCCAAATACTGACCGACAAAGGGTCGAAATACGCTGTGTCTGGCTGCCCGGTGTCCAGCCGGGCCGAGATCGACGCCGCCCTCGCCGCACTGAAAAAGGATCGCGCCTACGCCAAGGCGACGCACAATACATGGGGCTGTGACCTCAGCAAGGGCGGACCGATCAAGGGCGATGACGGCGAAAGCGGCGCGGGCATGGTGATCCTGCGGATGCTGATGCGCGATGCGGTGCAGGATCATCTGATCGTTGTGACCCGCTGGTATGGTGGCAAACATCTGGGCGGGGACCGCTTTCGTCATGTGCAAACCTGCGTTCGGGTCTATCTCGACACGCTTTGATCTGGGTCAAGGATCGGTGCATCGGATCTGGCAGGCTCTTGGGGATGACCCCCTATTGCAAAGGATCCTGCCCATGACGACTTCTGCACGCCTGAAACGCCACGCGGCCCTCGTGGACCGGATGGCCGCCGCCCGCGGGATCGACCTCCAGGAAACGGCGCTGCGCGGCGGCTTGCGCCCCTCCGACCTGTCCGATCTGGTGCTGCGCTGTGCGGGATGTACCCAGACGGCGCATTGCGAGGACTGGCTGACGCATCAAATGGGCACAGTTTCTGAAACGCCGCACTATTGCCGCAACGCCCGCGCGTTTCGGGCGCTGGCCAAGGGCTCAGACTGAGACACCCAGCGCCACCGCCCCGAAAAAGCAGATCGAGGCCGCCAGCACAAAGCTGTGCCAGATCGCGTTCTGGAACCGCAACGCCTTCATCGCGTCGAAAATCGTGCCCAGCGAATAAAGCCCGCCGCCAATGGCCACCAAAGCGATGGTTCCGCCCGGCAGGTGTTGCCACATCGGCCAGATCAGCAGCACGCTGGCCCAGCCGAGTGCGAGGTAAAGCGCGAGGGATCCTCGCGCATCCGTGGCCCAAAAGCTCATCTTGGCCACAGCACCCGCCAGCGCCACCAGCCACACGGCCGCCAGCACCACATAGGCAAAGGCCGACCCGATCAGCACGACAAGCGGCGTGTAGGTGCCCGCGATCTTGAGGTAGATGGCGGCGTGATCCATCCGGTGAAAGAACGGGCGCGTCCGGTCCCATGGCAGCAGGTGATAGAGCGCCGACGCCACCAGTGACGCGGCCATGAACACCGCATAGATGCTGGTCGCCGCGATCTGCGGCGCGCCGTGGTGCTGCGCCACGTGCAACACGAGGAACCCGCCCCCCAACACGGCAAGGCTCACGCCAACTAAATGGACCGACGCATCGGCAAGGGTCTCGGGAACGGAATAGGGATAGGCCATGGCACCAGCCTGACGGTCATTGCCGCGTCAGTCTAGGGCACAAACCGTCACGAAACCGTTGACGTTGCGCGAAGCCTGCGCAGGTGCCAGCGGTAAATCAACGGCGCCAGCACGTGGTCATAGACCTTGGCCGCCAGCCAATGCACCCCCGGCACCGACACCAGCCGCGCCAGCCAGCGATAACGCGGCATATCGCGCCACAACACGATAAACGCGGGAATGCCCGAATACATCTGCCCGTCCTTCAGGACATAGAGCCGCCGCGCGGCTGCATCCCGGCTCAGCCCCCAGTCGTCCATCTCGGCTGCGTTCAGGTCTTCGAACCGGATGGGCAGGCCCGTCCGGTCACTATACGCGGCATAGTGGTCGATCTCGAAACTGCACACAGGGCAGTTGGCATTGTACAGAACGCGGGTGTCATCACTCATACACCCAACATAATCCCCGCCCGCACAAGCGCGAAGGGGCAAAGCGCCGCAGCGTCAGCGCGGCTTGTTCCCGTCGATCCAGCGCGACATCAACCCCTTGTCCTTAAAACACTCTGCCGGGATCTCGCGCCGCTTCAGCCGCGCAATCCGCTCGGCAAACTGCACCTGCTTGGCACTGGGATAGGCGGCAAACGGGCCCTCGGGCGTCTTGGGTCGCGCCCCGTCAATCCACGCGGACAACCCCGCCCGATCCGTCAACAGCGCCGCAGGCAATGGCCGCCCCGTCCGCGCCGCCAGCGACCGGGCAAAGGCAATCTGCTTCTCCGTCGCCGGCTGCACATCCAGCGGCAGCGCGGCTTGCACAGGCTCAAACAGACCAGGAAGCGTGGGATGTATGGACATGAGCGTTCTCCTATCGTGGAGAACAAATATAGAACATTTATCTCAAATTGCAACATCCACGCAAAATCGCGGGTTTAAACCAGCTTGCCCCACAGGTCGTAATCGCCCGCCTCGTCCACCTCGACCGTGACGATGTCGCCGGGCGTCAGATGGGCGAATCCTTTGTCGATGAACAGGTTGCCGTCGATCTCGGGCGCATCGGCCTTGGTCCGGCAGGTGGCGGCCTCGTCGTCGACCTCGTCCACAATTACCTGGATGCGCTGGCCAACCTTGGCCGCCAGCTTGGCCTCGGAAATGGCCGCGGCCTTTTCCATGAACCGCTCCCACCGCTCCTGCTTGACCTCAGAGGCCACATGATCGGGCAACGCGTTCGACCGCGCGCCATCGACGTTTTCGTATTGAAAACAACCCACGCGGTCCAACTGCGCCTCGTCCATCCAATCCAACAGGGTCTGGAACTCCGCCTCTGTCTCGCCGGGATAGCCGACAATGAATGTCGAGCGCAGCGTGATGTCCGGGCAGATGCCGCGCCACTCTGCAATCCGGTCCAACGTCCGTTCAGCCGCCGCCGGGCGCGCCATACGCCGCAATGTGTCGGTGTGCGCATGCTGGAACGGGATGTCGAGATAGGGCAGCACCAGACCTTCCGCCATCAGCGGGATCAACTCGCGCACATGCGGATAGGGGTAGACATAGTGCAGGCGCACCCAAGCCCCCAAAGACCCAAGGTCACGCGCCAGATCGGTGATATGCGCGCGGTGCCTGCGATCCTCCGCGTGTTTGATGTCGACGCCGTAAGCCGAGGTGTCCTGCGAAATCACCAGCAACTCGCGCACGCCCGCCTCGACCAGCTTTTCCGCCTCGCGCACTACCGCATGGGCGGGCCGCGACGCCAGCCGCCCGCGCATGTCCGGGATGATGCAGAACTTGCACTTGTGATTGCAGCCTTCGGAAATCTTCAGATAGCTGAAGTGCCGGGGCGTCAGCGATACGCCGCTGGCGGGCAGCAGATCAATGAACGGGTCCGGGTCCGGGGGCACGGCGGCATGCACCGCATCCAGCACCTGTTCGTATTGATGCGGGCCAGTGACGGCCAGCACGCGTGGGTGCGCGCCGGTGATGTAGTCGGGCTCGGCCCCCAGACACCCCGTCACGATCACCCGCCCGTTTTCGGTCAATGCTTCACCAATGGCATCAAGGCTCTCGGCCTTGGCGCTGTCCAGAAACCCGCAGGTGTTCACGATCACCGCATCCGCACCGCTGTAATCGGGCGACACGCCGTACCCTTCGGCGCGCAGGCGCGTCAGGATACGTTCGCTGTCCACCAGCGCCTTGGGACAGCCAAGGCTGACCATGCCGATGGTCGGCTGTCCGGGGCGGCGCGTGCCGTCCATTTTGGCGGCAGGGGCGAGGTCGGGGCGCAGGTTTGGCGGGTTTGTGCTCATGACTTGCCTCATAAGTGAAATTGCGCGCCGGGAAAAGGCTTGGGGGCCGCGCCCGCGCTGCGTTAGGCTGGTCGCAACGCGTCATCAGAACGGAGCAGCCCCAATGAAATGGATTCTACGCCTGATCGGCCTTGTCGTTGTGCTTGTCCTTGTCGCGGTTGTGTCGGTGTTCTTTCTGCCCGCCGACCGCATCGGCGCGCTGGCCGCCGACCAGATCCGCAAGGCCACGGGGCGTGACGTCTCCATCTCGGGCGTGTCCATGACGCTTTGGCCGGTGCTGGGGGTCAGCGCGGATGGGCTCGAGGTCGGCAATGCCGACTGGTCCGATCAGGGGCCGATGCTCACGGCGGAAAACGCGGCGATCGGTGTGGACGCCATGGCGCTCTTGTCGGGGGAGATCCGCATCACCAACATTGCCGCCACGCGGCCCACGATCCGACTGGAAAGCCGCGCGGACGGGCGCGCAAGCTGGGTCTTTACCGATGCCAGCGGCGCGGCGCAGATTGAGACCGAAGTGGCCCCGGACCGCACACCGCAGGCGGTGTCCATCGAAACGCTGCGGGTGACGGATGCCACGCTGATCTATGATGCCGAAGGGGCGGACCTGGTGTCCTATTCGGGTGTGGACCTGGCGCTCGACTGGCCGGAACGGTTGGGGCCTGCGGATATCCGGGCCACGTTGCGCCCCGCGGGCAGCGCGGTCGAGGTCGAGGCCCGCATCGACCAATTTGCCGGGTTCATCGCCGGACAGGTCCAGCCGGTGGACGCCACGATCCGTGCAGGCGGCGGGCGTCTGAACCTGGCCGGACGGGCCAGCACGGCGGGCGATGTGGCGGGGTTGCTGACGCTGGATATACCACAGACGGATGCCTTCATGGCGGCGTTGGGGTTGCCCGCGCCGGGCCTGCCGCCGCGGCTTGGGCAGTCGGTCGATATGCGCACGGAGTTGACGCTCACTGCGGATCGTCGCCTGTCCCTGCGGGATCTGCGCGCGGATCTGGATGGGAACGTGATAAGCGGTGCAGCGGATATCGGGCTGAACGGTACACCGCAGGTCAACGCCCAGCTGAACGCAGGCGCGCTGGATCTGCGCAGTGCGACGGGCGGCGGGTCAGAGGCCAGCGCAGGCTCTGCTGCCCCGGCGGGCAGCGGTTGGCCCACGGACCGGATCGATGCCAGCGGGCTCAGCGCCTTTGACGGCGAGATTGCCCTGACCGCCAGCAGCATCGACTTGGGCCAGTTCAAATTGGGCCAGACCCGGACCCTGTTGCGGAACGAACGCAGCCGTATGGTGTTCGAACTGCGTGAGATCGCTGCCTATGGTGGGACGGTGACGGGGCAATTCGTGCTCAACAATCGCTCGGGTCTGTCTGTGGGTGGCAAGATGAACCTCGCTGCGATTGACATGCAGGCTGTGCTGACGGACGCGGCCGGGATTGACCGCCTGACCGGCCGGGCTGATGGCGCGATGTCCTTTCTGGGTGTGGGGCAAAGCGTTGACGCGATCATGAAGTCGCTGTCGGGCGACGGGTCGATCCTGTTCGGGCAGGGGACCATTCTTGGCTTTGACCTGGACCGCTTGATGCGGTCTGGACAGGTGGGAGGTGGGACAACCGTCTTTGATAGCCTAGGCGCAAACTGGGCGATTGCGGATGGGGTGTTGCGCAACGAGGATCTGTTGCTGAAGCTCAAGAACTACGAGGCTCGTGGCGCGGGGCAGGTGGGGCTTGGATTGCAGACCATCGACTATACCTTCACGCCGGTGGCGTTGCGGGCGAACGAGGGCACGGGCCTTGCGATCCCGGTGCGGGTGGTGGGGCCTTGGGCCAGCCCGCGCATCCGTCCGGATCTGGAGGCCGCGATTGACCTGAACCTCGACAAGAAGATCGAGGCGGAGAAGGCGCGGGTCGAGGCCAAGGCCAAGGAGGCGCTGCGCAGCAAGGTGGCGGATGAGTTGGGTGTTGCTGACACCGGGCAAGACCTTGAAGACGCGGCCAAGCAGAAGCTGGAAGACAAGGTCAAGAAGGGGTTGCGGAGCCTTTTTGACTGATCTGTCCCCGCGGGGACAGGGGGTTTGGGTTGTCGGGTGGCTCTGTTTGACCTTGCGGTCAAAGGCGCCCACCCGCCGACCCTTGGGCACCTCTAGCCAAAGCGTCCGTTTTTCATACCCAGCTCGAGTTTGAGCTGGACCTTGCCTGCGGCTTCGGCCTTGGTGATCTTGCCGTTCTTGTTCTTGTCGAGGCCCTTGTTCTGGTCGTAGGCGCGTGTGCCTTGGGCAAAGAGGACGTGGCTGTCGAGTTTGCCCACAGCGCTGGGGAGCAGCACGGCCATGTAGACATCGCTGAGGGCGGGCATGGCGCGGCTGCCTACGACGCTTTTGAAATGCGCCTCGACAAAATCGAGTTGGTCGATGGCGTCCATTTGGGCCAGCTTGGCCGTTGTAGTGCCGAGGCCTTTGGCCGTTTTGGGCATGAACTGGATCAGGCCCGTTGCCCCGCTGCCCGCAGCATTCTTGACGTCGGAGGAGAATTTCTCGCCCGTCTCGAAGGCCATGACCGCCATGAGGTGGTTGGGATCGCATTTCAGGCGGCCCGCGATGGCGATGACCTTGTCATTGAAGGCCTGCCCGTGTTTCTCGCGGGTGACAGCCCCGAAGGCCAGTTCGGTGCCCGGAGTTGCCACGGGCGGGATCGCGCCGGGAAACAGCGCGCCCAGATCGGCATTTGTCTCGCTGGTGGGTGCTCCGGATGGACCCGTATGGCCCGGACCACCGGCGATCGCATCGTCGTAGTCAAAGAGCGGCAGGATCAGGTCCAGTTTCGCGGCCGTGCCGGGGCCGACGACGCCGTCATCACCGCTGGGCCCGAATACGCGGGTCTGGAAATCGGTCACCGCGACAAAGGTGCCGGGGCCGAAATCGCCGTCGATCTTGAGATGCGCGCCGTTGCGGTTCAGTGCCTTTTGCAGCTCTTCCACCAGCGGACCGAAGGAGCCGAACCTGAGGATGACGGTCTTGCCCGCGCAGTGGGTGCGGATCATCATCTGGGCCTCTTCGGCGCCAAAGAGGACGTATTGGGTTTCCTTCTGTTTGCCGAGCGCGTCCATGAACGGATCGATGAAGGCCTTGTAAGGGCCAACCTCGGAGCCGGGCACGCCTTTTTTCAAAGTGCCTGCGATGGTCTGGCAGCCTGCGGAGGAAAACCGCGCGTCGGCTGGATTGCCATCGACACCCATGTGGAAGGCACAGTGGATGTTGTCACCGGCAATGCGCCCGACCTCCCACCGGTCGGAAAGGTCAAAGTCGGTATCATCGCCAGTGCGCTGAATGGTGATCGCGCATTCCTGACGCAGGGCCCAGTGGCCGTTTGGCCCTTCGCTGCGCTTGTGCCAGCCTGCCACGTAGCGGCTGTAGCGGCCGCGGCCCATCTGGTTCACGCCCACGCCGTTGGCCGCGCGCTTTGCGGCCACAACGGCCCCGTATGGAACGGTCGAGCCGGGGAAGAGCGCGAGGCCGCTGCCGGGATGCCAGTGACCGATGGTGCATTTCATCACCTGATAGTCGACCGGGGTCATGACGATCTCGTGTCCGACACCGACACCGGTGCCCGAGAAGTCGACCGGGCGACAGCCGCGCAGGCCGAACACGGTGATTCGGCTGTTGTCGATGGGAAAGAGCGAGCGGCGCCAGAGGGCGATCATATGCGCATCCGTCAGCACCAGCCCGCCACTGGCGTTGACTGGGGCAGGCGCAGGAGCGGGCGTGGTGGCGACAGGTGCGGGTGCAGGCGCCGGTGTGGCGGCGACGGGGGCGGGTGTATCTGTCGGTGCAGGTGCGGCGGGTTGCGGCGCTGGCGCGGCCACGACGGGTGTGTCGCGGGTCGTGACGGCGACAGGGGGGGCGGAGACCTCCTCTTCGGAGGTTTGGGCGAAGATGTCCTGGATCTGTTGCTTGATCCGCGACAGCGGCCCGCCAGCGAGGTTGTCGAGATTGGCCTGATGGCCGTCGATGCGGGCGCGGATCTTGGTCATTTCGGTGGCCAGTTGGGCCAGACCGATCATGGCGGCATCGATACGCAATTCGTCGATGTCCTTGGCGATCCCTTCGAGGCGTTGCATTTCGGCAGTGTCGCCCGCCGCCTTGGCCGTGGACCAAGGCCCTTCAAGGGCGCGGCGCATGGTGAGCAGCTGCTGTTTCATCTGGTTCAGGTCCATGGTGTCCCTCCCGAAGACGATATGGTTGGTGTCAGTTGCGGGCGGCCTTGATGGCGCCGGCGAGGATTTCCAGTTCGACAGAGGCGTCGATCAAGGCCGTCAGATCCGGGTTGCCCGATTGCGTGGCCACAGCCACGACGGCCTGATCCATGGCGAGGATCGATTGATCGATCAGGATCACCCACCCGGCCATCAGGGCGCGAAACTCTTCGAGCCGGACAAGGTTGTCGCCGCTGACGCCGTCACTGCCGCCCAGCCCGCCAAGGGTCGTGCGCGACAGTTGTACCACGTCGAACATGGCGGGGGTGCCTGCGCGCAGGGTCTGCAACAGGGCCTTCATGTCGGGATGTCCTGCCACCAGCTGTTCGCGAAAGTCGATACGGTTTTGTGCCCGTTCGATGACTTCGAGGATCGTGATGGCCTTGCCGATCCCACCGGACAGGGTGCCGACAAAGGCGGTGTCGACCCCGGTGGCGCCGCCCAGTGCGGTCAGCGAAGATTTGAGCGCGGAGTTGGCCGAGCTTAGCTCTCCGCGCACGGCGGCGGCGGCCTCGCCGGTGGCGAGACCAGAGAGCGCGTCGTTGTAGTCCTTGAGGGCCGTGAGGCTGGCGCGGATCGCGCCGGTCAGGGGGGGATCGCCGACCTTGACGTAATACTTGGCCTCGTCCGGATCAAAAGCGCGCACGCCGCTTTGGCGGCTGAATTGCTGGTCGACCAGCGCGCGTTCGGCGCGCGCGACCTCGTCCAGAACCTTTTCGCCCTCGACATATTGTGTCTCGAACGCCTGCCGGTAGGTCGCAAATTCCGCGGCCCCGAAGGCGCAGGCAGAGAGCACACCCATAGCCAGGATGAGGGGGGCCAAAAGTCGTCGCATGATCAAATCCGTCAAAATACATCTGTGCACCGCGGGGGTGCGCAATCGATTCAATCGTACGTTGACGTATTTTCAAAAACAAGGTGGGGGAACCCTTACCCCCGGTTGCGCCTATATTTGCACGGGTCGCGCCTTGGCCAGCGCGTCGAATTGCATGAGCGTTTCGATGAGCGCGGGCATCTGATCGAGGTAGATCATGTTTGGCCCGTCCGACGGGGCAGTGTCCGGGTCGGGGTGGGTTTCGATGAACACGGCGGCGGTGCCGATGGCCACGGCGGCGCGCGCCATGACGGGGGCAAACTCGCGCTGCCCGCCAGATGATCCGCCCTTGCCGCCCGGTTGCTGCACCGAGTGGGTGGCATCCATCACCACGGGGTACCCGGTTTGCGCCATTTGCGGGATCGACCGCATGTCGGCCACCAGCGTGTTGTAGCCAAAGGAGGTGCCGCGTTCGGTCAGCAGGATACGGGTATTGCCGGTGCTTTCGACCTTGGTGACGATATTGCCCATCTCCCACGGTGCGAGGAACTGGCCCTTCTTGATGTTCACCACCGCGCCGGTTTCACCTGCGGCGAGCAGCATGTCGGTCTGGCGGCAGAGGAAGGCGGGGATTTGCAGCACGTCGACGACCTCGGCCGCGATCGCGCATTGCGCCTCGTTGTGGACATCGGTGAGGACGGGCACGCCGACGCTTTGCTTGATGGTTTGCAGGGCCTTGAGGCCCTCATCCAGCCCCAGGCCGCGCCCGCCGCCCAGCGAGGTGCGGTTGGCCTTGTCGTAGCTGGCCTTGAAGATGTATTGCGCGCCCGCGGCTTCGCAGGCCTCCTTCATCTGGCCCGCGATGTCCTGGCCCATGCCGACACCTTCGAGGGCACAAGGGCCCGCGATCACCGTCAGGGGGCGGTCATTGCCGATGGTCAGGTCGGCGATAGAGACGTGTTTCATGTTAGCTGGTCACCTGTTCTCTGAGGATCGACGCGGTGAGCGAGATCATCAGGTAGATGCCTGCAAATACGAGGAAAGCCAAGATCGTGTTCTCGAATGCGCGGGGATAGGACGGCTCCTGGCTTTCGATGGGTTCAACCGCAACCGTCAGGTAGCGCACCTGCCGCGAGGCTTCGACGCGGGCCTGTTCCATCTGTTGCAGCGCCGATTGCAGCATCATGTCGCGCGCAGCCAGGTCGGCCTGGGCGATCTGGATGCGGGCGGCCAGCTCGGCGAGGGAGTTTTCGCCCTTGGACACGTCGGTCATCTTGTTGTTGAGAATGGCCAGCTGGTCTTCGAGGATTTGCAGCGTGCCGCGCGCGCCATCCACGCGCGACTGGTTGGGACGCGCGTTGTTGAGCAGGCTTTGCAGTTCGATCCGTTTTTCGATGATCTGCGTCTCGAGCTGTCCGATCTGTGTCCGCAAGGATGCAATGACGCCCTCGGGGTCGAGGGTCGATCCCTCGATCTGAAGACGTACGAGATCCTCTTGTGCCGCGCGCCGTTCACCTTCGGCGCGTTCGAACCCTTCGCGGGCGTCGCGCATCTGGTCGTCGCGTTTCTGGGCGGACAGGTTGTTCACCCGCTCTTCGGCATAGTCGATCAGCTGGCGCGAGAACTCGGCGGAAACTTGCGGATCGGCGGCGGCGACCTCCATGCGGATCATGCCTTCGGTCGGGTCATAGCCGATTTTGACATTCTTTTTATAGACCTTGTAGGCCTCTTCGTTGGTGGGCTCTTCGCTCAGCCGCTGGATCGGATCGATCCAGCCCTGGGTAAAGTGCGACTTGAAACCGACATCCCGGTCCAACCTGAGCATCGCGTCCTTGGATTGCAAAAAGCCCTGCACCGCGATGCTGTCGGCGTTGGTGGCGAATTGCGTCGGCAAGAGGCCACCCAGCGGACCGGCACCGCCTGATCCCTCGTTCTGGATGATCAGGAATTCGGATTTGGTCGCGTACATCGGTGTGGCGATGCTGTAGAAGTAGTAGCCCGCAAGGAACGTGGGCAGCATCACAAAGAACGCGAGCCGCACCAGCAAAAGGCCGGTTTTCTTGCGGCGACGGCGGCCGATATCGCGCTGGATGTTGCGGATTTCGGCAGCGCGGCGTTCGGCGGGGCTGACTTCGGTAGAGGGCAGCTGCTGTTTCTTGACGGGCACGGTCTGGGGCAGTTGCACCTTGCCCTGTTGCGCGCCTGCGCCACCCGTGGTGGCGGGCAGGCTGGCGAAGGCGTCCGGTGCGCCGCCCTCGTGCTGTTCGGCCCCGGCCTGCGGCACGACAAGCTCGAGCATGTTCGAGCGCTGGAACGGGTCAATCCCCTTGTCCCGCAACAGGCGCACCGCATCGAAATCCGATGTGGCGGGCAGGTTGTGTTTCTGGGCCACGCGGCGTGCCATGCGCAATTGGCGGCCTGTCAGCCCCTCCTGGCGGATGGCGTCGATGGTGTTCTCGCCCGCGACCTGACCGGCCGAGGCGACTTCGCCCGTTTGCGCCTGTGGGCGGGGGGGCTGCGGCGCCTGTGCTGCGGGTTGCGGAGCGGGGGCGGCGGGACGCGGCGCAGGCGCCGGTTGCTGGTCTTGGGTCTGGGCCGCTGCTGCGCTGCCCAGGCTGGGTGCCGACCGCTTGATGCGGAATTTTCTAGCTTTGGGTTTCGTAGTCATAGAGCCGTTTCGCCTCTTCCAGCGTGTCGAACATGTGCAGTTTGCCATCCAGAAGGACCGCCGCGGAGCGCGCGAATTTTTCGAGCGTCTGCGCCTGATGTGACACGATGATGATTGTGGTCGTGCGCAGACGTTCCTGCAACACTTCGCCTGCTTTTCGATTGAAGTCGACATCCGTGGAGGACGGCATGCCTTCGTCGATCAGGTAGATGTCAAAGTCGAGGGCCAGCATCAGCGCAAAGGAAAACCGCGCCCGCATGCCCGAGGAGTAGGTGCCGATGGGTTGGTCGAAATATTCGCCCAGATTGCAGAGCCAGCGGCAGAAGCTTTCGACATAATCGGGGTCGAGCCCGTAGAGCCGCGCGATATAGCGCGAGTTTTCATGTGCGGAGATTTTCGGGATCACCCCGCCCATGAACCCCAGCGGGAACGAGATGTTGCACATGCGGCGGATTTCGCCCTCGTCCGGTTTTTCGAGGCCCGCCATCATGTTGATCAACGTCGTCTTGCCGGTGCCATTGGGCGCCAGCACGCCGAAGGAATGGCCCAATTCCACCCGGAAAGACACACGGTCAAGGATCACCTTGCGCTGTGTGCCTGTCCAGAAGGACTTGGATACGTTTTCGAACTCTAGCATCCCGTTGCTCCGCGGATTGCCTTCCATGATCCCCTGATAACAGGTGGGGTGCCTGTGCCCTCCTTAACAGAGGTGTCTTAATGGTCTAGTCACCGACTTGGGCAACATTATGTCCAAGTCGGTGACAAATGTACAGGATTGCTGGTGTATTGTTGCGCGAGCGGAGACTGTCGCCCGCGCACGTTCAGGTGAGCATTTGCCACGTGATGCCCGCCAGAACCGACCCGGCGAGGGCAAAGCCGAGATAGGCGGCAAAGACACGCGGTTTGACCAGTGCCCAGACCGCGATGGCGGCGGGGATGCAGCTGACGCCGCCGGCAAGCATGAACGACATTGCGGCCCCGTTCGACATGCCCTGATCCAGCAGTTCTGCAACCAGGGGTGCCGCGGCATAGCCATTCAGGTAGGCGGGCATGCCCACCAACGCCCCGAGGATCACAGTGCCGATGCCCGTGCCGCCCAGCACCGTGGCGATCAGGTCGGCGGGCATGTAGTGCACCATCACCGCCTCGATCACATAGGCCAGTGTCAGCCATTTCAGCAGGAAAACGGCGTTTTCGAGGGCTGTGCTGCGGAACGTGTCGCGGCGCGGGGCCTGCGTCCAGAAGCGCCAGACCGGTGTGGCGGAGAAGGGTTGTTTGACGCCGCAGCATCCGCTGACGCTGGGTTTCTCGCGCAAGGGGTCGGCAAAGACCGGGGTGCCCGCCAGCATCAGCGTGCCAAATCCGCCCAACATCCCGAGCGCTACGGCGGCCACGGTCTTGGCCAGCGCAAATTCGAGGCTGATGGCGCCGGTGGTGATGGCGAACATTGCGGGATCCATCAGCGGTGAGGCGAGCCAGAAGGCCATCACGGCCCCCAGCGGTGCGCCCACGGCCAGCAGGGCGGCGATGAAGGGGATCACTTCGCAGGAACAAAAAGGTGATAGCCCGCCCAGAAGGGCCGCCATGACGATCATGCGGGCGGGATTGCCCTCGAACGCCTTGGCCAGCAGGTTTTCGGCCCCTGTCGCCTTGAGGTACGCCACGGCCAGCACGGCAAAGGCGATAAAGGGTGCAGTGCCCAGCAGAGCGGAGGCGGCAAACTGGACGGTTGGCCAGAGTTGCGCTGGGTCCAGAATTGCGACGATCAGCAGAACGGACGCTGACGCGATCCATGCGCCGTCGAGGTATTTGCGCCACTCTTGCGGCGTTTGGGTCGTGGTATCAGCCATGGTCATGATCCGTGTTGGGGCTGTCGGCGCAGCATTCGGTGAGCAGGAAAGTCGACAGGCTGGTCACCTCGTCAAAGGCAACTGCCGCGCAGATGATCGAGCGCCCCTGCCGGGCCTGGGTGACGAGGCCGGCGGTGGTGAGGATTTTCATGTGATGCGTCAGGGTGGAGCCGGTCACGCCGGTACGCGTGCCCAGCTCTCCGATGCTGAGCCCGTCGGGCCCGGCCCGGACAAGCGTGCGCAGGACGGAGAGGCGTTGTTCGGAACCGAGGGCTGCAAAGGCGGCGGCGGCGCGGGTGAGGTCGAGGGTGGGGGCGTCATTCAATTTCATGATTCTAGAAATATTGAAATGAACGGTTTCTCGCAAGCTTTATTTCGAAAAAGTTCGAAACGTCCTGATCTCAGGCGAAGGATGTGATTTGCCTGTGCTGCGCCAATGCCTATTGTCCTCAAGGGTTTGGAACATAACAGAGGCCTTGCAGGAATGACGCGCGATTTTGACAGCCTGACGACCAAAATGCGCGCCTGCACCGTTTGCGAGGGGCTGCCACTGGGGCCGAACCCGATCTTTCAGCTGTCGGCGGGCGCACGTATTTTGATCGTGGGGCAGGCGCCGGGGCGGATCACGCATTACAAGAATCGACCCTTTGATGATCCGTCGGGCGAACGGCTGCGTGCATGGATGGGGATCGACCGGGATGCGTTCTACACCGACCCGCGCATCGGCATTTTTCCGATGGGCCTGTGCTTTCCCGGCAGCGCTCCCGGCGGGGATGCACCGCCCCGGCCCGAATGCGCCGCCACTTGGCGCGCGCCGGTGATGGAGATGCTGGAGGACGTCGAACTTACCCTGATCCTCGGGGCTTATGCGATCGCGTGGCACGCGCCCTACCTCAAGGGGTACTCCGTGCGGGACGCGGTGCGAACGTCGGGCGCGGGCGAGGACGGAGTGTTCGTCCTGCCGCACCCGAGCCCGCGCAACAATCGCTGGCTGAAGCAGAACGACTGGTTCGAGGCCGAGATCGTGCCACGGATCCAGCGACGGGTGGCGCGGCTGTTGCAGTGATCAGCCCCCTTGCCTCACCCGGCGTGGCGCAATACCCGGTGGGCACCAGACATCTGGCAGTGCGCAAGAGGGACAGACATGACGGATACGGCATTGGATCAGGCCCACGCGGCCATGGAGGCGGCACCGGACGAGGACGCGGCACGCCTGCGGTTCTTTGAGCGTCTGGGCGATGCGGAACTGTTCCTACTGCTGGAGTCGGAGGCCGAAGGGGATCAGGTCACGCCGCAAGTCTTTGATCCCGGCGCTGGCCCGCTGGTGCTGGTCTTTGACCGTGAGGAACGGCTGGCGGCTTTCGTGGGGGCCGAAGCCCCCTATGCCGCGCTGTCGGGCCGGGTGATTGCTGGCCTGCTGGCCGAACAGGGGCTGGGGCTGGGTTTGAACCTTGATGTGGCGCCCTCGTCCTTCCTGCTGGATGCGGACGGGGTGCGCTGGCTGGCCCAGACGCTGAGCCATGGGCCGGACGAGATCGAGGCGCGGTTGGCGGAGGTGTCGGCCCCGACAGGGTTGCCCGACGTACTGATTTCCGCGCTCGATACCAAGCTGGCGACGGCGACGGGGCTGGCGCATATGGCCTATCTGGTGGGCACGACGGACACCGATGGCGCGCGCGGCCACCTGCTGGCCGTGATTGGCGCGGCCCCCGGTGCCGAGGACGCGTTGGCCCGTGCGGCGGCGGAGGCGTTGACCTTTTCCGGGATCGAGGCGGGCGCGATGGATGTGGGCTTTTTCGATGCTTCCGACCCTGTGACGGCGCGGCTGGCGCGGGTGGGGTTGCGGTTTGACCTGCCGCAGCCTGCGCCCACATCCGCCCCGGCACCGTCCGCACCGGGATCCGATCCGGACCGCCCCCCGAAGCTGCGCTAGGGGGATCACGCCAGTCTGGCGCGCGGTCACATCGGCGCGAGCGGCCCTGCCAAGCTGGACAGGGCGCGCCTATTCTCGCAGTGTTGCCGAGCATGATGTGGGCCGGTGACGCGACATGACCCTCACCCGATGTCCCGGAGGACCAAAGCCCGATGATGAACCGATTTACCCTGACAGTTGCCGCCGCCGCGAGTGCGCTGACCATGGCCAGTGCGGCCTTTGCCGGCGATCAATATGTTGATGAGACAGGGTTTGCCGTGTCCGGTTACGACGTGGTTGCCTATTTCAGCCTGGATCAGAACCCGGTCGGCCAATCGCAGCCCGCCGCGGTGCCGGGTGAAGCGTCCATCACTGCGGACTACAACGGCGCGACCTTTGCCTTTTCGACCGAGGCCAACCGGGATGCGTTTGTCGCCAACCCCGCCAAATACGCGCCGCAATATGACGGGCACTGTGCCTATGGCGTGGCCCAGGGCGGCAAGGTTCCGGCCAACCCCTATCTGTGGCGTATTGTCGATGGCAAGCTGTACCTGAACATCACCGACGTCGTCGTGGGCTTTTGGGAAGAGGACATTCCCGGCAACCTGACCCTGTCGGAAAGCAACTGGGTGTCGCTGGACCCCACGCCAGCATCCGACCGGACCATCCCCAAATTCACCAGCACGGCCCCCAACAGTTGAGGCGACATGACACAAGACCCTGAGACCTCCAAGACCCAAGCCTCAGGCCGGGCCCCGGTGCGCATGTCGCGCCGGGGTTTTGGCATTGCAGCGGGCACCATGATTGTCGGCGGGGCCGTATTTGCCTCTCGCTGGTACAACATCTCCGCGCAGGCGGGGGTGGACGGCACGCTAAGTACACCTGATGCGCACCGCGCGGCCGTGTCGGGCGAGATTGTGCTGGTCGATATCCGCAGGCCGGACGAGTGGGAGCGCACGGGCGTGGGCGAGGGTGCCGTCACCATCGACATGCGCCGCGATGATTTCACGGATGTCCTGTTGCAACATACCGCCGGGCAGACGGACGCGCCCGTGGCCTTGATCTGTGCCCGCGGGGTGCGGTCGCGCCGGATGACCGAACGGCTGACCGCCGCCGGGTTCACGACCATCATTGATGTGCCGGAAGGCATGTTGGGATCAGGTGCGGGCCCGGGGTGGCTGAAACGTGGCCTGCCCACGGTGACCTGGGCCGCCGAGTGAGTGTGCGGGGCGTGCGCCTTGTGTGCGCCCGTCCTCGCCTCTCTATTCCGCAGCGATGTTCGGCGTGTCGATATGGGCGCGCAATTCCGCCCGCGCGGTGCGCGCGTTGGACACGATGGTCGGTTCGCGCAAGGTGAGCGGGTTGTCGAGGCTGAGCACGCGCGACATGGCCGATGCGGGCCGCGCGCTGAGCGCCGAGAGCGGCACGGCCAGCAGCAGGCTCGCCATGATCGGGAACAGCCACCACGACACAAGCCCGGCCAACAGACCGGCGAGCAACAGGATCCCAAGCATGGTCTCGACCCAGTGGAAGGCGGCCAGCGTGCGCAGGCTGCGGCGCTGGGCGTCGCGCGATTGCGGCTGCCAGCCCGATCCGCGTCCCGTCAGGGACCGCAGCACCGCGCGGGTCTGCTGGATCATCATGATCGGCGCATAGGCCACGGACAGGGCCAGTTCGACCAGCACAGCCGTCAGAAACGCCCTCCGCCCGCCAAAGAGGCGCGCGGCTTTGCGGTGGCTGGCGATGATGACCGCGCTGGTGATCTTGGGCGTCAGCAGCATCGCGTACATCACGACGAGGAAAATGGCGCTGTCGATATGGGTCATGGCGGGTGGCCAGTTCGGGAACAGCGGGTTCGCCTCGTTGAAATAGGAGATCACGTTGGTCTCTGCGTCGCGCCCGAGCAGGGCCCAGAACACCAGCAGCACGAACCACGCAGGTGACATCAGGTAGGCGGCGGCCCCTTGAAAGAGGTGAAAGCGGCTGACCGGGTGCAAGCCACGTGTCGCCAGCAGGCGCAGGTGTTGCAGGTTGCCGCGGCACCAGCGCTGGTCACGCAGCACGTAGTCGATCAGCGTGGCGGGGGTTTCCTCGAAACTTCCTGCGATGCGGGGCAGGAACCGCACGCGCCAGCCTGCGCGCCGCAAGAGAGAGGCTTCTACGAAATCATGGCTGAGGATCAGGTCGCTGCGGCCCGACAGGCTGCGCAGATGCGGCAGCCCCGCAGACGAAGCAAAGGCGCGGGTGCGGATGATGGCGTTGTGACCCCAATAGTTCGCCTCGGTCCGCGACCAGTGGGCCAGCCCTTCGGCCAGGAGCCATCCATAGGCCACGCCGGAAAACTGCTGCATTCGGCCAAAGAGGGTATTGGCGCCGATCAGTTGAGGAAAGCTCTGGATCAGGCCCGCCTGCGGGTCGGCGGCAAGCTCGGAGGCAAGGCGGTCAATGGCGCGTCCGGACATCAGGCTGTCGGCATCCAGAACCAGCATGGCCTCGTGATCGGCGCCCCAGCCGGTAATCCAGTCGACGATATTGCCGACCTTCTTGTCGGTGTTGTCCGTCCGGCGGCGGTAGTGCACGGGAAACGGTGCCTGGGCCTTGAGCGCCTGAAACGCCCGCCATTCTTGGGCGGCGATGGCGTCGTCGCGCGTGTCGCTCAGCACAAAAAGCGCGTAGCGGTGGCCGCCGCGCTGTTGGGTCAGGTCCTGCAACATCGCGGCCGCGTTCCCAAACACATCCCACGGCGTTTCGTTGTAGACCGGCACCAGAAGCGCCACGTCAAGCGGCGGCGCATCCGGCAGGGTGTCTGCGGGTTCAAGCCGCCCGGCCAGACCTACGGCCACAGTGGACACCGACAGGGTCACCCACACAAAGGTCATCCCGATCAGCACCAGCAGCACATATTCAAACCCGGTCATGCCCGCCGTCTCGAACAGCCCGTGCAGCGCCCAGACCATCAGCCCGGTAATCACCAGCGCAGGCAAAAAGACCGCGACGCGCCACAGACGATCATGAGCTCCCACGGTCGGGACCGCCGCAACAGGGGCCACGTCAAAGTTCTGCTCTGGCATATCCAGAGGCGCCTTTGGCGGCATATCGCGGGGGGATGTGGTCACGATTGGGTCCACCGGTACAGCCAGACCTCGCTGAGCGCCTCGCCATCAAGGCGCAGCTGCGCCCGGAACTCGGCCCAGGTCGCGTCGCCCGGCATGAATGTGAACGCCAGACGCGGCCCGCCGGTGGCGGGGTTGCGTTGAATGATGCCCTCGGTCACTTCGCCCGCGCTTGACCGCACGAGGCGGTCAACCTTGCCCAGATCCGTTGGCACGTGATCGGCATTTTCGAAGTCGATGGCAAAGATGCGCCCGCCCTCGGGTCGCCCACCCGCTGCGGTGTTCAGCACGCGCAGTGGCATGGCCGCCTTGGGTGCGGGATCGGATCCCCAATCAAGCTGGTAGGTGATGCGATGCGAGCTGCCTGCCTCGATGTCCGCAGAGGGACGCCAGTAGGCGACAATGTTGTCATAGATTTCGCGGTCGGCGGGGATCTCGACCAGTTGCACGTTGCCGCGCCCCCAGCCCTCGCCCGGTGTCACCCAGAGGCCCGGACGGCGGTGATACAGCGCCTCGAGGTCGTTGAAATCCTCGAACTTGCGCGCCCGTTGCATCAGGCCAAACCCGCGCGGGTTGTTATCGCCAAACGCACTGATCTGAAGTGTGAGCGGGTTGGCGAGAGGACGCCAGATCACTTCGCCCGCGCCGTTGTGGATCATCAGCCCGTCATTGTCGTGCACGGCGGGACGGAAATCGTCAAAGCGTTGGCGGTCCATGTCGTCGTAAAGGAACATGGATGTCAGCGGTGCGATCCCCACATGGGTCAGCGTGCTGCGCGCGAAAATCTCGGCCTCGACGCGCATTTTCAGGGGCTGGCCGGGCATGATCTCGAACCGGTAGGCACCTGTGCAGGACGGGCTGTCGAGCAGCGCGTGCAGGACAATCTCGGCTGCACCTGCCAGCGGGCGTTCGAGCCAGAAATGGGTGAAGTCGGGAAATTCCTCGCCCGACGGATCGCCGGTTTTCAGGGCAAGGCCACGCGCGGACAGACCATAGATGTCGCCGGTGCCGATGCCACGGAAATAGCTGGCGCCCTGAAAGACCGCGTATTCCTCGTAAATGCCGGGCTGGCGCAGTTCGGCGCGCAGGCGCAGGCCGGAATAACCCAGCGTGTCATCGATTGGCACATCGGGGAATTTGTCAGTGGTGTCGAACACGCCCATGTCAAAGCGGAGCGGGCGCGCCTGATCGCCGTCCACCACATAGGTGCGGATGGCCCGTGGAAAGTAGAGGCCGGGTGGGAACACGTCGACGCGTTGTGGTGCGTCGGACCCTTCCCAGAGAGCATTGCGACTGTCGAACCAGATCTTGCGGTACTGGTCATAGGTCAGGTTGCGCCACGGCTCGGGGATGAGCGGGCGCGGTGTGTAGGCGCGTGCGGCCATTTCGCGTGCCATGTCGGCCACGTCGGACGGCGCAAATGCAGTCGCATCACCCAGTTGCAGGCCGGGTTCCGCGGCTTCCTGCGCCCAGGATGCGCGGGGTGCGGCGGCGAGGGCTGCAAGGCTGGCAAGGAATTCGCGTCTCAGCATCAGCGGGCCACCTTTGGTTTCCATGGGGTCGTCTTGAACCATCCTGCCAGATAGGCTGTGAGGATCAGGCATCCACAGCCGAACGCATTTACGGCCAGAACGGTTCCGGTGTCGCGGCCCAGCATGTCCATGGCAAAGCCGTTGAAGCGCGCCACGAAGATCGACACCACGAAGACGGCAAGAGACTGTTGGCCCACCTTGAGGATCACGGCAAGGATACCGCCCCAGATGCGGCCCAGCGTACTGACGCCCGCGCGGATGCGATTGCCCTTGTCCCCTGCGATGACCCAGGCGAGGTAGGCCAGTGACAGGAACTGCACATAGCGCAGGATGCCGAAGTCGGTCTTGGAGATCCACTGGCGGTTCTCGACCCGCCATTCGCGGGCCCAGTCAAAGCCAAACTCGCGCACGCCGATATTGGAGAGCGGCACATTGGCCAGTACGATGAATGCGGTCAGCCCGATGAGGATCGGTGTCACGGGTGGCTTGGGGATCCAGCCGCGCATGAACGCAAAGCCGGTGAAGAACACCAGTTGCCAGCCGAACGGGTTGAGGAACCAGCGGCGCTGCCAGTCGTCACTGCCGACCCAGGGTTCGGCGGTAAAGTTCAGGTAGGGCAGGCCGAGCGCCTCGGTGAATGCGCGTTGGCCAAAGAACCACAGCGTCAGGCTGGCCGCGGCGAGCAGGCCGATATGGATCCTGCCCAGCACGATCACCACCGGCATCATCGCGAGAATCACCATGTACATGGGCAGGATGTCGAACAGGTTCGGCACCCATTGCAGCGTCATGAACCTGAACAGCATGTCCGGCGTTTCCCAAAGGCCTTCGGAGTGTTCGACAAAGAGCATCCAGAGGTTCAGCTGGCCCCAGTAGTTGCGCGTGGTCGCATCGAGGTTGGTCAGGAACGCCAGCATCGCGGCGGTCGCAAAGAAAAGGCCGATATGCGCCCAGTAGACTTGCCAGATGCGGTAGATGACGCGCGCCGTCCCCAAGAGCCACCCGGCCCGGTCAAAGGTTGCGCCGAAGGCAATGGCCGAGGCCATGCCGGAACAGAAGACAAAGATCTCGGTCGCGTCTGAAAATCCGAACCGCGCAGGGATCCACGAGGTCAGGAAGTTGCCCGGCGTGTGGGCAAAGAGGATGATGAACATCGCCAGCCCGCGAAAGAAATCCAGCCGGATGTCGCGCACGCGGACGGGTGCCGCGGCGGCGGCGGCGATGGGTGCGGCGGGGCTCTGAGTAGGATCGGCAAAGGTCATGGCCGGTGTTTAGTCTTCTTTGGTCAAAGAGTCAGGCCCGACGCGCAGTCACGTCGGGCGCGCGCGGCTTACTGCGCGGGGATGCGGCGAGCATCGCTGATATTCGCCAGACGTGTGGCCGAGAACCGGTCGATGGCACCGGCACGGCGTGCGATCCGGTCCTCGAGAAGGGCTTCGGTCGCGTCATACATCCCAGAGCGCAGGCCCGCATCGATGGTCATGCGTTCGAACACGTCGCGCTGGGCGTGGCTGCCGCCGATGGTCTGCATGCCCGGGCGGGCCGCGGCCAAATTGCGGAACGCGTCGTCATAGCGCCCTTCGGCAAAAGCGTTGAGCCCGGTCAGGGCGGCCTTGCCCGGATCGGCCACGCGGGCGGGCATTTCGCCCTGGCGCG
This sequence comes from uncultured Tateyamaria sp., assembly GCF_947487805.1. GTDB lineage: Bacteria > Pseudomonadota > Alphaproteobacteria > Rhodobacterales > Rhodobacteraceae > Tateyamaria. Next base: position 52,567 of record NZ_CANKXW010000008.1, on the reverse strand, counting down.
CGGCATCCACGGCAAAGCGTGCGGCCAGCGACGACTGTGCGCCATCGCGTCCCGCGGCACCCAGCGCCAGTTGGTAATGCAGATCGGCAAAGACGAGGCAGCCATCGTCAGTCCGCCCCTGGGCGAAATCGGCCAGTTCGTCCCAGCGGTCGCCTACGGCTGTGCCTTCGAGCTCAAGCCGCATCAGCAGGGACGTTGCATTCGCAATGTCGCGGTAGTCGTCGGTCTTGTCGGCGCGGATCTGTTGATCATAGAGGGCCAGAACGATGTCATTCTCGCCGCGGTCGAGGTGCAGAAGCGCCTTGTGCCACCACACGTGGTAGCGGAAGTTGTTGCAGTGATCCCAGGCCGCGCAGTTGTTTTCAATCAGTGCGATGCCGTGATCGGGGCGGGCGGTCATGTCGTAGACGTGGGCCACCGCGTGCAGGCCCCATGCGTCGTCCGTGGCCAGTTGCAGACCCTTGAGGCCTGCGGCTTCGGCTCCGTCATAGTCGCCTGTTTCTTCCAGTGTGAACGCATGGCAACCATGCACGTAGCCTTCGAGTGCGTGGCCCTTGTGCGCGTCCAGCACGTTTTCGATCGAGGCGCGCATGCCCACACCGTCACCGAGGATGAAACGGATTGCGTGGCTGACCTTGGCCGACAGCGTATCGGTGGGATGTTCTGCCAGAACACGCTCCATCGCGGCGATTGCACCGGACGGGCGACCGTCCAGCCATTCGCCCAGCGCGCGCACCCAGAGGCGTTCGCGGGCGGTGCCGCCCGAAGTGGCAAGGGCTGCGACAGCGGTGGTGCCTGCCTCACGCGCCACGGCGTTGAGTTCCTTGCGGCCCATCATCAAGGAAAACAGCCCCTTGGCTGCGTGCCCCATCGCAAAGTCCGGTGCGCCGGACAGCACCGCACCCAGATGCGTCGGAGTGGCGGTTCCATGGGCCATGAAGGCGCGGATCATGCCGTTCCATTCGGCAACCAGCTCGGGGTCGTCCAGGCTGACCGGGGCTTGGCAAATGTCGTGCAGCATGCGTGCGGTACCTCTTACGAAAGTTGTTGCATCGGGTGTACTGCATCTAGGCCCGATTGGTACTGATTGTCGGGCCGACACACGCAACCGTGAAGGGTGGTGGGCGGTTCCGTGACCAAAACGTGAGCGCGCATGCCCCAAGCAGGCGAAAAACGGCCAAAGCGCTTGGGAACGGAAGGCTAATCTTGCTTTTTTTGAGACGCCAATGTTGCAAGAACGGCGTCTGTATCCTGCCCAAAGCGCGGCGGAGGCCGCCTGTAACGGACTGGTGTGGCGGAAAATTTCAGGGGATTCGCCAAAAGCTGCACTGCGCCGTCCGCCACGTCGTCGCGTGGAACATCCACCACCGTGCCACGCGCGCGCGCCTGATCCGACCCGAGCGCCTCGGCGACATCATGGATCGGGCCGCAAGGCACCTTGGCCGCGCGCAGGCGGGTCAGGATATCATCCTTGGTCAAGGTCGCCAGCTGCATGCGCAGCGCGGGGATCAGAGTGGTCCGGTTTTCGATGCGTAGTAGGTTCGTGGCAAACCTGGGGTCGGCCCCCAGTTCGGACGCGCCGACCGCATCGCAGAACCGCACGAATTGCGCGTCATTGCCCACGGCGACCAGAACGTGGCCGTCGCTGGCCTCGAACGCGTCATAAGGGACGATATTGGGGTGGGCATTGCCGCGCCGTTCGGGCACCTGCCCACTGGTCAGAAAGTTGCACCCTTCGTTGATCAGCCACGCCATCTGGGCGTCCACAAGGCTGAGGTCGATGTGCTGGCCCTCGCCGGTGGCATCGCGGTGACGCAAGGCGGCAAGGATGCCGATGGTTGCGTACATGCCGCACATCACATCCGCGATGCCGACGCCAACCTTCATCGGCGCGCCATCCGGGGCCCCGGTCAGTGACATGATCCCCCCATAGCCCTGCGCCATGAGGTCATAGCCGGGCTGGTCCCGGTTCGGCCCGGTCTGGCCAAAGCCGGAGATGGAGCAGTAAACGAGACCCGGATGCGCGGCGCACAGCGTCTGGTGGTCGAGGCCGTATTTGGTCAGGCCGCCGGGTTTGTAATTTTCAATCACCACGTCGGCGCGCGCGGCGAGTTGCCGGATGGTGTCCTGTCCATCCTCGGTGGAAAGGTCCACGGCGATGGATTGCTTGTTACGATTGGCACACATGAAATAGGCGGACAGGTCCGTGGGTTGACCGTCGAGCCCCTTGGCATAGTTCGGTCCCCATCCGCGCGTATCATCGCCGCCCGTTTTGGGGTTTTCCACCTTGATCACGGTAGCGCCCAGATCGCCCAGCATTTGTGTGGCGGTGGGGCCAGCCAAGATGCGCGACAGGTCGAGAACAAAGAGGCCGTCCAGCGCGCCGGGTGTGCTTGCGTCAGATGCGGCCATCATAGGCCCCCCGGTCGATCACGGCGGCGATGACGGTAAAGCCATCGGCGTTCTGTGCGGCATCCAGTGCGGCGCGCAGTTCGTCGCGCGAGGTCACCGTGTGCCCGGCACCGCCAAAGGCGCGGCCCATCGCGGCAAAGTCGTGTTTGGCGAAATCGACGCCTGCGTTGGTCAGTTGCCGCTGGCGCTGTTTGAGTTCGATCAATGCGAGGGACGCGTCAACGAAGACGACAAAGATCGTCTTGAGGCCGAGTTCGGCCGCGGTGGACAACTCGCCAGCGACCATCAGGAACCCGGCATCGCCGGAGAAGCTGACGACGGTGCGGTCGGGGTCGGCGACTTGTGCGCCCATGGCCAGCGGGATGGCGCAGCCCATCGTGCACAGCGCCGAAGATTGCATCAGGCCACGCGGTTCATAGCACTGCCACATCTGGCTCAGCAGGATGCGGTGCGCGCCGCTGTCGGCCGTGGCGAGCGTATCGCGCGGCAGGACCGCGCGGCAGGTGTCGATGACGGCGGCGGGGCCCCATGGATCATCGGTCGGAAAGGCGGCATCGAGATCAGCCTTGGCCGTCGCGATGTCACCGTCTGTCCAGGTGTCGCGGGGAGCTACTCCGTCCGAGATCGCACTCAGCGTCGCGGCGCAGTCGCCCACCACATTGACGGAGGCCTGGTGCATGTAGTGGTGGTTTGGTTCGGCAGTAATGTCGAACATCGTCTGGATGCCCGGAAAGTAGAAATCGCGCCAGCCGGTGCGCATCTCGATCGGGTCGTAGCCCAGGCCGATGATCAGGTCGGCGCGCTGGACCAGCGGCAGCAGGATCTTGTCCGCCTTGGGCGACAGGCCCGCCCCGCCCAGCGACAGGGGGTGATCCTCGGGCAGCAGGCCCTTGGCCTTGTAGGTGGTGATGACAGGCACATTATATGTTTCGACAAAGGTGCGCAGTTGCTGCGCCATGTCCCGGCGGCGGGTATCAAAGCCCTGGTTGATCGCATCGACACCGACAATCAGCACGGGGCGCTGCGCCTTTGCCAGCTGCGTGCGCATGTCCGCGAGCACGTCTGGGGCGGGCACGGTGGGTGTGGCAACCGCCCGGCGCGCCGGGATTTCAGGTGTCACGGGCGTCACCGCGACCGTGATGGGGACATCGATATGGACCGGACCGGGGCGTCCCTCGGTGGCGATGCTGACGGCCTTGTCCGCAATCACATGCGCCGCACCGGTGTTGAGCGTGAACGTCGCCTTTGTGATCGGGCGGAACACCTGGGTCTGATCGAGCACCTGGTGGGTATAGGTCTGCGCCTCGTCCGCGTCGACGCACCCGGCCAGAACGATCATGGGCACCCGGTCCTGATGTGCGTTGGCGACCGCGTTCACGCCGTTCAGCGCGCCGGGACCAACAGTCGCCACCAGAATGCCCGGCGCGCCGGTACGGTGCCACGCCCCTTCGGCCATGAAGGCGGCGGCATTTTCGTGTTTGCACAGAATGAACCGGATACCGGCACGCTCCAGCGCATCCACCAGTGTCAGGACTTCTCCGCCGGGCATGCCAAAGGCCAGACGGCACCCGGCATCGTAAAGCCGCGATGCCAGCACATCAGCAGCGCGTGGCGGGGTAGGGGGCAGGTCTCGCATGAGGTGGGCCTTCTGGTCGGTTCGCGTCACCGGGCCTTCCTGTCACGGGACGGGGGTGACGCACAACTCACACCTGCGTGGCGCATTGTTTCAATACGCGGCGCGCGTCCCGTTTCCCGGCGATGTGGTATCAGCGGCGGCGATCCCGGCGCGACGACATCGGCTGGAACGCCACGCCCACATGCGCCTCGCAATAGGGTTTGCCCTGTTGCACAGGCAGGCCGCAGAACCAGAAATTGTCTGTCGCCGGATCACCGACCGGCCACTTGCACGTCCGCTCGGTCAGTTCCATCAGGCTGATCTTCTTGGCCTTCTTCTCGATCTCGTTGACCTTGGCCAAGGCCTCGGGGCTGATCTCGTTGGCCGAGGGTTGCGGCGGCAGGGGCTGGCCTGCGGGAATGATCTGCTTGCGGGCAGGCAGGGTGGATTTCGTCTCGGGCGCGGGCACCGGTTTGATCGCTGGTTCGGTCTTGGGCTGCACCTTTGGCTCGGCCTTGGCCTTGGGGGCGGGCTTTGGCTTGGCTTCGGCCTTGGCCGGCGATGCGGCCCCGCCGCTGCCTGCGCGGTTCGACAGACCGAGCCGGTGCACCTTGCCGATCACGGCGTTGCGGGTGACGCCGCCCAGTTCCTTTGCGATCTGGCTCGCGGATTGCCCCTCGCCCCACATTTTCTTGAGTAGTTCAACGCGCTCGTCGGTCCAGGACATCGGCAGGCTTTCCTAGCTAAAAGGCGGCCTCCCGAGGGGCCGCCCTGAAATTTCGTGTCAGCCATCTATTCTAGTCACATGCGGCGAAGTTACAAGGGAGCTTGGTCAGGTTCGCGCCGCTGTCTGCGCCCTTCGCGCCATGCCAGCAAAAGCGCGCCCGCGATGATGATCGCCGCGCCCAGGATAGTGATGTGATCGGGGATGACGCCGTAGAACAGGATGTCGTAAAGGGCCGCGAAAATGAGGGTCCCATAGCTGAACGGCGCGACAAAGCTGGCATCGGCCCGTGCCATCGCGTTGACAAAGCAGGTCTGCGCCACGGCCATTGCTCCGCCGATCCCGGCCATCAACGCCCATTGCTGCGCGGTGGGCGCGGTCCAGACCCAGATCACCGCCAGACCGGCCACGATCATCCCCAACAGGTTGTTCACGACGAGTATGGAAAACGGGCCTTCGCGCCCGGTGAGTTTCTTGATGATGCTCAATTCGAACCCCAGCACCATCGCCGCCCCCAGCGCCAGAAGCGCCGCTGGTTGAAAGCTGGCCGGTGTGGGCCGCAAAAGGATCATCGCCCCGGCAAATGCAATTGCCGCCGCCAACCAGCGCCACTTGCCCACCCGCTCCCCCAGAAGCGGAATGGCAAGGATCATCCCGAACACCGGGTTGAGAAAGGAAATCGCCGTGGCATCGGCCAGCGGGATATAAACGACACTGGCAAACATCAGCGTGACACCCAACCACCCGGACACCGTGCGCGCCAGATGAAGGCCCAGATGCGGGCGCTGGAACTCGGGCCGCAGGATCGCAGCGGCCGTGCCCAGTGCCAGAAAGGCGAAAACAAAGCGGCCAAAGCTGATCTGGAACGGATGCAGCGGCGTGCCGAACTGGTCCGTGCCAAGCGCCTTGGCAAACAGCGTTGTGGCCGCGATGAACGCACAGGCAATGCAGATCAGCGTGGCGGCCAGCGCAGGGTTTTGTGCCTTGGGCGAAAACATATGCGCCATCTGCGCCCCTCTCCGCACAGGCGCAAGCAATTTCAACTGGTGCCGGGCCAATTCCTGCGCTATGGCATCCCGCATGATCACCGTTTTGCGCCTCCGACGACTTCGCTTGCGCGGCTGAACCAGCCGGTGATCACCCGTGCGCGACCGGAATTGCGCACACCACCCTTTCAAATCTGTTGACCCCTGCCGATGCGTCATGCACCAACGTGCTTTGATGTTTTTGGCCTACCAAAAGGATGATCCCCATGATCACGTCCGTTCTGCCGACCTACAACCGCGCCCCTTTGACCTTTGTCAAAGGCGAAGGCGCATGGCTGATCGAGGCGGATGGCCGACGTTTTCTGGATCTGGGTGCAGGTATTGCCGTGAATGCGTTGGGCCATGCGCATCCTGCGCTCACTCAGGCGCTGACCGATCAGGCAGGCGCGCTCTGGCACACCTCCAACCTCTACCACATTCCGCAGCAACAGGCCCTGGCGGACAAGCTGGTGCAGGCGACATTCGCCGATACGGTATTTTTCACCAACTCGGGCACAGAGGCCTGCGAACTGGCCGTCAAGATGGCGCGCAAATACTGGTATGACAAAGGCCAGCCTGACAAGGTCGATATCATTACCTTCTCGGGCAGTTTCCACGGCCGGTCCTCGGCGGGCATTGCGGCCGCCGGTTCCGAAAAAATGACCAAGGGGTTCGGTCCCTTGCTACCCGGGTTCGTGCACTTGCCCTTTGCCGATCATGACGCGCTGGAACCGGCAATCACCGACACCACCGCCGCGATCCTGATGGAACCCGTCCAGGGCGAGGGTGGGATCATCCCGGTGCCAGATCAATGCCTCAAGGGCCTGCGGGATCTGTGTGACCAAAAGGGGATCCTTCTGATCCTCGACGAGGTGCAATGCGGTGTGGGCCGGACGGGCAAGCTTTTTGCCCACGAGTGGGCCGGGATCGCGCCGGAGATCATGATGGTCGCCAAAGGCATCGGTGGCGGCTTCCCCCTGGGCTGCGTCCTTGCCACCGAAGACGCGGCGAGCGGCATGACCGCAGGCACTCACGGCTCGACATATGGCGGCAACCCGCTGGGCTGTGCCGTAGGCTGTGCCGTGCTGGACATCGTCTCCGATGTGGATTTCCTCGCGGATGTAAACCGCAAGGCCGGTCTCTTGCGTCAGAAACTCGAAGGCCTCGTCGCATCCCACCCGGATGTTTTTGAGACCGTCCGCGGTGCGGGGCTGATGCTTGGCATCAAATGCAAGGTGGCCTGCGGAGACGTGGTCTCGGGCGGATACGCACAGCAGGTGATCACGGTGCCAGCCGCGGACAACACCGTCCGCCTCCTGCCACCGCTCAACATCACGGACGATGAAATCGCGACGGCGGTCGACCGGCTCGACGCAACAGCAACCGCGCTTGGCGCCTGATCTTCCTTTCGCCTGAAATACCTTCGGGGGTCCGGGGGCAGACAGCCCCCGGCGCTCCGCAGCAAGAGAACAGATATGACCCATTTCCTCGACATCCACACCACCGCCCCATCCGACCTGCGGCGCATCATCGACACGGCACAAGACATCAAAACCGCGCGCGCAGGCCGTCCCAAGGGCATGCGCGACGATGACTGCCCGCTCGACGGCCACATGGTCGCGCTCATCTTTGAAAAACCGTCCACACGGACCCGCGTGTCCTTTGACGTCGGCGTGCGCCAGATGGGTGGGCAGACGATGGTGCTGTCGGGGTCCGACATGCAACTGGGCCACGGCGAGACCATCGCCGACACTGCCCGCGTGCTCAGCCGCTATGTCGATCTCATCATGATCCGCACCTTTGAAGAGGCAACATTGCTGGAAATGGCCGAATACGCGACCGTGCCGGTGATCAATGGCCTCACCAACCGGACGCACCCCTGCCAGATCATGGCAGACGTGATGACGTTCGAAGAGCATCGCGGCCCCATCAAAGGCAAGAAGGTCGTGTGGTCGGGCGACGGCAACAACGTCTTTGCCAGCTTTGCCCATGCGGCGAAACAATTCGAGTTCGACCTCGTCTTTACAGGTCCCGAGCCGCTCGACCCCGAGCGCGCGCTTGACGGGCTTTACACGACCGAACGCGATCCGCTGCGGGCGGTGGAGGGGGCCGATCTGGTGGTCACGGACACCTGGGTGTCGATGCACGATCCGCAATCGGCCCGCGAGCGGCGGCACAACCAGTTGCGGGGCTATCAGGTCAACGCCGATCTCATGGCGCGCACCAAGGATGACAGCCTTTTCATGCACTGCCTGCCCGCCCACCGGGACGACGAAGCGACCAGCGAGGTCATGGACGGCCCGCATTCCGTGATCTTTGACGAGGCCGAGAACCGGCTGCACGCGCAAAAGGCGATCATGCGCTGGTGTCTTGGCAAATGACGTGACCCATCCGCCGCGCATATCCGTGGCCGGTGCGGGCAGCATCGGGTGCTTCGTGGGCGGATTGCTCGCGGATCAGGGGCACGACGTCCGCTTTCTCGGGCGCTCATCGACGGTTGCGGCCTGTGCGACGCATGGGCTGCGCCTGACGGACTACTCCGGACTGGACGTGCACCTGCGCGCGCCCAAAGTCTCCAACTCTGCCGCGCAAAGCCTTGGTGGCGCGGATATCGTGCTTGTCTGCGTCAAATCGGGCGATACTGCGCAGATGGGTGCGCAGATTGCCGAACATGCCCCCGACGCGGTGGTGATCAGCCTGCAAAACGGTGTGGCGAACGCCGCGTGCCTACGCGATCTGCTGCCGCATCACGATGTACGCGCGGCCATGGTGCCGTTCAACGTGGTGCCCACGGGGCCCGGTGCGTATCACCGCGCGACGTCTGGCGACATCCTCTTTGAGGCCGGGCCTTTGCCGGATCTCGACGCGCCCACGCTTCGCTGGCGGGGGCATCCGGACATTGCCGGGGTCCAGTGGGGCAAGTTGCTGATCAATCTGGGCAATGCAGTGAATGCGTTGGCAGATATCCCACTGCTCGAACAGTTGCAGGACCGGCGTTGGCGCCGTCTGATGGCGGACCAGATGGCCGAGGCGCTGCGTGTGCTCAAAGCTGCGGGCATCACGCCACTCAAATCGACCGCGGCAAAGCCTCAGGTGATCCCGCATATCCTGCGGTTGCCGACACCGCTTTTCCGCCTGATCGCGGCGCAGATGCTGACCATCGATGCGCAGGCCCGGTCGTCCATGTGGGACGACCTGAACCGGGGCCGGAAGACCGAGATCGACGCGCTGCAGGGCGCGATCCTCGACCTTGCCGCCAGATACGGGCGACAGGCCCCGCTCAATGCGCGGATGCACGCGCTGATCAGGGCCGCCGAGGCCGAGGGGGAGGGACCGCCCGGTCTGTCACCGGGTGATATCCGACCCTGACCTGACTGTTTCAGTGACCGCGCCCGCCATGCGCGCCTGCTTCGGGCTTGCGGGCGTTGTCGACCGGTACTGTCACCACGATGTCACCCGCCTTTTCAAAGGTCAGTGTCATCTCAATCTCGGCCCCTTGTTCCAATGGCCCTGTCAGACCCATCAGCATGACGTGATCCGCGCCGCGTTTCATCGCGTGCATGTCGCCGGCGGGCAGGGGGATGCCGCCTTCGATTTTGGTCATGCGCAGGACGCCATCGCTGACCTCGACATGGGTGTGCAGTTCGACGCGCTTGGCGGCGTCCGTACTGGCGGCAATCAGGCGGTCGTCCTCGCCCGACATGTTGTGCAGGGTCATGAACGCGGCCCCGGATTTGGCGGCCGCACTCGCGGCACGGGCGTAGGGGTCCATCACCATGATCCGGTCTGCAAATGCGGGCAAGGCAACGCATGTGGCGACAGCGGCGGCGGCAAGTGTTTTAAAGGACATATCTGGTCCCTTTCTGACATGAAGTGTGTGTTTAGGTTGGAATAGTCACACTGTCAGTGGGGGCCCCCGCACACGGGTCGTGCTGTCGGGCGATTGTTTCGCCGACCCATTGCCGGTCAGGCCACTGCCTTTTGCCAAGCGCATGGGGTGCGCCACATGGCCCTGCGTTGGCAAAACCGCATCCAACGCATGCAGCGTGCAATCGGGGCAGAGATGCGGGGCCGCCGTTGGGCGCCCTTCGGCATCGATATAGACAACCTGCGCCGATGCACCGATGCAGATGACCATCCGGTCCACGGCAGGATCTGCGCCGCGTGCCGTCGCAAAGCCGATGCTGGACATCACCAACATCACGCTAAGCAGAATGGATTGGAGCGCTTGGGTCATGGCCGCAGGTTTAGGGCACGGGCGCGCGGGCCTCAACTGTGGCAATCGGCTGCATGCGGGCATGTACAAAGCAAACGACCCCGCCTGCGGGTGCAGACGGGGCCATGTCAGTCTTTGGTGCCTTTATCAGGCTGCCGCGGCTTGCGCCTTGGCGATCTCTTTTTTGACCTTCAGCGCGCGGTCGGACAGTTCGACGTCCTTGGCCTTGGCCAGGTACGCATCCAGACCGCCACGGTGGTCAACAGACCGCAGTGCCGCTGCGGAAATCCGCAGTTTCACGCCACGGCCCAGTGTCTCGGACTGGAGCGTCACGTCGTTCAGGTTCGGCAGGAAACGCCGACGGGTCTTGTTGTTGGCGTGGCTGACATTGTTGCCAGTCATCGGGCCCTTACCGGTCAGTTCGCATACGCGCGACATTGGCTTATCCTCTTCGCATTTTGCCGCGCTGAACCAACGGTTGGCCCTAGAACGACAGAGGCACCGCGCGTTTCGGGCGGCGCCATTGAATTTCGTCTGGTGGCTTTAGGGGGAATCGCTGGCCGGGTCAACCCGCGCCAGACCTAAATCCACTGCCATCGCGGACAGCATTTGCGCCGCAGCGGCGGTGGGGTCCATCGCACCGGTCGCCACGGCGGATCCAAGCTGTGACATAAGCTGTTTTGCGTCGGGCGTGTCGAGCTGCGCGAGCAGGGCCGCGCGCACGTCCTGTTCGAACCAGTACCGCGACTGATCGGCGCGGGTCTGGTCGAAAAACCCGTTTTCGCGCCTCCATGTCATGAGGGTCTGAATATCATCCCATGTCGTGTCGAGGCCAAAATCGGTCATCGCCGACACCATCGTGGCCTTTGGAAATCCGGCGGGGTCCTGCGGACGCTTGCGCAACAGCCGCAGCGCCCCGGCATAGTCCGCGCAGGTTCGTGTCGCGGCGGGCTTCAGGTCGCCATCGGCCTTGTTGATGAGGATCATGTCGGCCATTTCCATGATGCCGCGTTTGACCCCCTGCAACTCGTCGCCGCCCGCGGGCGCGAGCAGCAGCAGGAACAGGTCCGACATCTGCGCCACGACGGTTTCGGACTGCCCCACGCCCACGGTTTCGATCAGCACGACGTCAAAACGCGCAGCCTCGCACAGTGCGACTGCCTCGCGGGTGCGGCGCGCGACGCCTCCCAGATGGGTCTGGCTGGGCGAGGGGCGGATAAAGGCGGCGGCTTCGCGGCTGAGCCGGTCCATCCGGGTCTTGTCGCCAAGGATCGATCCACCGGACCGGGCCGAGGACGGATCAACCGCGAGCACAGCGACCCGCAGTCCCAGACCCACCAGCATCATGCCGAACGCTTCGATAAAGGTGGATTTGCCAACGCCCGGTGTGCCGGACAGGCCGATGCGCAGCGCTTGTTGATCCTTGGGCAGCGCATTCAGGAGGGCGGTGGCTTGCGTCCGATGATCGGCACGCCCGCTTTCGACCAGCGTGATGGCGCGGGCCAGTGCGCGCCTTTCGCCTGCGGCGATACGTTTTGCCAGATCGCTGATATCCATGCCGCACATTTCCGGCAAACACGTGGGAATGTCCAGAGTTGGCGGCGGCGCTGTCATGGCGCATAAGGCGAGCATGACCGCTTTGCCCATTGACCCGATCCTGCCCGATCTTGTGGCCACGCTGCGGCGGGATGGCCGCGCCGTGCTGCAGGCCCCGCCCGGTGCGGGCAAGACGACACGCGTGCCGTTGGCGATGCTGGAGGCGGGCCTCACACCGGGCCGTATCCTGATGCTGGAACCGCGCCGTTTGGCGGCGCGCGCGGCGGCGGAGCGGATGGCGGCATCGCTCGGCGAAGGCGTTGGTCAAACCGTGGGCTACCGCATTCGCGGCGACAGCAAGGTTGGGCAGGCCACACGGATCGAGGTTGTGACCGAAGGCATCCTGACCCGGATGTTGCAGGACGCACCGGATCTGCCGGGCATCGGCGCAGTGATCTTTGACGAATTTCACGAACGGTCACTGAACGCCGATCTTGGTCTGGCCCTCTGCCTTGAGGTGGCGGAGGCGCTGCGCGACGATCTGATCCTGCTGGCCATGTCGGCGACGCTGGACGCCGCCCCGGTGGCGGAGGTCATGGGCTGTTCCGTTCTGACGTCCGAAGGGCGCAGTTTTGACGTCACCCCGCGCTGGCTGCCGAAACCCTTGGCGCGTGAGGCGCGGTTCGAGGCGGCAATGGCGGACCTCATCCAAACAGCGATTGCAGAAGAGGAAGGTGGCGTACTGGCGTTCCTGCCCGGTGAGGGCGAGATCCGGCGGACCGCGGCCCTGTTGCAAGGGAAGGTGCCGGACGGGGTGGCAGTTCTGCCGCTGTTTGGTGCCATGGACATCAAGGCGCAGCGCGCGGCCCTTGCCCCGTCCACGCAGCGCAAGGTCGTTCTGGCCACGGCAATCGCAGAGACGTCTCTGACCATCCCGGATGTCCGGGTGGTGGTTGATGGCGGGCGGTCGCGCCGGTCGCGGTTTGATGCGGCGTCGGGCATGTCGCGGCTGGTCACCGAGCGGGTGACACGCGCCGAGGCGGTGCAAAGGGCGGGGCGCGCAGGGCGGGTTGCGCCGGGCATAGCCTACAAGCTCTGGACGCGGGGCGAAGACGGGGCTCTGGCCGCCTATCCGCCGCCGGAGATCGAGGCGGGGGACCTGACCGGCTTTGCGCTGGAGCTGAGCCTGTGGGGTGGCGGCGAGGACAGTCTACGCTTTGTCACAGCACCGCATGCCGGGCGCCTTGCCGAGGCGCGGAACGTGCTGCGGATGCTGGGAGCGCTGGATGATGCGGACAGGATCACGGATCATGGCCGCGCGCTGGCGCGCCACCCGTTGCACCCGCGATTGGCTCACATGCTGGAGACGGCGGGCAAGGGTGCGGCCACCTTGGCGGCCCTGCTGGCCGAGCGCGACCCGCTGCGCAACCGCGGCACCGATCTGTCCCTGCGCCTGCGGGCCGCGCGGGATCCCGGCGCCTTTGCAGACGCGCACCGCGGCGTAATCACGCGCGTCCGGGATGAGGCCAAGCGGCTGGCCCGCCGCGCTCCCGAAGGTGCGCCCATGGATCTGGGCGAGATGGCCGCTTTGGCCTACCCGGACCGGATCGGGTTGCGCCGCGCAGGTGACGCGCCACGTTATATCCTGTCGGGGGGCAAGGGTGCGGTCCTGCCACAGGGCGACCCGCTGTCGGGCCAGGGTCTGATCGTGGCCACCGATCTGGACGGCGACCCGCGGGAGGCGCGCATCCGGCAGGCCGCCCGGCTGGACCGAGGCGCATTCGAGGCGCTGTTTGGCGATCAGATCAGGAATGTTTCGGTATGCGAATGGAGCAGGCGCGAACGCGCCGTGCGGGCGCGGCGACAGCGCCAGTTCGGTGCGCTGGTGCTGGACGACGCGGCTTGGTATGATGCCCCGTCTGATGCGGTGGCCACGGCCATGCTGGACGGCGTGCGGCAGCTTGGGCTGCTACCCAGCAAGGGCGCGCGGCGGTTTCTGGCACGGGCGGCACTGATGGGAGATGATTTCCCTGATCTGTCCGAGGCAGCGTTGATGGAGACGCTTGATACCTGGCTCTTGCCCTTTCTCGATGGGGTGACAAATGCGGCGGATTGGAAGGCTTTCGACATCCTCCCGGCCTTGCAGGCCCATGTGGGCTATGCCGGGTTGCAAGCGCTGGACCGCGCGGTGCCGGGTCATTTCGAAACGCCGCTGGGGCGGCGCATCGCGATTGACTACGAGGGTGGAACGCCCGGCATTGCAGTGCGGTTGCAAGAGATGTTCGGTGTGGACCGGCACCCGTTTGTGGGCACCGTTCCGTTGCAGGTGACGCTGCTTTCGCCCGCTCAGCGCCCGATCCAGATCACCTCTGACCTGCCGCGCTTTTGGGCGACGAGCTATGCGGATGTGCGCAAGGATATGCGGGGGCAATATCCGAAACATCCGTGGCCTGAAGATCCGACGCAGGCCGATCCAACGCTGCGCGCCAAGCCACGGCGCTGAGGCCTATCGTCTCAACAAGCTGTCGACCCAAAGTGGTACGGTCTCAGACGCCTTGCCCGGGCGTGTCTCTTCAAACAGTGCAACGGTTTCGGAGGGATCAAGGTTCATCTCGACCGTTTTTGCACCCACATGGCTGGCCAGTTGCACAAAGCCTGCGGCGGGATAGACATTGCCGGACGTACCAATCGCGGCAAAGATGTCGGCGCGCGACAGGGTCTCTTGGATCTCGTCCATGTGATAGGGGATCTCGCCGAACCAGACAATATCGGGCCGCGCGGTGGGTTGGCCGCAGCTGGGGCAGGCCTGTCCCACGTACATTTCCAAAGGCGCAGGCCAGCGGTGATCGCAGGCCGCACAGAGCGCCCCATTCAGCGCGCCGTGCATGTGTACCACCCGTTGACTGCCCGCCATCTCATGCAGCCCGTCCACATTCTGCGTCACGAGCAGAACGTCACCGGGGTATTCCGCCTCGAGCCGGGCGAGGGCGGCGTGGGCCGCGTTGGGCGTGGCCGTTGCGGCGTGGGCGCGCCGGGCATTGTAGAAATCGACGACCAGTTGCGGGTTGCGCGCGAACCCTTCGGGTGTTGCTACGTCCTCGATACGGTGCTGCGCCCACAGGCCACCCTCGTCGCGAAACGTGCCCAGCCCGCTTTCTGCGGAGATGCCCGCGCCGGTGAGGATGACGATGGAAGGGTGGGTCATGGGCCCTATGCTCCTTAGCTGTCCAGCAGGCGCAACTCGCCCGCGAGCCAGGGCAGTTGGACCAGCGCGGGTTCGATCATGTGGGTCGATATGAGGCGGCGCATGGTGTTGGCCACGTCCGTGGGCACGTTGCCCGCCCAATCGGCAGATGCGTAAAGAGAAATGGTGCGCGAGAACGGTTTGACCGGCAGGGGAAACGCCTCGACCTGATCATGGAAGCGGCCGGCGCGCATGTATCCCAGCGGTGTGGTGACGGCCCATCCGATCCGGCGCGCGACCATCGCCATCAGGGCAAGGTGGCTGCCGATCTCGAACCGGTCGGCCAGGTCGAGCTTCTGGCGCGCGAGGTGGGCCTCGATCTGGCGGGAAATAAGCTGGTCCCTTTCGTAGCGCAGAAACGGCAGATCGCGCAGCACGTCGAGCGGGTCGGGGCCGCGCACCACGCCCTTGGGCGCCACGAGGATAAAGGGATCGCGCGCAAGTGGGTATTCCAGCACGCCGTCCCGCATGGTGCCGTCACTGGCGGAAATGGCGATGTGCAGACGCTTGTCCGCGATGGATTGCAGGATTTCGTGGCTGGGCGCGGTGGCCAGCGTGAATTTGCAGCGTGTGAGGCTGTCGGCCAGGATCGTGACCAGCCGCGGGGTCAGATCGTTTTCAAAATCATCGATGACGCCGATCGCCAGCGCCGACAGGTGTGCAAGGTCCATCACGGTCAGTTCGGATTGCGCTAGGCGCAGCTGCGACAGCGCCGCCTCGGCCCGGATGAGAAAACTGTGCCCCGCCGGGGTCAGGCGCATAGGCCGCTTGCCGTGGTCGATCAGATCCGTGGCCAGCGCGGTTTCCAGATTGCGCAATTGCTGGCTGACCGCAGGTTGGCTGAGGCCGGTCACCGTCGCCGCCTGCGCCACCGATCCGGTTGCGGCAAGCGCCTCGAACACCTCAAGTCCCCGCAGGGTGACGCCCTTGGTCAACATGACAAGCCCCTAGTAGTTTCCGTTTTATTGAAACCAAGACGCCCTTTCGTCAATGAAAATATGGAAATTTCGCGCTGTATTTTCGATATCTGTAAAACTGGTTACCGCCAAACGGGGTCATTGCACCTTTTGGTGCATCGCGGGCAAACTGGGGGCATGAAAATTGCAACGGCCTCTTACCCGCTGGATGTCCTGCCGAATTGGGCAGCCTATGAAGACAAGTTGACACGCTGGGTCGACGATGCCGCCAGTCATGGCGCCGACCTGTTGGTTTTTCCCGAATACGGTGCAATGGAATTGGCGACCCTCGCGGGGCCTGACATTGCGGGAGATCTGGAGCAATCACTTTTTGCCGTCGCGGATCGGTTGGCGGAGGCCGATGCGCTGCACCGTCACCTCGCCGCACAATTCGACGTCCACATTCTGGCGGCATCCGGCCCGGCAACCAACGACGTCGACGGTGCGCGCCCGGTGAACCGCGCGCGTCTTTTCACCCCGACAGGTTTGGTCGGCATTCAGGACAAGCAGGTCATGACGCGCTTTGAGGCAGAGGTATGGGATGTTGTTCCGGGCGGTCCGCTGCATCTGTTTGACACGGCTTTGGGCAAGATCGGCATCCTTATCTGCTATGACAGCGAATTCCCCCTGTTGGGGCAGGCGCTGCGCGAGGCGGACATGATCCTAGTCCCGTCCGTGACCGAGGCGATGTCGGGATATTCCCGTGTCCGTATCGGGGCGCAGGCCCGCGCGCTGGAAAATCAGTGTGTGACGGTGATGTCGTCCGTTGTCGGGGCGGCGCCATGGTCCGAAGCTGTCGATATTTCGACCGGGGCCGGGGGCGTCTTTGCCCCGCCTGACCGGGGATTTCCCGACACCGGAATCATCGCGCTGGGCGTGTTGAACGCGCCCGGATGGATTTACGCGGATGTCGATCTGACGCAGGTCCACGAGGTGCGCCGCGATGGCGGCGTGCTGAATGCCCGTGACCGCACACACACAATTGCGCGCGCCCAAGAGGTCAAAACCACGAGACTGTCTTGATTAGCCCTTGAATTATGGGGCACGGCGGCGCATTTAGTGGCGCGTCCGCGCGCATTGCGGACGGTGCTACAAAGGAGAGACCATGGCCAAGGAAGATACGCTCGAATTTCCCGGTGTCGTTAAGGAGCTCCTGCCAAATGCGACGTTCCGGGTCGAGCTTGAAAATGGCCATGAGATCATCGCACATACGGCAGGCAAGATGCGCAAGAACCGGATCCGTGTTCTGGCAGGCGACAAGGTACAGGTCGAGATGACCCCCTACGACCTGACCAAGGGCCGCATCAACTATCGGTTCAAGTAACCGCTCCAGATGGCATTTGTACTGGGATCGGGAAGCCCGCGGCGACTTGAGCTGCTCGGGCAGATCGGCGTTGTGCCGGATGCTGTACGCCCTCCGGATATCGACGAAGACCCGAAACCGGGGGAATTGCCGCGAGCCTATTGCACCCGTATCGCCCGTGAAAAAGTCGTGGCCGTCGAGGCCGATGCGCAGGACATCGTGCTGTGCGCCGACACAACCGTTGCGGTGGGGCGCCGTATTCTGGGCAAGGCCGCCGATGCAGTGGAAGCGGCCGCGTTCCTGCGCCTGATGTCTGGCCGGAGGCACCGGGTCATCACAGCCGTGGCCGTGCGCCGTGCGGATCGGATCTGGCAGACAGATGTCGTCAGCACGGTGCGCATGAAGTCGCTGTCCCATGCCGAGATTGCGGGATATATCGCCACTGAAGATTGGCGTGGCAAGGCTGGTGGCTATGGTATCCAAGGGCCTGCAAGCGCACTGATCCCCTGGATTTCCGGCTCATACACCGCGATCGTCGGATTGCCTCTGGCGGAAACAGGCGGGCTCTTGACCGCCGCAGGCGTGGACATCTGGGCGCGTGCACCAAACAGCGAGAAGGGATCACGATGAAGGGGCGTCAGATTTGTCTTGATCATATTGATGGCCGCGAAGCGGCTGCGCTCATGGTTGATGGGGCATTGCATGACCTGTTGATCGATGGCGATGCGCCGCGGTCTGGTACGGTTTACCGTGCCATCACGGACCGCCCGGTTCCGGGGCAGGGAGGGATATTTCTCAAGACGCCGGACGGGGCCGCCTATTTGCGCGGGGTCAAAGGCATTGGCGCGGGCGAAACGGTTCAGGTCCAGGTGACAGGCTATGCCGAGCCGGGCAAAGCCATCCCGGTCAGCCACAAGCTCCTCTTCAAAAGCCGCTACGCCATCGTCACACCCGACGCGCCCGGGTTGAATCTCTCGCGCCGCATCCGGGACGAGGATATCCGTGACGTCCTTCTGGAGGTCGCACACGAAGTCATGGACGGGTGCGAGATGGGTCTGATCCTGCGCTCAGCCGCGGCAGAGGCCGACCGTGACGCGGTGGCCGAGGACATTGCCGCGATGCGCGAACTGGCCGAGCAGGTCGTGGCGGACGCGGGGCAAGGCGTGGACGTGCTGGTCCAGGGCGATGGTCCGCATGTGTTGGCCTGGCGCGACTGGGTCGCGCCGGCAGAGGTGGTGACAACAACAGGCTGTTTCGAAGAATATGGGGTCTTGGACGCAGTCGATGCCGGGCGCGGTGCCCATGTCGACCTGCCCCAGGGCGCATCGTTCTACGTCGAAGAAACCCGCGCGCTCGTGGCGGTTGACGTGAACACCGGCACCGACGGATCCTTTGCCGCAGGTTTGCGCGCAAATATCGCCTGTGCGCGCGCCTTGCCGGCGGCGCTTCGTGTACGTGGTTTGGGCGGGCAGATCACCCTCGATCTGGCGCCCATGCCCAAGAAGGAACGCCGCAGTTTCGAAAATGCCCTGCGCGCGGCGTTCCGCGACGATGACATTGACACTGTCTTCGCCGGTTGGACGCCGCTGGGTCACTTTGAGCTGCAACGCAAACGCGCGAGGTTGCCTTTGGCGGAGGTTCTGGGATGAGCTGTCCCATCTGCCAGAATGAAACGCAGCCCAGATACCGGCCGTTCTGCTCGCGGCGCTGCGCGGATATCGACCTTGCCCGATGGATGAGCGGCAGCTACGCCGTACCGTCGCAACGCGAGGAAGATCAGGACCTGTCCGACATCGACGAAGAGCCGCGCCATTGAATGTTGCGCTTGCCGCGATTTTTTGTCGGTTTTCCTATGGACAGTGTTTGCGCATCGGCCTATCACGCTGCGACCTGACGGCAGAGCCGTCTCCCGTGCCCGGGTAGCTCAGGGGTAGAGCAGTGGATTGAAAATCCTCGTGTCGGTGGTTCGATTCCGCCCCCGGGCACCATTAAAACAAAGCGAAATCAAATACTTGCATGACATTACTGCGGATGAGCACCTGACCCAAATAGTCTTGGGTATCATTCGGGTATCAATCTCGGCAGGCCGCTTGCGGGGCCTATCGAAGAAACACTCTGCGGTGTTTGCCTGCGCGGAAGATCAAAGAGCGAGCTAATTTGAAGCGCTGCTGCGCGACGATCCCCAAGTTCAATCAAGTGATCGAGAATCTCCAAGAACTGAACGTGGACATCAGGCTGCAATGGGGCGTCGCGTTCGGCAAAGGATTGAATTAGACCGGCGAGTTGCGCAGTTCTTCCCCCGGACCAAAACCCTCTAGACTGCCAAACTGCGGGCGCGATGCCTCCCAACCTCGAAGCGAGGAATTCGCTGCTGCGGTGATCGAATGACCTTTCAACATGGAGCAAGAATGCTTGCATGACCTGCGGTAGATGGCCAAATCTTTGGAGCATCAAATCAATCAATGGGTCCAGTAGCTTTGCATCGGACCAATCATTGTTAGCGAAGCGGGCCGCACCCATTGCTGGCCGATCCCAATTTGCCCCCATTGCGATACGAACCAATTTGTGAAGCTGCTCGGGAAGTCCATAGTCCTCCCGCCACTCGGGACGCTTCCAATCCGGGTCATCAGCGACTGCCTCAAAGATGTCGAGAAAAACATTAACAATGCCCGCTGGAACTGTCGGTGAATCCAGAAGTCGCATGCAGGAGTACGCATTTGCGAAAGTCGAGAGAACTTCGCTCTTCGGCTTATGGGGCAACTGAGACAGTATGGGTATGATTGCACTACGAATATTTTCAATTGGCAATTTCTCGCACAGCGCTGCCAAGTCCCAAATGCAACTGGAAAACTCCAAACTTAGGCTTGAGCCTGAACGGTGCTCGGCTTCGTCAGCTGCGCCAATTGCCGCAGTGAGCTTTTCAACGAAGCTATGCAGAAGAGCTAATAGGTCGTCACGAAAAGCATGATCTTCGTTGAACCTGTCTTTCGGGATGATCGACAACATCGATGCGAAGTCTTTGACGCGCCATTGATCTAAGTGTTCCGGCCCGATTTCGGCATACGTCTCAGACAGCCCGTTCCAGTCGCCGGAGGCTATACCTTGTATAGTCGCCTCAAACAGCCGTTGTTTTTCGGCGGCCAGATGGCTGTCTCTCTCATCGCGTCGCCGGTACCAATCAGGCGAACCACGATCCAATTCAAGAGTCGTCAGCTTGAAAGCAAGTGCCGTGCACTTGTCCGCGAAGTCCTTATGCTCTCGCCAACATGACGCGGCGTTTGACAAGGCAGCTAACTGCACGCCCTTGTAGGGATGAAAGCACAACCGAACCAGTTCTTCCTGTGCCGAACTTGCTAATGGTCCGCGACCCGCAACTATCGCCGCCAATCCCTTTGATGCAAATGTTTCGGGTCTGTCGTCGGCAGGAGCATCAGCGTGAAAAAACTCATCGTTTGCCGGAACAGTACTGGCGGCGCGAAATGCAACGCTTTCGGCCCATTCCACTTGATCATGTGGAAGATCGGGCTTCAAACTCAGGATCGCTGCTGACACGGCTGCTACTCCGCCAGCGCGGCGGCTGCCGGGGTCTCCGGCATCAAAACCAGATTTGAACAGGTCCTCGTTGTCGACCTGGCGTGCGAGCGCTACAATTTCATCTCGCGTCTCATCACCAATTTTACCGCTCTCAAACCAAGCCTCACATTGTTTAAGCAGTTGGAAGCCTTTGTTCCAATGGGCTAGCCGCTCACCTGCTTCTTCAGCTTGTTGCACTCGTTCGTCTGACGGCTGAAATGCGACGCCGACTTTCCCATCATCGGTCTCCACCTGAGCATAGTTCGAAAGGTCTGCCATCGCGGCCCACTCCTCGGCTCGATGCAGAAGATATGCGACTAGCTTATCATCATCTTCTTGGCCTTCGTGGGTGAAGGGTAGCTCAGTTGGAAAGCTGGTAAGCTTTTCCGCTACCTTTTCGCGTTGGTCGTTAGCTGTGAGAATAAATGCTGTCGCGAGCCACCTGATGTTCTTTTTCCGGGAAGGCCGCGAGTTGAGGCGTTTCAGTGCTTCAAGATGAGTTGTATCGATAGACAAGCCGAAGCTCGCTCCGATTTCATTTGAGTGAAGGCCTTGGACATCGTGTTGCCAGCGGTACTCGTCCATGGCCCAGATGTGCTGGCAGCCTACGAGAGCGGCTGCCGCAGGCGACAGCGCGTCCTTGTCCAACAAGACTCCCAAGGCGATGCCCAGCGTGGCCACGCTTTCGTGTCCTGTAACAAGCTCCCGTACGATCTCATCAACGTCCCGTCCGGCTTCAAGCTCGGAGAACGCCCAGTTTTCCAGCGCCATAAGTGCCGACCCGAGGATGTCGCAAGAAAACAGACCTCGATACCAACCATGAATCCTTTGGTCGCCCCAGAACGTTTGAGTTCCCCAGGGGAAATCCACGCTGAATGGGATTGGAATTTCGCGGTTGCGATAGTCGTATTGGGGTAGCTCTCTCCACGCGACAACGGTCCGGCTAAGCAGCCTGCGAACTAAACGAAGACCTTCCTGAGGTGCGTGCTCGAAAAGGGCTGCGAATGGTTGTTGAATAGGAGAAGCTGGATGGCAGTGGCGCGAATAGTTGCTAATGCCCGGAGAATCCCAATCATTCATATGGGGCGACCAACCGATCATCTGCCCCCGCGACCTCTCGGCTGACTCTGATGGTAGTGGGTCGATGAACGCCTGGAAGGAAAAGTCAGCTAGGGCTTCAGGGACAACACTGGCAAGACGCACGCTCCATTCAAAGACGCTGGATTGGACCTTGTCGTCAATCCGTTCGCTCGTCCACGCTTGAAGCCTCCGACTTAGTAGGTCCGTGTTGGTGAGCGAGGACCTTAGGAAAGCCTGTCGAAGTTTGCCGCCTAAACCGTCCTTATGAAACCCCAACGGTCTGGTCTTTTTGGTCCGGTCCCAATAGTCATAAGCATCCCACTCAGTCAGAATTTGATCGATTCTTTGAGCAAAACGATCTTTGATCCTGTCGGGATAATCTTGGAACAGGTTAAGCCAGACATCGAACGTGTCGACTATGTCCTCGATTGTTTCCTCATTCCAATCTAGAGAAAGTAGCCAGATTAGAAGCCGCCTCCAGTTCCGAACGGGACGGGGCCATGACAAAAAATCAGCTATTCTGAATTTTTCGAATTTAGTTTTCTCGCCGAGTTCGAACGCGCCATGGACGACTAGAAGGTTTTCGATAGTCTTGTGTGCTCGGAAAGAAGAAAGGAGCCGGATGAGACGGTGGTATTCGCTCAAAAAAGCCGAAATCGCATCTTTGCGATCAAAGAACGCTGGCGAGGCAAATGGGGCAAGGAGCCAAACCCTGCTCCAATGACGCCACGCTTCCTGCTGTTCCAGTGCCAATTGAGTTTCTGACCAGTTGTCTCCGGTCTCGAATTCAAACTGTGACAGTAGCTCCACTACCCGGATCATTCCGGGCCTGTCTCCAGCGGCGGTGAGGGTGCTCGGCCAATCTGGACCATTTTGGCGGCACAAACCGAACATCGCCCATTCAAGAAATATGTCGTGGGTAAAGGAATATCGTCCGCTACCCGCAACCTCCGCTATCGCTCGTTCTTGTACTAGTGCCGTCAGAGCTTGAGCGGAAATGCCTTCTACTGCGGCGCTTCTATTGGTTGCTTGAGCGCATCTCGCGGCCAGCTCACCCATCGCGTGGCGGCGCTCAATCGAAGCGGCCTTTTCATGTAGACCGTGCGGTCCTTCTAGCCAAATCTGCGCTAGCGAAATCTCGGAAAACTTGCTCGCCGCTCCATCAGTGCTCACTGAACGCTGTGCCAAAACCTGAGCAAAGAAAGGGCGCCTTGCAAATTCCTTCTCTTGACCCTCGGCGAACAGGACTTCGTGCATCGCTGGAAACCGCTCAGCAAGGATGCCAGCCTCATTGTCATCAAATCCATCGATCTCGACGATATGTGCTTGGTCGTCCTCAATGAGTTGATGAGGGAGCCATATCCTCAAGTCTTCGAGGTGTGACGACCGGGTAGATGCCACAACGCGCCAGTCCGCAAGCCTTGGATCATCAAGAAGAGTAGTCACGATGTCTGAAACTGTCTGACGGGCCTCATTACCCAAGCGATCTATCCCGTCGATGAAGAGAGTCGGCTTTCCCAGTGTGGCTAGCTCAAAAAGGAGGTCAGCGAGCCGTTCCGTTTCTAGGCGCAGGTGCGTGGCCAGTGAGGGCCAGCCGGGGCCGACGAGACGCTTATCGGTCAGAACAAGAGCGAAACCGTGCCGGGTGTGCTCTTCGGCCATCGCACGTAACACCGCCGACTTTCCCGAAC
Organism: uncultured Tateyamaria sp.; assembly: GCF_947487805.1. Lineage (GTDB taxonomy): Bacteria > Pseudomonadota > Alphaproteobacteria > Rhodobacterales > Rhodobacteraceae > Tateyamaria. The sequence continues at coordinate 29,192 of NZ_CANKXW010000008.1, read as the reverse complement.
CGGCCTCGCCCGCCAATTGGATAAATCTCTTGCCATCCACAATGCCGTTAATCGTGTCCAGAATACTATTTCGTGGAATAACCAGCCCAGAGATGTCCATTCGGATACCTTGAAGAGCGTATCTTGTTTCTTCTGCTACTTTCACCAGATCGCTGCGCATGCTTGGAAGAGACGAAAGATCAAACGCTCCCTTGAGCTGCTCAACCAATGTTGCCCTGGAAAAGCTACCTGCTGCGCCCGACGCTTGTCGTGATATCTGGGAAAATCGTACCCAAAGCTCTTCGGCACGATGACGCTCTCCAGTTGGTAGCGCATTCCGCAGACGTTCAATTGCCTCGAATGAACCTGACGCTCCTTCTGAAAGCGTATCAAAGACGAGGATGACAAAATGCCTTAGAAATTGCCACGAATTTTCCTCATCTTGCGCCCCTGCAGGGAGCAGAGATTGGACATCGCTCACAAACCTTCTTTGTGCGTCGCTTGCGAAATTCTCAGTTTCGAGCCGCCGAAAAAAGTCGTCTGCCGACTTGGATATACGAGCCCATTCAAGCGTAGAGCGGGCTGCCCGGAGTGTGGACTGCGCGATATTTGCAGCAGCTAAGCCAACACGGTCCCGACCTATTCTGAAGCCGTCTTTCTGGAATTCTCGCCAGCTAGCCGAAATGACGTCTCGAAAGTCGGTATTAGTTTCAGCAGAACTCAGCGTTGGGCTTTGCTTCACTTGCAGAGCTAATTTGGAAGGTTGGCCGTATCGATCCGACGCTTCCACGATAATATCGTCTAGTGGCTCACCAAGCGCCGCGCGCTGGAGAAAGACGCCGTCAGTAGTCGCTTCAGAGATACCCCGCGCACCACCTTCAACAAGGAGGCCGGTCAAATAGGACGCCACTACTGAATCTTCAAAGGTGTAGCCGACGCCACCTGTTGCCTCGGGGCTCGCGGGCATACTTTTTGTTCACTCTTCTGCTCATTTCTCACTTAGTAGACTATTGAGAAATAGGCTCGCCTTCAACGTGCTTCGCGTCTGCTTCGGGGCCCCGAAGTCGATCCTTTGAACTTGTGTAACCTACTTGCGAAGAGCTCTAAGGGCCTCCTTCTCGGCGGCGGAGCCCTTAACCCACTGCCACGGTGTGCGCGGTTTCCTCGCCTTTGCCAGTTCGGGGTTCGCCTTGGCATCACTGGCAACAGCGCGTAGGCGTTCGCGGGCTTCGCGCGGGTCGATCTTGAGTTCTTCGCAGATGGCCTTGAGCGTCACGATGTCGGTCATTTCGATCTCCTAAGTTGCTGATGAAGATCGATAAGACGAAGGCCTTGAGCGTGTCAGGGACAATCCCAACTACAAATTTTTGCTCCAGTGATGCCCTGTGGTCGAACAGCGGATGCAACATCTAAGTCTTGGAGCATTTTTGCGCATAGGCCGTGAACAGGTTGGATGGCAGCCAATACTTGTTGGGCAACCGGTTTTCGACGACAGTAAGCAAAACATTAATAGGTTGCCGGGAGGGCGGGCCCCTTGTGGAATGTGGTCGACTTCGGAAAGTGGAAAGGCAAAGGTAAATCCTTGCCGCAAGTCCTTGTTGCTGATCCGGATTGGTTTTTCTGGGCTCTAGAAAACGGTGCGTTCAAAGGCCCCCTCGCGGCGCAGGCTGAGACACTGGCAGATCGAGCCCGCGCGATAAGGCTTCCTCCAGCGTTGGCGGGGACGCATTGCGTACGGCATTGGCTATCGTTCGATGGAAAATACCATGGTTTCGAACTAATTGAGACCACGCAAGGGCCGCATCATGGGTCGAGTTCGGAAGCGCGCCGCCCTTTTCTCAACATCGAGTTCCCTCGAAAAGTCCAGCAGTACGACAAGCTAGGGTGCAAGCACATGATGAAGAGCTTCAAGCAGCATTGGTTTGGGGGAAAACCTTTTACTAAAGCGAGGGTTGAAGCTTTCTTTAGCGATCCAGCGAACTTCGATGCGGCCTGATTAAAAAAATAGTCGAGAGGCCAAGCGGCGCTGCAAGTCGCCAACGCTGGATGATCCCAAACCAAGCCCTGGCAGGCGCGGTCAAACGCGTGCGCGGCGGTGTTGTGTTGAGCCAGGAGCGCCGGGGCGTGCCTCAGACGTGGTGATCCCGTCGCAATCCCGGCTGGCGCGCTGGGCGCCGCGCCGAGGCGTGCTTGTTCTGCGCGGGATGTGGGGCGCAGGCCCAGAGGGCCATGCCGCTCGCCAGAGCCACGGAGAGCGCCGCTGAGAGTGATCCATGCGCTAGACCGCCTCGACCTAGCAGAAATCGCCCTCCCGCCCCGGTGCGCCCGTTACAGAGCGTGCAGGGGTGCCGACCTCCTGATGGCTGCCGGGACGGACACGGCCTTCCTCGTCGCCGCAGGAATTGCCCTGACACGGAGCTACCTTGGATCTTATCGCGCTTGCGTCGAACCCGAAAACAAGGAGACGGATATGACGATCCGCTCGATGTGGGCCTTCAACGGCCAGACGAAAACCATCTTGGGCAACTGGCACCGGCTATGGTGTCTATTGTTCGGTCCCCTGTATTACCTGTTCAAGGGCATGTTCTGGTGGGCGCTCTTGTCGCTGATCACGGCCAGCGGGCTGTGGGTCGGCTTCCCCCTGTTCAATCGCGCCATCGTGCTGCGCCACTACCATCGCATGGGGTGGGTGCAGGGATGACCGCCAGCACCTCCGCCCAAGCAGTTTGCCACCCGAGTGGAACCCGGCGAGCGCTGCTGAAACCTCTTGCCAATGCGGACCGCATGAAAAGGCTCGGCAATTTGTCTCCGGCTTGCGTCCGACAGACTGATAGATAGTCAACGGGTCGGTCTGACGTGTTCCGCGCACTGCCGGAAGCGGCACCGGCGAAAGGCGACCACAGGGGCATGGGGGGAGGCGTTTTTTTAACGGCGCGCGCCCTTTGGACGGGCAAGGGGTCATATCGACTGCCGAGGTTATCAACCCTCAGCCGCTCGTTTCGTCATAGGCCATCCGCCAGTAGAGAATTGGGCGCAGGCCACCTCGGATGACAGCCCCCGCCATGATTTTAGTTTCTGAAGCTGATCTATGGGTCAGTTCAATTTCTGCCCATCGACACATCCATATTCGGAAAGCTCTTCGTCGCTCATCATATCAAATGACATGTGGGCGTGTGCAATCTCGATCAAGATTTTCGCGATTTCCATACAGGTCAAATCGATCTGCAAGTTTTCCTGCCGCTCCAACTCGATCTCAATAGCGTCAAAAATTGCATTTCCTAGTTGGGTTAGGTGTTCTGCACGTTCGGGCATTTTGTCCTCTTTCTCTTCCAATTTGCACTCGTCGGAGCGCGGTTTTTTGTGGGGATGAACACTTGCTCAAAAATCCCATACGTGTGCGACTTCTGAGCAAGTGATGCTGGTGGCATGGTTCAGGGCAGCGCCCAAACAGAAGCTTTCCCGTCCTTGGACTTCACCACGCCGAGTGCTTCGCCTGCGCGCCGGAGCGTCGGGAGTGAAACCCCTTCCTCCTTGGCCCAGCCGTCTAGCACCTTCTTCTTGACTGGGCCTTTGCGCAGCACGCTTTTCAGCCACGCGGTCGCTGTGTCACGTTCCCGTGGTGGTCGACCCCGTTCGGCCTCGGAAGGCGCGAGTAGTTCGCCCACCGTCAACTCAGGCTCACAGGCATGCCATTTCACGCGGGGATGCGAGCGCGGGCCAGTGCTCTGCATCTCGAACACGATTGTCGGCCCGGGTTCGGCATAGTTCGACTTGGCATGGGCTACCGCGCGCAAGCGCGGGTCGTCGGGATGCGGCGCGAGGATCAGGCCCGACCGCACTCGAGCCGATATCGAAATCGACCCGATACCTTGGTGCATGGCATGGTCAGCCCGCGCCTTCCGAAGGTGCCGCACGATCAGGATGGCCGTGTCGAACTCGCGCGCCAGTTGGTCGATCTGCACCATGAAGTGCATGGTCTCCGTCGCCTTGTTCCCGTCCGCACCTTCCTTCATGAAAGCGATTATCGGATCGATCACGACAAGGGCGGGTGTGTTCGCCGACAGTTCTTGCCGGAGCAACGCCAAGCCGCGCTCGTCCAAGGAAAACGGCTCCTGTTGGAAGCGGACTTTCGAGACATCGGCCCCGGCCTGCATGAGGCGGGGTTTCAGCACCCGCGACGGATCGTCCTCCGCAGACATGAAAAGGACTGAGCCTTTTTCGATGTCATCCACGAACGGCGGGGGCTTCCCTGTCGTCACGGCGGCCGCGATGGCGCAGGTGAAGGTGGATTTCCCTTGCCCCATGTTCCCGTCGAGGACAGTCAAGGCACCTTTCACGACATAAGGATACATCGAGAATTGCGGCGTGGATTCCTCGACGTCTCCGAGCCAGCCAAAAGCCTCTTCATGCCCGGCTTCGTATTTGCCGACACTGGAGGCAATACGCTCGACCTCATTGTCGTCGAGGGGTGGACTACACGCCGCAGCGTTGATCGCCTGCAAAGCGCCTTCGATTGCCGTTTCGGTCAGCCCGCGAAATCTGAGTGATCCGGCAATTTTGGTCAGTTCAATGTTACGGCTTCCAGCTTTGAAGGCACCAACCGTGTCGAAGTTCTCTGTGCGGCTTTTGTCGCGCGCAAGCGCTCGCACGAAGTCGGCAGGCAACGCCGCCAAGCGGTCCTCTCCGCGCTGTACGCGATACCGGCTACCGCATTTGTGCATGCTGGGCGGGCCAACGAGATATCCACTGGCGTTGTCCTTGATGTCTATGCCAGCTAGCCGCGCTTTCCTCTTGGGTAGAGCCTCCGAGGCGCGGAAGTAGTAGTGTGTTCCGCGACCCGTTCGAACCGACAGAGTCGGTGGGAGGTTCAGCCTCTTGAAGGTTTCGGCCCCCTCCGGGCCGTCAACATCGAGCACCACCAACCCCGGCGGCAGGATCACGCCGAAGTTGGCATTGGGGTGCTTCTTGAACGCGCGACGGATTTTAACCGCGCTACTCGTGGCACTATGCTGCCCCTTCGGAAACAATTCCGCGATAGGATGCTTGCCCGGACTCTTGCAATCAGGCTTGCCGCATGTGCATTGGCCGTCATCGCCAATGCCATGCAAAGCGACGATTTTGCCGCCGTTCCGCGCCCAAGCGAGCGCGGCCTTGATTATCGAAGATGACAGCATATCACCCTCGAAACGAAATGCCTTTCGCATCCCGGTTCTCCTTATCTGGGTGATTAGTAGTCGGCGTAGTGCGTGCGAGCGCGTTCCTTGGCACGCTCTTTCAGCCAGTCCTCGATCTCAGACAGGAACCACGCGACAGTGGTGCCCGCCATACGGATTCTGCGCGGGAACCGTCCGCGTGCCTCCCAGCGAAGCAGCGTAACGTTGGAGACTTTGATGCCCATGCGCTTCAAGTCGTCGCGCGTTGCCAGCATCTTACTTGCTTTGTCGTCTGTCATGATTTTCCCTTTCTGACTAAAGGGAACCGGTTCCTGACAAAGCAGTCGCATGGATTTCAGGGCGTGTCATTTCGGCACTATGAACGGGATAGGTCCATTTGAAGCCGTTTTGTTCAATCGTAGAGGCGGTAGGCAGCCACAGCCGCTTGTATCTGTCTATTCAAGTTTTCGAACCGCTTCGCATCTTTCGAGGTTTTGGAAAAATAGGCGGCAAGAAGTGGACGCGCTGACGCTCGGATGAACTCTGGAAACTCACCATCGATATGGCCGGATGATGCCGAACGTTTCACGTTTTCGATCCCCTTGAAGGCGATGAAAACCTCTGTCATTCCATCGACAGTCAATTGAATTGTTTCGGCATATGCCGTCGCAATCCCGTCTTCTTTGGGTGTGGCGGAAACCGCCTGAAGCAATTCAAGAAGAGCCGAAACGGCATTTCTTGCCTCATGCACCCTTTGCCGCATTTCGGACGCAGGAACGAGGCGAGAGGTTTTGTTCCGCCCGGAGCGGACAATCACCGATGACAACAGGTCGTCGGACTCGGCCAATTCTGTTAATAGGCGGCGAGAGGTAGTATCGATCTTTGCGGCCCAAGCGTATTTTTGGGCCGGGGTCGCGGCCCCACCTGCGAAATTGAAAACAGACAGAAGGTATTCGGCTGTGGCGGCGAGTTGGAGGCGCAACGCAGTGATGTCGGCTCGGTTCTCAAGCCTCAACGTGCCTGCAATCTTGAGCGCAGCGTCATCGGTGTAGATTTCGGACCACGGATTATGACCGCAAGGGAAGTCCTTGCTGGCTTCACCAACCCAACGCTCAGGCGTGATGTCGCCTTTCAGCTTGCTGATCATTCTTGGTCGCTGTGATTTTTTCGATACGCTCATTCCACTTGCCCAATGCCTCGCGCTTCTCGTCCGCGTATGAATAGACATTGTAGATAGCGGCCACGCCCGAGACCACACCCGTCTTGTGGTTCAATAGGGCTTCGGTGACGGGCTGGGGGACGCCCAGCATCGCCATGTTGGTGGACATCGTGCGGCGCAGGTCGTGAATGATCCACGGTTCCGTGCCTTCGGGCAGCGCCTTGTCGAGCCGGTCTTTCAGGCGACCGAAGCCCGACACGGGCGATTTGCCGGTGGTCGTGAACACGTAGTCCGACCCAATGAACCTCGGCACCCTGCGCAGCACGTCCATCATCGCGTCGGTGATCGGCACCGTGTGCTGCCTGCCGTTCTTCGCGCGCTGCGAGGGCAGGGTCCACAGGCGTTTTTCGACGTCGAGTTCCGACCAGCGCATTTCAGCGACCTCGGCGCGCCTCTGGCCGCTGAGGATCAACAGCTTCATGCAATCCCCGAAAGGATAGCCTTCGGCGCCACAGGCTGCCCATAGCGCGCCCAGCTCATCTTCTGTCAGCACGCGCTCGCGCGACCGTTCCTTGGACAGCGGTTTCATCCCGGCGATGGGGGAGGCATCGATCATACCGCGCTCTACACACCAGCCCATCAGGTGCTTGAGGTGGGCCAGCGCGCGGTTCGCGCTGACCGGCGCGGATTTGTGGATCACGTCGCAGGCTTTCACGACATCGGCGCGCTTGATCTCGTCGATCCTTTTGCCGTGCAGGGTGGTGAACTTTGCCAGCAGGGCTGCCTTGCGTTTCCAGTCGCGGTTGTGAACCTTGGCGTGCTTTTCGATGTAGTCGGGGATCACGTCACCCAGCGTTGGTTTGGTTTCGACCTCAATGCCGGTGCGTTCCTCAAAGCGCCCAGTCTCGATTTCGTAAAGAACCTGTCGCACTCGTTCACGCGCCTCGGCCAGCGACACGACGCCGAACCGTCCGATGGTCAGGCGGCGCATTTTGCCGTTGATGCGCTTGTGCAGGCAGAACGTCTTGGTGCCGGACGTGCTGATGCGCAGGACAAGACCCGGCATCAGCTCGTCCCGAAAATCGAGGCGCTTTGACTGATCAGGCTTTTGCCCTTCGATGAACTTGGTGGTTAGTTTGCGTTTCATAAGCCCATGATAAGATGGGCGGCCGTGCTGCGTCAGGGACAACTCTAGAAGGCTTGCAGGGTTTTGGTTCGCTCTGCACTGGCTGTATGGTGAGCTTGGTGCTTTTGAACGAATTCAATCGTTGTTTGACTTCGTGACAATATGCACGACATTCTTCGGTTGCGTTTCGGAGCATAAGGCAGCGCCTGACGCCGTGTTTCATGTCTGCCAACAACAACCGGCACCAGATCGAGTAGTCTGGGGAAGGCCGAGGCAATTTTGCACTGGAGAGTGTGATGCCATCTTTGGACCAAACAAAATTGCCATTAGGCGATCAAGATCACCTGCTTGAAGTTTACGAAAACGAAATCGAAGTTGAATATCGGGGTGAGCGGTATCTCGTTCGCGACAACGGGGCGGTTTTTCGCTTCAATGAATATCGAAAGCGCGCCCGTCCTCTCGACAAAACTTGGACATTCGGACGCCAAAGCCTGACAACCGGATACCAATATTTGGCGGGCGTCCCTGTGCACCGCATTGTTTGCTCCGCGTTTCACGGTAAACCACCCACCGATCAGCATGTCGTAGATCACATTGACACGAACCGTGCGAACAACCGACCGGAAAACCTGCGGTGGCTAACGCGATTGGAAAACGCCCTATTGAACGAGATCACTGTGCGTCGAATAGAACTGGTCTACGGTTCAATCGAAGCTTTCCTTGCTGATCCGTCGAAGGTCCAAAGCGACGCTTCCTATCCAGATGTATCTTGGATGCGAACCGTGTCGAAGGACGAGGCCGCCAAAGCAAAATCACGCTTCGAAACGTGGGCGCGAAGCGGAGCGGTTCCGAGCGGTGGTGCAATTGGTGAATGGCTGTACGGAACTGCTGAACGTGCTGACTTCGAGCCGGACCCAGAAGAGTACGAGTCACTCACGCCTTCGGTCGTTCAAGTTCGCTGGAGGATACCCACGGAGTTTCCCGAATGCCCATCGGAAGTGACCGTTGATGCGTTGGCTCGCTATGCAGAAAACCTCGTCTTCGGAAAAGTGTTCGCACGGAATGACATCTATCAGAGCTTGGTTGTTCAACGGTCACTTGCCGAAGATGCCTTGATCGTCTTGACACACAACCCAGCCCCCAACGCAATCAAAGACTGGGCCGTCGCTCAGATTTCGGTTCGTGGCGAGTTTTTCTACCATCGGAGTGAACACCAGTATTTCTCTTTGCAGGGCGCGCTAAAGACCTTTTGCGAGCTGACCGGAGATAGTTACGAAAACTGTATGGATGACTACTGCTGAGCCGAAGGGGAAAGGGGGCTGATGACAACTGTTTGTGGCTACTGAAAGAACACGGGTGAAGCCCAATCGAAAATGTCATCTGGTGCATTGAAGATTTCTAGGCGATCCATGATTTCGCCGTCGAACTGTTCTCGCAGCGCCGTAACACGTTGCACCCAAGGTTCTCGAACTCTTTTTAGAGTTTCAGCAAAAGCACCAAAATGGTCATTTTGGGCCGCCACCAACTCGGAGCAAATTGTCAAACCAAAGGCTGAAGCCACTCGGGGTTCAACGGGCCAAAGATGAGAAACAGCCGCTTGCGCTGGTGAGGCCAATGAAGGTGCGAGCCCCAATTTTTGTATCCCACCCAAGCCATCTGAAACGCCGCCATCACAAATGTTCAAACAAAGAAGGCGCCTCCTTTCCTTTTCTGGGTGGAGGTCAACTAGGTCGTCTACAGCAAGAACCTCACCCTGATTTACGAGGATTTTTGACGAACCGAGTTGCCAGTGATCGAAAGCTCCATGCCCAATTATATGAATGAAGTCATAGGCAGGATCGCGGTACATTGCCAAAAAGTCATCTCGACCACTCTCCCGCCCAAGATAGACATGTGCTTCGACACCGTGCCGTTGAAGAAAATCCGACGCCGAGGCCGCCTCCATTTCAGAATACCAATCATCACATGAAGCCCATATGGCTGCCCGCCGAATTGGGCGATCTGGAAGCGGTGTCCGTAGACTCGAACTCAAAGGCCGGCATTCATTCGTCTCCCGCGACAGCAGCGCCTGAAGCGGGTGAAGGTTGTGGGGAAAACATGTAAAAGCGGGCGATCCAGCCAGTTTCTCGGCTAAAACTGGAACATTGTAAAAGTCGAACAATGCTCCCTCGAATGCGCTTGCACAATCTCTGTTTGGCTGCCCGGGACGCTCCGGTGCTGCATCAAGCTCAGGACCGGCTTGTACAGTTCTCGTTGTTCCCAATGCATTGTTGGTAGTTTCATTCATCGCTTCCACTACTTCGGTTTCGCCGGAAAATTTCCCCCGAAAACTGACCATTTCAGTGTCGTTCCCGAGAAACCCAACACCGGAAATAGCAGTGGGCAAAACGACACTGCACCCAGCAGAAGCCGTTTCAATTTCACCGTCATACCAAGCGGCCAGAATTTTTGCGAAGTCTGCCGACCGATCATTGTCCAACGCGAATTTTGCCACCGGACTCAATAAGCTGGATCGTTGATCGAGAGAAATCAACCAGTCTGTGTAGGATGGGAAACTATTGCGAACTCCATCTGAGTATTCTTTGGCGGCTTCAATCAACCACACTACGTTTTCATCCCAATCCCCCACGTTTTCGAATGAAGCGAAGTGGTACTGAAAGGGTTCGTGCTGAAGCAAAAAGTCGGCGTAATCACGTATTACGATCTTGGCCCACCTGTGGTGTGGATCTCCGACCAAGTCGCAGCTCCGTGTTGAAAATGCTTTGGCGATCTGAGCTTTGTTTTCTCTGGGTAGTGCATCGTTATCGTACAAGCGTCTCAGAACGGTCGCGACGCCAACCGCGCTTTGATGCCCCACATCTCTACCCCAGCACATCAGGCTCACAGCAGCTTTAACTGCTAGGCTTCCATCGGCTGGCAACCTGAAAATCGTCTCTTCTAAGAGCGGAGCAATCTGAGCTGCCGGGGCAAATAGCGCGGACTGATTGCGGCAATAATAGAAAAAACCGTCCGCCCATTCCAAAAACGTGTTCGGAAAGCTGTTTGGCAGCATGTCAACTAAAACTCCGATGAAACGAAATGGTCGTCCGTCAAAAAACTTTCGTTGAGCACTAGATTCTATGCTGTCACTTAGGCCGTTGTGTATCCAGTCAAATGCACTATCGAAGCGACCTCGCTTAATCGCAGCCATCATTGGCGCAATCGACACTTCGAACTGAACATATTCAAGTAGAACGCGTTCGACGTCGCCGGTCGCGTTCGCCTGAGCTTGAATGATCTCTTCCGCAACTGTGGCACTGACTCGATGGAGTTCGTCAAACGATGTGGCCTGAGCAGCAGCTTGTAGGTTGTTCAATTCAACCAGCAATCCCGGAATCTGCGGCACCGAGATTGGACATTCTACATCAGGAAGCACAAAACCATAGTCCGCAGACAGCTGTCGCCAGTTTGATAAATCGTACAATTGCCGTTCCTTGAGAATTGGATCAAACGACAGCTACATTGGGTTTGGTCTATAGCCGCGTGATGCAACCCTAGAGAGATTTTGGTGAGGTTTGAATAGGCTTCGCACCTACGACGGAGTTTGGATAGTAGCGGCATTCAAGTATGCTGTCTTCGCCCAATTGCCGGGAACTGACACGCAAACGGAAGTGGCGTGTTCTCCTCAAGCACCCCGGGTATCGCTGGGGTAGCAGGAGTAGCGTGCTTGAATGCTTTGGTTTGAGACAGGGCGAGACGATCTGCCATTCACAAAGAACAAGGTTTTCAAGCGGCTACGTTACGGGTTGAGCGATCTTGCAACAGCGTGTGCAGATCACGAGGCTAATTGAAAATCCTCGTGTCGGTGGTTCGATTCCGCCCCCGGGCACCACTTAACAAGCTGATATGTACGCATTTTCTGCTCATGGCTGATCCTCGTTTCGTTCAGGTTTGACGCTTTTGTGCGAAGGTTTGACACTTTCGGCCCGCCTTCGGTTCTCTTCTTCCAGTGCCGCCATGGTCTCGCGGTTCTTATCGGCGAGGTTCGCAGAGCGCGAATAGTGCCGGGCCATGGACGGGGTTTTCTGCCCCAGAAGGTCCGCGATGCGGCGTTCATCCAGCCCTGCTTCGCGCAAAGTCGTGGCGACCGTGTGCCGCAAGCCCTTGAGGGTCAGGCCTTTTTCGATAAGGCCTTCTTTCTCAAGGGCGGTCTTGAAGCGGTGCCAAACGGTTGAAAAGCCGTTGTAGGTCCATGGCTCACCGCGCGAGTTAGAAAGCACGGTCTCGGCGTCGTGGTTAGGCATGCGGTCAAGCGCCGCTTGGAGGGTCGGGCTGACCGGAATCGCGACTTCTTCGCCTGTCTTGCCGCGCACGCCCCAGATGGTGCCGTCATCGACTTGATCCTTTCGCAGTCGCAGGGCATCTGACGGATCGAGGCCAGTGTTCATCATCAAAGCGAGCGCAACACGTACATGAGGCTTGGCTTTGCCCAGGACAGTGTCGCGTTCTTCGATGGCCCAAGGGCGGTTCGCATAGGCGCGGTCGCGCGGGCGGCGCTTGGGAATGACATCCTTCGCGAAGTTGGCTGAGATGAGCCCCTTCGGGATGTTGTCGCGAAACACCTCACTCAGAAGTGTGCGGACCATGTTCGCCCGCCGCCAGCCAATTTTCTTCGCAGCCTTGTCGTGGATGCCTGCAATCAGAGGCGTGTCGATCACATGGATCGGCGTGTCGCGGATCGGCTCAAGGAAGTCGGCGCATTTGCGATAGTCTCGCCGAGTGGCTTCAGCGAGGTTCTGGTAGTGCTCGGTTTCAAAGTAGGACTGGATTAGCCCGCCAAGCGTTCCGGCCTTTGGAGCCTTCGCTCGCTGCGCCTCAGCGATGGCGCGGATCGTCTCACATTCAGCAAAGAACTCGGCGGAACCAATGGGCGCGCGGGCAAGGTCAACTTTGTGGCCGGTCTCGCGGTGATAGCATCGTTGCTTGCCGTGCCGGTCTTTGAAAATCTTGAACCCCTTGACCCGCACCTGTGTCATTAAAGGCGGTCCAGAATGGTTTCGCGCGTGTCGGTCACGGACCCAGACTTCACATCGTCAATCCAGAGGTCGAGGTCCCTGCGATCCCAAAGACGTGCACCTCGTATCAACTCCACCGGGCGCACCGGGCAAGCGGCCTTGAAATGCTTGACTGGCAATCCGGCATAGCTTGCGGCCTCGGACTGCTTAAACATGCGCTTATCTACCACGTTGAAATTGAGATTTGTCGTCGCCATGACCTGACACCCCCATCAATTCGCTGCCGAACCCTCAGCCCCTTTGACCTTGGTCGCGTTCTTCTGAAACCGCTCCCAACCGCTCATCGTCAGCATCTTGGTCTTCGATGATATCTCCACGAACTCCAGTTTCCCTGTGTTCATGAGGCCGCGAATTTGCGCAGGGCTGAGCCCCACGATCTCGCTGAGCTGTTTGGGAGAGAGAAGACGTTCCTGGGTCAATTTCAGCCTCCACTGCTGGATATGAATGGAATCGCTTGTTCCGCACCTTTTGACATGCTCAGATGGCAAGAGGATAGGAATAACGTCATTTTGTGCAGTTTCGCTCGTTATGACGGTTGCGTCAATGGGAACCTCGCATGCCACAGGACAATAGGTCAGTTTTCGCTTCTATGGGCGCGCGGCTCGCAATCGCGCGCAATGAAGTTGGCCTGACACAAACAGCCATGGCGGAGGCGATTGGCGTCTCCCATCGTGCCTATCACAGCTACGAAAAGGGTCAGCGCGGGTTGCCCGTCGAGGCTCTCGTGGCGATAGCGGACCGGTTCGAAGTGGATGCAGCGTGGATTCTGCTCGGCACCAAGGCTGTCCGCGCGGCGCATGACTTCGAGGCGCTGAAGCGGATCGAGACTTCGCTCGATCAGCACCTGAATGAAGAAGACATCAAAATAAAGAGTGAAAAGCGCGGGGCCATCGTCGCGCGTTGGTACCAGTCGCATGTCGAGGGGCGGGAAGTAACGGATGATGACGTTCACACTTGGATCGAACTCGTAAGGGAGTAAGCAAATGCAAAAACCAAGCGACCAATGGAAGAAACTGCGCCAGGCCACCTTAGAGCGTGCGCGCCGCAATATCGTTGAAACACTGGAGCCGCTCCACGCGATTCTGCTAGCAGCCAGTGCGCTCTACCTGATCGGCTTTCTACGGCTGACCTTCGCGAGCCAACCGCAAGATTTCACATGGATCACAGGCGCAGGCGTACTTGCCATCGCTCTCTCCGGCTTCCTGCTGCCAATCCTAACCGGCTCCGTCCTGACGCTGCATTTCACCAGCCGGAGGCTTGACCGCCTGATGTCCAACTGACGACCCAATTTCATACCGAGTAGAAAGAATTTCGAATGGCAGAACGCATTGAAAAGACCCTCTTCGCCGCCGCTGACAAGATGCGCGGGGCGATGGACGCGGGCGAATACAAACACGTTGCCCTGGGCCTTCTCTTCCTCCGTTATGTCTCTGCCGCGTTCGAAGCCAAGCGGGCCGAATTCGCCAAGGATGAATACATCGACCTCGAAGACCCCGAAGAATACGAGGCCGAAAACATCTTCTGGGTGCCCGAAAAAGCCCGCTGGGATCGGCTCGCCGCCAATGCCAAAGCAAACGACATAGGCGTGCAGGTGGACGACGCCATGCGCGAGATTGAGAAATCGAACCCCTCGCTGCAAGACGCGCTGCCAAAGGTCTTTGGCCGCGCCAACCTCGACCGGGCCATCGTCACCGGCCTGATCGAGATGTTCACCAACCTCGAACTGCACGGTACCAAATCCGACTTCGACCTGATCGGGCGCATCTACGAATACTTCATTGGGGAATTCGCCTCGTCCGAGGGCAAGCGCGGCGGGGAGTTCTATACGCCTAAATCTATCGTCTCGGTCATGGTTGAGATGATGGAGCCGACCCATGGCCGCGTCTATGACCCCTGCTGCGGCACCGGAGGCTTCTTCGTCCAGTCCGAGAAATTCATCGCCGCCCACCAAGGCCGGGTCGATGACATCGCGGTCTATGGGCAAGAACGCAACCACACGACCTTTCGCCTCGCCCGCATGAACCTTGCCATCCGGGGCATCTTTGGCGATCTGCGCTGGAACCAGGAGGGCACGCTGACCCGCAACGCCTTCCCGGATGAACGGTTTGACTTTATCCTCGCCAACCCGCCTTTCAACATCTCGGACTGGAACGGCGAGGCGCTACGCGAGGACACGCGCTGGCGCTATGGCACGCCGCCGACGGGCAATGCGAACTTTGCTTGGATGTCCCATATCCACCACCACCTCAGCGCCAACGGCATTGGAGGGGTGGTCATGGCTAACGGGTCGATGTCGTCCATGCAATCGGGCGAGGGCGACATTCGAAAGGCGATGGTCGAACAGGACGCGGTGGATTGCATGGTGGCGCTGCCGGGACAGTTGTTCTTTGGCACACAGATCCCCGCCTGCCTGTGGTTTCTGGCAAAGGACAAATCCAACGGCACGGCGGCGGGCGGCACGCTTCGCGACCGGCGCGGCGAGGTGCTGTTCATCGACGCCCGCAAGATGGGCGCGCTGATCGCAGGGTCGCGCAAGCAAAAGGAACTGTCAGAGGACGAGATCGCCAAGATCGCCACCACCTACCATGCCTGGCGGGGGGAGGAGGCAGAGGGGCCTTACGCAGACGAGCCGGGCTTCTGCGCAAGCGTGAAGGTCGAGGAGATTGCCAAGCACAACTACGTGCTGACCCCGGGCCGCTACGTGGGCGCGGGCGCGGTGGAAGAGGACGACGAGCCGTTTGAGGAAAAATTTACGCGGCTGCGGGCCGAGTTGCAGGGGCATTTCGAGGAAGGCCGACGGCTGGAGACCGAGATCGAGGCGTGGTTGGGGGGCTTGGTGTGAGCTGGGCCGACGTTGAACTGGGCGACGTGCTGGAGCTGAAACGTGGTTATGACTTGCCGCATGCCAAGCGCAAGCCCGGCGATGTCCCAATAATTTCTTCGTCTGGACCAACTGATCTTCACTCAGAGGCAAAGGTCAATGGGCCGGGTGTAATAACAGGTCGCTATGGAACGATCGGCCAAGTTTTCTTCTCTGAAAGTGACTTTTGGCCTTTGAACACTGCGCTGTACGTCCGCGATTTCAAAGGGAATGATCCGAAGTTTTGCTACTACTTTCTGCAGACCTTGGATTGGGAAAAATTCAACGACAAGAGCGGTGTTCCTGGCGTTAACCGAAACGATGCTCACCAAGAAGCAGTGGTCTTGCCACCACTTCCAGAACAACGCGAGATTGCGGGGATATTGGGGGCGCTGGATGACAAGATCGAGGCGAACCGGAAGGCCTCGGCCTGCCTGGAAGAGATGGCGCGGGCGCTCTATCGGTCGTGGTTCGTCACGTTCGACCCCGTCCACGCCAAATCCCAAAACCGTCCCCCCGCCCACATGGCCCCCGAAACCGCCGCTCTCTTCCCCGACCGCTTCGGCGAAAACGGCCTGCCGGAGGGGTGGGGAGAAAAAGCTCTTTTGGAGGTCGTAGAGCTTATCTCCGGTGGGACGCCAAAAACTTCGATCGAGGACTATTGGGACGGCTATATTCCATGGGCTAGCGCCAAAGATGTAAGCCAATGCGGCCAAGCGTTTTTGATTTCCACAGAGCGCAGAATTACCGAGCTGGGGCTGTCCAAGAGCAGTACGAAACTGATCCCAAAGTACGCCACAGTTGTTGTCGCGCGTGGCGCAACCACTGGCCGTGCGTGCATGTTTGGAGAGCAGATCGCGATGAACCAAACTTGCTATGCGTTGAATTCCAGAGAGGGCAAACCATTCTTCGCAAATTGCATGTTCATGACGGAAATATTGGGCATAACGCTTGCAGCGCATGGTTCTGTTTTTGACACCATAACAACCAAGACACTCCAAGCTGCCACGGTCGTTTCGCCGCCTCGTTCTGTATCTGCTGCGTTCGAAAGCATCGTCGATCCGATGTTTCGAAAGGTTCTTGAGCTAACGAAGGAAAACCAAACCCTCGCCACCCTCCGCGACACCCTGCTGCCCCGCCTCATGTCCGGCACCCTGCGCGTCAAAGCCGCTGAGGCGGAAGTGGAGGCGATGTTATGAGTGCACCGAAACCCTATGACGTCTCCGCCCCGTTCCTGATGGCCGAGGCGGGCCCGGAGGTGGACTATTTCCACCCCATCCAAGTCTTTGCCGCCGAGCGCATCGAGGCGCTCGCCAAACGCGTCATCATCCGCCTGCAACGGATGCCCGCCGTAGGCATGTTTGAAGACACGGCAGAGCCGCTCAAAACCGTTTGGGACGAGTGGTGCTGGTACCAAGAGAAATACGATAGCGACACTGGCATGCTCTCCGATGGTTTCGAAGAAACCCTCGACAGCATGGTCGCCGGAACGGTCTCTGAACTCCCCCATTCCGAAGCCGTCCTGATCAGCTGCGGCGTTTGCGAAGACCAGGACCACATGCCCGCCCGCAGCGACGACGACATCTGCGCGGTCGTGCGGCAGGTTGTGACAGAGGCGGCGAGCAAGCGATCCATGGATCGGTTCGAGGTTTGGTGATGGCTGCATCGATCACTCTCCGTGACTATCTCCGCAGGCGAGCCGCTTGGGTTTGGAACGAGCAAGGTCATGCTTTCAAACGTGGGTTGGCCCTTCAGGAAGAGACGCTCACCGAAATGCTCTTGCTGCGCATGGCACGCGATCACGCCAAGCATGGACTGACCGTGACCATGTTCAATAAGACAGAGGAAGGCATCAACGGCGCGGATTGGGAATGGATCGTTCGCACGCCTTGGTGCGATCTGGGTTTGCGTGTTCAGGCAAAGCGGCTCTACCATTCCAGCAAAGGATCGGACTATGGCGGCCTTGATCCGGCATCGGGCCAATCCGCCAAATTGATTGCGAATGCTGGGACTTGCATCCCGCTATATGTCTTCTTCAACCACGACCACGGTTCAAACTCCAAGCTACTGCATGGCGGCGGCGAATATCCCTATCGCGGGCGAAGCTATTGGGGCTGCTCGGTCGCCTGCGCCAAGAAAGTTAAGGCGGAAAAAACCAATGCTCTGAGCAAGCTCAAGAAGCATATGAAGCCGTGGCATCGCCTGGTCACAAGTTCTGGCAAATGTGATGCCAAATCGGGCTTGGGCATTGATGTTGGTGGAGCGGAACGTTCAATGCCACAGGACAGACGTGAGGTTTTCGAGCGTATCCGCGAGCGTGATTTCATGTCGCAGTATGTTCTTCAGCGCGACCTAGCTGGCGTCGCGATCTTAGATTTTTCCGATTTCAGAGGTGATTGATGTTCCGCGTTGATTTGAACCAAAACCGATTGTCCCGCTTAGTCCAGAAACGCTTTGCTGATCTGAACCTGCGCGAGCGGGATCATTTGCAGGAATGGTTGGCCAACCAGCCCGACGCGCTCGGGGAAGAGCTGTTGATCATCCAGAAGGAGTTCGACGGGTTTGACGAGACGCGCGAGCGGCTGGACCTTCTGGCGCTCGACAAGGACGGCAATCTGGTTGTGATCGAGAACAAGCTCGATGACAGCGGGCGGGATGTGACCTGGCAGGCGCTGAAATACACGGCCTATGTCTCGGGCCTGACCAAGACGCAGATCGTGGACATCTACCAGCAATACCTCGACCGCTACGAGGGCGGCGGCAATGCGGCGGTGCGGATTTGCGAGTTCATGGAAGTTGAGGAATTGGAGGAGACCGTCCTTAACCCAGGCAACGATCAGCGGATGATCTTTATCGCTGCCAATTTCCGGCGTGAGGTGACGGCGACGGTGCTGTGGCTTCTGAGCCGGGGCATTCGCGCGCAATGCTTCAAGGTGACGCCGTTTTCCTTTGGCGAGGAGCTAATGGTGGACATCCAGCAGATCATCCCGACGCCGGAAGCGGCGGATTTCATGATCGGGATGTCGAGCAAGGAAAACGAGGAGAAGGCGGTTCAGGACACCCAGAAGAAGCGTCACAAGTTGCGGCTCGACTTCTGGGAGGTGGCGCTGGATCAGCTGCGCGCAGATGGTGCAGGGCTTTTCGGAAGCATCAGCCCAACGAGAAGCCATTGGTTGAGTGCAGGTTCTGGCGTTCGGTCTTGCCCATTTCAGTTGGTGTTCCTGCGCAAGGAAGCGCGGGTTCAGTTGAGTTTCGAGCGGGCGAATGCTGCGGAGAACAAGTGGTTGTTCGATCAGTTGTATGAACAGAAACAACAGATTGAGGCTGAGTTCGGGGCGGAATTGATCTGGCGTCGGATGGACGACAAGAAGCAGAGCCTGATCGTCTATTCGGAAGAGTTTGACGGATATAACCGCGACGCCTGGGCAGATATGGCGAGCTGGTTGGCTTCGCATATCCAAAAACTGGAACACGTATTGGGTGAACGCCTGAATGGTCTGGATATTCCTGACCTGTCGCTTGGTGAGGAGGTGGACTGATGGCTTTCGCTTCCGAAGACGATCTCGAACAATGGGCGCTGGAAGAGTTGCAGGGCTTGGGCTTTGCCTATCTGCATGGCTCAGAGCTGTCGCCTGAGAATGAAGCGCCCGCGCGGGAGAGTTTTCGCGAGGTGCTGCTCCTTGGACGTCTTGACGAAAGCCTGCGGCGGCTGAACCCAGACCTACCGGATGACGCGATCCGGGCCGCACTCAACAAGGTGCGCGACACTGAATTTGCCGGGGATCTAATGTCGGAAAACCGACGCATCCATGAGGTGCTTGTGGCCGGTGTCCCTGTCTCGTGGTTCGAGGGCGGCACGGAACGGTCAGATATCGCGCGCTTGGTCGATTGGGAAAACCGGGAGAATGATTGGTTGGCGGTCAATCAATTTGAGGTGGTTGGTCAGACAGCACGACGTCCCGATATCATCCTTTTCCTCAACGGCCTTCCTCTCGTCGTGGTCGAGTTGAAAGGAACCGAGAGCGGAAGTCTCAAGGGGGCCTACAACCAGATCGAAACCTACAAGACGCAGGTTCCGGATCTGTTCCGGACAAACGCATTCAATGTCATTTCAGAAGGTGTGACTGCGCGGTTCGGTTCACTCTCCGCAAATTATGATCGTTTCATGCGTTGGCGCACGGTCGATGGAGACACGCTGGTCGAGGATGGCTCAGCCCTAGCTTTGCAAACGCTCATTCAAGGTCTTCTCGATCCGGTCGTCATTATGGACATGCTGCGGTTTTGCACCGTCTTTGAGGATGAAGGCAAAGGCCCCATCAAGAAGATCGCGGGTTATCATCAGTTTCATGCTGTGCGCAAAGGCGTTGCCGCAGTCGCCCGCGCCCGTGGAAACGATGGGCGTGGCGGCGTGATGTGGCACACGCAGGGTTCCGGCAAGTCCTTGCTGATGGCCTTTCTCGGTGGCCGCTTGATGCGAGACCCCAGGCTAGAAAACCCGACTTTGGTGATCATCACGGACCGCAACGATCTGGACAATCAGTTGTTTGCAACGTTTTCGCGATGCTCAGCCTTGTTCGGTGAAATGCCCGTACAGGCAGAGGACGTTCCAGATCTTCGAAAAAAGCTAGGTGATCGCAAGGTAGGGGGCGTGATCTTTGCCACGATCCAAAAGTTTCGACCGGAGAAAGGGCAGACAGATTTCGGACTATTGACCGACCGCTCGAATGTCATCGTCTTTGCGGATGAGGCGCACCGTTCGCAGTACGGTTTTGATGCAAAACTGAACCGGGAGACTGGTGAGACCAAATACGGCTTTGCGCATCATATGCGGACCGCGTTGCCAAATGCTGTTCATGTCGGCTTCACGGGGACACCTATTTCTCTTGTTGGTGCGGACACGCAGGCGGTCTTCGGTGACTACATCGATGTCTATGATATCGCCCAGGCTGTCGCCGATGGGGCAACCGTACCCATCTACTATGAAGGCCGGGTCGCGAAGATTGAGATGAGCGAGGAAGCCGGCGATCTGCTCGACGCAGAATTCGATGAGATCATCGAAGACGCCGAAGCGGATGGAGGCGTTTTCGACGAAGACGCCAAAGGCTCCATGACGACCAAGTGGACGCAAATCGAAAAACTGGTTGGCTCCGAGAAGCGTCTTGACGCAGTTGTTGCGGATATCTTGGAGCATTTTGATGCACGCCTAGAGGCAATGGACGGCGGCAAAGCTATGATTGTCTGCATGTCACGCCGTATCTGCGTAGAGGTGTACAAGCGGATCGCTGAGGCGCGACCTGACTGGCATTCGGACGAAGATGGTGCAGGTGCAGTAAAGGTTGTCATGACCGGAGCTGCGCAAGACCCTGCTGACTTCCAGCCGCATATTAGGTCAAAAGCTCGTCTGGAAACTCTTGGAACCCGATACCGTGATGCGTCAGACGGTCTGAAGCTGGTGATAGTGCGAGACATGTGGCTAACGGGGTTCGATGCGCCTTGTATGCACACCCTGTACGTGGACAAGCCAATGAAGGGGCACGGTCTTATGCAGGCCATCACACGCATCAATCGCGTGTTTGGGGCCAAACCTTCTGGGCTTGTTGTGGACTACATTGGTCTTGCGGCAGACCTTAAGAAGGCTCTTAAGCACTATTCGAACGCCGACCAGAAGCAGACAGGCGTAGACCAAGGCGAGGCCGCCCACGCGTTGCTAACGCAGTTGGACGTCATGAGATCGATGTTCCATGGCATTCCGTACATGGAGGCAGTCAAAGGAAGCGCCGCGGACAGAATTCGCTTGCTTCCCACGGCTATCGAACATGCGTTGACACTCAAAATTGATGGTCAAGAGCCCAAGGATCGCGAAGCCTCAAAGAAGCGTTTCATGACTGCGGTTGCGGGCTTGGTCAAAGCTTTCAGGATTGCTTCTGGAACGTCGGACGCTCGGGAGGTCAAAGACGAAGTTGGCTTTTTCATCGCAGTTCAAGCCGCAATACGAAAAATGGATGCTTCGTCGAGTAAGGCCAGGACGGCCGAGGAGGCAGAACTGGCAATCGCTCAGTTGCTCAATCGGGCTGTCGCTTCGACCGAAGTGATCGACATTCTCGAAGCTGCGGGCGTGGACGCGCCGGACCTCAGTGTGCTGAGTGAGGACTTCTTAATGGGACTACAAAATAGTCCCCATAAGAACCTCGCGGTTGAGGCTCTGAAGAAGCTGCTGAACGGTGAAATCAGTTCGCGGACCCGAACCAACAAAGCCCAGAACGAAGCGTTTTCCAAACGTCTTCAAGATGCGATGGCGCGGTACCACAACCGAAGTATCGATGCGATTCAAGTGATCCAAGAAATGATCGAGATGGCCAAGGAACTTCAGTCGCAGCCTGAAGATGGGCTTTCCGCTGAAGAGGTCGCTTTCTACGATGCTCTGGCTCAGAACGACAGTGCGGTGCAGCTGATGGGCAACGAAGAGCTGCGCGTGATAGCGCAGGAACTTGTGAATGCTGTGCAGAGCACCTCGTCCGTCGATTGGTGGCGAAAGCAAAATGTGCGAACCAAGATGCGTGTTGTTATCAAGCGCATCCTGCGTAAGCACGGCTTCCCACCAGACTTGCAGTCAGAGGCGGTGAAAAAGGTCGTGAAGCAAGCTGAAGTCCTAGCTCGAGAGATGCCGCAAGCGGCATAAAACAGGGAAGACTCGAAGTGATGTTAAGTTGTCAATTGACAACTTAAAGAAAGAGGCCTATTTAATGTCCAGAAAGCCGCACAAGTCCAAGGAGATTGAGGCGGTCTTGCGCGAGTTGGAGGCCCTGGGTTGGACCGTCACTTTACGTCCGGGGCGCGGACATGCGTGGGGCCTGATCCGATGCCCGAACAACGATCCTGACTGTAGGTGCGGTGAGTTTTGTCAGATGGGCGTCTGGTCGACGCCTCAAAATCCGGGCCGCTTCGCGCGGCAATTGAGAAGTCGGGCGCTTGGTTGCACCAAGCTCGACGACACGAACGATGGCCCGCAAGAGGATGAATAATATGGCAGAAATCGAGTTTGAACTGATCTTCGCCCTTCCTGAGGGTGAACATGAAGCGTTCGATCTGGTGGACGCAGTCTTCGAGGCTGGCTTCGAGGATGCCATCGTCGGTACTGGCGTGCCTGGCATGCTTGGCGTTGCGCTGGAAGCGGCGAGTCATCGCGCGGAAGATGCGATTCTGGATGCAGCGCGTGCGATCCAAAAGCAATTGCCTGAGGGCTCGGTTTTGCGGGAAGTGCGGCCTGACCTTGTCAGCTTGGCCGACGTTGCCAAGCGGTTGGACGTTTCGCGCCAATCCCTGCAAAAGCGCAAGATGCCCCCGGCCAGCCAGGGAGGGCTGTTTCGGATGGAAGAGGTCGCTTTGGTCATCATGGACGCGGCTGAAGGCAAGGGCACTGGAGCGCGCAAAGGGCGCTTTGCAGTGGACAAGGCGGGGAAGTGGCTGAGTGCGGGGAAACCTGCGCGGCGGGTGAACGCAGGCCTTGCCGTTGGCGCGATTGATGGGGCGACGCTCGAAGTGCGTGAGGATGCCAAGCAATTCATCTACGCCGATGGCATGAACGCTGAAACGCGAACTGGCGCGGCCTGAGGAAGTATCTGGCAATGAGCCTGCTTGAAGACCCGATGCACCCCGGTGAAGTCCTGAAAGAGCTTTACCTTGATCCCCTGGAGATGGGGGCCATCGCATTTGCGCGGCGTCTGGGTGTGCCTCGGACGCGGATCGAGCGGTTGATCAAGGGCACGACCGGGATCACACCTGACACGGCACTACGCCTGGCTCGTGTGTTCAATACGACCCCGGCCTACTGGGTGAACTTGCAGACGAACCACGACATGGCGCTTGCGGCGAAGGAGATCGATGTTTCGAACATTGAACCGCTTGTTGCAACTTAGAGAATTGCGACAGACCTAAAGTTAAATCAGCATTAAGCCGGAAGAATGCTTCTGTAGACATACGCGCTACAGAATTAGTGGAAAGCTTTGTACGAAAGCTCGCCACTTAACCGATTGAAATTCGATTTTGGAAATTGATGTTAAATGAAGAAACCCGTTGGAATAGATGAGCGCCCGGAACAGCTTCGCCCTCCAGTAGTCAAAGAAGTGGGTGTCACTGAAAGTGAAAGGTACTTGGCTAACCTCGCTGACAAGACCTTTTTGAACCTCTGGTCATATCCCAGTCCCTACAGAGATCAGAAAGTTGGCGGCAATGGCCGTGGTGACGGCAAAGAACTTTGCGACCTGCTAGTTGTGTGCGGTGATCACATCATCATTTTCTCAGAAAAGAGTATTGATTGGCCATCCGGGGAGCTGTCTGTCGCGTGGGGTCGATGGGTCAAGCGCGCCGTATCAGCGGCAGCAAAACAAGCCAAAGGAGCGGAACGATGGATAACCGAGCACCCCGACCGGATTTTCCTAGATCGGAACTGCAAACACCCTTTCCCCATAGAGTTACCGTCGCCAAACGTCTGCAAATTTCATCATGTAATCGTCGCACGCGGTGCTTCGGATGCATTTAGAAAGCACCGAGAGGGCCATTCTGGCAGTCTCATGATCCAACCTAGTTTGAAAGGTGAAATGAATTGGCCAAAGGACCCAAGCAAATCCGAACCGTTCGCTATAGGTGATGTAAGCCCCGAGGGCTCGTTCGTACACGTTCTTGATGACGTCTCACTTGATATCATCTTGCAAGAACTGGATACGATTCGCGACTTCACAGACTACCTTGAAAAGAAAAAGGAGTTTGTACGATCTGGCCGCTTGAAGTTGGCTCATGGCGAAGAAAACTTGCTGGCCTACTATGCCATCAGGATCAACGACGACGGTGACCACGATTTTGTCGTCGACGCCTCTGAACCCCCATTAACCATCGAACGAGATCATTACGCAAACTGGGTTTCTGATCCGCAGTACCTAGCAAAAAAGGAAGCGGACAAAATCTCATACGTCTGGGACAAATTCATAACATTGTTCACAGATCACATGCTCGGCGGCACCTCGATAACAATAGATGATCACACTTTCGAACTCACAAAAAATGAACTTGCAGTACGGCATATGGCGCTCGAGATGCGGTTCAGAAGGCGCAGCCATGGCGAAGCGATTATGGGAGCTCTCAAGCGAGGGATCACCGAAGATGCATTCTTTCGCATGATGCTTGCCCCAGAAGGGGCAAAAGACAACGAAACCGCCTTTTTCATCATGACCTTCAAATATCTGGACTGGATGGAGAAAAAAGGTGGGTATGAGCAGTATCGGCGTAAACGTACTGAGAGGGCGACAATCTATGCTCAGGGGGTTTTGGAGCGGTATCCGCATCTGAAACGGATTGTGGGCATATCTCGGGAGCCACCTGAGCAAGGTCGTGGCGTATCAGAAGACCTAATTTACGCAGAGCAGAGCGATTGGACGGCGGAAGATAGAAGGAGAATTAGAGAAAACTGCAAGGAACTTGGAATCTTGCAGAGCCCTCTGAAAATGCGACCGGTGGACGACGACGAGTACCCTGAACTGACCCAAGTCGTCTTCACTCGTCCCGACTTGGCCGGGATGGAAGTGCCAAACAGGAAAGAGCGACGAAAGCAGGCTGCTAGACGCCGGAAATCGAAGCGAAGATGACCAAAGCCATTGCCCTCAATGCCGCAACCCCCGTTCCGCGTGCGCTTCCTGGCTGTCTAGCTGTCCCTCAATCTCTCGGCGGCGGCTTTCGCTAAGGTCAAGCTCTGCTGCAAGCTCTCGTCCAGCGTCTTGTAGCTCGCCTCGTCGTTCAGCAATCCGTTCAAGGCCTTCATGGATGCGGTCTGTGAACGAATGAGCAAGGTCACGCAGTCTTTCAAGCCAGCCAGTTCCCTCTCGATCCTGCCGGTCGAGCGTGTCTCCAAAGCGGTCAAATCCTTCGCGGAGGCTTCGGAGGCCGTCACCAACCGCTCGACGTAGGCGAGCAAGTCGCGTTCCAAGGCTGTCAGTTGGGTCATCTAATTCTCCTCGATCCGAATGCAGGTGACGTGTCTCTCGCCCATCGTGCAGGTGCGCAGGCGCGTCTTCAACGGGTCCAGGATCAGCCACGTCCCCTCGGGCCGTTCGATCCGCGTCAGGCCCATCTCGTTCAGCTCCGAGCGTGTCAGATGCACTGTCCAGAAAAAGCTCGCGGCCATCATCAAGGCGATCCCCGTCAACACCATCCCCGCGATCAGCCAAGGCGAGATCGTCAGCCAGAGGCGGATCGATTTCAGCCGTGTCTCGAACAAACTCGCCGTCTCGGTCTGGAAGCTGCGCGTATCGCTCGCGATGGTATGCTGCGCGGTGCCCACAATGTTCTTCAAATCGATCCTGAAGCTCTTGAGCTGGGATGAGATCGAGGCGACGTGCTCGGCCCGGATCGTGTCGAGCTCCGCGTTCAGCTTCTCGCTCAGCCGGGTCGGCTTGCCAGTCTTCATGGAAAATCTCTCCTTTCAGCCGCCAGCGCTCGCCGGTGCCGGGATCGCGGGCGGTGATGTAGGCCTTGCCGGTGCGCGGCAGGTCGAAGCCCGCATCAGCGAGCGCGTCGACCATAGTGGCGCGGTTGGTGATCAGGCCCATATCGATCTGGTGCTGTATCCAGGCGTGCAGCTCGTCCCGGCCTTGGGCGCGTGTCGGGGTCTCAATGGTGTCGCGGACCTCCTGCGCGCGCTCCACATCCATCGGATCGGCCCAGCCATGACGCCGGTTCATGACGTCCCGCAGGCTGTCATAGGCGTCCTGGTAGCCCGGCGGCGCGATGTTGAGGCTCTTTCCCGTGGTCAGTTCAAGGCGCGGCGTGCAGAAGTGCAGCTCGACCCGGCCTTCGTGGCGATGGCGGACCCAGAGCACTTCATATTGCTCGGGGTCCAGCCCCGCAAAGGCCAGCCGCTCGAACCCGTCCATGACCTCGGCCTGCTGGTCCTCGGAAGGATCATCGCTATCCGCAAAGCTGATCACGCCCGCGCGGTAGGTCCATTGGTGGCGGCTGGCGTCAATCAGGGCCTCGGTGCGCTCGGGGTTCCCGCGCAGGACCTCAGGCAGAGGGTCGCGGTTAACGGTCACGGGCTGGCCTTCGGCATCGCGGATCAGGTCGCGGTTACTATCGTAGGTCAGCACGCGCTCGGCCACGAGATAGCCGACCGGCCCCGCGCCCGCGCCTTTGCCATTGGGAAAGAACTTGATCAGCACCGCCGCGCCTCATCGAGGAGCGCGGCGAGCTGGCGTTCGATCACCACGAGGCGGCGGGCGACGGTCAGCGTGTCGAGGTCGGTGCGTCCAACTTTCATGGCGTGGTTCAGCCAGCGCGCGATCTGGTTGAGGTTGCCGCCAATGCGCCCGACAGCCAGCACAAGCGCGGGATCAACGCGGGGGATGGGCTTGCGGCGGCGCGCGTCAGTCAGGCCAAGCGCCTCGCGCAGGACCGTCGAAGCAGGCAGTCCAGCGGCCTCTGCCTTGGCGCGCAACTGGGCCTTCTCGGACGCGGTGCAGCGAAAGACGAAGGTCTCGGTCAGCGGCTCTTTGGCGGGGGCTTTGCCCGCGCCGGTGGGGTTCGAAGGGGAGGCGTGCCGCCCCTCGCAAGGTCCCGTGTCAGCAGCGCCAGCGTATGACATGGGTCGCCTTGCTGTTTGCGCTTCGGTTGGTCTGGTGGTGCTCATGATCTGAGGCCTGCGCTTTGAATCTGCGTCTCTGTCACCAGCTTTGAGGCGAGTAATTCCGAGACTTGCGGGGCCGTGATGTGCTTGCACATCGGGCTGCGGTCATTGATCCAGCAGGCCAGCCGTGCAAGGTGATCAGCCTGCAACGCTGCCGCCTTCTCCCGGTCTTCCGCCTGCCTCTCGACATAGGCCTGCCATCGCTTCGACTGAAACCAGTTGTCGGAAAAGCAGACCTTGGAACGGGTGAATCCCGCGCTGTCGGTGGCGTAGGCTTGGACGGCTTTCAGCAAGTCCTCCGGTGCAATCCCTTCCTTCACGGCGTCTTCGATTTGGGCAAAGCACACCGCTTTGCCCCGTAATCTGTCGGGCGGATACGCAGCCAATATCTTCTCAGCCTCTTCATCCTCCGCCACCACACGCTCGTGCGTAGGAGGTTTATGGATGGTTTTAGGATGGTTTGGGGGCCGTGGTGGCCCCGGTACCCCGGCCACTGTGGCCCCCGTTCCGGGTCCAGTCTGGACGGGGTCCACTGTGGCCCCCGTCTCAATCTCGGGTTCTGCGGTGAGTTCCAGCGCCTCGATCCGTGCCAGATCGATCCGGTAGACAACCGTGAATCCGTTCTTGCACCCGCGCGCGCCGGTCTCGACCAGGATGCCTTCCTTTAGGAAGTCGCGGATCGTGCGCTTGACGGTGGTCTCGCCCAGTTCGGTGTGCCGCTGGATCGTTCCTTTGGAACACCAGATGCCCGAGCCATCATCCGAGGCCTTGTCCGCCAGAAACATGATGATCTGCTTGCGCGTCGCACTCCCGAACTTCCGTTCGGCGCAAGCATTTGCCACCCGCCAGCTCATCGGATGGCCTCGGGGTCAAGGTTTGACAATTCGCGGCTAAGTGCTTGATGCGTCGTGGCGGGTTTGACAGGTTTTCCGAACCTAACCTGTTGGGCCTTATCAATAAGCTTCGGTTTGAAAATCCTCGTGTCGGTGGTTCGATTCCGCCCCCGGGCACCACTTCAACATCCGAAAGTAAGCAACTACATACGATAAAGCCCAATAACAAAGGGCTTTTGTGCTTCTGGTTGTCCGATGTGGATCTCTATCGTCCAGCCGAATGCCCCCATCTTGGGGGCATGATTGGGGGCATGTTCGGATAGGTTGATTGTAGGATGCCCCCAATGTCTTTGAACGATGCAAAACTTCGGAACCTCAAATCGAAGGAAAAGACCTACAAGGTCAGCGACTCTGGCGGCTTGTACATCGAGGTGACGCGGACCGGGTCCCGGCTCTGGCGATTGAAATACCGCTTTGAGGGACGTGAAAAGAGATTATCCTTCGGTGCGTATCCTGCTGTTTCGTTAGCGGATGCAAGAGAGGCCCGTGAAAGTGCCAAGGCCCTGCTGGCCAAAGGGATAGACCCGGGCGCAGCAAAACGGGCGGAAAAGCAAGCACGTCGCGCCGTTTCAGAACATACATTTGAAAAAATAGCTGATGCCTTCTTGGATAAAGGGCGGCAGGAAGGGCGTGCAAAAGCCACGCAAACCAAAAACTCTTGGCTCTTGGACATGGCCAAGGCCGACTTTGGTAAGATGGCGATCACGGACATCAAGTCGCCAATGATCTTGGATTGCCTTCGCAAGGTCGAAGCAAAAGGAAACTATGAAACAGCACAAAGGCTACGCGCTAAGATCAGCGCAGTGTTTCGGCTTGCTGTGGCCAGTGGCATAGCTGAGTTCGACCCAGCGCAGCCGTTGCACGATGCGTTGATCCGCCCAAAGCCTAAATCCCGTGCGGCGATCACCGAAAAAGTTGCGCTGGGGGCATTGCTGCGCGCGCTTGACGGTTTTGAAGGGCAGGTGACGACGCGCATTGCTTTGCAGTTGCAGGCATTGCTTGCCCAGCGCCCGGGGGAATTGCGTCACGCAGAATGGATCGAAATTGACTTCGCCAACGCGGTTTGGACGATCCCAGCGGAACGAATGAAGATGCGTCGCCCCCATAGCGTTCCGCTTCCAAAGCAGGCACTCGCATTGCTTGATGATCTCCGGCGTATCAATGGCAACGGGCGATACCTGTTTCCAAGCCTGCGATCTTTCCAACGTCCTATGAGCGAGTGATCAGCCCCACTTGAGTGGTCCAATTTGATTGTTAGTGCATGATCGGCCTTTGGTCCATCTGGACGATGGTTTCA
>NZ_CANKXW010000007.1 GCF_947487805.1 uncultured Tateyamaria sp. | reverse complement strand
ACGAACGACACGCCATTCGCAACAAGATCATCCGTGATCTTCTTGTCGATGTTCATGGAAAAAGAACCTTTCTTGGGAACGGGGAAATGGGGGGATCAGATGTTATGCGGCGTGGGCGCGCCATACCTGTCAGGGCGGGACAGGTGCGGATGTCAGGCCCATGGGGACAGGATGATCTTGGGGGCCGCAACGGCACCTGAGCGCAGCGCGGCAAAGGCCTGCGCACCGACCGCCAACGGGCGCGTCTCGGTCCAGTCCAGCGCGCCAAGCCGCCCATCGAAAATCGCGGCACAAGTGTCGCGGAAATCCTGCGCAGTATAGGTGTAGGTCCCGATAAAGGTGATCTCTTGAAGCGTCATGCGGCGTATGTCCAGACCACCCAGATCCTCGCCCAAGCCGATATGCAGGATCACGCCGCCCGGCTCTGCCAAGGCCGATGCCACCTGTCGTGTGGCCGCATAGCCCACCGCATCGACGACCAGTCCAAAGGCCCCCGTCCCGGCCGCAACCACGCGCTGGCCACAATGCTCCGCCAAGAAAGCCCGCCGGCTGTCATTCGGCTCCGCAATCGTCACGTCCTCGATGCCCTGCGCCTGCAAGGCCAGTGCCGCGGCCAGCCCGATGGCCCCGCCGCCCAGCACCAGCGCCGTCTGGCGCCCACCGGGATGCAGCGCCTCGATGCCCAGCCGCGCGGCGTGCCAGCTGACCGCCAGAGGCTCGGCCAGAGCCGCCTTTTCCAGCGGTACATCCTCCGGCACGGTTACAAGGTTCTCGGGCCGCATCGCCACATATTGCGCAAACGCCCCCTCGCGCGGAGGCATGGAAATGATCATCCGCTCCGGGCACAGGTTCTCGCGCCCCGACAGACAGGCCTGACAGGTGCCGCAGCTCACCAGCGGGTTGATCGTCACACGGGTGCCATCCCGCGCCCCGCCCTCGATCACGCCCGCCGCCTCATGGCCCAGGATCAGCGGCGCGGGCCGGCGCGCATCATGGCCAAGATAGGCGTGCATGTCCGACCCGCAGATGCCCGACGCTTCGATTCGGATCAGCTCCTGATCCGCCGCCGCCACCGCCATCGGCACATCCCGGTAGCCCAGCGTTTCCACACCATCGTAAACCAAGGCCTTCATCTGCTCTCCCTCACCCTTCGGCGCTCAGGTCAAAATTCTCGCCCGGGAAATACTTGGCCAGCCGCACATCAGCGGCACGCGCATGGCCCTCCATCCCCTCCAGCCGGGAAATCCGGGCCGTCGCCTCGGCCACACCCTTGGACCCTTCGCGCGTCGCGCGCTGCCATGTCACGATCTTCATGTACTTGTGCACCGACAGACCGCCGGTATATCCCGCCGCACCGGATGTGGGCAAAACATGGTTCGTGCCAGACGCCTTGTCACCATAAGACACCGTCGTTTCCTCGCCCAGAAACAGCGACCCATAGCAGGTCAGCCGCTCCAGCCACCACTCCAGATCCTCGGCCTGCACGGTCAGGTGCTCGGGCGCGTATTCGTCGGAACAGGCCGCCATTTCCTCGCGGTCGCTGCACAGGATCACCTCGGCATAATCGCGCCACGCGGCAAAGGCATTTTCGCGGTTCACCTCCGGCAGATCGTCGATCAGCCCCGGCACCATCTCCATCACCGTCTCGGCCAGCGCGCGGTCATCCGTCACCAGCCACACGGGCGAATTGTACCCATGTTCGGCCTGGCTGACCAAATCGGTCGCCACGATATGCGCGTCCGCCGTTTTGTCCGCAAGGATCAGGCTGTCGGTCGGGCCCGCGATCATGTCGATGCCGACGCGGCCAAAGAGGATGCGCTTGGCCTCGGCCACGAACTGGTTGCCGGGGCCGACCAGGATGTTCGCACGTGGCAGGCCGAACAGGCCAAAGGTCATCGCAGCGACACCCTGCACGCCGCCCATCGCCATGATCTTGTCTGCGCCGCACACATGCGCCGCATAAACGATCGCGGGTGCAATCCCCACGCCGGGGCGCGGCGGCGAACAGGCGGTGATGTGATTGCACCCGGCCACCTTGGCCGTCGTCACCGTCATGATCGCACTGGCGATGTGGCTGTACCGCCCACCGGGCACATAGCAGCCCGCCGCATCCACCGGGATCGCCTTTTGGCCTGCAATCAGGCCCGGCACGACTTCGACCTCGAAATTGGCGACTGTCGCCTTTTGCGCTTCGGCGAATTTCTTGACGTTGGCATGGGCAAACTGGATATCGGCCTTCAGCTTTTCTGGCACCAGATCGGCTGCCGCGGCGATCTCTTCGGGTGACAAGAGCACGGCACCGTCATAGCCGTCGAACTTTTTTGCATAGTCCATCGCAACCGCATCGCCGCCCGTCTCGATGTCGCGCAGAATGCCGGTGACGATGTCGCTGACGTCCGCCGCGCCCGATTGCGCGGTCAAGGTGGCTTTCTTGAGGTAGTCACGTGCCATGGGTGCTGGTGTCCTTGTCTTGTCGCGTGCGTGCGACAGACCCGTCGCCACGCTTTTGCCCGCACGCTAAGTTGCCAGCGTGATCCACACAAGCGGCGCAGACGTGACGCACATTTTCTTCGAAAACAATCCAGCGGACATTCGGCATTTTGGAATATGCGTGGCCGGGTTTTGAGACTTGTCTCAGTTTTTGCGATACCCTGCACCGGACCGCATTCAAAAAGGGAAATGAACGCCTTGCGCGTGCACGGCGCATGTCCTGCGCTCGACATACGGGGATCAGCGCCGCCAACGCGCAGGCAAACTGGATCGCAAGATCGCAACAAGAGAGGGGGTGGCGGACAGACAGGGATTCGAACCCTGGAGACGGTCTCCCGCCTACACACTTTCCAGGCGTGCGCCTTCGACCACTCGGCCACCTGTCCGTGCGCGCGTTCTATCCAAATCCGGCAGGGGAACGCAAGCGGTGAGTTACAGCTTTATCCCATGTTCTCGAGATGCAGATAGACGCGCCGGTTCATGCGGCCCTTCTTTTCGACCTTGCCGATCCGCAGCGCGCCGATCTCGCCGGTACGGGCCACATGGGTGCCACCGCAGGGTTGCAGATCGATCATCGCATCACCGTCCCCGATCCGGACCAAACGGATGCGCCCGGCCCCGCGTGGCGGCTGCACTGACAGCGTCTTGACCATGCCGGGATTGGCCTCCAGATCCGCTTGGGTGATCCATTCTTCGCTGACCCGCAGGTCGGCGGCCACATGGTCGTTGAGCGCGGCCTCCAGCGCCTCGCGGTCCTCGGGCGCCTGCTCCATGTCGAAATCCAACCGCCCGCGCCCGGCCCCCACGGCCCCGCCGGTCACTCCAAAGGGTAAGGCCACCGACAACAGGTGCAGCGCCGTGTGCATCCGCATATGGGCAAAGCGCCGATCCCAGTCGAGCGCCTGTTCGACCCGTGCGCCCACTGGCGGCAGGGCGCGCGGCTCTGCCGGCACGAGGACAATCGCGTCGCCCTCGCCCTTGATCGCCGTGGCAATGGACAGCGCACCGCCGCCCCAGCTCAGCGTTCCACTGTCGCCGGGCTGACCGCCGCCCGTGGGATAGAACACCGTCGCATCAAGCACGATGCCCCCCTCGGGCGTGTGGGCCACAACCTCGGCCTCCGATTCTCTGAGATACGCGTCCGCGCGAAACAGCATCCGGGTCATGCCTGGCCCTCGTCATCAGTGTCAGTTCCAGCGCTGCGCGGTTGCAACGCCTCGGGATTGCGCAGCCAGACATCCCGCTGGGCAAAGGGTATCTCGATCCCCTCTTCGGCGAAGCGCGCCGCGATCTGGTGGTTGATCTCGTTCTTGACCACCATCATCCAGTTCACATCGCGCAGGATCATCCGGATCTCGAAATCCAGACTGTCTGCCCCGAACCCGGCAAACAGGATCATCGGCGGCGGATTGGCCAGCGCCATGGGATGCGCCTCCGCGATCTCGCGCAACACCTTCTCCACAAACCGTGTGTCGGTGCCATAGGCCACGCCCACCGGGATGATCACCCGGCCCACCGTGTTGCCGCGCGTATAATTCGTGACCGTCCCGGAAATCAGATCCGCATTGGGCACAATCACATCCGTCCGGTCGAACGTCTCGATCCGGGTGGAGCGCACCGAGATCGACCGGACATAGCCCATCTGGCCGCCCACCTCGATCCAGTCGCCCTCGGAAATGGGGCGTTCGATCAGCAGAATGATGCCCGACACGAAATTCGACACCACCGTCTGCAGGCCAAAGCCGATGCCCACCGACAGGGCACCCGCGACAATCGCCAGGCTGGACAGATCGATGCCCGCCGCCGTGATCGCCACCAGCGCGGCCAGGAAAATCCCGACATAGCCCAGGCCCGACACGATCGCCGTCTGCCCGCCCGGATCGATCTTCGTCTTGGGCAGAACAGAGGTCTTCATCGCCCCCTGCACCGCACGGGTCAGCAGGTATCCCAGCACAAACACGATGACCAAGGTGAAAAAGCTGCCCGGCGAAATCGTCATGTCGCCGATGGTCAGCCCGGACCGCACCCGCGCCCACACCTCGGTCAGATCCGTGACCCGCGCGCCCCAGATCAACGCCAAAAGCGGCAGGCACAGCAAGACCACGACAAAACCCGCCAGCGTCGGCACAAGGCTCTCGCGTGCGCCCTCGCCCGGCCGGATCATCGCGTAGACATCGCGGATGAACCGCTGCAACAGCGCGACGGACCCGAACAGCGCAAGCGTCAGGATCGTGGGATAGATCAGGCCGCGTGACGCAGCCCCGAACCCAAAGGCCGCGAGCACCGGCGCGACCAAGCCGATGACAATGACCAACCGCCCCAGCAGCGACACAAAACGCGAGGCATAGTCGCCCTCGAAATCCGGCTCCCCCTCGATCCGGTGCTGGCGGTTGCGGCGCAACAGCCACCCCATCCGCATCAGGATCAGACCCGCCGCAATGGTCAGCGGGAAATGCAGCACCGCCTCCGACTGGATCTCATATCGGTCATAGTCGGCAAAGGTGCTGAGCAGGATGGACACGGCATAGATGACGCCCAGAACCACCGTATAGATATTGCCCTCGACCCGACGCTCCGGCGGCAAAGCCAGCGGTGTGGACAGGCTGTCATTGCGCGGAAAAATGCGGCTGGCCAGCCACAGCGAAAAGAACAGCGACAGGCCCACAGGCTCCAGCGCATCCAGCAGAACCGTGCCGCGCGTGCCCAGAATCTCGGTGACCCCGATGGCGCGCACAATGGCAAAAAGGCCCAGCATCGGCAGGATGATCTGCCCCAGCGATACGACGAACCCCGCGGCTTCGACCCCTGCCCCGCTGTCGCGACGCTGGATGCGCACGGCCAGCGCTTCGGACCAGCGGCGCGACCGGCTGACCAGCACCAGCCCGACCGCCAGCAACACCAGCACCAGCGGCAGGTTGTCCTGCGCACGCGCCCGCGCGGCCGGATTGTGCCACGACTGTTGGATATTGGCCCCTATGGCCAGAACACTTTCGGTGGCGCGGCGCAGCGCGCCACCCCAATAGGTCGGATTGGCGGGCGAAGGCCCCATGTTGAGCAGCGCATCCGCCTGCCTCTGGCGCAGGATCTCGTCGATTTCCGCGATGATCCCGTTGGCGCGACTGAACGCCTCTTCGGCCTTGCGACGCGGAATGCT
This sequence comes from uncultured Tateyamaria sp., assembly GCF_947487805.1. Lineage (GTDB taxonomy): Bacteria > Pseudomonadota > Alphaproteobacteria > Rhodobacterales > Rhodobacteraceae > Tateyamaria. Next base: position 209,746 of record NZ_CANKXW010000007.1, on the reverse strand, counting down.
CAGACGGTCCAGCTGTTCGGTCAGTTCCGCACGGCGAGAGGCGATTTCCTCGGGCTCGGTCGACCCTTCCTCGGGCGCAGGGCCCAGTGCATCGATCTGGTCTCGCAGGGTCTGGAGCCGGCTGTCATTGGTATTGAGCAGCGATTGGAACTGCTGCCGCCACCCGGCCACTTCGCCGCGCAGCGTGGTCAGCGCCTCGTCAGAGGCCTGCGCGCTTTCCACCGCGCCCTCGGCCCGTTCCGCGATACTCTGCCATTCCGCATAGTCCGGGCCGGTGGCCTGTGCGACAAGCTGTGTCGCCCAAAAGAGCGCCGCCGCAAGGACAAGCGCCGCGCCACGCCACGATGCCATCGCCGCCGTCACCCGTTAAACATCCTCGAACACGCCGGGAATGCTGGCGGGGCCACGGTCCAGCCATTCGGGCACGGGCAGGCCCTTTTCCTTGAGGAAATCCGGGTTATAAAGCTTGGACTGATAGCGCGTGCCAAAGTCGCACAGGATGGTCACGATGGTGTGGCCCGGCCCCAGATCGCGCGCCAGTCGCATGGCACCCGCGATGTTCACCCCCGTTGATCCGCCCATGCACAAGCCTTCGTTCTGCATCAGGTCAAAGACGATCTCGCAGGCCTCGGCATCCGGCACCCGGTACACCATGTCCGGCGTGAACCCTTCGAGGTTGGCGGTGATCCGCCCCTGCCCGATGCCTTCCGTGATGGAATTGCCGGGGTTCTCCTCACCGGTATAGATCTTGAAAAGGCCCGCACCCTCGGGGTCCGTCAACGCGACCTTGACGCCCTTGGGTTGCAGCACCTCGGCCACGCCTGCCAGCGTCCCGCCCGATCCCACAGCGCAGGTGAACCCGTCCACTTTGCCGCCGGTCTGTTCCCAGATTTCCGGGCCGGTCGTCTGTACATGCGCGCGGCGGTTGGCCACGTTGTCGAACTGGTTGGCCCAGATGGCGCCATTCGGCTCCGTCTCGTTAAGTTTCTCGGCCAAGCGCATGGAATAGCGGATATAATTGTTGACGTTGGCATAGGGTTTCGCAGGCACCTGAACCAGTTCCGCGCCCGCAAGGCGCAGCATGTCCTTCTTTTCCTGGCTCTGGGTTTCGGGGATGACGATCACCGTCTTGTACCCCATCGACGCCCCCACGAGCGCGAGGCCGATCCCGGTGTTCCCCGCCGTGCCCTCTACAATGGTGCCGCCCGGACGCAACGCGCCCGACGCCACCGCATCCTGAATGATCGACAGCGCCGCCCGATCCTTGACCGACTGTCCCGGGTTCATGAACTCGGCCTTGCCCAGAATGGTGCAGCCCGTCTCTTCGCTGGCGCGGCGCAGCTTGATCAGAGGTGTGTTCCCGACGGCCGCAGCCAGATCCGACGCATAGTCCATGTCAGCCCTTTCTCTTTCCTTTGTGCATCAGGTGTAGCTGCGTCGCTGTGCGACCTCAACCCACGTCGCCTGCGCGCAATCGTGCCCGGTGATGGGCCAGCCAGTAGGTCAGCAATGTCAGCGGCGCGTTCACCGTCCGGCGCGCCTCGGCCATTTCCATCAACGCCTCGAACGACAGCACATGCGACCGGATGTTCTCGCCCTCGTCCTCCTTGCCGGCCACACCGGCTGTCCCATCGGGCAGATCGCACAGACCGACATAGAGGTGAAAGAAATCCGTCGAGGCCGCGGGCGAGGCATAGCAATGCCCCACATCTTCCAGACTGCGGAATTGCAACCCCGCCTCCTCCTGCGCTTCGCGGTGGGCGGTCTCGGCGGGCTGCTCGCCCGGATCGACCAGCCCCGCGACCGGCTCCAGCTGCCACACATGCGGATCACGTCGCACGATGGGACCCATCCGCACCTGCTCTACCAGCAATACCCGATCCCGCACCGGGTCATAGGGCAACACGATGGTCGCATCCGCATTCACGAACACCGCGCGGTCCAACTCTTCGGATATCCCCCCGTCGAAGGTCTCATGCCGCAACTGCAACTCGTCCAGAGCAAAGAAATTGGCGTAAACCCGCGCGTGATGCCGAATGTCGACCGCCCCGTGCAGCACGCCATCGCCATGATCACCCGACCGCGCCAGGATCTGGCTCCAGGCCCGCGCGCGCATCCGCGGCAATTGCCGCGCCATCTCCTGCGGGCTCAACCGCCCGAAATGCGACATCGCCTCGCGCGCCGCGATCACCGTCATCTCGGCCCATTTGGCGCACCACGCGTCGAACAGCCATGCGCCATCCTCGGCCTCAACCGCATCCGACGGCAGATAGACCTGCGCCAGCGCGCCATTCGACAGCGCCGCGGCACCCACCGCGTAATCAAATCCGCCTTCGTAGAAATTCAACCGCGCCAGCGCATCACCGTCCAGCCCACGCACCAGCACACCCTGCGCCATGCCACTGCCCTGCGCCACCAGCACGGGGTACAGGCCCGCCTCGCCATTGCGCGCCACATATCCCGGCAATTCCGCCGCCGTCACGTCCAGATCGGACGCATCCCGGCCCAACACGCATTCCAAGAGCGGCACATGCCGCAATGTGCCGTAAAAGAACATATCTGTCATAGGGTTACCGCCAGGTCCGCCACGCATATTCGGTCAAAAGACCCGTGATGACACCACCCACCAACAAGGTGGCCCAAATCGGGATCGTCGCCATCAACAACGCCCACTCCGCGCCGATCTCGAACACCGCCACCAGCGCCTCGAACGCGCCGTCATAGCGGTTCTTCATCGCGATCCGCACCATCTCGTTGCAGGACTGGATGAACAGCGCCCAGAACACCATGACGACCGGGCCGGTCAACCCCACATTGATCGCCGACACGATGCCCCGCCCCGCGCGCGAGCCCACCACCAGCCAGCCTGTCAGGAACCCCACAACCACGTTGACCTGCGTGAACCAGCCGAAATTGGTGCCCTCATCGAAAAGCGGCGGGATCATGCCCGACACGATAAAGGCAAGAATGGCCAAACCAACGGCGGCCACCAATTTGGCTGCGTTAGGCATTGGGCATGTCCTTCATGGTCTATCCGGGGCGTCTGATTGTGATCTGCGTCACATCACAGTTGGCACTTTCAAACGTCGCCGCGCAAGAGGTGAGGTAAAAATTCCACATCCGCCGGAACCGGTCGTCAAAGCCCATGTCGGCAATCTGGTCCCATTTTTCATTGAACGTCTCGTGCCAGCGCCGCAGCGAAATGTTGTAGCTCTGGCCAAATTCGATCGACCGTTCAACGGCCAGCCCGGCCTTGCCGATCTGGTCGCGCAACGCGCTGGGGCTGGGCAGCATGCCGCCGGGAAAGATATATTTCTGGATGAAATCCACCCCACGCTTGTAGACCTCCCACCGGCGGTCCTGCACGGTGATGATCTGCAATGTCGCCGTCTTGCCCGGCTTCAGCCGTTCGCGCACGGTCTCGAAATAGACGGGCCAGTATTTCTCGCCCACCGCCTCGAACATCTCGATGCTGGCGATCCCGTCATACAGGCCACGTTCGTCGCGGTAATCCTGCAACTTGAAATCGACCTGATCCGAAAGCCCTGCTTTTTCAATGCGTTCCTGTGCGTACTTGAACTGTTCTTCGCTGATGGTCAGCCCGGTGACCTTGAGGCCCCGTTCGCGTGCGGCATATTCCGCAAACCCGCCCCAGCCGCATCCGATCTCAAGGATATGATCGCCCGGCTGCGCGCCCATCTGGTCGACCATGCTGGCGTATTTGGCAATCTGCGCGGCCTCGTGGCTCTCCTGTCCGGTCTCGAACAGCGCGCTGGAATAGGTCATCGTATCGTCCAGCCACAGCCCATAGAACTCGTTGCCCAGATCATAGTGATAGCTGATGTTCTTCTTGGCCTGATCGCGGTGGTTGCGTTGCAGCCAGAACCGGAATTTCTCGAACTGGCGCACCAGCCCCATGCCGGGAAATCCGTCATAGATGTCGTCATTGTCCGCATGGGCCCAATCCATGAACGCCTGCAAATCCGGCGTGGTCCACCATTCATCCAGATAGGCGTCGCAAAATCCCAGATCGCCCTCGCGGATCAGGCGGGCAAACAGGTCTTCGTTGTGAATATGCACCTCGGCCACCGGGCCTGGATTGGGGCCTTCGGCGCGAAAATGCCGCCCGTCCGGCAGGACAAAGTCGATGCGGCCCTTGTTGACCGTCTGCAACAGCGCAAAGGCACGTGCAAAATATCGCGGCAAGTTCCGTTCGCCGTCCGTCGTTGTCTTGATCATGCGGTCTCCCCGTTCGCATTTTTGTCAAGCTAGCTTGACACCACCCGTCACGCAAGCGCGCTCGCAGTATTCATGTTCAGAAATCCCGGTTTTCATAGGCACTTAGCGCGATCTTGCGGCCTTCGTCGGCGGGCACGATCGGATCCGGGTAGTCGTCATCCGGTGACATCGCCCAGGTCTTGGGGATCGCATCGAAGAAGGACAGCGCATCGTCATGTTTGTTGCGGCGCCCTTCGGCGATCCAGCGGCTGACATAATCGCGGTTCTTATCGAACTTATCGAGCTGCGTGACCGGGTTGAACACGCGGAAATAGGGCGTCGCATCGGGCCCCGATCCTGCCGACCATTGCCAGCCCATCGCGTTGCTGGCCGGGTCCCAGTCGATCAGACAGTCCTCGAACCACTGCTGCCCGATCCGCCAATGGGTCATCAGGTGCTTGCACAGATACGAGGCGACGATCATGCGCCCGCGATTGTGCATGCGGCCCGTGACGTACAGCTCTCGCATGGCCGCATCCACGAAACGGATGCCTGTGCGCCCCTGTTTCCAGGCCCAGACCTGCGCCTTGCGCGCGTCCTCGTTCCACGGAAAGCTGTCCCAATCCTCTTTCCAGTTCTGGTCAAGGATGCGGGGTGTATGGTGCATCAGGTGATAGGCAAATTCGCGCCAAACCAGTTCTTTCAAAAAGGTTTCGGCACCGGCCTTGCCTTCCTCCAGCGCCCGCACGCCCGCGTGCCAGCACTGGTGCGGGCTGATCTCTCCGAGGGCCAGATTTTCCGACAGGTTCGAGGTGCGGTCCTCGGCAGGGATATCGCGCCCCGCATCATAGGTCGCGACCTTGGATGCCATGAACGCACCCAGCCGCGACTGCGCAGCACTCTCGCCCAGACGGACATGCGGGCGAACGACCTCCGCCCCGCGGTTCATTGCGGCCCCGAGGGTCCAGTCTTTGACGTCCTCGCTTTCGGGCCAAGTCCGGGGTGCCGGGATTGTGTCGGGCGTGGACAGCGGCGCATCCACGTCGCGGTCCTTTACGGATTTCCAAAACGGGGTGTAGACCTTGTAAAACCCGCCGGTCTTTGTCTCGGTCGTCCACGGCTCGAACATCAGGTGCCCGCCATAGCTGCGCGCATCGATGTCCTGTTCTTTGAGGGTTGCCTTGATCTTGCTGTCCCGCTCAACCGCCTGCGGATCGTAAAGGCGCGACCAATGTACCGCGCCCGCCCCCGTCTCGTCGATCAGCTGTAGCAGCACCTCCAGCGCATCGCCCGACCGCAAGGTCAGACGGCTGCCCTTCTCCGCCAGCGATTGCCCGAGATGTTCGACCCCCAGACCCCAGCGCCATTTCGGTGCCGCGCCCAGATCGTCCACGCTCCGATCCCGTATGACCAAAGGGATAACGGGCCGCCCGCTGTCGCAAGCCGCCTTTAACGCCGGATGATCGCTCAGCCGCAGGTCGCGACGAAACCACATGATGATCGGTGTGCTGCTCAAGTCCCCGTTTCCTTTTGTTATTCCGGGGTACGTAGGGCGGATACGTTTGGATCAAGACACAAACGGGTTCCCTTGGGTCACAACACGGCGTCCAGCGCGGTCAGAAGCTGATCGATCTCGGCGTCGCTGGTGTAGTGGGTAAAGCTGAGCCGGAGCACGCCCCGCGCTGCGTCCACCCCCATCGCGGCCAGCGCGCGCCCGGCATAGAAATCGCCCGCCCCCGCCATGATGCCGTGCCCTGCAAGGGCCGCCGCGACAGGTGCCGGATCCCGTCCCAGATCCAGCGCGATCGTCGGCGCGCGGCGCGCGGCATCCGTGGGGCCCAGAACGCGCAGGTCGTTGCGCCCCCCGAGCATGTCCATCACGCGGCCCAGAGCGTCGATCTCGCGGGCGCGCATGAGGTCGTGGACACTCTGTCCCCGCGGGGACACCTTGATGTCTTCACCACCCATATGGTGATCAAAGAGCGCATCCACATAATCTGCCATGCCAGCACAGGCCGCGACCTGTGCGTGATCGGGTCCGGCGGGCGTGAAACGCTTGGTCAGATCATCGCCGTTGAACACGTGCCCCTGATTGGGCAGCAGCTGCGCCAGCGCGCGGCGCACCACCATCAGACCCTGATGCGGGCCATAGGTCTTGTAGGCGGAAAAGAGATAGATGTCCGGCCCCAGCGTGCCCACGTCCGGAAAGCCGTGCGGCGCGTAACTGACCCCGTCCACACAGACAAAGGCCCCCGCCGCATGGGCCAGCGCGGTGATCTCGGTCACCGGGTTGATCTCTCCGACCACGTTGGAGCAATGGGGAAAGCAGACCAGCCGTACCTGTTCATCCAGGAGATCCTCGAGCGCGGCAGGATCCAGATGGCCTGTCGCGGGGTCGATCTGCCATTCGCGGATCTCGATCCCGCGCGCGGCCAGCCGCCGCCACGGGCCGGTATTGGCCTCGTGATCCTGATTGGTCACCACGATGGCCTCGCCCGGTTGCATCATGTCCGCAAAGGCCTGTGCCAGCACATAGGTGTTCTGGGTGGTGGAGGGCCCGAAGCTGAGCTCGTCTGCGTCAACGCCCAGCAAGGCAGACATGCGCGCGCGTGCCTCGTCCATCTCGGCCCCGCCCAGCCGGGACGCTTCATAGTCGGCATAGGGCTGCACCTTGCGCGCGGTATAGAACCGCGTCAGCCGGTCAATGACCTGTCGGCAGGCATAGCTGCCACCCGCGTTCTCAAAGAACGCCTGCCCCTGCAGGGACGGTTCGGCAAAGGCGGGAAACTGCGCGCGGACAAAGTCGAGATCGAGGGACATGGGACACACCTTGTGGCTGATGCACCTTTGAAACGAAAAAGGCCCCGGCGCGCAAGCACCGGGGCCTCTTTGGTTGGTATCGGTCAGAGCCGCTTATTCAGCGGGCGACAGGCCGTTGCCGGTGGCGCCCGGAATTTCCGAGTGGACCGCAGGCACGCCCGCCGCCTCGCGGCGCCCGTCATTGTAGATCGCCTTGATCAGAGCGATGCACATCAGTGCCATCACGATCGAGAACGGCAGCGCGCCGATCACCATCGCGGTCTGGATCGCCCCGGTCCCGCCAGAAATCAGCAGACCCGCGACCACAAGGCCAAGGGCTGCGCCCCAGAACAGGATGTGGGGACGCGCTTTGGGACCTTCGTCACCCGCGGCGTTGATGGTGTTCACGATCAGAACGGCCGAGTCAGCAGATGTGACAAGGAACGTCATCAGCAGAACAACGATCAGAACCGCCATGCCCCAGGCCAGAGCCTGCGCGATGGGCGCCAGCATGAACTCGGTCATGGCAAAGATCTTGTCACCATTGGCCGCGTCCAGAATGACACCGTTGGCGTCCCCGTTCAGTTCCAGATCAATGGCGGTGCCACCGGCCCAGGAGAACCAGACAAAGCACATCAGCGACGGCACGATCATGGCACCCAGCACGAATTCGCGGATGGTCCTACCGCGCGAGATGCGCGCCAGGAACAGACCCACGAAGGGTGCGAATGCGATCCACCAGGCCCAGTAGAACACCGGCCACCAGCCCTGCCATTGTGTGAGCAGGAACGCCTCTGAGCCTTCGACGCCGTCCGATGAATAGACGTTGAAGCTGAGCCATGGGAGCGCGATCAGGTAATCCCAGATACCGACAAAGAACGCTGCGGCCCCAAAGAATGTCGCACCAAAGATGATGAAGAAGCCCAGCAGGACAATCGACAGCACCATGTTGATGTTGGACAGCCATTTGATGCCCTTGCCAACACCGGACAGCGCCGACAATGTCGAGGCGCCCATGATAACAAGCAGGGCTACGATGATGCCCAGCGTTGTGGCAGAGCCATCCTCGAGCACCAGACCACCGATGCCGATACGGGTCAGACCCGCAACGAACTGTTCCACGCCAAAGCCCAATGTTTGTGCCACACCGAGGATGGTCGCAACCACGGCCACGATGTCGATGATGTTGCCCAGCAGCCCCGACAGGCGCGCGCCAAAGAGCGGCGTCAGCGACGACCGGATCGTCAGCGGCAGGCCGCGACGGTAGCTGAAGAAGGCCAGAGCCAGACCCGCGATGGCGTAGCACGCCCACGCGCCCAGACCCCAGTGCAGGAAGGACCAGACATAGGCCTCGCGCACGTTGTCCTCGCCCAGTGCGGTTGTGGCGCCCTGAATGACGGATGGGTTGTTTTTGAAGTGTGCCACAGGCTCGGCGACAGCCCATGTCAGCATGCCGACACCGATCCCGGCGCCGAACATCATCGAGAACCAGGAGAAGTTGGTGAATTCCGGTTTCTCGCCCGGTTGGCCGAGGTTCAGCTTGCCCGCTGTGGGCCAGATGGCCAGACCGATGCAGACGATCACAAAGAACGTCACCACCCAGATGTACCACGCGGCAAAGTTTGACAGGATGACGCTGTTCCAGTCGCCCAGGATGGTGCCGGCCTGGGTGGGCCAGACGATACACCACACCACGAGGATGCTGATGATGACCTTGCTGACCACCGCGACATTGACACTGAACCCGCGATAAAACCCCGTATCGGCGGTTTTGATCGGCAGCTCCGTGAGAGGAGGTTGAATAGACATGGCTTCCTTCCTGTTGTCATTTTTATGACAGTCAGCAAACCACGGGCGGCGTGATTGACGAAGTGTTAATTCCTCCCGTCAGGGTCGTTTATTGCAAAATATCGCCGTTTTCGGACAGCTGTGAAAAAGCGGCCCCGATCTTCAAGTTTTTGCCGGATGTCGCGCCGCGCTCTGCCATGCACGCGCGAATCACTCAGCGCGGCAGCGCGGCGCTGATCCGTTCGGCATGGGCCTTGATCGCATCCATGTCGCCCATCTGTCCCGGTGCGCGCATGGCCAGGCCTGCGTGGCGCGGATGGATGTGGAAATGCAGGTGGAACACCTCTTGCCCGCCTGCGGTCTCGTTGAACTGTTGCAGGGTGATGCCGTCGGCGTCAAAGGCGGTCTTGGCCGCGTTGGCGACCTTTTTCACGGTCGCCATCACAGCGGCCAGCTGTGCGTCGCTGGCGTCCAGGACGTTGCGACAGGGTGTCTTGGGGATGACCAGGCAATGTCCATCGGTACGGGGCATGATGTCCATGAAACACAAGGTGTCGTCGTCTTCGTACACCTTGAAGGACGGGATCTCGCCCCGCAGGATCTTGGCAAAGATGTTCTGGTCGTCATAGGCGGTCATGCGGGTCTCCGAAGCTGGCTCGAAGACCCGTGTAGCCCGATCAGGCGTTCACGTCGACCACGACGCGGCCCTTGACCTGACCCTTGAGAATGTCGGCGCCCAGACCGGGCAGATCCGACAGGGTCGCGGGCTGGATCATGGCGTCGAGCTTGTCCATGGGCAGGTCCTTGGCGATGCGCGCCCAGGCGCGGACGCGGTTGTCATAGGGCTGCATCACGCTGTCGATGCCCAGAAGGTTCACACCGCGCAGCAGGAACGGGATGACCGTCGCAGGCAGGGCCGCGCCACCGGCCAGACCGACGGCGGCGACGCTTGCCCCATATTCCATCTGTCCCAGCACGCGGGCCAGCATCGCGCCGCCCACGGCGTCAACACAGCCGCCCCAGGTCTCGCCCTCAAGCGGGCGCTTGGTGGTTTCGTTGATCTCTTCGCGCGCCACGATCTGGCTGGCGCCCAAGGATGTCAGGTAATCCGCCGTTTCGGGCCGTCCGGTCACGCCCGCCACCGTGTAGCCGAGATTGGCGAGAATGGCCGTGGCCACCGACCCCACACCGCCCGCAGCACCAGTAACCAGAACCGGCCCTGCCTTGATCCCGTGATCCTCCAGCGCCATGACCGACAGCATCGCCGTGAACCCGGCGGTCCCCACGGCCATCGCCGCACGCGTGTCCAGCCCCTCGGGCAGCGGCACCAGCCAGTCGGCCTTGACCCGCGCCTTTTGCGCATAACCACCCCAATGGGCCTCGCCCACGCGCCAGCCGGTCAGCACAACCTTGTCGCCGGGCTTGTAGCGGTCATCCTCGGACGCCTCCACGGTGCCTGCGAAATCGATCCCCGGCACATGCGGGTACTTGCGCACCAAACCGCCGCCAGGGCCAATGCACAGACCGTCCTTGTAGTTGACCGTGGAATACTCGACCGCAACCGTCACCTCGCCGGCGGGCAGATCGTCCAGCGACAACGCCTGCACCGCGGCGGAGGTCTTGCCGCTGTCTTCATCCTTGTTCACAACCAGTGCATTGAACATGTCGTTCTCCATTTCACGAAGGGTCCGTCCCTTCATTGTTCTTCAAATATGCCGGGGTCCGGGGCAGCGCCCCGGTCCTGCCCTTACAACCAGAACGCCTCTTGTACCGTGGCGCGGCGCATGCCGTCGAGGGTGTCGACCTCGAATTCGGTACCCGCATCCCAATGGGTCATGCGCACCATGCCGATGGAAACGTTGGTCTTGAAATCCGGCGACCACGCGGCGGAGGTCACCTGCCCCACACGCTTGCCCCCTGCAAGGATTGGCCAGGGCCGGTCGCAGCTGGGCACCGGTGCGCCGTGGATGGCGATTGGCCGGATCTGTTGCACCGGCCCTTCCTTGGACACCCTGAGCAGCGCGTCGCGGCCGATACAGCCAATCGCTGTCTGCGTGTCACAGAACCGGCCCAGCCCGCATTCATGCGGCGTGTTGTCGTCGGTCATGTCATTGCCATAGCTCAGCAATCCGCCCTCGATGCGCTCGATCCCGTTGGGGCACCCGGCGCGGACCTGCAAATCTTCGCCCGCATCAAAGAGCGCATTCCACAGCGGCATGCCCAGTTCGCCATTCTCCACATAGATTTCAAACCCACCCTGCTTGGAATAGCCCGAGCGCGCGATGGCAAGATCGCAGCCTTCAAACTGGAACATGTCAAAACGGAAGAACCGGATGTCGCGGACCCGTTCACCAAAGACACGCTCCATCAGGTCATCGGCCTTGGGCCCCTGCACCGCCAGCGGTGAGACGTCGGGTTCATCGACCAGCACATCCAGCCGGTAGCCATTGGCGATGCCCTTGACCCAGAGCAGCAGATCACTGTCGGCAATCGAGATCCACCAGCGGTCCTCGCTCAGTTTGACCGCCACGGGGTCGTTCAGCATGCCGCCGGTCTCATCGACGATGGGCACGTAATAGCACTGCCCCGGCAGCATCGAGCGCAGATCGCGCGGGGTCAGCATCTGCATCAGGCGACCCGCATCGGGGCCGCGCAGTTCCACCTGTCGTTCCACCGACACGTCCCAGACCTGCACGTGGTCCTTGAGGTGGCGGTAGTCCGCTTCGACGCTGTCGAATACGGTCGGCAGGAGCATGCGGTTGTAGACGGTGTATGCCTTGACGCCCGCGGCTTCGACACCATCAGAGAAAGGCGTGCGGCGCAGCCGACGCGACGGAGAGATGACTGCCATGTATTACTCGTCCTCTGGCATGAAAATGAGGTCACTGACCGGCGCGGTGAGACCCGCGGCGGTCATCATCGCGTGGACCTGGCCACGGTGATGGGTTTGATGATTGAACAGCTGCGCAATGCACTGTTCGAGCGGTGCGTGCATGTCGGCCTTCAAGGTGCCGGAATACCAAGACAATTCGCCCTTCATATCGATGGTCTTGAGCGTGTCGGCCCACATGCGGATTGCGCCGTCCATGCGAAAACGGTCCGCGCTCCATACGGCAAAGGTCGGGGTATAGTCGAGGTGCCATGCGCCCGGGTCCGGTGCAGTCACGGCACTGGTAAACCGGCTCATCCACAGGGTATCGCCCCACAGCAGGTGGTTGAGCGTCTGCATGATCGACCCGAAGAATGCCCCGCGATCCTCGCGCAGCATCGCGTCGGGCGCCTCTTTCAGCCCCTCCGTCAGCTGGCGGTTTTGCCACGCGTTGTAACGGGCCATGGTACGTACATAACCCGCGTCGATCACAGCGCCGCTCCGATCATGGTTTTGGGCCTTTCCAGTCAATCGGGCAGATTTCGGCAGATTTGCCACCAAAGTCCCAGATGCGGCCATAGTCGCGCACCTTGGACTTGGTGCCGCGCGCCGCGATGATGTCCGGGCCCATCCAGTATTTGTTGTTGGTGAGCATGACGGGGTGGTCCGGATCCGCGCCGTCGATCATTTCGATCTCGCCCTGGATCTTGCGCCCGATATAAAGCCCGCGTTTCTTGCCATCGCGCACGATTTCGACCTTCTCGCGCTCGGCGCCCACGATGTCGCTGACGAGCATTGTGAAGAGGCCCGTGGTGCCGCCCGCGGTGCCGGAGAAGATTTGCAGGATGCCGTTATAGGCCTTGCCGCTGGCGCGCTCGTCCACATAGGCGGCGACCTTCCATCCGCCCTCGGCCATGAGCCCCGGAATTTCCACCATCAGGCCGACGTTGAGGCCCGAGAGGTCTTCGCCCTCGAAATGTCCTTCGTCGATGGCAATCGCCATCCACGCATAGCAGTGCCCTTCGGTGGGGGGATGCTTGCCCAAGCTGACCACGCACGGACAGAAGACCGTGCAGGAGCAGTTCATGAACAGCTCACCCTTGATGGCCCATTCGGTGGGCGTCATCTGACGGCGACCGGGGTTTGGCATTCGGCTGTCGATGCGCTGACTGATCGGCAGGCGATCCGCGTCGGGGCGTTTCTTTACGGCCATCTTATCCTCCGTTGACGACGGGCCAGGCCAACACGGCCAGCCCTGCAAGGGTCAGCACGACCCCCATTGGTTTTGAAACGACATGCCCGATCTGGGGCAATTTTTCGAGCACCATGAACAGTGTGGCGAGGCCCATCCAAAGAAGGCTCATCACCCCGCCGACAAAGCCGAGCGCCATGAAGCCCCAGCAGCAGCCGACGCAGAACGCACCGAGGCCAAGGCCCATGCGCAGCCCACCGCCAAAGCCGGTGCGCCAGTGTCCAAGAAAATACATCATCGGGCTATGGCAGACGCCATGGCAGATCTCTTTCGCGCGGGTGAATTGGAACAGACCGACGGCAATGAGGAGGATGCCTGCAAATGTCGTGGTCTTGGATATGCCCAGCATGTCGATGATGCCGCCATAAAGCAAGGCCAGTTGCACGCCCGTGATCAGGGCGGCAAAAGCGACCCACACGACAAAGTAGCCCAAGAGCACGCCCAACCACCCGGCGCGGGTGCCGTCGGCGGAGACCATCAGCGCCTCGTAGCTGCGCAAGGTGGGCACCAGCGTGGGCAGCATCATCGCGGCCATCATGATCGCCCACATCGCGTATAGTGGGCCAAAGCTGGCCATCGGCATGTACATGGGCATGCGCGGGTCCATCGCGGCCATCCGCGCGCCCATCTCGCCGGGGCGCCCCAAGAGGTCGACATCCATCGACAGCGACATGGAATACATCATCCACCACGCCGCCAGGATCGTCCCGAAGAACCCCAGCCAGAGCGTGGACCGAACAAGATGCGGCATGTGTCCTCCCCGACGACGATGCGACTCAATGCTTGCCAGATTAAATGTCAGACATTAAAATGTAAGACAAATGAAAATTGATCCAGACAGCACAGTTGATCTCTCTGCCCAGATTGCCAAGGCGATCCGGGATGCCATCATAGCGGGAGATTTGATTGTGGATCAAAGGCTTCCCAGCGAGGCGGAACTGGCTGATCACTTTGACGTATCGCGGCCCACGGTGCGTGAGGCGTTGAAACGACTCGCCGCGCAATCGCTGATCCGGACGCAGCGCGGGGCCACGGGCGGCGCATTCGTCAATCGGCTGCGGTTCGAGGATGCCTATGCCCAGCAGGTCACGACCTCGACCCTGCTTTTGTCCATGAACGCGGTCAGTTTCGATGTGGCCTGCGAGGCGCGCTATGCGCTGGAACGCGCCTGCGCGCCCCTGTCGGCAGAGCGGCGCACCCCGGACCAGTTGGCGACCATGCGCGCAGAGATCCACCGGCAGGGCCAGCCCGGCCTGACGGATGAGGCGTTCTGCGCCTCGGACGTGACGTTTCACAGGGCGCTGGTCGACGGGGCGGGCAACAAGGTGCTGTCCTACCAGCTGGCCGGCGCTGTCGAGGCGATGCAGCCTCTGATGAACATGATCACCTTCACCGCCCGGTCGCGCGAGGCGATCGTGGCGCTGCACACGGATATCGCGGATGCAGTCGAGGCGCGGGATGCGCCCAAGGTCGACGCGACCCTCATCAAATTAGAAGCCTACACGCGCGAACTGGCCCATTCGGTTGTCGCTTTGAAAGAAGCGCGCAAATCGGATGGCGCCACAACACGTGCGCACGGGGCCGCAAAAGAGGAGCAAGAGACCGCCTGATCCCTCGATAGAGGTCGCAAAGACACGTGGGGGGCCGGGCACGGATTGAAACAGTGCTTCAGGGAGGAAGCTGATGAATTTGAGACCAGACCCCACATTTTATCCCTCGCCCAAGGACGCCATCAAGGCCCCGGTCGAGACGCTTGCCTTTACGTTGATGTTGAGCCCGGACGGGACCAAGCCCGATGGGCTGGCCGTGGTGGATGTTGACCCCGGCAGCGACACCTACGGTCAGATCGTGCACGAGCTTTATGTGCCGAACCTTGGCGATGAATTTCACCATTTCGGCTGGAACGCCTGTTCCTCGGCGCTGTCGCCGCTGACCGGCCATGCGTTTCTGGAACGCCGGTACCTGATCATTCCCGGCATTCGGTCGTCGCGGATCTACATCATCGACGTCAAGGACCCGATGGACGCCAAGATCCACAAGATCATCGAACCCGAAGAATTGATGGCCAAGACCGGCTATTCCCGCCCGCACACGATCCATTGCGGCCCCGAAGGCATCTATGTCTCGACCCTTGGTGGTGGTGGCGCGGACGGGACCGACGGCCCTCCGGGCATCTTTATCATGGATTGCGAGACGTTCGACATTCTGGGCCGCTATGAAATGGACCGTGGCATTCAGGACAAGCACTATGATTTTTGGTGGAACCTGCCGCGCGATTACATGGTGAGTTCCGAATGGGGTCTGCCGCCGCAGTTCGAGAATGGTGTGGTGCCGGAGGACCTGCTGAGCAACAAATACGGCCACACGATCCATTTCTGGGATCTGCGTGGGCGCAAGGTCGTGAAATCGCTGGATCTGGGTGAAAACCACCAGATGGCGTTGGAAATCCGGCCCGCCCATGACCCGGTGAAGGAATACGGGTTCTGCGGCGTGGTGGTGGACACCACGAACCTGCAAGGCGCGATCTTTACCTGGTGGCGCGATGAGGACGGCGAATGGCAGGCCAAGAAGACGATCACGATTGATCCCGTGCCTGCGGATGCCGACGACCTGCCGGACCTGCTGAAAGGGTTTGGGGCCGTGCCGCCGCTGGTGACGGATATCGACCTGAGCCTTGATGACAGGTTCCTCTATGTCGCGTGCTGGGGACTGGGCGAGATGCACCAATACGATGTGTCCGACCCGATGAACCCGGTTCTGGCGGGCAAGGTCGAGATTGGTGGGATCGTGGCCAAGCACAAGCACCCGAATGGCGAAGACTTTGGTTACGGCCCGCAGATGGTCGAGATCAGCCGCGACGGCAAACGCGTCTACTGGACCAACTCGCTCTATTCCACATGGGATGATCAATTCTATCCCGGTGATCGCGGGGCGGCGATGGTTATGGCACATGTGGGCGAGAACGGTGGGCTGACGCTGGACGAAAAGTTCTGGACCAAGTTCCCCGAAGGCTATCGCAGCCACCAGATCCGGCTGGAGGGCGGCGACTGTTCGACGGACAGCTTCTGCTATCCGTCGGTCGGCTGATGGACATGACGACTGCGGCGGGCCTCTGGCTCGCCGTGATCCTTTCCGGGCTCTATCACGGGCTTAACCCCGGCATGGGCTGGCCGCTGGCGGTGTCCTCGGCTCTGTTCGAGCGGCGGCGGTCGGCGCTGTGGCCTGCGCTGGGCGCGCTGAGCATCGGGCATTTCGCGGCGATGCTGGGCATTCTGCTGCCGTTTTCGATGATGACCCTGCTGATCGATCACCAGCGCGATATCCGTATCGGCGCGGGTGTGATCGTGATCGGCATGGGGCTGTATCTGGCGATCACGCGGCGGCATCCGCGGTTTCTGGCGCGCATTCCGCCGCACAAGCTGACGCTGTGGTCGTTCCTTGTGGCGCTGGCGCACGGGGCGGCATTGATGTTGGTGCCGATCTATCTGGGCCTTTGCGCGATCGAGGAACTGGACGCGGGCCACCGCGCGGCCTCCGCGCTGATGGCGACCACGGCGCTGGCGTTGGGGGTGGCGGTGCTGCACACGGTGGCGATGATCGGATCGGGTGGCGCGCTGGCCTATGCGGTGCACCGCTGGCTGGGCTTGCAATTCCTGAGCCGCAGCTGGTTCGACCTTGAGCTCTTTTGGGCGCTGAGCCTGATCGTGGTGGGGGCCGTGGGCCTCTGGACCGCGATCTGAGGATTTCTGATTGACGTAGCGTCCGCAGGCCGCGACTGTGGCGGGAATGCGGTGCGGTTTCGGGTGATCCAGAATATGTTGCGGTTGATTGACGAGACCCTCGGCAAATGGCTGCGCCATCTGTTTTTCATCATCGTCCGGGCCTATTTCGCGCTGTTTTACAATGTCGGCTGTTCGGGCAAGCACCTGTTGCAGGATACGCAGGGGGCGCTGTTGCTGGCCACTCATGTGAGCCGCCTAGACGGGCCGCTGATCGCCGCGATCCTCTACACGACCCAGCGGATCCGGCCGGTGGTGCACTACCACGAATATCACAACTGGTTGCAGTGGTTTCCGATGTTCGTGGCCCGCGCGATCCCGGTCAGCTCGCCCAAGAAATGGACGCCCGAACGGCGGCAGGCGCGCAAGGAACAGAGCATGGGGCGCATCATGGCCGTATTGGACAAAGGCGAAAGCATCCTGCTGTTCCCGGGCGGTCATGCCAAGCGGCAGGCCCGCGAGGTCATCGCGCCGCATCTGTCGGGCGCCTATGACATCCTGCAGGCAAAGCCCGACCGGCCCGTCCTGCTGGTGCGCATCGAGGGGCTGAGCAAGTTCCAACCTGTACGGCACGATTACTTCTGGAGCTTTATCGGCATCCAGAAAGGACGCCGCCATGTGTCGGTCGATATCCGCATGGTCGAGGATCTGGATCTGTCGCTGGATCTCGCTGCGTTCAACGCGGACCTCGAAGCGCGATTCAATACACCGATTCCTTCGGTGTTCTGACACAGGACCTTGCTGTGCTGCCTGCGCGCCCTACCTGCGGTCCATGATAGACATGATCAACATATTCGCGGCGCTTTTGACCGTGGCCTTTGGGCTCTTTGGATTTGTGGCGCCGCGCTACACCGCGTCGGCGCTGGATCTGGTGCCCACGGGCAGCACCATGGGCCTGAGCGAGATGCGCGCCTCTGTGGGCGGGCTGTTTGTGGTGGCGGGGCTGGCCGCGATATGGCTGGGCGCGCCGCTGGGCTATGCGATGATCGGGTTCGCGTTCACCGGGGCCGCCCTTGGGCGCGTTCTGTCGCTGGCCTTTGATCAGCCGCCCCTGCGCAAGGTTGTGATCTTTGGCGGGGTCGAGGCGGTGCTGGCGGCGTGGTTCCTGTCGGCAAACCTTTCCAGCGTCGTTTAATCGTTACCAGGCAATATGTTGCTGCCCCATTTTGATCTGACACATGGACACCGGCATGGCAAAAAACCGGCCCGTATGTCCCGTGACAGATTGTAATTCCTCGAGGGATATCCTATGTATTTGCTGTCCTTCGGGACTATGGACATAAACGCGCTCGTAATAAGCGGATCGGACCCGGGGGCGGTACCCGGCGTCTCCACCAAACATCCTTCATTTGGGGATCATGGGGACGAAATAGGATCGACGGACGTCTAAAGGGGTTAGCTTTGTCTCGGCTGTCTGCCACCGTTACCGGCGAAACTTGTACAATTGCAAATGACAATCGTGCTCCGATGGCAGTAGCGGCGTAAGCCGTTCCTAATATCGAAAATTAAGCCCTTGCGCCTAGCCGCGTAAGGCGGGGTTCGCAGGCACCTGGCAACAGAAGCCTGCACTTTCCCTCTTCTTTTCAACCTTTGTTAATGCGGCCTCGGTAGTGTCGGAACATTCCTGATGACGATTGGCGGAGAGCCGTGGCATGCCGCACAAGATCGAGACATTGCGCACCTACTTTGACGAGGTTTGGGTCAAGGGCAATGTCGACGCGTTGAAAACCGTTCTGGCCCCTGACGCGCGCACCCGCGGGATCATGGGGGAAATGCCGTTCGCGGTCGATGACATGGTGGAACTGGTGAGCATGGTGCGCGAATTGCTGGGCCCCATCACGGTCGACATCCCCGTGACCGTGGATCAGGGCGATTGGCTGTCGGCCGTGGTCGAGATCAAGAGCCATGCGGCTCATTCGGGCGATCCAGTGCATGTGTTCAACCATATGATCGTTCGTTTCGACGGCCCGAAGATGATTGAGCTTTATAGCGGGGTTGATTCATTGATGTTGTTTGAACAGCTGGGCCTGATGCCCGAGAACGCGCTGGCAATCATGCTTGGCGGGACACGATTGCAATGAGCCTGGACATGGGACAGGACGCGCCAGTGCCCACGTCCGTTATCCTGCGCCGGTTCTATCAGGAGGTCTGGGAAGGCGGCAGGCTGGATGTCATCGAACGCTATTTCCACCCAGAAACGCCGGATCACATCCTGATCGATGACCGCGCCGTGGAGCCGCACGAGGTGCGCGAATGGATGGAGATACTGCGCAGTCTTGTCACCAATATGAAAGTTGAGTTCATCCACACGGTCGATGAGGGCGATTGGTCCGCCGCACTGATGCGGGTGCGCTGTGATTGCAACCGGACGCGCAAGCCCATTGAAGTCTACCAGCAGATCATGAGCCGTCAGAAAGACGGCAAACTGATCGAAAGCTATCCCCAGTTCGACCTCTTGCGGTTCTTCGAACAGCTCGACCAACTGCCCGAGAACGCCTATGCGCTGCTGATGGGGGGCTTTCGCCTCGGCTAGGGACGCAGGCTTGACGCGCCGTCCCTTGCGCCGCTATCACGGGGCCATGGGGTTCGGCGCGAACACCCCGTGAGGCGACAGCCCAACGTTCGCATGTTTCCAGAGTGAAGGATGCATGCTCATGGCTGCCCCAAACGAAATCACACCCAGGCAATTGTTGCGGCTGATCGGCACGCCGGATGCGCCGGTCATTGTCGATGTCTGCATCGATGCGGATTTTGAGGCTGACCCCCATCTGATCCCGACGGCGCGCCGGATCGCGCACACGGACATCGACGCCATTCGGTCTTGTGTCGGAGCGCGCGCCTGCGTGATTGTCTGTCAGAAAGGCCGCAAGCTGAGCCAGGGCGTGGCTGCCTTGCTGAACGCGGACGGACACCGCGCCGAATACCTTGCGGGCGGCATGATGGCGTGGCGTGAGAGCGGCGCGCCCGGCATTCCGGCCGCCGTGGTACCGCCGCATGTCGACGGCGCAACGCTGTGGGTGACGCGGCACCGGCCCAAGATCGACCGCATTGCCTGCCCTTGGCTGATCCGCCGCTTTGTCGATCCGGGCGCGCGGGTGCTGTTCGTGGCACCGGGCGAGGTGCTGGACGTGGCAGACCGGTTTGGCGCAATCCCCTTCGATGTCGAGGACACGTTTTGGAGCCATCGTGGCGACGCCTGTACTTTTGATACCATGCTGGAGGCATTTGCGCTGGACCTGCCCGCGCTGGAACGGATGGCGCAGGTAGTGCGGGCCGCGGACACCAACCGTCATGATCTCGCCCCGCAGGCGGCGGGATTGCTGGCGCTGTCCGTCGGGCTGTCGCGACAGTACCGGGACGATCAGGCGCAGCTGGACGCCGGGATGGCGATCTATGACGCGCTGTATCGCTGGGCACGCGACGGGTTTGACGAGACCCATGATTGGCCCGGAGGGCGCGGCACATGACGGAGCCCACATGGTCGCAGATGACACGTGTGTTCGGACGGATCGGCCTTTTGTCCTTTGGCGGACCTGCGGCGCAGATTGCGTTGATGCACGACGCGCTGGTGGTGCGGGAAAAGTGGCTGAGCGAGGATCAGTATCTGCGCGCGCTGTCGCTGTGCATGTTGTTGCCAGGGCCGGAGGCGATGCAGCTGGCCACCTATGGCGGATGGCGGTTGCGCGGCGTGGCCGGTGGGCTGCTGGCGGGGTTGCTGTTCGTGGTGCCGGGTGCGCTGGTGATCATGGCGCTGGCGCTGGGCTATGTCTGGGTCGGCGATCTGCCGCTGGTGCAGGCGGGCTTTCTGGGGATCAAGGCGGCCGTCATCGTGATCGTCGTGCAGGCGTTGATGCGTCTGGCGCGCAAGGCATTGCAAGGGCCGTTGGCCTGGGCGTTGGCGGGGTTGGCCTTTGTTGCGCTGTTTGTGTTTGGCGTGCCGTTTCCGTGGATCGTGGTCGGGGCCGGGATCGTGGGATATGCGCGGGCACGCGGTGATGCCGTCCCTGCCCCGCCCCCGGCCCGCGTGAACAGTTTGCCCACGGTTGCGGTCTGGGCCGCACTCTGGGCGGCTCCGGTCGTGGCACTCTGGGTGTTTGCGCAGGAGTTCCTGCTGCAGATCGCGCTGTTTTTCTCCAAACTGGCGGTGGTGACCTTTGGCGGGGCCTATGCGGTGCTGGCCTATATGACGCAGGCCGTTGTGCAGGATTACGGCTGGATTACAACGACTCAGATGATCGACGCGCTGGGCCTGGCCGAGACGACGCCCGGTCCCCTGATCCTGGTGACCGAGTTCGTGGCCCTGCTTGCGGGCTATGCGCAGGGGGGCGTTGGCATGGCGCTGGCCGCTGGAATGGTCGCGTTGTGGGTCACGTTCACCCCATGTTTTCTCTGGATCTTCGCAGCTGGCCCGTATCTTGATCACATCGCGGCGCGCCCGCGACTGGCAGCGGCCCTGCGCGGGATCACGGCGGCGGTCACGGGCGTGATCCTGAACCTGTCGGTCTGGTTTGCGCTGCATGTCCTGTTCACAAGCGTCGGCACCGTGCGGGGCCTTGCCCTGCCCGTGCCACAGCTTGCCACGCTGGACGTGGCCGCGCTGGCCCTGACATGTCTCGCGGCTGTGTTGATGCTTGGGATACGATTGAGCCTGTTTGCTTCACTGTCGGTGATGGCCGCACTGGGATGCGGCGTTTTCCTCTTGGGGTTCACTTAATCCGCGCATTCGTGCAACCGGCTCTTTTCACTGGCGGGAATTGGGATATGGTAATGACGAACCGCACGAGGACTGCCATGAGCCGGAACATCGATTACGGCAACTTGATGCATGAGGCCATGCGTGGCCTCATTCGCAAAGTGTTGACCGACGTGGCCGAGAACGGCCTGCCCGGAGCGCATCATTTCTTTATCACCTTTGACACGAGCCACCCGGATGCCGAGTTGGCCGACTGGCTGAGCGACCGCTATCCCGGCGAGATGACGGTTGTGATGCAGCATTGGTATGACAAGCTGGATGTGGGTGCCGAAGGATTTGCCGTCACGCTGAACTTTGGTGACGCGCCAGAACCGCTGTATATTCCCTATGACGCCATCAAGACCTTCGTAGATCCGTCCGTGGAATTCGGGCTGCGGTTCGAGACGCAAGGCGATGATCAGGACGAGGATGCGCCGGCGTCGCCGCCCGAGATCCTGCCCAGCCCGGCATCTTCCGCCCCCAAGGCTGTCGATATGGACGGAGCGGCCAAGGGAAAAGCCGACGGCAAGGACGCCGACGTCGTTTCTCTGGACAGTTTCCGCAAATAGCTTTGCGTCTTATTTCCTGGTGAGAAAGGTTTCGACCGCGCGCTGGATCTGTCCATCGCGGATCGACTGGAACCGCAGATTGAGGCCGCCTTCGGCCAGGGTGCGGTCGTATTGTTGCAGGTTGTAACCGCCCTCGGCATCGACAAAAAGCGAATAGACCGTCAGCGTCCCATCAGTGATGCGCGCCCAGACGTAGGGCTCGCCTTTCATCGGATCAAGCTGAACCTCATGGCCAAACACGTTCTTGCGCTGGGCCGCAGCATAGACGGCGGGGCGCCCGCTCGGCACGAAGTCGATGGAATAGGATTTCTCGGATACCTTGCCCGAGGCGCGATAGGTAATCGACGTCCATTGCACCCGGAAGCCGTCGCGCGTTTCAGAGATTTCGACGCTCATGTCGCGGGGTGTCTTGGTGCCGTCCTGTGCGGTGATCTCGGCCGAACCGGCGTAAGAACCCATGAACGGATCAGCATCCGCGCGCGCCTGACTGGCCAGAAGTCCAAGGGCAAGCGCCAGAAGAACCAACGCACCGATCAGTTGCGGGACCACAGAAACGGCAAGTTCACGTTGGGCTGGCATTTCGTTGGGCTCCTGATCTGCGCACATCTCTTCTCAATATAGGGATGCTCACACGCTGTTGCACCTATCGTGATCAATTTTGCACAGATCACAAGGTCACAACTTGGTGGGCTCACCGCTTGTTTGTGCCGACGCCGCCCGGTACAGGAAAAGGGCATTTGAATTTCTAGCAAGGAGCCGCCAGATGGCCGACACCCGCACCGAAACCGACAGCTTTGGCCCGCTCGAAGTACCGGCAGACAAGTATTGGGGTGCCCAGACACAGCGGTCGATCATGAACTTCCCCATCGGGTGGGAAAAGCAGCCCATCGCCGTGGTGCGCGCCCTTGGCGTGATCAAGCAGGCCTGCGCCATGCAGAACAAGGCGCAAGGTACGCTGGATGCCAAGCTGGCGGATGCGATCATTCAGGCGGCCTCCGAGGTTGTGGCGGGCAAGTTTGACGACAATTTTCCGCTGGTGGTCTGGCAGACCGGATCGGGGACGCAGTCGAACATGAATGCCAACGAGGTCATCGCCAACCGCGCAATCGAGCTGCTGGGCGGTGTGATCGGGTCGAAGGATCCGGTCCATCCCAACGATCATTGCAACATGGGCCAGTCGTCGAATGATACGTTCCCCACGGCCATGCACATCTCGACCGCGATGACTGCGCGCGATGTTCTGCTGCCGGGGCTGGAAAAGCTGCACGCCGCGCTGGAGGACAAGGTCGCGGCCTTTGACGGCATCATCAAGATCGGGCGCACGCATACACAGGACGCGACCCCGCTGACGCTGAGCCAGGAGTTTTCCGGCTACAGCCATCAGGTGGCGATGGGCATTCAACGGGTCAAGGACGCGCTGGGCCGGATTTACGAGCTGGCACAGGGCGGCACCGCCGTGGGAACGGGCCTGAATACCAAGGTCGGCTGGGCCGAGGCGGTCGCGGGGCATATGGCGGACATTACCGGCCTGCCCTTTGTTACGGCACCGAACAAGTTCGAGGCGCTGGCCGCCCATGATGCGATGGTCGAGATGTCCGGGGCGCTGAAGACGGTTGCCGCATCGCTCTTCAAGATCGCCAATGACATCCGGTTGCTGGGTTCGGGCCCCCGCTGTGGTCTGGGCGAACTGGTGCTGCCCGAGAACGAGCCGGGATCGTCGATCATGCCGGGCAAGGTCAACCCGACCCAGTGCGAGGCGCTGACGCAGGTCTGTGCCCATGTGATGGGCAACGATGCCGCCGTAGGCTTTGCCGGCAGCCAGGGGCATTTCGAGCTGAACGTCTACAAGCCGATGATGGCCTATAACGTGCTGCAATCCATGCAGCTTTTGGGCGACGCCAGTTCGGCATTCACCGACAACCTTGTTGTGGGTCTGCAAGCGGACGAGGTGCGGATCGACAAGCTGATGCGCGAATCTCTGATGCTGGTGACGGCGCTGGCGCCCGAGATCGGCTATGACAACGCGACGAAGGTGGCCAAGACCGCGCACAAGAACGGCACGACCCTGCTGCAAGAGGCGATTGCCCTTGGGTTCGTGGACGAAGAGACGTTCAACCGCGTGGTGCGCCCCGAAAACATGATCGGACCCAAGTGAGCGCACCGATCAACCTGAACAAGGTGCGCAAGGCGCGCGCCCGTGCGGCCAAGAAGGCGCAGGCCGCGGCCAACGTCATCGCCTATGGCCGCACGAAATCAGAGAAGACGCACGCAGAACTGGAAAATTCCCGTTCTGCGCGTGATCTGGATGGAAAAGCCTTGGACACGCCACCGTATGGCACGGATGACGACCCCAAATCGCCATAAACGCGCGCCATAACGGTCGTCAGTCGTGTAAAAGGTAACCCGTGATGACCCAAGAGCTGGACACAGAAAAGGCTGCAAAGCAACGCGTGCGCGCCCTGCGCCGGGCCCGCCGGTATATCCGCGCAAACGAAGGATCGTTGGCGCGCGTGCTGAACACCTATGCGCGGATTGCGGAGCTGGACCCCGCGCGCCGGTTCTGGGGCGACCAGTGAGCGGACGACCGCAAAAACGTTCCCTGACCCTCAAAGGCCACCGGACCAGCGTATCGCTGGAGGCCGAATTCTGGATCGCCTTCCGCGAAATAGCTGCGGCAAAATCCATGCCAATCAACGCCCTGGCGAGCGATATTGATGCAGAACGTGACCCCGAGACCGGTCTGGCCTCGGCGATCCGGGTTTACGTGCTGGCCTGGTACAAGGATCAGGCGATGGACGCGTCGTAAATCGTCTTGATGTTCGCGCCGAGGGCCGCGACGAAATCCGCATCCGACATGTCACGCTGCAACCCTTCGGTAAGCGCACGGCTGAAGCTGGCGATCATCTTGTGGTTCTTGGCCAGACGCGCGCTGGCGTCCGCCGTGGAATAGCCGCCTGACAGCGCCACGACGCGCATGACACGCGGGTGATCAGCGAGTGCATCATAAAGGCCCGGCTGCTCCGGCAAGGTCAGCTTGAGCATGACGTCCTGCCCTTCGGACAGCGCATTGATGCGGTCCATCAGCGTGGCGGCCAGCATGTCTTCGGCCTGGGCCTTGGTTTCGGAATGGATATTCACCTCGGGTTCGATGATCGGCACCATGCCCGCCGCGATTACCTCTTGGGCGACGGCCATCTGGTTGTCGACGATGGCCGCGATGCCATCGGCGTTGGCGGAATGCACGACCGACCGTTCCTTGGTGCCAAAGACGCCCATCGCCTTGGCCGCCGCGAGAGTGTCCGCGAGACCCGGAATGGACTTCAGCAGTTGCACGCCGTTGGCCTCGTCCTCGAGCCCCTTGTCGATCTTGAGGAACGGCACAACGCCGCGCTTGGCCCAGAGGTGTCCCGGCACCGCATCGCCCTGGATGGTTTCGTTCAGCGTCTTTTCAAACAGGATCGCGCCGATCACCTTGTCCTTGGTGAAATCGGGGGCGAGGATGATCCGCTCGCGCATGCGCTGGATTTCGGCGAACATCGCCTCTTCGCTGTCGTAGTCGTTGGCGTCCACGCCATAGAGCGCCAGCGCCTTGGGAGTGGACCCGCCCGATTGATCCAAAGCGGCGATGAAACCTGCGCCTTTTTCCATCTGGTCGCGCATTTTCGTAAAGTCGGTCATCGGGGTCTCCAAAGTGACAAGGGCAATTGACGATGGTCTAACCCATTCCTTTCACGGCGTTAATCCCGTGGCGCGCATGTTAGCGCTGACGGTGGCACAAATTTAGCCAGATGCCTTCTTTGGCGCGCACGGTCAGGTGGGCGACGGGCACGGGCGTCCGGTCTGGCACGCATGTTACCCGCATATCGCGCAGCAGACGGGCCAGGATCAGTGGCCCCTCGACCATGGCAAAGCCGGCGCCGGTGCACACGCGCGGCCCGGCCGAAAAGGGGATATAGGCGTCACGTGCACAGGCCTTGCCGTTTTCGGTGTGCCAGCGTGCGGGGTCGAAATCGTCCGGCCGGTCCCATAGCCGTTCATGCCGGTGCAGGTGCCATGGGCTGAGCACCAATTGGCTGCCCTTGGGTACGTCGCGGTCGCGGAACCGTTCGGGGCATGTGGCCTCGCGCACCATCATCGGCACCGGCGGATAAAGCCGCAGGGTCTCGCGGAACACGTCACGGGTGACGGGCAGTTGCGACATCACCGAAAAGTCGCAGGTGGTCAGGGCCTGCGCCTCTGCCGCGACCTTGTCCTGCCAATCGGGGTAAAGTGCCATCAGATAGAGCGCCCAAGCCAGCGCGGAGGCGCTGGTTTCGTGCCCGGCCAGAAAAAAGATCGCGACCTGATCGACCATTTCATCCGGCGCGAATGTGTGGCCGGTTTCGGGGTCCACGGTTGTCATGATCTTGGTCGCCAGATCGTCGGGTGCGGTACCTGCGGCGATTTCGGCGGCGCGGGTGTCGACCAGTTGCGCAATCAGCGCGCGGATCCGGGCGGCGCTGGCGCGGGTGTCCTTGCGAAACAGGCGCGGCATCCAGCGCGGCAGCGGCACGAAGGCCGCAAGGTTCAGAATGGGTTGGCTGCGCTGATAGGCGCGGAATTCGTGAAACACTGCAGAGGCCAGCTCGTTTTCGATCGGGATCGAGAACAGCGTGCGAAAGATCACGTCCGCCGCGGCGTGGCTGGTGTGTTCCTCGATCTCGGTCACGCCCTCGGGCAGCCGGGTCGCCGCCGCCTCGGAGGCGTCCCACATGGCCGGAAAGGTCTCGCGCAGCCGCCCGCCTTCAAAGGCCGGGTCGATGATGCGGCGCTGGCGTTTCCACGTCTCGCCATTGGTCAGAAACACCGAGTTGCCCAGCAGCGGGCGCAGCCCTTCGCCGATGCGGTCGGATTTGGGGAAGGTGTCGGGCCGATCCTTGAGCACGGTTTTCACCAGATCGGGTTGGTTCATCATGTAGCTGCGGAAAAACGGCGTGCGGAATTCGGCCATCCATGCGCGATAGAGCCGTGCGGGCTGTGCCGACAGGATGTCCTGACGAAAGAGCTGCATGTAGCGCCAGAGCGACACGCGGTCCGGGCGGCTGGGCGGTTTGGGCGGGATCATGCGGCCATCGACGTGTATTTCGACACCGCGTGATCGATGCGCGATTTCGACGGGGGCCGGTCTGCATAACGGGTGGCCAGTGTCTGAGGCCCGGCGGTGATCTGGAAATAGTCGTAGTCCTTGGGCCGGTCAAAGGCGCACATGTACTGGAAATGCAGGCGAAAAAAGCGCCAGCGCAGTTCGGCCCACCGCTCCGCGCTGAGCGTTTGGGTGAAGGCCGCGGAAAAGACAAGCGGCCAGCGTTTGTCTGCAGGGGCCACGCCCGACACCGATACCGGATCGCAAAGCGCAAAGGCGCAACCGTCGCCCGGTGCGGTCACGTCGACCCAGGCCAGTTCGGGGCGGGCCGACAGGTAGTGCAGATCGGCGCGCAGCCGGTCGGCCTCTGGCAGGAACGACACCATCGGCACCACCTGCCCCAGCGACAGGAAGGACAGTGCGGGGCCGTGCTCGGGCACCCGACCGGCGCGGATCAGATCGGCCAGGATCGACACACCCAGATGCGCGCCAGATGAATGGCCGACCACCAGCACCTCGTCCACGTCGTCCCGGAGGGCCGCGGAGATACTGTCGCCAAAGGCCGCCATGCGCGCCTCGAGCGGGGCGGGGTTGCGCCCGCGAGAGGCCGCGGAATAGGCGTAGTCGTGCATCAGGTAGTAGGCAAAGAACTTGCCATCCTTGGATTTGAACCATCGCAGCACCACGACAAAGGCGACAGAGCCCAGAGCGGCCCCGCCCCACGCGCCCGCCGTACCCGCCAGCCCCAAACCGATACGCCAAAGTGCGGCCCAAATGGCGAGGGCGATCAGCAGCTGCGCCAACAACATACCCACAGGATAGAGTGCGGCGATCACCGGCCCCTTGCGCAGCCGCATCAGGCGGCGCAAGGCGCCGGTTGCGATATAGGTCCAGGCGGTGCGGATCAGCTGGGCATAGGTGCCGGGGATGGACGCGTCCATGCTGTCGCGCACGATGTCGGACCAGACCAACACGTCGATGTCGCTGTGCACGCCGCGGCCGTCAATCTGTGCGTCAACCTGCCAGCCATAGTGGCCTTCGCCCGTCTTGGGCTTCAACCCGATCTCATAACCCGAGATGGCCGCCTGCGCAGCGCCTTCCTTGCGGTACAGTTCCCTGTACCGGCGCGGGTGGATCGGGTCGTAGCCGGGGATATAGAACACCCGGCGGCGCGACACGTGATGTGGATGCGAACTGCTCATGACTGCACCTCTGTTGGCGTCAGTCTAGCGCAAGTGTTGGACCAAAGTAAGGCGTTCGGCGGGCGCGGTCAGCCCAGCGTTGCCAGCGCCGGAAACTGTTCCAACAGCCAGAAGGAAAAGCGGGTGAACAGGCCAAAGAGCATCGCGGCCCCTACGAGCAGCAAGAGCGCGCCCATGATCTTTTCGATCAGGCCCATATGCCGTTTGATGCGGTTCATCAGCCCCATTGCACGGCTCATGAACATCGCGGCCAAAAGGAACGGAATGCCGAGGCCCGCCGCATAGATGCCCAGCAGGAAGGTGCCCCGTGTCACCGACGCCTCGGAGGCGGCAAGGGTCAGGATCGCCCCCAGTTGCGGGCCGATGCATGGGGTCCAGCCGAAGGCAAAGGCAAGGCCCAGAACATAGGCGCCAAAGGATGACCCACCCTGATCACCCGCCTCCATCCGCGCCTCTCGGTCGAGAAACGGGATGCGGAACACACCCAGAAAATGCAGGCCGAACACCATGATGACCGCGCCCGAGATCTGGGCGAACAGCACTTGGTTCATCAGGAAAAACGCGCCAAAGGCCGACGCGGCAAAGCCCAGAATGATGAACACCGTGCTCAGCCCCAGCACAAAGAACAGCGCGGTGATCGTGGCGCGGTGCCGGCCGGAGCGGCCATCGGACATCTCGCTGACGGTCATGCCCGACATATAGGCCAGGTAAGGCGGCACGATCGGCAGCACACAGGGGCTGAGAAAGCTGATGATGCCCGCAAGGAGCGCCACGCTCATCGCAGGCAGCAGGCTTGCGTCGATGATATCAATTCCAAACATGTCTCTCCCCTACCCCGTGCGTGGGCCCGCGTCACGGGCCACGTGGTCACATGTCTGTGGACAGGTTGAAACATCACGCCTATGTGGCGGGCATGGACAGCGATCAAACTCTCGATGCGACGGGCCTGTTGTGCCCGCTTCCCGTTCTCAAGGCCCGCAAGCGGTTGCAGGCGTTGGCGTCCGGTCAGACCCTTGAGGTGATGGCCGATGATCCGGCGGCGATTGTCGACATTCCGCATTTCTGCGCGGAGGCCGGGCATGAGCTGGTGTCGAGCGATCTGGGCGGCCCGGTGCAGCACTACGTGATCCGCAAAGGATAAGGGCGCGCCTTTCGGCACGCCCCTTTGATCATTTACCCAGCGACCACCAGCCGCGTTTCTTGGGCTTGGGCGGTTCGTCCGGTGCCGCGGGTTCGGGTGCGGCTGCGGCCACTTCGACCACCGGCTCTGCCGGGGTTTCTGCGACCGGTTCCGGCACTTCGGCAACGGGTTCCGGTGTGGGTTCAGACGCAGCCTCGACGGGCGCGGCTTCCTCGGATTCTGCGGCCACTGGCTCTGCTACCTTGGGCTTTGTGCTGCGCGACCGTGTTGTCTTGGGCTTGGGCGCAGGTGCGTCCTCGACAACGTCGGCCTTCTCCTCTGCAGGTGCCGGCGTTTCTGCTGCGGGCTCTGCCTTTGCAGCGGTTTTCGATGCCGTGCTGCGCGAGGATGTCGACCGGCTGGTCGAGCGCGTCCGCGTCGGCGTCTTCTTGGGCGCTGGTGCCGCTTCGTCCTCCGCAGCCGCTTCGGTGGTGGCTGGCGCGGCATCGGCCTCCGTCGGCTCCTCCGACGCGGTGCCGTCTTCGGTCACCGTATCGTCGGCATCGTCCGCGCTGGCCTCGCCCTCGGTGCCATCCTCACCTGCGTAGGTGGAGGATTTGCTACGCGACCGGCGACGCCGGCGACGGCGACGCTTGGGCTTGGGTTCACCGTCTTCGGTCGTGGTGGTGGTCTCGGTCGCTTCGGCCTCTTCGGCATCCGCCTCGTCTTCGTCGATCTGGTCCATGATCGAGGTATCGACAGACACGACCGCTTCGGACACGGCCTTTACCACGCGGGTCGCCGTCTTGAATTTCTCGACCGAGAAATCGGGGCTGACCAGATGCGGGTCGCCTTCGACGCGCACCGACAGGCCATAGCGGGCCTCGATCTGCGCGATGTGTTCGCGCTTGTGGTTCATCAGGAAGTTGGCGATGCCCACGGGGCATTTCACGAGCACTTCGCGCGAACGGCGGCGGGTGCCTTCCTCTTCGATCTGACGGAGGATGGACAGGGCAAGGTTGTCATCCGACCGGATCAGGCCGGTGCCGTGACAGGCCGCGCAGGGCTGTGTCGTGGCCTCGATCATGCCGGGGCGCAAACGCTGGCGCGACATCTCCATCAGGCCAAAACCGGAGATGCGGCCCACTTGAATGCGGGCGCGGTCGGTCTTGAGCTTGTCCTTCATCCGCTTTTCGACGGCGGAGTTGTTCTTGCGCTCGTCCATGTCGATAAAGTCGATGACGATCAGGCCCGCGAGGTCACGCAGACGCAATTGGCGCGCCACCTCTTCGGCGGCCTCAAGGTTGGTCTTGAGCGCGGTTTCTTCGATCGATCCTTCCTTGGTCGCACGACCAGAGTTCACGTCGATGGCGACCAGCGCCTCGGTCACGCCGATCACGATGTAGCCACCGGATTTCAGCTGAACCGTCGGGTTGAACATGCCACCCAGATAGGTTTCGACCTGATAGCGCGCAAAGAGCGGCAGGCTGTCCTGGTACTGTTTCACGTTCTTGGCATGGGACGGCATGATCATTTTCATGAAGTCCTTGGCGATGCGGTAGCCGCGCTCGCCTTCGACGAACACCTCGTCGATCTCGCGGTTGTAGAGGTCGCGGATCGAACGTTTGATCAGGTCGCCCTCTTCGTAGATCTTGGCGGGCGCGATGGATTTCAGCGTCAGCTCGCGAATCTGTTCCCACAGGCGTTGCAGGTATTCATAGTCACGCTTGATCTCGGACTTGGTGCGCTGAGCACCGGCAGTCCGCACGATCAGGCCCGCGCCGGTCGGCACGTCGATCTCGTTCGCGATCTCCTTGAGTTTCTTGCGGTCGGCGGCGTTGGTGATCTTGCGGCTGATGCCGCCGCCACGGGCTGTGTTCGGCATCAGGACGCAGTAGCGCCCGGCCAGCGACAGATATGTGGTCAGGGCCGCGCCCTTGTTGCCGCGCTCTTCCTTGACGACTTGCACCAGCAGGATCTGGCGGACCTTGATGACTTCCTGGATCTTATAGCGGCGCGGGCGCGGTTTGCGCACGGGCCGGATGTCCTCGCTGTCGTCCTCGTCGGCAACGGATTCGATGCTGTCATCCTTGGATGTCGCATCCGCGGCCGCAGTGGACGTATCATCGTCATCCGCGTCCGGCTCGGCCGTGGCCTCGGTGTCGTCTGCCTCGGTCTCGGGTTCATCCGCAGACGGTGTCTCCACCGGCGTCTCGGCCACGGTTTCCATGGGCGATGCCGCTTCGTCCTCGGGCACTTCGGCGTCGAGGTCGATGGTCTCCATCCCTTCGATCTCGGTCGAGACCTTGGGATCCTCGTCCGTGGCCTTCGACGCCTTGGAGCGCGACCGGCTGCGCGACGACTTGGACTTGCTGCGGGATTTCTCTTCGGCCTCGTCACGCGCCTTTTGCGCTTCGACGTAAGCCCGTTCTTCCTCCATCAGCGCCTCGCGGTCGGCGACGGGGATCTGGTAGTAATCCGGGTGGATTTCCGAGAACGCGAGGAAGCCGTGGCGATTGCCACCATAGTCGATAAACGCCGCCTGAAGCGACGGTTCGACCCGTGTTACCTTTGCGAGATAGATGTTGCCAGCGAGCTGGCGTTTGTTTTCGGATTCAAAGTCGAATTCCTCAACCTTGTTTCCGTCCACCACCACGACGCGGGTCTCTTCCGCGTGGGTGGCATCGATAAGCATCTTTTTTGCCATGAAAGTCCATTGCACGCACGTAAGCGCCGGGCACCCGGGGGTGCCAGCGTCTTGGGTACATGTCTTGTCTGAGCGATGTGTGTCACGCCGCAGGCCTGGCCCTGAGGGCCACCTGCCGGGATCAATACTGTCCTCACGCGCGTCATCGCGGTTCTTCTCCGACACACGCGCCCCTCGGGGTGGTGTATCCATTCATAAGCTGCGCCAAACCTCGGTTTGCGTCAGCGTCTCGTGGCCGTTTCCGGCCCAATCGGTCTGTGGTAGCGCGGCGGGACTGGCCCTGAGTGACACGGTACAACAGCGAATCTCATAACGGGGCTGATGCGTTTGCGCATCGATCTGCTCCGTGTCTTTAGATAAGTGGAACTGGGGGGCATTGACAATGGGCAATCGTGATGGCCGTGCAACCTTGGGTCGAATTGCAGTGCGGGATACCCGTCACAGCTCCAGAATCAGCGGGCGGTGGTCGGACACTTCGGGTTTACCGGGCACCGAGAAGCCCGCGCCCAGCAGATCGCGGGTCACCAGCATGTAATCGGCAAAGCGCTGCGGCTTGGCGTAGAGCGTGGTGCGCGTGTCGGTGATACCGTGGTGGGCAATCAGATTGTGCAGGCCGATGCCGTGCAAGCGGTCGAAACAGGCGCTGTCCGGCAACAGGTTGAAATCTCCGCCCAGAACGCCGTTGTCGTGCGGGCCACAGAGGCTTTGGAACACTTTCACAATCCGTGCCGTTTGTGCGGCCCGCGCGGGCGTGTCGCCTTTGCCATCCGGGTCGCGCAGTCCGTGCAGGTGGCCAATGCACAGGTTTTTGCCGGTTTCCGGGTCCTCGATCCGCATCACCTGCATCGTGCGCGGGACTGGTTCTGGCCCCCAGCCGCCCGAGCGGAACGCACCGTGGATGAAGGCCTGCGCCCGGCCCGTGACCGCAAGGTCCCGGCGGACCCAGACCCCCAGCCCGTGTTCAGAAACCACCGGGTTGCTATGCGCATCTTCCAGAAATCCTCGGGTTGCCGGTGCAAACGACGCCTGATGATCGGGCAACAGGGCGGATACATCGCCAAAGACATCGGCGCGCTGATCCAGCTTGCGGTAGGCGTCGCGATAGGTCAGCCACGCGGGGCTTGGCACGGGCGCGCGCGTTACCTCTTGCAGGCACAGGACATCCGGAGCCACATAAGGAAGCCACGCGGCCAGCGCGTCCCACATCTGGCCGCCCCAGGCATTCAGGCTAACGATCTTCATTGGATGCTAGAGATAGTCGGACCGTTGCAGGCCGTATTTCGCCATCTTTTCGTTCAGCGTCCGGCGTGGCAGGCACAGTTCGTCCATCACGGATGCGATCGACCCCTTGTGACGGCGCATGGTGTTGTCGATGAGCATACGTTCGAACGCCTCGACATACTCCTTGAGCGGTTTGCCCTCGGTTGTCATGACGGGCTGCATTTCCTCGTGATCGTTCATCAAGAGCGACGCGATGGAGCCGGTGCCGCGCCGCGCCTGCAACACCGCACGTTCCGCGATGTTGATCAGCTGGCGCACATTGCCCGGCCATGGGGCCTGCAACAGCTGGGCGGCCTCCTGCGCGGACACTTTGGGCGCCTCGCAGCCGTATTCATCCGCGAACTGATCGCTGAGCCGGGTGAAGAGCGTCAGGATATCCTCGCCGCGCTGACGCAACGGGGGCACCGTGATCTTGAGCGCCGCAAGCCGGTAGAACAGATCGGGGCGGAGCGCGTCCTCGCAGGTGCGCCCGGCCTCCTGCATGTTGCAGATGCCCACGATGCGGGTTTCGGCAGGCGTGCCCTGTTCGTTGATCACCGACAAAAGCCGCGCTTGCAGCCCTTCGCTCAGCGCTTCGATATCTTCGAGCACCAGCGTGCCGCCGCGCGCCTCTTCTATGGCGGGCAGTGCGCTGTCCTCGGGCAGCATCGGGCCAAAGAGGCGCTTGGCCAGCGCGTCCTCTTCCCAGGCCGAACAGCTGACGAGCACGAATTTCTTGCCCGCCCGGCTGCCCACGGCGTGCAGCGCGTGCGCAACGAGCGTCTTGCCCGTGCCGGTTTCGCCATCGATCAGCACGTGACCGTCAGCCTGACCGAGATCAAGAATGTCCTCGCGCAGACGCTCCATCACCGGGCTTTGACCAATCAGCTTTTTCATCAACTGGCCGCCGTCTGACAGCTCGCGGCGCAGCACGCGGTTGTCCATGGTCAGACGGCGCGCGCCCGTGGCCTTTTTCGCCAGTTCCGACATACGGTCGGGGTTGAACGGTTTTTCCAGAAAATCGAACGCGCCAACGCGCATCGCCTCGACCGCCATGGGCACGTCACCGTGCCCCGTGATCATGATCACAGGCAGCGCGCTGTCATTGCCCATCAGCTTTTTGAGGAACTGCATGCCGTCCATGCCGGGCATCTTGATGTCCGAGATCACGATGCCGGGGTAGTCGGGGCCCAGTACCTTGAGCGCGTCTTCGGCGCTCGCAAAGGTTTCGGTGTCGTACCCGGACAGTGCCAGCCACTGGCTGATGGATTGGCGCATGTCCTGCTCATCGTCGACGATGGCGATCTTCATGGCTTGGGTCATTTGGGCTTACTCCGCCGCTGCGATATTTGTGTCTTTTTCCGCATCCTGTTCGAGGATGGGCAACTGCATTTCAAAAACGGCGCCGCCTGCCTGTCCGTTCCGCGCGGTCAGCCGTCCGCCCAAATCGTTGACAATGCCGGACGAGATGGCAAGCCCCAGCCCGACGCCGTCGCCGGGCTGCTTGGTGGTATAAAAGGGCTCGAACAGGCTTTCGAGGTCTTCGATACCGGGGCCGTTGTCGCGCACGGTCAGCGTCGCCGTTTCACCGGCGGACAGGATGATGTCCACCTGTGGTTCCCGTACCGATTTGGTGGCGTCGATTGCGTTGCGCAAGAGGTTGACCATCACCTGTTCGATCCGCATCCGGTCCCCCAGCACCTCAATGGGTGCAGGCGGCACGACGCGGTTGATCAGGACGCGCCGCTGGCGCAGCTGCGGCTCCATCATCGACAGGCTCGAGGCCAGCGCATCGCCCATGTTTACTGGGCTGAACGCGTCCTGCCCCTTGCGGGCATAGGATTTGAGCTGGCGGGTGATGGCGCCCATCCGCTCGATCAAGTCGTCGATGCGGCCAAAGCTGACCAGCGCCTCTTCGGGGCGGTTGCGGCGCAACAGAAGCCGCGCACCGGCGAGATAGGTTTTCATCGCCGCAAGCGGTTGGTTCAACTCGTGACTGACCGCCGCCGACATCTCGCCCAAGGCGGCCAGTTTCGAGGATTGTTCCAGCGTTTGCTCGGCCACGGCGAGGTCTTCCTGCACGCGTTTTCGTTCGGCGATTTCCCGCTGCAACTGTGCGTTCAGATGGCGAAGCTCTGCCGACTCGCGCGCAAAGAGGGCAAGGCGCAGCGCCGAGCGACGGCTGAGCGCATAAAAGGCGAGCGCCAGAAGGATCGCGAATCCCATGATTTCAAGCGCCAGGACGCCGTTCACCCGCTCGCGCACCGAGGCGTAGGTGGTAAAGGACGTCATGCGCCAGCCACGGAACGCCACCCGCGTCTCAAGCCGCATCACGCCCTCGCCCTGCAGGTACGCATCCGCCGGAAGCGCCGTCCAATCCGCCGTGGCACGGATGGCGCGTTCGATCGCGCTTTGCGGGGTTTGGCGGGCCAGCGCGTCTTCTTCGGTGCGACCGCGCCAGCGCGGTTCGGTGGCCAGAATGATCTGGCCGGAACTGTCGGTCACTAGCACCGCAGCCGAAATACCCGCCCAAGCGCGTTCGAATTTTTGCAAATCCACCTCGACCGCGATCACGCCCAGAACATCCGTCCCGGCGGTCACACGCCGGGAATAGGTAAAGGCGAAACCACCTGCCTCGCGCGGGGCAACGGTAAAGATGGTGTCGTTGGCACGCAACGCGTCGATGAAATACGGGTCCGTCCGATGGTTTGACCCCAGCCGATTGCGATCTGTGGCCGCAACCGCGCGTCCGTCCCGGTCAAGAAGGATAAGGTTCGCCGCTCCGATCTCTTCGACAAAAGAAATGAGGCGCTGCGTCGATTGCTGGTAATCCGCCGAATTCAACGCACCGATCAGCGTCGGATCGCGCGCCAGGAGTTGCGGGACAATGGCCGCCTGCCTGAGTTCGCTGAGCAGGTTGCCGGAATAGAGTGCCAGACGCAGTTCGGCCCGGTTGCGGGTGGTCTCGGTGAACCGGTCCGTCAGCAGCCTGTTGGTGAAATAGACCGTGACAACCGCAACGATTGTCAGCAACGCCAATGCCAGCCGGACACGCCAGCTGGTCGTGGTGGTCCTTGGGCCGGGTGCGCCGGGCCGGGCGTTCTGAGCGTTTGATGACAGGGCCATGGGCGGCAACTCTAGGGCGCGGGCGCGCCCGGCTCAAGTCACGCGGTTGTCAGTTGCCCCGCCACTGCGCGAAAGAGCGCCTGTCCGTCGGTGCCGCCATGGCCTGAATCCGCCGCCCGTTCCGGGTGCGGCATCATGCCGAGGACGCGCCGGTTCTCCGACAGGATGCCTGCGATGTCGCGCTGCGATCCGTTCGGGTTGTCAGTGTAGGAAAACGCGATGCGATCCTCGTCCGTCAGCGCCGCCAACGTAGCGTCATCGGCAAAGTAATTGCCGTCGTGATGCGCAATCGGGATATCGACCACGTCACCTGCGTTGTACCCTTCGGTATAAATCGATTGCGATGTCTCGACCTTGAGACCCACGGTCTTGCAGATATATTTGAGGCCCGCATTGCGCAGCAGGGCACCGGGCAGGATGCCGGTTTCGGTGAGCACCTGAAACCCGTTGCAAATGCCCAGAACATAGCCGCCACGATCGGCATGGCCCTTCACAGCGCGGCAGATCGGTGAATTGGCAGCAATCGCGCCGCAGCGCAGGTAGTCGCCAAAGGAAAACCCGCCCGGCACGCCCACGATATCCAGCCCGGCGGGCAGATCGGTGTCCTTGTGCCACACCATCTCGACCTCTGCGCCCGCGGCACGAAAGGCTACGGCAAGGTCACGATCACAGTTGGAACCCGGGAAAACGACAACCGCGGCCTTCATGACATGTCGACCCGGAAGCTTTCGATAACCGTGTTGGCGAGCAGTTTTTCACACATGGCGGTCACATCTGCCTCGGATGTGCCGTCGGCAAGGTCCAGTTCGATCACTTTGCCCTGCCGTACGCTGTTCACACCATCGAACCCAAGCGCGCCAAGCGCGTGGCGCACGGCCTCGCCCTGCGGGTCCAGTACTCCGGTCTTCAGCATCACATGCACTGTGGCTTTCATGGCGTGTCTCGTCTCTTAGTTGATGAGCGTTGGTTTGGTGATCGGGCTCGACGTCTTGGGCAGCACACCCAGACGGCGTGCCACTTCGGTATAGGCGTCGGCGAGATTGCCGAGGTCGCGGCGGAACACATCCTTGTCGAGCTTTTGGCCCGTCTCGATGTCCCAAAGGCGGCAGCTGTCGGGGCTGATCTCGTCGGCGATGATGAGGCGCATGAAGTCGCCATCGTAGACGCGGCCAATCTCGATCTTGAAGTCGACCAGACGGATGCCCACGGCCAGCATCACGCCCGAGAGGAAATCATTGACCCGCAGTGCAAGACTGAGGATGTCGTCCATGTCCTGCTGGCTGGCCCAGCCGAAGGCCGCGATATGTTCCTCGGTGACAAGCGGATCACCCAGCGCGTCGTCCTTGTAGCAATATTCGACAATTGGCCGCGGCAACTGCGTGCCCTCATCGATGCCAAGGCGCTGGCTCATGGTCCCGGCGGCATAGTTGCGCACGATCACCTCGAGCGGAACAATCTCGCAAGAACGCACGAGCTGTTCGCGCATGTTCAGCCGTTTCAGGAAATGGGTCGGCACGCCGATCTGGCCGAGGCCGGTCATGAAAAACTCGCTCAGGCGGTTGTTCAGAACACCCTTGCCTTCGATCACGTCTTTCTTCTGGGCGTTGAAGGCGGTGGCGTCATCCTTGAAGTACTGCACAATCGTGCCGGGCTCGGGACCTTCGTACAGGATCTTGGCTTTGCCTTCGTAAATCTTTTTGCGTCGCGCCATGGGCGTCCTTTCGCGTTTGGCGCCTGCTGAGTCTTGGGCACCTTGTCGCCCTCATAAGCAATCGGGTGAAATGCCGCAAGCAAAGGGGTTGCGCCCAAGCGCCCCGCCTCGCATATCTTGGACAAGACCATACTCAGGAGTTGGACCATGAGCACCTTTGACGATCGCGAAAATGCGTTTGAATCGAAATACGCCCACGATGCCGAAATGCAGTTCAAGGCAGAAGCACGCCGCAACAAGCTGCTGGGCCTGTGGGCCGCGGAGCTGATGGGAAAGTCGGGTGATGACGCCGCGGACTACGCACGCGAAGTGGTCAAGTCAGACTTTGAAGAGGCTGGCGACGAGGACGTCTATCGCAAGGTGTCCGGTGATCTGGGCACACTTGCGGACGAGGCGACAATCCGGGCCAAGATGGCTGCGCTGATGGCCGAGGCAAAAGCGCAACTGATGTCGGAAACCTAATTCTATCAATGGGCTGCATTACGCAACTCAAGTGATTTACGAACGCGCGGCACCCGGTGTCGCGCGTTTTTTAGTGGCATTGTCCGCATCCTTTCGGCCCGGATTAACAGCTTGATCACCACAGCTGTCTACCTCTTGACCCGGGTCGAGGGTGAGGAGAGTTGCGATGCCGGCATCAACATCAATCGGGGTGCGCAAACTTGCGCGGGCAGTCCTGCCCCTGTGCGTGATCAGCATCTGTGCGGTGCTGGTGGCACAGCACCTGACCGCAGAGGCACTGCGCGCCCTGCCCGACCAGATGCGCGGACTCGCACCGTGGCAATGGGCCGCTGCGTTTGGGCTGACCCTGCTGAGTTTTTCGGCGGTCGCGCAATATGATCTGCTGGCGCACAGACATCTCGGGACCGGCGTGTCCGCCCGCAATGCCCGGATTTCGGGCGCGGCAGGGATCGCCTTGGGGCAAACGCTTGGACTGGGCGTGGTCAGCGGCGCGCTGGTGCGCTGGCGGTTGCTGCCGGATCTGTCGCTGATCGAGGCTGGCAAACTCTCTGCGCTGGTCTCGGCCACGTTTGTCTT
The DNA here is from genome assembly GCF_947487805.1 of uncultured Tateyamaria sp. Taxonomy (GTDB): domain Bacteria; phylum Pseudomonadota; class Alphaproteobacteria; order Rhodobacterales; family Rhodobacteraceae; genus Tateyamaria. Next base: position 170,454 of record NZ_CANKXW010000007.1, on the reverse strand, counting down.
GGCCTGGGGGACCGTCACGGCCATTGCCTCCCTGCTGTTGCCCGCCCCCGCATGGACGTATTGGCCAGCACTGGCCGTAGCCCTTGGGGCACCTGTGGCGCTGATCGTTCTGTTTGTCCTGCCACGCGTTCGGATCGCCGGGCGCAGCATTGCCCTGCCCCAGTTGTCGATGGCGCTGGCCTGCATTGGTTGGGCGACAGTTGATCTGCTGATGGCGGCGGGCGCGCTCTATGTGCTGCTGCCGCAGGGCGCGATTGAGCTAGCGACCTTCCTTCCGCTGTTTTTGATCGCGCTGGGATGTGGACTGGTGTCGAACACGCCCGGCGGTGTCGGCCCGTTCGAACTGGTACTGTTGACGGCGACACCATGGGCAGATCCGACGCCATTGTTGGCAGCCATTCTCGCCTTTCGCGCGGTATACTACGCGGTCCCGGCACTGATCGCAGCGCTTGTTCTGCTGCGCCCGCTGACTGCGCGACAGGCCGACGTAGCGCCCGCACCAACGGAGATATCTCCGCGGTCCGAGGTCGGGGTGGTGGTGCAAAATGGCGGACGCTTTTCTCGCATGGGTGTCAGCACACTTGCCTTGTGGCCGACGGGCGGCAGCCTTGTCGCCTTTGCCGATCCGGTCGCGGGCAACCCGGCCGCAGGTCTGGATCACCTGAACATCGCCGCGCGGCAGGCCGGGCTGCGCGCGTGTCTGTACAAGTGCGGGCCCCGGATGGCGCACGCCGCCCGCCTCAACGGCTGGCAGGTGTTGCATATTGCGGACGAGGCCGTCCTGCCCCTGCCCGATTACACGACAAACACACCCGCGCGTCGGACCTTGCGGCGCAAATTGCGCACGGCGGCAAAATCCGGCCTTGTCCTGCGGCAGGGCGAGCCATTGCCTCTGGCCGCGATGGCGCGGGTCGATGCAGAGTGGCAAGTCATGAAGAAGGGCGCGCGTGGTGGCAGCGTGGGGCGATTTTGTCCCGACTACGTGGCGCGGCAATGGGTCGGATGTGCCTATCGCGCCGGGCGGTTGGTTGCCTTTGTCACCGCGCACAGGGCGAATGATGAGTGGTGCCTCGATATCATGCGCCACAGTGTCGACGCGCCGGATGGGACAATGCACGCCCTTGTGGACGCTGCCATTCGCGCGGCGCGCAAGAACGGAGCGGCCCGGTTCAGCCTTGCCGCCACGCCCGCCTGCCCTGAGCCCGCAAGCGCCATTTGGCGCTGGGCCGCGTTGCACGTGTCCACACGATGCGGCGGCCCCGGTTTGCGGCAGTTCAAATCCAGTTTTGTCCCCATCTGGGTGCCGCGCTACGCGGCAGCACGCAGTCGCCTTGGGTTGGCTCTCGGGCTCTTGGACATCGCCCAGAGCATTCGGATACCATCGCCAATCGAGGAACGGGATACAAGCGCACCTCATGATCTAGATGAATATTATGAAGTGGCCTCAAATCGAGCCGCGTGACACACGTAATCCATCACGTGCGCGCGAAGGGTTTTCCATGACAGATGCATTCACACGGCTATTGGGCGAAAAAGGCACATTGCTGGCCGACGGTGCGACGGGTACCAACCTCTTTGCCATGGGCCTGATGTCAGGCGACGCACCGGAACTCTGGAACGAGAGCGAGCCACAGAACATCACCGCACTCTACAAGGGGGCGGTGGATGCGGGCAGCGACATCTTCTTGACCAACTCGTTCGGGGCAAACGCATCGCGGTTGAAACTGCACGATGCCGGACACCGCGCCTTTGAGTTGTCGAAAATTGCCGCGGAACTGGGACGCGAGGTTGCAGATCGCGCCGGACGTACCGTTGTGGTGGCCGGATCGGTCGGCCCGACCGGTGAGATCATGGAACCCGTCGGCGCGCTGACCCATGCCGATGCCGTCGAGATGTTTCACGAAACGGCGGCAGGCCTCAAGGCTGGTGGCGCCGATATCGGATGGCTCGAGACGATCTCTGCACCCGAAGAATTTGCCGCTGCTGCCGAAGGGTTCGCATTGGCGGGCCTGCCTTGGGTCGGCACCATGAGTTTCGACACCGCCGGGCGCACAATGATGGGTGTGACCAGCACGGACATGGCCAAAATGGTCGATGCCCTGCCCGATGGCCCTCTGGCCTTTGGGGCCAATTGCGGCACCGGCGCGTCGGATCTGTTGCGCACGGTTTTGGGTTTTGCGGCCGCCGGGTCGGACAAGCCGCTGATCGCCAAAGGCAATGCAGGCATTCCGAAATACCACGACGGCCACATCCACTATGACGGCACACCGGACCTGATGGCAGACTACGCCGTGCTGGCACGGGACTGCGGGGCGTCGATCATCGGTGGGTGCTGTGGCACGACGCCAGACCACCTGCGCGCCATGCGCGCCGCGCTGGATACGCGGCCAACGGGTGCCGCGCCGACACTGGACGCGATTGTGGACGCGCTTGGTCCATTTTCATCGGCCCATGACGGCACCGGAGACGACATGCCGCCAGCGCGCAAACGCCGTGGCGGCCGACGCGCCGCCTAAAAGAGGCTCAACTGGTCAGTCGGCGCGCGTGGCGGTTGAAAGAGATCCGTCCGCATCGCAGGCGCCGTTTCCTTCAATCCCAATCGTTTGATCGCAACCTTGAACCGATGCGCGATAATTTCAGCATATGGCCCCTCGCCCCGCATGCGCCGCCCCCAGCGGGCGTCATAGTCGCGCCCGCCATGCATTTCGCGCAGGCGCGCCATCACGCGCCCAGCCCGATCCGGATAGTGCAGCTCGAGCCATTCGCGCCAGAGCGGCGATACCTCTTGCGGCAGACGCAACATGATCCAACTGGCCGTACGCGCGCCTGCCGCCTTGCCCGCCTCGAGAATAGTCTCAAGTTCCGGATCGGTGAGCGCGGGCACCATGGGCGAGGCCATGATGCGGACCGGGATGCCCGCCTTGCTCAGCCGCTCGATGATCGTAAGCCGGCGCGCCGGACCGGGCGCGCGCGGCTCCATCCGCCGGGACAGTGCTGCATCCAGCGTGGTCACGGAAATGCCTACCCGCACCAGGCCACGGCGCGCCATCCTGCTGAGGATATCCACATCCCGCTCGATCAACGCGCCCTTGGTGACGATGGCGACCGGATGACCGCACGCCTCAAGCACCTCAAGGCACGCGCGCATGATCTGGTGGGTCTTTTCAATCGGCTGATAGGGATCCGTATTGGTGCCAATTGCCAGCGGCGCCACCTTGTAGGCCTTGCGCCCCAGTTCGGTCCGAAGCAGCTTCGGAGCGTTGGGCCGCGCGACAAGCCGCGTTTCGAAGTCCAATCCCGGCGACAGTCCCAGATAGGCGTGGCTTGGCCGGGCAAAACAGTAGACGCATCCGTGTTCGCAGCCCCTGTACGGGTTGATCGACCTGTCAAAAGGCAGATCAGGCGACCGGTTGTACGTGATGATGCTGCGCGGCTGTTCAATGCTGACCTCGGTACGCAAGGTCGGCACGTCCTCTTCGATGTCCCAGCCATCCGCTTCGGCATGGCGGCTGAGCCTGTCATAGCGGCTGACCGCGTTGGTCACCGCCCCACGCCCCTTGGGGCATGTCGTTTGCAAATCGGGTTTCATGATCTGAAAATAGAACAATCCGAGAACATACGCCAGAAAAAGCTGGCAAAACAGACCGAATGGCCGAGCAAATGTGACGGCCCGCGTCGCGCAAGGCGCGGGCCATGTCGCAATTCGGACAGTCTGGTTGCGACATTCTGAACCATAAGCGAAGTGTAGGCACCGGGCTGTCATGCCCGATTTACGAGGAATGCCCATGTCTGACGAAGATGAAATCATCCTGTCCGAGCTCGACGACGAAGAGCTGGTGCAACAGATGTTCGACGACCTTTACGACGGTCTCAAGGAAGAGATCGAAGAAGGCGTGAACATCCTGCTGGAACGCAAGTGGGAGCCGTACGACATCCTGACCAAGGCGCTCGTGGGTGGCATGACGATCGTGGGCGCGGATTTCCGCGACGGAATCCTCTTCGTGCCCGAAGTGCTTCTGGCCGCCAACGCAATGAAGGGCGGCATGGCCATCCTCAAACCGTTGCTGGCCGAAACCGGCGCGCCGCGCGTGGGCAAGATGGTGATCGGCACCGTCAAGGGCGACATCCACGACATCGGCAAGAACCTCGTCGGCATGATGATGGAAGGTGCAGGTTTCGAAGTGGTCGACCTGGGCATCAACAACCCGGTTGAAAACTACCTCGGTGCAATCGAATCCGAAGGGCCCGACATCCTTGGCATGTCCGCTCTGCTGACCACGACGATGCCCTATATGAAAGTCGTGATCGACACGATGGTCGAACAGGGCATCCGCGATGATTATATCGTCCTTGTCGGCGGTGCGCCGCTGAACGAAGAGTTCGGGAAGGCCATCGGTGCCGACGCCTATTGCCGCGATGCGGCCGTGGCCGTGGAAACCGCCAAGGAATTCATGGCGCGCAAACACAACCAGATGGCGGCAGGGTAACTCCTCTGTCGCCTACCCCGATGGGAGGACGACATGCTGCTTGAAACGCCGGGATGCACATTTGGTGATGTCCACCACCATTTCGTGCTCCCCGATGCCTATGGTGTCCCCCACGATCTGAACGATCATCTCGGCGGACGGGGCGTATTGCTGGCCTTCATCTGCAATCACTGTCCTTACGTGATCGCGATTGCCGACCGGCTGGCCGAGGATGCCAAGCGGTTGATGGACGCAGGCGTCGGTGTCCTCGCCATCAATTCCAATGACTATCGCACCTATCCCGCGGACGCCCCGGATCGCATGCCGGAATTTGCTGAAAGACACGGGTTTACATTCCCTTACCTGGTCGATGCAGACCAAGAGGTGGCCAAAAAATTCGGTGCGGTCTGTACCCCTGATTTCTTTGGTTTCAACGCCGACGGCCTCCTGCAATATCGCGGGCGGTTGGATGACGCGGGCATGCGTGACGCGCGTGAGCGCAAACCGGAACTGCTGGAGGCGATGCGCCAGATCGCCAAAACTGGCACTGGCCCGCAAGGCCAAACACCCAGCATGGGCTGTTCAATCAAATGGCTCTGACTGACGCCAGCCTCTCCGAAGACGGCCTTGCCGTGACGGGTGCACAGGGGCGCATTCTCCTGATCGCCTGCGGGGCACTGGCCCGCGAGATCCTCGATCTCAAAGCCGCCAACGGCTGGACCCACCTTGACCTGACCTGCCTACCCGCCAAGCTTCACCTTTACCCTGACAAGATCACCGCATCCGTGACCGAAGCCGTGGCCAAACACCGCGATGCGTACGAGGACATCTTTGTCGTCTACGCCGATTGCGGCACGGGCGGATTGCTGCAAACTGCATGCCAGGAGATGGGCGTGCAGATGGTAGCAGGCCCGCACTGTTACAGCTTTTTCGAGGGAAATGAACGGTTTGCGCAACAAAGCGAAAGCGAAATCACCACCTTCTACCTGACCGACTTTCTCGTTCGGCAATTCGAGGCGTTCATCCTGAAACCGATGGGTTTGGACCGGCACCCGGAACTGCGTGACATGTACTTTGGCAACTACGAAAAACTCGTCTACCAAGCCCAAACCGATGATCCGCTACTGACAGAGAAAGCGCGCGCAGCAGCCGATACTCTGGGCCTCGCTTTTGAACGTCGGTTCACAGGGTACGGCGACCTCGAAACGACTTTGGAACGTTTGTAGTCCTCCTTTCGCCAAAAACTACCTTTGGCAAAGCATGTACGATGGGCAAAGCCCATGCCGTGGCGGTGAAGTATCCGCATGCGCCACAGGACATCTGAACGGACCGTACAGCGCCCGAGCTTAATGGTTGCTCCGCCCTGGACGCCCTTGCCAAAACACCGAAAAGACGGCGGCCATTGCAGACGGTTTTAGAAGATAAAGTCGTCGTTCGACACCAACCCGCCAACGCTGACATCTCCAATCGCGATGCCTTGCAGCAAAATACTGTTCACCCCGTCATTGATCTGCGCAAAGCCACCGGAAACGGTCAGACTGGCCAAAACGTCGGCAAAGCTGTTGAGGTTATTGTTCGCACTCAGGTCAATCCGCTCGGCATTGCTTGTATCAAAGTCAGAGATCACATCGTCGCCAAAATTGTTGCCGAAGACAAACACATCCGCACCCGTGCCACCGGTCAGCGTGTCGTCGCCGCGATCACCCTGCAGGCGGTCGGACCCGGCGCGCCCGTCCAGCACGTCATTGCCATCGGATCCCGCAAGCACGTTGGCAATGCCGTTGCCGATCAACTGATCGTTAAAGGCAGAGCCCTGAAGGCGTTCAACCTGGATCAGGGTGTCTATGCCATCTGCGCCCGCTGTACGACCTGCTGTCAGGTTGGCGACAATCGCACTCGAGGCATAGAGATAGCTGGCCCAGTCCGTCCCTGCACCGCCGTTGATAACGTCGTTGCCACCATTGCCAACCAAGAAGTCATCCCCATCCCGGCCGATGAGGGTGTCTTGTCCATCCGAGCCGTAAATAAAGTCGCGGCCCGTGCCGCCATCAAGACGGTCGGTGTTGATGGCGTTGGAACCATTCTCGGACCCGGCGCCATAAAGGACGTCGTTGCCGTCATCACCGATCACGATATCGTTGCCGTTGGCGCCAAAGATGGTGTCATTTCCGTTGAGCCCGTTTATGCGGTTGTCCGCTCCGTTCCCTTGCAGGAAGTCTCCGAACCCGTTCGAGCCATCGACATCCTCAATGGAAATAAGCGTATCTGAACCGTCACCACCCGTCGCAGTGCCCGTGGCAAGACTGACCGTGACACTGGACGTTGCGAAGAAATAGGTTGCCCGGTCAATGCCCGCACCACCGTTGATCAGATCATCGCCGCCGTTTCCGCGGATTTGATCGTCATCGTTGCCACCGAGCAAGGTATCATTGCCGTCCGAGCCAAAAATGGTGTCGTTGCCATTGGATCCTGCGATGCTGTCTGCATTGATCACGTTCGTCCCATTGCCGCCACCGGCGCCAATAAGACGGTCGTTTCCGAGGCCACCTAACAGAGTATCGTCACCGTTTGCACCGATCACGAGGTCATCGCCGTCACCGGCACGGATCTCGTCATTGCCCGCGCGTCCCATTACACGGTCATTGCCCTGACCGGCGTCGATTGTGTCGTTACCGGCCTGTCCATCGATGGTGTCGTTGCCACCACCGGCAACCAGGTTATTGTCCGCGTTTGATCCGGTAATTGTATCGCTGCCAACACCGGTGACGACGTTCTCGATGTCGACCAAGTCGTAGCTTGGCGCGGATCCGTTATAGTTCCAGAAACCGGCCGAGAGGTTGGCAAAGATGTTTGTATTGATCCCGGAAAAATCGGCGGTATCTATGCCGTCTCCTCCGAAAAAGTTGTCGCCCTGCGACGCGGAATGCATCAGCAGCACATCATCGCCGTCGTCACCCAAGAGGTCGTCAACACCTGTGCCGCCCTCAAGTGTGTCATTGCCGGTTCCGCCTGACAGTGTATCGGCGTCCGCGCCACCCTGGAGACTGTCATTGCCAGCCCCACCAAGGAGTTCGTCCGACCCGATGCCGCCGATGAGCGTGTCGTTTCCGTCATCCCCGCGCAGCAAATCGTTTCCGTCGTCTCCCTGTACGAGGTCATCATCGGCCCCGCCTTCAACAACGTCGTTTCCAAGCCCGCCGCTCAGCGTGTCCTGACCGGTATCGCCAAGCAATGTGTCGTTCCCGTCGTCGCCATAGACTTCGTCATTGCCCGTGCCGCCATCTGCTTCGTCATCGCCGGCCCCGGCGTAGACGGTATCATCATTGGCAAACGCGAAAATGCGGTCGGCGAGGGCCGTTCCGTTGATTGTATTGGCAGAGCTGTTGCCGTTGATGACGTTGGACTGAACAAAGATGTTGAACGAGTCTGAGTTACTCGCGGCAAGCGAGTCCGTCGCCGTAAGGGTCACGGTGTACCAACCGGAGGCGACGCTGGTGGGGGTGCTGGTAAAGGTTTGCGACATGGCATCAAAGTTCAGCCACGCTGGCAATGCCGCACCGCCCGACAGGGTGGCCGTGTAGGAAACGATTGGATCGATATCCGTAAAGGTCATCGACGCATCAAGGACATAGCTCGTACCTTGCCGCCAGGTCTGATCCGCGATGGGGTTGATCACCTCCGGTGCATCGTTGAACAAAACGATGGTTGTATCTGCAAAGATCAGCCGTTCGACCCGGTAAAGCGTGTCGCGGCCATCAAGCGTGGTGCCGCCGGTGTGCTCTACATAGGAGGCCGAGTTGATCGAGGAGCCTTGGGTGATCGTGTATTCGGACGACACACCATCAAAGATGGCAAAATCCGTATGTTGCCCGCCATCTATGTAATCGTCACCAAGGCCGCCGCGCAGCGTGTCGTTTCCGCTGCTCCCCACCATATAGTCGTTGCCTGCGCCCCCATCGACCTCATCCGAACCTGCATCACCGTAGAGGTTGTCATTTCCGGAGCCCCCGTTGACGGTGTCATTGCCATCGCCACCGCTTAGGTTGTCGATGTCGTCTCCACCTTCGAGGCTGTCGTCACCGTCGTCGCCGTTCAACGTGTCGCGGTTATTGCCACCTTGCAGGGTGTCGTTCCCGGCCCCACCATAGAGCCGATCCGAACCGACATCGCCATTCAGTATGTCGTTGCCTTCGTCACCGTACAGACTGTCGTTGCCAAAGCCGCCGTTGATCTGGTCATCGCCCACGTCACCGACGCCGCGATCGTTGCCATCGCCAAGATCAAGCGTGTCATTACCGCGCCCGCCATAAAGGCTGTCGTCCTCGGTAAAGCCTTGCAGGCTGTCGTCGCCGTCAAGACCGACAAGCGTGTCGTTGCCCACTCCGCCATCGAGGGTATCACCGGCATTGGTGCCGACAATGAAATCCGGATCAACAGTCGATGTGCCGGTCGGCCCATTGCTCAGGTACACATAGGTTTCGGAATTCGTTGAGACGGTAAAGAACTGGCCCGTCACGGCGCCGTTCAGGGTCATCGTTACGTCGCTGCTGTCCGTAAACAACCCGTTGCCGTTGGTATCGATCGACAGGATCGTGTTTGTCCCATCAAAGACGCTTTGGACATCAACGTCCGAGAATGTCGCAAAGCGTACGTCGATCCGGTCACCGACTTTGAAGTCCGTGATGACATCGCCGTTAAGTTCCGAGCTGCTGCCCCGGAAACTGTTGTTGCCGGTCCCACCCGTCAGGGTGTCAGCACCAGAGTCGCCCGCAAGCGTGTCGTCTCCGGCTCCGCCCTGCAGCGTGTCGTTTCCGCTCCCACCTTGCAGTTGGTCGTTGTCTGCGTCGCCGCGCAACAGGTCGTCGCCTGCGCCGCCAAGGAGTGTGTCATCTCCCGCACCGCCCCGCACGTCGTCGTCACCGCTGTCGCCACTGGCATAGTCATTGCCGTCCCCGCCGTCGACAGTATCGCTGTCGTTGCCAGCAGCGAGGTAATCGTTCCCGCCGCCGCCCAAAAGCGTATCTTCGCCAGATCCGCCATAGAGGGCATCGTCACCGTCTTCGCCCAGGACCGAGTCGTTGCCGATACCACCATCAAGGTTGTCGCCTTCGATGCCGCCAAACAGTGTGTCGTTCCCATCACCGCCTTCGAGTGTGTCGCGGCCCTCTTCACCATGTAGAACGTCGTTGTTTTCCAACCCATAGAGGCGGTCACTGCCAAATCCGCCGAACAGTGTATCAAGACCTTCGTCCCCGTTCAGCGTGTCGTTCCCAAAGCCACCGTTCAGCAGGTCGTCGCCTTCGTCACCGGTCAGCAAGTCGGCGCCATCATCGCCATTCAGCGTGTCATTGCCGCGACCACCAAAGAGCAGATCGTCTTCGGTACCTCCGTTCAACAGATCATCGCCTGCCAAGCCTACAAGCGTGTCCTCACCAACACCGCCGTCTATGGTCTCGCCCGCACTTGTTCCTGCGATAAAGTCCGGCAGCGTTGTGGTCGGCGCCGACACGCCAGCGCCGGGTGCGATAAGGTAAAGGAACGTCGTGGACTGCTGCGGGATCTGAACCGCTGCCCAAGTACCGGTAAAGGTGCCAGTCAGCGTGATCGTGAAATCCGAACCATCCGTCGTGTCACCGTCACCGTTTCCATCGATGGTCAGCAGCGTGTCGCCGCCGGCAGTCGTCGAGGTGAAAATATCGATGTCAGTAAAGCGCCCAAACCTGAGAGCGATTGCATCATCATAGCTGAAATCGGTGATTACATCGCCGTTGAGCTCGGACGCGCTACCCCGGAAAACATCGTTACCCGTGCCGCCAGTGAGCGTGTCAAACCCGGAACCACCATCAAGAGTGTCATCACCTGTGCCACCGACAAGCGTGTCATCGCCAGACCCACCTTGTACGGAGTCATTGTCTTCTCCGCCCGTCACCAGATCGTTGCCCGAACCGCCCAGAACAGTGTCATTGCCAAGCCCACCATCAACGGTGTCATCGCCGCTATCGCCAGCTGCGTAGTCTTCACCCTCCCCGCCATCCACGTGGTCATTGTCGCTGCCAGCAGCAAGGTAATCGTTCCCATCGCCGCCTTCGAGCGTGTCCAGCCCCAACCCGCCGTAGAGCGCGTCGTCACCAACGCCGCCCAAGATGGAGTCGTTGTCATTCCCCCCGTCCAGTTGGTCGTTCCCCTGACCACCATCGAGCGTATCATTGCCGTCGTTGCCGTCGAGCGTATCCCTGTCTTCGTTTCCACTCAGACTATCGTTGCCGTCCCCACCATAGGCGCGATCACTGCCCGCGCCGCCGTTTATCGTGTCATTGCCAAGATCACCGCGGATCGAGTCATTGCCCGCATCACCGCCAAGCAAATCGGCGCCGTCACCACCGTTGATGGTATCATCATCATCACCACCACCGACCACATCGTCGCCAGCACCAGCGCTAATCGTGTCCTCGCCCTCATCCCCGGAAATCGCATCATTCCCGTCAAGACCGATGATTTCGTCGTTGCCTTCAAGGCCGTTGATGATGTCGACGCCGTTGGAACCTGTCAGGATGTCGGCACCATTGGTGCCTGTGATAACTCCGCCCGATCCGCTCACCAGCAGGATTTCGGTAAAGCCTCCGGAACTGATCGTTGCGAAGGTTTCGGAATAAAGGCCGCTCAGTGTAATAACGGTGTCGATATTTCCGTCGCCGGACGTGTCGATCGACAGCGTTGTATCGACGCCGTTGTCGGTAACGGTCAGGTTGGTTTCGTTGAAGGTCGCGAAGTTGACCCTTATCCGGTCGCCGAGGTTGAAATCGGTTAGAAAATCACCGTCAAGCTCCGTACTGCTGCCAACGAACAGGTTGTCGCCTGCGCCGCCCGTCAATGTGTCGTTGCCTGCACCGCCGTTCAGAGAGTCATCTTCATCCCCGGCATCAAGGCTGTCATTGTCACTGCCACCGCTCAGACTGTCCTGACCAGTTCCCCCGATCAGCGTGTCGTTGCCAGAGCCGCCAATCAGTGTGTCGTTTTCGGCACCGCCATCAATCAGGTCATCGCCGCCGTCACCGGAGACATAGTCCATTCCGGCATCGCCTGTCGCGGTATCATTGCCTGCGCCGCCAGAGACGAAATCGTCGCCTTCGCCACCCGAAAGGGTGTCATTGCCGTTTCCGCCATAGACGGCGTCCACGCCGGCGTCTCCCGCGACGACATCGTCACCGTCGTCGCCAGAGAGTTGGTCGTTATCCGCACCACCTGAAATCGTATCGTTGCCATCAAGGCCGTCCAAGGTATCCCGACCGCTGTTGCCAGCCAAATCGTCGTCACCCGCATTCCCTTCGATTCTGTCCGCGCCAGAGCCGCCTGAAATCGTGTCGGCACCCGCATCGCCCCAGATCGTATCGTCACCATCGCCACCGTTCAGGAGATCGTCGCCAATACCACCCGTCAGTTGATCGGCATCATCACCGCCTGACAATGTATCATTGCCGACGCCGCCAAACATCTGATCGTTGCCCAAACCGCCGGTCAGAACATCATCGCCCGCACCGCCAGATATGTCATCGTCGCCGTCTTGCCCTTCAATCAGGTCACCGGCCTGACTGCCAACGATCAGATCGTCGTTCGCAGTTGCCGCACCAAACCCAGTGTTCGGCACCAGAAGAATGTCAGTGTATCCGGATACACTCACATTGGACTGAGCGATAAACGTTCCCGTATACCCCAACCCTGCCAAGGTCAGCGTCAAGTCGACGTTGCCATCGCCGTCAGTGTCAATGCGCAGCAGCGTATCACCATTGAATTCGACCGTGCTTATATTGGCATCTGTGAAACGCTCAAACCGGACTTGAATTCTGTCGTCTGCGCCTGAAAAATCTTCGATCCGGTCGCCTTCGAGGTCCGCCCTGCTTCCTGTGAAAACGTCCGCGCCTGCGCCACCTGTCAGGATATCGGTATCGCTGCCGCCCTCGAGCGTGTCGTCACCAGCGCCACCTTGCAAAGTATCGGCACCGCTTGCGCCACTTAGGCTGTCATTGTCTGCCCCACCGGCGATCTGGTCATTGCCGGAGCCGCCCAAAACGGTATCGTTCCCGTCACCCCCGTCGACGATGTCATCGCCGGAATCCCCGCTGACATAGTCTTCGCCCGCGTCACCAAAAACAGAGTCGTTGCCGGAACCGCCGACAACATAGTCGTTTCCGTCGCCACCATAAACCGTATCCTGATCATTCCCGCCATAGACGGCATCATCGCCGGCATCGCCATGGATAAGGTCATTACCATCGTCACCGGACAGTTGATCGTTGTCGAGACCACCGGTGATCGTGTCGAACCCAGCGCCACCATTAACGGTGTCATTGCCCGCATCACCGTCCAGCACGTCGTTTCCGTCGCCGCCTTCGATCCGGTCTGTGCCGGCCCCGCCTGCAACAAGGTCATTGCCCGCGTCGCCGTTGATCGTGTCGCTGCCGGTGCCACCGAGGATGGTATCGTTGTCTTCATCCCCGCGCAAAAAGTCGTTACCAGCCCCTCCGTCGATCTGGTCATCGCCCAAACCCCCAAAGACGTCGTCATTGCCGTCTCCTGCGTTGACGATGTCGTTGCCAGCAAGCGCTGTGAGCTGGTCATTGCCGCCAAGGCCGCTGATCGAGTCATTGAGGTTCGAGCCGACGTAAATGTCTGCAACGGACGTGCCGACATAGATCCCGCCGCCAAGCGATGGCAGGAACAGCTCGGTGAAATTTGACGCCGTGATCAGCTGGAAATCACCGGGGGTGTAGGTGCCCTGTAGAGTAAAGAAAAGATCGTCGACGAGATCCTGATTGGTATCGATTGCAAACTCGGTATTGCCGGACACATTGCTGATGCTCACATCAGTGCTGAAAAAACTGGAGAATTGGACGCGTATACGGTCGCCCGCTGCAAAATCGGTGATTATATCCCCGTCCAGTTCAGTCCGGGACCCGAGAAACAGATCGTCACCGGCACCACCGGTGAGCGTGTCAGTATCGGAACCGCCGGCGAGCGTGTCATTGCCGTCGCCGCCAGTCAGGCTGTCATTGCCGCTGTTGCCCTCCAGAAGGTCCGACCCCAAGCCACCAAGGATGTTGTCGTCGCCGCTGCTGCCAAGCAGAGTGTCGTTGCCGTCGTCGCCATTCAGGACGTCATCGTCGGCGCCGCCAGAGATATAGTCAGCTCCTGAACCGCCATGGATGCTGTCATTGCCTGCGCCACCGATCAGCCAGTCGTTTTGATCCCCACCCAGAATCGAATCCTGATCGTCGCCGCCATAGATGCTGTCTGCACCCGTGCCACCTTCGAGCGTGTCATTGCCGCTACCGCCATAGAGCTCGTCGTTGCCGTCATCGCCCGTGATACTGTCAGCGCCGTCATCGCCAAAGATATCGTCACCGGACGCGCCTCCGGAGATAGTGTCGTCACCCCGATCCCCAAACAGACTGTCCGCGCCTGCATCGCCAGAAATGCTATCACCGTCGTCACCGCCATAAATGCGGTCATTGCCCCCATTGCCGGTAAGCGTGTCCGCTCCGTGGTCGCCAGAGATCAGTTCCCCGATTGCACCGCCATTTACCTCATCATTGCCGGTCCCTGCCATGATGGTTGTCGTTGACGCACCTGCGTTCAACGTGTCCGACCCCGCACTGCCCAGCACAAGACCGGCTGTACCCGCGTTGGTCAGATTGCTTGATGCAGTATCAACAATCGTGTTGCGCACAGGCGCGCCACTGCTGCCAAGCCCTGCCAGCGGGAAGGCTTTGATTGTTGTGCTCGTCCCGTTGGTAATCGTCAGGAATTGCGCCGAGATGACGCCATTCAGCACAATTTGCGTATCGTTCACACCGTCACGGTCAGTGTCGATATCCAGAACGGTATTGCCGCCGACAAAGCTGACCGTCAGATGGCCATCATCGAAACGCGCATTGTTGATGGTGATTGCGTCGCCATCCGACGCGTTGGTTGAAACCTCGAAGTCTGTGATGACATCGCCATTGATACCGCTCGCACTGTCAATGAACAGGTCGATACCGGTGCCGCCCGTCAGTGTGTCAAATCCGCTTTCGCCGGACAGAGTATCCGCACCAGCGCCACCTTCGAGCAGATCGTCATTGGTACCGCCGTCCAGATCATCGTCACCGTCCTGGCCACGCAATGTGTCGTCATCGCCGCCGCCGGACAGGTTGTCGGCGTCGTCACCACCTTCCAGTTCGTCTTCACCGGATCCACCCTGCAAGGTGTCAGCGCCTATTCCACCAAACAAGGTGTCATTGCCGCTGTCGCCGCTCAGGTAATCCCCACCGTCCTCACCCTGCAAAAGGTCGTCGTCCTGACCGCCATACAACTGGTCACTGCCGGTGCCGCCCGACAGCGTATCGTTGCCCGATCCGCCATCGAGATAGTCGTTGCCGCTGTCACCTGTCAGAGTGTCCGCGCCCGCGTCGCCATAGAGCGAATCCGCGCCCGCGTTGCCCACCAACGTGTCGTTGTCCGAACCACCATGGAGCCGATCTGATCCGGTCTGCGATACGATCGAGTCGGCACCCGTTCCGCCATCCGCGAAATTGCCAGTCCCCAATCCGACATCAATTGTGTCGCTGCCAGTCCCGCCATAGATGCTGTCGACACCGTCACCACCGGTGATATCATCCGCTCCAGCGTCTCCGACGATGAAATCGTTGCCAGAATCGCCGTCAATCGTGTCATTGCCGCTGCCCGCGTAGATGGAGTCGTTCCCGGCGCCACCCGAAATGTCATCGGCCCCGCTGGCACCGATCACCCGGTCGTTTCCAGCGCCAGCCGCGATAACATCCGCGCTCAAAGACCCGTTAATGACATCATCGCCTCCCGTTCCGGCACCGCTTGCCCCGGAAATGTAGACGAGGTCGCTAAACGTGCTGCCTCCCAGTGTTGCAAAGTATCCTCCGGAAAAGAGGCCACTCAGGGTTATCGAGATATCAAAGCCCGGTGTCGCATCAGTGTTGATATCCAGAACAGTATTGCCGCCCGAAACGGTCACCTGAAACGAGTCGTCGAACAGGAAGGAGTTGTTGATGCGGATCACGTCATCGGACGTAAAGTCAGTGATCGTGTCCCCGTCCAGATCGGCTGCTTCGTCACGGAAGATATCGTTTCCCGTTCCTCCGGTCAGAACATCAAATCCGCTGTCGCCGGAAAGCGTGTCGTCCCCTGCCCCGCCATCCAGCAGGTCGATACCGGCGCCCCCCGTCAACAAGTCATTGTCGGCGCCACCTGCCAAAGTGTCCGCACCCGAAAGGCCAATCAACTGGTCATCACCGGCCAACCCCTGAATGCTGTCGTCGCCGGACGTCCCGTTCAGGATATCGTTCGCGCCACTTCCAACGATGTTGGTCATTTCGGGAAACGCGTTCTCGGAAGCAAAGCGAACCGGATCGGACTGGGGAGTGCTCTGGTTCGCCCACGCAACAGCAGAACTTGCATCAGTCGCCGGGCCCTCCAACAGAGCGTCAAACAAGCCCTTGGCACCCTCGTTGTCCAGAACATCATCCAACGCGCTGGAAAGCTCGGCCAAGGACCAGGAAACGTCTCTGACTGAAAAGACCGTATTGCCGTCTTTGTCGCTTAGCGCAAACGACGTCACCGTGCCGGAAAGTGACCCGCCTTCGGGTGCAAGCGACAAGTCGAAGCCATGGATACTTGTCCTATAGCCCGAATTGGCATCGAGAATAGACAGCTCTGAAGATGTGGATATTAAGAATGTCTGGTCGCTATGCGTCTCTCCGAAATAGTTGCGCGTTACGCCCGTGAAAATAACATGTGCGACCATGAGTAGCTCCCCCCAAAACGTGATCTCGAAATACCTGCGACGTCGACCCGGCGCTTATAATTTTTACTGAATCACCAATCAAAAACGATGACTGTATTAAGGTTTTCAGGACCGGAAAGGCAGGTCAAGGTAAAATGCAAAGACCGAGTGTGTGTTTGAATGCCTGAGGCTTTGCAACGGATGGGTTCACCAGCGCTGCGTCCTTTCCTGTTCGGCTCGGTTCTTTCGGAGAAAGTCTCACGGGCACATGCAAGCATCGACGCAAATCCGAACACAAGACAGCCCGTGACCCGCTCCTCCAAGCGGCTGGCCGCTGAACCTGTGTGTCAAGGTGCGAAGGCCGAAACACATGCTCTGGATGGCGGCGTGGCTGGGGTGGAAAAGCGTCGTCGCACCTCCTGGGATGTCGCAGACTGAATGCCTCGAACTGTGGAAAAACAGCGAGATACGCGTTTGCAATCGCAGACTTGGAATCTGCTCAAAATAGGTACTCGGCATGATATGCGACGTGCTGATCGAAATCGTCTTCGGAAGGCCGACGGAACGGCGATGGAAAGGAATCGGATGCAAGCGAGGCGCTTGGACCCTCTCAAACAGAATGACCCGGTGCCGTGGATCCGGCGCGTACATCCCGACGACATCTGCACGCAACAGATACCCCGTTAGGTGCATGCGCCCGTCGTTCTCCAGGCCCAGGCTTACACCTCCGCAAGCATTCGTGGCTCGGACTCAGAGACAGAAACCGTAGTGATTTGCAAGCAATGCCAAGTAACAGAAAAGATTACGTTCAATCCGAAAAACGCAGAAGGCAAATGTCAGATGCAGCGCTCAAACGAAGCCGCAATCGGTGAAACTACTATTTATGGTTGAATTGCGCTGAGCACGAATAGCGTTGCGGAAATTGCTTTTCAACCAATTGGTGTGATGGAGCATCTCAAGACTGCAGCGCTATTTACAGACAACGAAATGGAAGACCCGGTCGCGACAGGACGGCCAAACATCATCAGTCCCTGTGGTGCAGCAAAACGTTTGGATATGAACGCCGCGGACAGTTGCGGTTCCAGTGTTGTGAACAAACAGGTTTCCGCGGCCTGCGAGCGTCGGTCCTTTGATCAGGCTGCTGCTGCGACCGTGCGGATGCGTTCAATCATGGCGCGCAAACCATTGGAACGTTGTGCCGACAGGTGATCATTCAGCCCCAACCGCGTCATTTCGGCCCGCGCGTCCACTGCCAACACAGCTGCGGGGGACAATCCGTTGTAGAGCCGCCGAAGCAAGGCAATCAGCCCTTTGACGATCATCGCGTCACTGTCGCCATCAAAACGAAAGGTGCCATCTTCGATCACCGGGTGGAGCCAAACCTGGCTCGCGCAGCCCTCGACCTTGGTAGCCGCCACCTTGAGCGCATCGGGCAGCGGATCCATCGCCTTGCCTTGTTCGATCACATAGCGGTAGCGATCCTCCCAGTCGTCCAGGAACTCGAAATCTTCCACAATCTCTTCAAACGCAGTCGCAGCCATCGCCCGCCCCCCGTAAACGCCGTCTCGCTGACCTAGGCGCAACGCCCGCAAAGGTCCAGTGGCCGAAACGACGCTTTTCAACGACTGCGCCATCCGTTACCACAGGGACTGCGAAATACCGAAACAGGCCGATCCATGCGCATTCTGACCACTTCCATGCTTGTCGCGACACTGACCCTGTCTGCCTGCGGTGCCGTGCGAGACAGCCGCATCAACCCGTTCAACTGGTTTGGCAATGCGCGGTCCGAACCGATCCAACGCACGGTCGAAAAGAACGACAATCCGCTCATCCCCGAGGAACGTGCCGGCCTGTTCTCCAGTGTGCGCGGCGAAACCGAACTCTACCTTGGCACGCCGATCGATCAGGTCAGCGCGCTGGTGATCGAACGGGTGCCCGGTGGGGCCATCCTGCGCGCGACGGGCATCGCGGCGATTGACGGTGTCTATGACGTGCGACTGACCCCGGACAACGACGATCTGGAGCCGGATGAAAACGGAGTGCTGACCTTTCGCTTTGAAGGGATCAAACCAGAGGCACGTGTTCGCCGTACATCGGAACGTCAGCGCACCTATAACGTTGCCGCACGTCTGACCGATCAGGAATTGTCGCGCGTCAGAACGATCCGTGTCGAAGGCGAACGCAACGCGCAAACCATCGCGCGGCGCTAGCAGGCGCGCTTAGTCCGCCGCGTCCAGCGGAATGATCGCGACATCCGAGCCTTTGGTTGTCAGAGCCACGCGGCCTTCGCAAAGACGTATAGCATCATCGCCAAACACCTCGGACCGCCAGCCGCTCAATGCAGGCACATCGCGCATGCCGGCGGCCATTGCGTCCAGATCCGCCGCAGACGCGAGCAGCTTGGCCGCCACGCCAGCGCTTTCCGATTTTGCCTTCAGCAGAACACGCAAGAGGTCGGCCACGGCCGGGTTCACCTGCAGCTTCTCGCGGCTGCGGTCGGGCTTGGGCATATCATCGGGCTTCATAGCCACGCCGCGTGCCACGGCTGCAAGGATGCCGTCGGCAATGTCGCCCTTGCGCGCCTCGCGCAGCAGCAGACGGGACCGGCCCAGATCCTCGGTGGTCTTGGGCTTGTTGCTGGCCAATTCGACCAGCGCGTCGTCCTTGAACACGCGGTTGCGTGGGATGTTCCGGTTTTGCGCATGGGCCTCTCGAAAGGCCGCCAGTTCCTTGACCACAGCGAGAAATTTGGAAGACGTTGTCCGCGTCTTGACCCGCTTCCACGCATTTTCCGGCGCGATTATATAGGTTTCGGGGCTCAGCAGTATTTTCAGCTCTTCGGCCACCCAGTGGGCGCGTTTGCTCTCGTCCAGCTTGGCCTTGAGAAACTCGTAGATCTGCCGCAAGTGCGTGACATCCGCGATGGCATAGGTCTTTTGCGCTTCCGTCAGCGGGCGTCGGGACCAATCGGTAAAGCGCGACGTCTTGTCCAGCGGTTGGCGTGCGATTTTGCGCACCAGGGTCTCGTACCCTGCCTGTTCGCCGAATCCGCAGACCATGGCCGCAACTTGCGTATCAAAGAGTGGTTCGGGAAACACCTGTGCGTCCACAAAGAAGATCTCGAGATCCTGGCGCGCGGCGTGAAACACCTTGACCACTGACGTGTCGCGAAAGAGTTCATAGAGCGGCTCGAGCGAGATATCACGCGACAGCGGGTCCACCAAAACCGCGTTGCTGTCATCCGTACCGGGCATGGCCAGCTGGATCAGGCAGAGTTTGGAATAATAGGTCCGCTCGCGCAGAAACTCCGTGTCGACCGTCACATAGTCATGCGTTGCGGCCTCCTGACAATAGGCGGCCAGGTCTTCGGTCGTGGTAATTGTTTTCATCAGCGGCTTCTTGTTGAGTGGTGTCACCGTCTTGGTCGTCCGGGTCTACACCATTGCGCCACCAGTGACTAGAGCGTGACCGGTTCGGTCTGTCCTGCCGCGAAACGGCGCAGCACGGCGGGATAAAGCCGGTGTTCCTGCACCAAAACGCGCGCAGCAAGGGTGTCGGGGGTGTCGCCCGGCTCGACCGGCACACGGGCCTGCCCAAGGATCGGGCCGTCATCCAGCGCGGGCGTGACCAGATGGACGGTACATCCGTGTTCCGCATCGCCCGCGGCCAACGCGCGGGCATGCGTGTGGAGGCCCTTGTACTTGGGCAGGAGCGATGGGTGGATATTGAGCATCCTGCCCTGCCACGGCGCCACGAACCCTGCCGTCAATACCCGCATGAACCCGGCCAGACAGATGATATCGAGCGCGTAAGGCGCAAGTGCCGCGTCAATCGCCGCCTCAAAGGCCGGGCGGTCCGCGCCAAAGGGGCGGTGATCAATCACCTCCGTTGCGATACCGTTCTTCTTGGCCCAGGCGATACCGCCCGCATCCGCATTGTTCGACACGATGACCGCCGCACGCGCGGCATGATCGCCGGTCATGTCCTCGACCAGCGCACGCATGTTCGATCCGCCGCCCGACACAAAAATGCCGACGCGTTTGATCACAAAAGACGCCCCGAATAAGACACGCCCTGCCCCGAAACGACCGCGCCGATCCGGTGGACCTCTTGCCCCTCGCCCTCAAGGGCTGCGGTCACGTCCGCAGCAGCGTCCTCGGCAACGACAACGACCATGCCGATGCCCGCGTTGAATGTCTTTAGCATTTCGGCCTCGGCCATGCCGCCTTGGGCTGCGAGCCACTCAAAGACGGGCGGCACGGACCAGCTGTCCAGATCGACCGATACACCAAGCCCCTCGGGCAGGACGCGCGGCAGGTTCTCTGTCAGGCCGCCGCCGGTAATGTGCGCCAGACCGTGAACACCGCCAGCGGCTATCGCGGCCAGTGCCGCTTTGACATAAAGGCGCGTCGGAGTCAGCAGCGCCGCACCAAGCGATCCGTCAGCCCACGGACAATCGTCGGCCCAAGCCAAACCGGAGGTCTCGACAATCTTGCGCACCAGTGAATAGCCATTGGAGTGCACGCCGTCCGATGCCAGGCCAAGCAGCACATCATCCTCGGCCACCCCGGCGGGCAGCGCCGTACCGCGCTCCATCGCACCAACGCTGAAGCCTGCAAGGTCGAAATCCCCGGCAGGATACATTCCCGGCATCTCTGCCGTCTCACCGCCAATGAGGGCGCAGCCCGAGGCACTGCACCCCTTGGCGATCCCTTCGATGATGCGCGCGGCTTGATCCAGCTCCAGCTTGCCCGTGGCAAAGTAGTCGAGAAAGAACAACGGCTCTGCCCCCTGGCAGACCAGGTCATTCACGCACATCGCCACCAAATCAATGCCCACACCATCGACGTTGCCGGTGTCGATGGCGATGCGCAGCTTGGTACCGACGCCGTCCGTGGCCGCAACCAGAACCGGATCGACAAAGCCTGCGGCCTTCAGATCGAAAAGCCCGCCAAAGCCGCCAAGGCCCGACGCAACGCCTGCCCGTTTCGTCGCTGCGGCGGCCGGTTTGATCCGTTCGACCAACGCGTTGCCTGCGTCAATGTCGACCCCTGCCTGCGCGTAGGTCAATCCGTTCTTGCCCTCTGACATCCCTGCCCTCCAAATCTGTGCGCCCCTTAGCGCGAACCGTGCGTGAGATGCAAAAAGAAAGCGCGCGGCGCAGTGCAAATGGCCCGAGCTCATGCGTTCAACGCGACCAAGCGCCATGCGTTCACTGGTCGAGGGTGGATTGACCCCGCTTGACACGTGGCACACCGGTGATATCCCGGCCCAATGGCGGGCCTGTAGCTCAATTGGTTAGAGCAGAGCGCTCATAACGCTTTGGTTGCGGGTTCAAGTCCTGCCGGGCCTACCAAAACTCGCCAACCCCATGTGTTAGAATTGTTTTTGTTGGTTTTTGCGGTGACTGAACTGTAAACCGCTACCTGCAGCTTTTTTGCGGTTTTGGCCCAGCCGGTCCATTTGCTTTGCTACTCGTTCTGTCGATAGATCATTTTAGCGTCCTCCGTTGAGAATTGTGGCATTCGCCCGAAGCGCTCGTTCATGAAACTAGAATATGTAGGACCACCTCTGTTCGGGCTGTCCCTTACCTGTGAACCAGCCCCGACAAGCCATGCTTTTTGACCGCCAAAGCCTTTAATGACGCCGCTTGAAAATTTGCGCGTTAGGTCATTCAGCAGTAATTGCCGCACGGAAGGCCCGTTTCGCGACGGATCTTTGAGAAACCTCAGCCGATTGTTCACCAGACTGCCCACGCGATTGGCTGCGTAGGCATCGACAAATTCGCCCAGAACCAAAATCACTATATAGCCCAGAACGGCTTGCCGCACAGGGTTGTCGGGCGACATGCGCAGGTCCTGACTGGAACTGTGCGCCGCCAGAGTCACCGTCCCGTCTGGGCCATCGGCAATCCTGGTCGACGGTACGTGATGCGCGTTTCCCCGCGTAGCGGGCAGCTACGCGACCCGTACGGCGCACGCGTTGTGGCCACTGGCTGTGCCCATTGACCTCAATGCAACAACCTGAAGCCCACTGCGCTGCGCGCATAACGACCGGGTTACTGGAATTCGCGATAGCATGGTGTGAATATGCTGTCTTCGAAGACGGCCAGAACATTGCCGTCGGCCGAATTTTTTGGAAGGCAAGCACATGCCCGGAACACAAGTCCTTGGCACCGTTTCAATGCGTTTTACAGACCAACAGCGGCCATATGAATGTCTTGCAGCGTGCTTCAAGGATCGGTAAAAATTGAAATTATAATTTTTCTCAGGCCATTGACGTGCTCCCAGAAACGATTTCTCGCTCACCGGACCGCCCCTTTTTGGCCGAAGCGCTCAGAACCCTTGATGGCAACGGCTTTCTGATTCAGCAAGTCGTGGCGCTACAGGACGGCAGCGTAAAGACCACGACACTCACGGATGGTGTTGTAACATCCGTTTCCTGGGCGGACCCATTGAATGCGTGGGAATGGACAAGCCGGTTGACGACGTTCGATGCGACCACCGGACGGATTAAAGCGCGGGAAAGCACATTTGACGACGGCAGTACGCGTACCGACAGCTTTGTGGATGGCAAGCTGACGACGCGCCTAAACATCGACAGCAACAACGCTCACGCATGGCAAAGTGCGCAGGCGATTTACGACAGCAACGGCTTGCTCGTTCAACGCGTAAAAATTTTTGACGACGGACGAAAGACTACGTCCACTTTCACCAATGGCGTGGAGACAGCCCGGACCATTATTGACACCTCAGACGCGTTCGGATGGGCGCGCGTTGACATCCTTTATGACCACGCGACAGGGCGGCTATTTTCATTAACGACAGAATTCGACAATGGCATGGTCCAGAGCACGAGTTCGGTTACCGGCCCGGTCAACGGATCGGTGGTCACGCTGGATGAAGCGGATCGCTTTGACTGGACGTCGATCACAAAAACCTACGACGCCAGCGGACAAATCAAAGAGATCTTTCGCCTGAATGACAACGGCGTCGAGGTCGTTACTACGTTGGGGTCAGGAAGTCGTAAAATACTGGTCTCGACAGATACCCTGGATGCAAAGGACTGGGCGTCCATCACCACAGAACACATCTCCGGCGCTATGGTACGCACGATCACAATGGATGACGGCGTCATCCATAGTCAGACTTACGTGAACGGCGCTCTGACATTTCGCATTTTCAGTGACTTTCATTCGCAAAAGCACGACTGGGTTTCCCGCCGGTTCGTCTATGACAGCCAGGGAGACGTTGAAAAAATCGAAACGCAGCTTGATAACGGCCTGCAAATTCACCGGTTTTTCAACGAAGCCGTCTTGCAACGGATCGAAGTGATAGACCAACTCGATATCAGGGACTGGTCCCAAAAAATCACGTATGCAAACGATGCTGGCGCGATCCTGTTTACAAACTGGTTGTATGATGACGGGTCGCTCGTTGCCCGGGATGTACGCGGGCGCAATGTCATAGAAAGTGGCACACATTCCGTCGTCACAGAGGACAGCGCCGCAACGCTGACTGCCTCAGGCACCATCACGCTCACGGATGGGTACCGCGGACAGCACACCTTCAATGCGATCACGGCACAGCTTGGGTCGGCGGGGCTGGGGTCTTTCACCCTCGCGGCGGACGGCACATGGACTTACTCCGCCGCGAACAACCAGTTCGGTGTTCAATCCCTCAACGTCGGCGAAACAATTCGCGATACCGTTGCCGTCACCACAAGCGATGGCGTACAGGCTGTGCTGTCCGTGGATATCAGGGGGCGCGCAGACTTTGCGCCGACCTACACGGGCGCCACGTCTGGGCCGCCCATGATAATCGGTTTCGTCGGCAATATGGCTGCAACGCCTCTATCCTTTGACTTCGGGACGCTGTTTTCGGATGACCAGACGGATCCGCTTTCGTTCAGCCTGAATGCCGTCCCCGCAGGCTTGAGCCTTGTGAACGGGACCATTTCGTCCCTGTCGGCCCTTGATGCGACGGGTGCCGGTCGGCACGCCGTCAGCGTGACGGCGCAAGACACCTCAGGACTGTCCGCGACGCAGGCGCTCGTTCTCGATATTGGTCTGCATCACACTTTCGGCGATAACCACCAGGGCAATCTGGATCTGGGCGACACGGACAATATCATTGTGTTCGGAGATTTCGCCAATTGGAGCTCAAGCAATGCCTCGCTTGGTTTTGGAGACGCGACCAACACCGTAACCTTCGGTGATTCCGCCCTATCAAGGTCAACGGACGCTGCGCTGGTGTTCGGCGATGGGAACAATGCGGTGACATTCGGCGACTTCGCATTTAGCAATTCGACCGGTGCAGAAATGCGCTTTGGGGATGGCGACAACACGATCAACTTTTCAAGGCTCGCCGGCGGAAGTGGTGGTCAACTCAACGTCTTTTTGGGGACAGGCGACAACACGCTGACGTTCGGACACGCTGCAGCAGGTTCCGCCGGCAACCTTCGTATCGAAGCTGTCGACGGTCGAAATACCATAACTTTCGGCGACAACGCGGCTGAGAGCGATGGCACTTTGGCCGTGCTGTTGGGAGATACCGGATCCGCGGTGACATTCGGCGCAAGTGCTGGTCACTATACAAACAGGCTCAGCGTCGTGACGGGTATCGGCAATGACACCGTGACCTTTGGTCAAAATGCCGGGCGCGGCTATCAATTTGGCGCGCCGGATCCGGGGGATCGTCTGATCAAGGTAAAAACGTCAGGTGGGGACGACACGATCGTTTTCGGTGCATTTACCGAAAGCAACGATGCGAGCTTTCCGTTTTATTCTTCCTCACGCATCGAAGTGGATGGCGGTTCGGGAAATGACTCTATCCGCTTCGCGGGCCCGGAGGCCATGCCATTGGCCCAAGTCTTGGTTGCGGCGATTGATGTCCGCGGTGGCGAAGGCAATGACACGATCTCTTTCGGCAGCGACGCGCCCACGAACTTCAACAGCTCTTACCAGAGCCTCGAAGTGCATGGCGGGCAAGGAGATGACGTCATCACCTTCGGAAGTGCGCGCGGCAATTATGTTGTTTATGACGGCGAAGGTCAGGATACGATTACAGCAGCGTTTGCGGCCACCAATTTCACGGTCTACTTCAGCGACGACGCAGATGCCGACCTCCTCGTCCTGCCTTCGGCCTTCACAGCAGTACGCTTGGTCGGTTTCGACGACACCCTCGACACAATCACGCTGGATCGGCGTCGCCAAGAGGTGTGGGAGGAGTCCCATACCGTCACTGACGGCGTATATCAGATATCATACCAGTCCAGCCAACGTCGCGCGATCACAATTGAAAGTGACACGCTCATTGACCTGAGCGCGCATATTTCTGACTTTCATCTCAACCGCGCGCCCACTTTTGTCGGTACAAGCACCGACTTGGGTGTGGCGGGTGTCGGCAACGCGGTTGATCCGTTCCTGATCGATATTAAGGCGATGTTCAGCGATCAGGACGTGCTCGACGGTTTCTCCGACAGCTTGCAGGTTAGGACGACCGACCCATTCGGACCTGTCGGCTTTATGTACTTGGGTGTGAATGGCCTGATTTTCCGCGACCAAACCGACACGAGCAATATCGGCCAGTACACGATCTCGTTCCGGGCCACCGACAGTTTGGGCCGGTCTGTCACCCAGAGCTTTGACTTTGAGGTTGGTCTGTCCAACGACTACGGCAACTTCGCGCCCGTATTCTACCTGGACGATCGTGTCGAAGGGTCGGCGTTCAGCGACACCCTGACCGTGGGCACGGTCCACTATACGTTCGAAAACGAAGGTGGGGAGTTCCATCTGAGTGCCGGCACAGGCAACGATGCGGTGACCATTGGCGCGATCACCGTGGACGCCAATTATACCTTCCTCAACCTGGACGGCGGCGCAGGCGATGATCAGATCACAATCGCGAGCCTCACGGTCACCGGACAAGGCACGAACAACGCCATCGCAGGCGGAACAGGTGCAGACACGATCACGTTCATCGGCCACGCAGAGAAGGTCATGATTGACCTCGGCGGAGACAGCGATGCCGACACGCTGATCTTTGGCACGACGATGAATGACGTCTCGATTGCCAATTGGGATCATGGGATCGACCGGGTTGACGTCTCTGATCCCTTGGCGTGGTCCGTTGTCGCCGATGACGGTACGGAAACGGTGCTCAGCGACGGCACCAGTGACCTGACATTCCTGAACACAACCGGTCTGACTGATGTCGGGGATTTCCTGATCTGACGGCGACGCGCGCGGGGCCGCGCAACGTGAGCGATAAAATCTGACGGATCGGAGCTGCACCGTGGTGCATTGTGCCGTGTCAGTGTCCGCCCTGCCCCCTGCACTCAGAGCTTCTTGACATGCCAGTCGACCGTCATGGTCACCACGGTGTCGTCCTCTGCGTCGCGGATATCGATATCAACGGCAAACGCGACCTTGCCCTCGGATTGCAATTGCGCCAGCGCATCCGCGCCCGGCACACTGGTTTTCGCATGTGCGGTCAGGCGCCCCTTGGCGATTTTGACATAGGAAATGCGCGCGCCCGCCGCCACCGGACGGGCTTGAAGGATCATGGGCGCCAAGGCACCGGCCAATGCCGCACCGGACGCGGCCTCACCCAGTGTGAACATGGCCCCTGCATGCAGTGTCTGGATGTGGTTGCTGGTCTCGTCGCGCTGATCCAGAGCGGCCGTCGCAACCCCGTCGCCAATGTCCAGCAATTCGACGCCAACATGGTTGGCAAAGGGGATCGCCTTGCCGAGATGGCCCTTTATCATGTCATATGGGTTCATGGTTGTCTCCTGCCTGCCTTCCGATGGCTGCCAGCTAATCGAGGTGCGCCTGATCGGGCAAGCCTGCCGCTGCGGCACTCAGCGGCCGATGACAATATCCGCACGCAAGCCCCCAAGCCGATCGCTTTGCCCAAGGCGCAAAACGCCCCCGTGTGCACGCGCGATGTCGGTCGCAATGGCCAATCCCAGCCCGACGCCGGATCCCTTGTCCTGGTTGCGCGACGGATCGAGCCGGACAAAGGGTCGCTGTGCGTCGGCGCGTTGTTCCGACGGAATGCCGGGGCCCGCGTCCTCTACCCGAAACCGGAGAGACTTGTCCGTCAACCGCACGGACAGCTCCGCTCGTGACCCGTAGCGCACAGCGTTGCTGACCAGGTTGTCGAGCGCCCGTCGGATCGCCACCGGGCGCAACATGACCTCGCCCGCGCCTTCAACCTCCGCCAATGTCACCGGCTGGTGCGCGCGTTGCGCGTCGTCCACGATTGCGCGAGCCAGGGCGACAGGGTCGACCGCTTCGGGTTCGCCTTCGCTGTCACCCTTGGCAAAACTCAGGAAGGCGTCAATCATCCGCTGCATATCGTCAACGTCCTGCTCAAGCGGTTCACGCTCCGCATCTTCCAGCATCGACAGAGCCAGCCGCATCCGCGTCAAAGGCGTCCGCAAATCATGGCTGACCCCGGACAGCATCAGTGTCCGCGTCTCGATCTGACGTTCGATCCGGTTGCGCATGTCGACAAAGGCGGTGCCGGCCGCGCGCACTTCGGTCGACCCTGCGGGGCTGTAGGGCACTACGCGGCCACGACCGAAGGCCTCGGCCGCGTTGGCCAGCCGTTTGATCGGGCGCAGCTGGTTGCGCATGTAAATGAACGCGACTGCGGTCACCAGTACGCTGAAAAAGATCATGTTCACGAACAGCTGATGCGGCGCAGCAGCCGATACCCTGCGGCGGTCAAAGCTGATCTCGACCGCGCCCAGCCGTGTATCTGCAATCAATCGCACCCGGCGGTCGTCCGACAGGTCAACGACCGCGATCTCGGGAACCTCGCGCTGCAACCGGTCGATGATCACGATCCCGGAAAAATCATACCAGGCGCGGGCATTGCCCGCCTCCAGCGTCTCAGGCGCGACAGGCTTCACCGCGAAGGCAAGGTAGTCGGCAATATCCGCTGTCACCGGTGCAATGTCTGCACGGCTTTGCGCGGCATCGATGCGCGAGAGGGCCAGCCGGACTTCGCGCGCCGCGGCCCCCGACATCTGCTGTGTGACTTCCTCGAAATGGCGCTGTACAAAGACGACCGACACCACCAGCTGCAACACGATCACCGGCAGCAGCAAGATGAGAGCGGCACGCGCGTAAATTCCGCGCGGCATATAGCGTTTGAGCCATTGGAACGACATATTCCGGACCCTATCGCCGCGACGCGCAAGACGAAAGGCCATCCCGCTGACACCTCCTGACGATTTTGACCCACCAATCGGCGTGCCCCAGACGCTCGAGCCAGGCCTGCGTCGCATCGTGGCACCGAATCCGTCGCCGATGACCTATCGCGGCACCAATACCTACCTGATTGGCACACGGGACATCGCGGTGATTGATCCTGGCCCCGACAATGCCGCGCATCTGGCGGCAATCCAATCTGCATGCGGACCGGGCCAACGCATCACTCATATCATCGTGACGCACAGCCACATGGACCATTCCCCTCTGGCGCGCCCGCTGGCGCAGGCCACCGGTGCCCCCGTTCTCGCGTTTGGCGACGCCATGGCGGGCCGCACCGCTGTCATGACAAGGCTAGCGCGGTCCGGGCTCGCGGGCGGCGGCGAAGGCATCGAAACCGGGTTTGTCCCTGACCAGCCCCTTGCCGATGGTGAAACAGTTTTGGGGTCAGACTGGCAGCTGGAGGTTCTGCACACGCCCGGACACCTGGGCAATCACATCTGCCTTGCGTGGAATGACGCATGCCTCACCGCGGACCACGTGATGGGATGGGCCAGTTCACTGGTGTCGCCCCCAGATGGCGACCTGACGGATTTCATGCGCTCCTGCGATCGCCTCGCCCAACGGACATGGCGGGTGTTTTATCCGGGTCATGGCGCCCCCGTTCCCGATCCAGCGCAACGTCTGGCATGGCTGGTCTCGCACCGGAAGTCCCGCGAGACCGCAATTCTGACTGCTCTGCGCGATGGTCCGAAAACCGCATCTGACATTGCCCGGGTGGTCTACACCGACACGCCATCCGCATTGCTGCCTGCCGCCACGCGCAACGTTCTGGCCCACCTGGTCGACCTGATGGGCCGTCACAAAGTCGCACCGAAATCAGTACTTCATGCAGACGCCATTTTTGCCCTCGTACCGTCTGTGAGATTTTTTTGATTTCAACGGCGCAAACCCACTGGACGACCTGAATCGGCCTTGCTATACGGCGCGAACCGTTCCGGCGTAGCTCAGCGGTAGAGCAGTTGACTGTTAATCAATTGGTCGTAGGTTCGATCCCTACCGCCGGAGCCATTTTCCCTAACGTTCCGCCTCGATCAGGCGCTTGTATGCTGCGCGCAGTCTGGTGAAGACCGGACCTGCAATACCGTCGCCGATTGTCCGTCCGTCGATCTCGAAGACTGGTGTCTGCGCGCCGAACGTCCCTGTCAGAAAGGCTTCCTCCGCGCCATAGGCGTCCAACAGCGAAAAGTTGCGTTCGAAGACCGGGATCCCTTCGGATCGACACAGGTCAATCACCTTCTGACGGGTGATGCCGTTCATGCAATAATCGCCGCTCGAGGTCCAAACAGCGCCCTTGCGCACAATGAAAAAGTTGCAGGCGTTTGTTGTGTTCACAAAGCCATGCGGGTCCAGCATCAATGCCTCGTCCGCGCCCGCGCGCACAGCGTGGTTGAGCGCGATGATACAATTCAGTTTGGAATGCGAATTCAGCTTGGCGTCCTGCGTCAACGGCAAACCTCGATGGTGCGGCACAGTGTGCAGGCGGATGCCTCGGGTCACCACGCCGTCATCCGGTTTGGAATGCTCTGCGATGATCACGATTGTTGATCCAAAGAGGCTGAGATGCGGGTGCTGAAACGGCTTGGCCTTGCGACCGCGCGTTACCATCAGGCGGATGTGCACATCGTCCCGCATGTCATTTGCGTTCAGCGTGTCCCACACCGCCTGTTTCAACGCGGCGCGGTCCATGCCAATGTCGATCTCGGTATAAAGCGATGCCTCAAACAGCCGGTCGATGTGGTCGTCAAGGAACGGAATATGCCCGTCGTAAAGGCGCAACCCCTCCCAGATACCATCGCCCAGAAGGAAACCACTGTCATAGACTGACACGACCGCCTGATCGCGTGGAACAATCCGGCCATCGACATAGATCAGGATGTGGTCATTACGCGCATCCGCAGCGGCATCATGGGTTGAAACATGGGTATCCATTTGGGGCCTCTTTGTCAGGTCGCCGCAATGAATTGCACAACATCGCAGGCTTTGCCATGGTGCGCCCCATGTCAGACGTGATCTCCCTTTCCGCCGGCGCGATGCGCGCGACCCTGTCCACCATCGGCGCTCGGCTTTTGTCCCTCTCCTATTCCGGCACGTCGGTCATCTTGTCGGCCGATCCGGACAAGCATGAGGGTTGGTATGACGTCTATCCCGGCGCATTGATCGGCCCACTCGCCAACCGGGTGCGAGGCGGGCGCGTGCCCATCGGTGATGCCTTGCATCAGATGGCCTGTAACGAAGGCGGTATCACCGCGCTGCACAGTGGTCCGGCGGGCCTTGATGTCCTGCCCTGGCAAGTGGTTCAGCAGACGGACCACAATGTCCACATGCGCCATACGCTAGCCGATGGCGACATGGGTCTGCCCGGGGACCGCGAGGTCAATGTGATCTTTACTCTGGAGGACACGGCGCTCACGCTGGATATCCGAGCGACCACAACCGCGCCCACCCCGATCTCGATCGCGCATCACCCCTATTGGCGGCTGGGCGATGCGCAGGATCACTTGTTGCAGATCAATGCGGACAACTATCTGCCCACGGATGACACCAATGTGCCGACCGGCACGGTGGTCCCCGTCGAGGGTACGCCCTTTGATCACCGCGCACCGCGCCAGATGCACCGCGACACCGATCACAATTTCTGCACAGGTGACAGCCAGCTGATCCAGCCGGAGCAGGTGGCGACATTGACCGGATCGGACGGGCTGCGCTTGCAGATCGACACCACCGAACCGGGCTTGCAGGTCTATTCCGGAGCGCATCTGCCGGATCTGCCCGGCACGGACGTCGCGCCGTTGGCAGGCATTGCGCTGGAGCCGCAGGGATGGCCCGACGCGCCCAACAATCCGGATTTCCCCAGCGTGATCACTACGCCCGATCGTCCCTATCACCAGATCACCCGCTACCGCTTTGACCGTGCCACATAAACGCCTTGTGACCGTCTTTGCGTCGGCATGGTCATCTGCCTAACTGCCCAGCAGCGCCGGGGGAAACCGGCCATGTTGCAGTTGAAAGGTAGTATGATGACAAAAGATCCCTGGCCCCAGCAGGCCCCCGCCCCTGCCCCGCGCAAGGACAGTGCACCGCAACCGGTGTTCACCGATTACGCAAGCATCTGAACAGCCCAGACACGGGTGACATGGCCTACGCACCACGCTATTTAATCGCGATGACCACTCCCGTTTCCTCCATTCGCAATCTGGGCCCGGCCATGGACGCCGCCTGTGCAAAAGCGGGCATCAATGATGCCGAAACCCTGCGCGCTCTTGGCCCGGACGAAACCTATCGCAGGCTGCTGCGTGCCGGCACGCGGCCGCATTTCATTGGGTATTACGTCCTTGTCATGGGGCTTCAGGGGCGGCCGTGGAACGATTGCAAGGGCGACGAGAAAAAGGCCCTGCGCGCACGCTTTGACGCGATCAAGGCAGACAGTTTCGACACCGGGCGATCCGAGTTCGAGCGTATGCTCAACGACATTGGCGTCATCGAAAGGCGCGGCTCCTGACGGAACCTTTGTTGTCTTGATCCGTTGGTCAGGCAACCGAAGCAATTTCGAAAGGACATCGTCATGGATCTGATCCGTATCATTCTCTCCGTCATCCTGCCCCCCTTGGGCGTGTTTCTTCAGGTGGGCCTGGGCAAGCATTTCTGGCTGAACATCCTGCTGACCCTTCTGGGCTATATCCCGGGTATCGTGCACGCTGTATGGATCATCGCACGCACCCCAAAACATGCATAAAGAGCGGATCGAGCGCCTCGACCGTATCGCCCTGACAATGGACCGCGCGATACGGGTGCCGCTTGTCGGGGTGCGTATCGGCTGGGACAGCATTCTCGGCTTGATCCCCGGCATCGGCGATGCGCTCACACTCGGTCCCGCCGGTTACATCGTGGTCGAAGCACACCGCATGGGTACGCCCGCTTTGCTCAAGGCGCGGATGCTTGGGAATATCGGCATCGACGCGCTGATCGGCGCCATACCGCTGATAGGAGATTTGTTCGACATCGGCTGGAAGGCGAACACGCGGAATGTAGCGCTGCTGCGCAAGCATTTCGAAGTCCCCGAACCAGCGCTCGCGGTGCAAGCCTGAAGGCAGGACAAAAAACCGGCGCACCCCACGGTACGCCGGTTTCAATTGTGTCCAATTCCGTATTGCCGCTTAGCCGACCAACTCGAGGCCCGAGAAGAAATACGCGATCTCGACAGCAGCCGTTTCCGGCGCGTCCGAGCCGTGTACAGAATTCTCGCCAACGCTCTCGGCAAACTCGGCGCGGATCGTGCCGGGGGCCGCGTCGGCAGGGTTTGTTGCACCCATCACTTCGCGGTTCTTGGCAATCGCACCCTCGCCTTCCAGAACCTGACATACGATCGGTGCGGACGCCATGAATTCGCACAGTTCGTCATAGAACGGACGCTCGGCATGCACGGCATAGAAGACGCCTGCTTGCGCCTTGGTCAGGTGGATGCGCTTTTGCGCCACGATGCGCAGACCGGCCTCTTCGAACTTGGCGTTGATAGCGCCTGTCAGGTTGCGGCGTGTTGCGTCGGGCTTGATGATGGAAAACGTGCGCTCGAGGGCCATGAGATTTCTCCTGTCTGGCAAGGGCCAAACCGGCCCCGGATGTGATTTCGCGCAGCCCCTAGCATGCGGACCCGCGCTTGGAAAGGCGCGATTGACCGCGCCCCCCATCTGCGGCAAGAGCATGTCCATGTTGCGCATCTCAGATATCACCTACGCCGTCGCCGGACGCCCCCTCTTTGAAGGGGCCAGTGCGGTCATCCCCGAAGGTCACAAAGTGGGCCTCGTTGGGCGCAATGGCACGGGCAAGACCACCCTCTTTCGCCTGATCCGTGGGGAACTAGCTCTCGAGGGCGGCGACATCTCTCTGCCGTCAGGCGCGCGCATCGGCGGGGTCGCCCAGGAGGTGCCCGCCTCGCAGACCTCACTGCTCGACACAGTTTTGGCCGCCGACACCGAACGCGCGGACCTTCTGGCCGATGACAGCCAGGATCCCGACCGCATCGCCGAAATCCAGACCCGGCTTGCCGATATAGACGCCTGGTCTGCCGAAGCGCGCGCGGCAACCATCCTCAAGGGTCTCGGCTTTGACGATGACGAACAACTCAAACCATGCGCGGATTTTTCCGGCGGCTGGCGCATGCGCGTGGCCCTGGCCGCCGTGCTCTTTGCGCAACCCGATCTGTTGCTGCTGGACGAACCGACCAACTATCTCGACCTCGAGGGCGCGCTCTGGCTCGAAGCGTACCTCGCCAAATACCCCCATACGGTTGTCATCATCAGTC
The DNA here is from genome assembly GCF_947487805.1 of uncultured Tateyamaria sp. Taxonomy (GTDB): domain Bacteria; phylum Pseudomonadota; class Alphaproteobacteria; order Rhodobacterales; family Rhodobacteraceae; genus Tateyamaria. The sequence goes on along the minus strand of NZ_CANKXW010000007.1, from coordinate 136,612 downwards.
ACGACCGGGGCCTTCTGAACCGCGCCGTCGGCGCCATCCTGCATCTCGAAGACCGCAAACTGACATTCTACCAAGGCCCCTACGACCAGTTTGCCCGCCAGCGCGCCGAGAAACTCGCCGTCGCGGCGGCACAGGCCAAGAAACAGGACGCCCGCCGCGCGCATCTGCAATCCTATGTCGACCGCTTCCGCTACAAGGCGGACAAGGCCCGCCAGGCGCAATCCCGCCTCAAGGCCCTGTCCAAGATGCAGCCCATCACCACCCCGCAAGAGGCCGGGCTCAAGCGCATCGACTTTCCCACCCCTGAAGAGCTGTCGCCCCCCATCGTCCACCTTGACGGGGCCAGCACCGGCTATGGCGACCGGGCGGTACTTTCCAAGCTGTCACTGCGCATCGATCAGGACGACCGCATCGCCCTTCTGGGCAGGAACGGTCAGGGCAAATCCACACTGTCCAAATTCCTCTCCGACCGGCTGCCCGCCATGTCGGGCAAGATCACGAAATCCAGCAAATTGCGCATCGGTTATTTCGCCCAGCATCAGGTGGACGAACTTTTCATCGACGAAACCCCGCTGGATCACCTGCGCCGTGAACGCCCCACAGAAGGTCCCGCCCGCTGGCGCGCCCGGCTCAGCGGCTTTGGCCTCATGGCCGATCAGGCCGACACCGTGGTAGGCAAGCTCTCGGGCGGTCAGAAGGCCCGCCTGTCACTCCTGCTGGCAACACTCGATGCCCCCCATATGCTCATCCTCGACGAGCCCACGAACCACCTCGACATCGAAAGCCGCGAGGCACTTGTCACGGCGCTGACCAACTACACCGGCGCCGTGATCCTCGTCAGCCATGACATGCACCTGCTGGAACTGGTGGCCGATCGGCTGTGGCTGGTCTCGGGCGGCACGGTAAAGCCTTTCGAAGACGACCTCGAAGCCTACCGCAAACTGCTGCTCAGCGACGCCAAGCCGGCGAAACCGCAAACCGAAAAACCCAAACCCAAACGCCCCTCCCGCGACGCGATGCTCGCCCTCAAAGCCGAAGCCCGCAAATCCGAGGCGCGGGTGGAAAAGCTCAACGACATGCGCGACAAACTCGCCACCAAGCTGGCCGACCCCACACTCTACGAAGACGCCAAGATCGGCGAAATGGAAGTCTGGCAAAAGAAATACGCCGAGGTCATGGACGCGCTCACGCGCGCGGAAACCCTCTGGATGCAGGATCTCGAAAAACTCGAATCCGCTGAACGCAGCTGACCCCTTCCTTTCGCTCCAAATACCTCGGGGGTTTGGGGGCAGCGCCCCCAAGGCAAAACATCACTTGCGCCGCAAGGCGCGCAATTTGGCAACACCATGATCGACACCGCCTTTCTCATCACCGCATTTGTCACCATGTTCGTGGTGATCGATCCCATTGGACTTGCCCCGCTCTTTGTGGCCCTGACCCAGGGTGTGCCAGAACGCCAGCGCCGCAGCATCGCGTTGCGTGCCTGTGGCCTCGGCATGATCATCCTCGTGATGTTTGCGCTTTTTGGTGAGGCGGTGCTGGGCTTTATCGGCATCTCCATGCCTGCATTCCGTGTTGCTGGCGGCATTCTGCTCTTTCTGACTGCGCTCGACATGCTCTTTGAGCGCCGCACAAAACGACGCGAGGATCAGAGCGGCGAAGAGGACTACAACGACCCGTCCGTCTTTCCTCTAGCGATCCCCCTGATTTCAGGCCCCGGCGCGATCGCCTCCGTCATCCTGCTGACAGGTCAGAAGCCCGGGGTCGAAGGATTGGCGCTGGTGCTGGCCATCACGGCGCTTGTCCTGGGTGTTTGCCTCGTTCTTTTCCTGGCCTCGGGTCTTCTGGAACGCGCCTTGGGCAAAACCGGGATCACAGTGGTCACGCGCCTGCTGGGCATGCTCCTTGCCGCACTGTCCGTGCAATTCGTGCTCGACGGTCTGCGCAACTTTGCCGTGCTGCCGGGCTGAAACAGCCACGCCCGCGCCCTATATGAATGCCATGACAGCAGACAATATCGCACAATTTGCCTATCTCGGCCTGCTCTTGCTGGTGCTGGGGGGCGGCTTTTTGCTCAGCAACAGGCTCAAGCTGGGTCAAACCCTGCAAATGGCGGCTATCTGGGCGCTGATCTTTCTGGGTGCGATCGCCGTGGTTGGCATGTGGGACGATATCAAGGGGAGCCTTCTGGCCAACCAGACGCGGTTTGACGACACCGGCGTTGTATCGGTGCCGCGCAGCAGGGATGGTCACTATTACCTCACGCTGGACGTCAATGGCGTGCCGCTCGATTTCGTGGTCGACACCGGCGCGACAGATATCGTTCTCAATCAGGCAGACGCCGCTGCTGCGGGCCTCGATCCGGCGCAGCTGAATTTCTTCGGCCGCGCAGCAACGGCAAACGGAGAAGTGCGCACAGCCCCCGTTCGCCTCGACAGCATCACGCTGGGCCCCCACACGGACACCAATGTGCCCGCCGTGGTCAACGATGGCGAGTTGGGCCAATCGCTTCTGGGCATGGGGTATCTGCAACGCTGGGGCCGCATCGAAATCGCAGGCGGGCAAATGACGCTCAGCCGCTAGGTTTCGGCCTTTTTCTCCCACCGACCCGACTCTTCAGACCAGTATTGCGCGGATGCGCCCGCATCCTTCAGCGCCTTCCACTGGCCACGCGCCACAGTCAACGCCTCTGGATCATTGCCATCAAACAGGATGCAGACCCGGTCCAGCGCATCCACCTCCGCTGCCGTGATCTCGGCGCCGTCAATCGTCATCACACAGGTCGCACCGTTGGTCGCCGCACCGCTGGTCAGTAAAACAGGCTGCTCTGCATCATGGTCCGACCCGGCCAGACCGTGGGGCAAAAACCCGTCCTCAGGCCCCAACCACAGCTTTTCATCCAGCCACGCCAACCGCGCCAGGTCCGGCCCACGCACCGCAACGCGCCAACCGGCCTCCATCGCCTTGCCCAACAGCATCGTCAACGTGTCCTCAAGCGGGCGCCGCGTCAGGTGGTAGAAATAGGCCGCCCCCATCTCAATCCGTCTCGTAGCCGTCCGCCACCAGACGGTTCAGAGCCATGACACCCCAGCCTGTCGCTCCCGCAGGCGCCAGCGTTGTCGCCGATTTGACCGATGCCACGCCCGCAATGTCCAGATGGATCCACGGTGTTTCGGGTTTTACAAACCGTTGCAAGAACTGAGCAGCTGTAACGGACCCGGCTGGCCTGCCGCCGATGTTCTTCATGTCCGCGATCCGCGATTTTAACAGATCGTCATAGGCCTGCCCCAAAGGCATGCGCCAGGCACCCTCACCTTCCTTGGATGCGGCCTTGAGGAACGCGTCACAAAACCCGTCATCATTGGAAAAGACACCGGCGTTCTCGTGCCCCAGCCCGATGATGATCGCCCCGGTCAGCGTCGCCAGATCGATCATGCCCGCAGGCGCAAACCGCTCCTGCGCGTACCACATCACGTCACACAGAACCAAACGCCCCTCGGCATCGGTGTTGATCACTTCGACCGTGTCGCCCTTCATCGAGGTGATCACATCGCCGGGTCGGGTCGCGTTGCCCGACGGCATGTTCTCCACCAGCCCCACAAGGCCCACGACATTGGCCTTTGCCTTCCGCCGCGCCAGTGCGCGCATCGTGCCCGCGACCACACCCGCACCACCCATATCCATCGTCATGTCTTCCATGCCGCCCGCGGGCTTGAGGCTGATACCGCCGGTGTCGAACACCACACCCTTGCCCACCAGTGCCAACGGGGCGGCATCGTCCGCGCCGCCCTTCCACTGCATCACAACGACCTTCGAAGGGCTGTCCGACCCCTGCCCCACACAAAGCAAGGTGCGCATACCCAGCTTTTCCAGCGCATCCTCGTCCAGCACCTCGACCTCGAGGCCCAGTTCCGACATCTCGGACAGACGATCTGCGAATTCGGTTGTGGTCAGCACGTTTGCAGGTTCATTGACCAGATCGCGGGTCATGAACGTCCCTTCGGCAATCGCCAGCAAAGGCGCGGCTGCGGCCTCCGCCTCGTCAGGTTTCGATGCCATGACCGTCACACCGGTCTCGCTGGCCTCCGCATCCGTCTTGTGCGCCGCAAAATCATAATCCCGCATCACCAGCCCAAAGACGATCTCGGCGACCCGCCGGGCCCCGTCCGCCGCCAGCAACAGCGCCTTGCCGCCCCGCGCCTTGCCCAATGCGGCGCCGGCCTTGCGGGCCTCTTCCACCGAATGGTTGCGTGGCAGGCAGATGACATCAACCGCTTGGGCAGCCATGCCCGCAGGCCAGGCCAGTGTTGTCACCTGCCCCGCCTTGACCTTGGCAAACCCGTCACTGTCCACAAACCGCTGCACCGCCCCCTTGGTCAGGCGGTTGACCCGGCGCGCGGACAATTCCAGCTTGCCCTCCGGCGTGACCACAACGGCCACCCGGCCCTCGTGTCCGGCAATGGCATCGATATCTGTGGCAGCAAAGGAAACCGGGGTCAGGTCAGTCATGTCGCGCTCCGCGTGGTCTGGGGTTGTCATTAGACGTAGCTTGCCGCGCAGGCGGTGACCAGCGCGCAAACGAGAATAACAGTTTTCCCGGGCGCGCCCTTGGGGTAGTTTGCAAAAAACGCTGCCGCGTCCAGAACACAAACAGGCAATTCCTCGGGGGGCCATGTGGTCAAGATAGACCGCTATATGCTGTCGCAACTGCTTTGGTTGTTTGGCTTTTTCGCCCTCGTTCTGGTGTCCGTGTTCTGGATCAACCGGGCGGTGCAGCTGTTTGACCGGCTGATCGGCGACGGCCAGACCGCGTTGGTGTTCCTTGAATTTTCTGCGCTGGGGCTACCTCGGCTGATCGTGACGGTTTTGCCCATCGCGACCTTTGCTGCCGCGATCTACGTCACGAACCGACTCAACAACGAAAGTGAGCTGACGGTGATGATGTCCACGGGCACATCACCGTGGCGGCTGGCGCGTCCTGTGGCCATCTTTGGGCTGATCTCGGCGGTGATGGTGTCGGTGCTCAGCCATGTCCTCGTTCCCGCCGCCACCCAACAGCTCAGCGAACGCGAGGCGGAGATTTCGCGCAACATCACGTCACGCCTCTTGACCGAAGGCGAGTTTCTGAGCCCCGCGCGCGGCGTGACCTTCTATACCCGTGCCATCAGCGAAGACGGCGTGTTGCAGGACGTGTTCCTCGCCGACCGGCGCGACCCGGACCAACGGCTCATGTACACGGCAGCCGAGGCCTACCTTGTGCGCAACGACAGCGGCACGTCGCTGATCATGGTGGACGGGTTGGCGCAGCGGCTGATCACCGCAGAAAACCGCCTGTCCACCGCCAAGTTTCAGGATTTCTCCTTCGACATCACGACGTTGATGAAATCCGAGGACGGGATCGGCCCTTCGCTGCAACATATGACAAGCGACAGGCTGCTGTTTGACTGGACAGGCATTGCGGCGACCATCGGCCGGACGCCCGGCGCCGTGGCCGAAGAGCTTCACAGCAGGATTGCGCGCGCGACCTTCTGCTTTGTCACGGCGCTTATCGGTTTTGCGACGCTGCTGGTCGGTGGGTATTCCCGTTTTGGCGTCTGGCGCGAGATCGTGATCGCCTTCCTTGTTCTGGTTGCCCTCGACGGGATGCGCGGCAGCCTGTCCGACCCGGTTGTGCAGGATCCGCGCCTCTGGCCGATCCTCTACCTGCCCTCCGCCCTTGGCGCGGTGATCGTGCTGGGCCTGCTCTGGACGGCCTCCGGTGCGCGCGCGTACTTGCGCAGATTGCGGGGGGCCACATGATCCTGCATTTCTACTTTGCCCGCCGGTTTGCCATGGCACTTCTCGTGATTGCCACGGTGCTCGCCACGCTTGTTCTGTTGGTGGACCTGATTGACCAAACCCGCAAGTTCGCCGATTTTGGGGTCAGTTTTGCTCAACGCCTCGGCCTGACCCTGCTCAACGTGCCCGAAACGCTGAACCAGATCCTGCCGCTGATCATGATCCTCGGCACCGTGACCCTGTTCATCTCTCTGGCCCGATCGTCAGAGCTGGTGGTGACGCGGGCCGCAGGCCGGTCCGCGATGCGGGCGCTCGTGGCCCCCGTCGCGGTGGCGCTTGTCTTGGGCGTTCTGGCCACGACAACGCTGGGCCCAATCGTGGCCGCCACGTCGAAACGCTATGCCACACTCGCCGAGACATACCGCTCGGGCGGGGCCTCCGCCCTGTCGGTCTCCGAAGAAGGGCTGTGGCTGCGCCAAGGCAGCGAGGCGGGTCAAACGGTGATCCGCGCGGCGCGGTCCAATGCCGATGCCTCGGTGCTCTACGATGTCAGCTTTGTCGCCTACGCGCCCGGCGGTGGACCCGTCCGGCGGATCGAAGCGGCCAGTGCGGCCCTCCAGGACGGCGCATGGTCGCTGCGACAGGCCAAGGTCTGGCCGCTGACCACCGGCCTCAACCCCGAAGCCAATGCCGTCACCCATGATGTGCTGGCCGTGCCCTCGACCCTGACGCTGGACCGTATCCGCGAAACGCTGGGTACCCCTGCGGGCGTGTCGATCTGGGACATGCCCGATTTCATCGTGCAGTTGGAACAGGCCGGGTTCTCGGCCCGTCATCATCGGGTGTGGTTGCAGGCGCAACTGGCCCGGCCGCTGTTCCTGATGGGCATGGTTCTGGTTGCCGCCGCGTTTACGATGCGCCATACCCGGTTCGGGGGGACCGGCACCGCCGTGCTGGCCGCGGTACTGTTGGGTTTTGCTTTGTACTTCATTCGCAGTTTTGCGCAGATTCTGGGTGAGAACGGCCAGATACCGCTAATGCTGTCGGCATGGGCGGCGCCCTGTGCTGCCATCCTGCTGGGCCTTGGCCTGCTGCTCCGGACCGAAGATGGCTAGCCGCATGCGGCAATGGGGGATGGCCGCCCTGATGATCCTGCTGCTCGCGCTGGCGTCGCAGCCAGCCGATGCCCAGACAGCACCCGCACCGGCCGTGCTTGTTGCCGACGACATTCAGGTGACCCGCGACCGCAGGCTGATTGCCCGCGGCAATGTCGAGGCGTTCCAGGACGGCACCCGCCTGACCGCACAGGCCATCGAATACAACCCTGACACTGGCGCACTGACAATCACCGGACCAATTGTCATCGATGACGGCAATGGCACGCGCATCCTCGCCAACCAGGCCGAACTCAGCAATGATTTGCAAAACGGGCTGCTCACCGGCGCACGGCTGGTCCTGAACGATCAACTGCAACTCGCCTCGGTGCAGATGAACCGCGTGGGCGGACGCTACACCCAGCTTTACAAGACCGCTGTCACCTCCTGTCATGTCTGCGAAAACGACCCCAGACCGCCGCTCTGGCAAATCCGGGCCAAGCGGGTCATCCACGACGAAGAAGCGCGCCAGCTTTATTTTGACCACGCCCAATTGCGCATCCGCAATACGCCCATCCTGTACCTGCCCCGCCTGCGCCTGCCCGATCCCACCCAGGACCGCGCGACCGGGTTCCTGATCCCGGAGTTGCAATCCAATTCGCGGCTCGGCACAGGTCTGCGTATCCCCTATTTCATCAAACTGGGCGATCACCGTGACCTCACGCTGACCCCCTATCTGGCCAACAACACGCAAACCCTGGAATTCCGGTACCGCCAGGCATTCCGCCGGGGCCGCATCATCTTTGAAGGCACCTATTCCAACGATGAACTGCAACCCAATGACGCGCGCGGGTTCCTCTTTGGTGCGGGCCGGTTCGACCTGAACCGCGACTTCGTGCTTGAGTTCGATATCGAAGCCGTGTCCGACGACGCTTATCTCAACGACTACGGATATTTCAGCAAGGACAGGCTCGACAGCCAGATCCAGGTCAGCCGCGCGCGCCGGGATGAATTCATCCGGCTGTCCTATATCAACTACAAGTCCCTGCGCGACGACGAAGATGACGACGTGCTGCCCTCCGATGTGGTCGAAGCGCTCTATGAGCGTCGTTTCTTTCCGTCGGCTCTGGGCGGCGAAGTGCGGCTGGCCGCTGCCGCACATGCCCATGAGCGCGCATCCTCACTCGACTTCGACGCCAACGGCGACGGTGTCGTCGATGGCCGGGACGTGTTGCGCTTCAATGTCAGTGCAGAGTGGTTGCATACCTTCCAGATGGGCGGCCTCCAGACCCAGACCCGCCTGGGTGTGGCCGGCGACGTCATCCGCGTCAGCGACGACAGCATCTTTGATGACGGCGACAGCGGTCTGGCTCCGCACGCCGCGGTCACGCTGCGCTATCCCCTTGCACGGTCCAGCGCGAGCGGCGCGCGCCACGTGATCGAACCCTTTGCCCAACTCGCATGGGTCGGCGGTGACGGGCTGGCCGTGCCTAACGAGGAAAGCACGCGGGTCGAATTCGACGAGGGCAATCTGCTGACCTTGTCCCGTTTTCCCGCCACCGACCGCCGCGAACGGGGCTGGGCAGTGGCGCTGGGTGGCACGTGGTCGCGTTTTGACCCGGCGGGCTGGTCCGCCAGCCTGACCTTGGGCCAGATCCTGCGCGAGGAAAATCAGGCCGATTTCAGCGACACCACGGGTTTGTCGGGAACAACATCCGACTTCTTGCTGGCGGGCCAGTTGAAATTCAATGGCGGGCTGGCCGTGTCCGGGCGCACCCTGTTCAACGAAAGCTTTGACGTGGCCAAGGCCGAGGTGCGAGGAGACTGGAGCAATGACAGGCTCGACCTTGGTGGCAGCTATATCTGGATTTCAGAAGACCCCGCCATCGAACTGCCCTCGCCCATCGGCGAGCTGACATTTGACGGCGCCTACAAGATTGACCGCTTCTGGACCGCCAGCGTCGACTGGCGCTATGACCTCGAAGAGGGGCGCGCGGCCACCGCAGGCGCCGGATTGACCTATACAAACGAATGTGTGCGGGTGGGCGTATCGATCAATCGAAGCTTCGCGGACTCGACAACTATTGAGCCCTCCACCAGTCTGGGGTTAACAGTATCCCTGCGCGGTTTCTCCGCGAACACGGGCGAGCGGGTGGAACCACGATCATGCGGAAAGCAGGCGAGATGAGCAGCAAGACACGATTTCAACGACTGACAACGGCTCTGGCCGCAGGTCTTGTGGCCGCGACGTTTGGCGCGCCGCACGCAGCACAGGCCCAGAACCTCTTTGCCCCCGTCGCACAGGTGGACGAGGCGCTGATCACGGAATTCGAGGTGCAACAGCGCATCCGCTTTCTGCAAGTCCTCGGCGCTCGCGGCGGCAGCCGTGGCGAGGTCATTGACGAGCTGATCAATGACCGCCTGCGCCTTGCCGAAACAGCGCGTGTCGGGATCACCCTGCCCGACGAGGATCTGCAAAACGGGCTGAGCGAGTTTGCGGCGCGTGCCGAACTTACGACAGATGAACTGGTACAGGGTCTCGAAAGCGCAGGCGTGGCCCGCGAGACGCTGCGCGACTTTGTGACGTCATCCCTGATCTGGCGCGACTATATCCGCGCGCGTTTTGGATCACGGGTGCAGATCTCGGACCGCGAGATTGATCTGGCCATTGCCTCCGTTCGTCCCAATAGCGGGATCGAGGTTCTGCTGTCCGAAATCATCATCCCGGCCCCGCCCCCGCGCGCCGAACAGGTTCTGGCGCAGGCCGAACAGATCGCGCAATCGCAGAGCGAGGCGGAATTCTCCGGCTTTGCCCGGCGCTTCTCCGCCACCGCCTCGCGCGGCAATGGCGGGCGACTGCCCTGGACGGAAATCTCGCAATTGCCACCCGCCTTGCGGCCCCTGCTGCTGGCATTGACGCCGGGCGAAGTCACCGCACCACTGCCGATCCCGAATGCGGTTGCCCTGTTCCAATTGCGCGACATCCGCGAAACTGATGCACCGGCGCCGGAATATGCCGCCATCGAATATGCCGCCTACTACATCCCCGGGGGCCGGACACCCGAAGCGCTCGCCCGCGCGCGCGCCATCTCGGCCCGGGTCGACCGCTGCGATGACCTCTATGGCGTCGCACAGGGCCAGCCAGAGAATGTGCTGGATCGCGGAAGCCTGCCGCCTTCCGAAATCCCTGACGATATCGCCATCGAACTGTCCAAGCTGGACCCCGGAGAAACCTCAACAGCGTTGACACGCGCAAGCGGCAATACTCTGGTCCTGCTCATGCTTTGTGGCCGCACCCCGGAACTGGGCGAAGACCAGGAGATTGACCGCGATTCCGTTGCCAGTCAGCTGCGCAATCAGCGACTGGGGGCTTTCGCGGAAAACCTGCTGGAACAATTGCGCGCCGAAGCCACCATTCGCACATTCGAATGACCCAAGCGCCCATCGCCATCAGCTGTGGCGAACCCGCCGGGATCGGTCCCGAAGTGGCGGCCAAGGCGTGGGCGGCCCTGCGGGACCAAATCCCGATGGTCTGGATCGGCGATCCACGCCACCTGCCAGCGGGCACACCCGTTACCGAGGTTTCTGACCCGTCCGAGGCCGCGCGCCTGTGCGCAGACGCCCTGCCCGTCCTACCCCACCGGTTCGCGGCCCCGACACAGCCCGGCACCGCAGCACCCGAAAACGCCCAGGGTGTAATCGACGTGATTGCCCGCGCCGTGACGCTGGTGACCTCTGGGGCGGCGTCGGCGCTGTGCACGGCACCCATCCACAAAAAGGTGCTGATGGACGGCGCCGGTTTCGCCTATCCCGGCCATACCGAATACCTCGAGGCCCTGACAGACGCGCCACGCGCGGTGATGATGCTGGCCTCGGACATGCTGCGCGTGGTGCCGGCGACGATCCATATCGCCCTCGAGGACGTGCCCGAGACGCTGACGCCGGATTTGCTGCGCACGACGATCGAAATCACGGCACGCGGATTGCGCGACCAGTTCGGCATCGCATCACCCCGGATCGTTGTTGCGGGCCTGAACCCCCATGCGGGCGAAGGCGGTGCCATGGGCCATCAGGAAGGCAATTGGATCGCCGCCCTCGTGGCCGAGATCGCGGCCACAGGCATTGACGTCACCGGGCCGTGGCCGGGTGACACGCTGTTTCACGCCGCCGCCCGCGCGCGTTATGACGCAGCGGTCTGCATGTACCACGATCAGGCCCTGATCCCGATCAAGACGCTGGATTTCGACCGCGGCGTGAACGTCACGCTTGGGCTGCCCATCATCCGCACCTCGCCCGACCATGGCACCGCCTTTGACATCGCGGGCCGCAACATCGCAAACCCGACCAGCATGATCGAAGCCATCCGCATGGCCCATGAGATGGCGGGCCGCGCATGAGCACGATCGACGACCTGCCTCCGCTGCGCCAGGTGATTGCAACCCACGGCCTCAGCGCGCGCAAATCTCTGGGCCAGAATTTCCTGCTGGATCTGAACCTGACGGCCAAGATTGCGCGTCAGGCGGGCGACCTCACGGGCACGGATGTGCTGGAAATCGGCCCCGGCCCCGGTGGTCTGACCCGCGGTCTGCTGTCCGAAGGCGCGCGCAAGGTGCTGGCCATCGAAAAGGACGCGCGTTGTTTGCCCGCGCTGGCGCAGATTGCCGACCGCTATCCCGGTCAGCTTCAGGTGATCGAAGGTGACGCGCTCCAGATCGACCCGCTGGCGCATCTGACGCCGCCTATCCGGGTGGCGGCCAACTTGCCCTATAATGTCGGCACAGAGCTTCTGGTGCGCTGGCTGACACCGCCCAGCTGGCCGCCTTACTGGCAGTCGCTGACGCTCATGTTCCAACGCGAAGTGGCCGAACGGATCGTGGCACAGCCGGGATCAAAGGCCTATGGCCGCCTCGCCGTGCTGTCCCAATGGCGCACGGATGTGCGCATCGCGCTGTCCCTGCCGCCCGAGGCGTTTACCCCGCCGCCAAAAGTGTCCAGCGCCGTGGTGCACCTGACCGCGCTGCCTGCACCGCGCTTTGATGCGGATGCCGATGTGCTGTCGCGCGTGGTGGCCAAGGCCTTCAACCAGCGGCGCAAGATGCTGCGCGCAGCCCTGAAGGGGCTCACACCGGATATCGAGGACCGCCTGCACGCCGCAGGGATTTCCCCCACCACGCGGGCGGAACAAGTGTCTGTCGAGGAATTCTGCGCCCTGGCCCGCGCTGTCGCGCACGCCTGAGTTATTCGGCCGCTTCGGGGGCCGAGCCGCTGTCAGCCGCAGGCTCTGACCCGGCCGCGTCATCGGTTGCGGGCTTTGGCTTGGGCTTGCGAGACCGGCTGCTGCTGCTGCGCGTTGACTTGGGCTTGGGCTGGCTCTCGGGTGTTTCGACCAGACCGCTGTCACTGTCGCCGTCGGCCACCACATCGGGTTGCGGCGCGGTGGACGGGTCAACGTTCTGGCTGTCCTGCTCCTGCCGTGCGGCGCGTTCGCGGTCGCGCTCGGCCTGGCGTTCGCGGTTTTGCCGCTCCTGCTCTTCGCGGCGCGCGTCGATCTCGCGCTGCGCCTCGCTCAGCATACGCAGGTAGTGTTCCGCGTGCTGCTGAAAATTCTCGGTTGCGACACGGTCGCCCGACAGCTGCGCATCGCGCGCAAGCTGATTGTACTTGTCGATGATCTGTTGCGGCGTGCCGCGGACCTTGCCCTCGGGGCCGGAACTGTCAAAGACGCGATTGACGACGTTGCCGCCACCGCCACCGGAATTGCGGTTACGACTGCTCTTGGACCGGGACCGTGATCTCGAAGATTTCATGAATATCTGTTCCGCTCTTTGGCGTGTCTTTTCTGATCAGCCGCGGTGCATGGCAGCACCAGTTCACAGTATCGCGGCGATCTTGTGGATGAATGCTGTCGCAGGGACCGGGCCGCGCATCAGCATCTGGGGCATGAATAAGCATGGCAAGGACGCCACGACAAGAGGTAATGGCACTTTTTAAACATTTTTGAACGGTTCACGCGGGATTCCGCGCCACAATGACACGATCTCGCCCATCGAGATCCGGCAAAACAAGCAGATCGCCCCATCCCTCAGCTTCAAAGATGGCGCGCACATCATCTGCCTGCATCCAGCCGATTTCACACAAGACCCGGCCTTCCGCCGTCAGGTATCCGCCCGCCTGTGCGGCAATCTCGCGATAGGCGGACAACCCGTCGCCCTCGTCCGTCAACGCCATGCGTGGTTCATGGTCGCGCAACTCAGGCGCAACATCGTCCATTTCAAATGCCGCAAGGTAGGGTGGGTTCGCGACGATCAAGTCAAACCGCCCCTCTATCGGGTCAAACCAATCGCCCTGCACGATACGCACACGGTCGGCCACGAGATTCAGAACCGCATTGGCGCTGGCCTGCAAACAGGCCTCTTCGCTCAGATCGACGCCCACGCCCGTGGCCCGCATACGTTCCGACAACAGCGTCACCAGCAAGCAACCCGACCCGGTGCCAAGGTCAAGAACGCGCTCGAAATCCTGCGACAAGGCCGCCTCGATCAACGTCTCGGATTCGGGGCGCGGGTCCAGCACATCCGCCGACACCTTGAACCGGCGGCCATAGAATTCCCGCTCACCGATCAGGTGGCTTACCGGCACGCGCACGGCGCGGAGGGCGACGAGGTTCTCGTAGCGCTCTGCGATGTCGGGCGCGATGTCTTCGGGGGCAATCAGTGTCACGCGGGCCGCATCGACCTGTGCGGCATGGGCCAGCAAGACACGTGCATCTCGCGCAGGATCCGGTACGCCCGCTGCGCGCAGCCGTGCCGTGGCCGCAACCAGTGCCTCGGCGGCGGTCATGTGCCCATCTCGGCCATCATCCGTGCCTGCGCATCGGCGCTGAGCGCGTCAATGACCTCGTCCAGATCGCCCTGCATCAACTGATCAAGCCGGTAAAGCGTCAGGTTGATGCGGTGGTCCGTCATGCGCCCTTGCGGGAAATTGTAGGTGCGGATGCGCTCGGACCGGTCGCCCGACCCCACTTGTGCCGCGCGGTCCGCGCTGCGCTCGCTGTCGACCCGGCTGCGCTCCAGATCATAGAGGCGTGCGCGCAGCACCTGCATTGCCTTGTCCCGGTTGCGGTGTTGTGACTTTTCCGAACTGGTCACCACGATGCCCGTGGGCAAATGGGTGATGCGCACCGCACTGTCGGTGGTGTTCACGTGCTGGCCCCCGGCGCCCGACGACCGCATCGTGTCGATACGGATATCGCCCGGCGCGATGTCGATATCGACATCTTCGGCCTCGGGCAGCACGGCCACGGTCGCCGCAGAGGTGTGGATGCGCCCACCGCTTTCGGTGGTGGGGACCCGCTGCACCCGGTGCACACCGGATTCGAATTTCATCCGCGCAAACACGTTCTCGCCCGTGATATGCGCCACGACTTCCTTGATCCCACCCAGCTCGGTGGCCTGTTCCTCGATGATATCGAGCTTCCAGCCCCGCGCCTCGGCATAGCGGGTGTACATGCGCAACAGATCGCCCGCAAAAAGGGCGGCCTCGTCGCCGCCCGTGCCGGGCCGGATCTCCAGCATCGCAGGCTTTGCATCCGCCGCATCCTTGGGCAACAGCGCCACCTGAAGCGCCGCCTCAGCCTCCGGCAAGGCGGCTTTGAGGCGCGGCAACTCTTCTTGAGCGAGCTCCGCCATGTCCGGATCGGCCAGCATGGCCTCGGCCTCCTCCATATCCTCGACGATGCGCTGGTAGGCCGCGATCTGATCCACGACTGGCTTGAGGTCGGAATACTCCTTGGCCAGCGCAGCAATATCGCCGCTGCCGTCGGCCATGGCGGCTTCAAGATATTGAAACCGCTGAGTGATCTGCAAAAGTCGGTCCTGGGGGATCATGACGCAGGTGTGATCCAAGCAGGGGCTTTGGTCAAGGGGCCGAACGTGCTAAGATATGGCCATGATACGCGCATTTGTCCTCTCCCTTCTGTGTGTCGGCCCGGCCATGGCCGATGTTACGTCACCATCCGGCAAAACGGTGGAATGTTACTGCACCGACCGCGCCGGCAGCCGCATCGAACTCGGCGAAACCATCTGTTTGCAAGTGGATGGCCGCATGTTCATGGCGCAATGCCAGATGTCGTTGAATTCGCCCATGTGGCGCGAGGTGCAAGAAGGCTGCCTCAGCTCTTCGCTCGGCTCACCCTTTGGCGGCGACAAGCAGCCGCTGCAATCGTTCGCGATTGACGCCAAAATCTGACCGACCAAAGCGCAGCCGCGCATACATGCGCAGCAACCCGTCGCGATACTCCACCGTCGTGAAATCGGGAAAGCCAATCCACCTGGACCGTGTCACATAGGTGATCTGCCCTTCGGCAACCGATCCGGCCACCACCTGAGTGCGTGGCATCGCGCGTGCGGCCGCATCAACGCGCGCCAAGGCCTCGGGCCCCACATCCGTCACCCGAATGGCACCGCCCGTCATATCCTTGCTGGCCGTGGCGCTGATCGGCTGATGCCAGCGCGCGGCATCCACAGGTGCCAGCCGCACCCAGGCCACCGCGCCCAAGGCCACAATGCACACGACAATCAGAACTGTAGTCATGATCCTTAGCACTCCAGCTTTATCCCCTCACCGATACGCAACACCCGGCAGCACGCACAGCAGTTCGTAAAGGATGTTCGCCGCCGTCAGCGCCGTATTGCCGGATGTATCGTATGGCGGCGAGACTTCAACCAGATCACAGCCCACAATGTTCAACCCGCGCAAGGCCCGGATCAACTGCATCGCCTGTGGCGTGGTCAGTCCTCCAATCTCGGGCGTGCCCGTGCCCGGCGCATAGGCCGGATCGAGGCTGTCGATATCATAGGTCACGTACACCGGCGCATCGCCGATGTCGCGGCGGATTTCCGCGCCAAGCGTGCTCAGATCCCGGCCCCACAACTCGGGCGCCAGAAACTGCTGGAACCCCCAGCCGGCGGCCTCCGTGAAATCCTCGGCACTGTATCCCGTACCGCGCAGCCCGATCTGATAGGTCTTGGCCGGCTGGATCAGCCCTTCCTCATAGGCACGGCGGAACACGGTGCCGTGTGTCTCCCGCTCGCCGAACATCTCGTCATTCACGTCTGCATGCGCATCCACATGAACAAGCGCCACCGGCCCGTGCCGTTTTGCAATCGCGCGCA
Source organism: uncultured Tateyamaria sp. (assembly GCF_947487805.1). Taxonomy (GTDB): domain Bacteria; phylum Pseudomonadota; class Alphaproteobacteria; order Rhodobacterales; family Rhodobacteraceae; genus Tateyamaria. The sequence continues at coordinate 120,567 of NZ_CANKXW010000007.1, read as the reverse complement.
GGATGGGCAGCGTGATGGAATGATCTCCCCCGATGGCCGCCGGGATCGCATCATAGTTCAGGATCGCGTCATAGCTGTCCTCGATGATCCGAATGCTGTCGGCAAGCGAAAACGTGTTGATCGCCAGATCGCCCACGTCCGCCGCCTGCAAGCTGTCGAAGGGGGCCGCGCCCGTCTGCAGGTTATAGGGCCGGATCATCGCGCTTTCGCTGCGCACCTGTTTGGGGCCAAACCGCGTGCCCGACCGCCACGATGTTCCAATGTCCATCGGCACGCCCAGGATCGCCACATCCAGCTTGTGCAACTCGTTGGTAAAGGGCAGCCGCATGAACGTGTTCGGCCCGGAAAACCGCGCCAGATCATTGCCGCTGATCGGTTGGTTTTTAGGCGCCACTGCGCATCCTCCACCCCAGCAACTGGCAGATCTCGGTCGCCACATGGGCACCCGCGATGGCCGTGGCCCCGGTCGTGTCAAAGGGCGGCGATACCTCGACAATGTCACCGCCTCGAATGTTGATGCCCGCCAGCGCGCGCAACAGGGCCGCGGCCTGCGCCGAACTCAGCCCCCCCCAGACCGGCGTGCCCGTCCCGGGGGCAAAGGCCGGGTCCAGCCCGTCGATGTCAAAGCTCAGGTAACAGGGCCGGTCGCCCACGATCTCGCGCGCACGCGCCGCGGCGGCCTCCGGCCCGATCCGGTGAAATTCCGGCGCGTCGATGATATGGACGCCCAGCGTGTCCTCGTTCGTGGTGCGGATGCCGATCTGGACGGACGTGGCCGGATCGACAATCCCCGACTTGACTGCCTTGTAAAACATCGTGCCGTGATCCACGCGCCCCATATCATCATCGGCCCATGTATCGGTATGCGCATCGATCTGGATCAGGGACATCGGCCCATAGACCTCGGCATAGGCCTTGAGGATCGGAAACGAGATGTAGTGATCGCCCCCCAGAACAACGCTCGCCGCACCTGCGTTCAGAATACCGCGCATATGTGCGGTCACCGTGTCCGGAAAGGCCGCGATATTGGCATAGTCAAAGGCCACATCACCATAGTCCACGATGACCCGCTCGCTCAGCACATCAAAGGGCCACCCGTAAGGCGCGTCCGGCGCTTGCAGGCTCGACGCCTCGCGGATCGCCCGTGGCCCCAGCCGCGTGCCGGGCCGGTTCGTCACCGCCTGGTCAAAGGGAATGCCGGTCACCGCAATATCCACGCCGGTCAGATCCTTGGTATAGCGGCGGCGCAGGAACGACGTCGCCCCGGCAAAGGTCAACTCGAACGACGGGCCGCGCGGATCCTCGCGGGTAAAGGCGTGATCCATCTGTGTCTTTGCATCTTCAAGCGCCATTCTGATCCTTCATCTTGCCAGATAAACTTCGAGTTGAGGCGCGCATGCGCCGAGGGGCAAAGCCCCCTTTATACTGCCAGCCCTAGCGTACGGGCTGCGCCGTCTCGACCAACCGGGCAAAGAACGAGGCCCCGATCGGCGCGATCTCGTCGTTGAAATTGTATTTCGGATGGTGCACGCCCGCACCCTCGCCCTGCCCCAGCATCAGATAGGCGCCGGGTCGCGCTTCCAGCATATAAGAGAAATCCTCTGCGCCCATCACCGGCTCCACATCGGCATCCACGCCCGCATCGCCCGCCACTTCCGCGGCAACCTGTGCTGCAAACCCGGCCTTGCCCGCATCGTTTACGGTGGGGGGATAGCCGAACTCGAACTCCAGCCGCGCCTCGCAGCCATAGGCGGCGGCTGTGCCCGCCACGATCTGCTCCATCCGCGCCACAACCATGGCCTGCACGTCTTTGTTGAACGTACGCACGGTGCCGTTGATATAGGCGTCCTCGGGGATGACATTGTCAGTCGTGCCCGTGTGGATCTGCGTGGTCGAGATCACCAACTGTTCCAGCGGCCGGTGATTGCGGCTGACGATGGTTTGCAGGGCCGTGACCACGGCACAGGCCGCCACCACGGGATCGATGGAATCATAGGGCCGCGCGGCATGGCCGCCCTTGCCCGTGACGTGGATGTGAAACGTGTCCGCCGCCGCCATGATCGGCCCGCCGCGTGTGTGGAACTTGCCGAAATCCTTGCCGGGCGCGTTGTGGATGGCATAGACCTCGCCGATGTCGAACTGATCCATGATGCCCTCCTGCACCATGACCTCGCCACCACCGCCCGCCTCCTCGGCAGGCTGAAAGATCAACGCAACCTTGCCCGCAAAATTGCGCGTCTCCGCCAGGTATTTCGCAGCCCCCAGCAACATCGCCGTATGCCCGTCATGGCCGCAGGCATGCATCTTGCCCGGATGGGTCGAGGCATACTCAACCCCGGTTTCCTCTTCGATGGGCAGCGCATCGAAATCCGCGCGCAAGCCAATGGTCGGCCCCGCACCCTGCCCCTCGATGATCGCCACGATGCCCGTCTGCGCGATACCGTCATGCACCGCATCCACGCCGATCTCTTCCAACCGCGCCTTGATGAATGCGGACGTCTTGGGGCAATCGAACGACAGCTCCGGGATCGAATGCAGATGCTGCCGCCACGCCGCCATATCCGGCGCAAGGTCTCCGATACGGTTGATGATCGCCATGGCTGGACTCCTGATGTTGGGATGCGTCACATGTCACCAAACCTCAAACCGCACGGGGCTGCAATGGGCGACGACACTCTGATCCACGATCAAGGCGCAGGCATCGAACGTCTGCTCGAAATCATGCGCCGCCTGCGCGACCCCGACGCGGGCTGCCCCTGGGACATCGAACAGACCTTCGACACCATCGCCCCCTACACGATCGAAGAGGCCTACGAGGTCGCCGACGCCATCGAACGCCGCGATTGGCCCGAGCTCGAGGGCGAGTTGGGTGACCTGCTGCTGCAATCGGTCTACCATACCGCCATCGGCGAAGAGGCCGGACATTTCACCTTTCAATCCGTGGTCCGCAATATCTCGGACAAGATGGTCGCCCGCCACCCGCATGTGTTCGGCGACGAAAGCCGCGACAAATCCGCAGAACAACAGACCCGCGACTGGGAAACGATCAAGGCCGCCGAACGCGCGGGCAAGGCGCAGCAGGGCACGCTGGACGGCGTGGCACTGAACCTGCCCGCCCTCCTGCGCGCGCTCAAACTGCAAAAACGCGCGGCCCGCGTGGGCTTTGACTGGCCCGACACGCACCACGTCATCGACAAGATCAAGGAAGAGGCCGCCGAGCTGGTCGAGGCACGCGACCATCTGGATCACGACGCCATGGTGGACGAGATGGGCGATCTGCTCTTTGTCGTGGCGAACCTCGCGCGCCATCTGGACATCGACCCCGAGGAAGCGTTGCGGCGCACCAATGCCAAGTTCACCCGCCGCTTTGGCGCAGTCGAGGCCGCGCTTGCGACACGCGGCAAACGCCCGCAAGACAGCACGCTGGAGGAAATGGACGCCCTCTGGGACGCCGCCAAAATGCAGGAACGCGCTAGCCGAAGCTGACGCCGTCCATCCACTCGATCTGCTTGAGGTCCGACGCGTAACGTTCTGACAACTCGGTTACTTCCGTTTCCGAGAATGCGGCAAACCCGCGCGGCGCGCGGTCCTCGGCATGGGCGCCGATCACCGACTTCCACTTGGCCCGAGGCAGTTTTTGCCCACCCCGATAGGCCTCTTGCAATACCTCCAGCGCCGCATCCGTCGCACTCAGGTTCACAACCCGTCCCGGCTCTTTCAACGCGGTGCCCGGAATGCCCGGTACCAGCCTTTGCAACAAATCCGTACTCGATCCGCGCTGCGCATAGGGGATCACGGTCAGCAGGTCAGGCCGCAGCACGTCGCGCAGCACTTCGACGATGGACGGCCAGCCGCGATCCATCGCCATATAGGTGGGGCGCAAATCGTCAAAGGACGGCACGGCATTGTCTTCAGCCCGCTTGCGATAGCCCGACACGAACAATTCGTCATAGGGCCGCACCACCAGCAAGACATGGGCGATCGTGCCCGGCCACGCCGCGCGCAAGACCTCGCATCGCGGCCCGGCCATGGGATAAAACTGCCCCCGCATGAAATGGAACATGCGTCCGGGGATGTTTTCCTCGGACAGGATCAGAGGGCGCCCGCCCGCATGATCGGCCAGCGTCCGGGTCGCGCGGTCCACGAAGCCCGCAGGCTCCGCCCCGATTGTCCCCGGCAACCGCAACGCCAGATCCCCCGACGGGATACCGTCCCTGCCGGGATAGGCCGTCGCCAGACCGGCCTGATCCAGCGCCGCGCGGTTCTCGTGCAGGCACATCTGAAAGGACGATGTTCCCGTCCTGTGCGCGCCCGCATGGATATAGATCTGAGCCGTGGTCATGCCTGCCCTTACGCCAGCCGTCGCTGGCCTTGCAAGGTTTTGCGCACGGGCGCGCGCCGGTTCTGGACAAGGGGTGCCAAAGCAGCCACGGTGCGCCCACGAACCACCGGAGGCCCCATGCCAGCGCAAAAGATCATCATCGACACCGATCCCGGACAGGACGACGCGGTCGCCATCCTTCTGGCCCTTGCCAGCCCCGAAGACGTCGAGGTGCTGGGCCTGACAGCGGTTGCAGGCAACGTGCCGCTTGACCTGACGGCCAAGAATGCGCGCATTATCTGTGAGTTGGCAGGCAAAGTTGATGTACCGGTTTATGCGGGTTGTGACCGCCCTCTGGGCCGCGATCTGGTGACGGCGGAACATGTACACGGGAAAACCGGGTTGGACGGCCCGGACCTGCCTGATCCCACAATGCCGCTGGCCGACGGGCACGCTGTCGATTTCATCATCGACACCCTTCGGTCCGAACCCGCCGGGACCGTGACGCTGTGCCCGCTCGGGCCGCTCACCAACATCGCAACCGCGCTGCAAAACGCGCCGGACATTGCCGAACGGGTGCAACAGATCGTCCTGATGGGCGGCGCCTATTTCGAGGTGGGCAATATCACGCCCGCCGCAGAGTTCAACATCTATGTCGACCCCGAAGCCGCTGATATCGTGTTTAAATCTGGCATCGAAATTGTCGTGATGCCGCTGGACGTCACGCACAAGGCATTGGTAACTCAGTCCCGCAATGACGCCTTTCGCAACCTCGGCACGCCCGCAGGCATTGCAGTGGCGCAGATGACGGATTTCTTTGAACGTTTCGACAAGGAGAAATACGGCTCCAGCGGCGCGCCGCTGCACGATCCTTGCGTGACCGCCTACCTGATCAAGCCCGAGCTGTTCAGCGGGCGTCACATCAATGTCGAGATTGAAACCGGCTCCACCCTGACGCTTGGCATGACCGTCGCCGACTGGTGGCGCGTGACCGACCGGCCTGCCAACGCGCTCTTTATCGGCGATCTGGATGCGGACGGGTTCTTTGACCTGCTGACCGAACGTCTGGCCCGATTGTGAGCGCGGCGCTGACCCTCGCCACCGCAGAGCATGCGGACAAGCTGCTGCCACTCGTGGCCGCGTTCCACGCCGAAGAAGGCATTGACCAATCCGACGCCGCGCGCGCGGATGCGGTCATGCCGCTGCTCGAGGGGATCCCCCACGGGGCTGCCTATCTGATCGGTCCACCCCGTGCACCCATCGGCTATATCGTGGTGACCTTTGGTTGGTCCGTCGAATTCGGCGGCATGGACGGGTTTGTCGACGAACTATACGTCCGGCCAGGTGTGCGTGGGCGCGGCATCGCGTCCGAGGTCCTGCTGACCCTGCCGCGCGCCTTGGCGGGTGCCGGGCTCAAGGCGCTGCACCTCGAGGTCAGCGCCGGAAACGCCACAGCGCAACGGCTTTACGGCAAGGCCGGGTTCCGGATGCGCGACGGCTATCACCTGATGACGCGCCGGTTCTAGCTTTTGGGGGCGGCGACGCCTATCTGTCGATCATGAATATCCCCTTTGATAACACCTATGCCGCCCTGCCTGCCGCGTTCTACACCAGGCTCGATCCCACGCCCGTCAAGGCGCCCCAGATGCTGGCCTGGAATGAAGCTCTGGCGCAGGAGCTGGGCGTTGGCCCCGCCAATGCGGACGTGTTCGGCGGAAATGCCGTGCCGGATGGGGCTGCGCCGCTGGCGCAGCTTTATGCCGGTCACCAGTTCGGCAATTACAACCCGCAGCTGGGCGACGGCCGTGCCATCCTGCTGGGCGAGGTCATCGACACCCATGGCACCCGCCGCGACATCCAGCTCAAGGGGTCAGGCCGCACGCCCTATTCCCGCATGGGCGACGGGCGCGCCTGGCTGGGCCCGGTCCTGCGCGAATACGTGGTGAGCGAGGCGATGCACGCGCTTGGCATCCCCACCACCCGCGCACTGGCCGCAGTCGCTACCGGAGAGCCGGTCCTGCGCGAGGACGGCCCCCTGCCGGGCGCGGTCCTGACCCGCGTGGCCGCCAGCCACCTGCGCGTCGGCACGTTCCAGATCTTTGCCCACCGGGGTGAGATCGACGCGCTGCGCACCCTCACCGACTATGCCATCGCCCGCCACTATCCACAGGCCGACGGCGCCATGGGCCTCCTGCGCGCCGTTTGTGCCGCGCAAGCCGAACTGGTGGCCGCGTGGATGTCGGTGGGTTTCATCCACGGGGTTATGAACACCGACAACTGCACCATCTCGGGCGAAACCATCGACTATGGCCCCTGCGCCTTCATGGACGCCTACCACGAGGCGCGGGTGTTCTCCTCCATCGACCAGCAGGGCCGCTATGCCTATGGCAACCAGCCGCGCATCGCCGTGTGGAACATGGCGCAACTGGCCACCGCTCTGATCCAGCTGTTCGATGACAAGGAACAGGCGGTCGAGGAGGCCACCCAGATCGTGCACGCCATGCCCGCGCAACTCCAGGCCGCGTGGCTGCGCCGCTTCGGGGCCAAGATCGGCCTGCCCGACGCCACCGCCCACGACCAGCCCCTGATCGAAGACCTGCTGGCGCTGATGCAGCAGGACGGCGCGGATTTCACCAATAGCTTTGCCGCCCTGGGCACCGATACGGCCCGCGACCAGTTCACCGACCGGGCGGCCTTTGACGCCTGGCACACCCGCTGGGAACAGCGAACGGGCCCCGACGCGGGCCAAATCATGCAACGCACCAATCCGCAGATCATCCCGCGCACCCACCGGATCGAGGCGATGATCACCGCCGCCGTCGCGGGCGACATGGCCCCGTTTGAACGCATGATGACGGCACTGGCCGACCCCTATGCGCCGTCACCAGACCATGACGACCTGCGCCGCCCACCCACTGCGCAGGAAATCGTCCCGGCGACCTTCTGCGGCACCTAGCGGCGGTTGATCAGGATCAGACCCGCCGCCACCAGCCCAAGCGCCAGCCAGATCCGCACACCAATATCCTCGCCCAGGATCAGCCACCCCAAAAGCACCGCGAATACCGGCGAAAGAAAGCTGAAAGAGGCCACGCCCGAGGCCGGGTACACCTTCATCAACCAGAACCACGCCAGAAAGCCAAAGCTGGCAATCGCCAACACCTGATAGGCCAAGCCGACCATGTGGATCGGCTGTAAATCGCGGATGAACGGGCCAAAGAAAAACGCGGCAAAAAGCAGGATGGGCGTGGAAATCACCAGCTGCCACAGCAATTGCTGCTCCGCTGGCACCTCGCTCAGCGGCGTGACCCGCACACACAGCGCGATCCCGGCCCAGCACATCGCGGCCATCAGCGACAACAGATCGCCCAGCAAACTGCCCTGCCCGCCGCTGCGGTCCGCCACGGCCAGCGCCACGCCCGCCATCGCCAGCACCAGCCCGATCATCCGCACCCGCGACAGCCGCTCCCCTGGCAACAGCACATGTGCCGCCAGCGCCAGCCAGATGGGCATGGAATAAAACAGGATCGACGACCGCGCGACCGTGGTCAGATCCAGCGCATTGAAAAGCAGCATGAACTCGGCGGCAAAAAGCACTCCCGCCAACACGCCCCCCACCCGGCTGGCGCGCGGCAGGTGCAGCGAAATGCCCTTGGCCCGCATCCAGATCACCAGAATGGCCAGACCGCCAATGGACCGCAATGCGGCCATGAATACGGGCTGGAACCCGCCATTCGACACCTTGACCACCACCTGGTTAAAGCCAAAGTTCAGCGCAAAGGCAGTCAGCGCCACCGCGCCAATCAGATCAACATGGGATTTCCGTGCCATGGCCGCACTTGGCCCGTCTGCGCGCGGCAATGTCAATTGCGTTCCAACATTCCCCGCATTCCGCGCCGGGATTTGTGCCAAGGTCGTCAGGACTGATTCCAAGGGAAGATGGAGGGCAACCCAATGAGCTTGATGAAAACACTGGCCAAAGTGGCGATCGGCGTGGCCGTCGCGAAAGGCGCGAGCGCGATGATGAACAAGGGCACCGCGCGCGCAGCACCGGGTGGTGCGGGCGGTCTTGGTGGCCTCTTGGGCGGTCTGGCCGGTGGTGCCCCTGCGGGCGGCGGCGGTGCCGGGTTGCAGGATATGCTGGGCGGCCTCATGGGTGGCGCGCAGGGCGGTGCCGGTGGCATGGGCGGCCTTGGCGGTCTGCTCGAAGGGCTGGGCGGCAGCGGCGGCCAGTCCGGCGGGTTGCAGGGCATGCTGGGTGGTCTGGCGGGCGGCGCCGGTGCGGGCGGCCTGCTGGGCGCGCTTGGCGGTGCGATGGCACAGCGGCCCGCGTCAAATGGCGCAAGCTTTGGCCAGGTGCTGAATTCCAACTTCGACCAGACGCCGGAGGACCCGATCGAACCCACCGCCGATCAGGAAGCCGCCGCAGCCCTCATGCTGCGCGCCATGATCCAAGCCGCGAAATCCGACGGCAAGCTGGACGACGGCGAACAGGAAAAGCTGATGGGCCAGCTGGGCGGCGACATCGACGCGCAAGAGGCCGCTTTTCTCAAATCCGAAATGGCCCGGCCCGTCGACGTGGACGGTCTGGTACAGGACGTCCCGCGCGGCATGGGTCCGCAGGTCTATGCGATGTCGGTCATCGCCATTGATCTCGATTCGCAGGCCGAGGCGCAATATCTGCACAAACTGGCGCAGGGTCTCGGCATGGACGCCGGGGCGGTGAACGACATTCACGCCCAACTGGGCGTGCCGTCGCTTTACCAGTGACCGTAGGGTGCGCATTTATTGCGCACCTTTGCCGCCGCTCCGTTACGTCCGCGGCCCCTTGGGCTTGGGCTTGCGCCGCCGGTTCGACGGCTTGGCCCCGCCCGGCGCGCCGGGCCGGCCGCCGGGTTTTGGCCCCGGCCGCCCGCGCCCGCGCGCGGGCTTTTTCGCGGTGGGATCTTCCACCGGTTCCCATGCGCGGCCCGACGCCACCGGGATCGACAGTTTCATCACCTTTTGGATGTCTTTCAACTGGTCCATCTCGTCCGGCGCACAAAACGCGATGGCCGCGCCATCCTTGCCCGCCCGCGCGGTCCGTCCGATCCGGTGCACATAGGCCTCGGGCACATTGGGCAGATCAAAGTTGTAGACGTGTTTGACGTCCGGAATATCCAGACCCCGCGCCGCCACATCCGTCGCCACCAGCACCTTGATCTCGCTTGCCTTGAACGACGCGAGCGCGCGGTCGCGCTGGCCCTGCCGCTTGTCTCCGTGGATCGCGGCCACGGCGTATCCTGCCTTGTCCAGATTGCGCGCCAGCCGGTCGGCGCCGTGCTTGGTGCGCGTGAACACCAGCGCGCGTTCGTCGCGGTGCGCATCCATCAACTCGACCAACAGTGACGTCTTCTCCGCCTTGGCGATGAAGTGCACAGCCTGTGTGACCTTGTCCGCCGCCTTGCCGGGGGGCGAAACCTCGATCCGGATCGGATTGCGCAGGTAGGACCCCGCGATCTCTGCCATCTGCTTGGGCATCGTCGCCGAAAACAGCATGGTCTGGCGGTCCTCGCCCATCAGCGCGGCAATCTTGCGGAGATCGTGGACAAAACCCAGATCCAGCATCTGGTCCGCCTCATCCAGCACCAGAAACCCGGTCTGGTCCAGCCGCACCGCGCGCCGGTCCACCAGGTCCAGCAACCGTCCGGGCGTGGCCACAAGGATATCGACCCCCTTTGACAGACGCTGGATCTGCGGGTTGATCGACACACCGCCCACGACGATCTGCACCTTCATGTCCGTCAGCCCGCGCAGCACCTGCGCAATCTGCCCCGCCAACTCCCGCGTCGGCGCCAGCACAAGGCCCCGCGCCGTCTTGGGGGCCGCACTTCCCCCCTCTTCGATCAGTCGGGAAATCAGCGGAATGCCAAAGGCCGCCGTCTTGCCGGTGCCGGTCTGCGCCAGCCCCATCACGTCCCGCCCGTTCAGCGCATGGGGAATCGCCTGCGCCTGAATCGGTGTCGGTTGGGTCAGCCCCATCTCTTCGACGCGCGCCGATACGGCCGCGGGAAGGTTCATCATGTCAAAATCGCTCATGGCCCCCAGTGAACCCATGCGCTGCCAGCGTCAACCGCAATTGCCCCGCTGGCAAAGCTTCGCTAAACGGGGCCCATGACCGCAAAGCGCCCGACACTCATCGACCGCAGCGAGGCCAAGGGCCTGCGCATGACACACCCGCGCCGGGTGATTGCCCAAGTCCTGCAAGACAGCGATGACCACCCCGATGTCGAAGAGCTCTATAACCGCGCCAGCGCCGTCGACAGCGGCATTTCCATCGCCACAGTCTACCGCACCGTCAAACTCTTCGAAGAGGCGGGGCTGCTCGACAAGCTCGAATTCGGCGACGGCCGCGCCCGCTACGAGGACGCGGAACGCGAACATCACGACCACCTGATCGACATGAACTCGGGCGAGGTCATCGAATTCGTCGATGACGAGATCGAGGCGCTCCAGGAAAAGATCGCCCAGAAACTGGGCTATGAATTGCGCGGCCACCGGCTCGAACTATACGGCGTCCCGCGCAAGCGCTGACGCATCACGGGGCCCCCGCGGCCCGCACCATAAGGAACCGCCCGCTTGGCCAACCGAGACCGCCCCCTGCTCGCCGTCCTGATCGACGCCGACAACGTGCCCGCCAAATTCGCCGACGCGATCCTGCGCGAGGTCACCTCGATCGGCGAACCGGCCCTGCGCCGGGTCTATGGCGACTGGTCGTCGGGGCGGCTCAAGGCCTGGGCCGACCGCATCCTCGAACTGGGGCTGGTGGCACATCAGGACAGCTCCAACACCACCGGCAAGAACGCCAGCGACATCGGCCTCGTGATCGACGCCATGGACATCCTGCACGGCCGCCGCTTTGACGGTTTTGTCATCGTGTCCTCCGACAGCGACTTTACCGCCCTCGCCAACCGCCTGCGCGAGGATGGGCTGACCGTCATCGGCATCGGCGAATCCAAGGCACCAGAGGCGCTGCGCAACGTCTGCAACCGCTTTATCCTGATCGAAAACCTCGTGGGCGACACCCAGACCAGCAAAAGCCGCGCCGCCCCCAAATCCGCCCTGCCCCTCATCGAAGGCGCAATGGACAAGATCGAACAGGACGACGACTGGTACGCGCTGGGCCAGATCGGGCAGGCCATCCAGAACGCCCACCCCGACTTCGACACCCGCACCTACGGGCACCGCAAACTGTCGGAACTGGTGCAGGCCCTCAAGGGGGTCGAAACCAAAAAGCAGGGCAACCAGCTGATGATGCGTCTGTCGCGGTAAGGACACTCCATGGACAACCTGCGCGGCGCCACGATCATGGTGCTGGCCATGCTCGGTTTCGCCGTCGAAGACGCGGTGATCAAGCTGTTGGCCGGGGCCATGCCCCTGGGCCAGGTGATCGGCTTTCTGGGCCTGGGCGGTGCGGCGGTCTTTGCCATCCTCTGCCGGATGCAGGGCCAGTCGCTCTGGGATCGCGCCTTTCTGGCGCCGCCGATCCTGCTGCGCAATCTGGCCGAACTGATCGGCACACTCGGCTTTGTGACAGCCATCGCGCTGATCCCTCTCTCCACGGCTTCGGCCATCCTTCAGGCCGCGCCACTGCTGGTGACACTGGGCGCGGCCCTCTTTCTGGGCGAGGACGTGGGCTGGCGCCGCTGGGCTGCGATCCTGACCGGGTTTGTGGGTGTGCTGTTGATCATCCGCCCCGGCACGCAGGGGTTCGATTGGCTCTCGCTCTTTGCCGTGCAGGGCGTCGTGGGCCTGGCCATCCGCGATCTGGCGACGCGGCGCGTCAAACCGGTGGTCAGCTCGCTGCAACTGTCGTTCATGGCCTTTCTAATGCTCGTGCCCGCCTCGGCCATCCTGCTTTATGCGGGCGGCATCGTGCCGATCACCCCGACCGTCGCCCAAACCATGTACCTCATCGCCGCCGTCTTTATCGGCGCGCTCAGCTATTACGGCATCACCTATGCCATGCGCATCGGCGAGATCGGGTTTGTCACCCCGTTCCGCTATTCGCGCATGATCTTTGCCCTGATCATCGGTGTCACGTTCTTTGGGGAAACGCCCGGCCTGTTGACCCTGATCGGGGCGGCCATCATCATCCTGTCCGGCCTCTACACCCTGTGGCGCGAACAGATCGTAAAAAGGGGCGCTGCGGCATGACGCCTCTTGTTGTTAGCGCCAACAGCGCGGTAAACGCTGCTTAACTCTAGGTCAAAGGAGCCTCCTCATGAGCACCATCATCGACATCCACGCCCGCGAAATCCTCGACAGCCGGGGCAACCCCACGGTCGAGGTCGACGTGACCCTCGAAGACGGCACCATGGGCCGCGCGGCCGTGCCCTCGGGTGCCTCGACCGGCGCCTACGAGGCGGTGGAAAAGCGCGACGGTGACAAGGCCCGCTACAAGGGCAAGGGTGTTCTGGACGCCGTCGCCGCCGTGAACGGCGAGATCGCAGAGGCGCTGGTCGGCATCGACGCCACCGAACAGGTAGAACTTGATGCCGCCATGATCGAACTGGACGGCACCGACAACAAGGGCCGTCTGGGCGCAAACGCCATCTTGGGCGTATCGCTGGCCGCTGCCAAGGCCGCCGCCGACTGGACCCAACAGCCGCTCTATCGCTATATCGGTGGCACATCGGCGCGGATGCTGCCGGTGCCGATGATGAACATCATCAACGGCGGCGAACATGCCGACAACCCCATCGACATTCAGGAATTCATGATCATGCCGGTGGCCGCGGACAACATCCGCGAGGCCGTGCGCATGGGCTCCGAAGTGTTCCACACGCTGAAAAAAGAGCTGAGCGATGCAGGCCTCTCAACCGGCATCGGCGACGAAGGCGGCTTTGCGCCCAACATCAACTCCACCCGTGATGCGCTTGATTTCATTCTGAAATCCATTGAAAAAGCGGGATACACCCCCGGTGATGACATTCACCTTGCCCTCGACTGCGCCGCGACAGAATACTTCAAGGACGGCAAGTATATCCTTGCAGGTGAAGGGAAAACCCTCTCTTCCGAAGAAAACGCTGCCTATCTTGAGGCGCTGGTCAACGATTATCCCATCATCTCCATCGAAGACGGCATGGGCGAGGACGACTGGGACGGATGGAAGGCCCTCACGGACGCCATCGGCCACAAGGTCCAACTGGTCGGTGACGATCTGTTCGTGACCAACCCTGCGCGTCTGGCCGAGGGGATCGAGCGTGGCTGTGCGAACTCTATGCTTGTAAAAGTCAATCAAATCGGCAGCTTGACGGAAACACTTCAAGCGGTCGACATGGCCCACCGCGCGCAATACACCAACGTGATGAGCCATCGCTCCGGCGAGACGGAGGATGCCACGATCGCGGACCTCGCCGTTGCCACCAACTGCGGCCAGATCAAGACCGGCTCGCTCGCGCGCTCCGACCGGCTCGCCAAGTACAACCAGCTGATCCGCATCGAGGAAATGCTGGGCGCGACCGCGCAATACGCCGGTACTTCCATCCTGAAATGATGCGCTTGGCGGTCATAACCCTCTGCGCTGGCCTGATCGCATTGATCGGGCCTGCGCACGCGCAGGACGCACGACAAACCTGCGCCAAGATGCAGGCCGAAGACCGCCTCGGCCCGCTGACCCAGGCGCAATGCCGCTGCAACTATTCCGTGGCCGAACAGGTGCTGGACCCGGACATCCGCGCGCTGGTCTTTGACGCGTGGTACTCGGGCCGCGACAACATCGCCAAGGTTGAACAGCTGCGCCCCAAACCCCGCGTCCGCCGCCAGCTGCGCACAATGGCCGAGGCCGTGGTCAAGTACTGCTCATGACCGTGGTGATCGACAGCGCGGGGCCAAAGGATATGCCCGACCTCGAAAGGCTCTGCTGGGCTTACCGTGACCTGCTGGTCGAGCGCTCCGCCGGGCTGCCGCCGATGGTCGACACCTATTACGGCGTTGAAAGCTATACCGCGCTGATCGCGGATCTGCCACGCATCCATGCCCGTCCCCGCGGGGACATACTTGTGGCGCGGCTGAACGGGCGCACTGTGGGTTGTGCAATGTACTACCCCTTGGCCCAGGACGGCGTGACCGAGATCAAGCGCGTCTATGTGGACGACAGCGCACGCGGCACCGGCGCGGGGCGCGCGCTGATGGAAACTGCGATGAACCGTGCGCGCGATGACGGGTACAACCGCATGGTGCTGGACACGATTGCGCCCCTGGCCGAGGCGATTGCGCTCTATACCCGGCTGGGCTTTGCCCCCTGTGCGCCATTCTACGAACCCGACCCGGCGTTTGTGCCGCATCTGCGGTTCTTCGATCACCCGCTCTGAAACCGATCCGCGCCGTAGGGCGCCACCAGCGCCGCCTGCGTATTGCTCAGCGCGCCGTTCATCACCTGCGGCACGAGGGTCTCTGCGGTAATCGCGGCGAGCGTCACGCCGGAATGCATCACCGCCGCAAAGAGTCCTGACGGCCCGCAGGGGCCAATCACCGGGCGGCCGTCCTGCGGCACGGGCCGATGGGCAAAGAGAACCTCCTCCCATTCCAGCGCGGCACCGGGCAACAGCGCGCGCAGCCGCGCCAGCGTTTCCTGGGCCAGCACATCCGGCGGAGTGTCGATGGAGGTGCGCGCATCGCCTTGATGCTGCGCGGCCATGGGCGCCCAGACATGGCCTTGCGCGTCCTGACGCAGCTCTTGCCCCGGTGCGGCCATGACATGAGCCAGCATGGACGGCAGCGCACGGGTGCGCATCATGGCACCGGGGCGCTCCAGCATCGGCAGGTGCACACCCAGTGGGGCCAGCAGACCGGTGCTGGCTGTGCCCGCGGCAACGATGACGCGGTCGGCTGCGATGTGACCGGCGCGGGTTGCGACCCCGGTGATGCGCCCGGAGGTTTCGGTGATGTGGGTCACAGCGAGGCCGCGCACCACTTTCGCGCCGCACAACATGTCGCACGCGACGGCGGAGGGCGCGGCCACGCCCTCCTGCGCGAACCGCAAGGCGCGGTCCGGCGCGCGCAGATGCGGTTCGGCCCGGCGGATCCAGTCCGCATCAACCTCTTTGACCGGATAGCCCAGGGCGCGCAGTGCCGCCGCCTGTGCGTCGAAGGCGTCGCCGCTCTCCTCCCAACACAGACAGCCTGACCATGCAATCTCGACACCCAGACGGCGCCAAGCCGCAATTCCTTCGGCGCGCAGGCGAAAATGGTCGTCATCGAGGAAAAAGCTGGCGTTGATCCAGCCAAAGGACGCCGCCGTGGCACCGAGCCCCGCATCCAGAACGGTCACATCGGCGCCGTCCCTGATCAGCCGGTGGGCGAGAGCCGCACCGATGATGCCGCCGCCAATGATCACAACCTTCATGCGCTTGCCCTCCCTGCGGGGTGACCTTACGCTTTGACCATGGACGCACAAGAGATCATCGCGCGGCTGGATCTGGCGCCGCACCCAGAAGGCGGGCATTTTCGCCAGACCTGGATCGCCGAGAATGCCGGGCGGCCAACTGGGACCTGCATCTATTTCCTGCTGGCCGCCGGAGAACGTAGCCACTGGCACAAGGTGGATGCAACGGAGATCTGGTTGTTTCACGCAGGTGCGCCGCTGGTCCTGTCGATGGCCACCACGGAAACAGGCCCGGCACAGGATCACCTGCTGACCCCGGATCTGGATGTCGGTGCGCCACAGTTGATCGTGCCCGAAGGGCATTGGCAGGCGGCACGCAGCACCGGCGACTGGACGCTGGTCAGTTGCACCGTGTCGCCGGGATTTTCCTTTGACGGGTTTACGCTGGCCCCGCCGGGGTTCGAGATACCGTATTGAGGCTGGGCGCACTGACCGTGCCACCGCCCACCGCCGCCCGCACGCCTGTTGTGCCGGGGCACGAGGTGGGCAAACCGCGCGCCACGCGCACCGCGAGATAGGCAAAGGCCTGCGCCTCGAGCATGTCACCATCAAGGCCCACCGCCTCGACCGGGGCGACGGGGCAATCGAGCGACACGGCCAGCATCTGCATCAGCACCGGATTGTGACGCCCGCCGCCCGTGACCAGAACCCGGGTGGGCGGCGTCGGGCAATGCTGCATCGCCTGCGCCACACCGGCGGCACACATGGCTGTCAGGGTGGCCGCGGCATCGGCATCCCCCAATTCGCGGACAAGCGCCACCATTTCGGCAAAATCGTTTCGGTCCAGCGACTTGGGCGGCATTCTTGAGAAAAATGGCTCGGCCAGGAACAGCTCGAGCGCGCCGGTTTCAACCTGTCCCCTGGCGGCGATGATACCGTCTCGGTCAAAGGGGATGCCCAGCCGTTCCTGCATCAGATCATTGACCGGCGCGTTTGCGGGTCCCGTATCAAAGGCCAAGAGCGCGCCGGGATCCTGCGGTGCATCAAGGCCGGGGTCGACCCATGTCAGGTTGCCGACGCCGCCGAGATTCAGGAACGCAAGCGGCGCGTCGGCACCAATCCACTTGGCGCAGGCAAAGTGAAAGAACGGCGCAAGCGGCGCGCCCTCGCCGCCCAGCTGGACATCGGCGCTGCGGAAATCCCAAACGACGGGCACTCCCAGCCTGTCCGCCAGCGCCGCACCGTCGCCCAGTTGCAAGGTGCCGTGCATGCGCGGTGCGTGGGCGACCGTCTGGCCGTGAAAGCCGACCAGATCGACATCCTTGAAATCGGCCAGGAGGTCGAGATGCGCCTGCATCACCACCTCTGCCGCCGCGGGCAGCGTCGGACCGGACCACTGGCCCAGTGCCGCGCGCAGGACCGATTGCGCGCCCGCGTCATAGGCCAGATAGCCCGCCGGGCCAAAGCCGTGGATCGTCACGCCATCGGTGTCGATCACGGCCGCATCAACCCCATCCAGCGATGTGCCCGACATCGCACCCAATGCCCGGACGACACGGCCTTTTTCGCGGACCTTATCCATGGCCTTTTCCTTTGCCCCAACCCGCCGTATAGACTGCGCGACGCTCGCGCCAAGGACAAGCCAAATGACGTACACGCCCCGATCCGATTTCCTGCACGTAATGCAGAGCCGCGGGTTTCTTGCCGATTGCACTGACATGCAGTCGCTGGACGAGACCCTGCTGACGCCGGGCCAGTCGGCCTATATCGGGTTTGATGCAACGGCCAAGTCGCTGCATGTGGGATCGCTGATCCAGATCATGATGCTGCGCTGGTTCCAGAAGACCGGGCACACCCCCATCACGCTGATGGGCGGGGGCACGACCAAGGTCGGCGATCCGTCGTTTCGTGCCGATGAACGCCCGCTGCTGGATGCGGCGGCGATTGATGCGAATATCGCGGGCATCCGCCAGGTGTTTTCGGCCTATATCGACTATGATGCGGGCGCGCAGATGCTCAACAATGCGGAGTGGCTGGATGGGTTGAACTACCTCGACTTTTTGCGCGACATCGGGCGGCATTTCTCGATCAACCGGATGCTCAGCTTTGAAAGTGTGAAGTCGCGGCTCGACCGCGAGCAGTCGCTGTCATTCCTCGAGTTCAACTATATGATCCTGCAAGCCTATGATTTCATGGAGCTTCATCGTCGCTATGGGTGCATCCTCCAGATGGGTGGATCGGACCAGTGGGGCAATATCGTCAACGGCATCGACCTGACCCGCCGGGTGATCGAGGGCGAGGTTTACGGGCTGACCTCACCGTTGCTGACCACGTCGGATGGCAAGAAGATGGGCAAGTCGCAGTCGGGTGCGGTGTGGCTGAATGCCGAAATGCTGAGCCCTTACGAGTTCTGGCAGTTTTGGCGCAACACGACGGATGCGGATGTGGGTCGGTTCCTGAAGCTTTATACCGAACTGCCGCTGGACGAGTGTGACCGCCTTGGTGCGCTGGAAGGGTCCGAGATCAACGAAGCCAAAGCACGGCTGGCCACGGAGGTCACAACGCTGTTGCACGGTGCGGCGGCGGCAGCGGCTGCGGCGCAGACCGCGCGCGATGTGTTCGAAAAGGGCGGCGTGGGCGATGACCTGCCGACACTGACGCTGACCGCGGACGAGATTGGCGACGGTATGTCCATCGTGCAGCTGATCGTGAAATCGGGGCTGGCCGGGTCCGGCAAGGAGGCCAAGCGCCTGATCGCCGAAGGCGGTGCGCGCTTGAACGACGCGCCTTTGACCGAAGCGGGCACGATGGTCGATGCGTCGATGCTGGGCCAGCCGATAAAGCTGTCGGCGGGCAAGAAGCGGCACGCGCTGGTACAGCTGGGGTAAAGTCTACAGCCGGGCCAGCACGGCACGCGCGGCGCGCAGGCCCGGATCCTCGCCCCCCCGGCCCAACTGGTTCATCGTCAGCTCCATCGCCTCGGCCTGCTGTGACGGGTCAGCCAGCAGGGTCTCGACTGCGGCCACGACGTTGTCGGCGGTGAAATCCTCGGCCAGCACTTCGGGCACGACGCGCGTATCCGTCACGTGATTGATCAGGCTGCCCGTGTCGGTCACGGCCATGCGTTTGATGATCATCCGGCTGAGCCAGTGGAAATCATAGGCGCTGACCATCGGGGTGCCCGCCGCCGCCAGCTCCAGCGACACGGTGCCGGATGTGGCAAGGGCAATGTCAGCCGCCGCAAAGGCGGCGCGTTTTCGCGCCTGCCCCTGTTCCGTGCCCATGTCCGCCTGATCAAGCAGCAGCGGTGCGACAGGCCAGGTCGCCACCTGTGCACGGACCGCATCCGCGACAGAGGGCGCCACGGGCAAGACCATGCGCATCGCGGGACGCGTCGCCGCAATCCGGCCCAGGGCCGCGCCAAAGACGGGGCCCATGCGCGCCACCTCGCCGCGCCGCGATCCGGGCAGGACCAGCACGAGGGGTTTGGCATCGTCCAGCCCGTGGCGGGCGCGAAAATCCGCGATCTCCTGCGCACTGGCGCGGGGCGCGTTGGCCGCCGGGTGGCCAACGAAATCGCAGGCGATGCCCGCGGCCTCCATATAGGGTGGCTCGAACGGGAACAGCGCCAGCACGTGGTCGATCATCTTTGCCATCTTGGCCGCGCGCCCCGGCCGCCACGCCCAGACGGTGGGCGCCACGTAATGCACGGTGCGGACGTCGCTTGCGGCCTTGACCAGCTTGGCCACACGCAGGCTGAAATCCGGGCTATCGATGGTGATCAGGACATCGGGCCGCGTGTCGATCACGGCTTGGGCCGTTTCGCGGATGCGCCGTTTGAGGTGGCGGTATTTCGGCAGAACCTCGGCAATACCCATCACGGACAGTTCGGACATGTCGAACCGGCTGGTCAGCCCCTGCGCCTGCATCAGCGGCCCGCCGATCCCGTCATACCCGACCCCGGGTGCAATCTGGTTCAGCCCGCGCATCAGCGCGCCACCCAGCGCATCGCCGGATGGCTCGCCTGCGACGATGAAGACCTTCAACGCACCCAAAGAAACATGCCCATGGTGTCGAGGATCTGGCGCACCTGCGGCTGGTCCAGCACGATCACACCGCCCGCGGCGATGACAATGCCGTCAAGGCCCGCCTCGGCCGCCTGCATGGCGGTGCGTGGCCCGATGGTGGGCAGGTCGACGCGGCGGTCCTGATCCGGTTTGGGCGCTTTGAACAGCACTCCGCCGCTGCGGTTGGCGCGCGCCTCGGCCCCCGGACCGGACAGCCAGTTGGCGGCAGCATCCAGCGCATCGCCCATGGCATCCATGGCAGCGCCAAGGGGGTCGCCACCACCGAGTGTCGGTGCGGAATAGCCCGGCTGAGCCGCAATCAGATCGGCAAGCATGGCGTCGGTGCCGCGCGCATCCTCGCGCGCGATGACGACGCCGTCGCGCAGGACGCAGGCCTGACCCAGATCCTGCGCCGCCTGCTCTTCCGACACCCGCTCTGCCGCGCCGAGATCCAGATCGGACGGCGCGGTGGCGGCGGTCAGATGGCCCGCTGGCGGCAAAAGATCCGGGGCCAGTTCATGCGCGCCGCGCACGGTCAGCCCGGCCCCTTCGAAAACTGCGATGATGGCGCGCAGAACGCTGTCCTCGCCCGCGCCGCCGACGCCCGCCAATGCGGGCACCAAGGGCATGGTGCGCGCGTCGATCATCCCTGGGTCCACCTGCGGCCGATCCACGGCGCCGCAGAAACACACATCCGTCACCCCGCGCGACAGCAGCGTATCAATAAACGTGCCCAGATGTTCGATCCGAAAGGTGACGTCTACGGGCAGGTGCGCAGGCGCATTGCCCAGCAATGTACAGACCAGGGGCGCGCGCGCTTGCGCTGCCGCAACAGCGGCAGGCAAAGCACCGCGCCCTGCAATCAGCGCCAGCATCACCGCGGCGTCAGGAACGACCGGTCACTGTCGCCCAGCACAAAGGCCACGATCTCGCGAACATAGGCGCTTTCCGTTTCGTTGCCCAGACGTTCGGCCCGGTCGTGGAACGTGCCGTCGCCCTGCGCCAGCATCTGGAACGCAGCGCGCAGCGCAGTGATGTCCGACCGAGCAACCCCGCGCCGTTTCAGCCCGACAAGGTTCAGCCCGTCCAGTTCGCCGCGCGGCGCCTGCACGAGGCCGTAGGGGATCACGTCGTTGGTCACCATGGTGACCGCGCCAATGATCGCGCCGCGCCCGATCCGCACAAATTGGTGAATGCCGGACAGGCCGCCAACGATCACGTCATCCTCGAGTACGCAATGCCCCGCGATGGCCGCAGAGTTCACAACGATCACCCTGTCGCCGATATGCGCGTCATGGGCGATATGGCAACCGGCCATGAACAGTCCGTCGTCGCCTATCCGCGTCACGCCGCCGCCGCCTTCGGTTCCGCCGTTCATGGTGACATGTTCGCGAATGCGGTTACGCTTGCCGATGACCAGCGCGCTGGTCTCGCCCTTGAACTTGAGGTCCTGCGGCACCTCGCCGATCACGGCAAAGGAAAAGATGACCGTGCCCGCGCCCACCTGCGTGTCTCCGGTCACGACCACGTGGCTTTTGAGTTCCACATCCGGGCCGATCTTTACGTCTGCGCCGATCACGCAGAACGGACCGATCCGCGCGCTGGGATCGATCTGTGCGCCGGATTCGATAACGGCAGAGGGGTGTATCAGGTCTGCGCTCATGCTGCTGGCAAATCCATCATTGCGGTAAAGTCCACTTCGCAGGCCATTTCGCCTTCGACTTCGGCGACGCCGTTGAATTTCCAGACCTTGGCACCGGGTTTGCCACGTGTGGTGGTCAGTTTAAGCATCAACACATCGCCCGGCACGACCATGCGGCGGAATTTGCATTTCTCGATGGCCATGAAATAGACCAGCATTTCCTTGTCCGCCATGTCCAGCGCGGTGCCGACCATGACAGCCGCCGTCTGGGCCATCGCCTCGACGATGGTGACGCCCGGCATGATCGGCTTGGATGGAAAATGGCCCTGAAAATGCGGCTCGTTCATGGTCACGTTCTTGATGCCCGTGGCCGACGAATAGCCGTCGATATCAATCACCTTGTCCACAAGCAGGAACGGGTAGCGGTGCGGCAGGATGCGTTGGATCAACCCGATATCGGCGGTCAGGAGGTCATTGGACATGGATCGGGCCTTTGGTTCGTGCGTGTTGTCTTCGTGCCTACCAAGACCGGCAGCGCCCCGCAAGCGGCGCTAGTCCGGGGCGGTCGTCCCGTCGCCCAAGAGCGCGTCGATCCGCGCAATGGCGGCGTCGGTGATGTCGATCACGTTGGCGCTGACAAAGACGCTGCGCCGCTCGAGGATCACGGCGGCCCCCGCTTCGCGCATGATGGCCTCGAGAACAGGTTCGGCACCGATCAGAAAGCGGTCCCGATTGTCCTCCAGCTGGTCTGCGATGGCGCGGCTCTTGGCGTCACGCTCCTGCCGGATCGACTGCACGCGCGCGTCAAACGCATCGGCAAGCGCGCGGAAATCCTCGGGCGGCAGGTCGGCGCGCTGCGCAGTCAACTCCAGCTCCTCGGCTTCGAGCGTTTCTTCGATCCGGCGGTTTTCGTCTGCCAGCGCCGAGGTCTGCGCCTCGATCTCGCGCACCACGCGTTCGCCAAATGCGCTGCCGCGATAGAGGCGTTCGCTGTCGATGGTCAGAATGGGGCTGCGCAGATCCTGTGCCATGGCCAAGCCTGCCAGCAGCAGACCCAGCGCGACACAGGCAAGGCGCAGCACCCCGACCATGGCCTCAGAACGTCGTGGAAATCGTGAGGTCGAACTTCTGCTCTTGGTCAAAGTCCTCTTTCTTCAGCGCGTTGCTGAAGTTCAGACGCAGCGGACCCACGATCGTGTCCCAGAAGATCGAGAACCCGATCACGTGGCGGAAAGACCCGCCCTCGCCCACGACGGAGCCGCCAGCGAGGTTCACGTCATCCAGATCCCACAGGTTGCCAACGTCATAGAAAACGCCGCCGCGAATCCCCAATTCCTCTGGCAGGCCCAGCGGGAATTCCGCCTCGAACCGTGCCGCAAGGTAGAGGTTACCGCCCAAGGGGTCGGACTCGCCGCTGGCGGACAGGTCGCGGGGGCCAATCCCGCCCGGATCAAAGCCGCGCAGGATGCGGGGGCCAACGGTAAAGCGGTCGACCGACCGGCTTGTCCCGCCTGTGAATGCCAGAATACCGCCCTCGAGGGACGCGCGCAGCGTGACCTCTTCGTTGAAGGCCAAGCGCTGTGCCACGATTTTGCCGGTGGTGCGGATGAATTCCTGATCGCCGCCGATGCCGCCAAAATCCTGTCCAAATTCCAGAAGATAGCCTGCATTGGGGTTCAGACCCGTGGTGCGCGAATCGTAGGAATAGGTATAGCCGATGGAGGACGACACCAGTTCGCCTGCATTGATCTCGTTCTGAACCACGTTGCCGTGCACGATTGGATCGCGCGCAAGCATCTGGTTTTCCAGATAGGTATAGCGCAGGGCCAACCGACCGTTTTCACTGACCGGGAAGGTGAGGCTGGGCTGAAAGCGCAGCGACTCCGTGTCGTAGTTGGTAAAACTCGAGTCACTTTCAGAATAAAGCAGGTTGAGCCCAAAGGCGACATCACGGCCGAGGAAACCCGGCTCGATAAAGTTGATGCCGTATTGCTCGGCTTCTTCCGCCGAAGAGAAGCTGAAGCCCAGGGTCTGCCCCCGCCCGAGGAAGTTGCGCTCGGTAAAGCTGATGGCGAGGCCGAAACCATCCTCAGCCGAGAACGAACCACCGAAATTGAGGGCGCCTGTCGGCTTTTCCTCGACATCGACGTCAACGATGACCTGGTCGGGCCGCGACCCTTCGCGCGCGTTCACTTCGGCCGTGCCAAAGAAGTTCAGCGCCCGGATGCGTTCGGCAGAATTGCGGATCTCGCGCGGATTGAACGGGTCGCCCTCGGCGATCCCGAACTGACGGCGAATGACGCGGTCGAGCGTGGTTGTGTTGCCCTCGATATCGATGCGTTCGACAAACACCCGTGGTCCTCGGCTGAGCACCAGTTCAACATCCAATGTCAGGTCGCGGTCGTTGCGGATCACCCGCGGTTCGACCCGCAGGAAATCAACACCGTCGCGCACGGCCTGTGCCTCCATCCGGGCGATTTCCGATTCCACCAGTGTGGGCGAATAGACGACACCGGGCCGGACCTTGACGAGGGCTTGATAAACGTCCGCGTCCACCTCGGTCATTTCGCTGACGACAGTGATATCACCGAATTTGAACTGCTGGCCCTCTTGCACGTTGAAGACAAGAAAGAACCCGTCACGCTCTTCGGTCAGTTCGGCATTGCTGGACAGGGTACGGAAGTCGATATAGCCGCGCGAGCTGTAGAAATCCGACAGCACCTGCCGGTCAAAGGCAATGCGGTCTTCGATCAGCGTGTCCTTTTTGATCACGGCACGGAACAGACCCGCCTGCTTGGTTTCCAGGACCCGGCGCAGCCTGCGGTCGGAATAGACGCGGTTGCCGACAAAGCTGATCCGCTCGATCTCGACCACGTCCCCTTCGAAGATTTCGAACACCAGGTCCACACGGTTGTCAGACCGACGGATGATGCGCGGTGTCACACGGGCGGCGATCCGGCCCGCATTGGTATAGGATTCGGCGATGTTGCTGGCGTCGCGTTCAGCCGTCGCCGGGTTGAACACGCGGCGTTCCTGACTCTGGATCACGGCGGCAAGCGCTTCATCATCAATCCGGCGGTTGCCCTCGAAAGACACGCGGTTGATGGTCGGAAACTCAACAACGGTGATGCGCAGCGTGCTGCCCTGCGGTTCAACCGATACCGTTTCGAACAGCCCACTTGTTTGCAGGTTTTGCAACGCGTCGTTGACCTGTCCGGCTGTCACCGTCTGACCGGGGGCGATTCCTGCCCGCGTCAGGATGGCTGCGTCACCGACACGGGTGTTGCCATCCACGACAATGCGGCTGAATTGAAAATTCTGCGCCCAAGACGGGGCCGTCTGGCCCACCCAAGCCACTGAAATCAGTGCCACAATAATTAATGCTCGAAGAGCGCCCCGCTGGCATGACAGTGCCAGCGCGCAAGCGCCCGATTTCCCCAGTCCCATGGTTTTGCCCCACGTGTTCAGACATCCAGTACAGATGTGAGTAACGGGATTGGGAGGGGTTGTCAAAAGCAAGAAAGGCCCGCGAAAGCCGCGGGCCGTCATGGCCGTCCCGAAGGGTGTTTGCGATCTAGAGGCTGCCGATCCAAGCACCCGCCGCCAAGGCGGTCGCAATCATGCCCGCGTGCAACACGCGGTCCCAATTCAACATCATCAGCAGGCTCAGGCCCCGGTATCCGCTTTGGATCGTCTGCATCGTTCCATCCTTTGTGTTGGGATATCGGATACGAGGCAAATTGGGCGTGAACTGGGGCCAATTGTGGCAAATTCGAGGCAGATGGCGATTTGGGCGCTTTTAGGGGCAGAAGATATCGTTGCCGAGCGCAAAGACCATGAGCGACAGCACCAGCGCCAGCCCCACGGCCATCAGGATGCGCAGCGCCCCGTCGCTGGGCGGTTTGCCGGCAACGGCCTCGTAGGCATAGAAAACAAGGTGCCCACCATCCAGCGCGGGGATCGGAAACAGGTTCAGGAGGCCCACGGCGGTCGACAGTACGGCGATGAACCAGATAAAGCTCTGCACGCCCTGGCTGGCCATCGTGCCCGATACTTGCGCGATGCCAATGGGTCCGGACAGGTTACAGGTGCTGATGGCGCCCGTGATCATATGGCCCAGGCCCGAGATCGATCCCGAGATGATGCGCCAGGTCTGCGCCACACCGCCCGAGATGGCCGCGCCGACGCCGGGTGCTTCGGTTGCGGGCTCGAACGCGTTGCCGCTGGCGATCCCGATGCGCCACTGGGTGGCAAAACCGCCGTCGGGCTGCGGTTCGTCCACCCGTTTCGGCGTGAGCACTTTTTCGCTCAAGGCACCATCGCGCCATACGGTCAGCGCGAGGCTGCGGCCATCGGAGCCTTCGACGGCGTCCTTGATCTGGCCAAAGGAGAAGATCGGCGCGCCGTCGATGGCGACGATCACGTCGCCACGTTCCAGATCGGCGGCGACAGCAGCGCTTTGCGGGCTGACGCCGTTGACCAGCGCGGGCCGCAGATAGGGCCCCTGCACCACTGCCCGCTCTCCGTCCCGCTCGATCGTGTAATCAAGCGTCGGCTGCTTGGGCAGCGTGTTCATAAAGGTCGCATAGGCCGCGTCATTGATGCTGGGCACCGGCGCGCCGTTGATTTCCAGCACCACGTCGCCGGTTTGCAATTCCTGCACCTCTGCGGGCAGCGGGCGCAACTCGCCCACGGTGAGCGGGTCGCGGATCACGCCATTGGCATAGCCCACGATGCCAAACACGATGATCGACAGGGCAAAGTTGAACACCGGCCCCGCCAGCACCGTGGCCGCGCGCGCCCAAAGCGGCGCTCCGTGCATCGTGGCGCGCAGGGCGACGGGATCGGCGGCGGCTTCGGCCATCGCGTCCTCGTCCTTGCCCGAGGCGGCATTGGCGTCACCGGCAAACTTCACATAGCCGCCGAAAGGCAGGGCCGCGATCTGCCAACGGGTGCCCCGCTTGTCCATCCGGCTCCAGATCACCGGGCCAAACCCGATAGAGAACACATCCGCCTGAATGCCCGACCAGCGGCCCACGATATAGTGGCCGTATTCATGGATCGCGACGATGATGCTGAGCGCCACGACAAAGAAAAAGATGGTCCAGGCAAAGCCGCCAAAGGCGGGGATCAGGGCCGAAATATCCAAGGGGTCTATCCTGTTATTGCTCGATCACGCGGCGTGCGGCTTGTCGTGCCATTTGGTCCGCATGGGCGACGTTATCAAGTGTCATTGGGGCATCAATATGGCTGGGATCGATGGAATCGAGCACCTCTTCGACGATTTCCGCCATGCGGAGAAATCCGATCTGGCCGGCGATGAACCCGTCCAGCGCCGTTTCCTTGGCCGCGTTGAACACGGCACCCGCCAGTCCGCGCCGCTCCATCACCTCGCGGGCCAGACGCAGGGCGGGCCAGCGCACCTCGTCCGGGGCGCGAAAAGTCAGCGCGCCGATTTGCGCCAGATCCAGCCGTTCGACAGGCAACGCGCGACGGTCGGGCCAGTGCAGCGCATAGCCGATGGCGTGGCGCATGTCCGGCGGGCCCACATGGGCCATCAAGGCCCCGTCGCGAAACCCCACCAGCGCGTGGATCATGGATTCGGGGTGCACCAACACTTCGATCTGATCGGGCCGAACGCCGAAATATTCCCGCGTTTCAATCAGTTCCAGTGCCTTGTTGAACATGGACGCGCTGTCGATCGTGATGCGTTGGCCCATGTCCCAGTTCGGGTGCGACGACGCCTGATCCAGCGTGGCCTGCGCCAGTTTTTCCAGCGGCCAGTCGCGGAAAGCCCCGCCGCTGGCGGTGATGACAATCCGTTCGACGGCGTCCATATCTTCGCCCACGAGCGCCTGGAATACGGCGGAATGTTCGCTGTCCACCGGCAAGAGACGCGCGTTGTGCGCTTGCGCGGTCGACAGGATCAACTGCCCGGCGCAGACCAGCGATTCCTTGTTGGCAAGCGCAAGTGTCGCGCCCTGTTCCAGCGCACAAAGGCCGGGGGCGAGGCCCGCCGCACCCACGATCGCCGACATGACCCAATCCGCCGGGCGGCACCCGGCCTCGGTCAGGGCGGTTTGCCCTGCTGCGGCCGCGACCCCGCTACCCGCCAGCGCGTCGCGGAGGGCGTCCAGCCGGGTTTCATCGGCGGTGACGGCCACGTCGGCGCGCAGGCGGATCGCATCCGCCGCGAGCTGTGCGATATTCGCGGCCCCCGTCAGGGCAACCACGTCATAGGCATCCGGGTCGCGCGCAATCAGGTCGATGGTGTTCTGCCCAATCGACCCCGTCGCCCCAAAGATCGACACGCGGCGTGTCACAGCACACCTCCGGGAAAACCTGCGACCTGCCCCAGCATCAGCAGGAACACGGACGCGCCCAGCATGCCGTCAAACCGGTCCAGCACGCCGCCATGGCCGGGGATCAGGGACGAGCTGTCCTTGACCCCCATGCGGCGTTTCATGGCGCTTTCGCCGATATCGCCCATCTGGCTGGCCATGGACAGGGCGACCGACACGCCAATGAGTTGCAGCGTCGCCTCGGTGTTGATGGCAAAGACCGCACCTACGACCCCTGCCCCGATCCAGCCTGCAACGGTGCCGGACCATGTCTTCTTGGGGCTGACCCGTGGCCAGAATTTCGGCCCCCCGATGGCGCGCCCCGCGAAATAGCCGACCACATCGGTTACCACGACCACCATCACCAGCCAGACCATCCAGCCAAAGCCCAGATCGTCGCGCACCTGCATCATGCCGAACCCGGCCATCAGGACCAGCACGGTAAAGATCATGTAGGTCGACCGGTTCTGGCGCAGCTGCCCCAATCCGACCATGCAGGGCGCCAGCAGGATCGGCAGGGCAAACCCGATGGGCAGGTAGATCGCCAACAGCACCGCGGCACCGGACACCGCCCCCAGTTGCAGCGCGAGGCTGGGTTGCGTTGGCGACACCATACGCACCAGTTCCCAGACCATCAGCCCGCAGATGGCCGCCACCAGCACATGAAACACGTCGCCGCCCATCCAGATACCCCAGACGCCCACCAGCACCATCAACAGGCCCGAGCCCATGCGCGTTGCCAGATCCGACCACTTTTCCGTCATGTCTTGACCCCGCCGAACCTGCGGTCGCGTCCGCCGTAGCCGGCGCAAAGCCCGGTGAATTCCTCGCGGCTGAAATCAGGCCAGAGCGTGTCGATGAATTCGTATTCCGCATAGGCCGATTGCCACAGCAGGAAATTGGAAATCCGCGCCTCTCCGCTGGTGCGGATCACGAGGTCAGGATCAGGTAAAACATAAGTGTCCAAATACTTTGGCAGCGTTTCTTCATCCACATCATCGGGATGCAGTTTGCCATCCGCCACGTCTTGCGCAAGCCGTTTGGTGGCGCGCGCCACCTCGTCGCGCCCCCCATAGTTCAGCGCGATGGTCAGGTTCACAGAGGTGTTTTGCGATGTCAGCACTTCCAGCTCGTCCATCAGCGCAATCAGCTTGGCATCGAGCCGCACCCGGTCGCCGATGAACCGCACCCGCGCGCCGAATTCGTTCAAGGCGCGCGTTTCCTTGGAAATGTAGCGGCGAAACAGGCTCATGAGCCCTGCAACCTCGACCTGTGTGCGTTTCCAGTTCTCGGTCGAGAAGGCAAAGATCGTCAGATATTCGACCCCGATATCCGGGCAGGTTTCAACAATCTCGCGCACGCGGCGAGCACCGGCATGGTGGCCAAACAGGCGCGGGCGGCCCCGTTGCGTGGCCCAGCGGCCATTCCCATCCATGATGATGGCAACGTGGCGCGGGCCTGTATGTGCGGGGTCTGAGATGTTGTGTTCCTTGGATGCGTCTTGGTGTGTGCCGCCATGCGGGTCTAGGCGTCAGTAATCTGTTCGGAGCTCCGGCCCTTTAATCCGTCCTGGGCTCTGCCCTTTGGTCCATCCGGGGCTCCGGCCCTTTGGTCCATCCGGGGCTCCGCCCTTTGGTCCGTTCAGGGCTCCGGCCCTTTGGTCCATCCGGGGCTCCGGCCCTTTGGTCCATCCGGGGCTCCGCCCTTTGAAGGGCCGAAAAGGTCCCCCGGACCTTTTCAAAGATGGCCCTTCAAACCTGCATGATCTCTGCCTGCTTGGTCTCAAGTGCGGCGTCCACGGCCTTGATGTACTTGTCCGTCATCTCCTGCACCTCTTCCTGCCACAGCTTTTCGTCGTCTTCGGACATGCCGTCGGCCTTGGCCTTCTTGATCTGGTCCATGCCGTCGCGGCGCAGGTTGCGGATGCTGACGCGGGCGTTCTCGGCATAGCTGCCCGCGACCTTGCCCAGCTCGCGGCGGCGTTCCTCGTTCAGCTCGGGGATCGGCAGCATGATGATCGTGCCGTTAAGCTGCGGATTGATCCCCAGACCACTTTCGCGGATCGCCTTTTCGACCTTGTTCACAAGTCCCTTGTCCCAGACATTCACCGTCACCATCCGCGGCTCTGGCACGTTCACCGTGCCCACCTGGTTGATCGGCGTCATGGAGCCATAGGCATCGACCATCACCGGCTCCAGCATGGAGGCCGAGGCCCGGCCCGTGCGCAGCGAGGCAAATTCTGTTTTGAGGTTGGCCATGGCACCGTCCATCCGGCGCTCAAGGTCATCAGTGTCGAGCATGAAGTCGTCAGACATCGCATTCCCCCGTGTTTTTCTTTTGGCCCTATGGGCGCTTACAATGGATATAGATCAAGCCATGTGCAGATGGCCAGCATCAGTTGTGCACCTAGCCCTGAACCCGCGTGAACGTGCCCTGCCCATCGAGGATCGCCTTGAACCCGCCTGGCGTGTCCAGCGGAAAGACGATCAGCGGCAGGTTGTTGTCACGCGCCAGCGCGATGGCAGAGGCGTCCATGACCCCCAACCGCTTGGCCAGCACCTCGTCATAGGTCACCACGTCATAGCGTTTGGCGTCCACATGCTTGGCCGGATCCTTGTCATAGACCCCGTCGACACCGTTCTTGCCCATGAAGATCGCCTCGCAGGACATCTCGTTGGCGCGCAGCGTGGCGGCGGTGTCGGTCGTGAAATACGGATTGCCCGTCCCGGCGGCAAAGATGCAGACCCGCTTTTTCTCGAGGTGGCGCACGGCGCGGCGGCGGATATAGGGCTCGGCCACTTCGTTCATGGTGATCGCGCTGATCACCCGCGTGAACACGCCCAGCCCCTCAAGTGCCGATTGCATGGCCAGCGCATTCATCACCGTGGCAAGCATGCCCATATAGTCGGCGGTGGTCCGCTCCATCCCCTGGGCTGACCCTTGCAGGCCGCGGAACACATTGCCGCCCCCGATCACCATGCAGATTTCGACGCCCAGATCGTGCACCGCCTTCACTTCGCCCGCGATCCGTTCCACCGTTGGCGGATGCAACCCGTACCCCTGATCGCCCATCAGCGCCTCTCCCGAGATTTTCAACATCACCCGTTTGAAGGTGGTTTTTGTGTCGCTCTCGGTCATGGCGTGTCCCCGCTCTTTGAATTTGCGCGCAACCTGTCCTAAAAGCGGACGGTTTTCAATGGATCACAGCACATGATGCGCGACCTGATAAAGAGGGTGCCAGCCGACTTGCCCGTGTTGATCGCGGGGCCGACCGCGTCGGGTAAATCCGCGCTGGCCCTCGCATTGGCGCAAGCGCAAGGTGGGCAGATCGTGAATGCGGATGCCAGCCAGGTCTATGACTGCTGGCGCGTGCTGACCGCGCGCCCCTCGGCAGAGGAAGAAGCGCAGGCAAAGCACGCATTATACGGCCATCTGCCTTATGACGCGCCCTATTCAACGGGCCATTGGCTGCGCGAGGTGACGCCGCTCCTGTCCGGTCCACGCCCGATCATCGTGGGGGGAACGGGCCTCTATTTCTCGGCGCTGACGCAAGGGCTGGCGGATATACCTGCCACACCGCCCGAGGTCCGGGCGGAGGCGGACGCCCTGTCGCTGACGCAGATGCGTGGGGATCTGGACGACGCGACAGCGCAGCGAATCGATCTGGCGAACCGGGCGCGCGTGCAGCGCGCCTGGGAGGTGCAGCGTGCAACCGGCAGACCCCTGGCCCATTGGCAGGACGACACCGCGCCCCCGATCCTGGCCCCCGGCAGCTTTACCGGCATCGTGCTCGACAGCCCCAAGGAGTGGCTGACCCCACGGATCGAACACAGGTTCGACCTGATGCTGCGCGGCGGGGCGCTGGACGAGGCGCGCGCCATGCAGGACCGTTTTGATCCCGTCCTGCCCGCGTGCCGTGCCATTGGAGTGACCGAGGCCATGGGCGTGCTGTCCGGCACGCTGAGCCATGACGACGCCGTCGCATCCGCAACCATCGCCACCCGCCAATATGCCAAGCGCCAGCGCACCTGGTTCCGCGCCCGCATGCCCGACTGGCGCCGCATCGCGTCACAGGACCTGGCGAGCGGTTGACATTTTTTGCTTCTTTGGCACGGATTTATATGCCAATGATGCGCAAAATTTACAGTTTCGAACAAATCGCGTTTCACCATGGCTTTGCCCCCCGTCCTGATCCAGACCATCGCCCAACTGACCGGCGGGCAGGACTGGCGCCTTGCCCTTGCCCATGATCGCCCTGAACATCTGCTGATCTGGGTCACGCGGGGACAGGGGCGGATGTTGCTCAATGGGACGCGGCGCGGCGTGGGTACGCACAACGCGCTGTCGATCCCGCCGCGCACGCTGTTCTCGCTCGAATTGGGACGGCAGAGCATGGGGCTCGTGGCGGTGATCCCGGATGGCACGGACGTGCGCCTGCCCGATGCGCCGCGCCAGCTGCGGATGCGGGACGTGACGGCAATTACGGAACTCACCGGCCTCTTGGAAACCGCGCAACGCGAGGCGACAAGCGACCGCGCGCTGGCACAGGATGCGCTCGACGCGCATGTGATGCTGATGTCGGTCTGGCTGCGCCGCCAGATCGCGGAGACGGACAACCTGCCCGTGCCGATGAACGCAGCCGCACGGCTGAGTGCCGCGTTTTGCCAACGTGTGGTCGATCATCATGCGCAAAGCCTGACGATGGCAGACCATGCCGAAGCCTTGGGCGTGACACCCACCCACCTGACCCGGGCCGTCAAATCCGCGACGGGCCGCACGGCGGCTGATCTGCTGACCGAACGGATCCTTTATGCCGCGCGCATTGCCCTGACCGAAACAGATGTCGCAATACAGGACATTGCACGCCACCTGGGCTTTGGTTCCGCCGCTTATTTCACGCGGTTCATGCAGCAACACACCGCCCAGACTCCCACGACCTTGCGCAAACGCGCGCGCAGCTGACGCATCGGGGCGCGGCAACGGGGATTCTCCGGTCGCAACGACACATGTCGCAAATGAAATAGCCATATGTCGCAAACGGACCCCGATTTCCCGACGCGCCCCGTTGACGTGGCACATGATCTGTTGCCTCATGGATGCAGGGAACAAAAATACCGCAGACCGAACCGCGCATGGGGCAACCATGGCCGCAGTCCAGGTCACAGCGGACAGATGCGCACACCGGGGAGCAAACGTGCACGCGCCACACTGACCACATACTTACCACGTCCGGGCACCGGACCGCTTGCGAGGCGCGATCAACGACGCCCGCGTCAAAAATCACCGGCAGCCTGGACTGCCTCAAGCCACCCAACAGGGGCGACATATGGGACTTTTCATCCTCAGACGACTGGGCGTGATGCTGCTGACGGCGCTGTGCCTGACGTTTATCGTGTTCTTTCTGACCAATCTTTATCCGAACCTCGAAAAACTGGCCAAGACCCAGGGCAACTTCCGCATGTCGGACGAGGCCGTGGCAAGCTGGCTGGGGGATCGCGGCTATATCGACAACACCTTTGTCAAATATGGCCGCTGGCTGGGCGTGGCGCCGGGTTGGGTCACCGAAAAGGAAGACGGCACCGTGACGGGGCAGTGTTTCGACGAAGACATGCCGGTCGAGGAGCGCCCGACATTCTGCGGTGTCATTCAGGGCGACTGGGGCTTTTCGCTGGTGTTCAAGGACGAGGTGGGCAGCCTTGTCGCCACGCGGCTTGCGGCGACGGGCAAGCTGATGGGGTTCGTGCTGTTGGTGATGGTGCCCATGTCGCTGCTTGTCGGGGTGCTTGCGGGCATGCGCGAGGGGTCCGGGCTTGACCGGTCGCTCTCGACCTTTTCGATCGCCACGACGGCGACGCCGGAATATGTGTCGGGCGTGATCTTCATCGCGGTGTTTGCGTCATCGGCCTTTGGGCTCAAATGGTTCAAGGGATCGGCCACGCAGGCCATCGAAAACGCGACTTTTGAGAACTTCACCCTGCCGGTCATCACCATCGCCCTTTACGGCATGGGCTATATCGCGCGCATGACGCGGGCCTCGATGACCGAGGTGATGACGGCGCAGTATATCCGTACCGCGCGGCTCAAGGGGGTGAGTTTCGGCAATATCGTGTTGAAACACGCTCTGCGCAACGCGCTGATCGCGCCCTTTACCGTGATCATGTTGCAGATCCCGTGGTTGCTGAACGGGGTCGTGATTGTCGAGACGCTCTTTAACTACAAGGGCTTTGGCTGGCTGCTGGTGCAGGCGGCGGGCAACAACGACATCGAACTCTTGCTGGCCGTGTCCGTGGTGTCGGTTGTGGTGGTTCTCATCACGCAGCTGATCTCGGACATCGGCTATGTTTTCCTCAACCCGCGCATCCGCATTTCATAAGGAGGGCTGATCATGGAACCTTTGACATGGACCGGCCCTATCGGGCAATTTCTCGACCCCGTCCTCTATGTGCTGGCGGCGATCTTTGCGGTGGCGCTGGTGGCGCAGATCGTGCTGGGCGTGGCCACGGGCGGCGCACGGGTGACCACCAATCCCGACGGCACGCTGAGTTCGGCGGGCGGACCCTATGATCTGGCCGCGACCGCGACCCGCTGGGTCGGCGTGGGGCTGGTGGGGGTTGTCCTGCTTTATATCCTCGCGGGCGTGTTCGGCGGGCCGGGCATGGCGGGCATCATCGGCGGCATGAGCCAGCAGCTGATCCCGGTCTGGGTGGCCCTTGTGCTCACCTACGTCCTGTCGATCCGCTACAAGCGCAAGCTGGGCCTCTACGGCAAGCTCTTTGACTCCACCGTGGGCATGATCGGTTTCGCGCTGGTGATGTTCTGGGTCTATGCCGGTGTCATGGCGGGTCTGTTTGACTGGATCACCACCCATGAAAGCCTGAGCCAGGTGTCCGGCATGAAGAACAAGGTGCCCGGCACGCCCCTGCGCGGCGCCGAGGAGGGCGAATACGCCTGGTACCTGCTGGGCGGCGACAACCTGGCGCGCGACGTGTTCAGCCGTCTGTTCAAGGGCGCCTGGGTCGTGGTGCAGATCGCACCACTTGCGACGCTCTTTGCCTTTATGGTGGGCATCACGCTTGGCCTGCCCGCGGGCTATTACGGCGGACGTCTGGACACGGTGCTGTCCTTTCTGGCCAACCTCATCCTCGCCTTCCCGGTGATCCTGCTGTTCTACCTGCTGGTCACGCCCGAGATCGTGGCGACGGGCATTCCGAACTACATGGCGACGGTCCTGTTCATCTTTCCGTTGATCTTTGTCGCGGTGCTGCTGAACTCTCGCTATTACACACAGCCGTCGTTCCGGACGCCGCTGTTGATTGTGGTGCTGGGGGTGCTTGGGTGGATCTACCTGTCGCTGATCTCGGATGGCGGGAGCAAGGTGGCTGTGCTGCCCGAGTTCCTCGACCTCTTTGACATCGATCCCGGCATCCTCGTGGTGTTCGTGTCGGTTGTCTTCGTGAACGCGCCCACCGTGTTCCGGATTGTCCGGGGCCTCGCGCTGGATATCAAGACGCGGGACTATGTGGCCGCCGCTCAGACGCGTGGCGAGGGTCCGTGGTACATCATGCTGTGGGAGATCCTGCCCAACGCGCGTGGCCCGCTGATCGTCGATTTCTGTCTGCGCATCGGCTATACCACGATCCTTTTGGGCACGCTGGGCTTCTTTGGCCTGGGTCTGGAAAGCGAGAGCCCGGATTGGGGCACCACCATCAATGCCGGACGGCGCCTGTTGTCGGTCTATCCGCACGCGGCCATTGCGCCGGCGCTGTCGCTGCTGACGCTGGTGCTGGGTCTGAACCTGCTGGCCGATGGTCTGCGTGAAGAGAGCCTTAAGGATTGAGTTGAAACCGAGGGACTGGGGCTCTGCCCCAGACCCCGGGATATTTTTAGCCAAGAGAAGCATGCAGCACATGCCCCCTTGGCGGGGAGAGGAAAACATGGCGAAACTGGATTATGACGGTCCGATCCTCGAGATCGACAAGCTGAGCATTTCGTTCTTTACGCGGTTGCGGGAAATCCCTGCGGTGATGGATTTTTCGGTCACGGTGCAACCAGGAGAGGCTGTCGGGCTGGTTGGGGAATCGGGGTGCGGCAAGTCAACGGTGGCCCTCGGCGTCATGCAGGATCTGGGCAAGAACGGCCGCATCGTAGGCGGATCGATCAAGTTCAAGGGCCGGGATTTGCAGGAGATGAGCGCCGAAGAGCTGCGCGACATCCGCGGATCCGAGATCGCCATGATCTATCAGGAGCCGATGGCATCCCTGAACCCGGCGATGAAGATCGGCAAGCAGTTGATGGAAGTGCCGATGATCCACCAGGGCATGAGCGAGAAGGACGCTTATGACCGCGCTTTGCAGGTGGTGACGGATGTGAAGCTGCCCGATCCCAAGCGGATGCTGAATTCGTTCCCGCACCAGCTCTCTGGTGGGCAGCAACAGCGGATCGTCATCGCCATGGCGCTGATGTCTGAGCCGTCCCTGTTGATCCTGGACGAGCCGACCACGGCGCTGGATGTGACGGTCGAGGCGGCAGTGGTCGAACTGGTCAAGGATCTGGGCAAGAAATACGGCACCTCCATGCTGTTCATCAGCCACAACCTCGGGCTGGTTCTCGAGACCTGCGACCGTATCTGCGTGATGTATTCCGGCGAGGCCGTGGAACGCGGCAGCATCGAACAGGTGTTTGACGAGATGCAGCACCCCTATACGCAGGCGCTTTTCCGGTCGATCCCCCTGCCCGGTGCCGACAAGAACTCGCGCCCCCTCGTGGCCATTCCGGGCAACTTTCCCCTGCCCCATGAACGCCCGCCCGGCTGTAATTTCGGGCCGCGCTGCGACTATTTCGAAGAGGGTCTGTGCAACGAGAACAAGGCGATCCCGATGTTCCCGGCCAATGAAGATGCCAGCCACGAAACGCGCTGTCTGAAGTTCAAGGAGATTGACTGGGACGCGCCGCTGGAACTGGCCGAGGTCAAGCAGAAGGGCGAGATCGGCGATGTTGTTCTGAAGATGGACAACCTCAAGAAGTACTACGAGGTGGCGGCGTCCGCGCTGTTCTCCTCCGGTGAAAAGAAGGTCGTGAAGGCCAACGAGACATTGAGTTTCGAGGCGCGCGAGAGCGAGACACTGGCCATCGTGGGCGAATCCGGTTGCGGCAAGTCGACCTTTGCCAAGGTCCTCATGGGGCTGGAGACAGCGACCGAGGGGACGATCACGCTGGGCAACAAGGCCATTCAGGACATCCCCATCGAAGAGCGCGACACCCAGACCGTGGCGGATGTGCAGATGGTGTTCCAGAACCCGTTCGACACGCTGAACCCGTCGATGACGGTGGGGCGTCAGATCATCCGGGCGCTGGAAATCTTCAAGGTGGGCAAGAACGAGGGCGAGCGGCACCAGCGGATGCTGGAACTGCTGGATCTCGTGAAACTGCCCCGCGCCTTTGCCGACCGGATGCCGCGACAGCTGTCGGGCGGACAGAAACAGCGTGTGGGCATCGCCCGCGCCTTTGCGGGCGATGCAAAGATCGTTGTGGCGGACGAACCCGTCTCGGCGCTGGACGTGTCGGTGCAGGCGGCGGTCACGGATCTGTTGATGGAGATCCAGCGCGAGCACAAGACGACGCTTTTGTTCATCAGCCATGACCTCAGCATCGTGCGCTATCTGAGCGACCGGGTGATGGTGATGTATCTGGGCCATGTGGTCGAACTGGGCACCACCGACCAGGTGTTCTCGCCGCCCTACCACCCCTATACCGAGGCGTTGCTGAGTGCGGTGCCCATCGCCGATACCTCGGTCGAAAAGCAGCACATCGTGCTCGAAGGCGACATCCCGTCGGCGATGAACCCGCCGCCCGGCTGTCCGTTCCAGACGCGCTGCCGCTGGAAATCGGAGGTGCCGGGTGGTCTATGTGAAAAGGAAGTGCCGCCCGTGCGCCACTTGGCCGAGGGCCATCAGGTCAAATGCCACCTGGCCGATGACATTCTTGCGCGGATGGAGCCTGTGATCAAAATTGCGGCTGAGTAGCGACCGCGCCGTTCACCACATCCTTGGCCGACGTATAGGTGCCGACATAGTCCCAAAAGGCCGGGATCGCGATGAATTCGATCACATAGCGGCCGTCCACATGGTTGGCGGCCAGCACGCCGATGCCGTAGGCGGCCCAGAACTGAACCGCGCGCTTGGTCGCGCGGCTCATGATCACGCTCCATAGGAAACCGAAGGGCGCAATCGCGCAGGCGGCCATATAGGCGGCCAGTTCATAATCGGCCAGCGCCAGCCCGTAGATCATCGACCAGTCGAGCGTCATCAGGAACAAGAGCCCGATGTTCTGGGCAAACAACGTGCCCGCCACCGCACCGGCAATGCCGCCTGCGGCCAGCATATCAAGGTGGAACCGGCGGCGCTTGGGGTCGCTCTGGATCAGTTTTGCGGTTTTTTGCGGGATCGCCACGTCTTCGGCATTGCGCGGCGCGCCGCTGTTGATGCGCGACAGGCGCTCTTCGAATGTGGATTGACCCGGTTTCATGATGTGCCCCTTTCGCGCAGTACCGGGACACGACATGCGGGAAAGAGATGGCACGTTTATGGCGAAATATGTGCGATGACGGGGCGAAAGTTCTAAGGCGGGGTCAAGGCCGGCTTAGCTGCCCCAGATGATCTTGACGTAGTTGCGCGTTTCCTTGAACGGCGGCACGCCGTTGTATTTCTTGACCGCGCCGGGGCCCGCATTGTACGCGGCCAGCGCCAGACGCCAGCTGCCAAAGGTGCGGTATTGCTGCTTGAGGTACTTGGCGCCACCATCGAGGTTCTCGGCCGGATCCTTGCGGTCCACACCCAGCGACCGCGCCGTGGCGGGCATCAGCTGCGCCAGACCATAGGCGCCCTTGTGCGACCGCGCCTTGGCGTTCCACCCGCTTTCCTGTTGCACCAGCCGCAGGAACAGATCCTCGGGCACGCCGTGCTTGCGCGCCGCATCACGCGCCAGCGCCAGATATGGCCCTTTGTACTTGCCTTTGAACTTGGGGCTTTGGGTGTCCCACTTGGTCGGTGTCACCACCTTGGGGGGCTGCAGGCGCACGGAACTGGAATACTGTTTCGATGCCCGCGTATCGAGGATTTTGGTCTGTGATTTGAAAAGGTTGGACCGGTTGCGGCTGGACACGCTTTGCGCCCATCCGGCCTCTGCCACCAGTGCAAGAATCACGGCCCCCGCCCAGATTGCCCGCATTTGTACCACACCCCAGTTCATGACCCCGCGGGCCGTTGGCGCACAATATACGGTTTTTTCGCGCGCGCGCCAGTCTCTAGGTTTAAGCCCGCGTTAACCACGTGTAGGCTAGGGAAACGCAAATTTCACCCGTGGAATCGCGGGCACCAAACAGGGGAATGCTATGGCAGGGTCGGTGAACAAGGTCATTTTGATCGGCAATCTGGGGCGCGACCCCGAAGTGCGGACGTTCCAGAACGGCGGCAAGGTGTGCAACCTGCGCATCGCGACCTCCGAGACGTGGAAAGACCGCAACACGGGCGAACGCAAGGAACGCACCGAATGGCATTCGGTGGCGATCTTCTCCGAACCGCTCGCGCGCGTGGCAGAGCAATATCTGCGCAAGGGCTCCAAGGTCTATATCGAGGGCCAGCTTGAAACACGCAAATGGCAGGACCAGTCGGGCCAGGACCGCTATTCGACCGAGGTCGTGCTGCGTCCCTACTCCTCGACCCTGACCATGCTGGATGGCCGTGGCGAAGGCGGCGGCGGCGGTGGCGGCAGCTTTGGCGGCGGCGGCGGCGGCAACCAGATGGGTTATGACGACCGCGACGGCGGCTATGGCGGTGGCGGCGGCGGCGGTGGGCAACCCAGCCCGGCCCCCTCGCGCGATCTGGACGACGAAATCCCGTTCTGATGCCGGACGTGCCCGTCCGTCCCCTGACCGTGGACGATACGGACACGGCGCTGGCGCTTTACAACGAACTGACCTTCGGGCCGACCACACAGGACGGCGCGGCCTTTGCGGCCGTGCTGTCGCATCCGGGCACGACCGTCTTTGGCGCGCTGGCCTGCGGGGATGTGCGCGCCATGGTCACCCTGCATCTGATGCCCAACGTCACCTGGGGCGCGCGGCCCTATGGGCTGATCGAAAATGTGGTGACCCAAGGCCCGTGGCAGGGGCGCGGTCTGGGCAGGGCCGTGCTGACCCACGCGGTCCATGCCGCTTGGGCGCAGAACGCCTACAAGGTCATGCTGATGACCGGCACCAGACGCGGCGCCAAAGGGTTCTATGAAAGCGTGGGCTTTTCGTCCGAGGACAAGCACGCCATGGTGATCCGCCACCCCTGAAGGGTCAGGCCAGCGCATCCCCAAGCACCGACAGCACCACGTCGCGCGGCACGTCCGAAGTGACAAAGGCATCGCCAATCCCGCGCGCAAGGACGAAGTTCAGCGTGCCCGCGATCACCTTCTTGTCCTGCCCCATCAGATCCAGCATGGCGCTGGCATCCGGCAGGTCGCCGGGAATGTCCGACACATCCGTCTTCATCCCCATCGCCTTGAGATGCGCGCGCACGCGGCTGGGGTCTTCCTGACTGCACAGGCCCAGACGCGCGGACAGCTCAAAGGCCAGCCCGCAGCCGATCGCCACGCCCTCGCCATGCAGCAGCCGGTCGGAATAGCCCGTCGCCGCCTCAAGCGCGTGACAGAACGTGTGGCCCAGATTGAGCAGCGCGCGGTCGCCCTGCTCTGTCTCGTCGCGGGTCACGATCTCGGCCTTCATCTCGACCGACCGCCGCACCGCAGCCACCCGCAGGCCCATGTCGCCCGCGGCCATCGCAGGCGCATTGGTTTCCAGCCAGCCAAAGAACGCCGCATCACCCAACAGCCCGTATTTCATCACCTCGCCATAGCCTGCGAGGAAATCCCGCTCGGACAGCGACGCCAGCACATCCGTGTCGGCCAGAACGAGGCTGGGCTGATGGAACGCACCGGCCAGGTTCTTGCCCTGGCCTGTGTTGATCCCGGTCTTGCCGCCCACCGAACTGTCGACCTGCGCGAGCAGCGACGTGGGCACCTGCACAAAACGCACGCCGCGCCGCATGATCGCGCAGGCAAAGCCCACCAGATCGCCGATCACGCCGCCGCCAAGGGCCACCACCACGTCGCGGCGTTCGACCTTCTGCTCCAGCAACCACTCGGTCACCTGCCCCAGATGCGCCCAGCTCTTGGTGGCCTCTCCGGGCGGCAGTTCCAGCACAACCGTGTCGATCCCCGCCTGCCCCAGCCCGTCCTGCAACGCCGCCAGATGCAGCGCCGCCACGCGGGTTTCGGTGACCACAGCCACACGCGGGCGCGGCAGCAGCGGCGACACCAGCGCACCGGCCTCGGCCAACAGGCCCGGTCCGATCAGCACGTCATAGGCCCGGTCGCCCAGTGGCACATGCACCGTCTCACGCATCCCGCATCTCCAATACATCCGCACGGTCCCGCAACAGCGTCGCGATGACCCGGTCCACCATCTGTTCAATGCTCAGGTTCGGTTCTGAGGCGACTTCAACATCCGCCATCGCATAAAGCGGCACACGGGCGGCATAGATCTCCTGCAAGGTCGCGCGCGGATCGGCCGTGCGCAGCAAAGGACGCGTGTCCTTGTGGCGCACACGCTGCCACAAAAGGTCCAGATCCGCATTCAGCCACACGGACACCCCCCGCGCCGTGATGTTCTCACGGTTCTCCTGCGCCAGAAACGCACCGCCCCCCGTCGACAGGATGCCGCGCGCCTCATCCAGCAACCGCGAGATCACCTGCGTCTCCTTCGCGCGAAAGAACGACTCTCCGTCGCGTTCAAAGATTTCCGGCACGGTCATGTTGGCCGCGCTTTCGATTTCCGCATCGCTGTCAAGGAACGGCACGTCCAGCCGCTGCGCCAGCGCGCGGCCCACGGCCGTCTTGCCCGCGCCCATCATCCCCACCATCACAACCGTCTTTTTCAGTCGATATGTGGCCGTCTGGACCTGATATTGCTGATTTTCGCTCATTGCGCTGTCAATGACGTGATTTTATCAAAAAGGCCATATATGCTTTGGGCAAAACAAGAAATTCATTGGCACCACGACGAGGCAGTTACATCCATGGGCCGACTATTCAAGCTGTTGATCTTTCTCATGATCATCGGGTTCATCGGGCTGGTGGCCTATGCCTATGTGGGCGAATATTTTGGCGCGAACTTCTCGCCGCCGCAAACGGAAACCCGTATGCCCGTGACCCTCGATGCGGAATAATCCTGCACTGGTCCTGATGATGGGCCTGATGCTGGCGACACCGGCCGCGGCCCAGACGCCCGATGCCGCCCCCCTGAACGTGATCGACTGGCTGGACACGCAGCCCGTGACGCCCGCCGCCCTGCCTGCGCTGCGCGAGCCTGCGGTGACGTCCTCGGCCACGGTGCCGGAGGTACAGGTGGCCCCGCTCGATGGCGATGCGCCCAAGCGCGTGGGCCTCGCCCCCTCCACTGTCACCGGCCTGCCCGACACATTGTGGGCGGCGTCGGATGGCGCGGATCTGGCGCGGCAGTTGGACCAGATGCCCGACCTGCGCGTGCCTGCGCTGCAATCGCTCTTCTACACCCTGCTTCTGGCCGAAGGCCTGCCCCCGTCCGATGAGGCCGCCGCCTTTGATCTGGCCCGCATTGACGCGCTCACGGCGCTGGGGGCGCTTGACCCGGCCATGGCGCTGATCGAACAGGCCGGGCCGGACAGCAGCGCGGCGCATCTCGCGCGCTACATGGATCTGTCGCTGCTGGCGGGCACGGATGCGCGCGCCTGTGCGGTGCTGCGCGCGATGCCGACCCTGTCGCCGGACAAGGCGCATGATGTCTATTGCGCCGCCCGGTCCGGGGACTGGGGCACCGCCGTGCTGCAACTGGGCACCGGCCGCGCCCTTGGCCTGATCGACCCCGACACGGCGCAGGCGATGGAGCGGTTCCTCGATCCCGAACTCTTCGAAGGCGAGCCGCCCATGGCGGTACCTGCGCGCCCCGACCCGCTGCTCTTTCGGCTCTATCAGGGGGCGGGCATGCCGATCCCCACGCGGATCTGGCCGGTGATCTATGCCAATGCCGACCTGTCCGACACCGCCGGATGGAAGGCCCGTATCGAGGCCGCCGAGCGTCTGGCGCAACAGGGTGCGCTGCCGGAAAACCGTCTGCTGGGCATCCTGTCGGACCGACGGCCCGCCGCATCGGGCGGCGTCTGGGACCGCGTCGCCGCCGTGCAGCGGTTTGAAACCGCACTTGGCACGGCAAGCCCCGCCGCCATCTCCAAGACCCTGCCGCAGGCCTGGGACCAGATGCGCCGTGCGCGCCTTGCCGTGCCGTTCGCCTCGCTCTTTGCCGATGCGCTCACCGATGTGGTGCTGAGCGGACGCACCGCCGACATCGCCTATGACATGCTGCTGGTGTCCGCCCGTTACGAAGAGGCCGCAACCCAGTTCCCCGCGCGCGCCTTGCACAACCCGCTGGCCACCGCCGTGGCCTCCGGGACTGCCCCCACCGGGCCACCGCCCGGCGGTGACATGGCCCGCGCCATCCATGCCGCCTTTTCCGACGGGGCCACGCCGGATGCGGCGCTGATCGCGCGCGCACAGGATGGCGCCCTCGGGGCGGCACTGCTCGACGCGCTGATGATCACCCAGAACGGCAGCGCGGGCGATGTGGCCCAGCTGACCACCGGGCTCGCCACCTTGCGCGCCCTGGGGCTCGAGGACACGGCCCGTCGCACGGCGCTGCAAATCCTCGGCGGGGTCGCGGGATGAGCACGCATTGGATATCGACCTTTCTGGACGCGCAAGCGGCGGAACTCGGGGCCGCGCGCAACACGCTGCTGGCCTATGGGCGAGACCTCAAGGATGTGCAGGCATGGCTGATCACCCAAGGCACCGATT
Source organism: uncultured Tateyamaria sp. (assembly GCF_947487805.1). Lineage (GTDB taxonomy): Bacteria > Pseudomonadota > Alphaproteobacteria > Rhodobacterales > Rhodobacteraceae > Tateyamaria. Next base: position 76,901 of record NZ_CANKXW010000007.1, on the reverse strand, counting down.
TCGCCCAAGCCGATCAGGGGGCCATCGAATCCTACCTGATCCATTGCGACGCCCAGGGACTGGCCAAGGCGACCCGCGCGCGGCGGCTGTCCGCGATCAAGCAGATCTACCGCTTTGCCTTCGAAGAAGGCTGGCGCGGCGACAACCCCGCCATCCAGATCGCCAGCCCCGGACAGGACAAACGCCTGCCCAAAACGCTGGACGAAGCAGAGGTGGACCGCCTGCTGGACGCGGGCCTGCACCATGGGCGCAATCCGCATGACCGGCTGCGCGACACCTGCCTGCTGCAATTGCTCTATGCCACCGGCATGCGGGTCAGCGAACTTGTCGGCCTGCCTGTGTCCTCGGCCCGCGGCAACCCCGAGATGCTGTTGATCCTCGGCAAGGGGGGCAAGGAACGCATGGTGCCCCTGTCACCGCCCGCGCGCGCGGCCCTCGCCGCGTGGATCAAGGAACGCGACACGGTGCAGGCACAGGCCGAGGCCAAGGGGCTGCCGCCGTCGCGCTTTCTCTTTCCCTCGCGCGGGGCCTCCGGGCACCTGACCCGCCACTGGTTCTATGCGCGGATCAAATCGCTGGCCGTGTTCGGCGGCGTGGCCCCGGACAAGGTGACCCCCCACACGTTGCGCCACGCCTTTGCAACGCACCTTCTGGCCGGTGGCGCCGATCTGCGCGCGATCCAGACGATGCTGGGCCATGCGGATGTGGCCACGACCGAGATCTATACCCACGTGGTTGACGAACGCCTGACCCAGCTGGTGCTGGATCATCACCCGCTGGCGCAGGACAGCCGCAAATCTGGTGGCAAGACATCTTCGGACGGCCAATAACCCGTCTGCAACGCGCGGTCATAGCCTTGGGTCAGGCCCGCCGCCGCCATATCCGCCACGGCCCCCGCCATGTCATAGTCCAGCGCATGCAGCGTCACCGCACCGTCTTCCAGCATGGCAAAGCGGGTGCGCGCCTGCCCGTCATGCGGCGGCATGCCCACCACGCCCGCGTTGATCCAGCGCCCGCGCCGCAAGGGGCGCATAAACGCTATCCCGCTGTGCCCGGCCACGATCCCGCCCACAGGGCCAATCGCACGCTCCAGCATGTCCCATTCCCGCTCCAGCTCTGCCTCCGGTGAAGTGGACCACAAGAACCGCGCCACATCCGACACGGCCCCGTGCACGACCCCATAGCGCGTGCCGCAATGGCTGAAAGTCAGCACATCCGGCAGGCCCGCCATCCACGCCCGCGCCTCTGCCCCGATCCGCGCAGAGGCAAACCCGTACCATCCCACCGACAGCAGATCACAGGCCGACCCGTCCTCGAACCCGCATCCGCAATCGGGCGCGCCGCTGGCCAGCTGGATTTCGCAATTGCCCGCAAGCACGGCACATCCGCTGGCACGGATGGCCGCCACCGTCTCGGCCGGGCGCGCGCAATAGGCCACGACATCGCCCGTGCATACAGGCGTCGCGCCGCGCGCCTGTGCCTGACCCAGCACCGCCCGCGTCGCCTGCACATTGGAATAGGGCCCGCCAAACAGCAGCACAGGCCCGTCCAATTGTCCCAGATCCAGATGGCGCAACGTGGCTCTTCCCTTGAATGCAACGCGTTGCACCCCCATAACCCAGAACAGAACAAAGGATAAATCACGAATGGAAGATCCCACTTCGACCCTCGATGCCGCGTTCTGGATGACGGCGGGCGTCATCCTGTTCCTGCTGGTGATGTCGGGGTTCTTTTCCGGCTCTGAAACCGCGCTGACGGCGGCCTCGCGGGGCAAGCTGCGCGCGCAGGCCGACAAGGGCTCGCGCGGCGCGGAACGGGCGTTGCAGATCACCGAAGACAACGAACGGCTGATCGGGTCGGTCCTTCTGGGCAACAACCTCGTGAACATCCTTGCCACGTCGCTCGCCACCGCGATCTTTACCCGCGCCTTCGGCGAAAGCGGTGTGGCCCTTGCGACGCTGGTGATGACGCTGCTGGTGCTGATCTTTGCCGAAGTGCTGCCCAAGACCTATGCCATCACCAATTCGGAAACCGCCGCCTCGCTGGTGTCGCGGCCCATTTCGCTGGTCGTCACCGTCTTTTCCCCGATCGTCTCCGCCGTACGGTTGCTGGTGCGCGGCGTGCTGCGCCTCTTTGGCGTGCAGATCGACCCCGACAGCCACATCATGGCCGTGCGCGAGGAAATCGCCGGTGCGCTGCAACTGGGCCATTCCGAAGGCGTGGTCGAAAAGGAAGACCGCGACCGCATCCTTGGCGCGCTCGACCTGGGCGACCGCACGGTCGAAGAGATCATGCTCCACCGCTCCGGCATCGAGATGATCAACGCCGACGACGACCCGCAGGCGATCCTGGAACAGTGCCTGAAATCCAACCACACCCGCCTGCCCGTCTATCGCGGCGAGCAGGAGAACATCACCGGCGTCATCCACGCCAAGGACCTCTTGCGCGCGATGTACCGCGTGATCGGCGGCCCCGAAGGCGAAGCCGCGGCCCTCAAGACCTTTGACATCGGCGACGTGGCGATGCCGCCCTATTTCGTGCCCGAGACGACGACCCTCGATGACCAGATGCGCCAGTTCCTGCGGATGCGCACCCATTTTGCGCTGGTCGTGGACGAATATGGCTCGCTTCAGGGGCTGATCACGCTCGAAGACATCCTCGAAGAGATCGTGGGCGAGATCACCGACGAATTCGACCCCGACGGCGATCATCAGGTCAACCGGGGCGAGGACGGGCACTATATGGTCGACGGGGCCATGACGATCCGCGACCTGAACCGGGCCACCGACTGGAACCTGCCCGACGAAGAGGCCAACACCATCGCGGGTCTCGTGATCCACGAGGCGCAGATGATCCCGACCACGGGCCAGGTGTTCAGCTTTCACGGCTTCCGCTTCGAGGTGATCGAACGGGATGGCAACCGCATCACCGCCCTGCGGATCAAGGCGCTGGAATAGCGCTCAGGCGGTTTCGCCCTGCGCATCCACACCCTTGTCCTGCAACCAGTCGCGCACATCGTTCAGTCGCCCGCGCGCCACGGGCACCTTCTCCCCGCAGGTCAGCTGCAAATGCGCGCCCTTCAGATCCCGCGCGCTCGCCGCGGACACCCAATGGGACCTGTGGGTCTGAATGCCGTCGCCCGGCTCCACCTGTTCAAGAAAGGTCAGCATGCGCTCGCGCACGGTTTCCATGCCCGCGTCCGTATGCACCTCAAGGTAATGCTCTGCCGCCTTGACCCGCTGGATACCGCACAGGACAAACCGGCGCCCGGCCAGCATGACATTGCGGGTCTGCGCCGCCGCACCGCTGCGGGCGCGCTGAGCGGGCAGCAACCACAAAAGCGCAACCGTTTCAAAGATATGGGCAACGACGATGTTCCGCACATTCATCTGCCACGTCATGATCCCGAACGGCGGTCGGTCGGTGCCCGACAAAAGGGTCAGCACGGCCCCAGCCAGGTAAGTAGAAAAGAGCACGAGCGGCGCAGACAGCAGGATCAGGGGAATGGGCCGTTTGAAGATCGGACGCCACAGGCTGTAGAGGACAAAGGAATGGAATTCCGACGCGGCCAGATAAAAGCCAAGCCCCACAATCCAGAAGGCCAAACGCAATTCAAAGCTGTCGAATTGCGGCAAGGTGACCGGGTGACCCGTCGCCATGATAAAAAACCCGGCGGCAACAAGGACCCACAACTGCCATGTACGATACAGCAGATGCATTTCACGTAACGTGAAATGTGCAACGCTGCCATTCGAGACATAAACGTGCACTTCACGCGATTGAAGACGGCCCAACATGATTGCTGTTTATCACGTGACGCTAACTAGAGTAAATGTCGCACATCGGCCTGTCAGGGGTGCGGTTTGACGACATGTTGGGTGCCAGTTAACAGGCCTGCCTCAATCAGTGCGTCTCCCAAACTGCACCCCGATCGCCCCCCCTATCCGCGCAGCCTTTCACCCGTCGGATCAAAGGGCGGAACGTCAAGAATTGTTGCCTTGTGCGGCTGTCCCAGCACCATCACATCCACCCTGTCACCGGGGCCTGCGCCCGTGACATATCCCAGCGCCAAACTCATCCCGACAGAGTATCCATACGCCCCTGATGTGACCCGCCCGATGCCGGCGCCATCACGAAAAATTGGTTCACCGCCAGTGGCATCCGCGCCAGACGCCGCCGTATCGGCCTCGTCCAGATGCAACAGCACCAGCGATTCGCGTGCGGGTTGCGCCATGACCTCGGCCGCCGCATCCCGGTTCAGAAACGGCTTGTCCAGCTTGACCAGCCGGTCCAGCGCCACCTCCTGCGGCCAATATTCGGGGCTGTACTCCCGGCTCCACGAGCCATAGCCCTTTTCGATCCGCAGGCTCATCAGCGCCCGGCTGCCCACCGGCCCGATGCCCATGTCACGCCCCGCATCGATCAGCGCGGCGTAGAGCCGCGCCTGATCCGCCTCGGCACAATGCAGCTCCCAGCCCAGATCGCCGGTGAACGACACCCGCAACGCCAGCACGTCGATGCCCGCCAACTCGATCCGGCCCGACCGCATGAACGGCCAATCGGCATTGGCCAGCGACGCATTGGTCATACGTTGCAACATCGCGCGCGCATCAGGGCCCGCCACGTTGAACCCGCACATCGCCTCGGTCCGGCTTTCGAACACCGTGCCATCCGGCAGCGGCACCTGCTTGAAAAACCGCTGGTGATAGCGTTCCGCCATGCCCGACCCGATGATCCAGAACTCGTCCTCAGCCAGACGCGTGACCGTGAAATCCCCCGCAATGCCGCCCCGTTTCCCGATCAGCGGCGTCAGGCACGACCGCCCCACGCTGCGCGGCATCCGGTTGGCAAAAACGGCGTTCAGCCAATCCTCCGCCCCCGGACCGGAACAGACATATTTGGCAAAGTTCGAGATATCGATGATCCCGCCCCGGGCGCGCAGCATCTTGCATTCCGCACCCACCGGCCCCCACCAGTTCTGACGGGTGAACCCGTCCGTGTCCTTGGCACCGGACGTGTCCGCGAACCACAGCGGATGTTCCCAGCCATAGTTCAGGCCCATCACCGCGCCCATCTCGCGCTGCATCTCGTAGGCGGGGCGCGTGCGCACCGGACGGCCCGCGCTGCGTTCTTCGTTGGGGAAATGGATCTTGAACCGGTTGGCATATTGATCGCCCACGCGGGCCTTGGTGAACGCCTTGCCCGCCCACGCGCCAAACCGCGCCATGTCCCAGGGGAACATGTCGTATTTCATCTCGCCCTCGATCATCCACTGCGCCGCAAGCAGCCCCATGCCGCCCGACTGGCTGAACCCCGGAATGATCCCGTTGCAGCAGAAATAGCCCGTAAGCTCCGGCACCGGCCCAAACAGGACATTGGAATCCGGTGACCAGATCATCGGCCCGTTGATCACCCGCTTGATCCCCGCCGTGCCCACCACGGGCACCCGGTCGATGGCACGCATCATGTTGTCCTCGATCCGCTCCAGATCATCGGCGAACAGCTCGTGGCCAAACCCCTGCGGCGTGCCCTCCTCGGCCCACAGGCGGTAATCCTTCTCGTAGGCGCCGACCAGCAGGCCCTGACCTTCCTGGCGCAGGTAATATTCGCCGTCCCGGTCCGCGACCGACGGCAGGCGGCGGTCCATGCCCGCGATTTCGGCGATGGTCTCGGTCACGAAATACTGGTGTTCGGTGGGTTGCAGTGGCAGCTCGATGCCCGCCAGCGCCGCCACCTCGCGCCCCCAAAGGCCCGCGGCATTCACCACCCAAGGCGTTGCAATATCGCCCTTTTCCGTGCGCACGATCCACGTGCCATCGGGCTGCTGTTCGGTGCCCGTCACAGGGCAGAACCGGATGATCTCGGCCCCATTGTTGCGCGCGCCGGTGGCATAGGCGTTGGTCACGCCCGACGGGTCCACATTGCCGCCCTCGGGCTCCCACATGATGCAGCGGATGCCGTCGTAATCGACCAGCGGGTGCAGTCGCTCCGCCTCGGCCCGGTCGACCTCATGGAAATTCATGCCATAAAGCTTCGCCTTGGCCGCCTGCAGACGCAGCTGGTGTTCGCGCGCCTCGGTCTGCGCCAGATAGAGCGATCCGGGCTGGAACACGCCGCAGCCCTGCCCCGTCTCCTGCTCCAGCTCCTTGTACAGGCCCATCGTATAGTGCTGGATCCGGCTGATATTGGTGCTGTCATGCAGCCCGTGGATATTGGCCGCCGCGTGCCAGGTAGAGCCCGAGGTCAGCTCATCCCGTTCCAGCAGGACCACGTCGGTCCAGCCCAGTTTGGTCAGATGGTACAGGATGGAACAGCCGATAACGCCGCCGCCGATCACGACGGCCTGTGCGTGGGTGCGCATTTGAATTCGCCCTTGCTATGCTTTGCTGGCGACCAAACTGCGCGCAGTCCGACAACAAGGATTGCCCTTCCGCGACATCTTGCGTCGCTCAATGGCCATCGCGCGGATTAGTCGAGAACCCGTTTGTCCGCCGTGTCACGCAGCGCATCGCGGTCCGCCGGCCAGTCCATCGCCTCCAGCGCGCGGTTCAGACAATCCCGCGCAAAATCGCGCGACACCGCGCTCAACTCACTATCCGGATGGTCCATCAGCGCCGAAAGACAGCGTTGCAACCGCTGCTGCACGATCAGATCATCCGCCCCGTCCCGCGCGATGCCGGAAAACGCGTCCATGATCAGGTCGCGCGCATCCAAGGGGCGCGCGTGCAGGTTCCTGTGCAGGGGATCGTCCCCGGTCGATTCGTCTTTATACAGCGACAGGATCCGCGCCGACCGGTTCAGCACGTCAATCGCGGTGCCCGGATCATTCACCCCCGGCGACAGCGCCTTGGACCCGATCTCGGACATGACCAACAGGCCGAACCGCGGGTCCTGATCATAGGTCCGCACATCGCCCAGCACCACCAACTGCTGCACTGCCTCCGCCAGTTCGTCCATGTCCTCCACGTCTCCGCGCACCCAAAGAAGTGGTTCGTTCAGAAAGACGAAACTGCCGACATTGCGCGTCAGATACAGCGCCACGTCATGTTTTTCGGCCAGATCCTGCAACGCGTCGGGATAGATATGCTGCACATATCCGGTCTGGTCGGCGCGCAACTGCTGCGCATCCTCGGGCAAGGTCCCGTCCCAGGGACACGCGCCCAAGCAGGGCGTCGACAGACGCTCTTCGAATTGCGCGCGGGTGATGCCCTCGACCTGCCGGGTGGTGTCGACCAGACTGCCCAGCGTCTGCAAGTGCAGCACCCAGCGGATCAGCGACCAGACGACAAAAACCAGCACCAGCACAGTCAGCCAGAACAGGACCCACGCCCGGTCGTCCACGTAAATGCCGGTCTCGCGCATCACGATCGCCACCAGCGCATAGACATAGGCCCCGACAAAGGCCGCAAGCGTGTTCTGGGTCACCTTGTCCCGCATTATCAACTGATGCACCCGCGGCGTCCACTGCGACGCGCTGGATCGATAGACCGACACCATGACCGTCAGCGAAAAGGTCGTGACCGCCAGCATCGCATTGGCAATGATGTTCAACAGGCGGTCCGCGGCACTGCCCGGCAGGCTCTTGGCCATCTGCTCGGGCACAAACGGCTCCACCACCTGCGTGCCGGCCAGCGCCACCAGCGACATCGCCCCCATCAGGACCACCCGCACCCACAGCTTGCGCAGCAAATAGCGCAAGGTCTGCAACGCCGTCCGCGGCAGCCGTGCCAGAACCTCCCAGTCAATCCGACGTTTCATGCGCGTTTTCCCGTTTGCCGCCATTCGCGACATAACATGTCGCGCCCGGCCTTTCCGTCCACTGCCCTCGCACAATAGAACGGACAAAACCAACCTTTCCCTGGGGGCCACCATGAATTTGACCACACGCGTAGCGGTGATTGGCGGCGGTGTCGTCGGCGCATCCGTCCTCTACCACCTGACGAAACTGGGCTGGGCGGACGTCATGCTGCTCGAACGGTCCGAGCTGACCTCCGGCTCCACCTGGCACGCCGCGGGCGGCTTCCACACGCTCAACGGCGACACCAACATGGCCGCCCTCCAGGGCTATACGATCAAGCTTTACAAAGAGTTGGAAGAGATCACCGGCATGTCCTGCGGCCTGCACCACGTGGGCGGCGTGACGCTGGCGGACAATCAGGACCGCTTCGACATGCTGCTCGCCGAACGGGCCAAGCACCGCTTCATGGGGCTGGAAACCGAAATCGTCACCCCCGAAGAGATCGCGAAAATCGCGCCCATCACCAACACCGACGGCATCATCGGCGCGCTCTATGACCCGCTCGACGGCCACCTCGACCCCTCCGGCACCACCCATGCCTACGCAAAGGCCGCGCGCATGGGCGGCGCCACGATCCACACCCATACCATGGTCCACGAAACCAACCAGCGGGCGGACGGCACCTGGGACGTGGTGACCGACAAGGGCACGATCCACGCCGAACACGTGGTCAACGCGGGCGGCCTCTGGGCGCGCGAGGTGGGGGCGATGGCGGGCGTCTACCTGCCGCTGCACCCGATGGAACACCAATACATCGTCACCGACGACATCGCCGACATCTACACCCGCGACGCCGAACACCCCCACGTCATGGACCCCGCGGGAGAAAGCTATCTCCGGCAAGAGGGGCGCGGCCTCTGCATCGGGTTCTACGAACAGCCCTGCCGCCCCTGGGCCGTCGACGGCACACCGTGGAGCTTTGGCCACGAACTCCTGCCCGACGACTTCGACAAGATCGAGGACAGCATCGCCTTTGCCTACAAACGCTTTCCCGTGCTGGAAACCGCAGGCATCAAATCGGTGATCCACGGCCCCTTCACCTTTGCCCCCGACGGCAACCCTCTGGTGGGGCCAGTGCCCGGCTTGCGCAACTACTGGTCCGCCTGCGGTGTCATGGCCGGGTTCTCTCAGGGCGGCGGCGTGGGCCTGATGCTGGCGCAATGGATGACCCTCGGCGAATGCGAACGTGACGTGACCGCCATGGACGTCGCCCGCTTCGGGGACTGGATCAGCCCCGGCTACACCCGGCCCAAGGTGATCGAGAACTATCAAAAACGGTTCTCCGTCGCCTACCCGAACGAAGAACTGCCCGCCGCACGTCCCAACCGCACCACACCGATGTACGACATCTTTACCGATATGGGCGCCGTCTGGGGCCAGCAATACGGGCTGGAGGTCGCCAACTATTTCGCCAAAAGTGACGAGCCCACGTTCGAAACACCCAGCTTCCGCCGCTCCGACGCCTTTGCCGCCACCGCCCGCGAGGTCGCCGCGGTCCGCAGCGGCGTGGGCATCAACGAAGTGCACAATTTCGGCAAATACAGCATCACCGGCCCGCACGCCCGCGCATGGCTCGACCGGATCATGGCGGGCCGCATCCCGCAGCCGGGGCGCGTGTCGCTGACCCCGATGCTCAGCCCTGCAGGCAAGCTGATCGGCGACTTCACCGTGTCCTGCCTCGATGCGCAGCGCTTTCAACTCACCGCCAGCTATGGCGCGCAAGCGGTACATATGCGCCACTTTCAGCAACATGAAGAACCCGGCGTAACCATCGAGAATATCAGCGATAAACGCAACGGCTTCCAACTGGCCGGGCCGCGCGCCCGCGATGTGCTCCAGGCCTGCACCCGCACGGATGTCGCCGACATGGCGTTCCTCGACGTGCGCCCGCTGACCGTGGGCATGACCGACTGCATCGTGCAGCGGGTCAGCTATACCGGCGATCTGGGTTTTGAAATCTACTGCGATCCGATGGCCCAACGCCAACTATGGTGGACCCTATGGGAGGCGGGCCAACCCCACGCCGTCACACCCTTTGGCATGCGCGCGATGATGTCGCTGCGGCTCGACAAGTTCTTTGGCTCGTGGCTGTCGGAGTTCTCGCCCGACTACACCGCCGCCGAAACCGGGATGGACCGTTTCATCGCGTGGAAAAAAAACACCGACTTCATCGGCCGCGCCGCCGCCGAAGCAGAGCGCGCCCAAGGCCCCGCCCGCCAGCTCTGCGCCTTCGCAGTGGACGCGGATGACGCCGATGTGCAGGGGTACGAACCGATCTGGCTCGACGGCGCGGTCGTGGGGTTCTGCACATCGGGCGGCTATTCCCACCATGCGCAAACCTCTGTGGCGCTTGGGTTTTTGCCCACCGAGCGGATCGACACCACCGATACGGTGGAGATCGAAATCCTCGGCCAGATGCGCCCCGCCCGCCGTCTCACCACCCCGCTGTTCGACCCCGACGGCACCCGCATGCGCGGCTAAGCGCTTTCACCCGGCCCTGCGGCGGTCTAGGCTGCCGCATCCGAAACCACGCGCCGGTGCCGTTCCGTGACCTTGCCCATCCTCCTTCTTGCCGCTGGCCAGTCTGCGCGGATGCGCGGCGCGGACAAGCTGCTGCAAGAGATCGACGGCGCACCGCTCTTGCTGCGGCAGGCGCGCATGGCGCTCGACGTGTCTGCGGACGTGCGCGTCGCCCTGCCGCCACGCCCGCACGCGCGATACGACATCCTGGCCGACCTGCCCCTGCGCCGGGTCGAGGTCGCGGACGCGGCCCATGGCATGGGCGCCAGCCTGCGCACCGTCTTTGCCACACTGGAGCCAGACGTAAAACGCGCGATGCTGGTGCTCTGTGACCTGCCCGACCTGACGGCGCAGGATCTGATCAAGGTGTGCTGCGCCATGCAGGACGCGCCCGACGCGCTGATCTGGCGCGGTGCCACACCGTCGGGTCAAGGCGGCCACCCCATGATCTTCGATGCCCAGCTTTTCCCTGCAATATCAAGACTTTGCGGCGATGCGGGCGGCGCCTCTGTCGTGCGTGACGCAGGCCCGCGCGTGCATCACGTCCCCTTTGACGACAATCGGGCGCGCCATGACCTGGACACGCCCGAAGACTGGGCCGCATGGCATGCGGCGCGCGCGAAACGCCTTACTTGAGCCGATCCACAATGATCTCGGCCTCGTGCCGCTTGAGCGACAGCCGCGCCGCGCCATAGCTTTCAAGCCCGGCCAGCGTCTCCAGCTCGGGGAACAGGGTCAACACCTCAGACCGCTGGTCCTGCCCGATCCCGCGCAGCGAATGATCGCCCGGCTGGAAGCTTTCGGACCACGCCCCATCGGCCAGAACAACCTCGTGCTGGTCGAACATCAGGTGCAAATAGCTGACAGAGCCGGTGGTGACCTGATCCACACCGTCCAGACCGGTCAGATGCTTGGCAGCGATCAGAACCTCACGCTCTTCGAACATGACCTCGGCCAGTTCCGACGTGATCAGCATCCGGTGCTGCGGGCTGACCAGCATGTCGCGCTCCGGCAGGCCCTTGCCCAACGCACCCTTGCGGATCAACACCGGCTGGAACTCGGGATGCGCCGACATCTCCTGCGGCGTCAGATCGCGACGGCCCACCCAACGCAGCGGCTGGGCGCCGTTGTCGCGGGTAAACACCTTGTCACCGGCCTGCAACCGCTCCACCGCGACCTCGCCTTTTTGGGTGGCAATGCGCGTGCCGGGGGTAAAACAGATGATGATCTGCTCGATCTCGGAATAGGTCACGCGGCGCGCCACATTGCCGTTGTCATCCAGCAACTCGACGGTGCCGGATTCCGGCCCGCTCTGGATCACATTGGCCCGAACGCCCGTCAGGTCGAGCACGTCGATATCGGTCCCGTCCGCATCCTCACCACCGATGATGGTGTGATTGCCGAACCCGTCAAAGATGAACCGGTCGGACCCCTGCCCGCCTTCGGCGCGGTCATTGTCGGGGCCCACTTCGATCAGGTCCTCGCCGTCACCGCCCAAAAGCGTGTCGTCGCCCTGACCACCGGTCAGGAAATCGGCGCCGGCACCCCCGTCAAGACGGTCCTGGCCCACGCCACCGTCCAGCGTGTCATTGCCCTCGCCGCCGTCAATCGTGTCATCGCCACCATCGCCCAGCAGGCTGTCATTGCCGCCTTGCCCGAAAATGACGTCCTGGCCGCCGCCGCCCTCAATCGTGTCGTTGCCCGCTTCGATCGGTGTCACGACACTGTCGTCAATCAGATCGCCCGAGAACGAGAACCCGGAATTCGTGTCACGCGATTCCAGCGTGAACTCGATGAACTCACGGTTTTCAAAGGACGCGCTGAACCATGCGTCCTGATCGTCGGGCGAATTCTGCTCGCCCCCCGCCGCGGTCACGGTCCCGCCTGATTGCGTGACGTTCAGCGACGTGTCCGACGACGTGGCAAAGGCGGTAAAGCTGTTGGCATCAATCGTCACCGCCTCGCGGTCGGTCACGCTGTTGCGGTCAAGGTCATTGATCGTCGCGGTCGAATTCAGCGCAACCGGCGTCCCTGTTGTCGCGTTCACGGAATCGGGGATAAAGAATTCCATGCGGAACTCGGCCGTATCGCCAGTGCCGCTCCCGTTCATCAGGATCTCAAAGCCGTCGCCGCCCGACAGGTCCACGGTCATGTTGGGATCGGATTTCGACACCAGTACAATGCGGGCCGACACCTGCGTGCCGTCATCCAGCTGTGCGACATTCTTGTAGACGGCGAAATCATCGGGCTGGTTGTTGCTGTCTTGCGGCGTCACCAGGTTGGCGATGTCGATCACCAGCGGGGTCGCGTCATTGCCGGGGGCTGTGCCCTCGCCGACATCCCCGAACAGGGTGTCATCACCGCCGCCGCCCAGAATACTGTCGTCGCCGCCCTCGCCAGAGACAAGGTCTTGCCCGTTGAAAGCAGTGATCGTGTCGTTGTCGTTCCCACCCTGAAGGGTATCGTTATTGGACGTTCCGTTAATCACAGCCATGGCAGCAGACCTCACACTCAAAACTTAAATAGAGACGCGCACCATGCCGTCCCCCAACGAACCAACACGTCTGCTTATGAATTAATTCAAATGTCGCTGCATTTCAGGGGGAAAAACCGGGCTTTGGTAAACATCGCCCCAAATATGGCGATATGATGCTGCATTGCAGCACCATACGGTTCCGGTCTGAAAACAATGCTGCAAATTCGCGCGCATTGAACACGGAAAACGGGTGCAGCCCCCTGCCCCGTTTCCCGCGTTCCCCGCGAATCACGCGGGGAAAGCTGCACAAGTTGTTGCTTGCGCGAAGCGCGCTGCTCTTAGGTGAGCAGTTGCGCTTCGTGCTTTTTCAGGCTGCGGCGCGCCGCGGTATAGCCTTCGATGCCTTCGGCTGTTTCCAGTTCAGGGAACAGTTCGAGGATCTCGGCCCGTTGCGCATCGCCCATGGACGCCAGCGTCTGATCACCAGGCTGGAAGCTTTCGGTCCATGCGCCGTCGGACAGGATCACCTCGTGCTGGTCGAACATCACGTGGATATAGGTCGTCTCCGACACCTCCACGACGTCGATGCCGTCCATGCCCGTCAGGTGCTTGGCCGCGACCAGCACTTCGTTCTCGTCAAAGTACAGCGCTGTCTTGTCGCTCGACATCAGCACACGGTGCTGCGGCGATACCAGCATGTCACGCTCCGGCAGGTTGTTGCCCAAGGCGCCCTTCTGGATCAGGACCGGACGCAGGTGCTCTGCCTGGGCCAGTTCCTCGCCCGACATGGCGCGTTGACCCACCCAGCGGATCTCCTGGATCCCGTTGTCGCGGGTGATGACCCGGTCGCCAACAGTCAGCTCTTCGACACGGCGCTCGCCCTGCGGTGTCGCGATCAGCGTACCGGGGGTAAAGCAGGGGATGACATTCTCGATGTTCTGGAATGTCAGCGTACCTGCCGGATCACCATTGGTGTCAAAGTAGTTGACCACACCGTTTTCAGGGTTGAGCGGGTCATAGACCACGTTCAGCGAACCGCCACCGGGGGCCGAGCCGCGCAGATCCAGCGTGTCAAAGTCGTCGCCGCCTTCGTTGCCGTCGACCTCTTCGCCAGCGTTGACGTTGACAAACGTGTCACGGTCATCGCCGCCCGACATGATGTCGTTGCCGCCATTGCCGCCGTCGATGGTGTCGTTGCCCGCACCGCCGTCGATCACGTCGTCGCCCGTGGCGCCAGTGATAAAGTCGTCGCCACCGTCACCGTTCAGCGTGTCGTCGCCGGTGCCGCCGTCGATGACATCATTGCCCTCGCCGCCGTTCAGCACGTCCGCGCCGTTGCCGCCCAGGATGGTATCGCTGCCGTCACCGCCAAAGACCGTGTCCGCATTGCGGCCCGCATCGATAAAGTCATTGCCCTCGCCACCGTCGATGGTGTCGTTGCCCTGACCACCCAGCAGGCTGTCGTTGCCGATGCCACCGTCGATGGAGTCGTCGTCGATCTCGCCGTCGATGGTGTCGTTGCCGATGCCGCCGATCAGCGTGTCATCGTCGTCCGCACCAAAGATCAGGTCGTCGCCTTCACCACCGTCCACGAAATCGCGGCCGTTGTCGGGGCGCAGATCCGGGCCAAACGGGTTGGACCCGTCGTCCTCGATGTTCAGCTGGTCCAGACCAAGCACAGGATCGTTGCCGGCATAGATCGTGTCGTTGCCGATCCCGCCGAGGATGGTGTCCTCGCCTTCGCCGCCCACGATACGGTCCGCACCGTCGTCGCCTGTGATCTCGTCGTCGTCAATGCCGCCATCGATCACGTCGTCGCCGGTGCCACCGATGATGGTGTCGCGGTCGTCGCCCGTGCTGATCGTGTCGTTGCCCGCACCACCGTCGACAAAGTCGCGCTCGTTCTCGGCCTCGGGCGTACCCTCTTCACCGGTGAACAGACCGGGGTAACCCTTGTCGATCTTCAGATCGTTGTCGGGGTCGCTGGAGGTGATCAGGTCATTGCCGTCGCCGCCTTCGATGCTGTCCGATCCGTCGCCGCCGTTGATGACGTCATCGTCGGCACCGCCGAGGATGGTGTCGTCGCCCGCACCGCCATTGATGGTGTCGTTGCCTTCCTCGCCGCGCAGGATGTCGTCGCCCTGACCGCCATGGATCTGGTCGTCGCCCGTGCCGCCGAACACATCGTCGTCGCCTTCGCCAGCCACGATCGTGTCGTTGCCGCCACCGGCCTGGATGATGTCATCGTTGGGGCCTTCGCCCGGCAGGATTTCGTCGTTGTTGTCGACCTTGTCGCCTTCGGGATCGCCTTCATAGTCGACGTCGATCAGATCACCGTCATCGGTGCCCGAAACGATACCGTCCAGCGGCTGCTCCTCGACCGTCACGATCACCTCGGCGGTGTCAAAGCCGCCATTGTCATCGGTGATGGTGTAGGTGATCGTGGCCGGACCCTCGAAACCGGGGGTCGGCGTGAAGATCAGCGTACCCGTCATCGAAATCGCAACCGCTCCGTTGGGCGATGTCGCATTGGTCACGCGCAGCGTGTCTCCGTCCACGTCCGTGTCATTGTCCAGCACGGGGATCTCGACCGCCGTGTTGAAGGGCGTGGTTGCAGCGTCATCTTCGGCCACAGGCGCGTCATTCACCGGCGTCACGTCAATGACCAGATCGGCCGTATCCGTGCCACCGTTGCCGTCGGCGATGGTGTAGGTGATGGTCGCCACACCGTTGAAGTCCTGCGCAGGCGTGAAGGTCAGCGTGCCG
Source organism: uncultured Tateyamaria sp. (assembly GCF_947487805.1). Lineage (GTDB taxonomy): Bacteria > Pseudomonadota > Alphaproteobacteria > Rhodobacterales > Rhodobacteraceae > Tateyamaria. The sequence continues at coordinate 61,341 of NZ_CANKXW010000007.1, read as the reverse complement.
TCATTGTTGTTGACGACCGTGCCCTGATCCGCCGGAACCGTGGCCGAGATCACCTCGAGCGTGTCACCGTCCGCATCCGTGTCGTTGCCGATCACGTTCACAGTCGTTGCAACGTCCTCGTCGGTGGTGTCCGCGTCATCATTGGCAACCGGGCCGTCATTGACCGCACCGACAGACACGATGGCCTCACCGGTATCCGTGCCACCATTCCCGTCGCTGACGGTATAGGTGATGGTCGCGGGGCCGTTGAAGTTCAGCGCCGGTGTAAAGGTCACCGTGCCGTCGCCATTGTCCACGACAGTGCCCTGATCCGCAGGCACCGACACATCGGCCAGCGTCAGCGTATCGCCGTCCACGTCCGTGTCATTGCCCAGAAGGTCAACAACCACGGCCACGTCTTCGTCGGTGGTCTCGATATCGTCCACGGCCACCGGGTCGTCATTGACCGGGGTCACGGTCACAGCCACTTCGGCCGTGTCGGTCCCGCCATTTCCGTCGGTGATCGAATAGGTGATCGTCGCGTCGCCGTTGAAGTTCTCGGCAGGTGTGAACACCAGCTTGTTGTCGACAATGTCCACGGTCCCCTGATCCGCAGGCACGGTTGCACCTGTGATGGTCAGCAGATCGCCGTCCGGGTCGGTGTCATTGCCAACGGCATCGATGGTCACGGGCGTGTCTTCGTCCGTGGTCGCGGTGTCGTTGACCGCGTCGGGGCCGTCATTGACCGCGCCCACGTTCACGATGGCTTCGCCGGTGTCTTCGCCGCCCTGGCCGTCGACCACGGTATAGGTGATCGTCGCCACACCGTTAAAGTTCGGCGCAGGGGTAAAGGTCACGGTGCCGTCGCCATTGTCCACGACTGAGCCCTGATCCGCCGGAACGGATACGGTGCCGATGTCCAGCGGGTCGCCGTCCACATCCGTGTCATTGCCGATCAGATCGACCACAACCGCTTGGTCTTCCATGGTGTCGGCCAGATCGTCCACAGCCACCGGATCATCATTCACCGGGGTGACGGTGACCGTAACTTCGGCCGTGTCTGTGCCGCCATTGCCGTCGCTGATCGCATAAGAGATCGTCGCGTCGCCGTTAAAGTTCTCGGCAGGCGTGAACACCAGCTTGTTGTCGACGATGTCCACGGTGCCCTGAGCCGCAGGCACCGAGGCGCCCGTGATCGTCAGCGTGTCGCCATCCACATCCGTGTCATTGAACAGCGCGTCGATGGTGACGGGCGTGTCTTCGTCTGTTGTGGCCGTGTCGTTGACCGCATCGGGTGCGTCGTTGACCGGGGTCACGGTGACATTGACGGTTGCGGTATCGGTGCCGCCGTTGCCGTCCGACACGGTGTAGGTGATCGTGGTCGGCCCGTTGAAATTCGGCGCCGGCTCAAAGGTCAGCGTGCCATCGCCATTGATCGTCACGTCCCCATCGGGCGACGTCGCATCGGTCACGGTCAGCGCATCGCCATCCGGATCGGTGTCGTTGCCCAGCACGTCGATGATGACGCTGTCGTCTTCGTCCACGGTCGCGGTGTCGTCCATGGCATCGGGGCCACGGTTGATCTCGTCACCGACAACTTCTTCGATCTCGGTGAATGTCAGCGTCAGACCGTTCGGCGTGCCATCGGGGTTCACGAACACCACGGTGCCGTTGATCCCGTTGCCATTGGCGTCCGGTGTCACATTGTCGAGGAAGAACGGCCCCTGACCCGTCAGGTCCAGAACGTCGAGGTCGGTGTTCAGCAACGGATCGGCATTGAAGCCACCCGCGCCACCGTCAACCACGTCACCCGCACCACCAAAGATGGTGTCGGCATTGTCGCCACCCGACAGGGTGTCGTTGCCCGCACCACCGGTCAGCACGTCGTCACCGGCCTCACCAAAGACCATGTCGTCGCCGTCATCACCGTTCAGGGTGTCGTTGCCGCCCTGACCGTGGATCCAGTCGTTGTCCGCACCGCCGTCGACGGAGTCGTTGCCCGACCCCATCCAGATCTCGTCGTTGCCGTCGCCACCGAACGCGGTGTCGTCGCCCGAGCCACCCAGCAGGATGTCGCGGTCTGCACCACCGTCCAGCACGTCGTTGTCACGGCCACCTTCGAGACGGTCATTGCCGTCGCCACCGATCAGCGAGTCGTTGCCATCTTCACCCTTGATGGTGTCGTTGCCGACCATGCCATCGATGGTGTCGTCGCCCGTGCCGCCTGTGATCAGGTCCGCACCGCCGGGGCCGGTGTCATCCTTGAAGTTGCCGTCGCCAAAGATCGAGTCGTTGCCCGACCCGCCGTCGATCGTATCCGCATCCGACCCGCCATAGATGGTGTCGTCATCCGCATCGCCAAACAACGTGTCGCGACCGTGGCCACCATGGATGTTGTCGTTGCCGTCGCCACCGTTGACCAGATCGTTGTCCGCCGACGCCCACAGGTCATCATTGCCGGTGCCACCGTCGATGGTGTCGTTGCCGAACGAGGCTTCGACCATGTCGTCGCCCGCACCACCGATGAACAGGTCGTCGCCAAAGTCCGCACCACCCAGCGTGTCATTGCCGTCGCCACCGATCTGCGTGTCATTGCCCGCACCGCCAAAGATGCGGTCATTGCCGTCGCCGCCGACCAGCGAGTCGTTGCCGCCGTCGCCGTTCAGACGGTCGTCGCCGTCTTCGCCAAAGATGGTGTCGTCGCCTTCACCGCCATTCAGCGTGTCATTGCCCGGCAGGCCTGCGTCCACGACAGGCGCGTCGAAATAGACGTCCGTGATGTTGATGCCGCTGTTGTTGCTGCCGTCCTGATCATGCTCGATCACGATGCGCGCGACGGGACCCGGAATGCTGACCAGCAAGGAATAGGCCTTGGACGTGTCGTCCTGATAGCCGCCGTTGCTGTCCGCGGTGTCGTTGCCAGCCACACTATCGGTGTCCAGCAGCGTCAGGTTCTGGCCGCCTTCGAGGTTCACGGTGATCTGGTTGCCCGCGGCGTCGAACGCCTTGATGCGAACCACACCGTCGCCGTCGATGTCGTTCACGCGGAACGACACATCTTCGACAGGTGCCGAGAATTCCAGCTGGTAATCAGCGGAATTTCCGTGGCCGTTCAGGATGTTGTCAAGCGAGCTGTTGTTGTCGATCGCATTGCCGTCGCCATCGATGTTGTTGATGTTCTGATTGTCGTTCGACTGGATCGTGCGCGACGCGGACGATTGCGACAGGATCGAGAACGTCACATCGACATTGCCCGTGTCCTGCGTGAACCCGCCGACGTTGTTGCCGTCGCCAAAGGGCGACTTTTCCCACTCGAACACTTCGCGCTCTGTGATGCCGGCATTGGTGCCCGCATAGTTGCTGTCACCAAAGATCAGGTCATTGCCATTGCCGCCGTCGACACTGTCATTGCCGGAACCGGCATAGATGTCGTCGTCGCCTTCGCCCGCCTTGATGGTGTCGTTGCCGCCAAGGGCGTCGACGATGTCGTCATTGGGGGCCTCGCCGGGCAGCAGCGCGTCGCCCGCGTCAATGCGGTCCCCTTCAGGATCGCCCACATAGTTGATGTCGATCAGATCGCCGGTGTTGTCACCCTCGACAATGCCGTCGCCGGTTGTCTCGAATACAAGGTTGTCGATTGCGCCTGACCCGCCCAGGATCACGTCCATGCGGCCCACGTTCTCGACGTCGAAATCCACGATCACCTGACCGTTGTCGCCAACACCGTGCACGTCCACCTGTTTGATGAAATTGCCGTGGATGTCATAGAATTTGACCCACGCGCTTTCCTCGATGTCGAGGAAGGTCAGCCGGTTCACCGTCGTCGGATCATCAAACACGAACCGCAGTTTGCCGCCCGCGCCGTTGTCATCGGGATCGTGGCTGTCGCCGTCCTCGGAAATGATCAACGCCTTGTTCAGGTTCGTCGTGGCAAGGTCATGGTCCCCCCCGGTCGGGTTGGCGGTGTCAAAGATCATCGCCTTATTGGAACCACCAATGGCCGAAATGGTCACCCCATCGGCCGAGAATTCGTTATCTACCACTGTGCCGGTGGCAAGGGCGTTGAAGTCAATAAACTTGGTCATGGTACGGGTCTCCTAGGCGTTGTTGCAGGCGGCGCGCAACGCGGCCGGGTAAAAATCAGAACAGGATGGAGATGCTGTGGCCCAGCGATGCGCCTGCATCGCACGACCCCCAAAGTCGAATTGCATCAAATTGCGTGACACTTGCCACATGTACCGTCTCCATCTTTCACTCACTCGTTACCCTTGGACGGCGATGTACAGTTTCACCGGCGACCAGCACAAAAACACGCGAAATGGGAGAAGATGGCGAACACGACTGTTCGCAGGTATGCCGAACCTCGACACACGCTCGTCCGACAAGCGTTAAGCAACAACGCAGCGAACACACATTCTCCGTACCATTCCGGCACGTCCTGTGCGGTCGCCCCCGTGACCTACAGACATCGCCCCCCAGTTGGGCAGGTCCGTTCTTACGGTCAGCTTTGATGCAAACAAAGGGAAAAATGTCCGAAAAAACTCACGATTTCGCCGCACTCCGATGGCGAAACGGGCCCGTATGTAAACAATCTACAACCTTGGGTCGTAACATTTCGTGGCGCACGAGATGCGATCTCGGCAAAATCCCGCAGATAGTCATAGGACACAAGGGTTTGGGCAAATTCCCGCTGAAACGCGTTCTCAACGTCAGGTTTCCGCCTGAGAAACAATTGACCCAGGGTCAGCCTGACCACCCCATGCTACAATTTTGACATGATCGCTATCCCGCGCCGCATCAATCCGTTAAATTTTCGTCAACTGATGCCAATCCGTGCACAGCACTGCCACAATTTGCGAATCAAACCGGGTGCGGATGTCCGCCGATTGCGCGGGTTAACCATTTTTGCCTTGATTTGGATGCAATTGGCCAGATCACAGCCAACGCGGACTGCTGTCTATCATCTGTGTGAGGCTGGTACCCAAGGCCGGACTCGAACCGGCACGCCCGCAAAGGCGGGGGATTTTGAATCCCCTGCGTCTACCATTCCGCCACTTGGGCCTCGGCGTCGTCCTACACGCTGGTTTTGGCAGGGGCAAGCGGCGCGCGCCCCTTCCGGTCCAGATTTTTCACGCGCCGCGCGTCCGGCTCTGGCACAGTGCACCGCGATTTGATACGCGGATCCGGCAGCTCAAGGCCAACAGCACAAGGGATATATGCGACATGGCCGATCCGGCACAGGATATCGCGATATCAGATCGGCTGGCCCAGCTTGCTTCGGATGCCGGTGATACAACCGTCACCCTCGACTGGATCCTCGCCCAATTGCACGAACGCGCCTTTGGCCTGTTCCTGCTGATCCTCGCCCTGCCCTGCTGCATCCCGCTGCTCTATGGCATCCCGCAGGTGGTGGCGCTGCCGCTGTCTTTCGTCTCCGCCCAGATCCTCTTTGGCCGTCGCGTGCCGTGGCTGCCGGGCAAGCTGGGCGCGCGGACGATCTCCGCCCAAGCGCTGACCAACCTGTCGCGCCGGGCGGGCCCGTGGCTCAAACGGATCGAGGCCTTCAGCCGCCCGCGCCTGGCCCGCCTCACTTACGCACCCGCCGACCGCATCGTCGGCCTTGCCCTCGTTCTGTTCAGCGCGTCAATCCTCGTGCCCCTGCCCGGCACCAACACCGTGCCCGGCCTTGCGGTCGTCATCGTGGCCATGGGCCTCTTGCAACGCGACGGCGTGCTGGTACTCATCGGCAGCGCCCTGGGCACCACCTGGATCGCGACACTCCTCATCGCAGGCGCAACATTGGCAAGCCTGATCAAAACATGGATGGGCCTATGATGTTCACACGTCGCAACCTTGTCGTCATGGCCGCCGCCGGGTCGGCCGCCCTGCTGGCCGGAGCCTTCGCATTTCAGGCACTGGGATATGCCCCCTGCAAGATGTGCATCTGGCAACGCTACCCCCATGCCATCGCCATCGCCCTCGGCGCGCTCGCGTTCTTCGTACCGCTGCCCGCCCTCATTGCCCTCGGTGCGCTCGCCGCCCTCGCGACGGCGGCTGTTGGCGGCTACCATGTAGGGGTCGAGCAAGGATGGTGGGAAGGCCCCAGCTCCTGCACCTCCAGCGCCATTGGCGGGGTCGACCCCAACGCGCTCTTTGATCAGATCATGAACGCGCCCCTCGTGCGCTGCGACGACATCGCGTGGCAGTTCGCAGGCCTCAGCATGGCGGGCTGGAACATGGTGATCTCGCTGGTGCTCGCAGCCCTCTGGATCGCGGCCCTGCGCGCTAACCAGACTTCCGCGTAGACAAGAGCAGCGACGTCTCGCTCGCCACCACCCCGTCCAGACGGCGGATACGGAACAATACATCGTCGAACCGCTCCAGCGTGTCGGTGCCGATCTCGACAATCACATCCCAGCGCCCATTGGTCGAATGCACGGCCCGCAGCTCGGTCATGCCCTGCAACTGCCGGATGATCCGCTCCGTCCCGCGCCCTTCGATCCCGATCATCATCAGCCCGCGCACCGGGTCCTTCAGCGTGTCCTCGCGCAGCACGACGGTAAAGCCAAGGATATCACCCCGCGCCTGCAATTTCTCAAGCCGGGTGCGCACGGTCGTGCGCGACATGCCCAGCTGGATCGACAGGTCCGACAGCGACGCCCGCGCGTCATGGCGCAGTGCGGAAATCAGGCGACTGTCCATATCATCCATAATGGCCTCCACTTCGGCAATTTGCTAGGCATTATGATCATTTTGCACGGTTGTCCACGTCGCAAATCGGGCGCACCTCTCTGCCAACACGCAAGGGGAATGCCATGCAGAGCAAATCAATTCACCTGATCGGGGTCCCGATGGACTGCGGCAAACGGCGCACCGGTTGCCTGATGGGGCCGGACGCCTATCGCACCGCGGGCCTTGGCCGCGCGCTGGCCGATCTGGGCCATACGGTGTCCGATCAGGACAACGTGGCACCCGGCGCCTTCACCGAAACCGGCCACGACCGTCTGCACGCGCCCCAGGAAACCATCGCCTGGACGCGGGCGCTCTCCACCACAGCCACCGAAGCCTGCGCGCAGGGCGTGCCGGTCTTCATGGGCGGTGATCACGCCCTGTCGCTGGGCACGGTGCACGGGCTCGCCGCCCACGCCGCCGCACTTGGCCGCCCGCTCTTTGTGCTCTGGCTCGATGCGCACACCGACTACCATACGCCCGCCACCACCGCCTCCGGCAACCTGCACGGCACGCCCGTGGGCTACATCACCGGGCGCGACGGCTTTGACGGCTTTCCGCCCGTGCCGCACCCGGTGCCCCACGACCGCATCGCGATGCTGGGCCTGCGCTCGGTTGACCGGGCCGAACGCGCCGCACTCCAGGACACGGACGTCACCTATGTGGACATGCGCCATATCGACGAACACGGCATCGCCAAACCGCTGGCCGCCTTCCTCGACCGGGTCGCGGCGGCAAACGGGCTGCTGCACGTGTCGCTCGACGTGGATTTCCTCGATCCCTCCATCGCACCCGCCGTCGGCACAACCGTGCCCGGCGGCGCCACCATGCGCGAGGCGCATCTGGTGATGGAGATGATCTGCGACAGCGGCCTGCTCACAGCACTCGATCTGGTCGAACTGAACCCGTTTCTCGACGAACGCGGACGGACCGCACAGGTGATGGTGGACCTCACCGCCTCCGCTTTCGGCCGCCGCGTCTTTGACCGCCCCACCCGCGCCTACTGAAAGGACATCCCATGCTGTCACCCTCCGACAAGGCGCTGGTGCCCTTTGTCTCCGTCGATCACATGATGCGCCTGATCCACCACATTGGGCTTGGCGACATGCTGCGCGGTCTGGCCGACTATATCGCTGACGACTTTGCCCGCTGGGAACAGTTCGACAAGACACCGCGCGTGGCCAGCCACTCTGCCGAAGGGGTGATCGAGCTGATGCCCACCTCCGACGGCGAAACCTACGGGTTCAAATACGTCAACGGCCACCCCAAGAACACCAGCGACGGGCTGCAAACCGTCACGGCCTTTGGCCTTCTGGCGGATGTGGACACCGGATATCCCGTGCTGCTGACCGAGATGACGATGCTGACCGCGCTGCGCACCGCCGCGACCTCCGCGCTGGTGGCGCGCACGCTTGCGCCGCGCGGTGCCACGACCATGGCGATGATCGGCAACGGCGCCCAGTCCGAATTCCAGAGCATCGCAATGCAGGCCATCGCAGGCATCACCCATGTGCGGCTCCATGATATCGACCCCGCTGCCACGGCCAAATGCGCGGCCAACCTGGCCGCCTCCGGCCTGCACGTGACCCAGTGCGCATCGGCCGAGGACGCGATCATGGGCGCCCAGATCCTGACCACCTGCACGGCGGACAAGGCCCATGCCACGATCCTGACGGACAACATGGTCGGTGCGGGCGTCCACATCAACGCCATCGGCGGCGACTGCCCCGGCAAGACCGAGATCGCGCCTGCCATCCTCGAGCGGGGCGACATCTTTGTGGAATACCCGCCCCAGACCCGGATCGAAGGCGACATCCAGCAACTTGCCCCCGACCACCCCGTGACCGAGATCTGGCAGGTCCTCGCCGGGCAGGCACCGGGCCGCATATCGGACAAGCAGATCACGATCTTCGACAGCGTCGGCTTCGCGATCGAGGATTTCTCCGCCCTGCGCTACGTGCGCGACCGCATCCGCGGCACCGACCTCTTCCACCCGCTCGACCTGCTGGCCGACCCGGACGACCCCCGCGATCTGTTCGGCATGCTGGCGCGCGCCGGGGGATAGGTCGGGCGGTTCACGCAGACGGGCGTTGGACGGGCAGCGCCGGTTTCGAATGGAATGTGAATGGCTGGTTTGCGGACGAAGCGCTCTTTCGCTGCGGCTGCGCCAATGGCAGCTTTTGGATTCCACTGAAAAACGATACGCACTTCCCACATTGAAGGGTCACTTTAAAAGAAACTTGGCTTAAAGGTTAGCGCCACAACGCCCATCTGCAATCGCGTAAGCTTCCAAAACATATCGGCCAACCGCTCCTCCTGAAACTATGCGTACTGCAATAAAGTCTGGTTGTTCGATAACTGTCTGCTGCTGCACAAATGGAATGACGGACGGCGCATAGTGATTGCAAAGCGCCAGCAAAAGATCATCCAAGTTGTCACCGCCAAACAAACCTTCTGGGAATGGATCAGGTTGTATGCGCATCTCAATACCCTTGCCATGAGACGGGTGGTTCAAGACACCGGTATCAACCAACTTCCACTGAACATCCTGTGCTGAGGAATCCGAGGCAGCTAAAACCAATATGCTTGCTAAAGCTCTCACGATTTTCACTGGAAATCCTTCTGGTGCAAGTTGGTAAGACTTCCCCGTTCAATCGTATAATGGCCATTTGCGCAATGCGCAGCATCCATCGTTTTGGGCTCAAAGCCGACCTTCGCTGTACTCACATCCGTCCTACCGGTCGGCGGTCTCTGCGCTGCGACCATGCGTGAGCGGGAAAACCGAGGGCGGTGTTCAACCCGCCATCCGCCCGCAAAACACAGAACCTTACCGGAGAGTTAATGCGTTCCATCAAACCTTAACGCGCGGCACGGGGTTAATGAAACGTGAAAGCGCGCCAGTGGCGAAAACGTACAGTATTCGCAGGAATCTGTACGTTTTCCCGAAACGGCCCGAAAACGGCCCGTTTCCGGCGGCGCAAAAACGTACAGTTTGCGCGGTAAAAGGTGCGTTTTGGGGCGCTGCCGCCCCAAATACCCCAGCGTACGCTGTGTTAACGATCAGTCGTCGCGGTGGACTTTCTCGCGGCGCTCGTGACGCTCTTGCGCCTCAAGGCTCATCGTGGCGATGGGCCGCGCGTCCAGCCGTTTGAGCGAGATCGGCTCGCCCGTCACGGAGCAGTAGCCGTACTCGCCCTCGTCGATCCGGCGCAGCGCGCTATCGATCTTGGCCACCAGTTTGCGCTGGCGGTCGCGCGTGCGCAGCTCCAGCGCCCGGTCGGTTTCTTCGCTTGCACGGTCGGCGACATCCGGGATGTTGCGCGTTCCGTCCTGAAGCCCTTCGATGGTGTCGCGGCTGCCCGCCAGCAACTCCGACTTCCAGTTCAGCAGTTTGCGGCGAAAATACTCGACTTGCCGGTCATTCATGAACGGCTCGTCTTCTGCGGGACGATAATCATCCGGCAGGAACACTTCCTGTTTCATTTGCTTCCCCTCAATGCGACTGATGTTGGCCATAGATGGTTCCCTAAGGTTTCCGTATTGCCCGGATCAGCTCCCTGCCGCAGCGTCTATCCGAGGGCCACCGGATTGTCACTACCCATTCCCCTCACAGATTGGCTAAAAGCATCGTGATCAACGATTTGCCGCAACAGGATGAAGACACATGAAATTCCAGGGCACAGACGCCTATGTCGCGACCGACGACCTGACCATCGCGGTCAATGCCGCCGTCACACTGGAGCGGCCCCTGCTGGTCAAGGGCGAGCCCGGCACAGGCAAGACAGAACTGGCCAAGCAGGTCGCCCGGTCACTGGATCTGCGCCTGATCGAATGGAATATCAAATCGACCACGCGGGCCCAGCAGGGGCTTTACGAATACGACGCCGTCAGCCGGTTGCGCGATAGCCAGCTGGGCGAGGACCGTGTGCACGATGTTGCAAACTACATCAAAAAGGGAAAGCTCTGGGAGGCGTTCGAGGCCGATGAAAAGGTCGTGTTGCTGATCGACGAGATCGACAAGGCCGACATCGAATTTCCCAACGATCTCTTGCAAGAACTTGATAAGATGGAGTTCTTTGTCTACGAGACCGGCGCCACGATCCAGGCGCGCCAGCGCCCCGTGGTCATCATCACGTCGAACAACGAAAAGGAACTGCCCGACGCGTTCCTGCGCCGCTGTTTCTTTCACTACATCCGCTTTCCGGACATGGACACGATGAAGCAGATCGTGGCCGTGCACCATCCTGGCATCAAGGACGCGCTGCTGACCACGGCGCTGACCCAGTTCTTTGAAATCCGCGATCAACAGGGGCTCAAGAAAAAGCCCTCGACCTCCGAAGTGCTCGACTGGCTCAAGCTCCTGCTGGCCGAGGACATGAGCGCCGAGGATCTCAAAGCGGGCGGTGCCACCGCCCTGCCCAAGCTGCACGGCGCGCTGCTCAAGAACGAACAGGACGTGCACCTGTTCGAACGGCTGGCCTTCATGGCGCGCAGCCAGCGCTGATCACGCGTCCAGACGGTCGATCACGGTGACCCCGGGGGGCTGCGCGCCGCTGTCCATTGCGCGCAACGCGGCCTCGGCCTGCGACAGCTGGATGCGCGTGGTCACCAGAACGGATGGATCAAAGCGGCCGCCTGCGATCATGTTCATCAGTGGCTGAAAGTCCGCCGCCCCCAGCCCGCGCATGCCCATCAATGTCAACTGCCGCACATAGACCAGATCCAGCAGCGGCAGATCCACGGTGGCATGGGCCCCGACCGGCATGCCGACCTGCACATGCCGCCCCAGTTTGCGCAAGCCAGCAAGGCTGGCGGCAAAGGTTGCGGCAATGCCCAGTGCGTCCAGCGACACATGCGCGCCGCCACCCGTGGCTGCCCGCACCTGCTCTGCCACCGCGTCCGGCCCGCCTTGGGCCGTCAGCGTCACCTCGGCACCAAAGGCGCGCGCCTGTCGCAAGGCGCCATCGCTCACGTCCACGCCCACGACCCGCGCGCCGAGGGCACGCGCGATCAGGATGGCCGCCAGCCCGACGCCGCCACATCCGTGCACGGCGAGCCACTCGCCTGGCCGCAGGTCTGCCCGGTCTACCAGCGCGCGCCACGCGGTCGTCACCCGGCACCCCATGCCAGCGGCGGAAACAGCATCCAGACTGTCCGGCAAGGGCACGAGGTTGAAGTCCGCCGACGGGATCGCCACGGCCTCGGCAAAGCTGCCCCAGAAAGAGAAACCGATCACGGCCTGGCTGTTGCAGATGGTGGGCTGACCGCCCCGGCAATCGGCGCAGTGGCCGCAACCAAGGATGAAAGGCGCGGTCACCCGGTCGCCCTTTGCAAAGCGACTGCATGTGGGACCCACCTCGATCACGGTGCCTGCAAATTCGTGGCCCATCACATGCGGCAGGATCACATCCGGATCCGACCCGACCCAGGCGTGGTGATCGGACCGGCACACGCCGCAAGCCTCGACCGCAACGATGGCCCCGTCCGGCGGGCAGGCCGGGTCAGGTACGTCGCGCACGTGCAGCGGACCCGAATAGGTTTCCAATACGGCAGCCTTCATTGCTATCTCCCTGTTTTTTTGGGCCGATCTGACCATTCGGCAGCACACAGGCTTGTCGAAACGCGACATGACCCATGTCGGTCGAGTCTTTTGTGCCACAATTGCGGCCAAGACGCCTTGCGTAGGCCAAGCTGTGGATAAAATGTCTTTCTTTTGCCTGAAATGCTCCATACCTTGACCGTGATGAGAGGTGAAAACACCCGCATCCAATATGCTAAAAGGCAGGCAGGCAGTATTTATGACCGGTTCAGACGCACTTATTGTGCGCCCTTTGACTTTGTCGGATCGTCCGCAGTGGGACGATCTGTGGGCGGCGTATCTCGCATTTTATCAGACATCCCGTCCGAAAGAGGTCTTTGATACCTACTTCGAGCGCCTGCTTGGTACGGACCCCCACGACTATAACGGCCTGGTCGCCGAGACCGGTGGCAAGCTGGTTGGCCTGACCCACTTTCTGTTTCATCGCCATGGCTGGCGGGTGGAGAATGTCTGCTATTTGCAGGACCTCTATGCCGATCCGTCGGTGCGCGGTCGCGGCATTGGGCGCAAACTGATCGAGGCGGTCTATGCCGCGGCAGACGCCGTCGGTGCGCCGTCGGTCTATTGGCTGACCCAGGACTTCAACAGCGAAGCGCGCAAGCTTTATGACCGCATCGGGACCGTGACCCCCTTCATCAAGTATGAACGGGGATGAGTACCATGCGTCGTTTTGTTTTGCCGTTTGTTCTGTTGCTCAATGCCTGTGTGCCCGTCACACCCGGCGACACCCCGACCCGCGCCCTGCCGCAGTCCAGCGATCTGCCGCCGATGAAGACCTTTGGCGCGCCGCGCCCTGCGGTGCCGATCCGGTCCAACAATGACCTCGCACTCGATTTCATCGAGCTGAGCTTTCAACTAGAATCGGGCCGTGAACTGCCGGTGTTTACCCGGTTCGAGGGGCCCATTTCCGTGCGTGTCACCGGTGCGCCGCCCGCATCGCTGGGCACCGACCTGCGCCGCCTCATGCACCGGTTGCGCACCGAGGCGGGCATCGACATCTACGAGGCCGCGCCCAGCAGCAATGCCAACATCACGATCGAGGCGGTGAGCCGCGCGCAGATCCGCCGCGCCCTGCCCCATGCCGCCTGTTTCGTGGTGCCCAACATCACGACGATTTCGGAATACAAGGCCCACCGCCGCAGCGCCCGCACCAGCTGGACCAACCTGCGCACGCGCAAGCAGCTCGCCATCTTCCTGCCCAATGACGCAAGCCCGCAAGAAGTGCGCGACTGCCTGCACGAGGAACTGGCGCAGGCGCTGGGGCCGCTCAATGACCTCTACCGACTGCCCGACTCGGTGTTCAACGACGACAACGTGCACACGGTGCTGACTGGGTTCGATATGATGATGCTGCGGGCCTATTATTCGCCACAGCTCAAATCCGGCATGACCCGTGGCCAGGTGGCACAGCGCCTGCCGTCCATCTTTGCCGCGATCAACCCGCGTGGCGAGAACCTGCCCGCGCAATACGCCACCCGCACACCCCGCGCCTGGAGCCAGGCCGTGCAGACCGCGCTTGGCCCCGGTGCCACCAATGCCGCCCGCCGTGCCGCGGCGGAACGGGCGCTGGACATCGCACAGGCCATGGGCTGGCAGGATCACCGGCGTGCGTTCGCACATTACGCCAATGGCCGCCTGCTGCTGTCGTCGGACCCCAAGGCCGCGCAGACCCATTTCCGTGCCGCCGACCAATACTATGCCGCGACACGCGGGGCGACACTGCACCGGGCCTATGTGGCCACGCAATTGGCCGCCTATGCGATCACCCGCGGGGATGGCGACAAGGCGCTGTTGATCCTTGGGCCGCATATCGATCAGGCCGCGCAGAACGAGAACGCTGCCCTTTTGTCGACGCTGCTTTTGCTGCGCGCCGAGGCGCTGGATTTGCAGGGCCGCACCGCAGAGGCACGCACCGTCAGGGTGGACAGCCTTGGGTGGGCGCGCTACGGATTCGGACCTGACTGGGCGGTGCGGGCCAAGGTGCGGGAAATCTCTTCCCTCAATCCTTTGAACGGATGAACTTGCCGCCTTAGGGGATTGAAAGGCAAGGTAATATGATCGTTCTTGTGGCGGCTCTGACCGGAGCGCTGATCGGCGGATACACGGCACGCAAACGCGGTGGAAACCGTCTGGACATGGCGCAATATGCTGCGGGCTACGCACTGGCCTTTGTGGTGGTGGGGCTGATTGCCACAGTGCTGCTCGACCGGAGCTTGCGGGGCTGAGATGTTCCTGCCCTTCTTTGAAGCCCTGCGCAAAAATGGCGTGCCGGTGTCCCTGCGGGAGTTCCTCGCCTTTCTGGAGGGAATGAAAGCGGGGCTGGCCACCTATGATGTCGAGGCGTTCTACTATCTAGCGCGGGTCAGCATGGTGAAGGACGAGCGCAACATCGACAAATTCGACCGCGCCTTTGCCGCCGCTTTCGAAGGGTTGGAGCAGATCAGCATCGAGCAGGTGATGGAGGCCGTGGACATTCCGCAGGAGTGGCTGGAAAAGCTGGCCGAAAAGCATTTGAGCGAGGAAGAGCGCAAGGAAATCGAAGCGTTAGGTGGCTTTGACAAGCTGATGGACACGCTCAAGAAACGGCTTGAGGAACAGAAAGGCCGCCATCAGGGTGGCAACAAGTGGGTTGGCACCGCTGGCACCTCGCCCTTTGGCGCCTATGGTTACAATCCCGAAGGGGTGCGGATCGGCCAGAAGGAAAGCCGTCATCAGCGCGCGGTCAAGGTCTGGGACAAGCGCGAGTTCAGGAACCTGGACGACACGGTCGAGTTGGGCACGCGCAACATCAAGGTGGCGTTGAAACGCCTGCGCCGCTGGGCGCGCGACGGTGCCGCGGAAGAGCTGGACCTGAACGGCACCATACGCGCCACAGCTGAACACGGGTATCTGGACGTCAAGACCCGGCCGGAACGGCGCAATGCGGTCAAGGTGCTGTTGTTCCTCGATATCGGCGGGTCCATGGATCCGCATGTGAAGATCGTGGAAGAGCTGTTTTCGGCCGCCAAGTCCGAGTTCAAGCATCTGGAACACTTCTATTTCCACAACTGCCTCTACGAGGGCGTGTGGCGCGACAATCGCCGCCGCTGGGACGCGCAGACCCCAACGCACGAGGTGCTGCGCACCTATGGGCCGGACTACAAATGCATCTTTGTGGGCGACGCCAGCATGTCGCCCTACGAGATCGCCTATCCTGGCGGCGCCAATGAGCATTGGAACCAGGAGGCGGGCCAGGTCTGGCTGGCGCGCGCGCGGGATCAGTGGATGTCCAACCTGTGGATCAACCCGGTGCCCGAGAAATACTGGGGCTACACCCACTCCATCGGCATGATCCAGGAGATTTTCGGCGCAGAGGCCATGGTGCCCATGACGCTGGAGGGGTTGAGCCGGGGGATGAAGACGCTGACGCGCTAGACGGGGATTGCGGTCTTTTGCTGCCCCGTCGCTGATCCGGTCCGGCGCCCCTTGTATTTGGTCCACACCCCGAACACAGCAGTTCCAAGGCGAAAACGCCTTCGCACGCGAGTATGGCGCCAGAACCGGACAGTCCGTGGCCAGATGGTGGTGGAAAAACTGCGCCATTCACCCCATATGCAGGGCATGATAAAAGTCCTGCCGATCCTTCTTGCGCTGGCCTATGGCCTTGCGATGTACCGTTTTTCGGCTTGGCGCACCGCACGAGAGCTGGACGAGAAATCAACAGAACTCGCCGATCCGATGCTGCGCGAGATGTGCAACCAGCTCGCGCGTGCGCTGGATCTGGACCGGATCAAGGTGTTCATCTACGAGATCGACCCAGTGAACGGGCTGGCCGCGCCGGACGGGCGCATTTTCATCACCCGCGGGTTTTACAACAAGTTCCGTCAGGGGAGCGTTTCAGCGGCCGAGATGGCCAGCGTGATTGCCCACGAGTTAGGCCATGTGGCCCTGGGCCACAGCCGCAGGCGGATGATCGATTTTTCGGGCCAGAACGCGCTGCGCACGGCCCTTGCCATGGTGCTGTCGCGGTTCCTGCCGGGTGTGGGTGTGTGGATTGCCAACGGGTTGACCACGCTCTTGGCCGCGCGGCTGTCACGCGGCGATGAATACGAGGCGGATGCCTATGCGGCGGCCCTGCTGACCAAGGCAGGGATCGGCATCGGGCCGCAGATTTCGCTGTTTGAAAAATTGGAGAGCCTGACGCAGTCCAATGCGGGTGCCGCACCTGCGTGGTTGCTGAGTCATCCCAAGACGGGCGAACGGATCAAGGCATTGGAAAGCTTGCGCGCCAAGTGGCAGGTCGAGGGCTAGCCCAGCCGTTCGACCGCCTTGCCGAAGCGCGGCAGGCGCGCCTTTTTCATCAGGCGGCGCAGCGTCCAATCGTCTCCCGAGAGCGTGCGGGCGGTGTTGAGGACCGCGTGGGCGACAGGGGCCACCAGGTCCGGGTGCGCCTCGGCGCAGCCTTGCAGGTATCCATCGGGATCGACCCTGTGCAGGCCCTCTTCGGTCAGGATGTTGCGCGGGAAATCCTTGGCATTCACGGTCATGACAGCGTCGGCAGAGCCATGGATAGCGGCGGCCAGAACGTGGATGTCGCCGGGATCGGGCAGCCAGAGCCTGTGTTCCAGCTCGGGTGGATGCCGCACGCACGCGCCGGGCCATGCGATGTCGAGCATGGCAATCTCGCCGCGGGCCTGTCTCTCGCCCTCCGGGCCCAGCTTGGCCGCGGCGCGGGCCCATTCCTCGAGGATGCGCGGCGACCAGAGCGGCTGGAACAGCCCGGTTTTTGCCACCCCCAGCACGACCTCGCGCATGACGGTGGGATAGAGCACATTTGCGTCGATCAGGATCTTCATACCCGGAAGAACAGCGCCTTGAGATACCCACTTTCGGCCAGTTGCGGCAGCAACGGATGATCAGGCCCGGCAAAACCGGTATGCAGCAAGGCAGGCGCGCGTCCGGCCCGTCCGATGCCACGCAGGCAGGCGGTGCGGAACCGGGTCAGGTCGGCGGCATGCGAGCAGCTGCACAGCACAAGGATGCCCCCCGGTGCGACCAGTGGCGTGGCCAGCCGGGCGATCCGTTCATAGGCGCGCAGACCAGCCTCCAACGCGGGTTTGGCGGGCGCAAAGGCAGGCGGGTCGCAGATCACGAGGTCGAACTCCGCGCCATCGGTGCCAAGCTCTGTGAGCAAGTCGAACGCATCACCCTGGCGGATGTTGAGTGCGTCCGCCTGCCCCATCTCTGCTGCGCCCAAGGTCGCAAGCTCCAGCGCGGGCGCGGAACCATCAACGCAGAGCGCCGAGGCGGCCCCGTTTGCCAGCGCCGCCAGGCCAAAGCCGCCCACATGGGAGAACACGTCAAGCACCCGCGCGCCCGGCGCAAATCGCGCGGCAAAGGCGTGGTTGGGGCGTTGGTCAAAGAAGAGGCCGGTTTTCTGCCCACCCATCACATCGGCCATATAGGTGGCACCGTTCATCGGCACCGGCAGCGGCGCATCGGGCGCCTGCCCGGTCAGAACCACGCTGACATCGTCCAACCCTTCGAGCACGCGTGTACGCCCGCTGGCGTTCTTGATGACATTGGTCACGCCGGTCACATCAACCAGAGCCTGCAACAGCAGGTCGAGCCGCGCCTCGACCCAGGCCGCGTTGGGCTGGATCACGCAGGTGTCCCCGAACCGGTCGATCACAAGGCCCGGCAGGCCGTCGGCCTCGGCGTGGATCAGGCGATAATATGGTGCATCAAAGAGCCGGTTGCGCAGATCCAGCGCGCGGGTCAGCCGTGTCGCGAACCACGCGGTGTCCACATCGGCCTCGACATTGCTGTCGATCACGCGGGCGATGATCTTGGACACCGGGTTGACGGCGACAAGGGCGATGGGCGCGCGGTTTTCATCCTGCAAGACGGCCAGCGTGCCCGGCTGCATCGCCTTGGTGCGGCGGTCGGTGACGACCTCGTTGGCATAGGCCCAGGGAAACCCGTGGCGGATGCGGCGCGCGTCCGTCTTGGGACGCATGCGGATTGCGGGGCGGTCGGATGCAAAAGAGGGCGCTGTCATAGCGCCCTCCTCTAGTCCGTTCCGGTGACCTGTGAAAGGTCAGATTTGGTTCATCGCCTGGATCAGGCCGAGGCGCGGGTTCTCGAACCCTTTCTCTGTGGTCAGCTCCTGCCGGATCACTTCGGCGAGGTGGTTGCTGATGCGGACTTTCTGGGTGAGGCCGCGGGCTTCGGCTTGCAGCGCCTGTTTGCCACCAAAGGCGTCCAGATCGGCGCGGATGTGCTTTGCGTCGCTCAGGATAGCGCCGGTTTCGGGATCGCGCAGGATGAGCGAAAAGGTGATGTTGTGCACACCGCCGGTGGTGTAGCGCGCCTTTTCCGTCAGGGCGTGAAAGCGGCTGACCTCAATGTCCAGTGCAACGGGCGTGGTGCCGTCCAGTGCTTCGGTGCCGCGCGACAGGGCGTCGTGGAAGATCTGTGCGACCTGTGCGTGGCGGTCGCCGATCGGGTCCTCGCGCCAGACGATGTCACCGGCGGGCAGATAACGGTTTGCTTCGGAAACCGTCAGGCTGCGGGGCACGCGGACGGTGATGTTCTCGACCCGGACGCCGCTCAGGGCAGGCACGAAGCCGACGCTGGGTGCGGCGGACAGCGGTGCACCTTCGAAAGGCACGTTGCGGGAGGCAACGTTGGTGTTTGCACAGGCCGAAACGAGGCCACCCATTACAAGCAACAGAACCAGTTTGATGCGTTTCATCTCAAGTCTCCGATCCGTGCGCTTTGGCACGCTTTTTCTTCTCCGACCCAGAGATGACCTCGATTTGAGGCGCAATTGAGACAAGAAAGGTTCAATTGCGGGATTGTTTCATGGCGCGGTGTGGACGGGTCAGTGCGGTCGCGACCGGCTGCGCCAGCCGCCGCGGCGGCGCGGTTGGGCTATGCTATCGAGCCCTTCGGTCAGCACCTGTGTCATGGGGTGTTCGGGGTTGGCCCCTTCGTAGACCGTCAGCAATTCCGCAATCGCGGCTTGCGGCGTGATGCCGTCGCCGAGGCTGAGCGCCCAGTCCAGAAAGATGCTGCGGCATTCGGGTTTGGTGATGCCATCGATCTGGTAGGCCTCAAAGATCAGGCCCTTGGGATCCAGTGGTCCGCCTTTGCTCGGCATCTGCATCTCCTTCGTTCGTGGCCGCGATGGCCTGTTCCATCAGCGCCGTGCTTTGTGCATAGGCCGCTGCCAGCGTGGTCTCGGCCGCCTCCAAGGTGTCCACCTCTACCGCGCGCAACAGCACCGCCGCCCCGCCCGCGCCCAGATCATCCGCGCGCACCGGGGCCGTGCTGAGCAAGCGCGAGGCCATCTGGACACGCCACAACATGTCATAGATCGCGCCCAGCGATTGCGCATCCGCGTCATTCAGCAGGCCCGCTGCGACGCAGGCCGCCAGACCGTCGGCCACGGATGCACCATCATGGGCGGTCAGGACGGTGCCGACCTGGGCCAGCAATTCGATGTCCTGCAACCGGCCCGGCCCGATCTTGACGTCCCAGATGCCGTAGGGCGGCTTGGCACTCGAAATACGGGTGCGCATGGTTTGCAATTCGGCCAGCGTCCCGGCCCGGTCCCGCGGGGTGGCGAGGATCGCCGCGCGCAGGTCCGCGACATCGCGCATCAGGTCATTCGGCCCCGCCACCGAAGAAGCGCGCACCAGCGCCATATGCTCCCAAAGCCAGGCTTCACTGCGTTGGTAGGCTTGGTATGCAGACCAGCTGGTGGCCACGGGCCCCTGATTGCCGGAGGGGCGCAGGCGCATGTCGGCCTCGTACAGCCGGCCTTGTGCCGTCTGCGCGGTGACGGCGGTGATCATCGCCTGCGTGAGTTTGGCATAATAGGTACGCGCGGGCAGCGGTTTGGGACCGTCAGAGGCATCCTGATCCAGCGGGTCGTAGATCACGATCAGGTCGAGGTCGGATTGCGCGGTCAGTTGCTGCGCGCCCAGGCTGCCCATGCCGATGATGGCCGCACCACGCCCGGGTGCGGGGCCGTGGCGTTTGGCAAACTGCGCCTGTACCTCCGGCCAGAGTGCGCGCAGGGCCGCGCGGGCGAGGTCGGAGTATTGCGTGCCCGCCTCGCGCGCGGTGATGAGTTCACGCAGATGGTGCACGCCGATGCGGAAATGCCATTCCTTGGCCCAGGCGCGGATCATGTCCAGCTTGGTTTCATAGTCGTCTTCGGCGGCCAGCCTTGCGGCGGCATCGGCGGCCAGCGCGTCCTGTCCGGGCCAGGGTTCAAAGAAACTGCCCCCGATCACCGCATCCAGCACCGCGGCATTGCGCGACAGGTGGCGGGCCAGCGCGGGCGACGTGCCGGTGATGTCGACCAGTAGATCGACCAGCTGCGGGTTGGCGTCAAAGAGCGAGAAAAGCTGAACCCCAGCAGGCAGACCGGCGAGGAACCCGTCAAAGGCGGCAAGTGCCTCTTCGGGCTTGGCGGTTTCGGCCAGCCGCGCCAGCAGCATGGGTTCGATCCGGTCAAAAAGCGCCGCCCCCCGCGCGCTGCGCAAGGCGGGGTAGCTGCGCCAGCGAGCCTGCATCGCCGGGTCGAGGGCCAGCTTCGGCGTCTCCTCCGCCTTGGCGGGCGCAAAGAAACCTTCGGTCTCGGCGTGTACCGCCGACAGCCGCTGTTTCAGCGTGCCCTCGAGATCCGCGCGGTCCATATCCATCATCGCAGCCAGCCGGTCAAAGCCCTCTTGCGAGGTAGGCAGCGTATGCGTCTGCGCATCGCGCACCATCTGGACCCGGTGTTCGACCGTGCGCGCAAAGCGGTAGTGGTCGGCCAGATCATCAGCGACTGCGACGTCCACCCATCCGCGTGCGGCCAGCCGTTCCAGCCCCTCGACCGTGCCACGCACCCGCAGCGACGCATCCCGCCCACCCGCGATCAGCTGGCGGGTCTGGGTAAAGAATTCGATCTCTCGAATGCCACCGCGACCCAGTTTCATATTGTGGCCCATCAAGGTGATCGGCCCGCCCGTGCCCTTGTGCGCGCGAATGGCGAGCCGCATGTCATGGGCGTCCTGCACGGCGGCGAAATCCAGGTGGCGGCGCCAGACAAAGGGGCCGAGTTCGCTCAGATAGCCCCGGCCCGCGGCCATGTTGCCCGCACAGACCCGCGCCTTGATGAACGCGGCGCGTTCCCATGTGCGGCCAAGGCTTTCGTAATAACGCTCTGCCGCCCCGGTCGACAGCACCACGGGCGTCACCGCCGGATCCGGGCGCAGCCTCAGGTCGGTGCGGAACACATAGCCCTCGGCTGTCAGATCGCTGAGGGCTGCGCACATGTCCTGCACCGCCTTTACGCAGGCCTTGCGGATTGTCGGATAGTCCGAGGGCGCATGTTGCGTCTCATCAAAAAGACAGATGAGGTCGATGTCGGAGGAATAGTTCAGCTCGAACGCGCCCATCTTGCCCATCGCCAGCACAAAGAGCCCCGCGTCGCCTTCGGGCAAGCGCCCCCGCGCGATCTGCGCCTGCAATCCGGCGGTCAGTGCCGTCTGGCACGCCATGTCGGCCAGTTGCGTCAGCGCAGTGGTCACCTGCTCCAGCGACCACGCGCCGCCCAGATCAGCGAGCCCCGCAAGCAAGGCGACACGCCGCTTGGCCTGCCGCAGCGCGGGCTTGATTGCGGCCAGATCCCCCTGCGGCGGGGTCAGCGCGCCTGCGATCGCCGCGTCCACGTCGGTCACCGCGTCCGACAGCCACGCAGCCTCTCGGGTGATCAGACTGGCAAGATAAGGGCTGCACGCTGCCGCGCCTTTGATCAGGTCGCGCAGCCTTGCATCATCCATGTCATAGTGGTGCAGGGTCTCCCGACCACGCGCCGCATCATAGAGGCGGGGAACTCTGGTAATGGCATCGGCAAGGCGCATATGCGCACCATCCAAAGCCCGCGCGCAAAGGTCAATGGCCTCCAAATCACACGGCCCGCCCGCGAGAAAGCGCCCTTACCCACTGAAATCGCTTCGAAATTTCACTTTATGTGAAATAGTTTTACATTTTTCCTTGCAACTTTCACGCAAACCCCCATCTTTTGTAATGTGAAGAGCATTCACATACACAGTTACAGCCACCGGGCCACCGCCCACCTCGAGAAAGGTTTGAAAATGACGTCCATGTCCACCACAGCCCCCGCCCCGCATACCGGTGGCGGTTGGTTTTCCAAGACCGAGCGTTGGCTTGATGAAAAGGGCAAAGGCGCCTGGATCGCGGCCATGGTCCTCGGCTTCATCTTCTTCTGGCCCGTTGGTCTGGCCCTTCTGTTCTACATGATCTGGAGCAAGCGCATGTTTTCGAAATCCTCCTCCCGCATGGTCAATCCGATGACAACCATGCGCACGACCGGCAACTCCGCCTTTGACGCCTACAAGGCCGATACGCTGCGCCGTCTGGAAGACGAGCAGCACAATTTCGAAGCCTTTCTCGAGCGTCTGCGCGAGGCCAAGGACAAATCGGAATTCGATCAGTTCATGGACGAGCGTGCCAAGGCCGCCAAATCCGAAGACTGATCGATCCCTCACCTGGCCCCGTTCCTGCGGGGCCAGGTCCCTGCCAAGACATTCCCGGAGTTTTCCCCCCGTGCACCTTGCCGATCCTTTGACACAGCCTCAGTTTTACCGCGACGTCGCCGCCAAGCGGTTTTTCGCATGGGTCATCGACATCATCATCGTCGCGCTGATGTGCGTTGTGGTGCTGCCCTTTACCGCTTTTCTGGCACTGTTTTTCTTTTTCGGGCTGATGGCCGTGGTTGGGTTTATCTACCGCACCGTGACCATTGCAACCCGTTCTGCGACCTGGGGCATGCGCCTGATGGCGATCGAATTGCGCGATGCAACGGGGGCACGTTTTGACCTCGGACAGGCCTTCCTGCACACGCTGGGCTACACCGTTAGCTGGGCGGTGGCGCCGTTGCAACTGATCTCGATCGTTCTGATGATGACCTCGAACCGCGGCCAGGGTCTGACGGACATGTTCATGGGCAGTGCGGCCCTGAACCGGCGCGCCGTCGCATAGGCGCGCTTCCGGACTTGCCACGACCGGCAGCCTTGCTATCATCTGCGCCAACCCGCACAGGATCGATATGCGCCACACGCTTCCCCTCGCTCCGCAGTTTTATGTGACTGCGCCACAACCCTGCCCGTATCTGGATGGCAGGATGGAGCGCAAGCTGTTCACGGCGCTGCAAGGCGAGAACTCGGAAAAGCTGAACAACAGCCTCAGCCAGCAAGGGTTTCGGCGGTCGCAAAACGTGCTCTACCGCCCCTCCTGCGCCGATTGCTCCGCCTGCCTGTCCGCACGGATCGACGTGGCGGCGTTCAAACCCACCAAGAGCCAGCGCCGCACGGTCAAACGCAACACGGACCTCGCGCGCCGGGCAACATCCCCCTGGGCGACCGAGGATCAATACGACCTCTTCCGCACCTATCTCGACAGCCGTCACGCCGATGGTGGCATGGCGGATATGGACGTGTTCGAATTTGCCGCAATGATCGAGGAAACCCCGATCCGCAGCCGCGTCATCGAATATACCAAGACGGACGGGTCAAAAGACCTGATCGGCGTCAGCCTGACGGATGTGCTCCAGGACGGGCTGAGCATGGTCTACAGCTTTTACGCCCCCGACATGCCCCGCCGGTCGCTGGGCACGCACATGATCCTTGACCATATCGAAATCGCGCGCGAGGCCGACCTGCCTTACGTCTATCTCGGCTACTGGGTGCCGGGCAGCCAGAAGATGGGGTACAAGGCCAAGTTCTCGGGCCTCGAGGTCTATCTCGGCGGGCGCTGGCAAAAAATGACGGACCCGCGGAATTTCCATCCCGACACGCACCCCCTGTCGACCGATCCCATCGCGGAACAGGTTGCAAACATCTCCCTGCCTGACACACGTCCCACCGCCTGACGGAGCCCTGCCGCTTCATTGTTCCGAAAATATGCTGGGGGAGTCCGCAGGACGGGGGCAAGGCCCCCTGACCATGTAACAAAGGCGGCCCCGGCGGGGCCGCCTTTTCATTTGGATCAACGGCGATCCGATCAGTTCGGGATCAGATCCGGCACCAGCGTGACAATGCCCGGGAACGTCCACAACAGTGCAAGCCCCGCCACCTGGATCAACACAAACGGGATGATCCCGCGATAGATGTGGCCGGTCGTGACCTCCTTGGGCGCCACCCCACGCAGGTAGAACAGCGCGAACCCGAAGGGCGGCGTCAGGAACGACGTCTGCAGGTTCACCGCGATCATGATCGTCACCCATTTGGGATCGAACGTGCCGCCATAGATGACCGGCCCCACGATCGGGATGACGATGTAGATGATCTCGAGGAAGTCCAGCACGAAGCCCAGGATGAACAGCACCAGCATCACGATCAGGAACACGGTGAATTCGTTGTCGAACGATTTCAGGAACTGCTGGATATAGTGCTCGCCACCAAAAGAGATGACCACGAGGTTCAAAAGCTGCGAACCGATCAGGATGGTAAAGACCATCGACGTCACCTTGGCCGTCTCGCGCACAACCGGAGCCAGCACGCCGCTGGTCCACAGGATATAGCAGCTGAACAGCAGGCCAAACAGCGCATAGAGATACGCGGCATAGGCTACGAAGAAGGCAAACCAGCTCTGTGCCGTGACGTTGTCCTGATTGATCCGCAGATCAAAATTCACGCCGATCAGGATACAGACCACGATGGCCAGGGTGGACCAGATGATCACTTTGGGGCTGCGGTCCATGTCGGTCAGCTTGCGATAGGCGGCGAGCATGATGGCGCCCCCTGCCCCAAGCGCCGCGGCGGGCGTCGGGTTGGTGATGCCACCCAGGATCGAACCCAGCACCGCGACGATCAAAACCAGCGGCGGGAACACCACGCGGATCAGCTCGTTCTGGGCGCAGCGTTTAATGCCTTCGACAACGCCGTACATGATCAAGGCAAAGGGGATGGCCATGATCGCCACATAGTAGCCAGCCGTGTTGAGCGGCCCGATCAGGATGATATCCGCCAAGAGCGCCAATACCACGCCGATCCCTCCGATCAGGAGCGGGCGCGCGTCCCGGCTGGGTGCTATGCCGCGTGCGGTGGTCAGGATCAGCCCCAGCAGGATCAACAGAACCGCCGTGCCCGTGCCGATGGGCGCCGCCTCGGCCACCTTGGCATCCACGGCTGCGGCAAACTCGTCTTCCGTCAGCCGCTCGGATTGCTGCACGCCACCGGCGGCTGCAATCTCTTCCTGTTGTGCCACAGCCGTGTCCCAGGCCTCTTGGCCGTGCAGCTCGATCATCGCGACCTTGCAGTCGTCGCTGACATTGGTCCGCAGGCTGGCCGCCGCACCGATGTCGGAGAAGGCCGACACGGTCGTGGACTGGTTGCCGACGATGTTCAGGTTGCCCAGCAGAATGGTTCCCACGATCATCAGAACGGGCGCGCCCAGAAACCATGTGAACCCTTCGGAGCGTGTGATGGGTTCGGCATTGGTCGTGCCCATTTCCACCGCCGGTGCCTTTTCGGGGTTCAGCATCGCGTAGCCAAAGGCATAAAGCGCATAGAGCAGCGCCAACAGGATGCCCGGCAACAGCGCCGCCTGGAACAGCGTGCCCACGGACACAACCGCAGGCTCGCCCAGATAGGTCAGTGCGTCGGTACAGCCAACCGACTGCGCCCGGGCCTCTTGTGCCGCGGAATAGAGATCCCCGGCAAGCGTACCCAGCAGAACGATCACGATGGAGGGCGGAATGATCTGCCCCAGCGTGCCAGAGGCCGCAATGACGCCCGTTGCAATCTCGGGCGAATAGTTGTTGCGCAGCATGGTCGGCAAAGCGAGCAGCCCCATGGTCACCACGGTCGCGCCCACGATGCCCGTGGACGCCGCCAGGAACGCGCCCACCACAACAATCGACACGGCCAAACCGCCCGGCAGCGGGCCAAAGACACGCGCCATGGTGGTCAGCAGGTCATTCGCAATCTTGGAGCGTTCCAGCGTGATGCCCATCAAGACGAACATCAGCACCGCGAGCAGCGTTTCAATCGACTGACCGGCCAGCACCCGTTCGTTCATGCGGTTCACGACAAAGGAGACGTTGCGGTCCAGTGCCACTTCCCAGCCCTTGGGAAAGACCGGTTCGCCGATGCGCGGCAGGTCGGGGTATCGGAAAACGCTGATACTGTCCGGCTTGATCCCGGAATTCACGAGGTCCCGGTAGGCCTGCGCGCTTTCGTCAATGGCCTGGTGGATCAGCAGGCCCGCACTGTCTAGGGCCGCGATGATGCCAAAGGAGATGACCCCGGCCCCGGCGATGGCAAAGGCCACCGGGAACCCGGAAAGGATGCCGCCAAAAAGGCAGACAAAGACGATGATCAGGCCAATTTCTACGCCATCAAGTCCAAACAACATTGTTCTGCCCTTACTTTTCTTTGGCTGCGTTCGCGATCTGCGCGTGGCAGATCATCATGTCGGAAAAACGCGTCATCAGTGTGTGCCCTCGTAGGCTTCTTCGCCCTCGCCCAGCGTGTCGCGGTCAAGATACTTGCCTTCGCTTTCGGGCCCTTCCTTCCACTCCAGGTAGGAGCGGTAGAAGAACGCGATGGCGTGCAGGAACACGAGGCCCGCGAATGCAACGAGGAGGATCTTGAACAGGAAGTAGCCGTTGAAGCCATTCGGGCTGAACCCGATGGTCTCGACGTTCCAGCGCACCGCGCGGGCCGAGCGTTCGGCACGCTCAAGGTCCCAGCTGGCGGCGGGTTTCGGTGTGACCAAGTGGCGCCAGAGGAAATACCAGCCGTACATCCAGATCAGCGTCGCAGATGGCAGCATGAACATGATGGAGCCGAACATGTCGATCATCCGCTTGGTGCGGAACTTCACGGCGGCATAGATGAGGTCAACGCGCACGTGACCGCCCTGCACGAATGTGTAGGTCACGCACATGCACACGACGAGCGCGTTATAAAGCTTCAGCTCCTCGGCGAACCAGGAAATGTCGAATTGCAGCGGGATGCCGAAACCGAAGGAGATATCGGGCCGGGTAAAGATACGCTGCATGAAGACAATGATGATCTGTTGCAGCACCATCAGGAGGCCAGCCCATGCAAAGAACCGTCCGGAGGTGTTGGCAATCGCCTCGAGGACGCGCACGCAGCCCCACATGAACTCGCGCCGCCAGATTCCGATGCCGGTGACGACCAGCAGAATGGCCAGCACTGCAAAGAAGAATTCCGTTGATCCGCCATAGTAGACGAATTTCATCAGGGACAGTTTGTCTTCGGGCGTGTTGTTCCAGCTGATCCAGTCCAGCCAGGCGGACGGATGCGTGATCGCGTACGCAATGTTGTAGAACGCCAGCCCAAGGCTTTGCACAAACCAGATGATACCCTCGAACAGAGCACCAAAGAAGCCGGTGCCAGCACCGCTTTCATTTTCCATCGAATTGCCCCCTGGTGAATTGCGGCCCCTTGGCGCGCAAAATCACGTCAGTTCATCGTATTGATCCGGGGGCCTCGCGGACGAGACCCCCGGTCGTAGTCGCAATGTCAGCGATCAGCCGCCCAGAACGCGGACGCGCTGTGCAACATAGTAGCCGTCGGACTTGTTGATCCAGCTGGCCGAGTTGGCGAGGCTTTCTTCGAACGATGCGCGTGTTTTCGCGAACAGCTCGTCGCCCATGTTCTCGTCCATGACCTCGGCAGAGGCGGCACCGAACGCATCCCAGACATCGTCCGAGAATTGCAGCGTTTTCACGCCCTGCTGTTGCAGACGCGCCAGAGCGGCACCGTTGTTGGCCAGCGTTTCGGACAGCTGCACGAACGTGGTCGCACGGCTGGCGTTCTGCAGGATCGCCTGGTGCTGTGGTGTCAGGTCGTTCCAGACGTCAAGGTTGACGTTGGCGGCCAGAGCCGAACCCGGCTCGTGGAAACCGGCGGTGTAGTACACCTTGGCAACTTCCTGGAAGCCGGCGCGTTCGTCAGCCATCGGGCCAACCCACTCCAGACCGTCCAGAGCACCCGAAGACAGGGCTTGGTACAGTTCGCCGCCAGGGATGTTCTGAACGGATGCGCCCAGTTTGCCCAGCACCTTGCCGCCCAGACCGGGCATACGGAACTTCAGACCGTTGAAATCGTCGGCCGAGTTGATCTCGTTGCGGAACCAGCCACCGGACTGCGAACCGGAGTTACCCGCCAGCAGGCCTTTGAGGTTGAAGATTTCGCCCAGCTCGTCGTGCAGCTCTTGGCCGCCGCCGTGCTCGTACCAGTTGGTGACTTCCTGCGCTGTGCCGCCGAAGGGCACGGCAGTGTAGTAGGCGTAGGCCGGGTGCTGACCGATGAAGTAGTAGTCAGCCGAGTGGTACATGTCGGCCTGGCCCGAGGACACGGCGTCGAACACTTCGAACGCGCCAACCAGTTCGCCCGGTGCTTTCTTGTCGATGGTCAGCTGACCATCGGACATCGCGGACACGAATTGCTCGAGGTAGCTTGCGGCGTCATCCAGAACCGCAAAGCCGCGGGGCCAGGATGTGACCATTGTCAGGGTACGCTTGCCTTGCGCATATGCGGGCGCGGCGAGTGTCGATGCGGCGGCTGCTGTGCCACCCAGTGCAGACGTCTTCAGAAAAGAACGACGATCCATAGAGATACTCCTCCCAGATGTGATGCCTGCCCCCTCCCGAGGTCAGGCGGATCGTTTCGAGTGTGGCCACACTAGCGATGGCCCCGGTTTAGGGAATACCTAGTACTGCGTAGAAAGCGGCCAAAAATCCGGCTCTGGTCAGAAAAACACACCAATTCAGGATTTTTTCACGAATATGTTTGACCTGTTAGCGCGACCAATTTCGGCCGCGGCCCTTTGATTCGCACCGCATTCGTCGTATCGAATCACCTGTGCTTTCGTTTCTGTCCCTCCCCCGGCTCAGCTATGGCCAGAAGCTGTCGCTTGTTGCGGCGGTGCCGATGGTGTTGGCCGTGGCCGCCATTGCGATCCTCGTGGCGTTCCAGTCGCGCGCGCTGGCCGAGCGCGAGATCCAGACGCTCGAGGCGCAGCTGATCGAGGCCAAGAAGCGCGAGTTGCGGAACTATGTCACGCAGGCGCGCAACGGGTTCTACTTTATCTACGGCTCTGCCGCGCCAGACGATCAGGAGGCGAAGGATCAGGTGGCACAGATCCTGTCGGCGATGATCTACGGGGACGAGGGGTTCTTCTTTGTCTA
This sequence comes from uncultured Tateyamaria sp., assembly GCF_947487805.1. Lineage (GTDB taxonomy): Bacteria > Pseudomonadota > Alphaproteobacteria > Rhodobacterales > Rhodobacteraceae > Tateyamaria. The sequence goes on along the minus strand of NZ_CANKXW010000007.1, from coordinate 31,810 downwards.
CGATTACGACGGCACCAATCTGGTGAACCCGCGCCAGACCGAGATGATCAACCGCAACCATCTGGAGCTGACCGACAGCAGCGGCACGCCCGTGGTGGCCGAGTTGCTGAACATCGCGCGTCAGGGCGACGGGTACCTGACCCATCTGTGGCCCAAGCCGTCCAACGGACAAGAGGCCGAGATGATCACCTATGTTACGTCTTTTCCGTCGTGGCGGTGGGCGGTTGGAACGGGCGTGTTCATCGACGACGTGCTGACATCCGTGGCCGCGGCGCGCGCCGATGTGGAGGCGCGGGTGCAGCGCACGTTCTACTATATCTCCGCGATTACCCTCGCAGCGCTGCTTTTGGTGTTCGGTTCGGGCATGGCACTGAATTTCCGCGAACGGCGGCTGGCGGATGCCAAGCTCAAGAAGCTGACGCAGCGTGTGTTCGACGCGCAGGAAGAAGAGCGCGGGCGCGTGGCGCGCGAACTGCATGACGGGATCAGCCAGATCCTTGTTGGCGTCCGATATGCGCTCGACACCACGCGGCGGCGGCTGGACAAGGGCAGCGGCGATGCGGCCACCCCGCTGCATCAGGGCATCGACAACCTTGGCACCGCCATCGCCGAGGTCCGCCGCATCAGCCGCGATCTGCGCCCCGGCGCGTTGGACGATCTGGGTCTGGGGCCTGCACTCAAGGCTCTGGTGGAGGATTTTGCCGCGCGCACCGGCACGCAAACGGAATTCCAGACAGTCGTGTTCCGCAACCGTCTGGACCAGAACGCCAAGATTGCGCTTTACCGTATTGCCCAGGAGGCACTGACCAATATCGAACGCCATTCCGGCGCCAGCCACGTGTCGGTGGACCTGCGCGGGCACAAACGCGGCGCGACGCTGCGCATTGCCGATAACGGCAGCGGCGTGGACGCGACCCGACGCCGACGTTCGGCTGGAATCGGGCTGCGAAATATGCAAGAGCGCGTCGAACAACTGGACGGCACCCTGCGGATCCTTGCCGGGGTCGGCGGTTCGGCCGGTACGGTGATCGAGGCCACCGTGCCCCTGACCCACCTGTTGCCGCCCGAAGACAGCGTCGCCAAGAAGGAACAAGCCCGCGCATGACCCAATCCCGCCCCAACACGCCGATCCGCGTCCTGATCGTGGATGACCACCCTATGGTCGCCCAGGGCATTCAGGCCGTGTTGGAAGACCACCAGAACATCGAAGTCGTGGGCATGTTGCACAATGGGCGTGCGGCCATCGACATGCTGCCCCGCCTCGCCCCTGACGTGATCCTGATGGATCTGAACATGCCCGAAATGGGCGGGCTGACGGCTACGGAAATCGTTCTGGAACAAAGCCCTGGGACCCATGTTCTGATTCTGTCGATGCATGACAGCCCGGAATATATCTCCTCGGCGCTCAGCCACGGGGCGATGGGCTATGTGCTCAAGGACGTGCCCACGGACGAGATTGCCGAGGCGATCGAGACGGTGATGCGTGGCGAACGGTACCTGTGCACCGGCGCCGAGGGGGCGATTGCGCCGAAATCGGGCGACGTCCCCGGCGCGCTGACGGGGCGCGAACAGACGATCCTGCTGCAACTGGCGCAAGGTCTGTCCAACAAGGAAGTCGCCACAGCCCTCGATATCTCGGTCCGGACGGTCGAAACCCACCGCAAGAACATCAAGCGCAAGCTGGGCATTTCCTCGACCGCGGGCCTGACCCGTTACGCGCTGGAGCACGGGGTGCTGCAAGGCACTGGAAACGCGCTTTGACCGGTGTGGAATAACCCATTGTTCACACAGTTGTGAGAAGTGTCGGGCATGACGATGACCGTGCCTGTGCTGTCCCTGCCCGAGACGACCGAATCCGAGCTGTTTGCCCATCGGCGCAGCGCCATCGATCTGGTGGCGACGACGCGCGCACGAGCCATTCGATCCGCTCTTTTTGGTGCTTACCTGTTCCGCGCCAATCCTCTGGTTACCGACACGCAGGCGCAGCGTGCAGAATGGCGCAAGATCCTGCGTCTGCAATATGTCGCGCTGGACCGGGCCCGCGCACTCGTCAACGGTCATGACCCTGACGGGGTTGTGCCGCCTGACGTGTGCGCATGGATCGGGTCCCATGGTCGTGCAAATCCGACCCACGCGGCCGCGTTTCAGCAGATGGCGGATCTGACCGACACTGTGGTTCAGGCGGCCGAAGCGGATGACTTGCAGGCATTGCAGGCGGCCTTGACCGATCATTTTACCTTTGGCCGCAGCGGGTTCTTCGAGACGGTGACGGAATTCTGCGATGGTTTGTGGGCCGATCTGGACGCGCAGCGCCACGCTGATGTGGCGCAGGCACTGGCCACGGGAGAGGCGATTTCCAAAACGCTGACCCGGCTGGAACATATCGGCAAACACGTGCGGCTGGTGTCCATCAATGCCTCGGTGGAGGCATCGCGCGTGGGCGATGCGGGCCGCGGTCTGGGCGTCATCGCGATCGAGTTCAAGACACTGGCCGAAGAGATCCAGAGACTGGCTACAACGGCACGCAATGACATCTCGGCGATGACCAAACCTCACGGCCAATGACCCTCCAGAGGGCAGAACCGGTCCAAATTTTCAATATCTGTCCAAATTTCACGCACTCACGAAAGAATATGTCGCGTTTTTTGCCCCTCACGACACTTTTTTCGTGGCTTTGCCTGTTGACGCCCCTTTTGCGCCGCCATAGTGTCGCGCAACGCAAGAGAAAGACCTGGAAGCAATGACAGAGCTAGTCGTCATCGTAGGACACACGCGCATGGGCCGGTAACGGATATCCAAACCAAGACCCATGCGCCCCCGAATTCCGGGGGTTTTTTTATGCGCATTGAACAGACACCGCCAAACTGGAGCACGCGGACATGACACGTCAAATGACCGGAGCGAAAATGGTCGTCCAAGCCCTCATCGATCAGGGTGTAGACACAGTATTCGGGTATCCCGGTGGCGCCGTGCTACCGATTTATGACGAGGTTTTTCAGCAAAACTCGATCAAGCACATCCTTGTTCGCCACGAACAGGGGGCGGTTCACGCCGCCGAAGGGTACGCCCGCGCGACCGGCAAGCCCGGCGTGTGCCTCGTGACCTCCGGCCCCGGTGCAACCAATGCGGTGACCGGCCTGACCGACGCGTTGATGGACAGCATTCCGATCATCGTTCTGACCGGCCAAGTGCCTACGTTCATGATCGGCTCGGACGCGTTTCAGGAGGCTGACACCGTTGGCATCACGCGGCCCTGCACCAAACACAACTGGCTGGTCAAGGAGACCGACAAGCTGTCCGAAGTGATGCACGAGGCGTTCCATGTGGCAACCTCGGGCCGCCCCGGCCCCGTGCTGATCGACATCCCCAAGGATGTGCAGTTTGCTACCGGATCCTACCATGCGCCCAAACCGTCGACCTCGCATTATCAACCGCAGGTCAAGGGCGAAATGGAGGCCATCACCGAGCTTGTGGCGGCCCTGGAAACTGCCAAGCGCCCGATCTTCTACACCGGTGGCGGCGTGATCAACTCCGGCCCCGGCGCCAGCCAGTTGCTGCGCGAGCTGGTGGAGGCGACAGGCTTTCCCATCACCTCCACGTTGATGGGGTTGGGATGTTATCCGGCCTCGGGCGACAAGTGGCTGGGCATGCTGGGCATGCACGGACTCTATGAGGCGAACATGGCGATGCACGATTGCGATCTGATGATCAATATCGGCGCACGGTTCGACGACCGGATCACCGGCCGCATTGACGCGTTCAGCCCCAAGTCGAAAAAGGCGCATATCGACATCGACCCGTCCTCGATCAACAAGGTGATCAAGGCGGACATCCCGATTGTCGGCGATGTGGGCCACGTCCTCGAAGACATTCTGAAGGTCTGGAAGTCGCGCGGCCGCAAGACCAACAGCGAGGCGGTTGCCAAGTGGTGGCGTCAGATCGAAGAGTGGAAGCAGGTCGATTGCCTCAAGTTCAAGCAGGAAGGCAAGGTGATCAAACCGCAATACGCCCTCGCACGGCTTGAGGCGCTGACCAAGGATCACGACCGTTACATCTGCACCGAAGTGGGCCAGCACCAGATGTGGGCGGCACAGTATCTCGGGTTCGAGGATCCCAATCGCTGGATGACGTCCGGCGGTCTGGGCACGATGGGTTACGGTTTCCCGGCCTCGATTGGCGTGCAGATGGGCCACCCCGATGCGCTGGTTATAAACGTCGCCGGAGAGGCGTCGTGGCTGATGAACATGCAGGAATTGGGAACGGCGATGCAGTTCAACCTGCCCGTCAAGCAGTTTATCCTGAACAACGAACGCCTCGGCATGGTGCGCCAGTGGCAGGAACTCTTGCACGGCGAGCGGTATTCGCATTCGTGGTCCGAAAGCCTGCCCGATTTCGTGAAACTGGCCGAAGCGTTTGGCGCCAAGGGTATCATCTGCTCCGACCCCGCCGATCTGGACGACGCGATCATGGAGATGATCAACCACGACGGTCCGGTGTTGTTCGACTGTCTGGTGGAAAAGCACGAAAATTGCTTCCCCATGATCCCGTCGGGCAAGGCGCACAACGAAATGCTTCTGGGCGAAGCGGAAACCCAAGGCGTGATCGACGCCAAGGGCTCGGTTCTGGTTTAAGGATAGGTCTGATGTCAGCACTAAAACTCAAAAAAGGCTCCACCAGCCACTCCGCTTATAACCTACGCCCCACGTTTTCGGACGTCGTGGAAAAACACACCCTCGCCGTTCTGGTGGAAAACGAACCAGGGGTTCTGGCGCGGGTGATCGGGCTGTTCTCAGGGCGTGGCTACAACATCGAAAGCCTGACCGTTGCTGAGGTGGACCATCAGGGGCACCTGTCCCGCATCACCATCGTCACGACCGGCACGCCGCAGGTCATCGAACAGATCAAAGCACAGTTGGGGCGGATCGTGTCCGTCCACGAGGTGCACGACCTGACCGTCGAAGGGCCTTCGGTTGAGCGGGAGCTGGCCATGTTCAAGGTTTCGGGCAAGGGCGACAAGCGGGTCGAAGCGTTGCGTCTGGCGGATATTTTCCGGGCCAACGTGGTCGACAGCACGCTGGAGACATTCGTGTTCGAGATCACGGGCGCGCCGGAAAAGATCGACGCCTTTGCCGACCTGATGCGCCCCCTCGGCCTGACCGAAGTGGCGCGCACGGGCGTCGCCGCCCTGCCGCGGGGCGATTAACGAAACGGCGCGTCGGGCTGCAACAGGCGCTGGTGAAAGGGCAACAGCCCCTCGATCCCGCAATAGCCGCCCGACTTCGACGCCGCCTTGGCCCGGCCAATATCCTGGCCAAGGTGCTCGTAGACCATGCGCACCACCCTCTCCGCGTCCGGCAGGTCGCGGACGGTGCGGGCGACATATCCCACCCAGTAATTGTTCTCGAAGGATGTGATCCGGCTGAGGAAATTGAACGACGCGGTCATCGCGCCCTTGCGCGAGATCATCGCCGATACGCCGTCTTCGTGGCGGATGATGAGGCCGCGGAACTCGCGGGCACTGCTGCCCTGCCCCAGCCCCTGCGCCTCCATCGCGGCGCGCGCCTCGTAGCCCCGGACATAGGTGGCGTCACCCTCGCGGAAAACCCAGACCAGGCCCACGACAAACCGGTTGCTGTCCAGAAAACTGCGGCGCGAAAACCGGTAAAAGCCCGACGGAAACGTACTTTCGGTCACGGTCTTGACACCCGCACCGATGAAATCCTTGAGAATGGGGCCGTTGATTGCGTCGGTGCCGGACATGATCGACGCAACAGGTTCAAGCAGAACACGCGCGTCCACGTCAAAAAAGGCGCAAATCCGCGCCAACACGTCGGGTCGGGGGAAACTTTCGCCCGACAAATAGCGGTTGAACTGGGTTCGGTTGATCCCAAGCTGCCGCGACAGTTCAGACACGGACGGGTACGCCTGGGCGAGAATCCGCAAATTCTCGCCAAACATACTGCGTAACTCCGCCGGTGATCTGCGTGTTTCCGCCATTTCTTTCTCTTTTCAGAACGTAATCAATCGGAGTGGAATTCGTAAAGTGATCATGATTACAGGTCTTTTTCGGCATCTTGACGCTATATCGCGTCACACATGACGCCAAAATGCACCCGGACGATACTCTTATGGACACAAAATGCAAGCGTACGTTGCCGACTTTACCATGTATTACATGTCTATAATTGAGTTTGATGATACCCGACCAACTTTGGGTAGAAAAATGATTGGTGTTATTCTCTGGAGCGATGCGGCCGACCAAAAGGCCGTTATTTGGTGTGAAGACCAAGGCGATCTTGCGTTTCTGGCCAACCCGGAACCGCAAGCGCAATGCGACGCGTTTTTCGCCGTCGGTGACGTGGTTGAGTTCGACGTCCAAACCGACCGGAATATGCGGTTGGCCAACAACGCGATACGCGTCAGGCAAAACCAAGGGCCGACACTCACGGATGGTCTTTTGACACTTGCGGGTGAAAGTCCGGCGGAAATGACGGAAACGGCAGAGATTATCCCGTTCCGTATCGATCACGCCACCCGCCCGCTGCCCGGCGCACTCCCTCAACAACAGCGGCGCGGCTGACAGACAGAGCCGGCACCTTGGGGTGTCGGCCACAGGCAAATCCAGTCGAAAACGCGCATGCGGGCCGTTCGGCAATCTGTATCCTTTGGCAGAGCTTGCTGGAGAACATGATGGACCGGACAGACCTGAGCGCGGTGCGCCAACCGATTTCGACCGCCAATGGATTGCCCAACGCGCATTACATCGATGCCGGTGTCTATGCCGAGGAACGCGAGGCGCTGCTGATGTCGGGCTGGTCCGGCCTTGGTGTGGCCGCGGATGTGCCGGAAATCGGCGATGCGGTGCCTGTCACCTTTTTGGACATTCCCCTGCTGATGATCCGGGACAAATCCGGCACGGTGCGCGTGTTCCAGAACATCTGCCGCCACCGCGGCATGATCCTTGTCGATGCACCCCGCAAGATCGAAGGGGCAATCCGCTGCCCCTATCACAGCTGGTGCTATTCCACAGAGGGGCGGCTTGTCTCCACCCCGCATGTGGGCGGACCGGGTCAGAACACAGCCGACGGTATCGACCGCGGTCTGCTGGGTCTGATCGAGGTGCGCAGCCATATCTGGCTGGACGTTGTGTGGATCAACCTGTCGGGCGACGCGCCGGATTTCGAGACGGCGAATGCCACCCTGTTGGCACGTTGGGCCGAGTTCGACAAACCCGTTTATCACGGCGGCGCAGACAGCCGGTTCGAGCTGACCGTCAATTGCAACTGGAAGCTGGCGGTCGAGAACTATTGCGAAAGCTACCACCTGCCTTGGGTGCATCCCGGACTGAACAGCTATTCCCGGCTGGAGGATCACTACCATATCGAGGAACCGGGCCTGTTTTCCGGACAGGGCACGTGGGTGTACCGCCAGTTGCAAGGGAAGGATGGCGCGCGGTTTCCGGATTTCGACGGGCTGGGCGAAATGTGGGACACGGCGGCGGAGTACATCTCCGCCTTCCCTAATGTTCTGCTAGGCGTCCACCGGGATCACACCTTTGCCATCGTTCTGGTACCGAACGGCCCAGAGCAGACGACGGAGCACGTGCATCTTTACTATGCGCAGCCTGAGACAGACGCCGATCTGCGCGCCCGCAACACCGCGCAGTGGAAGACCGTATTCGAAGAGGACATCTTTGTCGTCGAGGGCATGCAGCGCGGGCGCCACGCGCCGATGTTCGACGGAGGCCGGTTTTCGCCCGCAATGGACAGCCCCACGCATCTGTTCCACGACTGGGTGGCCGAACGTATGTGCGCATCCCGCGCGCGCGCGCAGGCGGCGGAATGACGGATCTGGATGCGCGGTTGCTGGCCGCGCATACCGAACATGACCACGCGGCGCTTGTGGCCCTCTATAACGAGGCGGCGCAGGCGGCAGAGACCGACGATGCCCGCGGCTTCTTTCTGACGCACGCCTATGTCTTTGCGCTCGAGACTGGCGACGCGCGCGCCACAGCGCTCCATGCGGAACTGGTGGCGATGGGGCGTGACAGCGCGGTCTAGCGCGCGCCCGACGCCATCTGGGCGTAGACGTGCCACGATGCGTGGCCCAGCCATGGCAGCACCACGACCAGCCCGATCAAGCCCGGCAGCATCGCCAGAAACACCAGCGCGACGATGACCGCGGCCCAGCCCAGCATCGGCCCCGGATGCGCCTGCACATGGGCCGCACTGCCCAGAATGGCGGTCATGTAATCCACCTCGCGCGCAAGCAGCATCGGCAGGCCCAGCACGCAGATCGCAAAAAAGACCAAGGCAAACACCGCCCCCACCGCAGACCCCAAGGCCAGCATCATCAGCCCATCCGCGGTCAGGAACACTTCAAGCGACGTGGTCACGTTCACCATCGGCTTCAGACCCAGAAACAGGGCAAAGATCATATGCCCCAGAAAGAACCAGAACAGGAGCGCCACCACCATCAGCATCGACAGCCACGGCAGCTGACCGCCCCGCGTCCGCCACAACCGGCCGAGAACGGTGCCCGCATCCGCCGGCAGCCCTGCCCCGATCCGGCGCGACACCTCATATGTGCCTAAGGCGCACAAGGGCGCGATCAGCGGAAACCCGAACACGGCAAGGATCAACCAGAACGTATGCCCGGCCCACACGGTCAGCGCAAAAAGCATCCAACCAGCGGCCACGGCACCACCCCCCGTCAACAGACCAAAGCCCGGGGCCGCGCGGAAATCCCGCCACCCTGCGCGAAGGGCATGGGCGATGAACCCCGTGGGCGGCGGCGTCAGCGAAGGCATCCCGGTGGGCATCTGGGACGGATGAGCAACGCGCGCGGTCATGGGCTGGTCCTCCTCAGGTCAGCGTAGGGCGCCTTTGGTCCGGCCACCCGGTCGCATCATGCCATGCCGCGGCCAATTGCAGCAACTTTGCATCGCTGCCGCGCCGTCCGATCAGTTGCAGGCCCATCGGCAGGTCATGCCCCCCGCCAAAGCCCACGGGCACGTTGACCACCGGCAGGCCCAACAGACTGGCCGCGATCACGACCTCCATCCAGCGGTGATAGGTGTCCATGCCCTGCCCCGCCACTTCGCGCGGCCAATCGATGTCCGCATCAAACGGCCACATCTGTGCCGAGGGCAGTGCCAGCACGTCATAGGTGTCAAAAAGCGTCGCCGCCGCCCGGAACCACTGCGACCGCAGGGTGCTGGCCTCGTTGACCTGCATGGCCGACAGGGCCAACCCGCGTTCAATTTCCCAGATGGCCGTGTCCTTGAGCCCATCGCGCAGCGCCGTATCCGCATGGATCGGGCCCAGGCCACAGGCCACGGACCAACTGCGCAGGGTGATCCAGGACGACCAGATCGCATCGCGGTCAAAAGGCGCATTCAACACATCCACCGCAACGCCCAGCCCTTCCATCTGGCGCAGAGCGTGGTCGCAGATGTCGAGAATACCCGCCTCCATCGGCAACGCCCCACCCCAGTCGCCCAGCCAGCCCAGCCGCAGCCCCTCGGACCGGGCCTGCAACCGCGGCAGAACGGGCGGCAAGGCAAACCCGTGCGGCTGACGTGGATCGCCGCCCGCCATGGTGTCCAGCAAGGCCGCCAGATCCCGCGGGTTGCGCGCCATCGGGCCATTGGTCGCCAGTTGATGCAAGAAACTGTCGCCCTGCGGCTCTGACGGCACCAGCCCCCAACTGGGCCGCATGCCATAGACGTTGTTCCACGCCGCCGGGTTGCGCAACGACCCCATCATGTCAGAGCCGTCCGCCACGCTCAGCATGCCGGTGGCCAGCGCAGCCCCCGCCCCGCCCGACGATCCACCCGCGCTGCGGCTGGTGTCGTAGGGGTTGCGCGTCACGCCAAAGACCGGGTTGAAACTGTGCGAACCGAGCCCGAATTCGGGGGTGTTCGTCTTGCCAATGACAATCGCACCCGCCGCGCGCATCCGCGCGACCGCGATATCGTCCTGTGCCGCGATCTGCCCCTTGAACAGCGGCGATCCCATGGACGTGGGCAGACCGGCCGCATTTGCCAGATCCTTGACCGCAATCGGAATGCCATGAAGCCACCCGGCGGGCGGGCGGGTATCGGCGGCGCGCGCCTCCGCCATCAATTCATCCGGATCGCGCAGGGACACGATGGCATTGACCTGACCATTGACCGCCGCGATCCGTGCCAGCGTTTCGGCCATCACCTCTTCGGCACCCAAGGTGCCCGCATCCATCTGCGATCTCAGCTCCAGCGCACCTGCATCGATCATACCCGCCCCCTCGCGTTGCTCTGCGGCGGGGTGCGCGCACCGATCAGTCGGCCTGCGCCTCCGCACGCGATTTCCCGGACACATCCAGCGCCAGCGTGGCCGCCATGAACCCGTCCAGATCTCCGTCCAATACCCCCTTGGTATCAGAGGTTTCGTGATTGGTTCGCAAATCCTTCACCATCTGGTAGGGTTGCAGCACATAAGACCGGATCTGGTTGCCCCAGCCTGCGTCGCCCTTGGCGTCATGGGCCTCGTTGATGGCCGCGTTCCGCCTGTCCAGTTCCAGCTGGTACAGCCGGGATTTCAGCGCCTTCATCGCGATGTCGCGGTTCTGGTGCTGTGATTTCTCGGAACTCGTGACGACGATGCCTGTGGGCGCATGGGTGATCCGCACAGCGGAATCGGTGGTGTTCACGTGCTGTCCGCCCGCGCCGGATGACCGGTAGGTATCGATGCGAATGTCCGCCGGGTTCACTTCGATCTCGATATTGTCGTCCACCACCGGATAGACCCAGACCGAACTGAACGACGTGTGCCGCTTGGCCGCCGAATCGTAGGGCGAGATCCGCACCAGCCGGTGCACACCGCTCTCGGATTTCAGCCAACCATAGGCATTGGTGCCGGAAATCTTGTAGGTGGCCGATTTGATGCCCGCCTCGTCTCCCGCGCTCTCCGATTGCAGCTCGACCTTATAGCCCTGCTTTTCCGCCCACCGCACATACATGCGGGCCAGCATCGACGCCCAGTCACAGCTTTCCGTGCCACCAGCGCCTGCGTTGATCTCAAGGAAGGTGTCATTGCCATCGGCCTCACCATCCAAGAGCGCCTCCAGCTCCTTCTGCGCCGCCGTCTCCGCCAGCGACTTGAGCGCATCCTCTGCATCCGTGACGACCTCGGCGTCGTCCTCCATCTCGCCCAGCTCGATCAGCTCGATATTGTCCGCAAGCTCCTGCTTGATGCGGTCATGGGTCTCCATGGCGTCGACCAGCATCTGCCGCTCGCGCATCAGCTTCTGTGCCGCGTCCGGATCATCCCACAGATTGGGGTCCTCGACACGGGCATTGAACTCTTCCAACCGATGGGGCGCTGTCTCCACATCCAGCCGTTGCGCCAACAGCGCAACCGACTTCTCGATCTCACCAACGATGTTCTGAATTTCGGCGCGCATCGCGGATCCCTCTTGCAGTGCAGAGCCTTGAAATAGACCAAGGATCGCGCCGCCACAAGGTCAGGACCCGCCCGAATGCGGGATGGCGGGCGGGGCGTCTTTGCGGGCCGCATGGCCCGTCAAAGCGCGTCGCGCGTCATCTAGTAAAGCCCACCGGAACTGAGAGTGCCGAAATTCGCCTTGGGCCCCACAACCGCCTTCTTGCCGGTGGACGTGGTGACCTGACGACCACCGCCGCCCGCTTCCTCAAAGAGCGGCAGATCGGCCCCCATGGCAAACCCACCGTCAAAGGTGATGCCAAAGATCGGCTCTTCGCCGTCGCGGAAATACTCGGCCACAACATTGTCGCCCGTGGCGGAATCGCTCAACCGCGCGCCTGTGAACCGGTCGATCTTGATGAATTGGCCGCCTTCCGGAACCTCAAACGCACCGCCGCCATATTTGCTGATCGCCTCGCGCATGAACGACGCAAAGACCGGCCCGCACATGCCGCCGCCCGATGCCCCCTTGCCCAGGGACCGCGGCTGGTCATAGCCGATGTAACAGCCCGCCACGATGTTGGACGAGAACCCCACGAACCACACATCCTTGGCGTCGTTGGTCGTGCCCGTCTTGCCCGCAATCGGCACCGACAGGTTGACCGTCTTCGACGCCGTGCCGCGGTCCACCACACCCTTCATCATCGATGTCAGCTGATAGGCGGTGATCGGGTCCATCACCCGCTCACGGTTGGAAATCACCCGCGGCGCAAAGCCCGGATCAAGGCTCGCCAGCTGCGTGCAATCCCGGCAGGTCCGCTCGTCATGGCGGTAAACCGTCCGCCCGAACCGATCCTGCACACGGTCGATCAGCGTCGGCTGTACCCGTTCGCCGCCATTGGCAAACATCGCGTAGGCCGACACCATCTGGTACAGCGTTGTCTCTTCGGATCCCAGCGAGTTGGCGAGGAACCGGCCCATATTTTCATAAACACCGAACCGCTCTGCATAGTCGGCCACAACGTCCATTCCGACCTCTTCGGCCAGACGGATCGTCATCAGGTTCCGCGAGCGTTCGATACCCGTCCGCAGGGGCGTCGGCCCGTAGAACTGGTTCGACGAATTGCGCGGACGCCACAGGCCCTGCGGCGTGTTGATCTCGATGGGTGCGTCCACCACGATCGTTGCGGGCGAATAGCCGCTGTCGAGCGCTGCGGCATAGACAAAAGGCTTGAAGGACGAGCCGGGCTGGCGCTTGGCCTGTGTGGCACGGTTGAACACCGAATGCTGGTAGCTGAACCCGCCCTGCATCGCGATCACGCGGCCCGTGTTGACGTCCATCGCCACGAAACCGCCCTGCACACGTGGCACCTGCCGCAGTGTCCAGCGGATGAACGACCCATCGCCGTCCTCGGTCATGGCGCGCACATGCACCACGTCACCGGGTTCGAAATTGTCGAAAAAGCTGCCCTTGACCCAGCGAATGTCCTCGCGCGGGACGACCGGCGCAGGCTCATCCTCGGTCCAGCCCTCGATGCCCAGACGCATCTCCTGATCGCCCACCTCCAGCACCACCGCAGGCCGCCAGACGCCATTCAGATCGATGTCGCGCGCCACGGTTAAATTCGCCAACGCCTCGGCCCAGTTTTCCAGCTGTTCCGCCTCGAGCTTTTCGCCCGTCCCGCGCCAGATGCCCAAACCACGGTCGTAGTTTTCCAGCTGCCGCCGCAATGCCTTGGCCGCCACGGGCTGCATTTCCGCATCAATCGTCGCGCGCACGGTATAACCACCGGTAAAGAACTCGCCCTCGCCGAAATCCTCGCTCAGCTGGCGGCGGATCTCATCGGTGAAGTAGTCACGCGGCGGCAGTTCCGCCTTGAAGCTTTCAAAGTCACCGTTCTGCACAGACCGCAGCGGCATGGCGCGCTCGCTTTCGTATGTGGCCTCGTCCAGATACCCGTTCTCCATCATTTCCTTGAGAACAAAGTTCCGGCGTGCCATCAGCCGATCCTTGCGCCGCACCGGATGGAAATCCGACGGGGCCTTGGGCAAGGAGGCAAGAAAAGCCGCCTCATGGGGTTCAAGATCGCTCAGCGTCTTGTTGAAATAGGTCTGGCTGGCCGCCGCTACACCGTACGAGTTCTGGCCAAGGAAAATCTCGTTCATATACAGCTCGAGGATCTTTTCCTTGCTCAGCGCCTCTTCGACGCGGGCGGCGAGGATGATCTCCTTGATCTTGCGTTCGGCCTGACGGTCGCCAGACAGAAGAAAGTTCTTCATCACCTGCTGCGTGATGGTCGAGGCCCCGCGCACATCCCTGCCCCGGCTGCGGATGGCGTCATAGGCGGCCGACCCGATACCGCGCAGGTCATAACCGTCATGGGTATAGAAATTCTTGTCCTCGGCGCTGATGAACGCCTGTTTGACCAGCGGCGGGATCGTGTCCGCCGGCGCGAACAGACGCCGCTCCTGCGCGAATTCGTCGATGATCTGACCTTCGCCCGAATAGATCCGGCTGATCGTGGCGGGCTGGTACTGCGCCAGCGACTCGTGGCTGGGCAAATCGCGGCCATACATCCAGAACACCGCCCCCACAGACAGCGCGACCATCGCCGCCCCCATGGTGACCGTGGTAAAAATCCCGCCAAAGAAGGATAGAATGAACCGAAACATGACCGCCCGCACCTGATTGGAAAAGGTTGCTTTGGCGTCTAGGTATACGCCACCTGCCAAGGGGCGTCAAAAGCCAACTGTGGCGCGATCCCGCCGATGTGATCGCCGCTATTGCCGGATCAGCGGCTGCATCGCCAGATCATCGTCGCGCCATTGCAGGATACCCGCCGCCAGCGCCTCGACCATGACGGACCGCCACACCGGATCACGCAGATTGGCGAGGTCACGCGGGTCCGAAAGGAAGCCCACCTCGACCAGTACCGAGGGGATATCGGCGCTCTTGAGGACCGAGAACGCTGCCTCGCGGCGGGGCCGCTTGTTCATTGGCCCGCCCGCGGCGGCCAGGTTCTCGATCAGAGCCGCGGCCAGCGTCGCGGTGCGCGGCATGGTTTCGGTGCGCGCCAGATCCATCAGGACCGCCGCCACCTGATCGTCCGTCCCGCTCAGATCGACGCCCGCCAGAATATCAGCGCGGTCATGCTGCGCGGCCAGCTGGGCCGAGGCCGCATCGCTGGCCTGTTCCGACAGCGTATAGATGGTGGCCCCCCGCGCCTGCCCCTGGCTCAGCGCGTCTGCATGGAGCGACACGAACGCATCTGCCCCGACCTGATGGGCCAGCGCCACCCGTCCGGGCAGCGACACGAACATGTCCCGGTCGCGGGTCAGCACGACCTCGATACCGCCTGCCCTGCGCAGGGCATCGCGCAGGGCCAGCCCCATGCCCAGCATCAATTCCTTTTCGCTGGTGGTGTCACGGACCGCACCAGGATCGACCCCGCCATGGCCCGGATCAATCACCACGACAAAGGCATCCGCGTCGCCCTTCGGCAGCGGGGCCGCCGCAGGCGCGCCCCAGTCGGCATCCACCGGACCACCGGCACCGGCGGCAAATTCCGCGGGCTCCGCAGGTTCCAGCGTGATCTCAAGCGTGGCAGTGCCGTCGGACACATCCACCGGCATCCCGATCTCGACCGGCAACATCGGCGCGGCCAGATCTGCAATCAATCGGGACCAGCCGGGTTTGAACGTCCCGAACCGGACGCCCGAAATGCTGTCGCTGCCCGACAGAAACGCATCGGCCGTCAGCCCATCGAAATCAACCTCGCGAAAATCCGCCACAAGCCGCGCCGGATCATCCAGCACAAACACCCGGAACGGCACGCCCTGGCTCAAATGTAGCGTCAGCGCACTCCGCCCGAACCAGCCGTCCTTGACACCGCTTTGGGCTGCATCGACGCGGGCCAGACCGGACAGGTCCTGCGCTTGCGCCATCAGCGCACCCCAGATCATCATCCACGCAAGAAATACCGCCCGCATCACACTGCCCTTTTTCGGGTCACCATAGGCGATCATGGGCACCGCGTGAATCCCCCTTCACCGCGCGGCCATGAACTTTGCCAACCGGTCCAGTCCTTCGACGATATCCTCGGTGCGTCGCGCATAGGAAAAGCGCAGCGTTTGGTGCCCGCGCACAGGGTCGAAATCCAGCCCCGGCGTCACCGCCACCCCGGCCTTGTCGAGAATTTCGGCGGCCAGCGCGCGGCTGTCATCTGTGATCCCGGACACATCGGCATAGACATAAAACGCCCCATCAGGCGGCGCGATGCGGGCAAACCCGGCCTTGGGCAACCCCTCCAGCATCAACGCGCGGTTGGCGGCATAGACGGCAAGGTTCGCTTCCAGTTCGTCCGCGGCATCCATCGCGGCAAGGGCGGCCACCTGGCTGGCGTGCGGCGCACAGATGAACATGTTCTGCGCCAGCCGCTCGACCACACGCACGTGGTCCTCGGGCACCACCATCCAGCCCACGCGCCACCCCGTCATCGAGAAATACTTGGAAAACGAGTTGATGACATAGACATCGTCGCTCAGGTTCAGCGCGCTGACAGCCTTGGTCTCGTATTCGATCCCGTGATAGATCTCGTCGCTGATGAAACTTGCACCCGCACCCTGTGCGGCGTCGATCAGCGCGCCCATGGCCAGGGCATCCAGCATCGTACCCGACGGGTTCGCGGGCGAGGCCACCAAAAGACCCGCCAGATCACGATCGGCAAAATCCGCCGGCACCGGCTGGAGCCTGTTGTCAGGCGAGGTGGGCAGGTCCACCGGCACAAGGCCCAGCCCCTTGAGGATCTGACGATAGCTGGGATAGCCCGGCGCACCGATACCCACCCTGTCGCCACTGTCAAACAGCGCGTTGAAGGCAAGGATGAACCCGCCCGAGGCCCCCGAGGTAATCACCACCCGGTCGGGATTGAGGTCGATATCGTACCAGTCGCGATATAGTTGTGCCACGCGCGCCCGCAGCGCAGGCAGACCCATCGCCACGGTATAGCCCAGCGGCCCCTCCGCCATGGCGTCGGTCAATGCGCGGATCGCCGCCTGTGGTGCCCCGGTGCCCGGTTGGCCCACTTCCATGTGGATAATATGGCGCCCGGCCTCCTCGGCGACGCGCGCCGCCTCCATCACGTCCATCACAATAAAAGGATCAACGTCACTGCGGGTTGAGGTTCGCATGGGCACTCCTATGATCTGATCCATGACCTTTCATATGCTGCGGCGCGCGCCGTCAATCCTGATCTTCAGCCTGTGCCTGACGCTGATCGCGGCCCTGCCCGGGCGTGCGGTGACGCTGTTGCGCGATGCGGATATCGAATACGCGCTTTCGCAGGTGGCCGCACCGGTGCTCAAGGCCGCCGGGCTGAGTGCCGCGCGCACCAAGATCCTCGTGGTCAATGATGGCAGCCTGAATGCCTTTGTCGTGGGCAACGACGCGATCTTTATCCACTCGGGGCTTTTGAGCCGAATGGAACGGGCCGATATGCTGCAAGCGGTCATCGCCCATGAGGCGGCGCATATCGCCAACGGCCATATCACCCGACGTCTTGGCAATCTGGGCAATGCGCGCACCGCCGCCAGCCTTGGCGCGGCGCTTGCGGTTGTGGCGGCGGCCGCCGGATCGGGCGAAGGGGCCGCGGCCATCGCACTCGGAACGCAAAGTGCGGCACAACGCGCCTTTCTGCGGCACACCCGCGCCGAGGAAAGTGCCGCCGACCAATCGGGCGCCCGCTATCTGCGCAGCGCAGGCATATCGCTTGCCGGGATGGCGGATGTGTTTCGTCTGTTCCGGGGTCAGGAGGTCCTGTCCGAGGCCCGTCAGGACCCCTATGTGCGCTCGCACCCGCTCAGCCGCGACCGCCTGCGCGCGATCGAAGCCTATGCCGCAGCCTACGGTGAACATTCCTCCGACACGTCCTCGTCGGATTACTGGTTTGCCCGCGCCAAGGGCAAGCTGACGGCGTTCACGCGGCGCTCAAGCTGGACGTTGAACCGCGTGGGCGACAGCGGATACCGTGATGTGGCGCTGATGCGCGAGGCGGCGGCGCACCACCGCAATTCGAACACGCGCAAGGCGCTGGCGGCCATCGACAAGGCCATCGCGCTACGGCCCAAGGACCCGTTCTATTATGACCTCAAGGCGCAGATCCTGATGGAGACGCGCAATTTCGCGGCCGCCGCCAATCAATCGGCCCGCGCGGTGCAACTGCGCCCGCGCGACGGGCTCTTGCAGGCAAGCTATGGCCGCGCGCTGCTGGCCAGTGGCAATGTGTCTGCCGCACTCAAGGCGCTGGAACGGGCGCGCACGATTGACTACCGCGATGGATCCATGCTGCGCGATCTGTCGGTGGCCTATGCCAAGACCGGCCAGCGTGGCATGGCGTCCCTGATCACTGCAGAACGCTATGCCCTGCGCGGACGTCTCGACGACGCGGGCATCCACGCCAAACGCGCCACCGGGCTACTGTCCGAGGGATCGGGACCTTGGCAAAGGGCGCATGATGTGCTCCTTGCATCTGAACGCGCTGCAAAACGAAAACGGAGATAACACCCATGTTTCGCACCCTTGCCACATCCGCCCTTGCGCTGACGCTGGCCCTGCCCGCCGCGGCGCTTGACCTGACCAACATGACGGCGGAGGAACGCGCCAATTTCCGCGAGGAGATCCGCGCCTATCTGCTGGACAATCCCGAGATCATCATGGAGGCCGTGGGTGTGCTGGAAGCGCGCGAACAGGCCGCGCAGGCACAGGCGGATCTGAGCCTTGTATCTGACAATGCCGCGGAACTCTTTGACGACGGATACTCTTTTGTGGGCGGCAATCCGGACGGCGACATCACATTGGTGGAGTTTCTGGACTACCGCTGCGGGTTCTGCAAACGCGCCCATGGCGAAGTGGCCAAGATGCTGGAAAGCGACGGCAATATCCGCCTGGTCGTGAAGGAGTTCCCGATCCTCGGGGAACAGTCGCTTTTGGCGTCGCGCTTTGCAGTGGCCACCAAGCAGGTCGCGGGCGGCGACGCCTACAAGGGCCTGACGGATGCGTTGATGACGATGTCCGGCGATGTCACGATGCGGAGCCTGCGGCGGATGGCGTCGACCTTTGGTCTGGATGCAGACGCGATCGAGGCGCGCATGGACAGCGATGAGGTGACGATGGAGATCCAGCGCACGCGGGCACTGGCGCAGCGGTTGCAGATCACCGGCACGCCGACCTTCGTGTTGCAGGACGAGTTGCTGCGGGGGTTCCTGCCCTATGACGAGATGATGGCGCTGGTGGCCGAGAAACGCGGCTAGGCCCTGGTTTCGCCGCGCTGGCGCTGCGGCGACCGCCCGGGGGCTCTGCCCCCGGACCCCCGGAGTTTATTTGGCAAAGTGAATGAGCAGGCCCGCTATTGTGCGGCTTGGGCATCTGCGGCTGCGGCGGCGTCCAGTTCGGCGGCCTTCTTTTCGACTTGTTCCACGATGTGATCCACCATCGTCGCGTTGTCCTGTTTGTGGCTTTGCTGGCCTGCAAGGTAGACCATGCCGTGGCCGGCACCGCCGCCGGTAAAGCCCACATCCGTCATCAGCGCCTCTCCGGGACCGTTCACGACGCAGCCGATGATGCTGAGCGACATGGGCGTCTTGATATGGGCCAGACGGTCTTCGAGGATTTCGACGGTCTTGATCACGTCAAAGCCCTGGCGCGCGCAGCTTGGGCAGGAGATGATGTTCACGCCGCGGTGGCGCAGGCCGAGTGATTTCAGGATCTCGTAGCCCACCTTCACCTCTTCCACCGGGTCGGCGCTGAGGCTGACGCGGATCGTGTCGCCGATGCCCATCCACAGCAGGTTGCCCAGACCGATGGCGGATTTGATCGTGCCCGACGTCAGGCCGCCCGCTTCGGTGATGCCGAGGTGGATGGGGGCGTCGGTGGCCTCGGCCAGTTGCTGATACGCCGCGGCGGCCATGAACACGTCCGAAGCCTTGCAGCTGATCTTGAATTCGTGAAAGTCGTTGTCTTGCAGGATCTTGATGTGGTCGAGACCGGATTCCACCATCGCATCCGGGGTCGGCTCGCCGTATTTGTCGAGCAGATGCTTTTCCAGACTGCCCGCGTTCACCCCGATCCGGATCGAACAGTTGTTGTCGCGCGCGGCCTTGATGACTTCCTTGACGCGCTTTTCATCACCGATATTGCCCGGATTGATCCGCAGGCAGGCGGCACCGGCTTCGGCGGCTTCGATGCCGCGTTTGTAGTGGAAATGGATATCGGCCACCAAGGGCACCGGGCTTTCGCGGACGATCTCGTGCATGGCCCGGGAACTGTCCTGATCGGGTACGGAGACGCGGACAATATCGGCCCCCGCTTCTGCCGCCGCCTGGATCTGGCCAATGGTGGCCTTGGCGTCCGTGGTCAGCGTGTTGGTCATCGTCTGCACCGTGATCGGTGCGTCGCCCCCCACGGGCACATTGCCCACCATGATCTGGCGGCTTTGGCGGCGATAGATGTTACGCCAGGGACGAATGTGGTTCAGAGACATGCCAACAGCCTTGTTCGAAAACGGTCCGGTTGTCAGGCAAGATAGACACACCCGCGCAGCGCGGCAATGGGCTGCGACGCTTTAGTCGGCCTCTTGGGTCACCGCCGCTGCCTTGGCTTCGGCATAGCGGATCAGCCCGTCATCCGTGGCCACATCCACCGGCAGATAGGTTTCCTTGAGGCCCGCTATTTCGAGCGGCAGGTTCGATGTGACGGATCCCGCGGGGCCCACAGGGCCGTAGAACTTGTCGTTCATCGCAAAGTAGATTGCGCCGCTTTCGCCGGTGCGCAGCGTGGGTGCCTCTTCGGTCAGGGGCGCTTCCCATGTGTCGCCGGGCTGCATCGTGGCCTCGTATATCACGGTGCCGTCGGCGGCGCGGACGCGGACCCAGGACGGGCGGACTGCGACCATGGTCAGGGCGGGCGCCACATCTTCGACCACCTGCGGGACCGACGGGCCCACGGGTGCTATGTCGTCGGGCAGCACAGACGCAAGCGTGCCCGCGGTGGGCAACGTGTCACGACCGGCGGTGGCAAAGGTGCCCAGTTCGCGCGGATCAAGAGTTGCAATGGGCGCGTCGCGCGCAACAAGAACCGGCACGTCCAGCGCCTGCGGGCGGTAGAGACGGTCGAGCGCATCGGCACGGGGTGTCTGGATATCGGGTCCAGTGGCCACGTCTTGCGTCTGCGCGACACCGCTCAGCGGGTCGAGGTCGGACAGCACGACGGGCGTCTGTTCCACTGGGGCCACCTGCACACGCTGCACCTCTTGCAGAACCGAATAGCCGCCAAAGCCGATGCCGCCGATCAATGCCAGCAGTACCAGCGACGACCCGACGGCGCGCGGCTCGATCCGCGACCAGATCGCCTCGCCTGCAGGAACAAACGGTGTTGCGGGCGCGGCAAAAATGTCGGCACCGGGACCACGGCCCAAGCGCTCTTCGCGCGACGGCTTTTTGACCACCGATGCCTCGGCCGACATGCCGTGGGCCACGGAGAACCCGCTCTCGGCGCAGAACGCGGCAAAGGCGCGGTCGGGGTCCATATTCAGGTAACGGGCATAGGACCGCACATATCCAGCGATGAAACCGGGGGTATCAAAAGCATCGGGATCACAGCTTTCGATGGCTGCGATATAGCTCGCCTTGATGCGCAATTCGCGCTGTACGTCGAGAAGGGATTTGCCGAGCGTTGCACGCTCACCGCGCATGATGTCACCCAGGCGCAGCTCGAAATCGTCAAAGCCCTTTGGCTCCGCGATTTCCTCTTCTTTGCTGATGCCGGATTTGCGCCCGATCATTCCGCTGCCCCACTACTTCACGCGTTAACGAACCCTCACCACTCGATTCGCCTCGCTGCTGTTGTTTAACAGACCGTAACACATGGCAACGGAATTTGCGAATTTTAGTGAATTATCCGGCGCTCTCGGCACGATTTAGCGCACAGTGGGACCACAATTTATCCATTGCGTGCACCAATGCGTCGACCTCGCGTGGTCCATGCACCGGGGACGGCGTGAATCGCAACCGCTCGGTGCCGCGCGGCACGGTCGGGAAATTGATCGGTTGCACATAGATCCCGTGGTCTTCGAGCAGCATGTCGCTGAGCATCTTGGTATGTACTGGATTGCCCACCATCACGGGTACGATATGGCTGCCGTGATCGATGATCGGCAGGCCCATGCCCTTGAGACGCAGCTTGAGCACCTTGGCCTGTTCCTGATGATCCGCGCGCAGGTTTTCCGCCGTCTTGAGGAATGCCACGGATGCCGCAGCCCCCGCCGCCACCGCCGGAGGCAATGACGTGGTAAAGATGAAACCCGGCGCATAGGACCGGATCGCGTCGCACATCTTGGCCGAGGCGGCGATATAACCGCCCATGACACCGTAAGCCTTGGCCAGCGTGCCGTTGATGATGTCGATGCGGTCCATCAAGCCATCACGTTCGGCGACGCCGCCACCGCGCGGGCCGTACATGCCCACCGCGTGGACCTCATCGATATAGGTCAGCGCACCGAATTCATCGGCCAGATCGCAGATCTCTTTGATGGGGCCGAAATCACCGTCCATCGAATAGATCGATTCAAAGGCGATCAGCTTGGGCACTTCTGGATCGTCCGCCTCGAGCAATGCACGCAGATGCTCGACGTCATTGTGACGGAACACACGTTTTGCACCGCCGTTGCGGCGTACACCCTCGATCATGGAGGCGTGGTTCAGCGCGTCGGAATAGATGATCAGGCCCGGAAACAGCTTGGGCAGCGTGCTAAGCGTCGCGTCGTTGGCGATATAGGCGCTGGTGAACAGCAGGGCTGCTTCCTTGGCATGCAGGTCGGCCAGCTCGGCCTCGAGGCGTTTGTGATATACCGTGGTGCCCGAGATGTTGCGTGTCCCGCCCGATCCTGCGCCCGTGGCATCAATCGCCTCGTGCATCGCCTGCAACACGACAGGGTTCTGGCCCATGCCCAGATAGTCGTTGCCGCACCACACCGTGATCGGCGCGCGCGTGCCGTCGGGGCGCGTCCACGTCGCGTGGGGGAACTGTCCCTTTTGCCGTTCGATATCAATGAACGTCCGGTATCTGCCCTCGTCATGCAGACGTTGCAGGGCGTCATCCAATTTGGCGGTGTAATCCACGCGAGGCTCCATCTTGGTCGTGTCCGCACGGGGCGGACCCGTACGTGTTCTTAGAACGAATATAGACTGCACAAACGCCCTTCAATGCCAATCAAATGCGCGTCATGTCGCAGGTCTCGTCCAAGGGCCACTCTGACAGGCGCAAACGGGGCCCGCGTTGACCCAAATCAAATGTGCCTCTGGACACCCCGTCCTGCACCGCTAATCTCGCGGAACGCCTAACCCTCCCGGAGCCCCCATGACCCTTGACGCTGTGCTTTCCCGTATCGATGCCGACCTGCCCCAAGCCACCGACCGGCTGCTGGATCTGTTGCGCATCCCGTCGATTTCGACCGACCCCGCGTTCAAGGATCACTGCCAGACCGCCGCCGATTGGCTGGTGGCCGATCTGCAAAGCCTGGGCGTCGATGCCCAGAAACGCGACACACCCGGCCATCCGATGGTCGTGGGCCATGTGCCGGGGGACGGGCCACACCTGCTGTTTTACGGCCACTACGATGTCCAGCCGGTTGATCCGCTGGAGTTGTGGAACAACGACCCCTTCGATCCACAGATCGAGGATACGCCCGCAGGTCAGGTGATCCGCGGGCGCGGGTCCTCCGATGACAAGGGGCAGCTGATGACCTTTGTCGAGGCCTGCCGCGCGTGGAAGGCGACCCATGGCACCCTGCCCTGCCGCATCACCTTCTTCTTCGAGGGCGAAGAGGAAAGCGGCTCGCCCTCGCTGGTGCCGTTCATGCAGGAAAACGCCGAAGAGCTGAAATCCGACCTCGCGCTGATCTGCGACACGGGCCTTTTCGAATCCCGCGTGCCTTCCATCGTGACCATGCTGCGCGGCCTGCTCGGAGAAGAGCTGACGATCACCGCCCCGGACAAGGATCTCCATTCGGGCATGTATGGTGGCGTGGCGATGAACCCGATCCGCGTGCTGACCCGTGTGCTGGCGTCGCTGCATGATGATCAGGGCCGCGTGACGGTCCCGGGTTTTTACGACGGTGTGCCCGAATTGCCCGATGCGATCCGCAGCCAGTGGCAGGGGCTGGCCTTTGATCACGCCCGTTTCCTCGGTGACGTGGGCCTCAGCGCACCCGCCGGCGAACAGGACCGCACCCCGATCGAGATGATCTGGTCGCGGCCCACCTGCGACGTTAACGGCATCTGGGGCGGCTACACCGGCCAGGGGTTCAAGACGGTGCTGCCCTCGCAGGCCTCGGCCAAAGTCAGCTTCCGCCTTGTGGGCGACCAGGACCCCCACGCGATCCGCGCCAGTTTTCGCCAGATGGTGCAGGACGCCCTGCCCGCCGACTGCACGGTCGAATTTGCCGGCCACGGCGCGGGCCAGGCCTCGGTCACCGAAACCACCGACCCGGCATTCGAGGCGGCACGCGCCGCCCTTAGCGACGAATGGAATATCCCCGCGGCCTATGTCGGCTGTGGCGGATCGATCCCGATTGCGGGCCATTTCCAAGAGATCCTGGGCACAACCCCAATGCTCGTCGGATTTGGCAAGGACGACGACCAGATCCACTCGCCCAACGAAAAATACGACATGGAAAGCTTTCACAAGGGCATCCGCAGCTGGGCCCGCATCCTTGATGCGCTGACCTGATCGGGGATTGCACCATGCCCCGTTTTGACACGCCCACGGCGCAGACCATCGCCTATAATGTGCAGGGCAGCGGCCCGCCCGTGCTGCTCTTGCACGGATTCCCGCAAACCCGCGCGATGTGGCACGCCATCGGGCCCCGTCTGGCGGCGGACTTCACCGTGGTGACGGCCGATTTGCGCGGCTATGGCGACAGCAGCAAACCGGCGGACATGGCGGAGATGAGCTTTCGCCCCATGGCCGATGACCAGCGCGCCCTGATGGCGCATCTGGGGCATGACCGGTTCCACCTTGTGGGCCATGACCGCGGCGGGCGTACGGCGCACCGGCTGGCGCTCGACACACCCGACGCGGTGCTGTCGCTGACCCTGATGGACATCGTGCCCACGCATCTGCTGCTCGATCAGCTGTCGCAAGAGGTGGCGCGCGCCTATTACCACTGGTTCTTCCTGGCCCAGCCCGCACCCTTTCCCGAAACGCTGATCGGGCACGACCCGGACGCCTATTTCGAAAGTTGCCTGGCGGGATGGGGCGGCGGCATGGACGGGTTTGACGCCCGCGCGCTTGACGCCTACCGCACCGCGTGGCGCAGCCCCGACTGCATCAGAACGATGTGCAATGACTACCGCGCGGCGATCGACGTGGATTTCGCGCTGGATGCCGCCGATCTGGGCCGCACCCTGCCGATGCCGGCCTGTGTCCTCTATGGCGGTGACGGGGTGATGGGCCGCGCCTATGATGTGCCCGCCACATGGGCCGACCGGCTGTCCGACATGACCGCAAGGGCCGTTCCGGGCGGTCACTTCTTTCCCGATACGGACCCGGATGCGACCTATGCCGCGCTGCACCGGTTCCTGATGCGGGTCAGATAAGCCCCGAGAACCGCTCCGGCAGCAGGTATTGCGTGCCGTAATCGGGCCGGTCGAAATGATAATACCCGGTGTCGCCGCGCGGCTTGAAGCTGCGCTGCATCTTGCGCCGCAGGGGCCGCATGTCGAATTCCTCCATCATCTCCAGATCCGCAAAAGCGTCAAAGACCGCCCGGTCCTCGCCCCGCGCCTCGGCGAACCAGTGGCGTCCGATGGCGGCCTCCTTGACCCCGGCCTGCACCTCCTCCGTGACCATGTTGCGGTGATCCATCACCCCGACATAGGCGGCAAAGTCGCAGAATTTCAGGTGCATCAGATAAAGATCATCTGGCGTAAACAGCTTGTCAGCCTGGGTGAAATGCCCGCCCCGCGCAATCTTGACCGGGGCCGAGATGATGCAGGGTTTGGAATAATGCGGCGCCGGGCGCACGTGACGGCGCGGGCCAAGGATGCGATCCTCGATCACCTCCTCCTCGATATCAATGCGATGAATGACCTCAAGGCCCAGCGGCGTCAGCACCCGCCCCTCGGGCGCATCTTCGAGAAAATCGCGCAAGCTGCCGCCCGCCTCCGGGTCGCGCACCACCAATTCGTCCACATCGCCCACGATCACATGGCGGTAATAGCGGCGCAAACCGCCCACGAGGTTGTTGAGCAGCCCCCAGCGCTTGACGTCGAAATTCTTGTGCGGATCGCCGGGGATGCCGATGATGTTGCACCCCTCGGCCAGGGCCGCCGCCTCCGCCCCGCGGCCATGGTTGATCACATAACAGTTCTCGCGCCCGAACATCTCACCGTAGTGGCGCAGCCACGCCTTGAGGAAAAACGCGTCATCACGCACCATGGTAACGGCGGCCACTGTTTGCATCTGCTACTGTCCTGCTCAAAGGTCATTTTTCACGCACTCTAGTGCATCGACCCAAACAAGAGAATCGTTAATTTGGCGCAAAGCTCCCCGACACCCCTGCCCGCACAATTCGCAGACACCGGCCTGCATGTCCAAAGGGCGGGCACAACCGACATCCGGCGATACCAGGTGCTGGGCGAACGCTCCTCCGGCACGAATTTCGTCAAACGCCTGCTGGGCCGGAACACGGCCCTTGCCCCGACCGAGGCATTGGGGTGGAAACATGCGACGCCGCACATGCTGGCCGTACCGCATGATTTGGCGGTAATCTGTGTGGTGCGCCGCGCCGACAGCTGGGCCCGGTCGATGTTTGCCAAACCGTGGCACACCACACCGCAGATGCAGGCGCTGGGGTTCTCCGACTTCCTGCGCGCGCCCTGGGACACGGTGATCGACCGCCCGCGCTATTTCGAAGGGCTGGTGCCGGACGGATCTGTGGGCGCGCCCCTGCAAGCCGACCGCGACCCCGTGACCGGCGCGCGGCACGCCAACATCTTTGCCCTGCGCCACGCCAAACTGCTGGCCCTGCTGGGCATGTTGCGGCGGGACTGCACCTGCATCCTGTTACGGATGGAGGACGCCCAGGCCGCACCCGAGGCGACGCTGGACGCGCTTGTATCGGCGCTTGGCCTGCCCGCGCGCACGGCCCCGTTTCGACCCGTGGTCAAAAGGCTGGGATCGAAATTCAAACCGTCCGTGCCGGGGCGCCCCGACAAGGCACCCGACTGGAGCGACGACGACATGGCCTTTCTGCGCGCCCAGATCGACACCGATCTGGAAGCGCAGCTGGGCTATGCCTACTGATCAGCCCGCCGCCGCAACCTCGTCATCGGCCACCCGGAAGAAAATCGCATAAAGCGCAGGCACCACGATCAGCGTCAGCACCGTGGCAAAGCTGAGCCCGCAGATGATCACCACCGCCAGCGACGCAAAGAACGGATCCCACAAGAGCGGCACAACCCCCAGCACGGTGGTCAGCACACCCAGAACCACGGGCCGTACCCGGCTGACAGCCGCGTCAACGATGGCATCCATGCGCGCCTTGCCATCCGCGATCTGGCTGTCGGTCTCGTCGATCAGCACGATGGCCGCCTTGATCAGCAAACCGGTCAACGACAGCACCCCGAGGATGGCCATGAACTCCAGCGGTGTCTGGAATGCAGCCAGCCCCCATATCACCCCGATCAGACACAAGGGCACCGTCAGCCAGATGATCAGTGGCTGGCGGATCGCGTTGAACAGGAACAGCACCACAAGGATCATCGCGCCAAAGCCCAACGGCATGGTCGAGGCCAGCCCCGCATTGGCGTCCTGCGAATTGCCGAACTCACCGCGCCATTCCAGCGTATATCCGGGCGGCAGGGCGATCTCTTCGATAGGGCCGCGCACAGCCTCGAACAGGTCACCGGACAACTGGCCCGGCGCATTGTCCGCCTGCGCCAGAATGGCCAGCTGGCGGTCGATACGGCGCAGATTGCCCGCCTCGAACACGATGTCGAACCGGTCCACCACCTGGTTGATCGGGATATACCCGCCCACCACCTGGCTATAGACCTGCACGTCGCGCAGCGCCTCCACATCCGTCCGCTCGTTCTCGAACGGGCGCATCACGACGTTCAGCAACTCGTCCCGCTCGCGGTAAACACCCAGCGACGAGCCCGACAGATGGGTATAGAGCGCGTTGGAAATCTCGCCCTGCGTCAGGCCCAGCCGGCGCGCGTTGTCGGTGTTGATCACGGGCCGGATCACCTTGACCTGCTCGCGCCAGTCATCCTTGACCGCCACGGCGCCCGCATCCGACATGATCGACTTCGCCTCTGCCGCCAGGGACCGCAGCACCACGGGATCCGGCCCGACAAACCGCGCCTCAACCTTGGATCCGCCACCCGGCCCGAGCACAAATTTCCACACCTTGGCATTGGCCTGCGGATAGGACGCGTCGATCCAGGTCTGCAACTCATCGCGCAGCCCGTCGATCTGGCGGAATTCCTCAACATCGACAAGGATCTGGCCATAGGCCGCGTTCTGGTTCTCGGATTCGTAGATCAGCATGAACCGCAGATGCCCCGACCCCACGGCCGTGTTGGTGCCCGTCACCCCCTCAAGCGTGCGCACATGTTCGGCGATCTCCAGCACATCCGCCTCGGTCTGTGCGATGTCAGACCCCTGCGGCAGGAAATAGTCGATCACGAACTGCTCGCGCGTCGAGGTGGGAAAGAACCCCGCCGGCACCATGCTGAACATCGCAATGGCCGAGGCGAACATGACCACAACCACAGCAATGGTCACATAGCGCACCCGGATCGCGCGTTTCAGCAGCGCGCGATAGGCCCGCATCACCCCGTTCTCCTTGGTCTCGGCCCCTTTGCCGGGCTTGAGGATCAGGGTGCAGAAATACGGCGTCAGCCAGATCGCGATCAGCCATGAGAACAGCAACGAAATGCTGATCGTCCAGAACAGGCTGCCTGCATATTCGCCCGTGTTGTCCGGCGAAAACCCGACCGGGGAAAACGCCAGCAGACCCACGATCGTCCCGCCCAAAAGCGGCCACTTGGTCTGGTTGACGATGGCAATCGACGCCTCGCCCGCATCCTCGCCGCGCTGCACCCGCACCAGCGTGCCCTCGACCACCACGATGGCATTGTCGACCAGCATCCCCAGCGCAATGATCAGCGCGCCCAGCGAAATCCGCTGCATGTCCAGCCCATAAAGGTACATGCCAAACAGCGTGCCCGCGACCGTCACCAGCAGGATACCCCCCATCAGGATACCCGACCGCAACCCCATGAAGATCAACAGCGTGCCCACCACGATGGCCAGCGCCAGCGCGACGTTCATCACGAAATCGTCGACCGAGGATTTCACCGTCACCGACTGGTCCGAGATCGGCACCACGTCGATGCCGATGGGCCGCTGATCGATCAGTGCCTCCATCCGTTCCTTGACCGCCACGCCCGTGTTCACGACATTGCCGCCCAGAGTGTTGGACACGCCGATCCCCACCGCCTGCTGCCCATCACGGTACAGCAGCATGGTCGCCGGATCCTTCAGTCCCCGCGTGATCGTCGCAATATCCGACAGGCGGAACGACGCGCCCGTCTGCGGGTTCGAGATGATCAGCCCGCCAATCGCCTCCGTCGAAGACACCGCCGACACGGGCCGCACGGTCAGCCGGGTCTGCCCCGCCTTGATGGAGCCTGCGGGCGTGACAAGGTTCTGCCCTTCGAGGATCTGCGCCACCTGTTGCGGCGACAGCCCCAGCTCTGCCAGCCGGGCCGAGGAATATTCGACATAGATCACCTCGTCCTGCACGCCGTTCAGCACCACCTTGGACACCCCGTCCACAGTCACCAGCTCGCGTTGCAGATCCTTGGCGTATTCGTGCAGCTCGGTGATCGAAAGCCCATCGCCCACCACCGCGAAATACATCGCATAAACGTCGCCAAAATCGTCAAAGACCTGCGTCTCCAGCGCATTCGGCGGCAGAGCGCCCTGCGCGTCGTCGATCTTGGCCCGCATCTGGGCAAACCGTTGATAAAGCTGCGGATAATCCGGGGTCGACGCAATCGTGAACTCGACCGTCACGGTGCTGACACCCGGCGAGGAGACCGACCGCACCTCGTCCACGCCCTGCAACTGCTGCAAGGCGTTCTCGATGACTTCCGTGACTTCTTCGGCCACCTCCTCGGCGCTGGCACCGGGATAGGGCGTGACGATCTGCGCTTGCCGGATGATGAACTCGGGGTCCTCGAACCGGGGCAGCGCCGTGTAGGCGAAATACCCCGCAACAAGGATCAACAGCGTCGAAATCGCGGAAATCAGGCGCTTTTCAATGGCGAACCGGGCCAGATCCATGTCCTAGCCCCCGATCCGCGTGATGGGGCGGATGGTCATCCCGTCAAGGATCTGGCTGACCCCGGCGGCAATCACCGTGTCGCCCTCGGACACGCCGCCGGTCACGGCCACGCTGTCGCCACTGGCCGCCCCAAGCGTCACGGGCTGCTTGCTCACCGTGTTCTCGGCGCTCACCACCCACAGGAACGGATCGCCGTTGGGCTCCGCCGCGATGGCCGTCAGCGGCACGCGCAGCGATGCGTCCCCGCCCGGAGCCGTGGCAATAGCCCGTCCCACCATGCCCGGCAGGATCACAGCCGTGCCCGGCTGCGCCACGCTCACGCGACCGCGATAGGTCTGTGTCGCCGCATCCGCTTGCACGGAAAACTCGACCACTTCGGCATCGAACACCGCGCCCGGAATGGCATCAAAGGTCACCTGCATGCTGATCTGGTCCTGCCCATTGGCGGTCAGCGCGGTCACATCCGGCCCCGGCACGTCAAAGGCCAGATGCACCGTCGCAAGGTTCTGGAGCAGCGCCACGCTCTGACCGGCCTGAATATTTGTGAAATTATCGATGTTGCGCCGCGCGATGACCCCCGCAAAAGGCGCGGTCAGCGTTGTGTCCGCCAGATTGTCCCGCGCCACCTGCAACTGCGCCTCAAGCCCGCGCAACGCGGCTTCTGCGGCCTGCACGTCCTCTTCGCGCCCGCCCGACTGGCCAATGGCCAGCTGTTCGGTCTGCGCCTTCAGGTTGGCCTCGGCGACCAGAAGGGCCGCATCATCCTGCTCCACCCGGGCAGAGGCAACCACACCCCGTTCCGCCAGCTCGCGGGTCCGCTCCGCCTGTTCGCGCGCCTGATCCACCTGCGCCTGCGCCGATGCGACCGCCGCCTCAAGGGCTGCAACTTCTTCGGCACGCGCACCGCTGCGCAAGGCCGCAAGCTGCGCAAGTGACTGATCGCGCTGGCTCTCCAACTGTGCGACCTGCTGCTGGAAGTCACGCGGATCGACCTGCGCGATCACATCACCCTCGGCCACATCCATCGCCCCGCGGATCGGCAATTCGATCACCCGGCCACTGACCCGAAAGGACAGATCCACCTCGGCCGACGGCAGGACAATCGCGGGATAGGTGCGCCGCACCACCGCCTCGGTGCTTTCAACCATGGCAACCTTGGCGGGCCGCACCCCCGACTGCGCCAGCGCATCGCCGGACAGAACCGCCGCGACACAGACAAATGAGGCCGCAAATGCAAATGCTTTCATGATGCGCAATATCCCTTCTATAATCTGCCCACACGGTCCACCGACCGGCACCCCATGTCAATTCCAAGGCGCGCCAATGTCGACAACTCTGCAAATTATTTTCGGCAGCACGCTTTTGACGCTCTGCGCGCTGGTGCATGTGGGGATCGTGGCGGCGTCGGTGCCTGTCTACGCGCGGCTCGGGCGCAGGCTGGCGCACATGCGCCCCCTGCCCCGCAATACCGCCCTGCTCAGCGTCGGCGTCCTGCTGATCGTGGCCGCGCACACGGTACAGGTCTGGTCATGGGCGCTCGCCTTCCACGCCGTCGCCGCTTTCGAAGACTTCCCCACCAGCTTCTACTTTGCCACCGTCACCTATACCACGCTGGGCTACGGCGATCTGGTGCTGGGCGATGGGATGCGCATTTTCGGGACGTTCTCGGCCATCACCGGCCTGCTGACCTTTGGGGTCAGCACCGCATTCCTGATCAACGTGATCGGACGGCTTTTGCCTGCCTTGCAGGCACCGCATTCGGATTGATCCGTGAAATGTGGGAAAAGTGGCGCGGTTGACGGGGCTCGAACCCGCGACCCCCGGCGTGACAGGCCGGTACTCTAACCAACTGAGCTACAACCGCGCATCGTGGTCCTTTTGTCCCCGGACCTTTGGGGTAAGCAGTGGCGCGGTTGACGGGGCTCGAACCCGCGACCCCCGGCGTGACAGGCCGGTACTCTAACCAACTGAGCTACAACC
>NZ_CANKXW010000006.1 GCF_947487805.1 uncultured Tateyamaria sp. | reverse complement strand
GCGAAGGGTCATTATGCTGGCAATCCGGGCTAAAAACCCTTAGCGCCCTATTCTGCACTCAGCCGGACTCGACCCCATGTTGTCTGGTTATTCAACGTGCCGCGCGCGGAAAGGTTGCAACGTAGTGCATATTTTTTTGTCGATATGCACGATCATCCCAGCATGGCGGTGTAGGCCAGGATCGGGATGGTCGCGGCACAGCCGAGCGCGATCAGGCCCAGCACCGCGACCAGCCCGTCGCGGGCCAGCAGACCAATGGACATCAGCGCCACGGTCACACCCACAAGGCTGGACGACAGGGGCACCACTTCGAGCAGTGGAAGGCACAGGCCGCACAGCGCGCAGATCCCGTAAATCACCCGCGATGCCGGGGGCGAGACCAGAGCGGTCCATCGAAAGGTGGTTCCGCGGTCAAGCCACGTGGCGACCTTGCGGATGCGTGTCAGGAACCTGTCCGACCGCCGGGTGTCGATCCGCCAGTTTGCGAGGCGTTGCGGCAGCCAGATCCTGTCCCGACCGATCATGCCTTGTACCGCGATCAGGAAAATCGTCATACCGACAATGCTTGAAAAGAGCGGGACCCCGCTGAGCGGTGAAATGAGCAAAACGGAGACAGCCAGCAGGATGGGCGGAAAGGATGCGGTGCCGAATTCTCCGACGATCTCGCTCAGACAGACCGAGTTCGCCTCGGTCGCATCCTCCAGCGCCTCGACGACGGCCTGCACGGGTTCGTCGCTCTCTGCAGGCGGCTGAACAGGGGCTGATGATGCATTGAGCAAGGCAGGACACCGGATTATGTTTTGGGCTGACATGGGGACAACGCGCCAGACCGGCCTTTGTTTCCCGGAGATTGCCTGATGGGCGAAACATCGCCGTTGATAATTTACATAACTCTGATTATCGCGCACAAAAAACGCGGACCGATCCATGGCCCGCGTCTTTTCGTTTTTCCGTGCAACTGGCGTTACACCTTGTTGAGGATCTGATCCACGGCGGCGCGCGCCTCGTCTTTGGTCTTGCCCAGCTTTTGCTGCATCACGCCTTCGAGCTGGTTGCGGTCGCCTTTGGCCTGTTCGATTTCATCGTCGGTCAGATCACCATAGGCCTCTTGCAGATGGCCTTTGATTTCGGTCCATTTGCCGATCATGCGGTCCTTGTCCATCACGTGTCTCCTTTCAGGTTGCGTCTGAAGGGATAACGCCAGGGTGGCCGCAATGTTCCGCGATGGTTTCAGACCATGTCGTCGGTGACGAGGGGCAGTCGCTGGGCAAACTCGGCGTGGATGCTCAGATCGTGAGACACGAGGAAGCCCGCGCGCGTCTCGGGGCGGCGCTTGTCGTTGCGCGCAATTTCGGCCTGCCAGAGGGCCTGCATCCGGCTTGGATCTGCCCAATCACCCGTCAGGTCCTTGCGCCACCAATGGCGGTACAGTGCCGTGCGGAGCGTGTCGATGCGGGCCCCGTCGGTGATGGCCACCCCGGCCTCGGTATCCCAGCGCAATGACCGGCCGTTCAGATTGGCAGAGCCCACCAGCGCGAATTCTGTGTCCTGCACCAGTACCTTGTTGTGCACGTATATCAGGGGTGAACCGGCCCGCGTGCCGCGGCTGTCGCGGGCGGCCATTACAGGACGGACAGGTGTGGCGATCGTGGCGCGCGCGCCAAACGCCGCGCGAAGGATGCCCAGCATGTCCTGTTCCAGCGCAAGACCATAGCGGGTCTCGAGCCCGATCTCGTCCTCGGGGTCAAAGGCCGCCTCTTCGGGAACGGCGGGCAGGATCATGATCAGGGACAGGTCCGGGCGCGCTTCTGCCGCCTTGGCCATCGCCTCGGCGACGGGGCGGGAGCGCATGAACTGCGTCTCGATATAGAGAAGGTGCCGCGCGCGGTGGATGGCGTCCAGATGCGCTTGCTCCAGTTCCGACACCAGCGTCCGGGGTGACAGGAACGGCAGCTTGAGCCGCCGGTCAGCCGACAGGGTGCGGTGCACGTGTGTCATCGGCGGCGGCGTTGCCCGTCGATGCACCACGTCGTCAAAGCATTGCAAATGCGCCTTGGCCTCGGCCACGGCAGGATCGTTGCGCAGGATCACCTGCACGTCGGACCATGTCTGGTGCGCGGGACGGTCATGGTCGGGCGTGTCAAACCGGCGGTCGTTCAGGTCAAGACCGCCGATATAAAGCGTGTCGTCATCGATCACGGCCAGCTTCTGGTGATGGGTCACGGTGTGCAGCGCGGGCAAGCGCTGGTCGAGACCAGGCGCTTCGATGCGCGCGGCGGGTTTCAAACCGGCGCGGGCGGCCTGTGCACGGCGCAGGCTTTCCGGCAGGAAGGCCAGCCATGGCAAGGCACCGGGTGTTGCAGGATGCAGCGCGGGTCGTACCTTGACATGATCCTGCGGCACCCCCGAAACCTCGACCAGAGCGGCGGCGATCTTGAGCGTCGACCACGTCTTGCGATGCAAGGCGGTGGCATAGACCGGATCAAAGTCGCTGATCGTCAGATCCAGTGTCACGCCGCGGCGCAACACGTGGTCCAGCAGGTCAAACCAGGTGTCGCCGATGGCGCGGGCCGCATCGCTGACCAGGCGCGTGCGCATGTCAAAGATGCGAAAGCCGCCGATCACCGATGTTTTCGCCTCAAGCACGGCCTGCTCGAATGCGGCAAAGGCCTCGTTGGCGGCAACAAAGACTTCGAAATCAGGCCGGCTCATGTGCACCCTGCCTTTCGGTTGCCGCATCATCGGCAAAACCCTGAATGCTGAACCGCAAGCGCAGGGCAAACGCGCCATCGGCGTCGGTGGTCTCTGCCTCGCCTTCGAGCTGGCGACAGAATGCGATCATAAGCTTGGTGCCCAGCCCGGTGCTTTCCACCTCGTCGTCTATCGGATCGATCAGTGGCGTGCCGGTGCTGTTTTCAATGCTCAGTGTTGCGGTCCCTGCCCCGTCATGTGTTGCAGTCACCTTGATATACGGTGTCTCGTCCCCATTGCGCCCGACATATTTGACGGCATTTGTCAGCGCCTCGGCGGCCCACATGGAAAGCGGCACCGCCTGGTCGGGATAGAGCAGGAAAGACGCGAGATCCTTGCGTATCTCGAGCGTCTTGCCGGGCAGGATCGCCGAGGATTCCGCCACCACGGCGTCCAGCAATTCGCGGGCATCGACTTGGGACGTGTCGGTATGCGCATAGAGCGACCGGTGCAGCGTGGCGAGGCCGCGCACCCGGCGTTGCAGCCCGCCCAGCATCTCGCGGGTTTCGGCACTGCGGGCTGTCCGGGATTGCAGGTTCATGATCGAGGCGATCATTTGCAGGTTGTTCTTCACCCGGTGATGCACCTCGCGCAGCAGGACTTCCTTGTCATGCAGGTCGGTGAGCTGACGCGCTTCGGCCTCGGTGATCAGCAACGTCATCCGGTTGAATGCGCGTTGTGCATCCTCGAATTCGTTTGGCGCGTCTTCGAGGACAAGCCCCTCGGTATTTCGTTCGCCCAGTGCGAACTGGCGCATGGCGGAGCGCAACGCCTTGAGATGGCGCAGCACAAGGCGATCGAGCCCGAAATAGGCCACAAGCATACTGGCGGCCCACATGATGACCGCGAAAAGCGCAGGCAACGCGGCCTGCACCCACAAGGCGCGTTCAAAGATCCCGGTATTGGGCCAGCTTCCGACGACAACATAGCTGTCTTCGACCGCGGACGTGACGGAAAAGATCCGCGGAGCATCTGATTTGGAGAACCCGGAGAACGTTGTTCCTGCCCGTGCAAACATGTCTTCGGGTGCGACGTCGCGTGGCAGGTGGTCGGCGGCGTCGCCGTCCAGACCAGAGATGTCGAACGCCACGCCGGATGTGCTGATCGCAACCAGCGACAGCCCTTCGACGTCGTGAGCGATGGTCCCGCGCAGGGCGTCCTGCGGCATAGACAGGGACACAAACCCCTCAAACGCGCCATCATCGCGAACGGGAACGTTCACGATGATCACAGG
Source organism: uncultured Tateyamaria sp. (assembly GCF_947487805.1). Classification (GTDB taxonomy): domain Bacteria; phylum Pseudomonadota; class Alphaproteobacteria; order Rhodobacterales; family Rhodobacteraceae; genus Tateyamaria. The sequence continues at coordinate 219,624 of NZ_CANKXW010000006.1, read as the reverse complement.
CGTTCCACTGACTGCGCCGGAATTGTTCACCTCGACGAAAATGGCGTCCCGTTCGATCGCTTCGGTAAAGTTCGGATAGTCAGAAAAATCGACCACCGCGTCGCCGCTGCTGCTGCACGACATAATGCCCGAGCGGGGAATGTACCCGGCAAAGGCAATCGTGTCGTCGGATTTCAGGAAATCCGCCATTGCCGAACGGCAGGTATCCGTATCTGCAACTCGCGCCATGGCCCCCAGACCAAAGCCCGCCCCCACGACGCGCTGGATCAGCCCGCGCTGGTCAACAGCCGCTGCCGCCGTGGTGTCGAGCATCATCTGTTGTGTGATCGTGCGCGTTTCCTCGACCACGCGAAACGTCTGCCACATGGCGATCAGGCCCAAGGGGAACAGGGCCAGCAGCATCAACAGCAACAGGCGGACCCGCAAACTGCCAAGGGGCGGCCCGGTCATTACGCAATACTCTGGTTCATGGTGACGATGCCCTGCGTCACTGCCTCTGTTGCTTCCATGGCTTCATCGTCGGAAATATCCATCAATTCGACCAGCTTTGCGCGGCCACGGTTGACCCGGCTCTTGATCGTGCCGACGGCGACGCCGCAGGTTTCTGCCGCTTCTTCGTAGGAAAAGCCGCCAGCCCCCACCAGCACCAATGCCTCGCGCTGTTCTTCGGGCAACAGTCCAAAGGCCGCGTTGAAATCGCGCATCTGCAAACGCCCGTCGTGATCGGGCTTTTGCGCCAGACCTGCGGACAGCTCGCCCTCGGTGTCCTCGACCTCGCGTTTGCGCTTGCGGTGGTGCGAATAATAAGTGTTGCGCAGGATGGTGAAGAGCCACGCCCGCATGTTTGTCCCGGCCTGAAAGGATCCGATATTGGTCCACGCCTTGACCAGCGCGTCCTGCACGATGTCATCGGCCAGCGCCGAATTGCGCGTCAGGCTCATGGCAAAGGCGCGCATCGCGCCCAGATGTGTGACAATTTCCTCTTTGGGATCAGTTGTCATTGGCACCGTCCTTTTTCGATCCAGCGGCGTCTTTTTCCCGCAGCTGTTCCAAAAGGTCGGTGAAGCGCGTCGGCAACTCCTGGTTGGCGACATCTTCGTAGGCCCGCTTGAGATTCTCGTCGATCTCTTTGGAGACTCTTGATGTTCGATCCGGTCGGCTCATTTATCTACCTGCCACTGTAAAATTTGCATGCACTACGGAACTAAATGATCTCGATGCGCATTGGTTCCACAGATTGGTGAAAAAAATACGGGAGTGACAGGGGATGTCGCAAACAAATGAAACGACTTTGGCGGACAAGATCGGGGCGAACCTGCCTTATCTGCGAAGGTATGCGCGTGCTTTGACCGGAAGTCAGGACCGTGGCGATGCCTATGCGGCCACGACGCTGGAGGCGATTCTGGTCGAACCCGACCAGTTCTCGCTGGACAGCGCGCCCAAGGTCGCACTGTTCAAGGTGTTTCACTCCATCTGGTCCACGAGCGGTGCCACATTCGAGGCAAGCGAAGACGGAGCAACCGGTCAGGCGCAGCGTCATCTGGCCGCTCTGACCGATGACACGCGCGAGGTTCTTCTGCTGCGCACGCTCGAGGAGTTCAGCGCACAAGATGTGGCCGAGATCATGGGACGTTCGCCCGAGGACATCGATGCCTTGCTGAACATCGCCTATGAGGAAATGGCCAAATCGGTCAGCGGCAGCGTCATGATCATCGAGGACGAGGCGATCATCGCCGTCGATCTCGAACATATCGCAACCGAGATGGGTCACCGCGTCACCGGCGTGGCCCGCACCGAAGCGGCGGCGCTGAGGCTCTTTGACACCGAACGTCCCGATCTGATCCTGTCCGACATCCAGCTGGCGGACGGCTCCAGCGGTATCGATGCCGTAAACCGCATCACCGAAAAGGCAGGCGACATCCCCGTGATCTTTATCACTGCCTTCCCCGAACGTCTTTTGACAGGCGAGGGTCCCGAGCCAGCGTTCCTGATCTCCAAGCCCTATACCGAAGATCAGGTGCGCTCTGCGGTCAGTCAGGCGATGTTCTTTGCGTCCTCGGCAGTTCTCAAGGCCTGAAACAAAAAGCCCCGCGCCTGATACCAGACGCGGGGCCACTTTTTACCCAAGTACTTGTTAAATCCTCAGCTGGTCTTGACCAGCGCGCGCAGCATCCACGCTGCTTTCTCGTGAAATGCGCTCCGTTCTGTTGCCATGTCTTCGGTGACGGGGTCCTTGCGCTTTTCCGCCATCTCGATCAGCGCGTGAAAGCGGTGGGCCAGGCGTTCGTGATCCTTGGCCAGATCGGCCACCATGTCTTCGGTTGTCAGCGCGCCGCTTTTGTCCTCGATGCTGGAGCGGCCCACGATGTCGGCCATTGCCGTCGGCGCCAGGTGACCCAGCGCACGGATGCGCTCCGCCAGTTCATCGGCGGCCTTGAACATGTTTTCGTAATGGCCTTCGGTCAGGTTGTGAACCGAGTAGAACAGCGGCCCTTCGACGTTCCAGTGATAGGCGTGGGACTTGAACACCAGGCGGTAGGTGTCGGCAAGCATGTCAGCCAGACCTTCGGCCATCGCTTCGGTGTCGCGAACACCGGTGGAGACGGAATCTTCGCTGGGAACAACGTTCAGAGCGTTCGACATGAGACATTTCCTTTCTGTCTGTTGCGGTTGGAGGGGAAACCCGTCAGGCCGCCGCATTGTTCCCCGGTCGCACAATTTCCCGGCCCGGCATGTGCCCGACCGTCTCGTAATCCACCGGCACGGACAAAAGGGTCGGTCCCTCCGCGCCTTGTGCCGCGGCCAGCAGATCGGGCAGATCCCCAAGCCCCTGCACCGCCGCATGTGTCCAGCCAAAGGCCCGCGCCAGCCGGTCCCATTCTGGATTGCCAAAGGGGAAATCGGGGCCGCCCGCGCCCTGATGCGCATCGATCAATCCCAGCCCGCCGTCCACCCAGACCATCACGGTCAGGCGCAGGCCAAGGCGGGTGATTGTCTCCATCTCCTGCACGTTCATCATCACGTCACCGTCGCCACATACGGCCAGCACGCGGCCCTCCTCTTGCAGGCGCGCGGCGGCCAGAGCACCGGGCAGGGCCAGACCCATACCGGCCAACCCATTGGGCACGATGAGTTGCCCGGCGCGGCGCGGCTGGACATGACGCGCGATCCACAGTTTGTGCAGGCCGACCCCGGACAACACCGTGTCCTCAGGACGCAGCGCATCGGTAATGACACGGCAGATGTCGGCGGGAGCAATTGGGCCCTTGTCCGCTTCGGTCAGGCGGCGTGACAGGGCGCGACGCATACCTTCGCGCGCGGCGGCGAATGCCGGGCCTTCGTCCCATTTGCGACCTGCAAGCTGCGCGTGCAGATCCGTCAGGGTCGGGGCGATATCCCCTATGGCTTCGGCGGCGATGGACAGGCCGGTATCGGCGCGGGGGGTCGTGTCGTCCAGCACACAGACCGGGACCTCGCCCTGCGTCGTCAGCGCCAGCGGCGGGTATTCCACCGCATCAAACCCCACCAGCACCACCAGATCAGCAGCGCGCAGGGCCAGATCGACCCAGTCCTCCTCGCTCTGACCTACGGTGAACAACGTGTTGGGATGATCCGCGGGCAACACCCCCTTGGCCATGAAGGTCGTGGCCAGCGGGATCCCGGTCTCTTCGGCAAAGCGGCGCAGCGCATCCGCCGCACCCGCGCGCACCACCCCTGCCCCGGCGATCAAAACGGGCCGCTTGGCCGCTGCCAACTGGTCGGCCACGTCCGCGATGTCTGCCGCCCCGGCGCGCAGCTGCGGTGGTTGGCGCACGGGCAGTGGCACTGCCGCAGTCTCCGCACCGGCCACGTCCTCGGGCAGGCACAGATGCACGGCACCCGGTCGACCCTCCAGCGCCAGCCGCATGGCTTCTGCAATACTTGGGGGAATGTCATCGGGCATCAGGATCGTGCGGCTCAGCTTGGTGATCGGGGCAAAGAGCGCTTCGAGATCGATCATCTGATGGCTCATCCGGCCAAGGCGATCTCGCGCGCCCTGCCCGGTTATGGCGATCAGCGGCACGTGATCCAGCTGGGCATCCGCCACCCCGGTGACCAGGTTCGTGGCCCCAGGGCCCAGCGTCGACAGGCAGACGCCGGGCTGCCCGGTCAACCGTCCGTGCACCGATGCCATGAAGGCGGCCCCCTGTTCGTTGCGGCACAGGACAAAGTCGATGGGTGACGCGGTAATCGCCTCCATCAAGGCGGTGGTTTCCTCACCCGGAACGCCGAAAACGGTGCGGATACCGGCCTTGACCAGGCAATCAACAAGACACTGCGCCCCACTGCGCACCGCGCGATCCGTCATCCGCGACCCTCCATGATGTTGGCCAACCAGCCATACGGCACAAAAAATCGGCCGGAACCTGCATCACAGGGTCCGGCCGACATTGGTTTTATCTTCCGCATCAGGACCGTCCACGGATCAGCCGTGCGATGACTGTCACCACGAACAGGATGAGGAACAGGACAAACAGGACCTGCGCAACACCTGCGGAGGCCGAGGCGATGCCGCCAAATCCAAAGATCGCGGCGATCAGTGCAACGGCCAAGAACAAGAGTGACCAACTTAACATGTGGCTTCCTTTCATTTGGCTTCGGTGGTTCAACGCGACGCTTCCGAGAATGTTCCGGCATCGATTGGGAACAATTTGACGCGGGCAGCGTTGGTCCAGCAACGAAACGAGACAGGAGATATCCAATGTCCAATACAACGACATCGAGCCCCGAAGCTGTGAAGAATGGCCACGACACGACGCTGTCTCAGGCCAAGGCCAAGGTCGCCGACCTCGCCGACAAGGCACGCAACGAAGCCGAGGTGATCCAGGAAACCGTCAAGGAGGTGGCCTGGGACAGCGCGGCCCGTGTGCAGCAAACTGCTGAACGCGTACAGGACCACGCCCAGTCTGCGGGGGCACAAGCTGCCGATGCCGTGCGTCGCAATCCCGGCCTTGCTGTGGCAGGTGCGCTGGGTCTGGGTGTGCTTGTGGGTCTGGCCATGGCGCGCAAGAGCTAACGGGTCAGAAGTCCAAGCGTCCGCAGCGCCTGATCAAGGTCTGTATCAATAAACGGGCGGGACAGGCTTACGACCTGCCCTGCCCGTTTCTTGCTCCCGTCACCGTTAATCACGATGACCGGGCACCCGATATGTTCGCACATGTCGATCGCCGCCGAGGTTTCGGGATCAGACTGGTTGATCAGCAGCACCGCCAGCGTGAACGGATTCGTTCGCGACCTCAGGCGTTCGACCGCGATGTGCGGCGTCTTGACCACTACCGGTTCGGGCCAGCCATGGGCGACCAGATGTTCGGCGACATCCATCACTTCGACCGAGTTCGATCCAGCGATCAATGCCCTTCCATGGGACAGGTCACGGGGGTTCATGTGATGAAACGGGCCAACATCATCCCATAATCGCACATTCCCGAACGGCGCGAATTAATCTATGACATAGCGAATGGAAAAAATGTCCACGAATTGTACCAACTGCCCGCTTCGCAAAATGGACGCCTTTCTCGACATGACAGGGTCCGAAGTTGCCTTTATGGAAAGGTTCAAGACCGGAGAGCTGGAAGCCCAGCCCGGCACCGAGATCATGGCACAGGGGCAATCCTCGACGCACTTGTTTACATGCCTCAAGGGCATGGGGCTGCGATACAAGACACTCGAAGACGGGCGGCGGCAGGTTGTGGGGTTTGTCCTGCCGGGCGATTTCATCGGCCTTCAGGCTGGCGTCATGTCCGAGATGGAACATTCCGTCGAAGCATCGACATCGATGCGGCTGTGTACCTTCAACCGGTCGGATCTGTGGTCCTTGTTCACCAGCCATCCGTCTCGCGCCTATGACCTGACCCGCATCGCCGCGTTGGAAGAAGTGTTTCTTGGCGAGGCTCTGGCGGTTGTCGGCCAGCTGGATGCGCGGGCCAAGGTGTCCTGGGCACTGCACCGCTTCTATTCGCGCCTTGCGTCGGTCAACATGGTCAAGGAGGGGCATGTCCGCTTGCCCTACCGCCAGCAGGACCTGGCCGATGCGCTCGGTCTGTCGCTCGTGCATACGAACAAGACGCTGGCCCGCCTGCGCGAGGATCAGATCGCCACATGGACCGATGAACAGCTGACCATCCACGACATGAACCGGCTGGCCAAGCTGGCGCGCGTCGACTCGTCGGATCTGCCGCGCCGCCCGCTGATCTGAGCCGGTCCCTGATCAGTTGAAACGCCCGCCTTTCTGGATGACTTCGATTTTGTAGCCATCCGGATCGGTGGCAAAAAAGAACCGCGCCACGAGATCACCGCCGGGGGCAAAATCGACGAGGTTGCCGACTTCCATGCCCTTGGCCGACATGTCAGCGTGCTGCGCATCGGCGCTCTCGACGACCACCGCGAGGTGCCCATAGCCGTCGCCCAGATCGTAGGGCGCCGTGCGGTCCTTGTTCCGCGTCAGTTCCAGCTCGAACCCCGTTCGGGCGTTCGACAGATAGGTCAGCCGGAAGCCGTCAAAGTCCAACTGGTCGGCGACGTCCAAATCGAACGCCGCCTTGTACCAGTCGATGGACCGTGCATCGTCCAGAACCCGGATGCAGGAATGCACCATCTTTGCCATTATCTGCTCCTACCTTCCCAGCCGTTCCGAAACGTCATTTGCGAAGTCTTCGTAGCGGCGCAGCGATTTGACCTCGACCTGCACGTGGTGGCCCATCTTCTGCATGATCGGCAGATCAAACAGGATCCGGTCCAAGTCATCGGGGGTTTCGACCTCGATGATGGCGAGAACCTTGCGCTCGCCCACCACTTTCCACAGATCGCGCACCACGCCTGCCGACTTGGCACCAAGCGCGGCTTCGGCCTCTTCTGCCCAGATGCCCAACAGGCCCTGCTGCTGCATCGTGCTGTCATATTCGACGGTGAAATCCAGACGGTACAACATGGCGCCTACCGTCCGCTGATCGCAGGGGCGAGCGCAGGGAACCGCACAATCCGGTAGGTGCCCAGCGACGCATCCTCGCCACCATTCAGGACCGGCGAGCGGTGAAGCTCGTTGATCGTGGCATAGACATAGCCATCCGCACCCATCGAAAACCCATCGGGCCACGGCAGATCTTCGTCCGACTGGAACAGCACTTCATATGTGCCGTCCGGCTTGGTCACGCCGATGGCGTTGTCGGTCATGGCGGTGATGTACACATTGCCGCCCGTATCCACTGTGGACCCGTCCGAAATCACCTTGTCGCCATAGCGTTCGACCTTTCCGGCAAGCGCTGCATCATCAAGGCGTTCGTCCAGCAGGTCCGCGGTGCGCACGCGGTACATGGATGTGGCCGTCATCGGCGCAAAATAGACCCACGTGTTGGTCGGATCGATGGTGATCGGGTTGATCCCGATCTTGGCCGGATTGCCGCCCAACAGCACTTCCTTGCCGTCGATGATCATGGGCGTGTCCTCGGGCACGGTAAAGGCGCTGCCCTCCAACACCCGGCGGGCGCGGCCCGTGTCCATGTCGATCACGATGATCGCCGAATTGGCCCCGTCACCGGTGTCAGAGATGTAGATCGCGCCATGTTCCCGATCGACCGCCAGATCGTTCAGGAATGACGTGGCCCGTGCTGCGGGCTGGCCCACATAATAAATCGCGTGCAGTTTTTCGGCTTTTGTGTCCCAGCCGACGACGCGCCCGGTTTGCCCTTCGCCCTGCCCGTCCAGCATCCACAGGATGCCCTCGCGATCCGCACGCAGGCCCAGCACACCACGCAGCCCGTCGCCATCCTCGCTGGGCGCGCGCGCCCAATCCTCGGTCGGATAGGGTTTGGTGGACCCGTCCTGCATCACCTCGACCACGCGCAATTCGGGGCCGTAGAATTCATGCACCGACATGAACATGCGCCCGTCCGGGCCAATGGCTAGGTTGCCGGGCGGCATCTCCTTTGGGAACTCCAGATAGACCTCGGGGCTTTGCGCCAGGGCCGCGCCAGACAGCGTCAGCGCTGTCGTGATGGCAAGCAATGTGCGTGTCATGATGTCTCCTCCACTTGACGCGGATAGAGGTAATCGATTGAAAAATTCAGGTATATCTGCTCAATTGCAAATGTATCATTCGAAAATTTCAAACGTTTGATGGGCGCATGTACAGCATCGATGACTTGAAGACCTTTGTCGCCATTGCCGAAACCGGCGGTGTCACGGCCGGCGCGCGCCGTGGGGGCGTGTCGCCTGCAACCGCCACGCACCGGGTCAAGAAACTGGAAACCGCGCTCAACCTGACGCTGTTTCACCGCAGCAACCGCGCCATGCGCCTGACGGGCGAAGGTCAGGTGTTTTTTGAACGGGTGCAGGTGATCCTGTCCGATCTGGCCCTCGCGGAACGCGACGCGGGCAGCGGCACGGCACAGTTAACGGGCACCCTGCGCGTGACCATGTCGCCCTGGATCCTGTCGCGCTTCGTGATGCCGGCCCTGCCCGCCTTTCAGGCCGCCCATCCCGGGCTGACGCTGGATTTCCTGGCCGTCGACCGCTTCGTATCGCTGGCCGCCGAAGGGCAGGATTGCGCGATCCGCGTGGGCAAGCTGATCGACAGTGCCCTGGTCGCCGCCAAACTCTGCGACAATGATCGTGTGATCTGCGCCGCACCGGAGCTGCTCAACCGCGCAGGCCACCCTAGGACCATCGCGGACGTTCTGGTGCAGCCATGGGTCTGCCTGCCATGGCAAACCCGCATCGCCTTTGCTGAACAGGGCAGCCGCAAACACGAAGCCACCGTTGCTTCCCGCGTGCTCGTCTCCAACTCCGACATGCTGACCGAAGCCGCGGTCAGCGGTCTCGGCTTTGCCGTCAAATCCCGGCTCGCGATCGAGGCGGAACTGACCGAAGGCCGCCTGATCGAGGTCCTGCCCGGTGCACTCTGGCAGCCGGAGGCGCCCATTTCCCTCGTCTATGCGCCCGAGGCCCGCTATGGCCAGAAGGCGCAGATCTTTGGGCAACTGGCACGGCAGGTCTTTGCCCGGCGCAACCGCTGATCGGACATGTCATGGCGCTTGCCCGACAGGCCCCGCGCTGGCACAGTCACAGGGAAACACCGCCCAAGGACACCACCCATGGCCCTTACCACCACCGCCGCCCAGATGGTCGCCGAGGCCCGCGCCCGCATCGCAGAGGTCGAAACCGCCGATGCCATTGCCATGGTGGACGACCCGGATGTGGTGATCGTGGACATCCGCGACATCCGCGAACGCCAGCGCAGCGGCTACATCCCCGGATCCGTTCACGCGCCGCGTGGCATGATCGAATTCTGGGTCGATCCCGACAGCCCCTATTTCAAGGAGGTGTTCGGACAGCCGGGCAAAACCTACCTCTTTCACTGCGCGTCCGGCTGGCGCTCGGCCCTGACAGTCGCAACCCTGCAAGACATGGGCTTTGACGCCGCCCACCTGCGCGAAGGGTTTTCGACCTGGGCGGATCAGGGCGGACCCGTAGAAAAGGAGACCGACACATGACACCCGATATGACACAGCACCCCATCGTCACCCCGTTCTTCGACAAACGCTCCAACACGATCTCCTACGTGGTGCAGGAACCCGACGGTTCGGGCTGCGCGGTGATCGATGCGGTGATGGACATCGACTATGCCGCGGGCGCGCTGAATTTCGACGGGGCGGACCAGATGATCGCCCATATTCGCGCCAATGACTTGCGGCTCGACTGGATTATCGAAACCCATGTGCACGCCGACCACCTCTCCGGCGCGCCCTATATCCAGCAGGCGCTGGGGGGCAGGATCGGCATCGGCGCCAAGATCACCGAGGTGCAGGACACATTCGGCAAGGTCTTCAACGAAGGCACCGAATTCCAGCGCGACGGCAGCCAGTTCGACGCACTCTTTACCGAAGGCGACAGTTATGAGGTGGGCGCGATGACCTGCTTTGCCATGCACACGCCGGGCCACACGCCCGCCTGCATGGTGCACGTGATGGGCGACGCGGCCTTTGTGGGTGACACGCTCTTCATGCCCGATGGCGGCTCGGCACGCGCCGATTTCCCCGGCGGAGATGCGGGCGAACTCTATGACAGCATCATGCGCGTGCTGTCACTGCCCGATGACATGCGCCTCTTCATCTGCCACGACTATGGCCCCGGCGGGCGCGCCATCGCCTGGGAAACCACCGTCGCCGAACAACGCGCCGCCAACATCCACGTGGGCGCGGGCAAGACCCGCGAGGATTTCATCAAGTTCCGCACCGAACGCGACGCACAGCTTGCCATGCCATCCCTCATCATCCCTGCGCTCCAGGTCAACATGCGCGCCGGCGAAATCCCCCGCGACGACGCGGGCGACATGGCGCTCAAGGTGCCATTGGGCAAGCTCTAGGTCTTCATTGTTCCGGCAAATATGCCCCCCGGAGGGCCGATCCGCCGCACGCGCGCCCTTGCCATTCGCAGCACCACGCCCGACAGTTGCGGCATGAGCCTCGCAACACGCATCGACACCGCCCGTGACGACCTGATCGCGCTGACCCAGGCGCTGATCCGCATCCCCACCCTGAACCCGCCGGGGCGGTACTATCACGACATCTGCGCGCTCGTGGGCGACCGGCTGGGCAAACACGGCTTCGAGGTGCAGATGATCCGCGCCCACGGCACGCCGGGCGACAGCGACACCTATCCGCGCTGGAACGTGGTGGCCCGGCGCGACGGCAAAACACCGGGCGACTGCGTGCATTTCAACAGTCACCACGACGTGGTCGAGGTCGGCCAGGGCTGGACCCGCGACCCGTTCGGCGCCGAGATCGACGGCGACAAGATCTATGGCCGTGGCGCCTGCGACATGAAAGGGGGCCTCGCCGCCTCCATCATCGCCGCCGAAGCCTTCGCCGCCGAACATCCCGCCTTCTCCGGTGCCGTTGAAATCAGCGCCACGGCGGACGAGGAATCGGGCGGCTATGGCGGCGTGGCCTATCTGGCGGAACAGGGATATTTCGACCCCAAACGCGTGCAGCACGTCATCATCCCCGAACCGCTGAACAAGGACCGGATCTGCCTTGGCCATCGCGGCGGCTGGTGGGCCGAGATCGAGACCAAGGGCGAGATCGCCCACGGCTCCATGCCTTTCCTGGGCGACTGCGCCGTGCGCCACATGGGGGCCGTGCTGGACACGTTCGAACGCGATCTGTTCCCGGCCATGGCCGCCCGCCACACCGAGATGCCCGTGGTCCCCGAAGGCGCACGGCACTCCACGATGAACATCAACTCCATCCACGGCGGCCAGCCGGAACAGGCCGAGGATTACAACGGCCTGCCCGCCCATTGCGTGCCCGACAGCTGCCGCATCGTGATCGACCGCCGCTTTCTGGTCGAGGAAAACGTGGACCAGGTCCGCGCCGAGGTCGTCGACCTGCTCGAAGGGCTCAAATCCTCGCGCGACCGGTTCGACTACGAGATGCGCGAGTTGAACGTGGTCCTGCCGTCCATGACCGACAAAACCGCCCCCGTGGTCGAAACCGTGCACGCCGCGATCGAGGCCGTGCTGGGCGTGGCGCCCACCTATGTCGCGTCTCCCGGATCCTACGATCAGAAACACATCGACCGCATCGGCAAGCTGCGCAACTGCATCGCCTACGGCCCGGGCGAGCTGGAACTGGCGCACAAACCCGATGAATGGATCGGTATCACCGATATGCTGGACAGCGCCAAGGTCATGGGTGCCGCCCTCGAAACGCTGCTATTGCCGCGCTAGCGCAGGCACACCGACCCCCGACCCTGTTCTCGAGCGCCGCCTGTGGACGGCCGCCATGCGCTTCACGCGGCCCCTTTGGGCCCGAGGGAACGTCCTAGGTTGCGGCCGCCTGATGTTCGGGCTGGTGTAGGCCGACGACCGCCAGAACCGTCAGGCCAAGCACAACGTAGTACCAGAAATCCAAGCCGGAAAAGCCCAGAACAATGGGCACGGCGACAAAGGCAACTCCGACAAGACCGTCAACGACAAGGTGCAGGCTGTAGGGAAGAACGCGAACGACGCCCAAATGATGATCTGTCAGGACGGTCAGCACAAAGGCCGCAACCCCGGTCACAACTGACAGCCAGAAGGCCAGGGGCCCGCTGGTGCCCAATCCGAAAAGGAAAGGCATGGCGATCAGGCCAAGGGCAACAGGATAGTCAAGATATGCGTGGATGGTCTTGGTAATGAAACGTGGGGGCATGGTTTTCCTTCCTCTGATTTGCGCTGGTTTTCAGCGTCGATAGAGGAAGGCTATCTCGAGCATTGCGACCGATACATGCTCAAGAACCCGAAAAAACGTGCAGATCGTTCAGGACTTCGAATGAGCAGCGTAATTCGTCTTTCGAAATTCTGCGGGAGTCAGCCCTGTTTCCTTTTTGAACGCGCGGGTGAAGGCGGAATCCGAGGCGTAGCCCGCGCTTTCCGCGGCATCCGTCAAGGACGTCCCCGCCTGTCGCAGAACTTTTTTGGCGATCTCCATCCGCCACGTCGTCACGTATTCCATCGGCGACATCAGCATCAGCTTTTGAAACTGAACTGCAAAACCCGTGCGCGACATTCCGGCTGCACTGGCAAGGGACTCGACTGTCCACCGCGCTGCAGGGGCTTTGTGAAAGGCATCTATGGCGCGGCTCAAATTCTTGTCCGCGAACGCGCCCAAAGCGAACTCCTGCGCATCATCACTTTCGATATAGCTGCGAATGGCCTGCGCCAGGATCGCTTCGGACATCTTCAGGGCGATCAGATCGCCTCCCATCTTTCGCCCGCCCGCCTCTTCGCCGATGACCCGCAGCGTGGCTTCCATCCATCGCCCGGCGCTTTCGCCGTAATTCTTGAGATGAATGAACGGCGGCAGACGCTCCATCAGGATATGCCGTGAACCGGGCTCAAACGAAAAATGGCCGCAGATAAGTTGGGTTTCGCTTTGCTGTTCGTCGCCACCGTAGACAAGCACACCGGACCCATCAAATCCGGACTGCGCCAGAACGACGTCAAGCGGCATGACCGTGTGTTCGGGTTCATGTCCACAATAAAGATCATGGGATGCGCCATGTGGAACGATGACAAGGTCGCCTTGCGCAAGTGAAATGGGGTCCGAGACGCCATCAACGCGCACCAGGCAACTGCCTCGGTGCGCAAAGTGGAACCGGGCGACATTTTCATAATTGGGAACAGCGACGCCCCAGGGTTTTGTGAAAGACGTGCGAAAGTACAACGTCCCTCGCATCGACATGTTCGTAAGAATATCACTCAGAAGATCAAGCATGGTCCTACTTTAGACCCCAAACTGCGTCTGTACATATATCTGAACGATCTGCACGAAACTTGGAACGTTCACGCATGTATCCGATGCAGAGCCCGGGATTATCCATAGTGCATCGAAACACAACCCGGAGTTCCCGAAATGAGAAAACTGATTTCCGCCCTTGCCCTGACAGTGGCCCTGACCGGCACACAGGCAACCGCACAAGACGTTGCTGACATGAGCGATCTTGAATATGCGCACATCGCCTATACTGCCGACAACATCGACATCCGGTATGCGCATCTGGCCCTCGCGCTGTCGACAAATCCCGACATCCACGCCTTCGCCAATACCATGATCCGCGATCATACGGCGGTGAACGAGGCGGCTTTGGGGTTGTTGGACAAACTTGGGGCCAGTGCGCAGGACAATGCATTCAGCCAGACCCTGAACGCAAATGCAGAAGAAATCATCGACGGCTTCGTCAAGCTGCGCGGCGCGGAATTCGATGCCGCTTATGCCGCCAACGAATTGGCCTATCATCAGGCGGTGAATGATCTTGTTGAAAATACGATGATCCCCAACATCGACAATGCCGAGGTCAAGGCCCTGTTCGAGCAAGGTCTCGAAATCTTCAAAGCGCACGAGGGCCACGCCGAGATGATGGTCGAGGCGTTGAACTGATGGGACAAACCCTTTCACGCCGCGACGTGATTGGTGGGGCGGCTGCATCTGCAGCCGTCCTGATCACCACTCCGCTTCGCGCCGCCGCGCCTGTGGTGCACGACGTCGCCATCAAGTCGTTCGCATACGAACCGGCAGTAGTGAGGGTTCATGTGGGTGACATGATCCGCTGGACCAACCATGATGTTGCCCCGCATACCGCCTCCGCAGACGAATTTGGTTGGGATACCGGGGAAATCGTCAAAGGCGGCACAGGCAAAATCACCGTCACCGAAGACATGAAAAAATCGTATTTCTGCGCCTTCCATCCGCACATGAGGGGCTCAATCGAGATTTTGTGACCCCCCAACGACAGGAGACCCCCAACGAATGCGAACTTTCTTGGCACGCTCTTCCTTGATGGATACGGGGCGTGAACGGATCCGGGTCGCCGACGATCAGAGCGTGAAAGAGATATCGGGTCCGAAAGGTCACCAAAGCCGACACCCGTGTGAAGTGCTGCGTCCGGCCGCGCCCGCCCACAGCGGACGTCCGCAGTATTCCGCTCAAATGAACTCGGGGGCATCAGCAGACCACCGCGCCCCGGACAGAAAGGGGCGGGCCGCCCCTCAGGCCGCGGTCGCGAGGGCCAGCCCTTCGACAATAGCCGTCATCGCGGCACCGCGATGGATCCGCGCTTGCGGCACCTGCCGCGCCACCGCGGCCTCCACCACCTGCATCAGGCTCGATCCCCCGACCGCGATCACGCAGCTGACCGCGGCGGGTTCCACGCCACCCAGCCGCAGGGTCTCTGCCGCCTCGGCCCCGATCCGGTCTGCCATGCGGGCCAGCGTCGCCGCCATCGCCACCGGATAAAGCGGCAGGCGCAGGCCCCGCTCGACCGCGCCCAGATCGATCTCGGGCACCGCCACCGCCCCGTCATTGGCCGCGATCTTGGCCGCCTCCACCGCAAAGGCCACGTCATGGCCCAGCTCGTCCTCCAGCACCCGGACCAACCGATCCAGCTTGTCCCGCTCCACCGCGTATTGCGCCAACTCGCGGGCCGCACGGCGGCTGTCGGGGGCATAAAGGAACGGGATCTTCTGCCACGTCGCCAGATCCGCAAACAGCGCATTGGGCGCCACATGGGTCTGATCGCCAAAGGCATGGCGGATCCGCGTGCCCATGCCGAAACCGGGCATCACATGTTCAAGGCTCAGCGCGCGGTCGAAATCCGTGCCACCCAGCCGCAGACCATGGCTGGCCACGATGTCGATCTGACCCGCCGTGCCCTGCCGGAACAGGGTGAAATCGGACGTGCCCCCGCCAATGTCGACAACCAGCCCCAGATCACCGGGGCTGAGCACGTCGCGGCTGGCCAGGGCGGCGGCCTCGGGTTCGGGCATGAAATCCACCGCGTCGAATCCCGCCGCCAAATAGCATTCGGTCAGATCCACCAGCGCCTGCGCATTGCGCGCCGCATCGCCCGAATGGAACAGAACGGGGCGCCCGGACAGCGCCCGGTCGAACCGTGCGCCGGTCGCCGCCTCGGCCCGCGCTTTCAGCGTGGCCAGAAACCGCGCGATGATGGTGATGAAATCGATCCGCTCGTTCAGGATCATCCGGCTCTCGCGCATCAGCGAGGTGCCCAGCAGGGATTTGAGCGCGCGCATGTACCGCCCCTCGTCCCCGCCGATCAGCGCGGCATTGGCGGGCCGGCCATAGACCGCGCGCCGGGTGTCGAAATCAAAGAACACTGCCGTGGGCAGCGTCGTCTGCCCGGGCTCCAGCGGGATCAGATGCGCGGCCCCGTCACGGGCAATTCCCACGGCCGAATTCGACGTGCCGAAATCCACTCCCAAAACTGCCATCCTGCCCGCCTTCCGCTGCGAAAGGGGGCCGACGTACCCGAGGGAACCCGCGCATTCAAGGCAGTTACGCTGGTCAAGCCGCAGAGATTTGTCTAGCCTTTCGCCCAAGCAACAAAGGGAGACCCCCATGACCCATTTCCGCACCCTCTGCCTCGGCACGGCCACGGCCGCCCTGCTGGCAGGCACCGCCATCGCCCAGACCGACATCACCGTCGCGATGCAGCTTGAGCCGCCGCACCTCGATCCGACCTCTGCCGCTGCCGGGGCCATCGATTCCGTGCTTTATTCCAACGTGTTCGAGGGGCTGACCCGGTTCATGGGCGACGGTTCGGTCGTGCCGGGGCTGGCCTCCAGCTGGGAAATCTCGGATGACGGGCTGACATATACATTCACCCTGCGGGATGGCGTGACCTTCCACGATGGCACCACGATGGACGCCGAGGACGTGAAATTCACCCTCGACCGCATCCTCGCCGATGACAGCGCCAACGCGCAAAAGGCGCTCTATGCCGCGATCAGCACCGTCGAGGTGGTGGACGCGCAAACCGTGCGCCTGACCCTGTCCGAGCCCAATGGCAACATGCTCTTCAACCTCGCCTGGGGTGATGCCGTGATCGTGGCCCCCGAAAGCATCGAGAACATCAAACAGCAGCCCATCGGCACCGGCCCGTTCAAATTCGACAGCTGGACCCAGGGCGACAGCATCCAGATCAGCCAATATGACGGCTATTGGGGTGACGCACCTGCCCTGACGCAGGCGACGTTCAAGTTCATCTCGGACCCGACGGCGGCCTTTGCCGCGATGATGGCCGAGGATGTGGACGTCTTCACCGGCTTCCCTGCGCCGGAAAACCTGCCGCAATTCGACGCCGATCCGCGGTTTCAGGTGCTCGTCGGCTCGACCGAGGGCGAGACGATCCTGTCCACCAACAACAAGCAGCCGCCCTTTGACGATGTCCGCGTACGGCAGGCCGTGGCCCATGCCATCGACCGGCAGGCGATCATCGACGGGGCCATGTTCGGCTATGGCACACCCATCGGTACCCACTTTGCGCCGCACAACCCGGCCTATGTGGACCTGACGGGCGGATCGTCCTTTGACCCCGACAAGGCCCGCGCGCTGCTGGCCGAGGCCGGCATGGCCGACGGGTTCGAAACCACCCTGCACCTGCCGCCCCCGTCCTATGCCCGCCGCGGCGGAGAGATCATTGCGGCCCAGCTGGCCGAGGTCGGCATCAAGGCCGAGATCATCAATGTCGAATGGGCGCAGTGGCTGGAAACAGTGTTCCGTGGCAAGAACTTTGGCCTCACCATCGTGTCGCATACCGAACCGATGGATATCGGCATCTACGCGAATCCGGACTACTACTTCCAGTACGACAACCCCGCGTTTCAGGAGCTGATCACCACGCTGAACAGCACGACAGACCCCGACACGCGCACCAACCTGATGGCCAAGGCGCAGGAGATCATCGCCGGTGACGCGGTGAACGGATACCTGTTCCAGCTGGCGCAACTGTCCGTGGCCAAGGCCGGTGTGCAGGGTCTGTGGACCAACGCGCCGACGCAGGCTACTGACCTGACCGGCGTGAGCTGGGCGGAATGATCCTGCACCGGGCGGGCAGCCGCCCGAGCCTGCGCGCCAATCCGGAGTATTTCACCGGGGAGGTCTGGCAGGATCCGATCATATCGGCCCCTGCGCCGGGGCGGCTCAATGCACTGAGCGTGCATTTTGCACCCGGCGCGCGCACGGCCTGGCACACGCATCCGCTGGGCCAGACACTGCATGTGACCCAGGGGGCCGGGCTGGTCTGTTTGCGCGGGGAGGCCCCGCAGCCGATCCGCGCGGGCGACACGGTATGGATCCCTGCGGGGGTCGAACACTGGCATGGGGCAGGCCCCGAGACAGCGATGACCCACATCGCCATGCAGGAGATGCAGGACGGGTCGGCGGCCACCTGGTTGGAGCATGTGAGCGACGCCAATTACGGTGGATAGTGCGGAGGGGGGCCAGCCCCCGCCCTGCGGGCTCCCCCGGAGTTTATTTGGCAAGATGACAGGGATCAGAGCTGCGACAGGTGTGATCTGATCTCGTCCCGGACGGGGCCTGTTCGGGCTGTATCGGCGAGGGTGGTGAACCAGTGGTCGGGTGGGTTCTTGCCACGCCGGTTGCCGTCAAAGCGCAGGGCGCGCAGCACGGCTTCGGCCTCTGGCGTGACGCGGTCGGGGATGGTGTGGCCGTTGAGCGTGGCCCAAATCCCGGTCCAGAGCCGCCCCACCGACCACGGATTGTAGCCGCCTCCGCCCAGCACCAGCAGGCGCGGGGCCATGCCGATCAGGGCGCGGGCGATGGCCCAGTGGGCCTGATTGGACAGGGACAGGTGGGCCTGGGGGTCTTCCTCCACCCCGTCGGCGCCGCATTGCAGGACAATCGCATCCGGGCGGAACGCGGCCACGCGCGGCAGGATCAGATCCTCGCGGATCAGCGCCATTTCATCATCGTTCAGCCCGCGCGGCACGGGCAGGTTCATCAGCGTATCTGTCGCACCCAACGCACCGGTGCGCGGCCACAGCCCGTCCTCGTGCACCGAGATCATCAGCACGTCCGGATCGGTGGCAAAGGCGACCTCGACCCCGTCGGGATGATGCGCGTCGATGTCGATATAGGCCACGCGCGCGGCCCCGTTGCGGCGCAGCGACAGGATCGCCAGCACCGGGTCGTTGAAATAGCAGAACCCCCCCGCCCGGTCCGGCATCCCGTGATGGGTGCCACCCGCCGGGTGGTAGACGATGCCGCCATCGCGCAGCAGTTCCCCGGCCAGCAGCGACCCGCCTGCCGCGGTGGCCGGGCGGCGGTACATCTCGGGAAAGACGGGGTTGTTGGGCGTGCCAAGCGCGTGGCGGGCGCGGACGGCATCGCTCACCTCTTGGGCGGCTTCGGCGGCGTGCAGGGCCGCAACATATTCCGGTGTATGCCAGATGGTCAGCGCGTGGGGTTTGACCGGTGGGCTGGGCACATAGACCTTGCCCGGCAACCAGCCCATCGCGCGGCTCAGGTCGATCACGGTAGACACCCGCGGCACCCGCAAGGGGTGCCACGTGCCATAGCTTGATCCGCGATAGATGTCGGATCCGATGAACAGGGGCCGTTCCATGCCCCTGTTGTAGCGGTTGGCGCGCGGCTGGCGAGGGGTCAGGCCGCCGCAGCCCCCATTGCCTCGGCCTGCTGCAACCAGCGGTCCAGCTTTTCCGGCTTGGCCAGCTTGACCGACCCAAGCTGGACCACCCGGCGCGGTTTGACGCCCACAAACTTCATCACCTGATTGCGCATCACCCGACGGCCCGGACTGCGATAGAGCAGCGTGTCGATCCAAGGCGGCGTGTCAGAGGTGATGATCGCATCCCCCGTGCGCCCGGTCAGCAGCTTGTCCCAGGCCACGCCCCGTGCCTTGTATTTGTAGGCAAAGCCCGATTGCAGGCCCGCATCCATCACCGCCTTGGCCTGTGCGGGCATGGCCCCCCACCAGTAAGGGTGCACGATCATCACGTGTTCGGCCCAGCGGATATTGTCCTGCCACGCCACCACATCCGGGGACAGCGTGGCCCCGTCGGCATAGCCGGTTTCGGTCTGCATCTCGGCCAGATGCATGATGCGCACCTCGGCGCCCCGCGCCCGCGCGCCGATGGCATAGCGTTCGGCCAAGGCCGCGTTCAGTGATCCGGGTTTCGGGTGTGCCACCCAGATGAAAATACGTTTGGTCATATGAGGTCTCCTGAAGCCAAGTCGCTTGACACAGTGTCAATTGACAGTTTGTCAAGTAAGTGGTACTTTACAGCATGTCAAGCACAACAATCGATACCCCGACAAAAATCCTGACCGCCACGCTGGCCCTTCTGGAACGGCCCGGTGCCAAATTGCCGACGATGTCCGACATTGCGCGCGCCAGCGGTGTCAGCCGGCAGGCGGTCTATCTGCACTTTCCGGGCCGCACCGACCTGCTGATCGCGGCGACGCGGTTCCAGGACATGCAGAACGACGTCAACGCCGCGCTCACCGCCAGCCGCAGCGCCACGTCGGGCACCGAACGGCTCGATGCTTTCGTGACCGCCTGGGGGAACTACATCCCCAAGATCTATGGCGTGGCGCGCGCCATCCTTGCGGTCGTCGACACGGACGCAGAGGCCGCCGCTGCGTGGAACACCCGCATGGCCGACATGCGCGAAGGCTGTGCCGCTGCGGTGCAAGCGCTGGCGCACGAAGGCACCCTGCCCGCAAACGTCGATCCGGAACAGGCGACCGACTTGCTGTGGACAATCCTGTCGGTGCGCACGTGGGAGAACCTGACGCAGACCTGCGGCTGGGATCAGGCCTGTTACATCGACACCGTGCGCGGGCTGGCACTGGCCGCGCTGGCGCAGGATGTCGGCGCGCTCACAGACGTGCTTGCCTGTCCCGACCCCCCCGCCTAACGTCGGCGCACCATGCTGCGCTATGCCCTCAAACGCCTGACCTCCCTGCTGATCAGCCTCGCTATCGCGTCGCTCGTGATCTTTGCGGTGATCGAGGTGGCGCCGGGCGATCCAGCGTCCTTTATGTTGGGGGTGAACGCCCAAGAGGACACGCTCGCCGCCCTGCGCGCCGAGCTGGGTCTGGATCAGAGCAAGGTGCAGCGGTATCTCGCCTGGGTCAGTGGCATGGTGCAGGGTGATTTCGGCACTTCGTACCAGTACCGCACGCCCGTGTCCGACATGATTGCCCAACGGCTCTGGGTGTCGCTGCCTCTGGCGCTCTATGCGCTGGCGCTGTCGACGCTGATCGCCTTTCCCGCCGGGATCTATGCCGCGTCGCGCCGGGGCAAGGCAGGGGATGTGGGCGTCATGGGGGCCACGCAGATCGGCATCGCCATCCCCAATTTCTGGTTCGCGATGATGCTGGTGCTGGTATTTGCCATCAACCTGCGTTGGTTCAGCGCGGGCGGTTTCGCCGGGTGGGACAAGGGCGTGTTCGCCGCGCTCAAATCCCTGACCCTGCCCGCCATCGCACTGGCCCTGCCGCAGGCGGCGATCCTCGCGCGCGTCATGCGGTCGTCGCTGCTCGATATCATGGGCGAAGATTTCATGCGCACCGCACGGGCCAAGGGGTTGACCCGCGCACAGGCCCTGCGCCGCCACGGGCTGCGCAATGCGCTGATCCCGGTGCTGACCATCCTCGGCCTGCAATTTTCGTTCCTGCTGGCGGGGGGGATCATCATCGAACAGGTGTTCTACCTGCCCGGCCTCGGACGGCTGATTTTTCAGAGCATCTCGGCCCGTGACCTGATCGTGGTGGAATCGGTGACGATGCTGCTGGTCTTTGCCGTCATCGTGGTGAATTTCGCCGTCGATCTGGCCTATGCCGCCGTCGATCCGCGCCTGCGGGGTCGGACATGAGCCGCGCGCTGTGGCTGGGCGGGGCGCTGTCGGCGCTGGTGCTGGTGGCGGCGGGCCTGTCCTTCTTTTGGACGCCGTTCGACCACAGCGCGATGAACATCCCCGACAAGCTGCAAACACCGGGCGCCACCCACTGGTTCGGCACCGACCACTTTGGCCGCGACCTGTTTTCGATGATCATGGTGGGCGCGCGCACCTCTATCGCCGTGGCGCTGGTCGCAGTGGGGATCGGCATCGGGCTGGGCGTGCCGCTGGGCCTCTGGGCCGCCGCGCGTCAGGGCGGCTGGGCGGACGAGGTCATCATGCGCGGCAACGACCTGATCTTTGCGTTCCCCAGCCTCGTCATTGCCATCCTGATCACCGCCATCTTCGGCGCGGGCGCGGTCAACGCGATCATCGCCATCGGCATTTTCAACATCCCCGTCTTTGCCCGTGTGACGCGCGGCGGGGCGCTGCCGCTCTGGGCGCGGGAGTTCATCCTCGCCGCGCGCGTGTCGGGCAAGGGGGCCGCCCGGATCAGCGTCGAACACATCCTGCCAAACATCGCCAACCTCCTGATCGTGCAGGCCACGATCCAGTTCTCTTTGGGCATCCTGGCTGAGGCGGCCCTGTCCTATGTCGGCCTCGGCGCGCAGCCCCCCACCCCCAGTTGGGGCCGTATGCTCGCCGACGCGCAAACGCTGGTCAGCATCGCACCGCATATGGCGCTGGTGCCGGGCGTTGCGATCATCCTCACCGTGCTGGGGCTGAACCTGCTGGGCGACGGGCTGCGCGACGCGCTCGACCCCAAACTGCGGGTGGCGCGCGCATGACCCTGCTGCGGATCGATGCCCTGAATGTGCAGATAGGCGGCACCCCGATCCTGCGCGACGTGTCGCTCAGCGTTAGCGCGGGCGAGGTCGTGGCCGTCACCGGCGAAAGCGGCTCGGGCAAGTCCATGACCGCCCTGTCGGTGATGCAGCTTTTGCCCGACGGCGCGCAGGCCACGGGGTCGGTCACACTGGATGGCCACGACCTCTTGCAACTGGACGAGCCAACGCTCTGCACCCTGCGCGGCAATACGGTCGGCATGGTGTTTCAGGAACCCATGACCGCGCTCAACCCGGTGATGACCATCGGCGCGCAGGTGGCCGAAACCCTGCGCCTGCACCGCCCCGACCTGAACGCCGACGCCCAGGCCCGCGCCGTGCTCGACCGCGTCGAGCTGCACGATATCCCCATGGCCCGTTTCCCGCACGAGCTGTCCGGCGGCCAGCGCCAGCGCGTCGTCATCGCCATCGCCATTGCCTGCGGGCCCAAACTCCTGATCGCAGATGAACCGACCACCGCGCTGGATGTGACGACTCAGGCGCAGATCCTCGCCCTACTGAAACGCCTCGCCGCCGAGGACGGCATGGGCCTTTTGATGATCACCCACGACCTCGCCGTCGTGGCGCAAATGGCCGACCGCATCACCGTCATGCGCCACGGCGAGGTGGTAGAGGACGGCACCACCGCCCCCCTGCTGACCAACCCCGCGCATGACTACACCCGCGCCCTGCTCGCCGCCTCGACCCACCGCGTCGTCCTGCCAGAGGCGTCGTCCGACGCACCGCTCCTCCGGGTCGACAGCGTCGTGCGCGACTACGCCCTGCCCCGCACCCGCCTCTTTGCGCCCCCGCGCCACCACCGCGCCGTGGATGGGGTCAGCTTTGACATCCCCCGCGGCGGACGCATCGGCCTTGTCGGCGAAAGCGGCTGCGGCAAATCCACCCTCACCCGCGCCATCCTCGGGCTGGAACCGGTGCAGGCAGGGTCCATCACACTGGACGGCACCCCCGTCACCGACCCCGGCGTGCGGCGCAAGATGCAGGTGGTGTTCCAGGACCCCTACGGCAGCTTCAACCCCCGCCACCGGGTGTCGCGCCTGATCACCGAACCCTTCCACCTGCTGCCCGAACCGCCCCCCGACCGCGCCGACCGCATCGCCACCGCGCTGACGGATGTGGGCCTGTCACCCGGCGACGCGGACAAGTACCCGCACCAGTTCTCCGGCGGCCAGCGCCAGCGCCTCGCCATCGCCCGCGCCCTGATCATCCGCCCCGAGCTTGTGATCTTTGACGAGGCGGTCAGCGCGCTCGACGTGTCCGTGCGCGCCCAGATCCTCGACCTGATCGCAGGGCTGTGTAAGCAGTACAACCTCACCTATCTCTTTATCTCCCACGACCTCAGCGTGGTGCGCACGATCACCGACCGTGTGCTGGTGATGCAGGCGGGCAAGATCGTCGAGGACCGCCCGACCGAGACCGTGTTCACCGCCCCCACACACCCCTACACCCGCACCCTGATCGACGCAGCCCCCACCCTGCCCCAACTGGAAATGACCCCATGACAGACGCCCTCTGGTTCGACCCGTCACTGATGCTGATCGGCGGGGAATGGCGCGCCGCCCAAGCGACCCTGCCCCTCACCAACCCCTCCGACGGCAGCCCGCTGGCGCAGATCGCGCGCGGACAGGCGAACGACATCGACGCCGCCGTGACCGCCGCCCATGCCGCGCGCGCGGGCGACTGGGGCCGCATGACCGCCACCGAACGGGGCCGCATCCTCACTGACATCGGCCGTGCCGTCCTGGCCCGCGTCGATGACCTGGCCGAGATCGAGGCGCACGACGTCGGCAAACCGCTGACCCAGGCGCGCGCCGACGCCGTGGCGCTGGCCCGCTACATGGAATTTTACGGCGGCGCGGCGGACAAGATCACCGGCCAGACCATCCCCTACCTCGACGGCTACACCGTCTATACCCTGCGCGAACCGCACGGGGTGACAGGCCATATCGTGCCGTGGAACTACCCCATGCAGATCATCGGGCGCAGCGTGGGTGCAGCCCTTGCCATGGGCAACGCCTGTGTCCTCAAACCGGCGGAAGAGGCCTGCCTGACAGCCCTCGCCTTTGCCCATATCTGCCGTGATGCGGGCCTGCCCAATGGCGCGCTGAACGTGGTGCCGGGGCTGGGGGCCGAGGCAGGGGCCGCGCTGGCCGGTCACCCCCGCGTCCAGCACATCAGCTTTACCGGATCGGTTCGCACCGGCGCGCTGGTCCAGCAGGCGGCCGGGGCCAACGTGGTGCCCGTCACGCTGGAACTGGGCGGCAAATCCCCGCAGATCGTGTTCGACGACGCCGACCTTGATGCCGCCCTGCCCTTCCTCGTGAACGCAGGCATCCAGAACGCGGGCCAGACCTGCTCCGCCTCCTCCCGCATCCTCGTCCAGCGCGGCGCTTATGACGCGGTGCGCGAACGCATGGCCGACGCCTACACTGCCCTGTCCGTGGGCCCCGCCATGGATGACCTGCGCGTGGGCCCCCTGATCTCGACCCGGCAACAGCAGATCGTGAACGACTTCCTTTCCCAAGGCGCGGACCTGACCATCGCCGCGCAGGGCCACCTGCAAAATGCGCCGGAACACGGGGCCTATGTCGTCCCGACCCTCTTTGCCGACGTGCCCCCGGGTCACGTGCTGGCACGGGACGAAATCTTTGGCCCCGTGCAGGTGCTGATTCCCTTCGACACCGAGGACGAGGCCATCGCCATCGCCAACAGCACCGATTATGGCCTCGTGGCCAGCGTCTGGACGGCCCACGGCGCGCGGCAAATGCGGCTGGCCCGCGCCCTGCACGCAGGTCAGGTGTTCATCAACAACTACGGCGCGGGTGGCGGGGTCGAACTGCCCTTTGGCGGGGTCGGCAAATCCGGCCATGGCCGCGAAAAAGGGTTCGAGGCGCTCTTCGGCTTTTCGACCCTGAAAACCGTTGCCGCCCATCATGGCTGAGATCGTGCCGCTGACATGGCCCACCGACGGCGACCGTGTCCTGCACCTGTGCCTGCGCGCCCGCGACTATATCGCACTGGAAACCGGGACCGGGCCGGACATAGCCTATGTCGAAGAGGCAATGACCGACGCGCCCCCCATCGTCCCGCCTAACCAGATCTGGATCTGGGGCGCGCAGGCGGGCGGCACGCTCACTGGCATCGCCACCTGCCTCAAGGGGTACTATGCGCCCGACGACTGGTATCTCGGCCTGTTGCTGCTGGACCCTGCTGCGCGCGGTCGCGGCCTTGGCGCGCAAATGGTCGCGCACGTGTCGGACCAGGCCCGCGCCGATGGCGGCACCTGCCTGCGCATCTCCGTGCTTGACGCCAACCCACGCGGTCGGGCCTTCTGGGTCCGGCAGGGCTTTGCCCACGAAAAATCCACAACCGCAGGCGACGGACAGCTGCGGCACGTGCACAGATACGACTTGAGGGACGACACAGAATGATTTTCGAAAACCGGTTCAAAGGGCGCAGCGCCGTCGTGACAGGCGGGGCCGCCGGCCTCGGCGCAGGCATCGCGGGCCGCATCGTCGCCGAAGGAGGCACGGCCGAGGTCTGGGACATCAACCCCGACGCGCTCGCAGCCATCGACACCCCCGGCATGACCACCCGCCAGATCGACGTCACCGACGCCACCGCCGTGGCCGACGCAATGGCCCAGACCAACCCGGATATCCTCGTCTGCTCCGCCGGGATCACCGGGCCCAACACCACCACATGGGACTACCCGGTCGAAGACTGGCTGGCCGTGCACAACCTCAACGTCAATGCGGTCTTCTACTGCTGCCGCGCCGCCGCGCCGCTGATGGCCGCCAAGGGCTGGGGCCGGATCGTCAACATCGCCTCCATCGCAGGCAAGGAAGGCAACCCAAACGCCCCCGCCTATTCGTCCTCCAAGGCCGCCGTGATCGGTCTGACCAAATCGCTGGGCAAGGAACTGGCCACCACCGGCGTGACCTGCAACGCCATCGCCCCCGCCGCGGTGCGCACCGCGATCTTTGACCAAATGACGCAGGAACATATCGACTTTATGCAATCCAAGATCCCCATGGGCCGGTTCGGCACGGTCGAGGAGATTGCCGCCATGGCCTGCTGGCTGGCCTCCGACGAGGCGAGCTTTTCCACCGGTTTCTGCTTTGACCAATCAGGCGGCCGCGCGACGGCCTGACACATAGCGCTGGAAACGACCATGCCGCACAGACCCGCCTCCCCCCGTCCGCTTCTCGTGGCCCTGTGCCTGCTTGCTGCGACGCCCACCCACGCGCAGGACATCGAACTGGACTGGCCCGCGATGGAGCTTGGCTTTTTCCAGCAGGCGCAGGACGATGGCCCGCCCGTCGCCGGATTGACCGTCTATGTGCCCACCAACCGCCTCGCCACCGAAGCGGATTTCCAAGCGCTTGTCCCTGCGTTCTGCGCCTCCAACGTCAAGCCGCTGCTCGAATTCGCCGCCACGATCGACGACGCGCCGGACGTGTCGCTCCTGAAACTGCAACTGGATTTTTACGGCCCCAAGGTCGGGGGCCAGGACACCTACATCGCGCGCTCCGCCATTATCGACCTCGAAAACGGCGCCTGCGCGCCCTAAACCTGCGCCGGACCAAGGCGCAAACTGATGGTCGACTTTTGACCCGAACGGACGTTCAATGGCCGGACACCAAACGGCGGTAAAGGGGGATCCAATGCAACTCGAAGGCAAAACCGCACTGGTCACCGGGGCCGCATCCGGCTTTGGCGATGGCATCGCCCGCGCATTCGCCGCCGCAGGCGCGCGCGTCATGGTGGCCGACCTGAACGGCGACGGCGCACAGGTCGTGGCGGATGACATCGGCGGCCATGCGGTGCAGGTCGACGTGGCCAATGGTGCCTCCGTCCAGGCCATGGCCGACGCCACGCTTGCCGCCTTCGGGCACCTCGATATCCTCGTGAACAACGCGGGCATCACGCACTTACCCCAAGCCCTTGAGGACGTGACCGAAGACGACTTTGACCGCGTCCTCGCGGTGAATGCCAAGTCCGTCTACCTCACCGCCCGCGCGCTGGTCCCGCACTTCAAATCCCGCAACACGGGCGCAATCCTCAACGTCGCCTCCACCGCAGGCGTGTCGCCCCGCCCCCGGCTCAACTGGTACAACGCGTCCAAAGGCTGGATGATCACCGCGACCAAGGCCATGGCGGTCGAACTGGCCCCCCACGGCATCCGCGTGAACGCCATCAACCCGGTGGCGGGCGAAACCCCCCTGCTTAAATCGTTCATGGGCGAGGACACCCCCGAAATCCGCGAGAAATTCCTCTCCACCATCCCCCTGGGCC
The DNA here is from genome assembly GCF_947487805.1 of uncultured Tateyamaria sp. Lineage (GTDB taxonomy): Bacteria > Pseudomonadota > Alphaproteobacteria > Rhodobacterales > Rhodobacteraceae > Tateyamaria. Next base: position 192,222 of record NZ_CANKXW010000006.1, on the reverse strand, counting down.
GCTTCTCCACCCCGCAGGACATGGGCGCGGCCGCCACCTTCCTCTGCTCCGACGCCGCCTCGATGATCACGGGCGTGGCGATGGAAATCGACGGCGGGCGGTGCATCTGAACAAACGGGTCCAGTTTTCCATTCCCTTCCCGGTCGCAGGCCCTTTCTCCCAACAATCGAACAAGGGAAATCAAACGCGATTTTGCGCGAATTGCATATGGATTGACGGATACTGCGCAAACCTCTCTTATACTCGGCAGTAAAAAAGAGGTTTTCATGACCGGCAATTTGCCCGAATATCTCGTACAAGGCGAGCAAGCGCGCCTGTTTCCAGTGCTTTCAACGACCTCCAAAGAAGGTCGGACGACATCAATCGTGCTTGCATGCATGGCGAAAGTATCAGAACTCGCAACCGCGCTTTTGGCCAGCATCGATCAAAAAGTCGGGGTCCGTTCACAAATCGACACTTACACGGAAGTGGTGTGCAAAAACCAAACCGAGAAACTGAAGGACAGGCCAGATGGCTTGATCGTTTTGCGCACCGGCAGCCGTGAATGGCGCGCTTTGGTCGAAACCAAGATTGGAAATAACGAACTCAGTGCCGAGCAAATAGAAAGATATCGGCAGCTGGCCAAAAACAATGGAATTGATTGCGTTATCACAATCTCAAATCAATTCGCGACAACACCACAGGCACATCCTTTACCGGACGTTACAAAGAGCCGTTCCAAAATTCCCGTGTACCACTGGTCATGGATGTACATCCTGACCGAAGCTGACCTTCTTCTGACCCAGGACAATGTGGCGGACAAGGATCAGCGGATACTGCTGAATGAAATGCGACGGTTTCTGTCTCACGACAGTGCGGGCGTCAAAGGCTTTGACCGGATGCCAAAGGAATGGACGGAACTGAACAAACTGGTGTCAAGCGGCGGCACCATATCAGCAAGATCAGCAGATGCGCAGGTCGTGCTTTCTTCTTGGCATCAGGAAACCCGTGATCTTGCGCTCATTCTCAGTCGTTTGACTGAAACAGGTGTGATTGAGCGCCTAAGCCGAAAAAACCGGAACGAACCCGCACAGCGGCTGAAAGATGAATTGACACACCTTTGCGAACGACAGCAGCTCACCGCCGTCCTCGAAGTGCCAGATGCGGCGGCACCGATCGATATTACCGTGGACATCATGCGGCGCAGCATCGACGTCGGCATGACCCTGCGCGCGCCCGAAGACAAGGTTTCGACAAAGGCACGGGTCAACTGGATGCTGCGTCAGGTCAAGACATCGAATGTGGACGGGGTTTTCCTAAGACTTCTTTGGCCGGGAAAGAATGACCCGACCCAGCACAGCCTCGCCGAGATCCGAGAAGACATCGACATCGTCACGTCGGGCAAGGAACATCTGGCACCCCATAGTTTCCACATTTTTCGTTCTCAACGGTTGGGTGGGCGTTTCACGCAACAGACAAACTTCATCGCCGATCTCGAGGACTGCGTACCGGTCTTCTATCGCGACGTGGGAAGCAACCTGTCCGCGTGGAAACGAAGCGCGCCAAAGATCAAGGATGATCGACCGACGGCTGGCGAAGTGTCAGCGATCGCGGTGGATTCGGAAGGTTTCGACCCGGCATAGGCGCGCAGGCCCACGGCACACTCGTAAGGTCACGCCCCCTTGCCGCCCCTCCCAATACCGGCATGATGGCGCCACAACAGGAGACGCCCATGCAGCCCATCAACCTCGCCGCCAAACTGGCGCAATTCGACAGCCACTGGGACCCGCACGTCATCGCCGACTACAACAACAACGAGGTGATGGTGGTCAAATTCCAGGGCGCGTTCCCCTACCACCTGCACCAGGACACCGACGACTTCTTCCTCGTGCTCGAAGGCGAAATGGTCATGGACCTCGACACCACCAGCCACACGGTCAAGGCGGGCGAGCTGTTCATCGTGCCCAAGGGCGTCACCCACCGCCCCCGTGCCGACCACGAATGCAAGGTCCTGCTGATCGAACCCGCAGGCGAGCCCAACACCGGCGACCCCGCGACCGCCGCCGCAAAACCGCGCATCTGACCCTTCATTGTTCCCGAAAATATGCCCGCCGGAGGCGCAAAAATGATCCCAGGCCCGCACAATGCGATCACCGATATCTCCGGGCTCCGCGTCGGCAACGCACAAGACGACGCGCTGAAATCCGGCGTGACCGTGCTGACCGCCGATGCGCCGTTCACCGCCTCGGTCTCCGTCATGGGCGGCGCGCCCGGCACCCGCGAAACCGACCTGTTGGCGCCTGACAAATCCGTGGCACAGGTCGACGCGCTGGTCCTGTCCGGCGGCAGCGCTTACGGCCTCGACGCCTGCTCCGGTGTGGTCGCGGGTCTGCGCGCGCAAGGGCGGGGCTTTCGCGTGGGCGACGCGATCATCCCGCTGGTGCCGGGGGCGATCATCTTCGATCTGCTGTCGGGCGGTGACAAGGACTGGGCCGACACGCCCTATCCCGCCCTCGGGCGTGCGGCGTTTGACGCGGCCACGGATCACACGGATATCGGCACAGTGGGGGCAGGCACCGGGGCGATGACCGCGATGATGAAAGGCGGGCTCGGCACCGCGTCCCTGCGCCTCGACACCGGGGCAACGGTCGCGGCGCTTGTCGTCGCCAACCCGATGGGCAGCGTCACAACACCCGGCGACCGCCATTTCTGGGCCGCCCCGTTCGAGATCGACGGCGAGTTTGGCGGGCTGGGGCCTGACCCAGCGTCAGGGCTTGGCCGCAGCATGGACAGCCGTAAACTGACCGCCATGCTGGAACGCGCCAACACCACCATCGCCATCGTCGCCACCGACGCGACTCTCGACAAGGCCCAGTGCCAGCGGGTCGCGATTGCCGCCCATGACGGGATCGGCCGCGCCTGCGTGCCCGCGCACAGCCCCGGCGACGGCGATCTGGTCTTTGCCGTCTCCACCGGGGCCATGGCGCTGACCGCACCCACTGATCTGGGCCTCATCGGCCACGCGGCGGCCCTGTGCCTGACGCGCGCCATCGCGCGCGGGGTCCATGCGGCCACACCCGCACCGGATGACCTCTTGCCCACATGGGGACAGCTCAATGCCGACATTTGACCGACCCGACATTGCCCTGCACTACGAGGTGACGGGCAAAGGCCCGCCGCTTTTGATGCTCGCGGGGTTCATGTCCGACCACGCCAGCTGGACGCCGCTGGTGCCCCGGCTCAGCGACCAGTTCACCTGCATCACGCCCGACAACCGCACGACGGGGCGCACTGCCCCCTGGGATGCGCCGGTGTCGATTGACCTGATGTGCAAGGACGCGCTGGCGCTGATGACCCACCTGGGCCACGACCGGTTCCACGTGATCGGGCACTCCATGGGCGGGATCATCGCGCTGCACATGGCCCAAGAGGTGCCGGGGCGCATGGCCTCGACCCATATTGCGGCCTCGGCGCCGGTGCGCCTGCCGCGCAACACGGCGCTTTTTGCCAACCTCATCGCGATCCGGCGCAGCGACGCGCCGCCCGACACATGGCTGCGCGCGCTGTTTCCGTGGCTGTTCAATCCGGGCATCTACCACGACCCGGACGCGGTGGATCAGGCCGTCGCCGACAGCCTCGCCTACCCGCACGCCCAGACGGCGGACGCGATGGAACACCAGCTGACCGCCTTGCGCGGGTTTGACGGCACGGCGCTGGCCAGCCCCACCTGCCCCACGCAGGTGCTGATCGGGGCGCTTGACCTGATCGTGCCGCCCGATCACATCCTCGCCGTGCTCAGCCACCTGCCGCACCATATCATCCAGACCGCCGGGCATTCGATCCACTGGGACGCGCCCGACGCGGTGGCCGATCTGCTGCTGGCCTATGCCGCCAAACACCCGATCTGAGGGGGGACATCATGCACGACCTCTACGGCCTGCCCATCACCTGCACCGATGCCGCCACACGCCAGGGCATTGACGACTTTGTGCACGGGTTCATCAGCTTTCAGCCCAAGGCCGCCAACGTGCTGAAGGCGGCAAAGAACGATCCCGCCAACGGACTGGCCAATGCCTATGCCGCGATCCTCTACATGCTGCTCGAGGCCCCCGTGGCCCCGAAACTGGCGCAGCCGTTTCTCGACAACGCGCTGGCCGCCACGGGCCTGACCCCGCGTGAGGACGCCGCCGTCGAGGCCGCGCGCCTTTTTGTCGCCGGTGAGATCCCCAAGCTGATCCAGCTCTGCGAGGCCACGGTCAGCGCCCATCCCCGCGACATGGTGATGCTGAAACTGGGCCAGTACCACACGTTCAACGCGGGCGACTTTCCGGCCATGCTGCGCGTCGCGCAAAAGGCGCAGCCGGGGGCCGCGGACATCGCCTATGCCCATGGGATGCTCGCCTTTGGCTTTGAGGAATGCCACCTGCTGGACGATGCGGAAGCCGCGGCGCGCCACGCCCTGTCCATCGACGCCAGCGAGCCCTGGGCGCATCACGCGCTGGCGCATGTCTACCTCACCCGCGGGCAGGTGGCCGAAGGCACCGCGTTTCTGGAATCCGTGGCCCATCACTGGGCTGACCTCAACAGCTTCATGCACACACACAACTGGTGGCACCTGGCGCTGTTCTACATCTCTGCGGGGCGGACGGATGACCTGCTGGCGGCGTATGATACCCATGTCTGGGGCCTGTCCAAGGACTACAGCCAGGACCAGGTCGGCGCGGTGTCACTGCTGGCGCGGATGGAGTTCGCGGGCGTCAATGTGGGCGACCGCTGGGCCGACGTGGCCGATCACGTGGCCAAACGCGGCGCGGACACGACAAGCCCGTTCCTGACGCTGCAATACCTCTACGCCCTTGGGCGCACCGGCCGGCCCGAGGGCGAGGACCTGCTCAAAGCCATCGAGGCGCGCGCCGAGGACGAAAGCCGCCACGACTGCGCGGTCTGGCGGGACGTGGCGCTCTGGGCCGCGCACGGGATCGCGGCCCACGCGGCAGAGGATTACGAGGACTGCATCCGCTTTCTGGGCAAGGCCCTGCCCCGTCTGGCCGAGGGCGGCGGCAGCCACGCGCAGCGCGACCTCTTTGAACAGATCCATCTGGACGCGCTGATCCGGTCGGGACGCACGTCGCAGGCGCAGCAAGTGCTGGAGATGCGCCGCACCTTCGACCCGGATGGCGTACCGCTCAATGCGATGCTGGCCGAGGTTTATGACCGGTCCGGCCTGCCGGATCAGGCGGCGGCGGCGCGCGCGCGGATTGGGGCGTCTGGGTGATTTTTACCGGCGGAGCGAGGGGCCAGCCCCTCGCGCTCCCCGGCATATTTTCAGAACAATGAAGGGCTCAGGCGCCGGGTTTCAGGTCGATCACATTTGTGGCGGTCTGGCCCATGGCGTCGCGGACAGTGTTTGCGATGTCGTCCGCCGTGAGGCCCGCATCGGCGTACATCTCGTCCGGGCTGGCCTGGTCGATGAAGCGGTCGGGCAGGTGCATCGTGCGCAGCTTGAGCCCGTGATCCAGCAGCCCTTCGGCGGCCATCGCTTGCAGGACCATCGCGCCAAACCCGCCCATGGCCCCTTGTTCGACCGTGACCAACAACTGGTGGCGGGCGGCGAGATCACGGATCAGGTCCATGTCCAGCGGCTTGGCAAAGCGCGCATCGGCGATGGACACCGACAACCCGTCCGCCTCGAGCCGTGCGGCGGCGCGTTCGCAGGCGTCAAGATGCGTGCCCAGCGACAGGAGCGCCACATCCGTGCCCTCCTGGATCATCCGGCCCTTGCCGATCTCCAGCACCTCGCCCCGTTCCGGCATCTCGACCCCGCGCCCATTGCCGCGCGGATAGCGGAAGGCGATGGGGCCGCTGTCATGGGCGGCGGCGGTTGTGACCATATGCACCAGCTCCGCCTCGTCGGCGGCGGCCATGACCACGATGCCCGGCAGCGACGCGAGGTAGCCGATGTCAAAGGACCCGGCATGGGTCGCGCCATCGGCCCCCACGAGGCCCGCCCGGTCGATGGCAAAGCGCACCGGCAGACCCTGTAGCACCACGTCATGCACCACCTGATCGTATCCGCGTTGCAGGAAGGTCGAATAGATTGCGCAGAAGGGTTTCAGCCCGCTGGCCGCCATCCCGGCGGCAAAGGTCACGCCGTGCTGTTCGGCGATGCCCACATCAAAGACGCGGCCCGGAAACCGGTCGGCCATCTTGTTCACGCCGGTGCCCCCCGGCATCGCCGCCGTCACCGCCACGATGGCCGGATCGCGCGCGGCCAGATCGGCCAGCGTCTCTCCGAACACGGAGGTGTAGGCAGGTGCGTTGCTTTTGCCTTTGGACTGTTCGCCGGTTTCAACGTCGAATTTCGACACGCCGTGATACTTGTCCGCCGACCCTTCGGCGGGGGCATAGCCCTTGCCCTTGACCGTGCAGGCGTGGATCAACACCGGACCCGTCGCCCGCGCGCGCGCACCGCGCAGAACGCTCAGCACCTGATCCATGTCGTGCCCGTCGATGGGGCCGATATAGTCGAACCCCAACTCCTCGAAAAACGTGCCCTTGCTCTCCACACCGGTCACCATCTCGCGGGCGCGGCGCGCGCCGTCGCGCATCGGTTTGGGCAGGGCCTGTTCCATCCCTTCGGCGATGGCGTGCAGCGGGGCAAAGGGCGAATTGCGGCTGAGGTTCGACAGATATGTGCTCATCGCGCCGGTGGGGGGCGCGATGGACATCTCGTTGTCGTTCAGGATCACGAACAGGCGGCGGCCCTCGTGGCCTGCGTTGTTCAGCGCCTCATAAGCCATGCCCGCGCTGATCGACCCGTCGCCGATCACGGCGATCGCGTCGCCCGTGGGCATGCCCATGTCGCGGCCGACGGTGAACCCCAGAGCGGCGGAGATCGAGGTCGAGGAATGCGCCGCGCCAAAGGGGTCGTAATCGCTCTCTGACCGTTTGGTGAACCCGCTCAACCCGTCCTTCTGGCGCAGGGTGCCCATGCGGTGGCGGCGCCCGGTCAGGATCTTGTGCGGGTAACACTGGTGGCCCACGTCCCAGATCACCTTGTCGCGCGGCGTGTCGAACACGGCGTGGATGCCCACGGTCAGCTCGACCACTCCCAGCGAGGATCCCAGATGTCCGCCGGTGCGGCTGACCGCTTCGACGACGTCGCTGCGCAGCTCATGCGCCAGCGTGGACAATTCGCCATCCGACAGGCGTTTAAGGTCGGCGGGGCCCGCTACGGTGTCCAACAGGGGTGTCTTGCTTTTGTGGTCAGTCATCGGCGCACATCCTTTCATCGCGTGCCCCGCCCGCCTTGCCAACGGACCCTTGGGGCAAAAAGGCGCCGTGCCTGAGGGAATCACGCACGACGCCAGGGTTCCTGTAGCCAACAGGAAGGGAACCGGGACCCGATGGATCCCGTGCCCGGACCAAGGAAGCCAATGGTCCGCGCCTGGCGGTGCGGGGCACGGTCGGCACCCGGCACCATCTTGGTGCAGGGCGGGGTCGCCCCCGCCGCTACGGTTACTCGTAGACCGGCGCGTCGCTCGAGGTCAGTTCGGGCCAATCGGCGGTCATGTTCATACCTTGCAAGGGCCGCTGATAGCCCTTGTGGCAGGTCCGGCAGGCCGCCTTGGGCGCATCGGCATAGATCGGGCCAAGGCGGTTTTCGGGATAGGTGTCCTTGAGCGGGATCAGGTATTCCTGATTCATCTCGATCACCATCTGGCGGCCCTGCTGGGCGATGCCCCACTGCGGCGTGTATTGCGCCGCGTCATAGAACGCCCGGCTGTTGTGACAGAACACGCAGTTCACCCCCAGCGAGTTCGAGAAATAGTTCATCAGGGAGAACGTCATCTCGGTCTTCTGGATCGTGTGCACATCCTCGGTCAGCCCCGGCACACCGGCCACGCGGCTTTCCAGATCGTGCACGTTCACCTCGCTGTCATAATCGGTCAGATAGACCTCGAGCGCGGAGGACGGCAGCGATGTCGATGTGCTCATCGGGGTGGCGCGGTTCTGAACCGCGGCCCAGCCCCCTGCCGCCTCGTTCACAGGGGTGACGTTGAACCAGATGTCGCTGGGCACGTTCTGACCCCGGTGACAGGTGTAACAGTTCACCCCGACCTCGGCGACGGCGTTCACATGCCCATCCCAGTTCTCGTTGATGTTCTGGGTCATCTGGATCATGCGACGGCTGACCACCTTGGTGTACAGATCATCAGACCCGTATTCCGAGATGTCGACATCCCCGTGACAATAGGCGCACCCCTCTTCGGGACTGACCCACTGGGTCATGGCCAGCATCACGCGGTTGAAATTGTCATCCGTCAGATCGCCCAGCACCTGGACATTCTCATAGATGTCCTTGGCCAGTTCTTCGCCCCCCTCGGGGATGTATGGCTCTTCGGTGTAATACGCCTCGATCGTCGGATCGGCGGCGGTGCGGGCCACGTTGTATTCCGGCACCGACATGCCCGTGCCACGCGGACCGGTCTGCATGCTCTCCGTCTGGTACGGATTGCCCCAGGTCACGATCAGTGCCGCGGCAAAGATCGCCCCGCCAACCACACCCACCGCAATGGCAGGACCAAAGATGTTGGTCGGATTGTCCGCGTTCCATTTGTCAAACCACTTGGGAAACATATCAGTTCTCCTTCCCAATGAAGGCTTCGTACGAGCCGTAATCTTCGTAGCCGTAAGCCCCGTCATACATCGGCGCGAAATTGTGCTCCTGCGCCCAGATGAACCAGTTGTCCACGACCGTGCCGGTCAGCAGGATGCCAATGCCACCGGTGATCGGGGTCAGCACCGCAAACCACCAGGCCCAGCGGTGAATGCCCTCCATCGTGGCGTTGAACCCCATGGTCCAGCGCCAGAACAGGGCCGCACGTTCCGTCGCCGTGCCACGGTCATAGATCTGCTCCAACTCGCGGTCGCCGCCATAGCGGGTCACCGCCAGAATGGTGCCGCCATGCATACAGAACAGCAGGACAGACCCATAAAGGAACACGATGCTCAGACAGTGGAACGGGTTGTAGTAAAGGTTGCCGTAGCGGATCGAAAACGCCGTGGTCCAGTCAAGGTGCGGGAAGATACCGTAAGGCACCGCCTCGCTCCACGATCCCATCAGAACCGGGCGCAACAGACCCAGCACAAGGAACAGCCACACGGCCGAGGCGAACGCCCAGAACACGTGCTTGCCCATCTTGTGCTCGGCCGCCAGCAGATAGCTGCGCAACAGCCACGTCATCACCGACACCAGCAGGAACAGCGAGGCGATGATGTACCACCCCCCCTCGTCCAAGGGCGGCATCGACAGACCGTATTCAGGCGATGGCGGCTCCAGCGCCAGCCAGAACAGCTGCCGGATGAACTCGGGGATCGAATAGCCGACCTGCGCCAGCATGTTCAGACCCACGATCACGAACCAGATCAGACCCGTGGCCAGCGACACCATCCCGGTCCAACCCAGATAGATCGGCCCGATCTGCGCGTTGCCCACAAACCCCGCGAGGGTCGAGAAAAACGGCTTGCCCACGCGCTCCTGCAGCATCTCGCCGCTGTCATCCATGCCCCATTCAGGATTGCCCTGAACCTGCACCTGCGTGAAAATGTTTTGATACTCGATCATCTGATCACCCCCCAAAACCGGATTGATAGACAGGCAACGGATCGGTGCCCCAGATCGGCAGGTTCAGCCACCAGTTCCACCACTCGGGCCAGCCGGACGTCCAGATCGGGCCAGAGATGATGATGCAGACCGCGGAAAAGAACACCGCGTTGATCGCCAAGAGCCAGCCCAGACGGTGAATGCCGAGCGGCCCGATGGAATAGCCGATGAAGTCGCGGAAGAACGTATCTTCGTGATCCGGCGTCAGGGCCGTGGTGCCCTCTTCGGGATTGGCCGCCGACAGGATCAGCGCCCCGTGCAGCGCCAGCGCCAGCGTCGTGGTAAAGAACAACGTGACCGCCAGCATATGCGCCGGATTGTAGTGGAAGTGCAGATAGGCGTAGCCCGTGTTGCTCACCCAATCGAGGTGGCTGAAGATCCCGTAAGGGAACCCATGACCCCACGCACCCATCAGCAGCGGGCGGAAGATGACCAGCGTAACATAGGCCAGAATGGCAAAACTGAAGCCGATGGGCACGTGGTATCCCATGCCCAGCTTGCGGCAAATCTCGACCTCGCGCAGCGCCCAAGAGATGAACGCGCCCGTCGCACAGAAGGTGATGATCTGCCACAGACCCCCTTCAAGCAGCGGCGCCATGCCCAGACCATAGCTCAGGTCGGGTGGTGCGATGTTGATGAGCCAGGGATTGAACGTGCCTTGCTGGGACGCGCCCCAGAAAATCAGCACCGTGCCCAGCAGGGTGAAAAAGGCGGTCGTGACCCCGAAGAACCCCACATAGAAAGGGCCCACCCAAAAGTCGAACAAATCACCGCCGATCAGCGTCCCGCCACGGACGCGATACTTTCTCTCGAAGGACAGCAAGGCCATCTTCTCAATCTCCGCAGTTGGCGGCGCGGCACCGCCATGGCGCCAACGACCGTCTTAGAAAAATCGGTTGGTTTGTTGCGGGCAGGCGAGGACGCACTGTTCGCCCCGCCCGCAACTTTGCTTGTGATCCGCTTCGCGCGGGTCTTACTGGGCGCTTTGCGCGGCCAGCTCGAACCAGTTGAAGTGGTCCGTGCTCAGCAGGACGAGGTGAATCATCGCCGCCAGCAGGAACAGGAAAACGCCTTGTGCGACAAACACACGACGGGGATCAAAGATGAGCCAGATCTTGTAGAACTTTGCCATTTGCTAATCCCTCCTCAGAACCACGGACGCCAGATGAACACTGCCAAGTGAGCGACGACGGCCACGGCTGAAAACAGCCAGAGCCCGCTCATATAGACAGCGTGCAGCTCTTGCGCCTGCTCGTCTGTGAGACCTGTGAAAGACAGGTTGTCAGCCATAAGAATTCCTCCGGAATTGCATGCTGAAGCCGCGCACCCCGCGGCCGGGTCCATTGGGGTCACCCCCTCCGGGCTCTGTCCACCTGAGATCAGGCGTCCAGTCTTGGGTCACAGCAGGCGCACACAGGCTGGGACATTCGGTGGCGCGGCCCGAGGGGCCGGCGCAGATATGCAGGTCGTCGCGGATCACGCGTTAAAGATCATCGGCGTGATGATCCGGGCCTGGGTCCACGCGCGGGCCATCGGGCCCTTGTCGGTGAACGACCGCGACTTGATCGCGGCCAGCGCCCATGTCAGGCACGCCAGCGGCAGCGTCGCCACAAAGATGATCGCGAAATAGACCATGAACTCGGTCTTTTCTCCGCTGCGTTTCTTCGGCGCGTCGGTGCTCAGGTTCGACGTCATGTCAGTCATGGTGTTCCTCCCTCGGAAACGTTGTCTGACGACCCGGCCAATGCAGGGTCCTTGTCCTCTGTCGATCCGGCCAGAGCCGGATCGAGAGCGCGCACGGTTTCAATCACAACCCGGTCCGCACCGCTTGCGAGGGCTGCTTGCTCAGCCGCATCGCGTAGGGTCTTTGCCGCGGAAATTCGGGTCAGGATGGGGTGCTGGGCGACAATGCGGTCCAGCATGGCCTGCGCGTCGTCATCCCAGGGGAAATCGCGGCGCAGGGTCGTCGGTGTGGCCTCGGCGGCATCCATGTCGGTGGCCAGAGGCAAAATGTGGAACAGCGCATCAAAAAGCCCGTTGCAGACTTCCTGAATGAGGTAGGTCGCGCCGGCATAGCCCATGAACGGCGTACCCGTCGCCCGCCGGATCGCGGCACCGGGGAAAGACGCCGGGATGAACGCCGGGCTCGGCCCATGCCCGCCCTTCAGCTCGGCCAGATACATCTTTTCATTGATCGACCCGAACACCACCAACGGGCGCTTCTGGCCCATCCAGGCCCGCACTTCCTCGTTGTTGGTCTTCTTGCCCGCCACCCGCGCGGTGGCAAAGGCGCAAGGCAAGCCCATGTCGTCCTCAAGAAACAGGCGCAGCCCACGGGCATAGGTCTCGTTCGCCACCACCGCGAAACTGGCGGTGGCAAAGAAATCCTGCGTCACGGACCGCCATAGATCCCACACAGGCTTGAGCGTCGAATGCTTCTCGCGCTGGATAAAAGGTTCGGGGTCGAGGCCCACCAAGGTCCCCAGTGCGCGCAGGAACTTGGTGGTACTCTCGACCCCTATCGGGGCTTGTAGATACGGCTTGGCAAGAAGCTCGCACAACCCGCGCCCGAACTCGCGGTACATGCAGATGTTCACATCCGCATTTACCAGATCTCTCATTTCGGCCACATGCGCGCCCAGAGGCATCACCATGTTGACCTCGCAGCCGATCCCTTCGACCAGCCTGCGGATCTCGGCCAGATCGGATGGCATGTTGAACGTGCCATACATCGGACCGAGGATATTCACGCGAGGACGCGCACCTTCCTCGCGTTTCTTCTCGGGCGGCATCCGACCCTTGGTCATACCGAACTCGGTAAAGATCCAGGTCATCGCCCGATCCGCCGCTTCCCACTGATCCTCATCAATGGTGCGCGGCAGGAATCTCTGAATATTCGTGCCCATGGGGGTCACACCCCCGCCAATCATCTCGGCAATCGACCCGGTCACAACGACCGCAGGCAGCGCCGGATCCAGCGTACCCCAGGCCCGCTTCATCGCGCCCTCGGTGCCGTCCCGTCCCAGCTCTTCCTCGCCCAGACCAGTGGTCACAATCGGCAACTCATGCGGCGGCAACGCATCGGTGTAGTGCAACACAGACGTCACCGGCAGGTTCTCGCAGCCCACAGGGCCATCAATCACACACTGCAACCCCTTCACGGCACAGAACGCATAAACAGCGCCCCAATAGCCCCCGGCCCGATCGTGATCCATGATCAGCATGAGGCACCGCCAGTGGTGGGCAACATTGCCCACCCTACGTAGGGTGGGCAGTTTCTGCCCACCGTCCGCGCGTATGTCACCCGCGCCAGCATCAGATCATCTCCGCGGCCTTCGCCGCCTTGGCCTGACGCTCCAGCTTCTTGGCATTCTGCGCCCGGAAATCAGGCCGCAGGTTGGGCGCGCCTTCCCAGACGCCCGCCGTGTCACCGGTCCCCACACCTTCAAAAAACGCTTTCATGTGATCCATGCGCCCCTTGTTGGCGATCGCCGCATTGATCACCTCGGCCAGCGACCCGGCGCCCGCCACACCCATCAGGGGCCGCGCAGAAATCAGGTTGGTGAAATACAATCCCGGAATGCCCAGCTCCTTGGCCTTCTGCACCACGGGCGTCGTGCCAATGGCCAGATCGGGCTGCACCGCCTCCATCGCCGCACAATCATCTTCCAGCGACGCGCGGAATTTCACCTTCACGCCCTTGGCCTCCAGCCACGCCTGATCGTCGGCGTTCCACGGCGTGCGCGGACAGGCCGTGCCCACATAAGGCACCTCCGCCCCGCTCTCGATCAACAGGCGTGCCACCAGCAACTCGGACCCTTCATAGCCCGACAGCGTGATCGTCCCCTTGATCGGTGTCGCAGCCAAGGCACCAGAAATCGCCGGGAGGATGGCGTTCTGCGCCTCGGCCACTTGCTCGGCGCTGCACCCATAGGCCGCGCCGATATTCTTGAGCCATTCCGCCGTGCCATCCCGGCCCACAGGCGCGGACCCGACCACGGGACGCCCCGCCGCCTGAAACTCGCGCACCGCCGCCGTATAGAACGGATGCACCGCCGCCACGACGGCACTGTCCAAAGCGGCATAAAGCTCACGCCACTCCCGACACGGCACCACAGGCCCCGCAGCAAGGCCCAAAGGCGCCAGCATCTGCCCGATCATCATGGGATCCGCCGGGAACATCTCTCCCAACAAAGCCACGGTCGGGCGATCAGACTTCCCACCCACCGGAGCAGCCACCGGCCCCGCCTCTACTTCGGCGCGGGCATAGTTCAACATCGCTCCAGCCAGAACATCCTTGGCTTCAGCATGCGTGGGAATACCAAATCCGGGCACGTCGATCCCGACGATCCGGACACCATTGATCTCGTCCGGCAACAGCCGGAGCGGCACGCCCGAGGCTGTGGGAACACACAGGTTCGTCACGACAATGGCGTCGTATTTCTCAGGGTCGGCCAGATCGTGAACAGACTCTCGAATGTCCTCGAACAGCTTGCCAGTCACCAGCGTTTCGGAATTGAACGGCACATAGCCGACCGACCGCCGCGCACCATAAAAATGGGACACGAATGTCAGCCCATAGACACAACAGGCCGACCCGCTCAGCACAGTCGCCACCCGGCGCATCCGCAAGCCCACACGCAGCGACCCAAAGGCGGGGCACATCGACTGCGGCTTGTCATGGGGGCCCTGCGGATAGTCGGCGGCAAACTGGTCCAGCATCTCGGAATTGCCCGCCATACGCGCGGCCTTTTCCATCTCAGACCCGGAATGACAGCCCAGACCGTCCACACCCGTGGCGGTTGGCATCTCTGCCTCGCGCGGGTGTCCTTGGGTCACCTCCACCGCGTCTGCGGCGTCATATGTCACCTTGGGGCTCACGACAGGACGTCCTTGCTCATCTCCGCCAGCGCGCGCGCACGGGCACAGGCCTCCATCGTCCGGCGCAGCCGCTCCTGCGCCAGGCGCAGCCGCTCCTGCGCCTGGCGCAGCGATTGGCGTCCGTTCTGGGTGATCTCCTGACTGTGCTCCGCGCGGTGCACGGTGCTCAGGATCCGTACCTCGAGGTCAAGGGAGTCATGCCTGGTCATAAATGACCTCCAGGCTCTCTTTGGGCGCCGCGTTCTTGCCGCGCATGTCCATATCCGTGGCCGGTTGCAGCTCGATGCCCGCGCCGGTTTCCGACCCGTCAAACAGTTCCAGCAACCCGTCCTGGCTCAGCGGCGCAGGCCGCACAGGCGGAGCCACAGCCACGTTCATGCCCAGCTCGGCAAAGAGCGCACCCCACTCGGATTCGGCTGTGCCGACGATCTGGTAGTTGGCGGATTTCTTGCGCAGGTCATCATTTTGCGGGATCGACGCCAGGATCGGAATGTCCACCGCCTCGGCAAAGGCCTGCGCCTCACCCGACCCGTCATCCTTGTTGATGACCAGACCGGCGACACCGACATTGCCGCCCAGCTTGCGGAAATACTCCACAGCAGAACAGACGTTGTTCGCCACATAGAGCGACTGCAAATCGTTGGACGCCACCAGGATCACCTTCTGCGCCATGTCCCGCGCAATCGGCAGGCCAAAGCCGCCGCAGACCACGTCGCCCAGGAAATCGAGCAGGACGTAGTCAAAGTCCCAATCGTGGAACCCCAGCTTCTCCAGCAACTCGAACCCGTGGATGATCCCACGGCCGCCACAGCCGCGCCCAACCTCGGGCCCGCCCAGCTCCATCGCGAACACGCCGCCGCGCTTGAAACACACGTCGCCGATGGCGACCTCTTCGCCCGCCAGCTTCTTGCGGGTCGAGGTCTCGATGATCGTGGGGCACGCCTTGCCACCAAAGAGCAGCGACGTGGTGTCGGATTTGGGATCGCACCCGATCAGCAACACGCGCTTGCCCTGCTCGGCCATCATGTGGCTGAGGTTGGCGAGCGTGAACGACTTGCCGATGCCGCCCTTGCCATAGATCGCGATGATCTGCGTGTCCTTCGTCGCCTCGGCAGGCAGCACATCGGCCAGATCTTCGTTCGCCTCGTCGCGCAGACGCTGATCGAAATCCTTGAGGTTCGGTACTTCGTCTTTCACGGCTAGTGCTCCCAGTCCAAAATCATCTTCAAACAGTCGCCATCGCTGAACGCCTGCTTATAGGCCGCGCGCGCATCTGCCGCCGCCCGTGTATGTGTGATCAATCCCGCAAGGCTCAGCGCCCCGCATTCGACCAGCGCCCGCGTCGCGGCGAGGTCTTCGCGCGTCCACTCGGCGGCCACGCGGAACCGCGCCTCCTTCATGAAGGCGGGCGGAAAGGCAAAGGACAGAGGCGCGGAATAGAACCCGGCCAGCACGATCTCACCACCCTTGGCGATGCGCCCCACCAGATCGTTCAGCAAGGCGCCCTGCCCCGATGCGTCATAGATCGACGTGTAATCGCGGCGCGGATCGCTCTCGGGATCCACCACCTCGTAACCCTGCGCACCGCTGCGGCGGGCGGGGTCAATCTCCCAAACGGTGGGCGCAGGCGCACCGGCGGCAATCGTCAGCCGCGCCAGCAACCGGCCCAGCACACCATGACCCACGATCAGGTCCGGCACCGCCTTGTTCATCCCGGCCATCGCATGACGCGCCGTCGCGGCCAGCGCGAGCAGCGCACCCTCAGGCCCCATGCCCGCATCAATCCGCGTCACCCGCTCGCTGTCACTCACCAGCAAACGCGACGCACCGCCAAAGAGGCCAAAGGCCCCCTCATAGCAATTCGCCCCCGGCACGAACACACGGTCGCCCGGCTTGAACCCGGTCAGCACACCGGCCTCGACCACCTCGCCCGCAGCCTCGTAGCCCGGCACCAGCGGATACCCCATCCCCGGAAAGGGCGGCATCTCGCCCGACCAGAACAGCTTTTCCGTCCCCGTCGAAATCCCGGAGTGAGACACCTCGACAACTAGATCGCCCGCGCCCGGCGCGGTCAGCGCCAGCGTGTCCACATCCAGATCCCGAGGACCCTTGAGAAGGACGGCGGTGGTGTCCAAGACTGTCTCCTTGTTGGCGCGCCGCTCTTTGGTCCTGTGCATCAGAGACTCAGACGGGTGCGACATTTTGTTAAGTGTCATTCTAGATGGACATTCCAATGTGTCAATCAGATTAGACACATTCCCGTGAATCAACCTTGACGCACCGCCGTCAACACGCGGGTCACATAGGCGCGCGCAGGCGCCGGGCTGCGGATCTGGCCGAATCCCGCCTCGCGCAACAGCGCCTCGATCTCGGCGGCGGACCGGGCGCGGCCCGTCTGCATCGCCATAGTGTAGAACGCAAAATACACGTCACCGGCCCGATCAGGCCGCGCGCCACCCCCCATCGGCTCGGACACAATCAACCGCCCGCCTTCGGGCAACGCATCATGCACCCGCGCCAGCAGCGCACGCACCGTGTCATCGGAATGATCATAAAGCACACGGATCAAGGACACCGCATCGGCCCCGCCGGGCAAGGCATCCTCGCGGAACGACCCCGGCACAATGGACACCCGGCCCGCCATGCCGGCGGCATCAAACCGCGCCTGCGCATCCGGCACGACAGCGGGCAAATCAAACAGGGTCATCTGCATGGACGGCGCGGCACGCCCCGCCGCCTCCAGAAACGCGCCGGTGCCACCACCAACGTCCAGCAAATGCCGCACACCTTTCAACGACACCGCGCGCAGCGTGTCCTCGGCCACCAGCCTCTGCGACTGCGCCATCAGGTCGGAATAGATCGCGGCCTCGGGCGCAGGCACGTCGCCGCCAAACACATAGGGCCAGAACTGGCTCAACCGCGTCTCCTCCGGTCCGCGCAGCAACGCCACCGGATCGCGCAGATCATCATAGAACGCCTTGTGGTGACGAATCATCGCCTCCAGCCCCGGCACGCCCATCAACGCCGCCCCCTTGCGGGCCAGACCAAACCGGTCGCGCTTGCGCCGTAACAACCCAAGCGCAGCACCCGCCTGCAACAGCACCTGCATCCGGTCCGCGGGCACATCACAGGCCCGCGCCAGCGCCTCGGCACTTTGCGGCCCCGCGCGCAACCGGCGCAACAGGTCCAACTCGACCACGGCCATCAACACCTGGCTCTGCACAAACCCCTGCACCACATCGAACAGCGCCGCACCGTCGGCGCGCGCTTGACCACGGGTCAGGGGAAACTTGCTGGCCCAGCTCTGGAACCCCGGCCGCGCAATCAGCCGGTTCAACCAGCCGCTCACCCGGTACTTGGGCCACGCGGGAAGGTCATGGGCCTCGACACTCATTCGCCGGGCACGCGGCTCGGTGCGACCACGGGCGTCAGACGCTCCGCATACATGCGCACCATCTCGGCCAGCTGCGCCTCACCGGGGCAGCTTGGGATCGACGCAATCGCACCGCCCAGAATATCCTTGAGGCGACTGATCGCCCCCTGCACGCCCAACAGCGTCACCGCATTGGGCCGCCCATGCAGATCGTCCTGACCCGCAGGCTTGCCCAGCGTGTCCGCGTCGTACAACGCGTCGCGCAGATCATCGGCCACCTGAAACGCCTCACCAATCCGGTCGCCCAGCTCGAACCACGGCTCGGCCTCCTGCCCTGCGGCAATGGCCCCCATCTGCGTGGCCGCGATAAACAGCGCGCCGGTCTTGGCCTGATGATAGGCCGACAGGTCCACCTGCGTTTCACTTTCCCATCCCTGCCCGGCACAGATGCCACCGGGCATGCCCGTGCGCTGCGCCAGCGTGATGATCAGTTGTGCCACCCGGTCGGGCGCCAGACCCGACTGCCGCGCCAGCGTTTCAAAGGCCAGCACGATCAGGCTATCGCCCGCCAGCACGGCCAGAGGTTCGGAATAGGCTTTGTGCACGCTCGGCTTGCCGCGCCGCACATCCGCATCGTCAAAACAGGGCAGGTCGTCATGGACAAGGCTGGCACAGTGGATCATCTCCAGCGCCGAGGCGGCGGCATTGGCAATCCTGGGCTGGTCGTCCCCGCAGGCCATCGCGACCGACATCAGGATAGTGGGCCGGATCCGTGCCCCGCCGGGTGCAGTGGCGTATTGCAGCGCGCTGGCCAACCGTGGCGGCGTCGCGCGCCCCTTGCCCTGCCCGACGGCAACCGCCTCTGCGATGGCCGCTTCGATTCGTGTGTTCAGGCCCATGGCAAGGCTCCCCAAGATGCAGGATGTCACACATTCGAGACACCAAAGTGTAAATCATACTGGACACATTGCGATCACGAGTCAACAATCGCGCCATGTACGAACGCCCGGCCTCTTTCGCATGACTCACGTGTCTGCCCCCGCACCGCTGCGCGCGGTGATCATCGGCGCGGGCATCGCGGGGCTCGCCTGTGCCGTGCGCCTGCGCGCGGCGGGCTATGCGGTGACGCTGCTGGAACGGCACGACGCGGTGGGGGGCAAGATCCGCACGATCCCGTCGCCCGCCGGGCCCATCGATGCCGGGCCAACCGTGCTGACGATGCGGCACGTCTTCGATGACCTCTTTGCCCAGCTTGGCGCGTCCCTCGACGATCACGTGACGCTGATCAAACAGGACACGCTGGAGCGGCACTTCTGGCCCGACGGGTCACAGCTTGACCTCTACGCCGATCACGAACGCAGTATCGGGGCCGTCCGCGCCTTTGCCGGGGCCAAGGCGGCGGCACAGTTCACCCAGTTCTGCGCGCGCACCCGGTCGCTCTTCAGCGCCTTTGACGCGCCCATGATGCAAACCGCCGATCCCCGGATCACGACGCTCGTCGCCAAGGTGCTGGCCCAGCCCGCGCTGATCCCCGCCATGGCGCCTCTGTCCACCCTGCGCGGCCTCCTGCGACACAGCTTTGACGACCCCCGCCTGCGCCAGCTCTTTGGCCGCTACGCCACCTATGTCGGCGGCAGCCCAACCCACGCCCCCGCCCTCCTGTCACTGATCTGGCAGGCCGAGGCGCAAGGCGTCTGGGTGGTCGAGGGCGGCATGCACAAACTCACGCAAGCACTGGCCGCATTGCTGGACCAGCACGGCGTCGACACCCGCACCGGCGCCCATGTCGACCGGATCGAAGTGCAACAAGGCCGCGCGTCTGCTGTCCACCTGTCGGGCGGCGCGCGCCTGCCCTGCGACGTGCTGGTGCACGCAGGCGACCCGCGCGCGCTGGCGACCGGGGCACTTGGCCCCTCCACGGCACACGTCGCACCACAAACCACCCGCGCAAAACGCAGCTTTTCCGCCCGCGTGCTCAGCTTTGCCGCCACGCCCCACGGCCCGGACCTCGCCCACCACAACGTGTTCTTCGCCGCCGATGCCGAGGCCGAGTTCCGCGACCTCATGGCGGGCCGCATCCCCGCCACCCCGTCCTTCTACATCTGCGCCCTCGACCGCGGCCAGACAGGCACGCCACCGCCGCTCGAACGGTTCGAGATCATCACCAACGCCCCGGCCACTGCCGCCGACACTACGCCCGATTCCGGGCCCGAGGACCTCTCCCCATGGCTTCATCAGATCACGCAACAGATGACACAGGCGGGCATCACTTTCAGCCCGACCCCGACGACGGACGCCGTGACACCCCCACACGTGTTCGCACAGATGTTTCCGGCAAGCTTGGGCGCACTCTACGGCCAGACGCCGCACGGGCTGACGGCGGCGCTGAACCGGCCGCGCGCGCGTACGCAGATCCCGAACCTCTACCTCGCGGGGGGCGGGACCCATCCGGGGGCCGGTGTCCCGATGGCGACACTCTCCGCCCGGCACGCGGCCGAGGCGATCTTGAACGACCAAACTTCAATATCGACGTCTGCCCGAACGGCTATGCGTGGTGGTATGTCGACGGCCTGAGCGATTGCGGCACCCGCGCGGTGTCCGTCATCGGCTTTATCGGCTCGGTCTTCTCACCCTGGTACAAATGGTCCGGGCGCAAGAACCCGCAAAACCACGTTTGCATCAACGTCGCCACTTACGGGCCGGGGGGCCGGTTCACCATGACCGACCGGGGCCAATCCGCCCTGCGCCAAACCGCGTCCCGGTTCGAGGTCGGCCCCTCCCGCATGCGCTGGCAGGGCGGGCAGCTGATCATCGACATCAACGAGGTGTCCTCACCCCCCCTGATCTCGCGCATCACCGGCCAGATCACGATCACCCCGTCCGCGCTCACCTCGGTCGAACTGCCACTGACCCCGGACGGCGCGCATATCTGGCGCCCCTTTGCGCCAAGATCGCGGATCGACGTCCAGATCGACCGCAAAGGCTGGCAATGGCAGGGCGAAGGCTACTTCGACGCCAATTTCGGCACCCGCGCGCTCGAGGAGGACTTCAGCTACTGGACCTGGGGCCGCTACCCCACGGGCAACGGGGCCACCTGTTTCTACGACGCCACGCGCCTCGACGGATCGGAACTGGCCGCAGGGTTCGCATTTGACGACACGGGCGCTGCCACCGAAATCCCCCTGCCGCCCAAATCGCCAATGCGCCGATCCCTCTGGGCAGTCCGGCGCGAGACCCGTGGTGACGCAGGCACGCGCGCGCGGCAGGTCCAGAACATGCTGGACGCGCCCTTCTATTCCCGTTCAGCCGTCGAAACCACGCTGAACGGCACCCGTACGACAGGCGTGCACGAAGCGCTCGACCTCACGCGCTTCCGCTCACCCCTGATCAAACCGATGCTCGCCGTGCGCGTGCCACGGCGGCGGACCTGGACCTTCTCCTGACACGTCATCTTGCCCCATAAACTCTCCCCGAAGGGCCGGGACGCAATTCGGCCGTTCGCCTGCAATGGCAAAACGACCCTTCGGGGAGAGTTTTCCTGGCAAGATGACAACGGAGCGTGGCGCGATGGCCCTGCGGTCAGGCGCTGCCCTTGGCGGCCTCATCGGGGTTCAGCCGCCAGACGGCCGCATTCAGGGCGGCGGCGATGGTCACCCACACGAGGTATGGTACGAAAAGCGCGCCCGCGATCCAGTCGATCTGCCACATCGCCAGCAGGCCGCATAGCACCGTCAGCCACAGGATCACGATGATCCCCAGCCCAAGGCGGATGTTGCGCAATCCGAAAAACACCGGCGTCCACAGCCCGTTGAACGCGATCTGCATCGCCCAGAACGCCATGGCGATGCCATTGCCCTCTGCCATCGCGGCGCGCGCGCCCGCGGTGGCCATGCAGACATAGAGGATCATCCACGTGACCGGAAACACCCAGTCCGGCGGTGTCCAGGACGGCTTGTTCAGCGCCCGGTACCATGGCCCCGGCGGGAACAGCCCCCCGGTGATCCCTGCCCCGAGGCAGGCGGCGAAAAAGATGCAGAACAACAGCCAGAACATGAGCGTCACATAGCCCGCGCGCGCTGTGCGACCAGCGAGGCGCGGTCCGACTGGCGTTTGGCCTCAAGCGCCGCCAGGGCCTCGAACAGGCTGTCACTGCGCGGCGCCTGTGTGCCTGTGGACGCGGCATCGACCAGAAACTGCACCTCCGGCAAGGCGCCGGCATAAAGGACGGGCGACCGCGGCGTGACCATGCTCAGCCCCGACATCATCACCGATTGGGCGAGCCAGCCCAGTTTTTGCGGTTTGGAGGTGCGCGCGCGGGCCGAGATGCTGTCATAGCCCATGGCCGTCAGCTGCCCGCCGATGCCCGCATAGATGTAGCGTGCCGCATAGATCCCCGGACGGCAGCCGCGCGGCAAAGCGCCCAGCCCGGCTTCGGACCGGTAATAAAGACGGTTCGCCTCGACGATCAGACGTTTCACCATGGCCCGCACGGCCTTGGTCGGGCGCGGGTCGGCAAAGAACGCATCCCGGTCGATCCCCGCCTCGTCCAGCCAGTCCGTCGGCAGGTACAGCCGCGCCTCGCCCGCATCCTCGCCTACATCGCGGGCAATATTGGTCAGTTGCATCGCCACGCCAAGATCACAGGCCCGCGCCAGCGCATCCGCGTCACGCACCTGCATCAGCACGCACATCATCGCGCCCACGGCGGATGCGACACGGGCGGAGTAATCCTTGACCCCCGAGAGCGTGGCGTAGGTGCGCGCCTCCGCGTCCCAAGCGAGCCCTTCCAACAGCGCATCCGGCAGCGCGCGCGGCATGTCGAACTGCTCCACCACCGCGGCAAAGGCCCGGTCCGGCGCGGCATCCTTGGGCGTCCCCGCATAGACCAGATCCAGCCGGTCCCGCAGCCGCAGCACCGCCTCGACCTTCTCCGCCTTCAGATCGACCTCGTCATCGGCCAGACGGCAAAACGCATAAAGCGCCAGCGCCGGATCCCGCACCCGTTTGGGCAACAGTTTCGAGGCCGCGTGAAACGACAGCGACCCATGGCGAATTGCCTCGGTGCAGGCCTCAAGATCACGTGGGTCAATCATGGCGTCCCCGTAGGGTGGGCAATATGCCCACCACCCTCATGTGACCGCATCCGGAACCAGCTGTCCCAGAACCTCGGCCGTGGAAATCACGCCGGGCACACCTGCCCCCGGATGCGTCCCCGCCCCGGTCAGGTACAGCCCTTCCGCCTCTTCGCTCACATTGTGCGGCCGGAACCACGCCGACTGCAAAATCCGCGGCTCGATCGAGAACCCGGCCCCATAGGGCGACAGGTACCGGTCGCGGAACGTCTCTGGCGTGAACACCTGCTCGGTGCTGACCTTCGACCCCAATCCGGGCAAAAGCTGATCCTCCAGCACCTTGAGCATCCTGGCCTTGTAGACCTCCGCCTCCGTCTCCCAATCCACGCCGCCATGGCCCAGATGCGGCACCGGGCTGAGGACATAGAACGTATCATCGCCCTCGGGCGCCACACTCGGGTCAGTTACAGACGGGCGATGCACATAAAGGCTCATGTCATCCGACAGCGTCCCCTTCATGAAAATATCGCGCAACAGCCCGGTATAGCGCGGCCCGTTCAGGATGGTGTGATGCCCCACATCCGCCCACTCGCCCCGCGTCCCCTTGGTCCCGAAATACCACACGAACAGGCTCATCGAATACCGCGTCCGCTTCAGCCGCGAAGGCGTCCACCGCCGCTTGGGCGCATCGCGCATCAGGTGGTTATACGTATGCCCCGCATCCGCATTGGACACGACCACATCCGCCCCCAGCTCGAGGCCCGAGGCCAGCCGCACACCCCGCGCACGCCCGCCTTCAACGACGATCTCGTCCACCTCCGTGTCCATCAGCAGCGTACCGCCCTGATCCTCGATCACATCGGCCATCTTGCGCGCCATGCCCGCAAGACCGCCCATGGCGTAATGCACCCCGAACTCCTTCTCGAGGTAGCTCACGAGGATATACATGCTGGTCACATGGGTCGGATCGCCCCCGATAAAAAGCGGATGAAAGGAAAACGCCATGCGCAGCTTTTCATTCCGGAACCGACGCGCCGCATGGGCATAAACCGACCGGTCCGCCCGCAGCATCCCGAATGTCGGCAAGACCAGCACCAGATCCCACAGCTTGTGCATCGACCGGCGGCCCAGATCTTCAAAGCCGAACCAATACCGCTTGGCCGAATCCTGTAGGAACTTGTCAAACCCCGCCACGTCGCGCGGCTCGATCTTGGCCACCTCGGCGCGCATCGCCTCCGTATCGTGCTGGGCCACAAACCTGGTCCCGTCCGGCCACCGGATCTCATAGAACGGGTCAAGCGACCGCAGCTCCACATCATCTTCAAACCGCCGCCCGCAGGCCGCCCACAGCTCTCGGTACAACTGCGGCACCGTCACAATCGTCGGCCCCAGATCAAACCGATGCCCGTCCTGCCAAATCGCAGACCCACGGCCCCCCGGCACATCCAGCTTGTCAATCACGGTGACGGTATACCCCTTGGCCCCCAGCCGCATGGCCGAGGCCAAACCACCAAGGCCCGCGCCAATCACAATGGCGCGGTTGCCCACACGGGTCTTTGATTCGAGAGGATCAAGGCGTGTCATCTGCCAAGAACAATAGATGTGTCTAGTTTAGTTGACAATTTCTTTTCCACGCGACAGGCTTATTCCGTGCCCGGCGGCACACTGCCAGTGCGAAATGATGAACCAGACCACCACCATAACCTTCTTCCGCTTTGCGCGGTGGCGCGACAGGGCTTGGGCGCTGACGATGATGGGCGGCGCACGCCTGGCCATGGCGCGCGTCCCCGATCTGGGCTTCTGGAAACTTTGCGGCTCCGGCACGGGCGAGGGGTTCACACCCACCATGAACCCCGCCGTCTACGCCATCCTCTGCACATGGCCCGACGCCGACACCGCGCGCCACCGGCTGGAAACCACCCGCATCTTCCAACGCTACCGCGCCCGCGCCGCCGAACACTGGACGGTCTTTCTGGCCCCCACATCGTCCCGTGGCGCCTGGAGCGGTCAGACCCCCTTTTCCCCGGTATCAGAGCCGCAATCCGGCCCCCTCGCTGCCCTCACCCGCGCCACAATCAAACCCCGCATCCTGACAAAATTCTGGGGCCGCGTGCCCGACATCTCCGCCATGATCGGCTCTGACCCCAATGTCGTGTTCAAGATCGGCATCGGCGAGGTGCCCATGCTGCACCAAGTCACATTCTCGATCTGGCCGGGCGCGCAGGAAATGGCCCAATTCGCCCGCACCAACGGCCCCCACGCCGCCGCCATTCAGGCCGTGCGCGACGGCGCGTGGTTCCGCGAAGAACTCTATGCCCGCTTCGCCATCCTCGGCGACAGCGGCACCTGGAACGGCACCAGCCCACTGGACAAGTTGAAATGACGAAAACACCCTTCCCCTTTTCGGCCATCGTGGGCCAGGACGACATGAAACGCGCCATGATCCTCACGGCGATCGATCCGGGCATCGGCGGCGTTCTGGTCTTTGGCGATCGCGGCACCGGCAAATCGACCGCCGTGCGTGCGCTGGCCGCCCTCCTGCCCCCGATCACCGCCGTTCAGGGCTGTCCGATCAACGCGGCCAGTCACGACGACTGTCCCGATTGGGCCAATGTAGAGACGAAAAAGACCCACAAGGTCCCCACCCCCGTCATCGACCTGCCCCTTGGCGCGACCGAGGACCGCGTGGTCGGTGCGCTCGACATCGAACGCGCCCTGACCCGCGGGGAAAAGGCGTTCGAACCCGGCCTGCTCGCCCGCGCCAATCGCGGCTACCTCTATATTGATGAGGTCAATCTGCTCGAGGATCACATCGTCGATCTCCTGCTCGACGTCGCCCAATCCGGTGAAAACGTCGTCGAACGCGAAGGGCTCAGCATCCGCCACCCCGCCCGCTTCGTACTGGTGGGCAGCGGTAACCCGGAGGAAGGCGAACTGCGCCCCCAACTCCTCGACCGTTTCGGCCTGTCGGTCGAGGTGCGCAGCCCGCAGGACGTCGCCCAACGGATCGAAGTCATCAAACGCCGCGACGCCTTCGATACGGATTTCGACGCCTTCATGGATGTCTACACAAAAGAAGACGCCAAGATCCGGCGCAAGATCCTCGCCGCGCGCAAGCTCCTGCCCCAGATCGAAACCCCCGACGCGATCCTGCACGACTGTGCCGAGCTGTGCATCGCCCTTGGCTCCGATGGCCTGCGGGGCGAGCTGACCCTCCTGCGCACGGCGCGCGCGCTCGCCGCCTATGACCGTAAAAAGGTGCTGACCCGCGACCATCTCCGCCGCATCGCACCTGTCGCCCTGTCCCACCGTCTGCGCCGCGACCCCCTCGACGAGGCCGGCAGCAGCACCCGCGTCGCCCGCACCGTCGACGCCGTCCTCGCATGACGGGCGCGGCGGCTCACCTCGCCGTAGGGTGGGCAATTTGCCCACCAAACACCCAAACAAACGCCGCAACACGATGACCGCCGAAAGCTGGCATAACGCCGCCCTGGCCCTGCGCCTGCTGGCCGTGGACCCCGCAGGGCTCGGCGGCGCGGTCATCCGCATGCGCGCCAGCCCCGACCGCGACGCCCTGCTCGCCAGCTTCCGCCCCGCCCTGCCCGTCCGCAAACTGCCCATCACCATCTCCGACGAACAGCTTTTCGGCGGCATCGACCTGAGCGCGACGCTCGCATCCTCGCAAGTCATTGAAAATAAATCATTTTTTCACATGCCCTGTATCGCCCAGGTTCCCATGGCCGAACGCTGCCCCCCTGCCCTCGCGGCCAAGCTCTCCCAACTCGCGGATCAGGCTCTAACAAAGGGTTTTTTGCTGATCGACGAGGGCATCGAGGCCGACGAACGCACCCCCGACGCCCTCGCCGACCGCTGCGCATTCCACCTCGCTCCCGAGGGCCGCAGACCCCCTGTCCCCGCGGGGACACCCCCCTCTGTCCCCGCGGGGACAGAGATTTCAACCGCCGACGCCGTTGTGCAACTGACCCTTCTCGCCGCACGTTTCGGCATCACATCTCTGCGCGCCCCTACATTGGCCCTGCGCACCGCCCGCGCCCATGCAGTGTTAATGGACCGCACGCACCTCACCGACACCGACCTCAAAGTCGCCGCGTCCCTCGTCTACCCCCACCGCGCGACAGTGGTCCCCGAGGACGACACGACAGGCGATCCGCCACCCCCGCCACCAGCGGAACAGGACGACTGTCCCCGCGGGGACAGCGATGAAAACGACGCGCTCCCCGATGGCGATATGCTCATTGACGCGGTCAAATCCCTGCTCCCCAAAAACCTGCTGGACGGCCTTGTCCCCGCGGGGACAACCCGGACATCCCAAGGCTCCGGCGCGGGGCAAAAGCGCACCTCCAACCGCCGCGGTCGCCCGCTCCCCTCGCGGCCCGGGCGGCTCGACGGCACCTCCCGCATCGACCTGATCGCCACCCTGCGCGCCGCAGCCCCTTGGCAACCGCTCCGGCGTCAACAGCAACCAGACCGCACTGGTTTGCTGATCACCCCCGCAGACATCCGCCTCAAGCGCTACGCCGAACACTCCGACCGTCTGCTCGTGTTCTGCGTGGACGCCTCGGGCTCTGCCGCAGTATCCCGGCTGGGCGAGGCCAAAGGTGCCATTGAACTCCTGCTGGCCGAAGCCTATGCCAGCCGCGACCACGTCACGCTGATCTCCTTCCGAGGCACCGAGGCGGAAACGCTGCTGCCACCGACGCGGTCTCTGGTCCAGACCAAACGTCGCCTCTCCGCCCTGCCCGGCGGCGGGGGAACGCCACTCGCGACAGGGCTCCAGACCGCGATGCTGACCGCGATGCAAAATCGATCCAAAGGACTGACCCCCACGGTTGTCCTGATCACAGACGGGCGCGCAAACATCGCGCTCGACGGGACGGCCAACCGCGCACAAGCAGGCGCAGATGCGACGCAGATGGCGGCGGCCCTACGGGGACAGGGAGTCGCCGCGCTGGTGATCGACATGTCCAACCGGCCACAGCCCACGCTGCAAGCCCTCGCCATCACGCTCGACGCACCCTACATCGCCCTGCCCCGCGCCGATGCGCACAAGCTTACCGGGGCCGTCACCGCCGCCCTGGACGACTGAGCGATGCAGTGGGATCACATCGACACCTGGCCAAACGCCACGCTGTCCCGGCGGGGACAGGGGCCGGTGCATCGGTGGCATATCCAGGAAACGGGGATGGGTGACACGATCCTGTTGCTGCACGGCGCGGGCGGGTCGACGCATTCGTTCCGGCACATTATCCCGCTGCTGGCGGCCTCGCATCACGTGGTGGCGCTGGACCTGCCGGGACAGGGGTTCACACAGCTGGGCGCGCGGCATCGTTGCGGGCTGGACCCGATGGCCACGGACATCGCGGCGCTGTGCGGGCAGGAGGGCTGGAGCCCCACCACAATCGTCGGGCATTCGGCGGGGTGTGCGATTGCCCTGCGCATGGCGCAAGCCGATCTGTCCCCGCGGGGACAGACGCCAAATGTCATCGGGATCAACGCCGCCTTGGGTGAGTTTCCGGGGCTGGCCGGCCTTGTCTTTCCGGTGATGGCCAAGGCGCTGGCGGCGATGCCGTTCACGGCCAGCCTGTTCTCTGGCGCATCGGCCAACCCTGCACGGATCGAGGCTCTGATCGGCTCAACAGGGTCTAATCTGGATGCCGAAGGGCTGGAGCTGTACCGCTGCCTTGTGGGCGACCGGGACCATGTGAATGGCACGCTTTTGATGATGTCGCAATGGAAGCTGCCGCCGCTGTTGCGCGCCCTGCCGGGACATGACGGGCCGGTGCGGTTTATCGTGGGCGAGCGGGACAAGACCGTGCCGCCCACCGTATCGTTGGATGCCGCGCGCGATATGGCCGATGCGACCGTCACGAACCTGCCGGGCCTCGGCCACCTTGCGCACGAAGAAAAGCCCGCCGAAGTGGCGGGCCTGATCCTCGAACTTATCCAGGATATGACGGGTTAGAGACGCATCTGTCCCCGCGGGGACAGATCAATGCGCGCGTGTCCCCGCGGGGACAATCACAGCCCCAACTCGTCCAGCATCGCCCGCACCGCCACCTCGAGCCGCCGGGGATCGACCGCGCCAAAATCGCGATCCATCTGCAATTCGATCTTGCCCTTGGCCCCGGTAACCTTGACCGCGCCTTCCTTGCGGCTGAGTTTCAGCGTCGTCTTGGACGAGGCGGATGGCCCGGCCGCGGCCTTGTCCGCGGGCGGCATCAACACCTGGCTGAGCAAGGCAAGCTCTGCCTCGGGTGTTTCGGGTTGGTGCGCGTTCAGAACCGCATCAAGCTGCTGCCGCACTTTGGGCGTTTCGACAAAAGCCTTGGAGAGGCGCAGACCCAGCGACCGGGGGATCGCCTCGGGGTATTGCAGCTTGTGTCCCATGAGGGACATCAGCGTCGCGAAATGGGCGATGTAGCTGCGTTTCTGGCGGCCCGCAGAGGCGTAGAGCGTGGCGATGGCGTCGCTGACCTCCAGCCCCATCTGGCTGGCATAGGCGGCGGCGAGCTGGCCCATCTCGGCAAAGGAGATGTCGCGGCGGATCAGGTTTTCGTCGACCATCCGGCGATAGAGTTTTTCCAGCGCCTCGCCCTTGGCCACCAGCACGGCGGGGATGGTGGCGAACCGGTCGTCGCCGGTTTCCTCGAACAGCGCCTTGTGCGCCTTGAGACGGCGGAAGCCCTGGATCAGTTCATAGCCTTCGCCGGTGTCCTCGACCTGGATCGGGTTGGACAGGCCCAGGTCGCGGATCGAGGTTTTCAGCTCTTCGAAATCGGGATCGTTGCCGGTGCCACGGTCGCGCGTCAGCTTGGTCATGGCGACGTCCCCGAGGGGCACGCGCGCCACGATGGCACCGTCGCGTTTCAGCGAGACGTATTCATGGGCGAGGCGGTCATTCTCGGCGCGAATCGCAGCCTCGGCGGCGGCGCGTTCGGTCAGCGCCTCGGCGTTTTCCGAGATGGCAGAGGCCATGGGACCACGGCGCGCAGGCTCCGGGGCAGGGGCCGCAGGTTCGGGCGCGTCGCTGCCGGGTTCAAAGTCGATGTCGAATACGCGGCGCTTGCTCATGCCTCATCCTCCAGATTGTCCCAGGCCTGGCCCAGATTTGTTTTGAATTCGTCGTACGCCCGGTCGAAAGACGCGCGGGCGCGGCGCCAGGTCTCTCTGGTCATGTCCCGGTAATCAATTTCATAGATGCTGCTGAGAAAGCGACCCGATTGTTCGACGGCGCGGGTCATCTCGATCGGGTGTTCGCAGACGCGGTCGCCGAAGACTTTTTGGAACGCGCCGTGCATGGCGCGGTGCAATTCGTTGCCCGGCTCGTAGCGGGTCAGCAGGAAGCGGAGGTCGAGGAACGACTTGGGCAGGCCCATTGTCCCCGCGGGGACAAGGCCGTTGAAGCGGCTGAGATCCTCGAGCGCCTCGGAGAGCTGGCCGATGAAGGATGTGGTGGAATCGTATTCCCAGTAGCCGGGGCCGGACGGAATGTAGAGCACGTCGGCGGCAAAGACTGCGTTCATGGATTGGTAGCCGATGGCCGGTGGGCAGTCGAAGATGATGAGGTCGTATGCGTCTGGGCTGAGTTGATCGAGAAAGCGAGAGACAGCGGCAAAGAACGACCATTCGGGGTTGATGTGCCGGTACTGGGCGGAGGCGAATTCGACAAAGGCCGCATTGGCGCAGGACGGCACGATGTCGATGGTGGGCCAGTTCGTGGGCTTGATGAAGTCGGAGGCGCGCAGGTCGTTCAGCCCCATGTCGGTGATCGCCGCGGGCAGTTTGCGCTGGGGCAGGGCGGTGCCGGATTCCGCGCCCTGAAGGGCGGAGTTCATGCGGTCGGTTTCATGGCCCAAGTCGCGGGCCATGATGCCCCAGACGGTGTATTCCTCGGCCACGTCCGAGAGGCCCATGGAGTGGCTGAGTGTCGCCTGCGGGTCGAAGTCGACACAGAGCACGCGGTAGCCGTCGAGGGCGGCGGCGTGGGCGAAGTGCAGGGCGGTGGTGGATTTACCGGCCCCCCCTTTGAAGTTGGCGATGGCGGCGCGGATGGCGCGTTTGTTCGCCGGGCGGTAGGGCATCAGGGTCTTGCGGTTGACCTTGATGCGGCGGCGCAACTCGTTGATCTCGTCGAGGGAGTACCAGCGTTGGCGGCCGTCCTCCTCGACTGTGCCTTGGGGCAGGGAGGGGTCGGCGGCGAGGCGGCCGCGCAGGGTGGATTGGTTGGCCTTGAAGATGAGTTCCGCCACCTCCCAGCTGGAGAAGCGGCGCAGGGTCTTTTCGCTTTGGGGCGAGTAGGTTTGCTGGCGGATGAAGCCCTGCATTTTCAGGGACTGGGCCTGGAGTTGGGCGAGGTCGGAATGTGTGAACATGCGCTGCCTGTGATGCGTGTCCCCGCGGGGACAGGTGGTGTTTGTCCCCGCGGGGACGCTAATTCTGCTCAATTCCAGATTTACGCCGGTTTTGCGGAAAAAGCAAAAGGGGATTATGGTTGTCCCCGCGGGGACAGAATGGGTGTGAGTCCTGTGGGACTGCGGGAATATGGAGATTCGGTGAACGCAGCGACCGCCGCCATATTTTGGGGACAGGTTTTTGCGGACCACATCCCATAGGGTGACAAAGGGGCGAAAATAGGGGACAGCCTATGTGTCCCCCAATACCAATAATACCCAGATTTCTATTCGAAACAGGATTGGGAACAGGGGTTATCCACATGCCCCCTTGACAGAATCGGGGGATCGGACGCAAATCAGAGGCAGAGACGGAAAAGCGGCCAGAACCGTGGAAAACCAACCGTCGGCAGGTGTGATCCGGGGCAGCCCGGACATTTTCGAGAAATGAGGGCAGTTATGCAAACGCTGAGGCCGGTGGGCCGGGGCGCGTCTGCGCGCAAATATGACATCATCACAGCCTTGGGTGCCTATGCGCTGGCGCAGGGCAAACATGACCAACGGCGGGTTCTGCGGCTGCTGACGCTGATGACGGCGCGCTACAACTGGGCGCGGGATGAACTGGCGGTGGGGCAGCGCGAAATTGCGCGTCTATGGTCGGTGGACGAGCGGACGGTGAAGCGGGAGATGGCGCTGCTGCGCGCGCGGGGCTGGCTGGTGGTCAAACGGCAGGGCGCACGGGGCAGGGTGACGGAGCACGGGTTGGACCTGGAACGCATGTTGCAGGATACGGAGGCGTATTGGGCCGCTGTCGGGCCGGATTTCGAATTGCGGATGGGCGCGGCAGAGCCGGAGACGGCCAAGGTGGTGCCGATGCCCGTGAAGGGGGATGTGCGTGCGCCGGATCTGAGCGCGGGCACGGAATGGGCGCTGGCGCAGGCGGTGCTGCATGGCGAGGATGCGGGACTTTATGCGTCGTGGATTGCGGGGCTGGAGCGTGTGGAGCGGGCCGGGGGACGGTTGACCCTGCGAGCGCCGTCGCGGTTTCACGGGGCCTATGTGCAGACCCATCTGGAACGGCGGCTGCTGGGGGCCTGTCGCGAGGTGGATGGGGATGTGACCGAGGTGCGGATCATTACGTGAATTGGACGTAAAGGGTGCCCTTTTGGCGGGCGCACGGGAGGCTGACATATGGATGCGATGCTGACCCACCTGCGCCTGATGGCGCGGTACAACACATGGCAAAATGGATCGCTGGTGACGGCGGCGGATGGGTTGGCCCCGTCCGAACGCTGGATGGATCGGGGGGCGTTTTTTGGCTCCATCGCGGCCACGTTCAATCACCTGTTGTGGGACGACGCGCTGTGGCTGGCGCGATTTGCGGGCAATACGCGGCCCGAGCGGGACATGGACGTCTCGCTGACCGAACCGGGCGACTGGGATGTATTCAAGGCGCGGCGGGCGGCGCAGGATGCCACCATCGAGGCCTGGGCCGATGCGCTGGATGCAGATGACCTGAACGAGGTCATCGCGTGGTATCCGGGTGGGGGAGAGGTGCGGGTGGAGAAGCCTGCGACGGTCTGCTTTGCCCATCTGTTCAACCACCAGACCCACCACCGGGGACAGATCCACGGGATGCTGACGGCGGCGGGGGCAGAGCCGGAGGCCACGGACCTGCCGATGTTGGCCTGAGACCCTGAGGGGGTGGTGGGCACATTGCCCACCCTACGCAAGCGGTGCCTGTAGGGGGTAGGGTGGGCAATGTGCCCACCTGCCGTCAGGAGCGCCACTGGAGGACGCAAAAAAGCCGCCGGGAGGACCTCACCGGCGGCTTTGATGTCTTTGACCCTGTGAAGGGTGCGATTATTCGGCGACGGGCTGGAGCGAGGCGAGGTAGGCGTAGATGTTCACCGCGTCCTCTTCCTTGCGGACCTTGTAGGTCATTTTCGACCGGCCGCTGTCGCCTGTTGCCTCACGCAGGTAACCGGTGGGGTCCTGAACGTAGGCCACGAAGACTTCTTCGGTGACCTTGAGGTCTTCCATGCCAGCGGCGAGCTGGTTGATGTCGGAATAGCGGAAGCCGTCGACCATGCCGAAGTTGCCGCCCACGATGCCGTAGAGGTTGGGGCCGGTCTTGGCCTTTTTGCCGGCGAGTGTCTCGCCTGCGTCGTCGACGACGACGTGGCAGGAAATGCACTGGCGGAATGCTTTTTCACCGGCGGCGGCGTCGCCCGAGGCGTGACCGTCGGCAAAGGCCGGGGCGGCGAGGGTTGTGGCGGCCATGATGGCGAGTGTGCGGAACATGGGTGTCTCCTTCGTGGTTCTTTGTCATGAACGTAGCGGTTTGCCCTTCAAGTCAACAGTAACTTTGACTTGATGCGCGGCAAGGGGGGAAAAGTGAACGGGATTTCCCCCCTCGAGACGGTTTGATCAGGCCACCGCGTGGCTGATGGCGCATTGTTTCCACAGATCCTTGAGCGCGTAGACGAGGTGTTCGATGTCCTCGACCGTGTGCAGCGGCGACGGGGTAAAGCGCAGCCGTTCGGTGCCCTTGGGCACGGTGGGGTAGTTGATGGGTTGGACGTAGATGCCGTAGCGCTGCATCAGGTAGTCCGACAGCATCCGGCATTTCACCGGGTCCTTGATCATCACGGGGATGATGTGGGACGGGTTGTCGAGATGCGGGATGCCTTCCTGGTCCAGCCGTTTGCGCAGGTAGGCCACGCGTTCGCGTTGCAGTTTGCGTTCCTGGTCGGACTGCTTGAGGTGCTGGATCGAGGTGCGCGCGGCCGACGCTACGGCAGGGGGCAGGGCGGTGGTGAAGATGAACCCGGAGGAAAATGAGCGGATGAAGTCGCACATCGCCTCGGACCCGGTGATGTAGCCGCCGACAACGCCGTAGGCCTTGCCCAGTGTCCCTTCGATCAGGGTGATGCGGTCCATCAGGCCCTCACGCTCGGCCACGCCGCCACCGCGGGGGCCGTACATGCCCACCGCGTGCACTTCGTCGATATAGCTCATCGCGCCGTGTTTTTCGCAGACGTCGAGGATTTCGGCGATGGGGGCGATGTCGCCGTCCATGGAATAGACGGATTCAAAGGCCACGATCTTGGGGGCGTTGGCGGGGAGCGCTGCGAGCTTGCGGTCGAGATCTTCGGGGTCGTTGTGTTTCCAGATGACCTTGGTGCAGCGGGCGTGGCGGATGCCTTCGATCATGCTCGCGTGGTTGAGTTCATCCGAGAGGATCACGGCGTCGGGCAGTCGGCTGCCCAGCGTGGAGAGCGCGGCCCAGTTCGACACGTAGCCGGAGGTGAAGAGCAGCGCGCTTTCCTTGCCATGCAGGTCGGCCAGCTCGGCCTCGAGCAGTTTGTGGGCGTGGTTGGTGCCTGAGATGTTGCGCGTGCCGCCTGCGCCCGCGCCGTAGAGGTCGACGGCGTCTTTCATGGCGCGTGTGACGCTTTCGTGCTGGCCCATGCCGAGGTAGTCGTTGGAGCACCACACGGTGACTTCGTCCGGTGCGTCGTCATCGTGGCATTTGGCGCGCGGGAATGCGCCGGCCCGGCGTTCCAGTTCCGCGAAGATGCGGTAGTTGCCCTCGTCCTTGAGCGCGTCGATCTGGCCTTGGAACAGTGCATCAAAGTCCATGATGTCCCCCTTGGTTGGTCTGTTGTTCTGGTGTTGGTTTGGGCGCAGGCAGCATCCACCGCCAGAGCCGTTCATCGGGGATGGGAAGGACCATCACCCAGTGTTCAAGTGCGGCCAGCGCCGTGAGGGCCGTCAGCAGGGCAAAGCCCGTGATGTGCCCGGTGGTGTCCGCGGCGTAGAGCCGTTCGAGCCAGCAGGCGGCGGCAAAGGTCAGCGCGGTGACCGAGATCGGGAAGAGCCAGTTCATGCCGCGTGTGCGGAAGTGGCTGGGCAGGTGCGAGAGCGCCTGCGGCAGGAATTCCACGTGGATGCGGGGGACGCCGAGAAAGAGGTTCAGCTTGGCCGAGATGCGGGCAAAGAAGAGCACGGCGAAGGTGTAGAAGGTGAAGGGGTTTGCCGCTTCGTACTGGGTCAGCGCCAGGGCGATGACGGTCGCGGCGAGCAGCATTTCGTGATAGGCGACGGTGCCCCAGGCGCGGATGAACCGTTCCCATTCGGGCGTGTGGTCGGGCAGGGGGTTGGTGTTGGGCCCGGTAATCACGCCCGTCAGGAACGCCAGTTCGATCCAGCCCCAGAGCGCCAGCGCCGACAGGAAGGCCACGTAGACGCCGAAGATGTCCGTCTGGGTCATGGACCACCATGCGCCATAGGCACCGGCGGCCATGAGCGGCAGCGTGGCCCATGTGGTGCGTGCGCGCACGGAAGGGCCCGCGCGGTCGGCATATTTCACCGCCATCAGGATCGTGCCGGTGGAGAACCACCAGACGAAGAGGGCAATGAGGGCGGCGATCCAGGGGGTCATGTGGGCGCACACTCCGGGCCGGGCAGGGGGCGCTGCCCCCACGCCTGTGGCGTTCCCCCGGCATATTTTCCGAACAATGAAGCCGGGGGGAGGATATGTGCGCGGGCCTGCATCAGTAGGCCGGTTCCATGCGCACCGAGGCCGGGACCTGGTGTTTTTTGGACGGGATCGTGAAGAGTGACACGAAGGCGGCTGCGGCGCGGATCTGGGCGGTGATTTTCCTGAGGCCCTTGGCGCCTGCCATGTCGACATTGGCCTTTTGCAGCCGTTCCAGCCCGCGTTGCCAGCGGGGGTGGTCGATGTCGAGGGTGATCGGGAAGATCTGCTGGCTGAGGATCGATGTCTTGGTGAAGACCTCGTGCGCGTACCAGTCGGGATCGACGCCGAGCGCTTTGTGGAAGGCGGGGCGCTGGTGGTCGCGCACGTACATGGTGGCGTAGACGGCGGTGAGGAAGAATTTGATCCACAGCACGTTGAGACCGGAGGTCAGTTTGGGGTCCGTCTTCATCAGCAGTGCGAAGGCTTCGCCGTGTGAAAACTCATCGTTGCACCATTCCTCGAACCATTTGAAGATCGGGTGGAAGCGGTGTTCGGGATTGGCCTCGAGGTGGCGGAAGATGGTGATGTAGCGGGCGTAGCCGATTTTTTCGCTGAGGTAGGTGGCGTAGTAGATGAACTTGGGCCGGAAATAGGTGTATTTCTTTTTCTGGGTGAGAAAGCCCAGATTGACCGCGATGCCTGCCTCGCGCAGGGCGTCGTTGATGAAGCCCGCGTGCCGCGCCTCGTCCCGTGCCATCAGCTGGAAGAGCTGGGTGATGTCGGCATTGTTGCCGCGGCGTTTCATTTCCTTGTAGAGGACGCAGCCCGAAAATTCGGCGGTGCAGGAGCTGACCAGGAAGTCGATGAATTCCTTTTTCAGCTGCGGTTCCATCCCGTCCCAGTCGACCGTGTCCCAGTCGGCGTTTTTCTTGAAATGGCCCTTGTTGGGGTCAGAGACCATCTGGGCAATCAGGTCGTCCCAGTCGGCGCGCACGGGGGTCACGTCGATCGCGTCCATTTCGTCGAAATCGGTGGTGTAGAAGCGCGGGGTCAGCAGGGTGTTCTGCATCGCCAGTTCCGTGGCGCCGTCGCTGTCGGTGATGGCCTGCGATTGTTGCAGTTTCAGCGATTCCTCGGCGTCGGTGATGTCGGATGTGTGTTTGACAGGGGCGTTCATAGTGTCACCTCTTCGGAGAAGGAAAACTCGCACAGTTCCATGACTTCGAGATCGCCGGTGAGGCGGGTCCAGAGCCGTTCCAGTTTGGACGCGCGAAAGATCACCGCCTCGCGGTCTTCGGTGACGATTTCACCGAAGGGGGCCATGATCTCGGGGCCTTTCACCTGCACTTCGTCACCGGGATAGATGACGGCGCCGTTGTTGAACCGCACGTGGGCGTGCAGGCTTTCGAATTTGTGGCTGATTTCAACCGTGCAGGGGGCACGTTCGATGTCCTTTGTCAGTAGTCCCATGAGGTGGCTTCCTTTCCGGGGTTAGGGTTGGTCCAGCAACCTGGCGAAGGTGCGGAGATTGTCGGCGCCAAAGCCCATGAGCTCGGCCGACCAGTTGGTTTCGGGGTCGTATAGCGACAGGCGGTTGCCTGCGCGCAGGCGCAGCAGCACGGGCGCGGATGGGTCTGCGCCCACCTTGGCGCGTTCGCGGTGCAGCACGCGTTCGATGCCGGCGACAAAGCCGCCCTTGTCCGCGGCGAAATCGGCGAGCACGCTGCCATGTGCATCGAGCACGCGGGCGGCCCCCGAGGCGTCGCCGGTGATGAAGAGCGCGCGTTCGTTGAGGATCTCGGTCTGGGCCGGGGTGCTTTCCAGTGGGCGGCCCGTGAGCGTGGCGATGGTGACCAGCGACAGGATGATCAGCAGGAGTGCGAGCACGGCGCGCACGAGGATGCGGGGGACCAGCTCGTCTTCCTGGGCGTGGATGCGGGGGGAGGCAGTGTTGTTCATCGTGCTTACTCCGCCGCGACCGCGTCGAGCGGTGTTGTGCGCACGACCTGCGGGGTGCTGATCCGCGCCTCGGCCGCGTTGGCGAGGATCTGTGCCACGTTTTCGGCGTCGGGGATGCAGCGCAGGGCCGGTTGCGGTTTGGACAGGTGCCAGGGCCGTGCGTGGGGCCAGATCACCAGATAGCTGAGTTTCGTGGCACCCGTGGTGTCGAGCGCGATGGTGCCGGTGCCGTTCTTGCGCAGGTCAAGGGCGGCGTTGCCCAGTTCGCGGTAGGGCAGGTTGAGCGTGAGCGTCAGCGCCGCGCCGATGCGCATGGCGACGCGGGACGTTGTGACCGTGTAGACGGTGGCGCGCGCCTGGATGAGCGCGGTCAGCAGCAGGAGGCCGCAGACCACCGCTCCCAGAGCCACCAGTGGCAGGGTGGCCGCGATGGCCTGGCCGAGTGGCATGAGGTCGACCACGGTGACAAAGCGCCATGCGGTGAGCACGGCGAAATAGCCGATGATCCAGTTGAGGTTGAGCGCCTCGCGCGCCAGTGCCCATGTCGAGGGTCTGCCTTGCCACAGGATCTCCTCGCCCTCGGGGGGACGTTCGGGGAGGCCGTTCACCGGCTCGATTTCGAAGTCGTCATGGGACATGGCGCACATTCCCCTTTCTGGTCATCGTTCAGGGCCGGGCGCACGTGTCTGGCGCGCCCGGTGTCGGTTTCATCAGAGCTTGGGTTCCTGACGGGCGCTGTCGGCATAGAGGGTGCCGCCGCCGTAGTAGCCACAGATCTTCTCTTCTTCGAGCATGGTCACCTGGGTGCTGCTGGCGTGTTGCGGCACGGTGGCGAAGTGTTTGCCGTAGAGGCTGCGGACCTTGACGTGGTCGCGCCAGATGCGGGCCATGGTCAGCGGCACGAGGCGGTTGCCTGTGCCCCATTTGGGGTCCAGCGTGTATTCGAGATAGCGCACGAGCTGTTCGGGTTCGTCGACCCACATGTCGGTAACGCGGCCCACGATCTCGCCGTCGCCCGCCATCACGGGCAGGCCGCGCGGGTCACGCCCTGCGGCGTGGCGGAAGGCCTCGTTTGCGGACATCGGGATGATCTTGGGGTGGCCGTGGCCGTCAAGCTCGGGGATGTCGCGGCGCGGGGCCCAGGACGCAGGGCCGACACCGTCGAGCATGGGATCGCCCGTGGGTTCCAGCGGGTAGCCATTGCCGGGGCCCACGCGTTTCATCGGGATCTCGTCGCGTTCGGGCGGCTGGCCCGACGGTACGGTCACGGAGCCGCGCCCGTGGGGCAGATCGAACGTCTTGTCCGCGGGCAGGGGCCACATGGAGGGGTTGGAGGATACGTTGCCCTCGTCATCCTCGAGCGGGTAGCCTTCGCGCATGTTCTCGCGCTGGATCCAGATGATCAGCGCGGCGAAGAAGATCCAGAACAGCCAGAGCGTCAGGGACGCGAGGTCGAATTCTCCGAAAAATGTCTCAGTCATGTAGGGGTTCCTTTCCTGGACAAGGTCATGTGGGGAAGTCCGCAAGCCCCATGGGCTGCGGCCTTTCCGCTTGGGTGAGGGGACCCGAAGTGCGCACAAGCGGTCCCAGGATGACGAGAGTGACGAACAGGAGGCCAATCTCTGCGTGGTAGACAAACGAATATCCGGTGGCGGCGCTGTTGAGCGCCTCGCCCCAAGCGCCGGAGGTGGCGAGCGCCCCGATCCAGTCGCGCAGGGTGCCGCCCATGGCGATGGCGACGCCCGCCGCCGTGGCCTGTGCCGCGCCCCATGCGCCCAATGCAAGGCCGCGGCCTGCGACCCCTTGGGCGGGCATGGTCATGGCCGCCGTCAGCGTCGAGACGGCAAAGAGCCCGCCGCCAAAGCCGATGAGCGTGGCACCAGCGTAAAAGAGCGCGCTGGTCTGCATGGGGGCGGAAAAGATCACGAGGCTGAAGGCCCAGACACCCGCAAGGATGCCCGCGCCCGCCAGCCGGTAGGCGTTGGAGCCCGCCGCGAGCCGCCGCCCGGCCCAGGCAAAACCCGCCAGCGCGCCCGCCGCCCAGAGCGCGGTCAAAAGCGTCGTGGCCGAAACGGACAGCCCCAGGATTTCGCCGCCATAGGGTTCCAGCAGCACGTCCTGCATGTTGAACGCCATGGTGCCGACAAAGACGCAGGCCAAGAGCCGCCCGGCCTGTCCGCCGCGGGCGTAATCGGCCCAGGCATCGCGGAACAGCGGCCGGGGGGCGGCGCGCTCGTCGCGGGACATCGGGCGCACGGCCTCTTGCTTCCAAAGCGCCACAAGGTTCAGGGCCACGCCGATCACGGCGGCCCCCTGCACCACGCGGATCAGGCGTAAGTCACTGTAATTGCTGAGAAGTCCGCCAATGATCAGCGCGGAAATCCCCATGCCCACAAGGAACATTACATACAGCAGCGCGACCACACGGGGGCGCGTTTCATCCGTCGCCCGGTCACTGGCCAGCGCCAGCCCGGCGGTTTGTGTCATGTGCAGACCCAGCCCCGTCATCAGGAACGCCAGCGCCGCCAGCACCTGACCGGCAAAGGGAATGTCGTGCACCACGTCGCCACCCAGCACCAGCAGCGCAAAGGGCATGACCGCCAGCCCACCGAACTGCCACAGCGATCCGAACCAGATGTAGGGCACCCGTTTCCAGCCGATGGATGACCGGTAATTGTCGGACTTGAACCCCAAGAGGGCCCGAAACGGCGCGATCAGCACGGGCAGGGCGATCATCACCGCCACGATCATGGCGGGCACGCTCAGTTCCACGATCATCACGCGGTTCAGCGTGCCCAAGAGCATCACGCTCGCCATGCCCACCGACACCTGAAACAGCGACAGGCGCAGCAGCTGATCCAGCGGCAGGCTGTCCGATGCGGCATCGGCAAAGGGCAGGGCCCGGAGCGAGAGGTTTTTCAGCGCATTCATGGGCGCAGCTCCATCGCTTCGGAGATGTAGAAGCCGGATGTGATCCGGTCGACGGGGCGCAACCGGCGGCGGACGCCTGCGGATTTCGCGGCACGGGCCAGTTTCGGGTGTGCGTGGGGGATCATTACAGGCGACCGGTCGGAGCGGGGGAACGCCTTGCCTGCGTACCACATCGCCATCAGAGCGGGCGTGCGCGGGGCGACGGTGAAAACGATCGGGCCAGAGACGCGCGGTTCCAGCGCCGACAGCGCCGTGCCGATGTCGTCGGCGGTGTAGTAGATCAGGCTGTCCATGGCGATGGCGGCATCAAAGCGGCCCAGTTTCGGGTCCAGCATGTCGCCTGCGTGGAATGTGACCTGTCCCTGCAACTCGTGCGGCAGGCGCAGGCGCGCAATGTCGATCAGTTGCGGCGAGATATCGGCGGCCACGACAGTTGCACCGCGTTGGGCCAGCTCGATCGTTGCCATGCCGGGGCCACAGCCCGCATCCAGCACCCGCGCGCCACGCAGGTCGTCGGGCAGGCGGCTCAGCATCAGGTCGCGCATACGCTCCCGCCCCGCGCGCACGGTTTCCCGAATGCGCGACACGGGCGCGTCCGAGGTCAGACGCTCCCATGTCTTGGTCGCCGTGCGGTCGAAATAGTCTTCGACGCGGGCGCGGGTTTGGTCATACATCGTCACTTTCCGCACTCCTGCGGGAAGTGAGCAGTGCGCGGCAATTGCTCTTGCTTGCAAGAGCTATGAGAGCGGCACCCGGTGCAGTATTGCATTGCTGTTTTCATCAATCAAAACCAAGCAACTCAAAGATATCGCGGTCTTCCATCGGCGCGGGCGCCATCCCCTCGGTGCCGTCCAGCAACAGTTGCGCCAGCCGCACATATTCGGCGCGGCAGCGGACGATGTCCTCTTCGTCGTCCATCTCGAACAGCGTCTTTTTCTTCAGCCGCGACCGGCGGATGGCGTCCACGTCGGGCATATGCGCGATGCGGTTGAACCCCACGGTGTCGCAATAGCGGTCCACCTCGTTGGTCTCGCGGCTGCGGTTGGCGATACAGCCCGCCAGCCGGACCTTGTAGTTGTTGGATTTGGCCTGCACGGCGGCGATGATCCGGTTCATCGCATAGATGCTGTCGAAATCGTTGGCCGTGACGATCAGCGCGCGGTCCGCATGTTGCAAAGGCGCGGCAAAGCCGCCGCAGACCACGTCGCCCAGCACGTCAAAGATCACCACGTCGGTCTCTTCGAGCAGGTGGTGCTGTTTCAGCAGTTTCACGGTCTGGCCCACCACGTAGCCGCCGCATCCGGTGCCCGCGGGCGGGCCGCCGGCCTCGACACACATCACGCCATTATAGCCGGTGGTCACGAAATCCTCGGGGCGCAGTTCCTCGGGGTGGAAGTCCACCTCCTTGAGGATGTCGATCACCGTGGGCTGCAAGTGGCCTGTGAGGGTAAAGGTGCTGTCATGTTTCGGGTCGCACCCGATCTGGAGCACCCGCTTGCCCAGCTTGGAAAAGGCCGCTGACAGGTTGGACGAGGTCGTCGATTTGCCGATCCCGCCCTTGCCATAGACCGAAAACACCTTGGCGCCCTCGATCTTTGCGTCCGCGTCCTGATGCACCTGCACCGATCCTTCGCCGTCCTGACCGCGCAGGGACGGGGGATTTCTGTCGAGTGGGCTCATTTGGCCCTCCTTTCCGAAAAGGCACCAGCCTCTTCATTGTTCTTCAAATATGCCCGCCGGAGGCTCCGGCGGCTGATCTCGGTACAAAGGGTCATTCGGCAGCGACCCCCTCAAGCTTGTCCTCAAGCGCGTCCGCCGCTTCCTGCAACGCGGCCCGCGTTTCGGCATCGGGCTGCCAATAGTCGCGGTCCGAGGCCTCGAGCAGGCGGTTGGCCATGCGGCTGGAGGCGGTGGGGTTCAGATCGGCGATGCGTTTGCGCATGTCCTCGTCCAGCACGAAGGTCTCGGAAATTCGCTGGTAAACCCAGTCGTCGACCTGGCCAGTGGTGGCGGACCAGCCCACGGTGTTGGTCACATGCGCCTCGATCTGGCGCACGCCTTCGGCGCCGTGTTTCAGCAGGCCCTCGAAAAACTTCGGGTTCAGCGCCCGGCTGCGCGTTTCCAGCGCCACCTGATCGCGCAGGGTCCGCACCCGCGCCGTGCCGCGCGTCTGGTCGCCGATATAGACCGACGCCTCGGACCCGCGGGCGCGTTTCACCGCGCGTGCAATGCCGCCCAGCGTGTCGAAATAGTGATCCACCGACGTCACGCCCAGTTCGACGGATTCGAGGTTCTGATAGGCCACCTCGACATCCGCCAGCGCCTTTTGCAGCAGCGCGGGGTTGGCCGCCGACTTGCCATCGACGCCGTAGGCAAAGCTCTTGCGGGTCTCGTAGGCGTCAGCCAGCTCGTCCTCGTCCCCAAAGGCCGAACTGTCGACCAGCTGGTTCACGTTCGACCCATAGGCGCCTTCGGCAT
The DNA here is from genome assembly GCF_947487805.1 of uncultured Tateyamaria sp. Lineage (GTDB taxonomy): Bacteria > Pseudomonadota > Alphaproteobacteria > Rhodobacterales > Rhodobacteraceae > Tateyamaria. The sequence continues at coordinate 148,985 of NZ_CANKXW010000006.1, read as the reverse complement.
TGGAGAAGACGCGCAAGGCAGCCGTCGCCAGATCGACGCCCTGCGCCTCTGCATAGGCCAGCGCGTGGGCGCGGACATAGTTCTGGTCCAGCGGCTCGTCGGCTTGGGCGCATTTCAGCGCGGCTTCGGCCAGCATGCGGGTTTGCAGCGGCAGCAGGTCGCGGAAAATCCCCGACAGGGTCATGATCACATCGATGCGCGGGCGGCCCAGATCCTCCAGCGGGATCAGGTCGGCCCCCGCCAGACGGCCAAAGCTGTCGAACCGTGGCGTGCAGCCCATCAGCGCCAGCGCCTGTGCAATCGGCCCGCCGTCGGATTTGATATTGTCCGATCCCCAGAGCACCAGCGCAATCGAGCGTGGCAGGGTCGGGTGCGTGTCGAGTAGCAGTTGCGCCTGTTTCTCACCCTCGCGGCAGGCAAAGGCCGTGGGCATGCGGAAAGGATCAAAGGCGTGGATGTTGCGGCCCGTGGGCAGGATGTCGGGCGACCGGATCAGGTCGCCGCCATGCACCGGCGCGATATAGCGGGCATCAAGCGCCGTCATCAGCGCGTCCAATTCACTGTCCTGCCGCAACAGCCCATCCGCCCGTGCGCGCGCGTCGTCATCCGCGTGGCGCATCAGGTCGAGGTATTCACTCCGCGCTGCATCACTCAGCGGTTGGCCCACCACGTGCAGCCCGTCAGGGATCAGCGCGTCCTCGGTCTCCAGCAGTTTGAGCCAGAGCGTGTCGGCGGGGGTGCCGCCCATGTCCACGGCCACCGCCTGTTCGGCGATCAACGCCTCCAACTCGGTCCGCGCGGGGTCATCCCCGTTCATCTCGCGCCAGCGGGTCAGCGAATCCTTCAACTCCGCCAGGCCCTTGTAGAGGCCGGATTGCGCCAGCGGTGGCGTCAGATGCGTGATCGTGACGGCGTTCGACCGCCGCTTGGCCAGCGACGCCTCGGACGGGTTGTTGGCCGCATAGAGATAGATGTTGGGCAGCGCCCCGATCAGGCGGTCGGGCCAGTCACGGCCACTGGCACCCGCCTGTTTGCCCGGCATGAATTCCAGCGCCCCGTGCATCCCGAAATGCAGCACCGCATCCGCACCATAGCCGTCGCGCAGCCACTGGTAGAACGTGGCAAAGGCGTGTGTGGGGGCAAAGCCGTGCTCAAAGAGCAGGCGCATCGGGTCGCCCTCGTAGCCGAAGGCCGGTTGCACGCCGACAAAGACGTGGCCCAGATCCGCGCCCAGCACAAATACACCGCGCCCATCCGATTGCACCCGGCCCGGTGCCGGGCCCCATGTCGCCTCGATCTCGGCCAGATGGGGCTGGGTGCGCACGATGGTGTCGGCATCCACATGGGCGGCCACATTGGCCTGCTGCCCGTATTGCGCGGCATTGCCCTGGATCACTTGCGCGCGCAGATCCTCGACCGTGGCCGGGACCTCAAGCTGGTAACCGCGCGCCTTCATCGCATGCAACGTGTTGAAAAGGCTTTCAAATACCGAAAGGTAAGCCGCAGTGCCAACCGCACCTGCATTGGGCGGGAAGCCAAAGAGGACAATCGCCACCTTCTTGTCGGCATTCGCGCGGCGGCGCAGCTGTGCCAGTTTCAGCGTCTTGTCCGCCAACACCTCGGCGCGTTCAAAGCAGGGCACCATCGCCTTGGGTTCCGCCCCGGCCATGCAGCCCCGCGCACAACCGTTGCAGCCCTCTGGCCCCAACCGCCCGCCAAAGACCGTGGGGCACGTCGCACCGTCAAGTTCCGGCAGGGCCACCAGCATCGTCGTCTCGATCGGGCCAAGGCCACCGCTGCTCTGGGCCCACTGCCCCAGCGTCTGGAATTCCAGCGAATGGGCGGCGAGATAAGGCACGTCGAGCCGCGCCAGCATGTCCACAGCGGCGTCATTGTCGTTATAGGCAGGCCCGCCCACAAGGCTGAACCCGGTCAGCGACACCATCGCGTCGACCTGGCCCATGAAATAGGTCTCGACCGCCGGGCGCGCATCCAACCCCCCGGCAAAGGCAGGCAACACCCGCAGCCCCCGCGCCTCGAGCGCGCGGATCACGCCGTCATAATGATCGGTGTCCCCGGCCAGCACATAAGACCGCAACATGACCACGCCCACGGTCATCGCGGCCCCTGCGGGTCCGGGAATATCCGCCGCGTCGGTGGTGATGCGGCCCGGCAGGTCGGGATGATAGAGGCCGGTATCGGGGTAATCGATGGGCAGAGCCGCCTCGGGCGCGTCCTGCCAGCCTGTGTCGGTGGCATAGCGGTTCAGCAGGAACTGGATCATCGCGCGGACATTGTCGTCCGACCCGCCCAGCCAGTACTGCATCACAAGGAACCAGGCGCGCAGGTCCTGCGCCTTGCCGGGAATGAACTTGAGGATTTTGGGCAGACGCCGCAGCATCTGCATCTTCTTGGCGCCGTCCTCGGTCTTGGGCTTGGACGATCCGCGCAGCCGTTTCATCAGCTTGCCCATGGTGCTGGGCGGCGCGGTCATGTCCAGCGTGCCCATGCGGGTCAGCTTGACCACCTCGGCATCGGCCACAACCCCAACCATCGCGTCGCAGTGATCGCGCCGCGCGCGCAGGGCGGGCAGGATGCGCGCCACGTGCTCTTCGAGGAAAAGCAGGTTTGCGATGATGATGTCGCCGTGCCGCACCGCCTCTTCGGCGGCCTCAAAGCTGCCGGGGGTCTCGCCCCATTCGGCGGCGGCATGGATCTGGCAATCCAGACCGGGATAATCCGAGGCAAGCCGCTCCATCGCCCGCCGCGCAGGCCCCGCGGCGTGACTGTCCAGCGTGATGATCACCACGCGGTAGCCGGGCATGCGCCCCGTTATGCCAGTCTCATCGCGCAAAATGGGCCTTTGCTTCATAAAGGGTGTCGACAGAAATCTCGGCCACGCCCCGCTCGGCGGCAAAGCTCTCGGTGTTGCGCCGCGCCTTGCCCCGCACAAAGAACGGGATCTTCTTCAACTCGCGCTCCGCCGCATCCAGCCAGATCACATCCACGCCCTGCACATTCTCTTGGCCAGAAATATCCCGGGGGGTCTGGGGGGCTGGCCCCCCATCCACGCTTGGGCTGGGCGCATGCCCCCCATGATGGGACGGACCCGCCGCATCATGGAATTCGAAATCGTCCCGGAACATGTGCAAGAGGTGTTCCTCCAGTCCCATGACCAGCGGGTGCACCCAGGTGTCAAAGAGCACATTGGCCCCCTCGATCCCCATCTGCGGCGAATAGCGCGCGGGGAAATCCTGTACGTGCACGGGCGCGGAAATCACGGCGCAGGGGATGCCCAGGCGCTTGCCGATGTGGCGCTCCATCTGGGTGCCGAGGATCATCTCGGGTTGCAGCGCTTCGATCACGCGCTCGACCTCGAGATAGTCGTCGGTGATGGTGGCAGTCAGCCCCATTTCCTTGGCCGCGGCACGCACGGGGCGGGCCATCTCGCGGTTGTAGCAGCCCATGCCCACCACCTCGAAACCCATCTCGTCGCGGGCCACGCGGGCGGCGGCCAGCACGTGGGTGCCGTCGCCAAAGACGAACACGCGCTTGCCGGTCAGGTAGGTGCTGTCCACCGATTTGGAATACCAGGGCAGCCGCAGGCGGGACGTGTCGAGATAGGCTTCGCGGCCGGTGATCGCGGCCACTTCGGCGATGAAATCGCGGGTGGCGCCGACCCCGATGGGCACGACCTTGGTAAAGGGCTGGTCCAGTTCCCGCTCCATCCAGCGCGCCGCACTTTCGGCGGTTTCGGGGTACATCAGCACGTTGAAATGCGCGGCCCCCATGCGGGCGATGTCCGCAGGAGACGACGTCATGGGCGCAACCACATTCACACTGATGCCCATGTCGGACAGCAGGGCGGTGACCTCTTGAATATCGTCGCGGTGGCGGAACCCGAGAGCCGTGGGGCCGATCAGGTTGGCGGTGACCTGCGCTGTGCGCGCCATTGGTCTGGCCAGTGCCTTGACGATCTGAAAGAACGTCTCGTCCGCGCCGAAGTTTTCCTTGCGCTGGTAGCTGGGCAGTTCCAGCGGGATCACCGGCACGGGCAGGCCCATGGTTTCGGCCATGCCACCGGGATCGTCCTGGATCAGTTCCGCCGTGCAGGACGCGCCAACGATGATCGCCTCCGGCTTGAAGCGGTCATAGGCATCCTGCGCCGCCGTCTTGAACAGGTTGGCGGTGTCGGCACCGAGGTCGCGGGCCTGGAAGGTGGTGTAGGTTACGGGCGGGCGGTGGTTGCGCCGTTCGATCATGGTAAAGAGCAGATCCGCGTAAGTGTCGCCCTGCGGCGCATGCAGCACGTAATGCAGGCCGGTCATGCCGGTGGCGACGCGCATGGCGCCCACGTGGGGCGGCCCTTCATATGTCCAGACGGTGAGCTTCATGTCTGGCCTGCGTGGGGGCCAGCCCCCACACCCCCGGGATATTTTTGGCCAAGAGAAGAGGCAGGGTCGAGTTTAAGAACATCGGCGCGGCGGATGGGGCGTGAGAAGAGGCCCGCGAGATCGCCCGCCTGTTCGTAGAAATGCACAGGCGTGAAGACCAGTTCGATAGCCCATTTGGTGGCGAGCCCTTCGGCCTCGAGCGGGTTGGCGAGGCCGAGACCGCAGACGGTGAGGTCGGGCTTGGCAGCCTTGGCGCGGTCGAGTTGCAGATCGACGTCCTGCCCTTCGGAGATCGTGGGGCCGGCGGCCAGCAGGTCGAGGTCGGGGCCGACGAGGCCCTTGTGGATGAAGGGCGCGCCCACTTCGATGGCGTCCATGCCGCATTCGCGGGTCAGGAAGCGGGCCAGCGGGATTTCCAGTTGGCTGTCGGGAAAGAAGAAGACGGATTTGCCGCGCAGGCCTTGGGCTGCCTGCGCAATGGCCTTGCGGGCGCGGGCGCGAGGGGCGGCGGTGACCTGTTCGAAAAGATCGGGGGCCACGCCGAATTCCGCGGCGATGGCGGCGAGCCATTGGGTCGTGCCCTCTTCGCCGAAGGGGAAGGGCGCGGGTATGTGGCGTGCGCCGGCGCGGGTGAGCGCGTCATGGGTGTCGCCCAGAAACGGCTGCATCAGGGCGTAGACGGTGTTGTCGCCGAGCCCTAGATCCGCGTCGGCGCGGGGGGCGGGCAGGACCTTGATCGGGCCTATGCCCATCGCTTCGAGCAGGCCGATGGCCTGTTCCTCGACCACGTCGGGAAGGGCGCCGACCAGCAGCAATTGCCGCGCATCGGTTTTGGGCAGCACCGGCACCATGGAGGCGAGGCAGGCGTCTTCGCCCTGGGTGAAGGTCGTCTCGATCCCCGAGCCGGAGAAGTTGAGGACGCGCACATGGGGCGCGTGCACCTGGCTCATCCGTTCGGCAGCCTTGGCGAGATCGAGCTTGATCACTTCGGAGGGGCAGGAGCCCACGAGGAAGAGCTGTTTGATGTCGGGGCGGCGGGCCAGCAGTTCGGTGACCACCTTGTCCAGTTCGTCTTGCGCGTCGGCCAGCCCGGCGAGGTCGGTTTCCTCGAGGATGGCGGTGCCAAAGCGGGGTTCGGCGAAAATCATCACCCCGGCGGCCGATTGCAGCAGGTGGGCGCAGGTGCGCGATCCGATCACGAGGAAGAAGGCGTCCTGCATCTTGCGGTGCAGCCAGATGATTCCCGTCAGGCCGCAGAACACTTCGCGTTGTCCGCGCTGTTTGAGAATCGGGGTGTCGCGGCATCCGCCGGTCGGGGTCAGTCGGGGCAGTTCGGTCATGCCGGGGCCTCCTGTAGGGTGGAGGCCTGGGCCCGCGCGGCGCGCAGTTTGAGCACGAATTGCACCGCGTTGATGACGTAGGCGCCGTAGGCCGCAAGCGCCAGCCACATGAGCGGCACCGGGGCGAGCGCGCCCGAGAACAGCGCCCAGAGATAGGCCGTGTGCAGGCCGATCACGAGGAAGGAAAACACGTCTTCCCAGAAAAAGGCGGGGGCCAGAAGGTATTGGCCGAACACGATTTTTTCCCAGATCGCGCCTGTGACCATAATGATGTAGAGCACGCCCGTCTTGACCACGATCGACCAGGCGGCGACGTCGTAGCCCGCCCCCGTCGCGAGGTAGCGCAGCACCAGCACGAGAGAGACCAGGAACACCACGAATTGCAGCGGCGCCAGGATGCCCTGCACCAGCGTCCAGACCGTGGCATCACGGCGTGCACGTTCATCGGCGGTGTAGAGACCGGCGGGCGCGCGACTGGCTGGTGTCCGTGTGGACATTGGGGGGCTCTCTTTCGTCATTGCCTGTCTGAAACTACGGGCGGGAGACGAAAAGTGTCAATTAAAAGTTACACATGCGTGAGGCGCTTTGCGGGCTGTTTTTGCGGGCATCTGTGGCAGTCGACGCAGCAAAATCCATCATAGGTGGGGTTTCAGGCAAGAAACCACGGGCGTGAGCCGGAATCCGGGGGGAAATACTGTCAAACGAGGTTGACAATAGACTTGTACAGGCAGACAGTTTTAGCCGTATTCCCGACTCTGACGCGCCAGAGTTGTCCATTGCGTTTGAACCGATCGAGGTAGTCCATGACGCATGACGAACAATATGGCCGGACCCGACAGGCTGACGTAGCGTCAGCCGATCTGGAGCCATTGGCGGCGCAGGTCATTTCGATGTTGTGCGAGCGCCAGACGGTCAGCGCGGCGGGCGCGCGGCAGGTGGCGGTGGATTATCTGGTGCGGGCCTGTGTGGCCCCTGCGGGGTTTGACCCGGTTCAGGTGCTGGATGAATTGCGCGGGTTTCGCCTGACGCTGGATGCGGTGATTGATCTTTATATCCCGCAGGCCGCCGAGATGCTGGGCGACCTGTGGAAAAGCTCGGATCTGGATTTTGCCGGGGTCACGGTGGGTGCGCTGCGGTTGCAGGTGCTGTTGGGTGAAGCGGCGGTGACGGTGGAACGGACGGGGATTGCGCGCGAGGTTGCCTTGCAGGCGCTGGTCGTGGTGCCCGAGGGCGAGCAGCATTTCCTGGGGGCCTGCGTTCTGGCGGCACAGTTGCGGCGGCTTGGCTGCGAGGTCGCGGTGTCGATTTCCGAGACGCGGCGGCAGATCACGACGCGGGTCATTTGCGATCAGCCGGACATGGTCCTGATCTCTTGCGCGCGGATAGCTGCCCTTGAAAGCGTCAGCAGAACGGTTAAAAAGATCAAATCGTCCGTCGAGCGCGTGCCTGTCCTTGCCTTGGGTGGGCCATTGCGTGGGAATGCGGACGGGATACGGGACCAAACAGGCGTCGATCTTGTGACGAACACAGCTACGGATGTTGTTGGCTTCTGCACGAAGCGCAAAAAGGCGCTGAGCGGCAGATGACCACAGGCGCCAGCAGTTTCTGGACCAGCGGCTCCGTGCCCCTGATCGAACCTGAGTTTCTCAGCAGTATTATCGTGGCGGCGTCGGATATCGCCTTGGTGGTGTCCGCCGAGGGCACGATCCTGTCGGTGCTGATCAACGGGCAGGATGACAGTTTCGGGAACCTGTCCCATTGGGAGGGGCGGCCGTTGGTCGAGTTCCTGACCGATGACAGTATCGACAAGTTCCAGCATGCGCACAGTGCCTATTTGGCCGGGGTGGCGCCGAAGAAGTCGCTGGAGCTGAACCATTCGGACAATGCACAGTGGCAGTATCCGGTGCGGTATACGTTCCACCGGTTCGGGCAGGAGAACGCCGTTCTGTTGCTGGGCCGGGATTTGCGCCCCATCGCCGAGACGCAGCAGCAGTTGGTGCAGGCGCAGATCGCGCTGGAGCAGGGCTACGAGGCGCGGCGCGAGTTCGACACGCGGTATCGCATTGTCATGGGCAATGTGGAGGACGCCGTGGTGTTCGTGTCGGTGCAGACCGGGCGCGTCGAGGATGCCAATGATCTGGCTGCCGCGCTGTTGGGGCTGAAGCCCGAGGCGCTGGTCGGGGCCACCTTTGCCAGCCTGTTTTCGGATCGGTCGGGCACGGAGCTGACCGAGAGCCTTTTGAATGCGACGCTGTCGGATGATGCGGGGCCTGTGCGCCTGAAGGCGACGCGGACGCGTCAGCAGCTGGATGCGCATCCGGTGGTGTTCCGCGCGGGCGGGCAGCGGGTGCTGATGTGCCGTCTGGTCAGCAGTGATGCGGCCAAAGCGCAGCCGGATGCCGCCGCCAGCCATGCCGCCGCTTTGTTCCGCGCGACGTCGGATGCCATCGTGTTCATGGATCCGGCGGGGTCGGTTCTGTCGGTCAACGAGGCGTTCCTTGATCTGGTCGGGGCCGCGCATCTGAGCGATGTGGTGGGCACACTGCTGTCCGAGTTCCTGGTGCGCGGGCAGATCGACATGGGTGTCCTGTTGGACAACGCCGCAAAGTCGGGACAGATGCGCGTCTATGCCACGCGGCTGATCAATGATCTGGGCGCGCGCGTGCCGGTTGAGGTGTCCGCGACCAAGCTGGACGACCCGCAGAACCCCGCCGTTGCCCTGATCATCCGCGATGTCAGCCGCCTTGAGGCGGTGCGCAAGGCCGACACTGGCCCCGGCGACACCTTGCCCGATCCGGGGCGCAACGTGATGGATCTGGTGGGCTCGGCGTCTCTGAAAGAGATCGTGGCCGAGACGACGGACGTGGTCGAAAAGATGTGTATCGAGACGGCCGTGACCCTGACGCGCAACAACCGTGTGGCCGCTGCGGAGATGCTGGGCCTGTCGCGACAGTCGCTGTATGTCAAGTTGCGCAAGTTCGGATTGCTGAGCAAGGACGGCTAGCGCCGACGCTCTTGCACCGACTCAAAGTGTCAGCCATAGTTGACACATGGATGTAAGCCAGACTTTACCTGCGCGTCGATTTCCCGAACCCGCCGCCGCCCTGCGTCTGATCAAGCCGATCACGTGGTTCCCGCCGATGTGGGCCTATGTGTGCGGTCTGATTGCCTCTGGTGCCGCCGTGGCGGGGCAGTGGCATCTGGTGCTGCTGGGCATTTTGCTGGCCGGGCCCATCGTCTGCGGCATGTCACAGGCCGCGAACGATTGGTGCGACCGCCATGTGGATGCCATCAACGAACCCGACCGCCCGATCCCGTCGGGGCGCATTCCGGGCCGCTGGGGTCTGTGGATCGCGCTGGCCATGTCGGCGCTGTCGCTGTTCGTGGGTTGGCAGTTGGGGCCGTGGGGCTTTGCCGCGACGGTCGTTGGTGTCGCCGCTGCGTGGGCCTATTCCGCTGAACCTGTTCGGCTCAAACGGTCGGGTTGGTGGGGTCCGGGCCTTGTGGGTCTGAGTTACGAGACATTGCCGTGGGTGACCGGGGCCGCCGTGCTGAGCGCGGGCGCGCCGCGCTGGGAAGTGCTGGTGGTTGCGCTGCTATACGGTCTGGGCGCGCATGGCATCATGACGCTGAATGATTTCAAGGCGCTGGAGGGCGACCGCCAGATGGGGGTCAATTCACTGCCCGTCACGCTGGGCCCGCGCCGGGCGGCGCAGGTGGCTTGTGTCGTGATGGCAGTGCCGCAGGCGGTGGTGATTGCGCTGCTGACCCTGTGGGACCGGCCCGCCCATGCGGCGGGGGTCGCGTTGGTGTTGGTGCTGCAATTCTGGGCGATGACGATCATGTTCCGCGACCCGCGCGCCAAGGCGCCGTGGTATAATGGAACGGGCGTGTTGCTTTATGTCTCTGGCATGATGATTGCCGCCTTTGCCCTGCGGGGGCTGGCATGAGTGCGGGTTGGGGCATGTTGGTGCGGCTGTGTCTGGTCAATGCCGCCATCGGTGGACTTGCCGCACTCCCCGTGAACCTGTTCAACCGGTTGATGACGGTCGAGCTGGCGCTGCCTGCGCTGCTGCCCGGTTTGCTGGTCGCCCTGCATTATGGTGTGCAGTTGACGCGCCCCGTCTGGGGCCACAGGTCGGACGTAAAGGGTGGGCGGACGCCGTTCATCCTTGGCGGTATGGCCGTCACCGGGGCAGGTGTACTTGGCGCGGCCTGGGGTATTTCGGTGGCCGAGACATCCGTGCCCATGGCGCTGTTTGTTTGGCTTGTTTCCTACATCGCCATTGGTCTGGGCATCGGGGCGGCGGGCACGTCATTTCTGGCCTTGCTGGCTAGCGCATCGGGCGCGCGCAAAGGGGGCGTGGCGACAACAGCGTGGCTGTTCCTGATTGCAGGCGCGATTGCGGCCTCCATCGGCACCGGTATTGCATTGGAACCCTACAGCCCCGCGAGGCTGGTATCTGTGGTCGCGGTGGTTGTGGTGATCGCCTTTGTTCTGTCCGTCCTTGCCACAGCGGGTGTCGAGGCGAAAGCCACTGGGGCGGTTGAGCGGGACGATACTCCGTTGCGCGCCGCCCTTCGCCAGACTTGGGGTGACCCTGTTGCGCGCCGTTTTACCGGGTTCGTGTTCCTGTCGATCCTTGCGTTCTATTTGTCTGAATTGATCCTTGAGCCCTTTGCCGGGCATGTCCACGGACTGAGCCCGGAGGACAGCACCAAGCTGTCTGGGGGCAAGGATGGCGCCGCGTTGATGGGTATGATCGGCGCAGGTGTGTTGTCGCAACTGCGCATCGGATCGCTGCGCGTGTGGGCGATTGCGGGCTGTGTGATATCCGCCGCTGGCCTGTTGGGTCTGGGTGCGGGTTTGCCGCTGATCCCGAGCACGATTGTATTGGGTCTGGGCAACGGGCTGTTTGTTGTGGGTGCTGTTGGGTCGATGATGCAACTGGCCGCCGCCCATGCGCGCAGCACGGGCACCCGTATGGGTGTCTTTGGCGCGGCGCAGGCGATTGCCGCGGGGCTGGCCGGGCTGGTCGCGACCGCGATGCTGGACCTCACACGCCTGATTTTGCCGGACGCCTTGGCCTATGCCTCGGTGTTCACGCTTGAGGCTGTCCTGTTCCTGGCCGCTGCCGTGATGGCGGCGTCAGTGATGCGCGGGGCAGAGATGGAAGATGCAAACCTGGTTCCGGGGGAATGACGATATGTATGATGTAGTTGTTGTGGGCGGTGGACCGTCCGGTGCCACGGCTGCCGAGGATCTGGTGCGCTCGGGTCACAAGGTGGCGCTGCTGGATCGCGAGGGGCGGATCAAACCCTGCGGTGGGGCCATTCCGCCGCGCCTGATGCAGGATTTCCACGTGACTGAGGATCAGCTGCTGACCAAGGTGACGACTGCGCGGATGATTTCGCCCACGGGTCGGCACGTCGATATCCCCATTGAAAACGGCTATGTCGGGATGGTGGACCGCAAGGATTTCGACCCGTTCCTGCGTGCCCGCGCCGAGGCGGCGGGAGTCGAGCGGTTTACTGGCACCTTTGTGCGGATCGAACGGCCCGAGGGCACGCCTGTTGTCATTTATCGTGACAAGGCCACACAGGAATACCACGAACTGCCCTGCAAGCTGGTGATCGGGGCGGATGGCGCGAAATCGCGTGTGGGTCTGGCCGAGGTGAAGGATGCGGACAAGGTGCCGTTGGTCTTTGCCTATCACGAGATCATCAAGGCCCCGCCCAAGACCGAAGTGTACGACCCGGTGCGCTGTGACGTGATCTATGACGGGGCGATCAGCCCGGATTTCTATGGCTGGGTGTTTCCCCATGGGGACAGCGCCAGTGTCGGCATGGGGTCTGAATTGTCATCGGTGAACCTCAAGGAGGCGACGGCGGCGCTGCGCGTGGCGAGTGGCCTCGATCAATGCGAGACCCTGCGCAAGGAAGGCGCGCCCATTCCGTTGAAACCGCTCGATTGCTGGGACAATGGCAAGGACGTGGTGCTGGCCGGTGACGCGGCAGGGGTAGTTGCGCCGTCTTCGGGTGAGGGGATTTATTATGCGATGGTCGGGGGCCGGGTGGCGGCGACGGCCTGCGCGGCCACGCTCGCCTCGGGCCGGGTCAAGGATCTGAAACTGGCCCGCAAGCTGTTCATGCGCGAGCACAAGACGGTGTTCCGGGTGCTTGCCTCGATGCAGAACGCCTATTACCGCAGCGATGACCGGCGCGAGCGCTTTGTGTCGCTGTGCCACGATATTGATGTGCAGCGTTTGACGTTTGAAGCGTATATGAACAAGAAGCTGGTCAAGGCGCGGCCCATGGCCCACATCAAGATCGGCATCAAGAACATGGCCCACCTGACGGGTCTGGTGAAGGCGAACCACGTATGAGCATCATGATCCCTGCCTGGGTCGATGGCACCCTCGTTCCGGTCGAAAAGCTGGAGGCGCATGTGAAGGGCCTCAAGCACAAGGCGGTGTCGGTGTTCGTGATCCGGGGCACGCAGGTGCTTTTGCAGCAACGGGCGATGGGCAAGTACCACACGCCGGGCCTGTGGGCGAATACGTGCTGCACCCATCCCGATTGGGACGAGGCCCCCGGCGATTGCGCTGTGCGGCGGCTGGAGGAAGAAGTGGGGATCACGGGGCTGGCGCTGGACCACCGGCACCATCTGGAATATCGCGCGGATGTGGGTGGCGGCCTTATCGAGCACGAGGTGGTCGATGTCTATGTGGGTCATGCGCCCGACGATCTGGAGGTTGTGCCGAACCCTGACGAGGTGATGGCCGTGGAGTGGATCGAGTTCCACGCCCTGCGCGATGTCGTGGCGCGTAATCCGGAACGGTTCACGCCGTGGCTGCGTATCTATCTGTCCGAACATGCGGACGTGATTTTCGGCACTGATCTGGAACAGGCGTGAGCGCCGAGACCTATCTGCTGTACCTGGCGGCGGTGGCCGTGTTCTTTGCCACGCCGCCTGACACCAGCCAGCTTTTGATTGTATCGAATGCGATGAAACACGGGCTGCGCCGCAGCCTATGGGTGATTGCCGGGGATCTGAGCGCCAATGCAGTTCAGATGACGGCGGCGGCCTTTGGTCTGGCGGCAGTGATTGCCAGTTCTGCCGTGGCCTTTGGCTGGATCAAGTGGCTGGGCGTGGCGTATCTGGTCTGGATCGGTGTGCGCCTGATGCTGTCACGTGAAGGTGCGGGCACGCGGGGTGCCGCCGCCTCGGCCCGACCGGGCCGGTTGTTCCGCATGGGGTTCGTGACGTCGATGACCAACCCCTTTGCCGTGCTGTTTTTCGCGGCCCTGTTTCCGCAGTTCATCGACCCATCCGCCGCCGTTCTGCCACAGCTTTTGATCCTCGGTCTCACCTATATCATCGTGGACGGCGCGACCCTGATCCTGTGGGGTTGGGCCGGGGACCGTGTGGCCGCGCGATTGGCACGCTTGTCTTTTGTGTGGATCAATCGCATGTGTGGCGCGTTGATGATCGGCGCCGCGGTTCTGTTGGGACTCAAGGACATCACGCCGCAGCGTTAACGCTCACAATTGAAGATTCCTTACTAAAGTTTTAAGAGATGGTTGGGATGATGGCGGAGGGTTCGGGCATGTCGGACGAAAAAGTCTTTGATTTGTTCATTATTGGCGGTGGCATCAACGGCACCGGGATTGCACGGGATGCCGCCGGGCGGGGCCTGTCCGTGGGTCTGGCCGAGGCCGGTGATCTGGGCGGGGCGACGTCGTCGGCGTCGACCAAGTTGTTTCACGGCGGTCTGCGCTATCTGGAATTTTTCGAATTCGGTCTGGTCAAATCGGCGCTGAAAGAGCGTGAGGTGCTGTTGAAGGCGATGCCGCATATCAGTTGGCCCATGCGCTTTGTCCTGCCATATGCGCCCGACATGCGGTTTGACAGTGACACGCCCACCTCGCGTCTGTTGCGCGTTGTGATGCCGTGGATCGAAAAAGGGCGGCGGCCTGCGTGGCTGGTGCGGTTGGGCTTGTTTCTCTACGACAATCTGGGCGGGCGCGAGATTTTGCCCGGCACCAAGACGCTGGACCTGACCACCGCACCCGAGGGCAAAGGCCTGAAGTCGCGGTTCAAGATGGCCTATGAATATAGTGACTGCTGGGTCGAGGATGCGCGTTTGGTCATGCTGAACGCACGTGATGCCGAGGCGCGGGGGGCAACGATCCTGACCCGTTGTGCGGTGACGCAGGCCGCGCGCGACGGCGACACCTGGCGGATCGAGACGGAGCAGGGCACTTACCGTGCCAAGGCGCTGGTGAACGCGGGTGGTCCGTGGGTGGCTGACATCCTGACCGGCGTGATGCGGCAGAACAGCCAGCACAACATCCGCCTTGTGCGTGGCAGCCACATCGTGACCAAGCGGCTTTATGAGCACGACAAGGCGTACTTCTTTCAAGGGACCGACGGGCGCATTATCTTTGCCATTCCTTACGAACAGGATTTCACCCTGATCGGGACGACGGATGCGGACCATACGGACCCGGACACAAAGCCCGCGATTTCGGATACCGAACGCGATTACCTGTGCAATTTCGCGTCCGAGTATTTCGAGACGCCCGTGACGCCCGAGGATGTGGTGTGGACCTATTCGGGTGTGCGCCCGCTTTATGATGACGGGGCGTCGTCGGCCACGGCGGCCACGCGGGATTACGTGCTGGCGCTGGATGAAAACGGCCCGCCGGTGCTGAGCGTGTTTGGCGGCAAGATCACCACCTATCGCAAGTTGGCCGAACAGGCGCTGGCCAAGATGGGGCTGGGCGAGGCGTGGACCGCCGGGGTGCCGATGCCCGGTGGTGATTTCAAGGTGTCGGATGTGCCTGCGCTGCGCGCGCGGCTTGTGGCGGAGTATCCGTTTCTGGACGACAAATGGGCGGCGCGCCTGATCCGCGCCTATGGGACCGAGGCGTGGGAGGTGCTGGGCACCGCCAAAACGGCCGAGGATCTGGGCCCGGATTTCGGTGCGACATTGACCGGGGCCGAGCTGAAATGGATGATGGCCCGCGAATACGCGGTCCGTGGGGAGGATGCGTTGTGGCGGCGGACCAAGCTGGGTCTGCGCCTGACGCCCGAACAACGCACGGCCGTTGACGACTGGATGAAGGAAAGCGCCGCATGACCCATATTCTCGCCATTGATCAGGGCACCACGTCCTCGCGGGCGATCATCTTTGACGGTGACATGCGCCCTGTTGCCTCTGCGCAGGAGGAGTTTACGCAGCATTTCCCGAACAGTGGCTGGGTGGAGCACAATCCGCAGGACCTGCTGGATACGGTGAAATCCACCTGCAAAGCGGTGATGGAAAAGACGGGTCTGGGCGCGGCGGACATTGCCGCCATCGGCATCACCAACCAGCGTGAGACGACCGTGATCTGGGACGCGGAAACAGGCGAACCGTTGCACAATGCGATTGTCTGGCAGGATCGGCGCACGGCTGCGATGTGCGAGGGGCTGCGGGCCGAGGGCCATGGCGATCAGGTGACGGCGATCACCGGGCTACTGCTCGATCCCTATTTCTCGGCCACCAAGGTCAAGTGGATCCTCGACCAACACGAGGGGTCGCGCGACCGGGCGCGGGCGGGCAAGCTGCTGTTTGGGACGGTCGACAGTTTCCTGATCTGGCACATGACGGACCGCGCCAACCACGTCACGGACGCGACGAACGCGGCGCGCACGATGCTTTATGACATCCACAAGGGCGCGTGGAGCCCCGAGATGTGCGCGATGCTGGACATCCCCGTCGAGATGCTGCCGGAGGTGCGCGATTGCGCGTCGGATTTCGGTGTGACCGACCGGCTGGGCGGTCAGACGCCAATCTATGGCGTGGCGGGGGACCAACAGGCGGCGACGATTGGGCAGGCCTGTTTCGCGCCGGGGATGCTGAAATCGACCTATGGCACCGGGTGCTTTGCGCTGCTGAACACGGGCGACACGCCTGTGACCTCGCAAAACAGATTGCTGACCACCGTCGCCTATCAGCTGGACGGCAAGCCGACCTATGCGCTGGAGGGCTCGATTTTCATCGCGGGTGCCGTGGTGCAGTGGTTGCGCGACGGTCTGGGCGTGATCCAGACGGCCAGCGAGACGCAGGCGCTGGCCGCACAGGGCAGTGGTAACGTCACCCTTGTGCCCGCCTTTACCGGGCTGGGCGCGCCCTATTGGAACCCCGATTGCCGGGGCGCCACCTTTGGTCTGACCCGCGACACCGGCCCTGCGGACATGGCGCGGGCCGCGCTGGAAAGCATCGGCTTTCAGACCCGCGATCTGTGGGAGGCGATGCGTGCGGACTGGCCCGATGGGGGCGATGCGGTGCTGCGTGTCGATGGGGGGCTGAGCGCCAATGACTGGGCGATGCAGTTCCTGTCGGACATGCTGGGCGCGCCGGTGGATCGGCCCGCGGGGCTTGAGACCACCGCGCTGGGGGCCGCGTGGCTGGCCGGTATGCGCGCAGGGATTTATCCCGACATGGACGGGTTTGCCGCCACGTGGGCGCGCGAGGCCCGGTTCGCGCCGGAGATGTCCGAGGACGCCCGCGCCGAAGGCTACGCCCGCTGGCAGCGCGCCATTGCCGCGACCCAAGCCGTTTAGGATGCCGGGATGATCCGGCACATGGTTCTGACCCGGTTCGCGCCGGGCACTGATGCGGCCACGATCGCAAGCATCTATGCAGGCCTGTCGGCGCTGGTCGACAGGTTGCCGGGCGCGCGCGGGTTTGTGGGTGGTGCGTCACACAGCCCCGAGCAGATCGAACGCGGGTACAAGCACGGGTTTACCATCGACTTTGACAGCTGGGACGCTTTGCAGACCTATGCCGAGCACCCCGAGCACAAGGTGCTTGGCGCGCAGCTGGTCGCCCATGCAGAGGGCGGTGTCGACGGGTTGATCGTGCTGGATATCGAGGTCTGAGGGCCTAGCCGCGCGCCTGCGTCGCGGCCTCTTTGGTCAGGGCGGTCATGCGGTAGAACCCGTGCGCCATCTTTGAATAGGGCGTGAGCAGGAACAGCGTCAGCACGGCGCCCAGATGCAGGGGCAGCATCCAGCCGACAGCCCCCGTGCCCGTCAGCGCATAAAGCGCCAGACCGGTGAACCCCACCGCAAAGAGCAGCAGGACGAAGGCCATCTCGCCGCCCCAGGCGTCTGCGGCGCCGAGGTTCGGGTCGGCCTTGGTCTTGAGCCATGCCAGCCACGCGGATCCTATACAGAGCAACACGCCACCCGGCACGCCCAGCAGTTTGGGCAGACTGTACCAGGCATAGGGGGCCTCCAGCGCAAAGAGATAGTGCAGCACCGTGCCGCTGCTGGTGGAGGCAAAGCAGAGCAGGAAGCCGAAGAGCACCGCTTGGTGGGCGTGGCGGCGGGCGTGGGTAAAGCGGTCTTCGTCCTCGAAATTGCAGCCGTCGCCGTGCCCGCCCGCGAGGTTTTTCATCTGTCCGGCGGAGCGCATGGCGGCCCCGATATCGGCCAGCGCCACGCGCGGTCCGTCCACGGTGCGCCAGTAACGGCGCAGCGACACCGCCAGCGCCAGCAGGGGCAGCACAAAGGCGGGGGCAAAAATCGCGACCATCAGCGTGTGGGACATATAGGCGTAGAACCCGTCGCCCGAGGCCGGTTGCAGTAGCTGGGCCGCGGCAAAGAGCAGGGCAAAGCCCAGCACGAGGCCAATGGCAATCGCCCCGCCGCTGCGGTCGAACAGGTGGGCAAAGCCGCGCGGCCATGCGTGGTCCTTCCAGCTGTCTTGTCGCAGTTCGGCCAGCGCCTTGGGCAGGTTCAGGTCGAATTCGTGGGGGGCCGTGTACTGGCACGCGTAATAGCAGCCCCGGCAGTTGTGGCAGAGATTGGCCAGCTGTGTCAGGTCACCGTCGGAAAACGCCCGTTCGCGGTGCAGGGCAGGGAAGACGGAGCAATAACCTTCGCAATAGCGGCAGGCATTGCAGATTTCGGCCTGGCGGCGCGCTTCGGTCAAAAGGTCAGTTTGCATGGGCTGCGGCCTCTCTGCCTGCGATGCGGCCAAAAACGGTGCCGATGGTCATGCCGAACCCAGCAAGGTAGCCCTGGCCCAGGATCGACCCGGCCATGGTTTCGCCTGCGGCCCACAGGTTGCCGATGGGGCGGTTGCCGATCGCGCATTGCGCGCGGCTGTCCACCTTGAGGCCGAGATAAGTAAAGGTGACGCCGGTGCGCAGGCTGTAGCCGTAAAAGGGCGGTTCTGTGATGGGGCGGGCCCAGTTCGTCTTGGCCGGGACGAGGCCCGATGTGGCCACGCCGTCCAGTTCGGTGGGGTGAAAGCCGGAGGTGTCGCCGCAGGCCGCGTTGAACGTGTCGACCGTGTTGCGCAGCCGGTCGGGGGGCAGGTCCATCTTGCGGGCCAGATCCTCGATCGTGTCGCCCTTGATCGGGGGAAAGACCGACGGCATGAACAGGTTCAGCGATTTGGCGTCGATGATGACATAGCCGACCTGATCGGGTTGCGCTGCGACGAGGCGGCCCCAGATCGCATAGCGTTTGGGCCAGACGTCCTCTCCCTCATCATAGAAGCGGTCGGCGTCCTTGTTCACGACGATGGAGAAGGGCACGCAGTCGAGCCGCGTGACGATGCCGCCGTCGTATTTCGGCGCGCGCCCGTCGATGGCGACGGCGTGGCACTGGGTGGGGTCGCCCACCTGTTCGACGCCCTGATCCAGCAGATCCGCCAGCACGACGCCGCGGTTGAACGGGGTGCCGCGGATCAGGAAATTCTTGGCCGCGGGTCCCCATGCGCGGGCCAGCCAGTCGGTGTCGGCCTGAAACCCGCCTGACGCCACGATGACAGAGGCGGGCGATACATGGTGGCGGGCGCCGCCGTGGTCATAATCCACGCGCACGATCCGGTCGCCGTCCAGTTCCAGATGGGCAACGGGCGCCTCATAGAGCACCTCGACCCCCAGCGCCTCTGCGGTGCGGTAATAGGCGTTCACGAGGCTTTTGCCGCCGCCGCGAAAGAAGGCGTTGGTGCGCGCCAGCGACAGGGTGCCCGACAGCGACGGTTGAAACCGGACGCCATGCGCCTCCATCCAGGGCAGGCAGGCCTCTGACTCGCGGATCACCATGCGGGCGAGATGAGCGTCGGTCTTGCCGTCTGTGACCTTTATTAGGTCAGCGAAATATTCGTCCTCGCCATAGCTGTCGACGAGTGGGCCGAGCGGCCCGGTGTGCATGCAGCGAAAGTTGCGGGTGTGGCGCGAGTTGCCGCCACGGTAGGCCTTGGGGGCGGCCTCGAGAATGCGGACGCGCGCGCCGGCCTCGGCGGCGGTGATGGCCGCGCAAAGGGCTGCGTTGCCGCCGCCGATGATCACGATGTCCGGATCCGTTTGCATGCCTGTCCCCTCTTTGTCCATGGGATAGCGGGTCGGGTTTGATTTGACTAATGCATCTTGATCCATGATTGATGCGCCATGCGGATCAATTACGATTTCCTCGACCTCGAAGCGTTTCTGGCCGTCCGGGACACGGGGTCGTTTCATCTGGCGTCAGAGCGGCTGCACCTGTCGCAGTCGTCGGTGACGCGGCGGGTGCAAAAGCTGGAAGACGCACTTGGCACGGTGCTGTTTGACCGGACCACCCGCGAGGTGCGTCCGACGCTTGCGGCCAAGCGATTGGCGCTGCGGGCCGAGGCGATCCTCGCGGATGCGCGCGAGACGATGCTGGCCATGCGCGACGACAGCGCCGCCTTTGCCCATCAGCGGGCGCAGACGGTGACGCTGGCCTGTCTGCCGACGCTGGTGGCGGGGCTGGTGGCACCCAGCCTGCGCCGGTTTGCTGAAGCCGGGCACCGGACGCGGGTGCGGGTGCTGGATCTGGCGGCGAATGACGTGGCCGAGGCCGTGGCACAGGGGGATGCGGATTTCGGGATCGGCGCGATTCCGATGCTGGAACCCACGACGGAGTTTGCGTTTCTGTTTGACGACACGATGGTGCTGGCCTTGCCGCCGGATCACCCGTTGGCAGCGCGGGATCAGCTGTCATGGGCGGATCTGAGCGGTGCCGCGCTGATCCTGCCGGCGCGGGGAACGGGCAACCGCCTGCTGATCGACGAGGCGCTGGCGCGCACGGGCACGCCGGTTGCGTGGACCTACGAGGTGGGGCGCACGGCCACGGCGCTGGACCTGGTGGCGCAAGGGGTGGGTATCGCGCCGCTGCCGCGTACGGCACTGCACGGGGTGCCGCCGTCGCGGGTGCGCTGTTGTGCCGTGACGTCGCCGGAGGTGGCGCGGCCCATTGGCCTGCTGACGCGGATGGGGCAGACGCCGACGCCCGCGGCGGATGCGCTGCGACAGGTAATCATCGAGGGTGTGGCGCTGCCGTAGGAGCGCATAAAAAAAGCCCGCCGCGGGACAGGCGGCGGGCTTGGGGATCCGGGTGGCATTGGCAGACGACACCCGGGAGGGGACTCGTTACGCAGTGGCGACGCGCCCGCGCGGACCTGCGATCAGCCATACGATGAAGCCGATCAGGGGCAGAATCAGGACGAACAGGCACCACAGAACCTTTTTGCCCGTCGACGCGCCTGAGCTGATGATCGACACCAGCGCCCAGATGGTCAGAATAAGAAGAATGAAACCGCCGATGCCGGCCACTTCGATACCCATTTTTACAATCCTTTCGATCGTTTATGCGGCTTCGATCTCCGAGCCGCTCTTGAGGACGCGGTCGCCATCATCCTGTTCGATCAGGTAGGCGGGATCGTCGTCACTTGCGTTGCGTTTGACGTCCGTGCCCTTGATGGTCTTGGTCACGTCGTCCGTGTAAATCTGTTTCACCGTGCCGGTCGCCGTGCCATCGCCCCAGCTCCACTTGACGGTATCTCCGGTTTGGAAGGACATGTTGCCTCCGTAGTGTGTTGACGGGGGATCAACGCGGCCCGTCAGGATCGGTTCCATCGGCGCCCATGTTTTTTTCAGAGTGGCCGCGTTGGAACCAATGGCACCGCCTGCGCGTTGACGTCCGACGCACGCTAACCGGAGGCTGCCCATGTCCCTGCCCGTCGATGACCTCGAAAACGACGACCTGATCGAACATGACGGTGACGATCGTGCCGTCGAAGAGGCGGGGATGCTGTCGCCCAAGCTGATTTTCGAAGCGGTGCGGCGCAATGGTGAAGAAGAGTTGTTGCGGCCCAACCGGGCACTGCTGTTCTCTGGCATTGCCGCGGGCATCCTCATTTCCTTTTCCGTGCTGGGCGAGGCGCTGTTGCGGTCCTGGCTGCCCGATGCGGAGTGGCGGTATGTCGTCGAGAACATGGGATATACGTTCGGTTTCATGCTCGTGATCCTGGGCCGGATGCAGTTGTTTACGGAAAACACGATCACCACCGTCGCGCCGGTGCTGATTTCGGGATCGGGTGCCGGGGCGTGGCGCATGGTCGAGCTGTGGGCGCTGGTGCTGGGCGCGAATGTGATCGGGGCCTTTGGCGTTGCGGCGTTTCTGGCCTATGCGCCGGTCCTGTCGGGTGAAGTCGCGGCGGCGATGATGGAGCTGAGCCAACACGCGACGGGCATGGCGGCCTTTGACGGGATGATGCGCGGCATCCCTGCAGGTGTCCTGATCGCGGCGCTGGTGTGGATGCTGCCCACGGCCAAGGGCAACGAGGTGGTGTTGATCTTTCTCTTTACCTGGCTGATCGCGCTTGGGGATTTCACGCATATCGTCGCCGGGTCGGTCGAGATGGCCTATCTGATGGTGCAGGGAGAACTGGGTCTGTTGCAGGCGGTATTCGGGTTCTTTCTGCCCGTTCTCGCGGGCAATGTGATCGGCGGCACGGTGATTTTCACGCTGCTGGTCTGGGCCCAGATCCAACCCGAAGTGCGGTCATAAAAAAACGCCGCGGCACGAGGGGTGCGGCGGCGTCTTTCTTGTTTTTGCGTCCGGCCTAGTGGTCGGGCGCGTCCTTGGCGAGCGTCGATTTCGGCGCGTCGGGGTCTTCAATCCGGTCCTCGACCTTGGATTTGCTGACCAGCGCAAAGACGATGACAGCACCCGCAGTGACGAGAAAAAGAACGGCAAGCAGAGAGATATCCATTATGTGTCCTCAGTTTGTTTCGGTGGCGGCCACTGGCGGCGGTGTGGCGTCATCATCCGGGGCCAGAGGGGCCAGCAGGATAAAGGCCAGAATGGCCACCACGACGGTGCCGATGCCCAGCAGGGCGGGGCTGTGGCGGCGTGTTTGTTTTTCGATATTCGTATCAGGCGCAGACATGTGCGTGCTCCTTTCGCGTTCAGTGACTTCGGAGTGACAACGCGGGGTGGGGCGGAAATGTTCCGACACCCTGAACGGTGCGTCGGTGACAGGGGCGTGGAACAAAACGGCCGCTGTGTCGTTGATCTTTCAACCGGCCACTGGCCGTTCACCCATGTTGCAGGAGATTTGCGAAATGACCCAGACGACTGATGCAAATGATATCAAAGACAAGATGACCGATGCCGGGGCGCAGGTCGCCGCCGACATCAAGCAAAGCGCATCTCACGCCGTATCCGACGCCACCGACACCGTGGCAGAGCGGGTTGAGAACGTGGCCGATGCGACCGCAGCCGCGCGCGACGAACTGCCCGGCGACAGCCCGGTGGACCCGGTTCTGGGTCAGGCCGTGGACGTGTTGGGCCAGGTTGCCGAACATTTGCGCGGCGCGGACCTGAATTCTGTCGCGCGCGACGTGAGCGATCTGGCGAAACGTCATCCGGTGCTGGCTCTTGGCGGTGCAGCGCTGGTCGGTTTTGCCGCCGCTCGGTTCCTCAAGGCGGGCCCTGCGCCAGATCGCGAAACGCTGGCCGGTGATCCGTGGATCGGACATGAGGAGCGTCTGTGATGCAGAACAACGCGACACCCCTGACACATCTGGGCACCGCTGCTGCGCACCTGCGCGGGCTGGTGACCAGCGAATGGCGTCTCGCCCGGATCGAGCTGGCCAAGAACCTGCGCGCGGCGCGCACGGGCATCATTTTGGCCGCTGTGGGCCTGGGCGGTGCGCTTTGCGCCATGTTCGCGCTGACCGGTGCGGTCTTTCTGGGTCTGTCGGCGCTGGGTCTGGCCGGATGGCTGGCCGCGCTGGCGACGGCAGGCGTGCTTGGCGTCATCGCGGGCCTGTGCCTTTGGATTGGCGTAACGCGCCTGTCGCCCAAGGCGATCGCGCCCACGCAAACGGCGGCCCATGCCGCCAAAACACTACGTATTGTAACGGAGAACACCCATGTCTCGTGATATGAACAGCGAAATTGCCAATGCCAACGCCCACCGCGACGGGCTGACCCATGCGCTCAGCGCGCTGTTGAGCACGCGGTTCCCCGACGAGGTGGGCCGTGCCGCGACCGGGCAGTTGTCGGATGTGGCGCGCACCGTGGTAGGGCAGGGACTGAAGGGTGCACGTGCGCATCCTGCGAGCCTCGCCCTGATCGGGACGGGTCTTGCGTTGCTCTTTGCGCCAAAAGCGAAACCTGCGCCCGCGCCGCGCGCCTCGGCGGCGGCACCGTTGTCCTCCGAATTCGAGCAACGCGTGGAAAAGGCCGATGCGCGCCTGAAGCAGAAGGCACGGATCGCAGCGGACAGCGTGGATGTCGGCCCCGGTCGCGCACAAGCGTTGCGCGTCAAGCTGGATGCCGGGTTGGACAAGCTGGGGCCGGACGCCCGCGCCCGCGTGCGTGCCGCCCGCCTGAAGGCTGTGACCGCGCAGGAAGGGCTGGAGCGGCATGCGTCCCGTCTGACCGAGACCGCGCGCAAGACCCACGCCGAACGGCCGTGGATGACGATGATCGCGGTTGCCGGCGCCGGCGCCTTGCTGGGTGCATTGCTGCCCGGCACACGCCGCGAAGCCGAGCTGATGGGTGCCAAGCGCGACCAGCTGATGCGTGAGGCGGAACGCACCCTGCGCGACGAGATCTCGGCTCTGGAAGCGCGTGGCAAGGCCGCCGTGCATTCCGGAATGTCGGCGGTCCGCAGCGAACTGGCTGCAACCGTCAACAGTGACGAAGTACGCCCTGTGCGGTGATCTGCCCCGATAAATACTGAAACAGGCCGGGATGCGTTTCGCTGTCCCGGCCTCTTTGCGTTGCACCTACCCCTGATCCGGAGATGCCCGAATGTCTGACTCGTCGAACCCTGATCGGACCGAATTGGCCGATACGCGCACACGATGGGCGGAGGATCGGACATTGCTGGCGAATGAGCGCACCTTTGCGGGGTGGATGCGGACGGGAATGGCCTGTGTCGCGCTCGCGCTTGGCCTCAAGGCGGTGTTCAAGGACACAGACTATCCCATCGTGGCAAAGACTGTGTCCGAGTTGTTTATACTGGCCGCGGTCCTGATCTTCTGGGCGGCCGTGTCGACCTGTCGGGCGACGGAAAAGCGCATGGATGACCATGACGTCGAGGCACAGTCCCATCGCCGCATGACGATTCTGGCGAGCATTCTGACGCTGGGAGCCGTGGCAACCGGCGTGATCCTCTGGCTGCTGTGACGGACCGGGACACCAGACGCAAAAACACCCCGACCATAAGTGCCAACCCATGTCGGGTGACGGTCGGGGTGCGGTTTGAATCGCGTCTGTGTCGCGCGGTCAGCTGCGCATGGCGCGCATGATCAGCGAACCGACGAACAGAACCAGGAACACGACGAACAGGATCTGCGCGATACCTGTCGCGGCACCGGCCACGCCACCGAAACCAAGAACGGCAGCAATCAAAGCGATGACAAGAAATGTGATGGCCCAACCAAGCATGGGAAAATCCTCCGGATTTGTGATCTGGCGGGCACCACATGCGCGCCGCCTTCTCATTAACAACGCATGAATGGTAAAAAGGTTCCGGATTTCAGAGGCTTGTGGCTAAGAAACCGGTGGGCGCCATGCGTAGAGGCATGAAAAAAGGCGCCTCCCGGAGAGGGAAGCGCCTTGGGTAGCGGTTGACGAGTTGACGAGGTTAGCTTTCGTCAGCCGCATCTTCTTCGGGGCTCTGGACGTCGATTGTGGGGACGGTCATGGTGACCTCTTCGCTGCCCACTTCGATATCACCCACATCGGCCTCGAATTCGGGGAGATTGCCACCTTCGACAGAGACGTCGACATCGGGCAGGCGCGCCTCTTCGGTCTGGTCGATGTCGATCATGTATGTACCAAATGCGATGGCGGCGACGGCGACGACAGCGCCAATAATTACACCCGTTTTCATGGGGTTACTCCTTTTCATGTTGGGGTCGAGTCCGGCTGAGTGCAGAATAGGGCGTTAAGCCTGGATTGGGCTTCTGTAGTCGAGCTCAGGCCGCGTTTTCGGTGAGATAGCGATAGATGGTGGCCTTAGAGAGGCTGTATTCAGCCATGAGGTCTTTGATCAGCTTACCTTGAGCGCGTTTTTCGCGGAGCTCTGCGATCTGATCATTGGTGAGCGCAGGCCGTTTGCCGAACTGAACGCCGCGATCTTTCGCCTTCTTGATTCCGTCCATTTGCCGTTCGGCCCGGATCTCAGTCTCGAATTGGCCGATAGCACCCAGCATGTTGAACAACAGACGACCAGTTGCATCGGATGTGTCGATGTTCTGGTCGAGGACGACAAGATCGACGCCCTTTTCGCGCAGCGTCTCCGCGACCTGACATAGGTGCAAAGTGGATCGGGCCAGTCGGTCGATGCGCGTTACAATCAGCTGGTCGCCTTCACGGACATAATTCAGACATTGCTTGAGCTGAGGGCGGGCATCGGTGGTGCCGCTGCGCTTTTCTTCGAACAGTTTGTCACAGTCGCTCAGTTTTTCACGCTGCACGTTTAGAGATTGTCCGACTGAACTGACGCGGGCATATCCGACTTTGGCCATGGGGTCTCGAATATATTAAGGGTTCATGCGACAACCATATTGAGACATTGAAAAAGACATGGCAAGCGTGATGTCTCAATATGTCTACTTTCAAAGACCACATCTCCTAACGAAAGAACAATCCGATGGCACATCGAGCGGTTCTGACCGCGCGACAACGCGCGGCACTTTTTGATCTCCCTACAGAGGAGATGGCGTTGCTGCGGCATTACACCCTGGATGATGAGGACATTGAACATATCCGCACACGGCGGCGACCAGAAAACCAAATCGGCTTTGCGCTTCAGCTTTGTGCCTTTCGGTTTCCGGGCCGTTTGCTGAAGGCTGGCGAAGTTATACCGGAACCTGTGTCCCGGTTCATAGCCGCTCAAATTGGACTGAAACCAGATGACCTGTTGCAATATGCCGCCCGTGAGAAGACACGACGAGAACATCTCGGCTCACTGCGTAAGATGTACGGTTACAAGATGTTTGCTGGCAAACATGCCAAGAAAATGCAGAGGTGGTTGGACCAGCACGCCGAGGCGGCTCAATCGAGTGAGGGTTTGGTTCGCGGGTTTGTGGAGGAATGCCGCAGGCGACAGGTTGTCCTGCCCGGCCTGTCGGTCATAGAACGACACTGTGCTGACGCATTGGTTGCGGCCGAACAACGGATCGAGGCTCGCATTGCGGCACGTCTCGACCTCGAAATGAAAGCCAAACTTAACGGTTTGCTCAATGAAGACGCTGATAGCCGGATCAGCCGCTTCATCTGGTTGCGACAATTCGAGGTGGGCAAGAACTCTGCCGATATCAACCGCCAGCTCGACCGGCTGGAATTCCTGCAGGGGATCGCGTTGTCGCCAACAATCCTGGACGACATTCCCGCACATCGGGTCACACGCCTTCGCCGCCAGGGGGAACGTTACTTTACGGATGGATTGCGGGACATCACCAGTGATCGACGACTGGCCATCCTTGCCACCTGCGTCGTTGAGTGGTCGGCTGCCATCGCAGATACCGTTGTCGAAACACATGACCGGATCGTTGGCTCAATCTGGCGGGAGGCAAAGAGGATTTGCGATGCCCGTGTTACCGCGGCGCAATCGGAGATCGCGGCGACCCTGGCCGGGTTTGAGACTCTGGGCACGACATTGTTGATCGCCAAGGGAGATGAGGTGGCTATCGCCGGTGCCGTGGATGCATCTTGTGGCTGGGATGCTCTGGAAAACCTCGTTGCAACAGCAAGGTCACTCAGTAAGACCGTCAAGGCGGGTGCACTGGCTTATGTCGAGCAGGGGTATCATCGGTTCAAGCTCTATGCCCCCCGAATGCTGGCAACATTGGACATCACAGGGGCCAGTGTGGCTCAGCCTTTGCTTGCGGCGGCCGATGTGATCCGCGACAGGCAAGATATTCCAAGCCGCTCTGCGCCATTTCTTCAGCCCCGATCAAAATGGCGAGGGCATCTCAGCGACCCCGAAACGAACCGGGACCGTCTCTGGGTTGTCGCGGTGCTGTTCCATCTGCGTGAGGCCTTCAGATCCGGTGATGTCTGGCTTGCTCATTCTCGCCGCTACAGCGACCTGAAACAGGCTCTGGTTCCGGTCGAGGCCGCGCAGACTATGGGATTGTCGATGCCATTGAAGCCGGAAGTCTGGCTTGCAGATCGAAAACAACGGCTGGACGACGGGCTGCACAGGCTTGCCAAGGCAGTCAGGAACGGCGCCCTCCCAGGCGGGATCATCGAGGATGGGCGATTGCGCGTCGAACGCCTTGAAGCTGACGTTCCCGCTGAAGCCGATAGCCTGATCCTGGACCTCTATCGTCGCCTGCCAGAAGTGCGGATCACAGATATGCTCACGGAGGTGGCCAATGACACAGGGTTCATTGACGCCTTCACCCATCTGCGTACCGGGGCACCGTGCAAAGACAGGCTTGGCATGCTGAATGTTGTTCTCGCAGAGGGTCTGAATCTTGGACTCAGCAAAATGGCCGGGGCGAGCAGTACCCATAACTTTAAGCAATTGGCCCGGCTCTCAAACTGGCACGTGGAAAGTGAGGCCATCAATCGGGCACTGGCTATGGTGATCGAGGCGCAGGCGTGGTTGCCAATGGCAAAATACTGGGGTGCTGGTGAAACCGCTTCCAGTGACGGTCAGTTCTTTCCCACCACACGCCAGGGCGAGGCGATGAATCTGATCAATGCGAAGTACGGCCATGAGCCCGGCCTGAAAGCCTATACCCATGTATCAGATCAATATGGCCCCTTCGCCACACAGGTGATCCCAGCTACAGTGAACGAGGCACCGTACATTCTGGACGGTCTGCTAATGAACCCGAGCGGCAAACGGATCAAAGAACAATACGCAGATACGGGCGGCTTCACAGACCTCGTCTTTGCGGCCACCTCGTTGCTCGGCTACCGGTTCATCCCGCGCATCAAGGACTTACCTTCAAAGCGGCTGCATGTCTTTGATCGTCATGGGGTCCCGAACGAACTAAAAGGCCTGGCCGGTGACCGCATCCGCGAAAACACGATTATCGCCAACTGGCCGGACGTGTTGCGCTGCATCGCGACGATGCTCTCCGGGAGAATGCAACCGAGCCAGCTTCTGAAGAAACTGGCAGCACGGCCACGGCAACATGATCTGGCCATTGCCCTTCGTGAAATCGGACGTATCGAGCGGACGCTGTTTATCATTGATTGGCTACTTGATACCGATATGCAGCGCCGCGCACAGATTGGCCTCAACAAAGGAGAAGCACATCATGCCCTGAAGAACGCACTGCGGATCGGTCGCCAAGGCGAAATCCGCGACCGTACAACTGAGGGCCAGCATTTCCGCATCGCAGGGCTGAACCTGCTCACCGCCATCATCATCTATTGGAACACCAAGCAACTCGGTTTTGCGGTCGCCGCGCGACAAAATGCTGGGCTCGATACACCCGCATATCTTCTCTCACATATCTCGCCCCTCGGATGGGCACATATTATCCTCACAGGTGAATATCGGTGGAGGCGGATGATGGAAAACCCATGAAACCTCGTGCAGCGACAACACCGGTCATTCATCAGCAGCCAGCGAAATCTGACTCCAAGCCCACTTTGACCAATGCTGAGATCTGCATGGATGGTTGCTTCAGTGAAACGGGCAGGATCAAGATCCGTGCTGACCAACCGCCACCGAGTGATTGCTTTGCATTACATAGATCAAATGTAGTCGTGCGCCAGTTTGCGGATCGGTCCTAGCCAGTTAGAAAGCGGGACAGCTTTGTTGCGATTTCGTCGTCTCTGATCGTCTTCAGGCGGGCTGTGAAGAATGTCTTCTTCATCGCCATTCCTTTGATGGAAATACCGATCAGTGCGCCGGTATCAATTTCATGGGTTACAGCTTCGGCGAGAATGATAGAAGCACCCAAGCCGGACATGACAGCCTGTTTGACGGCTTCGGTCGATCCGACATTCGCGCGCGTGCGCAGTTCGCCGGCCCTGTCGCCCAACACATCGCGCAGGAGCGTGCCGGTGCCGGATCCACTTTCCCCGCCGATCATTTCAAGTGTGAGGAACTCCTCGACGGTGATCTCGCGGCGGCCCGCCCAAGGATGGTCGGTGGGCAGGATCACGATCATCTCCGCGCTGCGCCACCGCTCTGCCGCGACATCCGGGTGTGAAAGGGGCCATTCCATTGCCGCAATGTCGATCTCCCGGCTCAGTAGCATCTCGGCGATGCGGGGATTGGGTGCCGAGGTGATTTCCCACCGGCCTCGCCAGTCCTCCGCGTCCAGAAACCCTTTGAACGCCTTGGCCATATAGTAGCTGGCGATATTGCCACTGCACCCAACGATCAGACTGTCGTCGCGCGCGATGGTCTCGGCGCGTGCAGCAGATTTCAACAGATGGCGCGCATGAGGCAGGAAGCGTTCGCCATGCCGTGTCGGACGGCTGCCAGCATGACTACGCTCGATCAGTGGAACGCCTAAATCCTCTTCAAGCTTTTGCAAATGCTGGGAAATTGTCGGTTGTGCGATCTTCAAGCGGGTCGCAGCGCCATGGAAACTACCCGCTTCGACAAGACCGACAAAGCTCCGCACAAGGCTCAGGTTCAGCATCACACTTATCCTTTCAGGACTTGGGGGTTCAGCGCTGTCTCGGGTAGGTCGCCTTTGAGTGTTGTGATAATGCTGTCCGCCGCCGAGGCTGCGATGGCGCGCCGCACCTCAACCACAGCCGATCCGATATGCGGTGTCAGAACGGTTTTCTCCGAAGCCAACAGGGCGGGGTGGACGTGCTGTGGACGGTCGGGCCTGGCCCAGTCTTCCATCTCATAGGTGTCGGCAGCGTATCCACCCAGATGGCCGGTTTCGAGCGCGGATGCGACGTCGGCTTCATTGACCAGGCTGCCGCGCGCAGGATTTATCAGGCAGGCCCCTGGTTTCATGCGGGAGATAAATGCGGCATCGACCATCCCAAGCGTCGCCTCGGTCAAAGGAACCGCCAGAACAACGAAATCCGATGTGGCCACGATTTCGTCCAGCGCAGCCTTGCGCGCGCTCAGCGCTTTCTCGGTTGTCGGATCCAGTGGCGTCACATCGTGATAAAGCCGCGTTCCCCGAAAGCCGGATAGCAGTCGCAGTGTTTCGCGCCCGACAGCCCCCGCGCCGATGACGCCGACCACAGCGCCCTGCAACGTGCCCCCGTAAAAGCGCGCGCGCCATCCAGCGTAGGTGCCCGTCCGCATGTGCGTATCGCCGTCCCGCATGTTCCGGGTCAGAGCGATCATCAGCCCAAGCGTGAGTTCCGCCGTCGGTTCGGTCAGCAGATCGGGCACGATCGTGACCAACACGCCATGATCCGTGCAGGCAGTGACATCAATGTTGTCAAAGCCTTTCAGTGCCCCCGCCACGATCTTCAGATGCGGGCAGGCTTCGAGAAATGCGCGGTCCACCGCTTCCGTCATGAAGGCCATCAGTGCAGTTGCGTCCGCACAAACCTCTTTCAGCCGTTCGAACGATAACGGCTCTGTGCTGTCATTCGAAATGACCTCGCCGACCATCCGTAGGGTGGCCAGTGTCTCGTCCTCGATCCAGTTCGGCACAATGATTTTTTCGCGCATTGAGGTCATCCCTCCCTTTTTTCGCATTGCTATCAAGGCAAGAGGGTAATCGCAATATGTAATAATTCTGTTGCTTTGATCGCGTAGCAGAATGGGTGACGAAGGGGAATCGGTCGATATGGGACAGCAGCAGATGGCTTTTGATCGGAGCGATACGAAGACGGATGCGGCACCAATCCTGTGCCTGGACCAGGTCGAAGTGATCTATCCGAACGGCACGGTCGCATTGCAGCCGACGACCGTTGATTTCGAAGACGGCGAATTGACGGTGTTGCTGGGTCCTTCAGGCGCGGGCAAATCCACTTTGCTGCGCACCTTGAATCTGCTCGTGCGGCCCACATCCGGGGCGGTCCTGTCACGGGAGATCGGAACGCTGGATGCGACTCAATCCATCCGGGCGCATCGCCGCGATACGGCGATGATCTTCCAGCAACACCAGCTTATCGGCCGGATGGGGGCAATGCACAATGTCCTCTTGTCCCGGCTTGGGCGGCATTCCTTCTGGCGCACCCTTGTTGGTTTCTCGGAAGAGGAACGACGGCTGGCCCTTGAGTGCCTGACACGCGTGGGCCTTTTCGAAAAAGCGCTGACGCGCTGCGACAGCCTCTCGGGTGGCCAGCAGCAGCGCGTCGGCATCGCGCGTGCGCTGGCTCAAGAGCCGAAGATGATCCTCGCCGACGAGCCTGTAGCGTCGCTCGATCCGGCCTCATCCGAGCGCGTGCTGAACGTCCTGCGCTCGATCTGCAAGGAAGACCGCATTCCGGTGATCGTCAGTCTGCACCAGCTCGATTACGCCAAGGCTTTTGCGGACCGGATCATCGGCCTCGCCGGTGGGCAGATCGTCTTCGACGGCCCGCCCACACAGCTTTCCGAAACTGTCCTGACCCAGATCTATGGATCGACCGGGCAGGATGCGACTTGAGTTCATCATCATAGGAGACCCAAAGATGAAATCGACCACCTACGCCATCGCCGCGACTCTGCTGGCTGGCGCCGCCTTCGCCGCCGGTGACCATGATCCTGATACGTTGCGCGTGGCACTTCTGCCCGACGAAAACGCGGCGACCGTGATCCAGGACAACGAACCTCTTGCCGCGCATCTCGAAGAGACGCTCGGCAGAGACATCGATCTGATCGTCACAACCGACTATTCATCGATGATTGAAGCCATGCGGTTTGGCCGCATCGACGTCGCCTATTTCGGCCCCGCTTCCTATACGATCGCAAAGGATCGCATGGACGGCAGCGACCTAGATATCGAGCCCTTCGCGGCCCGTATCAGCGGTGGCAGCACGACCTATCAGGCAGTCCTCATCGCTAACGCGGAGGCGGGCATCAGTTCCATCGCAGATATCGAAGGGTCCGGCGTGGACGTCGCCTTTGGCGATCAGGCATCGACATCAAGCCACTTCGCCCCGAAATACACGATGCTGCTTGAAGACGTCGCGACTGGCGAGGATTATAACGAAAACTTCACCGGCGCCCATGACGCCGTGGCCCGCAACGTCGAACTTGGCAACGCCCAGGTCGGTGGCCTGAGCCGTCCAATCTTTGAACGCCTCGTCGAGCGCGGCACGGTGAACCCCGACAATCTGGTGATCCTGGGATATTCCGCCGATATTCCGCAGTACCCATGGGTCATGCGCACCGACATGACGCAGGAGCTGCAGGACAGCATCCGCAACGCCTTTCTTGATCTTGAACCCGGCACCGAGGTCGGCGATGCGGTTCTTGGCCCATTCAAGGCGGACGGTTTCGCCGCGATCACGGATGCCGATTACGACATCATCCGCGATATCCGCAGCAATCTGCAAACCGACTGATCCCAAAAGAGGAGACGCCGCGATGACCCTTGCCCAGACCAATACGCCCCAAACCGCCGACACCATTCTTGCGGCGGATCGCAAAGGGCGGCGGCGTCTCCTTCTCCAGATCGGAGGCATCGTGGCGATCATTGTCCTCTGTCTCTGGCTGACCGGAATGCTCGATGGCGGGCGGCTGGCCGACGGTCTGCCCGCTATCGGCACGCTCTTCGCCGAAATGGTGCCGCCCGATTTCACCCGCTGGCGTCAATGGGTCGAGCCAATGATCGAAACGCTCGCCATGTCGGTGGCCGGCACCGCACTGGCCGTCGTCCTGTCGGTCCCGCTCGGCTTTCTTGCGGCACGGAACACGACACCGAACAAATGGGCCTATCAGGCTGCGCGCCTCGTGCTGAACACGCTACGCTCCATCCCCGAACTCATCATGGGCATCATCTTCGTTGCCGCCGTTGGCTTTGGAATGCTGCCGGGCGTGCTGGCCCTGGGCCTGCATTCGATTGGCATGGTCGGCAAGTTCTTCGCCGAAGCCATCGAACACGCGCATCCCGCGCCCATCGAAGCCGCCGAAGCCTCTGGCGCCACGTCTCTTCAAGTTATCTCCCATGGTGTAATGCCCCAGGTCTTCCCGCAATTCGCTGACGTCACAATGTATCGGTGGGAATACAATTTCCGCGCCTCGACCGTCATGGGAATGGTTGGTGCAGGCGGGATCGGAACCGAACTCGTCGGATCGCTGCGCCTGCTGGACTATCCCCAGGTGTCGGCCGTTCTGATCGTCATCTTGGCCACCGTGACAATCGTTGACGCACTCAGCAACATGCTACGGAAACGATTCCAGTAAGTCACAGTCACCCGGGAAAAGCGGATCTTCGGCAGCCTGCTGCGAGCTGCAGCAGAGTCCGGTCTTACCACTTCGTGTACGGCGCGGCGAAGGGTCATTATGCTGGCAATCCGGGCTAAAAACCCTTAGCGCCCTATTCTGCACTCAGCCGGACTCGACCCCAGAGCGTGAAATCATGCCCCTGCGGCCGGGGAACACAGTTTAAGACTAAGTCAAACCTGTTATTGGTTCGGATGTTTCGTGGATTGGTTCACCCGCCGAGCAGATATCGTCTAATTCGTTTGCCACGGCACGTATGAACGTGGTGGCAATCTACGGGAGGTGTGCTTTGCGGACGCGGTAGCATTCGTCGGCAGCGGGATGACCGCGTTTGGACATCCAAAAGCTGCTACCCAGGAACGGTTGGCTTCACTGTGGCGCAGGACACGCCGGCGGAACCTCGCTGCGATTATTTGGTCAGCCAATCTCCGTAGGCATCGATATCGATCATTGGCACAGTGCCGCTGAACTGGAGGCGTGAGATCAGTGCAAATAAGAAAGCCGTTGCCGGTTTCGACCCCTCAACAAGGTTATACCGCCCATCCTCGGCGAACAGGAAATGCCCGTGGGAGGCTACACACCCGATGTCTAACCTTCTATCACCCTTGCCTTCGTTTAGGACCTTCTCGAAAGTTCTGCCCAAGGGAGGCTTCCACTCGCTCTCGAAAGTCAGAAGGCCACCAACAATGGGAATAAGCTGTTTTGGCGGGTAGACCCCGCCAGCGTGTGGAATTGGTAGACTGGTCCGATGCAGACTTCGGACTGATGCAACCTTTTCTTGTGCGTATTTGACAAGATTGGCGTCTGCCGTCTGCTTCGCCTCGAAGACAGCATAAACGCTCTCGGCCGGGACAATGAGTTGATTTTCGTAAGTGAAAATGAAAGGCGAGTATTGACGATCAAAAACGACAGCGTCAATCTGGTCGCTGAAATTCCCCGTACTATCGACCACGTGCGCACTTGCAACCTGGTATCTCTCAGGAAGATACTGGGCGAGCATATCGATCCAAATGGCTTCGCTCGCATCGCCTTTTGTCCCTGGATGCTTGAAAGACTTCCTCGCAGTTGACAACCGGTGCTGAATATCCTCGTGCAATGACGAAAGAAGTTGTGAAAGCGACCATTCAGCCAATGATTTGTTCCTTCTAAGACAGCGGAAATTTTGGTCCGAAGAAAGCGCGCCACGCTTTCAGAGCGTCTCCGTTCTTTCCCTGGCGCGCCAAATGGATTGCTGTAGCGATTTCGCGGTTTGCTTGATCCAGAATTGTCTGGGCGCGTTTTACCATCGCCGCGTCCATTCGGTCACTAACAGG
The DNA here is from genome assembly GCF_947487805.1 of uncultured Tateyamaria sp. Taxonomy (GTDB): domain Bacteria; phylum Pseudomonadota; class Alphaproteobacteria; order Rhodobacterales; family Rhodobacteraceae; genus Tateyamaria. The sequence continues at coordinate 114,282 of NZ_CANKXW010000006.1, read as the reverse complement.
AGATCCGAGCCCGGCCGGATCTGGCCAATCCTCGTGAATTCGGTCGCGCAACGTAGCGAAGAATGCTTGGATTTCGCGATCGTGTGAGCCGCCCCACACACCATGTAGACACTCCATCGCCATGACCTCGATCAGAAAGGATGGCTTGATAGGTTTTTCTCCATGGCGGCTGTTTTGGTTCCAGTACTTCACCATGCGCACTAGGCCTTTCCACTCATTGCCATAGGCTTGGTGGGCCGCAACAGCCTTCTGTGCATGGATTTCGGGATTTGTTCCCATCCATTTCCCGGTTGTGTTGTTGGGGATCTCGTAGTTGTCTCCCTTTGCGAATGCGGGCACGGTATCCACGCTAACAACCCGGTAATCTGTGTTGTCGTCTGAATCGACGACGACACCAAAATTCACACCCACTGAGCGTCCCTGTTTTTTGACGGCGCTGCTTCCATAAACGTCAACCAGCGTGTCGTAGAACGCGGTCAATATCTTGTCAGGGTGTTTGGCTCTATAGTGGTCCTCGTCTTTTCCAAGAACGAAGAAGATATCGACATCCTTGAGTGGTTTGGACTTGGTCCAGCGCGCATAGCTTCCTGTCAAAAAGCTACGGTCGATCTGAAAGGCTTTATCCAGGTGCTCGCGAACTTCCTTCTGCCGCTTGGATGCGTTCTGCCGCTCACTCTCGTTCAACTCCAATCGACTTTTGAACTTCTTGAATGCGTCCGGGAGTGAAATCATGATGCCTGCCTCCAATACGATGCCGTCGCTCCCAAACCATTGTGTTCGATGGTGGAGCCAAGGCTTTGGCGAACCATGCCGTCTGTAGAACGGGCGGTAGTCCGGTACCAACCCGGGACATCAGGTCTTCCAGGCTTTGTACGTAGAAGGAGGTCATATTTGGCGCTTGCTGGTGCCACTCCCGCTTTGCGAATTGCCCAACGGAGTTGATCGGTGTCAGTCCAGAAGTTTCCATCTCCAGAAGACCAACTGTAGTTCACGTCGATGTCCCAACGCAGGATCAGTTCGTTGGTTGCCGGATCGTATATCTCGAGCGTAATCTTCTCGAGGTCTTCGCTCTCCAACCATGCCTTGATTCCGCGCATGTTGATTTCCGTGTCGTTCACGAAATTCGTCGGGTCCATGCCACTCAGACGAATAATGTCTTTGAGGCTCTTTAGGATGTTATCGGCCACATAGGTGACAGACTGGGTGCGAGAATATGTGATGACCGTTGTCATGGTTCCAACAACCCCTCGAGATCAATTTCGAGCGTAGCACCTTGCGAATTGTCCGCGGTATCTTGCTTCTTGGCTTCGGTTTTTTCGTGTGCTGTGATGCGGTTGCTCTTCTGTTGCAGCGCAGATTGGACCCAACCGAGATCATCGGGTTCACATGGCAGCGAAATTGACCAATCACCTTTTAGCGGGTCAAACCCGAGCACGTCTTCGTTCGCGTCCGACCCATCGATCGCATCGTCATCGTAAAGACAGTAGATGCGCGTCTGCGGTCCCTCACAGCTGACAAGGATTGGTGAGTTTTCGCAGGCTTTGTCCGCGATTATGCTACTTGCAATGCCGGCGACACTGCCGAGTTCTTGTTGCGCACCGGTATTTGTCCGGGAGAGCAAGTCGCTGATGGCGGCCCATGTAGCTAAGGCGTCGCGATGCGGAGAGCTTCGGAATGTTCTGCGGGTTACAGTTGTCATCACTTCCCCCGATTTGCTTTTTTGTTGGTTTGAGCTGACTTCGCGGCTGCAGCTAACTGGGGCAGTGTTACCGAGCCGGGGTTCAATGCCACCTGAGTGTTAGAGGCGAGCGCGTTTGCAACGGTCTTTCGGATGGTCCTTCCGTCGAGGCCGACGAATTCGACGGCACAGGTGTCGAAGCCACGGTCCCTGGTCAGCTCTTCTATTTCAGGATACGTGCTGCTTAGTCCCAACAGGCACTCCCGCAAAATCGTCTTGCAGGCTTCCTTTCCGGGAAGGGGCACTTCAAGCACCAGATCGCATCGGGAAACGAAGGCATCATCCACCGCTTCCGGGTAGTTACTGGTTGCCACAAACAGCAGGTTCTTGTGAGATTCTGCCAGCAGGTCGAGCTGTACCAGAACGGCGTCCGTGGCTCGATGAATGTCGACAGGGTTGGCATCGAGGCTGAGCCTGGACCGGTCGACCGCAAGGGTTTCCACTTCATCTAGCAGCACAATCGTCGGGCCTGCATTGGCGAGTTCTGAAAGTGTTTGCGCGAAGAGGTCAGTAACCGCCCGCTGCGTTTTCCCCATGGCGGAACTTGTCAAGCCATGCGCTTCAACCTCGACCAGTTGGAAGTTTCCCCCCTTGAAAGCCGCTGCTGTTCGGTTGGCCAACCCTCGCGCGAGCGACGTTTTGCCCGTCCCGGGTGCGCCAACCAACAGGAGGACGCCATGGAGCGGCAACACGGCTCGGCTCATCTTTGGTCGCATTGTGAAATTCAGCACCGCCTGAGAGAGCAGGCGCTCCTTCATCTCGGCTTCGACGATGATTGAGTCCCAGAGTTCTGCCAGCCCGGGGTCCGGCAGTGCCGTGATCTTCTGAATTCCTCTAGGCAGGTCGCCCGCAAAAGGTACGTTCATGGCCACTTCCTTCTCTCTTTGCCTGTTTAGCGCCACGTGGAGCGACTTGGCGGTTTACAAATTTGCCTTTCCTTTGGCTTCCTGTTACAACTTAGGGACAAAAAGCCGCGCTTTCAAGCGTTGTAGTTTACAAAATATCAATCATATGGGTGAAATGTAAACCACCCACTGGGAGGACGTTATGATTGGCAAGAGACTCAAAGGAGCCCGGGCGGCATCTGGCCTCTCGCTCCGTGCACTTTCGGATGCCATGGAGAACAAGGTGTCCGCTCAAGCCATAGGCAAGTACGAGCGCAATGAAGACATGCCCGGATCGGGCGCGCTGCTAGGTCTTGCCCGAGCACTCGAGGTCTCTGTGGATTTCCTGCTGAGCGATGATGAGCTCGAGTTGGAGGGCGTGGAGTTTCGCAAGTCAGCCAGCTCGTCAGCCAAGGAGATCGCGACGATCGAAGCCAAGACGCTCAATATGGTTGAAAAGTACCTCGCCATCGAAAGCTTGCTGAATCTTTCGAGCCAGGAATGGGATGCCCCACATGAAGCGCCCTACTGGGTGACTGATGTTCGTGATGCCGAGGACGCAGCTCGTAACATGCGTGCTTCTTGGCAACTGGGTCACGATCCGATCCCAATGCTTGCCGAACTCCTCGAGGAGCACGGGATTAAGGTGCTGTCTTTGGACGTTGATCGGATTGATGGCCTTGCGGCCAAAGTCCGTCGAAAAGAGCATCACTCCGCGCGGGTGATCATGATCAAGAAGAAGACCTGGTCTGAACGGAAGCGCTTCAGTTTAGCTCACGAACTGGGCCACATGGTTCTTAAGGTCGCCGAAGGGTGCGATTCAGAACGCGCCGCAAATCGATTTGCTGGTGCGTTCCTCGTTCCGGCAGAAGTGCTACGGCAGGAGATTGGTGCCCGCAGAACGGACATAAGCATTGGTGAGCTCATTAGTCTGAAGGATCGGTTTGGCGTCAGCATTCAAGCGCTGACGTATCGATGCAAGGATTTGGAGATCATCAACCAGGCAACATTTGCGCGCCTTTTCAAGGTCTATAAGCAACGAGGTTGGCGGGATGAGCCGTTCGAGGAGCCGAATTCCATTCCTTGGGAACGAGAAGAACCGGACCGCTTTCAAAGGTTGTGTTTTCGTGCCCTCTCCGAGGGGTTGATTGGGTTGTCTCGTGCGGCTGAGCTTCTCGAAATACGAGTAAAAGAACTGGAAGAACGTTTGGACCACATGGCATAGTCGCTGTGTGCAAGTTCTTGTTTCTGATACCTCCGTCCTGATCGACATCGAGAGAGCCTCGCTGACAGCGAGGCTCTTTGACCTCCCCTATGATTTTGTTGTTCCAGATATTCTTTATGAAGCGGAACTTCTCGACTGGATGGGCCCTGATCTGATCGATCTGGGACTAAGAGTGGAAGAGCTCACGCCGGAAGAAACTGCACGCGCGACTGAGCTTAAGCGGGCGAAAGCTATGCTATCGACGCCAGATGTCTTTGCATTTTGCCTCGCGGCTGAGAGGGGTTGGGTTCTCCTTACCGGAGACGGAGCACTCAGGGTTGAGGCGGAGCGCCAAGAAATCGCGATGCACGGCGTCCTGTGGGTCTTCGATGAAATGGAACGTCACGAGGTTTGTTCGACCGTCCTCCTCAAGTCGGGCCTCGAGGCGGTTCGTGATCACCCGAGATGCAGACTTCCCATTAGGGAAATCAATAGGCGCCTTGCGAGATACTAGCTTGTTTATTTGGCTTGCTGGAAGGAAATTGTTGCGAAGCTCTTCTTCGCTTTAGCCTTGCGGCCTCCCCTGCTCGGCTTCGCGTGTCGCAGTGGAGAACGGCCCTTCGGTCCGTCGCGCATTCGGCCATGCGGCCTCACCGCGGCGCAGCACTTGGCATCCCGGTTTGCCCGCCTCGCGAGCACGTCCCTCCCCGGCCGCTCCGCCGGATTGCGCTCTGGTCTGTTTTGGCCCGAGGCCAAAACGATCCCGCCGCTCCATCCGTCTCCCGCGTCCGGTCGGGCCGTTTGCCTGCTCAGGTCGGGCAAACCTACCGTCGAAACACACACACATGAATGCGGAAGCATATCCTCCGGATGGCCCCCAAATCAGCCCGCGTCAAGGATCGCAAAACTTTTCAACGAGGGCGGCGCCATTGGTGTGGGGCGGTCCCGTGCGTGAGGGTGCGCGTGTGTCGGGTGCTGCGCGCAGAAAACTTTTTCGCCCGGCAAGCCGGCGGCTGCGCCGTCCCTGACCCGGGCAGATTCGGAAACCAGGCATTCGGCCATGCCCCCACACTCACGTGGTGGCCTTGGAACCGAACACTGGAGACCAGACATGGCTTACGACAATGCGAACACCTACGAGACCATCGAGCTTTTCGGACTGACCGAGAAGGACGCGCAACTGCCGATCCCCGAGGATCACATCCTGACCGACCACATCATCCGCGAAAGCTTCGAGGCTTTGCTCGGTCAGATGCGCGGGACCGGGCTTGAAGCCGAAATCGAACCGCTGGCCCATGGGCTCGCCACGATCCTGCAGCGGCGCAAGGTGGCGCTTGGCAAGGAGGTCGACCGCACCGCCGACAAGATCGGCGCGCTGGCAAAATCCCACGACGGATCGGAGATCGCCGAGACCGCGCTCGAAGAGGCGCAGGCGCGCTTCGTGCAGCTGCGCGAGATTGTCAGCGCCATCGAGGTGATGAGCGAGGCAGCGGCGGAATGCTACGAGACCGAGACGGGCCACGCCTTCATCCCGGCAGCCGGGTCGCGCGCGAGCGTCCGGGCGCAGGAGACCGGGGCGGTCTTCGAGGCACGACAGCTCTTGGAACAGCATGATCGCGAAACCGCTGAGAAGTCGAAAGTTGAGGGGGTTCCCCTGATCGTCTCAGGCGCCACCGACTGGACCGATGTCGATGCGATCTTTAATACGCTCGACAAGGTTCGCGAACGGATCAAGCAGAACCGCAACCAGGAGATCTTCCTCTGCCACAAGGGTGGCAAGCACGGGGCGGAGATGATTGCGGCTCGGTGGGCCCGGGCACGCGGGATAGCACAGGCGCGCTTCGATCCGCGCTGGTCCGCGCATGGGCGGGCGGCACCGTTCAAGTGCAACGATGAGATGCTGGACGACAAGTTCGCGGCGACGGGGGTTGTTCTCTTCGGTGGCAACGGGGTCGCGATGAACCTCGGGCAGAAGGCGGAAGCGAAAGGCCTGACGGTCATGCGGGTTGCGGACCCGGCGAAGAAGGCGTCGCAGGAGTGAATTGAGAGGGTCGCGCTTGGCGCGGCCCTTTCGTCATGTCTCATGGCGCGTGCGATCGGTCACACGTGATCGGCAGCTCGCGGCGGCCAGCACCGTCATCCCTCTACCCAGTCCGTCAGAGTGCGGCCCATCCGCATCGGTATGGGCTGGGGATGGTGCGCACCTCGCACATTGTCAGCAGCGCAAGACCTAGGGGTCGAGACGGCACACATGAGGCTGAAGACCTGCACAACCCTCGGGTGGCGTTTCGGAACATCGCATCCACGCGGGCGGGCTCCGTTAGCTCCCCGGCCAGACGTGGCGGGACGCGGACGCGGATGGTGGCGGCGGGGTGATGGCATGGGTCATCCGGGTCACTCCTTTTTGCTATGCATGTGGATCGCACGGGGTCGGCCCAATCGTGCCCTCAGCTCACGCTTCGGCAAGCACAAATACGGCTTCCACGGCTGGCCGCGGACCCTCCGCATTTGCGCTTGCGACCGGGCCTCTTGCCCCCGTGCCGGGTGATCCCCATCGCAACAAGGAGTAACCCAAATGACCAACCACTACGTCGCCACCGTCCCCGTCAAGTTCACCGATACCGATGGCCAGGAGCGCACCCGTTTTCAGCGCGTGGGTGCGATGTTCCGCAACACCCGCAACGGGGACGGCTCGGAGTTCTTCAGCCTCAAGCTCGACTTCCCGGTCGCGGTCTCGGAGCTGGTGATGTTCCCACCGAGCGCGAAAGATCCCCAGGACTAAATCCTCTGACGAGGATGGGCCGCCCCAGGACGATCTTGGGGCGGCCCGATCCCTGTACCAGGGATGCCGTCACCGGCGCGGGTGATCGCCGACAGCGACCTCCCCTTGGTGCCGGTCCCTGCGCGTTCAACGGACGCACTCCGCCCGGAATGATCAGGCCGCGACAGACCGGCCAGTCAGCCTCAAGGGGGCCATCCACAAAAACCTATCGGCCAGGGCCTCCCGGTTTTTGCGGCAGAGATTTGGGGGCCCAAATCTGGCCCTCCTTGACCCTGCCTGTCCGCCCTGTCGGTGGGGTTTGCGCCCGCCTGCGGTTCCGTCCGAACACATGCGTGTTCGGCCAGACCCTCGGGCGGTGCTGGAGAAGGGGGCCTCCGAAGCTGGAGGCTGTGCTGGTGGTGAGGGGCAGACCCGCGCCCCTTTGGGCCGCGGGGGAAGCGGACACCAAGGCTGCCTGAGACTGAATGCGACGTAACTATATAATTGACAGCTAGGTATATTATCGTAAGGTGGAAGCAGCCTTGGTGGAAGGTGGCAGGAAATAGGGGGTCTTTCTTCCGCATGTCCCGAACAAAACGCCTGACAGAGATCGAGAAGATGCAGATCGTCCGCGAGGCCGCGGAGGGTGTGTCGACGACCGAGCTGGCTGCGAGGTTCGGGGTTACATCGCGCGCCGTGCGCTACGTCTTGAAAGCTGATGCCGAGCGCCAGACCGATACCGCTATTCCGGTCTCAGCAGTCAGTGTGAAAGTTACGGCTGCGGAGCTTGCGGCGTTCGATGAAGTGCTGGCCGCCGCCGGGATCGAGAGCCGGGCCGAAGGGCTGCGGCGGCTCATCCAGGCGGCGGGCGGGGTGTTCGTTCCGGACGCGCAGATGGCAGCAGAGATGGCGCGCTACCGCGCCTCTCTGCACGAGGTCGGTAATGGGGTCGCGCAGATCGCCAAACAGATGACGCGGGCCAACCGGATGGGGCAGGCGGCCGTGGGGGGCACGAGTGCCGAGTTCACCGAATTGCGCCTCGCACAGATGCGCGGGCTGGCGCGGTTCATTCTGGATTCCGCTGACGAGATCGATCTGCTCCTGCGCCGCCGTCGCAACGCGATGCAGCTGCAGGTCACGGCCGCGCTGAGGGAGTTTGCCCATGCGGCTGAATGATGCTGTCCATGCCGTCACGGGCGAGGTCTTCCGGGATGGCTGGAGCCGCGTTCGGGGCTCGATGCAAGGGCTGCACGTGGCCAAGCAGAGCCAGCTTGTGCGCGCGGCTGCGGGGCATCGGCCAGCGGTCTTCAAGGCGATCCGAGGCGGGGGTACGCATACCAAATCGCAGCTCGCAAACCAGCTCGATTACCTCACCACGAAGTCTACCCATATCGTGGACAGTAGCGGGTTCCTGGATGGCAAGACGAAGCTCGAGGCGGGTGACATCAAGGACCTGACCGAGCGCTTTGCCAAACGGTGGGATGCGGGCTTCAAGCCCAAGCTGGGCCAGACCACACACATGCTCATGTCCTTCCCCATCGGCACGCGCGGCGAGGATGTGCGCGACATTGCAACGGATGTGGCCGAGCGGTTCTTCCAGACCGACGAAGGGCACTTCGACTACATCATCGCGGTGCATGAGGACCGCGATCACCCGCATGCGCATCTGGTGCTGAACCGCCGCTCGCAGGAAGGTGAGTTCTTCTTCCTCGGGCGCAACCATCGGTTCAACTATGACGATTTCCGCCTCGCCATGGTCGAGGAGGCCGAAAAGTATGGCGTGCGCCTGGAGGCCACGCGCCGGGTGGATCGCGGGGTCGTGCATTACCCGGCCCGCACTAGCGAGGTGTATGCCGCGAAAGAAGAGGGTCGCGCGCCCCGCGAGCGCGAACGCGTGGGGCAGGACCTGACCCGGACGCTGGCGGAGATCGCCAATACCAGAACCGTCTACCATTCGCTTGCCGCGGAGGCTTCGCGCGAGGCCCGCGAGGATATCGCCGCAGCACTTTTTCGCGCGGGTGAGGTGCTCGCGCATGGCGGGCAGGTGGACCGAACAGGAGATGTGTATATGGCCGAGGATCAAAGTTTCGAGGATCTGAGAAGCCTCTATGCGGAAAAGCTCGCGCGGGTGCAGGGCATGATCGCCGAGAAGTCTGACGCGGAACGTCCCGTGCTGGAAAAACGCCTCATCGAGATCCAGACGCAGGTCCAGCACATGCAGCCCTTGGGGCTGCGCTCGGGTTCGCTCTCAGACGCGCCCTCGGAGGGCGGGATCTATTCCGAGGCCAATATTGACGCCAGCCAGCGCGAGCGACTGGCCGAGCCCGATCTGAGATCGCGCATTGACGCGGCACTACGGGGCACCGGGATCAGCACATCGGAAGTGGTGGCCCGGATCGAGACGGGCGCCTCAAATGCAGCGCTCGAGCATCAATGGATCGCCAATGATCTCTCCAAAGTAGCTGAGGCGCGCGATCTGAACCTTGAACGCCGCGCCGATCTGGAACAGGCGCGCGACGTTCTCAACGATGTGCATGTGGAACTTGGCACGCTGTTGGAGCGCGAGAACGTGCTGCGCCGGGATGGTGTCATGGAAGCGGAACCGGTCAGCGAGCATTTCCATTATAATGAGGGCGCGGTGCGGGCGATGGAAGGGACAATCCGTCAGGAGATGCGCGCGGACGGCCTGACAGCGCAGCAGATCGAGGACCGGGACTGGGAGGTTGTCTCACGGGCGGAGCGCCGGATCGAGACGGAGCAGCGCACATATCTCGAGGCACACCCAGATCTGCTCGCACGTCCTGGCGATGTGATTGACCGGTCTGAGCCCTACAGGGAGACCATCACCGATGCGGCCCGCGCCAGCGAGATCACCCGTGAAGTCGACCGCATCATGGAGGCACGCGACCTCCGTACGCCCGTTGCAGATGCCGTCACGGATGACTTACGCGCGCGTTATCCGGACATGCCGTCCCACCTCGCCCGTGGGCTCGGCGCGACCTATGCGGCCGTCGTCGAGATACGCGACACGGAGGCCATCAATCAGGTCCGCCGCGAAACCGAGATGCGCGAGGGGCTTGGGGTTGGCACGCGTGACGAACGTCTAGCCACCCGCGATGAAACTGCGCCGCAGCCTGACCGTGCCGACCGCCTCGCAGACGAGATTGCGCGTGTTCTGGACCATGAGCGGGCGGGGGAGTTGTCCGCGCCCTTCGAGACCGAGGCGGAGCGGGACGCTTTCCGCGACGAAATCGCGCGGGTGCTGGACAACCGCCAATTGGGCCGGCTCACATCCGGTGATGCCGATGCGCTGGACAAGGTCCTCGAGGACCGCCTCGACCGGCTCTATGTCGCCAAGGTCTATCTGCAATCGGATGCAGCGACGGCCAACACGGAGGCCTTGCGCCAGGTGGTCGATGAGCTTGCCGACATCGAATATGAAAAACACCGCGTGACAGACGTGGATGGCGAGACCGAGCGGGGTCAGGTCCATTGAGCGCCTCCATGGGAAAAGCGCGGATCGCCACGGGCGTCCTGCTGGTGACGCTTGTGACCGGGGCCATGGGCTATACCATCGCCTCGGCGGTGCTGACCTACCGGGATCTCGGCTTTGGGGCCGAGATCGACTTTGCCTATATCGCGCAGAACTATCTGGCGATCCGCGATCGCCGCCCCGAAGATGCCCAGCTCATCCACCTGATCATCGGCAGCTTCGCCGCCGCTGGCCTGATGCTGAGCCTCGCCCTGTCGGGGTCCGCCCTGACACGCTTTGGCCAGACCCATTGGCAGAGTGCGCGCGAGATGAAGGCCAATGGCTTCTTCGGGGCGCCAGGGACCGGGTTCATCCTCGGCAAGCTGGGGACGCCGGGCTCCCGCGCCAATTACATTTGCTCGAAGGTTTTCCCGCATGCGCTGATCGTGGCGCCCACGGGCCGCGGCAAGACCACGGGCTTTGTCATTCCGAACCTGCTGACCTGGCAAGGCTCCGCCGTGACGCTCGATGTGAAGGGCGAGTGTTTCGAGGCCACGGCCCGGCACCGCGCAGCCCAAGGCGATAGGGTCTATCGCTTTGCCCCCACCGATTGGGAGGGCAAGCGCACGCATCGCTACAACCCGCTCCTGCGCATCTTTGAGCTGAAAGATCCCGCGCGCCAGCAGATGGAATTGCAGCTCCTGGCGACGCTCTTCCTGCAGAGTGACAATGACCGGGTGCAGGGCCTCCTCAAGGGCGGCATCGATCTCTTCGTGGCGGCGGGGCTTTTGGCCTTCCAGCGCAAGCGCCCGACCTTGGGCGAGATCTATCGCATCGCAGCCTCGGGCGGGAACAAGCAAAAGGAGTATTTTGCGCGGGGCCATGAGGTGGATAACAGGGCCGCCAAGCTGATCTTCACCCGGCTGGCCTCGACCAACAATGACACGCTGACCTCTTATGTTTCGCTCCTGATGACCTCGGGGCTCGATCAATGGCAGAACCCGGCGATCGACGAGGCGACGGCAGTCTCGGACTTTGATTTCCGGACGATCCGCAAGAAGCCCTTTTCGGTCTACCTCGTCGTCCAGCCGCTGATGGTGAAGCCGCTCGCACCGTTGATCCGGCTCTTCTTCTCCGATCTCCTCTCGGCCATGCAGGAAAAGGACCCCGGGCCAGACGAGCCGTGGCCCGTGATGATCATGCTCGATGAGTTCAATCGCCTCGGCAAAATGCCCATCGTGGTCGAGAGCATCGAGACCCTGCGCACCTATCGCGGTCACTTGGCCGTGGTCACCCAGACCATCCCCGCCCTCGATGAAATCTACGGGGAGAACACCCGCCGCGCCTTGCAGGGCAATGCCGGCGTGAAACTCTACCTGACGCCCTCGGATGAGAAGACCGTCGAGGAGCTGAGCAAGGCGGTTGGCAAGACCACAAAGACCGTCGTCACGCGCTCCCAGTCCATCGGCAAAAACCCCTTCGAGGGCCGCAGCCAATCCACGCGGACTGAAGAAAGCTCTCTCCTACCCGAGGATGAGGCGCGCCGCCTACCGCTCGACGAGATCGTCATGGTCATCGATGCCCAGATGCCGGTCCGCGCGAAGCGGATCCAATATTTTGACGATCGGCTGTTCAAGGCGATCCATGGGGCGCAGACGGGCGAGTTGCCGTTTCCGAAGCCGGGGGGAGGTGGGTCGCAGGGCAATCTGCCGCTGAGCGTGCGCGCCATGCCGATGACTCCGCCGTCGGATGGGCCAGGGGGAACAGAAGCCGATTTGGAGAAGGCAAACCAGGCTGGCGATGGTCAACCGTCAGGCCAAGCCGACGCCGCTCCGAAGAAGACCGCGCCTGTCGTTCAAGCCGTCATCGCCGAGGAGCAGCGTCAGATGGAGATGGATTTTGGGGGGGAAGTGGCTGCTCTTGGTTCGGTGGAAGATGCGGATGTCGAACAGGTACGAACGGCCGTACATGATTTGGGCGAGTTGGAGACAGCCCTGACACAGGGGCTCTAACTTGATGGGTTGTCGCATCCAGAAGTTGACGTAGCAAGAGATGGTCACCAGCCGCGTTCTAGGTGACTGAGATTTCGCTCTCTATCATGTTTGACCTTTTGCAAGGGCAACCTCCATATCTTGTTGCTCCTCCCTTATGTTACTCCAGATAAAGTGTTACATCTCGAAAAGCCTGTTTTCGGGAATCGAGATGTGAATAAGAAAGTTACAACCAGCCAGCGAATTGGCGAAATCGGGGAGAAGGCAGCTAACCTTCAATTCTTGCGAATTGGATTCCAATTTGATGGGCGGTCACGGCTCGAAGCAGGGATAGACGGCATCGCTGAGGTGATGGACGACGATCAGCCGACGGCAAAAATGATCGCCGTTCAGGTCAAGGCTACTGAGAGTGGCACCTATGTGAGTGAGACGGATTCCGGTTTCACCTATCGAGTCCGCGCTACGGACTTCGACTACTGGCGTGGTTCCAACCTTCCCGTGATTCTGGTTCTCTACAGGCTCTCGGATGACACGTTCTTTTGGAAGTCACTAGAAAACCTCGTTGGCGAGGCCGAACGCACATTGCGGTTCGACAAGGAGCGCGACGTCTTGGACGGACGTGCGAAAGATCGCCTCGCTGCCCTGACCGTCGCCAAGCAAGGACATGGTTACTACGTCCCGCCACTTGGGGGAGGGGAGGAAGCGATCATCAACATGGTGCCATTGCAGCTTCCTGAGGAAATCTTCGTCGCACAGACACAGCTCTCCACCCAGAAGGCGCTCGCCCGGATGAAAAAGGTCCGGGAAGGCCAACGGTACGATTGGATGATCGATGAAACCTCGCTTTGGACATTCTGCGACCCACTAACCACACCCGTCCGTGACCTGATCGAACGGGATCAGGTCGAAAGGATCGAAACCGACTTTCTGGCACAACACGACGCAGTGGATCAGCAATACAAATTTGCGGGTCTGTTGCGACATACTCTGGGCTATGACTTTCGGGATTTGCTTGGGTGGGACCGAAAGAAAAAACAATTCTACTTCTTGCCAACACCTAGAGTCGTGGCGCGCAAGTTTCGCTATCTTGGTGCAAAGCAGAAGACACAGGCCGACGTTGTCAGCGTCTATAAGAAGTCGAAGGGGGAGGGGCCCATCGACTATGTAAGGCACCATTCATTCCATCCCCGGTTCGAGCGCTTGGCGGACCAATGGTACCTGATCGTCAACCCATCCTACTATTTCACTTCGGATGGAGAACGCGCGCTCAACTATCCGGATGCCTTGTTATCCGGGAAGAAGCGCCTCGACACAAACAGCACAGTTCGAGGCCAGGTGATCATGTGGCATCGATTGCTGTCGGGTATGGAATTTGAAGATGCCGGCGAACTGCTGGCACCCGACACCAAGACGGATCGCATCATCAAGTTTGGTGACCCGCCTTCCATCGAACTGCCAAAGAGCGTGCCCGAGGATGTGTGGGGCGCTAAGGCGCAGAAGTTAAGGAAGCCGTCCGTCTCGAATGAACAAGGCAGCTTCGACCTATGAGCGACTTCAAGACAAAAATCTTCCCGGAGCCAGAACTGGAGTTTGGCGACCAGCATCATCATCCTGATCCGCGATTGGGGTTGCTACAAGCGGGTCCGCTGCAAACCAACCTAGGCGACACCATCAAAGTCGGCGTCGTTGGCAGTGCTCTGACCGTCGAAAAATCAGGCGAGTTTCTAAATGCGATTGAAGACGGGTTCGAGGGTAAGACCGAAAGACACCCGAACCTGCACCCAGACTTTCCCGGGTTGAGAAACCAGAACCCCTATCGGTGCCGGTTTGAGATGGTGGCTGCCGAAGACGGTGTGCTGACGAAAGGTCAGATCGAGAAGATTGCCAAGGAACCAAGCGATGTGCGTGCTGTGGAAATGGCGGTCGACGCAGTTATGGCGCAACTGGAAAAGTTGGAGGCGCATCATGAACGGCCGGACGTCGTCATGGTTTCGCTCCCGGTCAAGCTGATCGAACGGGTCTGGAGAAACGAGCGGGCGCGCGATGACGAAATTATGGAGGACGAAGCGGCCGACGCGAAAGCTGGCAAAGAAACCTCTCCAAACTTCCGCGGCTTGCTCAAGGCCAGAGCGATGGACCTGAGATTCTCAATTCAGATTGTCTGGGAGGATGTCATCAACCCCGATGCCAAGATCCCTCGCAAGATCAAGGAGAACTCTGACCGCCAAACCCAAGATCGAGCTGATCTCGCATGGAACCTTATGACGACGCTCTATTATAAGGGCAGCGGCAAGGTGCCTTGGCGCCGATTGCCGGAAGAAGGTGAGTTCACCGCCTGTTACATTGGGATCAGCTTTTTCAAGGATGCCGAAACCGACGAGATATGGACCAGCGCTGCACAAATGTTCGATGAGCGCGGCAGAGGGTTCATTCTTAGAGGTGGCCCTGCGCAGTCAGAGTCGCGGGGTCGACACCCGTTTCTCACTATCGATGAGGCTCACAAGCTCACTGAGAACGCCCTGGCCGCCTACAAGTCGGTCCATAGAACGATGCCGGCACGCGTGATCGTCATGAAGACATCGCGCTTTCGTGAAGACGAGGCCGAGGGTGTTGGCAAGGCGCTCGACGAGGCAGGTGTGGAACTGCGCGATCTCGTTTGGGTTCACGAGAGTTATTCGGTCAAGGTGCTGCGCGACGGCGACTTCCCTGTCCTCCGCGGCACCTTCGTTGAGTTGGACGGAAATGGGCTGCTCTATACCAACGGCAGCATTCCCTACTATGGGACCTATCCCGGCCTCTATGTCCCGAACCCTCTATTGCTCTGCCCGCACCCGCAAAGCGAGAGTACCATCGAACAGATCGCGAAAGAGGTCTTCAGCCTCACGAAGGTTAACTGGAACTCAACGCAAATGAATCAAAGGCTGCCTATTCCGATACGGGCGGCACGGAAGGTTGGTGATGTGCTGAAGTATGTTCCTGCGGGCCAAAGAGTAAGTAGCGACTATCGTAAATACATCTAGAGCGTCTTGGGCCGTTGGGAATTTGCAGAAAACCGATTTGAAGAAATGGAACTATAGGGAACTCGGATGAAGATTGACACACTTATTATACGGAACTTCCGATGCTTCGGCGCAGAGGCTGAAACTCTCAGGTTTGAAAACGGGGTTACGGCATTGGTTGGCGGAAACGGAGCCGGAAAAACGGCGGCGCTTCAGGCGTTAGCACGGCTTTTTGGTGTCTCAAGTGCAGAAAGACAGATCCAGACACGCGATTTTCATCTTAGGCCTGATCAAACCGAGCTCGTTTCTGGAGCGACGCTGTCGATCGAGTGTATCCTGTCCTTCCCAGAACTAGACGGTCTTGATGAGGCGGTGGCGGCCGACGCCGTGCCGGATTATTTCAACCATATGGCAGCAACCGGCCCTGGAGAACCGCTTAAAGCGCGCATACGCCTGCAGGCAGTCTGGACGGATGACGGAACTCCCGATGGGACGGTGGAAGAGGATATTCGTTGGATTGGTACGCTCGGTGATGATTACGATTGGGATGAGTGCCAAAGGGTCGCCGCCGTTGATCGTGGCACCATCCAACTTGTTTATGTGCCTGCAACCCGTAATCCGGCGGATCGTGTCACCGATTTGCTTAAGGGGCGTTTGTGGCGGGCTGCGAAATGGTCGGATCGCCTGTCCAGGACGACCGAGCGCGGAGCCAAGCTGATCCAGAAGCGTTTTGAGCGCGAAGCACCCGCAGAATTCATCGTCGAGCGGCTTACGAAGCGCTGGCGGCAGGTCCACGAAGCCGACACAGATACGACGCCGGTGCTCAGACTTGTGGAAAGTCGGCTCGAGGAACTGGTCAGGCGCGTCGAATTTGCATTCCATCCCGATGAGGCCGGTCGCGAGCGGGCGCTTGCCGACCTAAGCGACGGTCAACGCTCTCTCTTTCATATAGCTCTAACTGCGGCGACGCTTGAAACCGAAAAAGATGCTCTGCGTCTGGCCGCTGCCGATAGCCCGTTCGATCAGGAAAAGCTGCGGCGTGCTCATCTTACGATTCTGGCCATCGAAGAACCGGAAAACAGCCTGTCGCCGTTCTTCCTCTCTCGCATTATGAACCAAGCGCGCGACATCGGAGCGCTCAGCTCTGCGCAAGTACTGATCTCTAGCCACAGCGCCAGCATTTTGAGCCGTATCGAGCCGGACGAGGTGCGCTACTTCCGGCTCGATACTACCAGCAGGGCCTCATCGGTGAAATCTTTGACGCTACCTGACGATGCGACCGAGGCGGGTAAGTATGTTCGGCTCGCCGTGCGGGCGTATCCAGAGCTCTACTTCGCGCGGTTCGTCATCCTCGGCGAGGGGGACTCCGAACGCATTGTGTTGCCTCTGCTCGCAGAGGCGATGGACGTCCCTCTTGATCCTTCTTTCGTGCCTGTTGTGCCGCTCGGCGGTCGCCATGTCGATCACTTTTGGCGGCTTCTAGACGCGCTGAAGATACCGCATGCAACGCTGATTGATCTCGACCTGGGGCGCTCACATGGTGGTGCGAACACGATAAGGGCGACCGTCGGATCGCTCGCCGAAATTGGGAACGATCTCAGCAACAACTTGGATGTGATGATGGAAGTGGTCGAGCTCGCCAACCTTCCCGCCCTGTCCGACGAAGAGATGACTGATGGCTGTGCTGAAAACAAATGGATGCAGGCGCTAAAAGACGAAGGTGTATTTTTCTCCGATCCACTCGATCTGGACTTCGCGATGCTCGCGGCATTTCCAGACGCCTACAAGGTGCTCGACCCGGGCGCGCACGGTCCCGACGACAGCGAAGAGGCCTTGGAGCGCAAGAAAGCCGCCACTCTTAAAAAGGGAGGGAACGCTGGTCTCTACGATCCTGAATGGGATGATTGCTTTATCTGGTATCCATACCTGTTCTTGAGCCGAAGCAAACCCGAAACGCACCTCGCCGCGATTAATCGCATTCCGGAGGCAGATCTCGCCGCAAACGCTCCGCCTGAACTTTGCGCGCTGGTTCAACATGTCAAAACGAAGCTCGGTTTCGAGAACGGCGCAGATTGATGTTGGTGCTTCCCGATGATTGGAGGCCTCAGGGCGTCGACGATCTCGAGCCGGGCGCGTGGCAAGCGCTGCGCGAAACGGACCGAAGCGTATGCGTTACCGCCGGCGCAGGCGCGGGCAAGACAGAATTCCTAGCGCAAAAAGCAGCATACCTCCTGCAAACCGGCATATGTCTGCCGCCCAAATGCATCCTGGCTATCAGCTTTAAAAGGGATGCTGCACAGACGCTCAAGGCGCGCGTAGGCAAGCGTTGTCCGCCCGATCAGGCGCGCCGTTTTCACTCGTTTACCTTCGACGCGTTCACCAAAAACATGTTAGACCGCTTTCGGGCTGCGATCCCTCACCCCTATGTGCCGCCCCGCAACTATGAAATTGGGTTTCCGCGGCGCGATGATCTGGAGGACTTCCTCACCCGGAACGGTCGGCGTGACATCGGCTGGCAAAAATTTGAAAAGGTGATCGCACGCGCGCCGCTTCCGTTCGATGAGGAGGGAATACCACCGGCTTGGCGCGAGCTACTTGATACTTATTGGCAGGAGCAATTGGAGCGTCCAGCCGGTACGTTGCTCTCGTTTGCCATGATTAACAGACTTGTCGATTATTTGCTGCGCGAGAACCCTGCGATCCGGCGTGCCCTTCAGCTCACCTATCCCTTCGTTTTCCTCGATGAATTTCAGGATACGACATATGCACAATATGATCTGGTGAAGAGTGCTTTTCATGGCAGTGATGCCGTGTTCACAGCCGTCGGCGACGATAAGCAACGCATTATGGGCTGGGCCGGGGCGATGGACAACGCCTTCCAGGAATTTGCTGCTGACTTCAATGCAGTGGACCTAGCGCTACGCTTTAACTGGCGATCTCATGCGGATCTGGTCGCCATTCAACAGGTGATTGCGGAGCGCATCGATCCAAACGTAGAAGACGTTGAAGCTAGGGGGCAGCGCGCCGTCGACGGTCAGGTCGCTGCGCTGTGGCGTTTCGATACACGCGAACAGGAAGCACAGCAAATCGCCGCTTGGATCGATAGCGAAATGGAGCACGGCGTTCTGGAGCCGCATGATTGCGCCATTCTCGTGCGTATGCGCGCCGACGATGTTGAAGCCGAACTGACGGACGTTTTTGCA
Source organism: uncultured Tateyamaria sp. (assembly GCF_947487805.1). Taxonomy (GTDB): domain Bacteria; phylum Pseudomonadota; class Alphaproteobacteria; order Rhodobacterales; family Rhodobacteraceae; genus Tateyamaria. Next base: position 96,030 of record NZ_CANKXW010000006.1, on the reverse strand, counting down.
GCGCAAGGCCTGACGATCAGGAACTTGGCGCGTAATGTTGGTGGAATTGCGATTCAGGAACTACTTGCCGAAGAACTTACAGGCATCTTTTTACCGCTCTTGAGGCTCGGTACTGGTAAACGCAGCCCGGGTGCCTGGAACGCCACTCAAGAACAGCTGCAGGCGCTATTCGCCATCGATACTGGCGATGAACGAGCACAGGAGCGGCTGCAGCGAAGTATTGAAGAATTCTCCTCCACTTTGCGTGCGGCTATGCGCGATAACGAACAGAATGGCGAGAGCGCGGCACATGTGTTTCAGATCGCCCTTGAATTTGTTGGTGCCGATCGGCTGCGCCAGGCCTTTCCCGCCTATAGACGGGACGCGGACTTCGAACGGGTACGGACAGGGTTCATCACGCTGTTTTGCGAATGCGCCGAAGCTGTGGACGCTTGGTCGGACGCTCTCGATCGCTTCGAAGGCATCGGCCAGGTGCCACTTATGACGATCCACAAAAGCAAGGGTCTTGAGTTTCACACAATGATCTTCTTCGGTCTCGATGCACAGAGTTGGTGGAGCCTTTCACCCGGACGGGATGAAGAGCTGAATTCCTTCTTTGTCGCCTTCACGCGTGCCATGCAAAGAGCCTTCTTCGCTTATTGCAGTGAGCGAGGAGAAGCGATCGGATGGCTTGAAAACTTGTTGCTGCCGGCCGGTCTGGAGCGGGTCGACGGGCTCCTGCACCTTGTGGTTGGAGATGAATAGCAAGTTTAGTTTCAATCCACGATTTTCGAGGCGGGTTGGTGCACATGGGGGTATGATCCCGGCTCAGAAAAAGGTGACCTCCCGCAGGCCTTGAAACGCGCCTTCTTTGAACGCGCCATCTTTATGCAGCCGAGGGAAATCCGGGAGCCTGTCTACCTCGACTAACGGAAGCAAAATGTCAGCGCTGAACCATGGCATTTTCGCGGACCTACTTTCGTCATACATCTTCGAAAGTGCCCTGCCGACCGCATAAGCGCCGGCCAAGTCAATTTTGGAAACGCGTGTTCGATTTATAGGAAGCAGGCTCCCAGTTGTCGATTTACCGCCGACATTGAAATAGATCAGGTCATGGCCCCACCCGAGGCGTATGATATGTGTCCGGTCGGACCGTTGGATTGAAACTCTCGGAAATACGTCTCTGATCCAAACCTTATGTTCATCGCACCAGTCGAGGGCTTCCTTCAACATCGCTACGCCGCCTAGGTCTTTCTTCCAGATCGGACATAAGTGCTGAAACCCGGCGAATTTGACCCGCTTCTCACTTCTGATGTCGTTAGCAACGAAATCGCCTTCGCGTGTGACCTTTGGAGACCACATTTGCTCTTCGAGCGCGGCTGCGTCCTCCAAACCTATGTGCATGTCATCAATCGCAACTTTGGTATTCGCAGAAATGGCTCTGTGTCGTGCTTCAAGCAGTGTGATTGGCGGTAACGGTTTCCTCGGGTGTTGGTCGAGGATCGAAGGCCCATTGGGTCGAACGATATCGTCAGAAACATCAATTGGTCTGTCCGTTTTCACGTCGTGGTCGACGAGCCAACGGTACGGTGTCCCGAGGTCCATAGGATCATCATTCATGAGCGAAAGATGTGGCAGACCCTTTTTCAGGAACGCCATGATTTCCCGCGTATCCTGACGTTCCGCGCCCATGAGCCGCCCTTGAAAGGTTTGCCGATCTGAATTGCTTTGGCGGGCTTTCAGTGCGTTTTCGATGCGCTCACGTTCGATATCGCTCAGCTGGCGTCGTAGATACGCGATAGAAACATCGACGTCACCGTAGTCGTCTCGCTCCTCAAGCGCGCTGCCGAATAGCTTCAAGGTGATGCGCTGCAGGCGATCGGAATCGCCGTTGATGACCTTGGCCCGGGCGAGAAGTTCAGAAATGATGGTCTGAACCTTATCGCGCCGGATACGCTTTCGCTTGGGTTCCAGTGCGAGGCGACTCCCATTCGGCGTTAGCTGCCAATAAAACAAACTGTCAAAGATGTCGGCAGGCTCCAAGTACCCAGCCTCGGCCATCTGGCGCAAGATGAGGTCAGCATGATGGGCATCGCAATCCAGGGTCCGTATTGCCTCTTCAAGCCCGACAGATCTTCCATTGATTGCTGAGCGCAGGACTGCTTGGACCAGCTCCAATGGTACCGTTTTTACTGGCGAATGCTTATGGGACCCTCGCTCATTCATTGTTCAACGGCGTCGCAGAAAAAAACCTCATCAACGCCTCCCCAACCTTCCCAAACGAGCCAGCTGCGCCATCATTTGCGATCCGGTTCCGGTGGATGGACTGCCCCCTGCAGGTGTCACATTTGCCATTCCCGGCCGTTGCGGCATTTGTTGGGCCCCAAAGAACTGCCGTGCTCTGAGTGCTGCATATTCGGCTCCACTGGCACCACCAACAAGATACCGATTGTAAGCCTGCTGATTGCCCATCGCAGCGCGCGCAAAGCTGTAGCTTCCTGCCAAGCCCCCAGACAGCGCTGGCATCATAATGTTCCCTGAGATCGCGCGAACGATGAACGGCGTGGCGATGATGAAGCCCTTGGCCATGAGGACCATCATGAAGAAGGGGATGAGCGCGCCTATATTTGAGGCCCCTTCCGGGTCGCCGAGTTCACCAATGAGGGCGGATGATACACCTGTGATTGTTGCGAATACGCCTGCCACGACGATTGGGTAGAGCGCAAAGGAGACCAGTGCTGACAGCCAGCGCGCGAAGTAATCCTTGGTCACTTCGAAAAGGGTGAGGAAGATCATCACGGGTGCGATGCCAATGAGCAGCGCGATCATCAAACGCGACGCGACCAAGATAAATGCAGCGAGCCCTCCCAAGATCGACAACATCAACACGCCAACAATGTCGAGCATCGCGCCGGCCATCCAGTTGAGCTCAGACCCGGCCGCGTTAAGGTAGTCTCCAAGCTCGGCGATGAGCCGGTCAAATTCTTCTGCAAATGTCCCCGATGGACCTGGAACGCCACCACCGACGGAGCCGACCAGCGCGCCCGCAATACTGTCGATCCCCGCGAGGATTGCGGACGAGAGTGCGTTAAACTGCACCCAATTGGTTGCAAATATCCCGATGAGACCAATCTTGACCGCAAGCCAGAATGCCGTTCGCCCGTCCATCGCTTTGTACTGATAGATCATGTTCAGGAAAACGAGGATCACCACCAGCGTTGTTCCAAGAACGAGAAGCGTTCCCACCGTGGCAGCAACAGACCCGAACTGTGTCTCGGCGGCGGTGTTGAGATAGCCTTGGGAGGTTTCAACGAAGTAGGTGACAACGCTCATTTCAGAGTTCCCCTACCACTTTCCCACTGCTTCGCAGATCGCTTGAGCTTCTGGTCGAAGATCACTTGCGCGGCGGTTGTAACTGTCTGACGCTTGCAGCATTTCTGAACGGTTCGCATTGGCGTGGTTTTCTTGGAAGGTGACTTCGGCGTTATCCCATGCTGGGAAGCGAAGACCGCAGTCGCAGGATCCGGTCTCAACGATCCGCTCCATGTTCTGTGCCCGGTAGATGTCCTGGACCAAGACACGCTGGTAGGCGTCTCGAAGGGCGATGTTCTGCATCCAGTCAGGTTCGCTCGGGCGTTCGGGGCAGACATCTGGAATGCTCTCAAGACTGGGGATGAGATTGCGCTCCGCCATTAGGGGCGATGCCATCAAGCCCAAACCGACTGACAGTAACAAGAAATGCGCTGCACCACGCTTCATCGGTTGTCTCCAAAATCGGCACCGTCGGAGGTTTCACGCTTCAGAAAAGCCGTGTGCCCGATATTGGCAAACTCCGACGAACTGATTGAGACCACCTCCCAGCCGATCTGGCCCTTCGCATTCAATGCCGCCTGCATCTCGATCAGACTGTTCTTACGGTCCATCGGGAAGGAGAGGATTTCATATTCAAAGGTCTTCATGCAGCTTCTCCAATCTGTTTCATGCCGGGGAGGTAGAATTCGGTGATGCCGCGTTTGCCGTCATGGCGACCGGCCTGGATGATCACATCGATGGAATTTTCGATGTACTGGATCATGTCGGCATAGGTCATCGGGATTTCGGTCTTGAGTGCTGCGATCGCGAGGCGCTGCACGGCCAATTGCGGGGTTTCGGCATGCAGCGTGGTCATGGACCCGCCGTGGCCGGTGTTGATGGCTTCCAGAAAGGTCATGGCCTCCTTGCCGCGCACTTCGCCCAGGATGATCCGGTCGGGACGCATGCGCAGCGTGGCGGTGAGAAGCACATCGGCGGTCTGGAATTCCGCGTCGCGATTGGCGATGAGGGTCACGGCATTTGGTTGGGTCGGCAGAAGCTCGGCGGCTTCTTCGATGGTGACGATGCGTTCCTCGGCCGGTACGTGAGAGAGGATCTTGCGCGCGGCCACGGTCTTGCCGGTGGAGGTGCCGCCCGAGACGATCATGTTGAGTTTGTTCTCGACGCAGAAGGCGAGCGCATCATCGATCAAACCCGCGGCCACCACGGCGCGCAAGGCGCGCTTTTTTTCGACGCGCAGGTCTTCGAGCTTGCGCTCTTTTCCGTAGAGGAAATCGAGTGCGATGCCCTCGAGTGGCAGGCTCGAGAAGAACCGCAGGCTGATCGACATGGCCGAAAGCACAGCGGGCGGGGTGATGACCTGCGCGCGGATCGGGCGGCCCTTGTAGGTGATCGAGACCGAGACGATGGGGCGATCCTTGCTCATCGTCGTATTGGCGGAGGAGGCGATCTGGTTGCCGAGGTCCCTGACCTGAACGGCTGTCAGCCTTTGATCCAGTGGGCGCATGAAGTGATCGCCCTGGAATTCGCCCCAGCAGGTGCCATCAGGGTTGATGCAAATCTCGATGACATCGTCGCGGGCGGCGGCGTCGATCCGGTCGAGGGAGGTTTCGAGATAGCTCAGCGACATGGGTTCAGAATATCTCCAGATCTCGGTCGACCATCACCGTGACGCGCGCGCCCTGATCGACATAGATGACGGGGCCGATGGAGAGATAGTCGCCAATCACGCTGTCCGTGGCATCCGCTAGATCATCGCCCACGTCTTCCAGCACATCCGCGGCGGTTTCGTCCTGGACATTTGCCGCAGCGGCGCTTGGCGCAGCGGAGATCAGTGAAATCAGCGCTGCCGAGCCAAAGCGCTCATCAAAGCGCGTATCGACAAAGCCGGTCACGCCGGAACGGCCAAGTTCATCACCCCCAAAAGAACTGATCTGGATGGTCTGGTTGTCGGGCAGAATGATCCGGTCCCAAGCGATCGTGACCCGGCGCTGCGCGATATCGACACCAGAGCGATAGCGCCCGATGAGGCGGGAGCCGCGCGGGATCAGGAGGCGGGAGCCATCGAAGCTGAACACGTCTTCGGATACAACGGCCCGGGTCTGGCCGGGCAGGGAGCTGTCGAGGGCGGTTTCCATGACGGCCTGGATCATCGTGCCCTGGATGATGGTGTTGGACGGATTGGCGATGACCTCGGCTTGCGTCACGGTGGCGGGCAGCGCGCCGTTCAACACGAAATCCGTCACTTCGCCGAAGGTGCGCTCGGTCAGTTCCGTCTCATTTGCGCCAGACGTGCCGCCAAAGGCGATGGTGGGCGAGGTGATCCGGCGTTCCTGAAACGCGCGTTCTTCGGCCGCGCGGCGTTCGAGTTCCGCGAGCCGTCTTGCTTCCTCCTCGCGCCGCAGCCGTTCTTCTTCCCGCGCGCGCAGCTCGTCGTCGCTTGGGCCGATGGGTGCCGGGAGGGGGCGGTTGGCTTCGAGCTGGGCCAGCTCAAGATCCATGCGGAGTTGTTCAAGCTCGCGATCACGCGCCGTGAGTTCATCGCGAAACTGCTGCTGCGCGGCTTCAGACGCCGTTTGCAGCGCAGCGATCTGAGCGGTCAACGCATCGATGGCTTCGGCGGCGGCGGTGTCTTCCTCAACGACCGGTTCAGGGGAGTTGCGCAATTCCTCGATCTGGGCCTGAAGGGCTGCGAGCTGTGCCAGAAGCTCAGCATTGGGCTCGACCGGATCGGGTGCGACGAACACAACCTCGGGCTCGGGCGGGGGCAAGGTCTCGATTGCGCCGAACCCGTCGCCTTCGTTCTGGAACACGTCCGGCGTGGCCGTGGGAAGGGCTTCCTCTTCCTCGGGTTGGGACATGAGATAGAGCAACGCACCGCCCGCGCCGATCACGAGGACGACGACCAAAGCGAGCAGCGGTGAGCGCCGTGGGGCAGGGGGCGAACCAGCGCCCTTGCCTTGTTCTAGAGCAGCGAGGCGTTTCTCGAGGTCTGCGTTTCCAGTATCGCTCATGAGCCTACCCCCGCAGGTGGTGTGGCCTCGATGCAGACCACCTCCTCCCCGATCCGCAGCACCCATTGTCGGTTCACGCCTGAAACCCGGATCACGCCGTCCTCGGTGGCTTGCGTGTTGACCGTGCGCTCACGGCCATTGGCGTAGCGGAAGATCGCAGGCACCGGCGCGTTCTGCGGAAATTCGAAATACGTGAAGGTCCGGTCATCCCAGACACGGGTGGGGGTGAACTCGCTGCGCGCGCTGGCGCCGTAATTGTAGTTCGGGGCTTGGGCCGCGATTGCACGTGTGGGCCGTGCATTGTCGTCCGGATAGCGGAACTGCACCACGTAGAAGGTCGGGCTGCGGGTCTCCTGGACGTTGAAGTAGTAGCTGCGGCGGTTGGTGTAGACCGTGACATTGGTATGGACGCCACGCGCGACGGGCTTGATCGCGAAGGCCTGACCGCCGGGCACGCCGTCGATCTCGAAGCCTTCCGTGTCGCCAGCGATGATCGAACGGATGCTTTCACCCTCGCCAAATTCGACCGTAGTGACGTGTGTCAGCGAGACGTTGAGTCGGTAGACCTGACTTTCCTGGTAGGTGGCCAAGCGCACGCGGTTGTCATTGGGACCGCCACGCGGGATGGCTTCGGCAAGGGCGAGACCGGGCAGCAGCACAAGGACGATTGTTACGAGGGCCTTCTTAAGCAAACTAATTCTCCAATTTGTCGGAGCGGATGGAATATTCGAGGACCGTGAAGCCGAAGGGGTTGGTCCAGACCTCATCGATGGAGCGGCGGGTCTCGGGGCGGAACTCGAAGAGAAGCGTGGCGGTGAAAAGCCCGGTTTGGACGCCATTGATGGATGTCAGACGCTTGCGCAGCCGGACCGTGGCGCGGTTCGTACCGATCCGGTTGATGCTGAGGATTTCCACATCAAGCCGGGCATTGGGGCCATAGACCGTCGGCGGGTAATTCTCATTGGCGCTGTTCCAGATCTGGCGCAGGCCGATTTCAGCGGCCCCGTCCGAACGGCGCAGCACGCTGCGGATGCGCAGATCGTTGTCGAGCTGGTTGTAGACCTCCCGGTCGGTCACATAGCGGAACACCTCCGCCTCGATGATCGCCTGGTTGGCGGTCACCGAGGAGGCGCCGACCGAGGCTTCGGGGAGTGCAAAGCCGGTGGCAGGATCATAGGGCACGACCACAGGCGGCGGATCGACATCGAGAATTGAGACAGCCGCCGCGCTCAGACAGCCGATGACACCGAAGACAAGGCCCATCAGGCCAAGGCGTTGCCAGAGCCGTTCGCGGCGCAAGGCACCGTAGACCAGTTCTTCCTCGATGATTTCTTGTTCACTCGCCACCATTCATGCCCCCGCTCGGCGTTTCGAAATGAGTTGAATCGGTTCTTCGCTGCCTCTCGCTGCGCTCGAACGCGAAAACCGATATTTGTTTTTGGGGATCAATTTCGAAACGCCTTAGTCTGCCCGCAGGTCCGGCAAGGTGAAATCCATGAAGCGCTGTTCTTCGGCGATTGTGGCGGCATCAATCACGCCGCCGGTGCCGTCACCCACGGTTTGCACGGCCTCAAGCTGCCACATGGCGACGAGGGCAATTGCCAGTTCCGCCGTCACCCGCGTGTTGAGGTCGATACTTTCCTTCAGTTCGTCCATGTCATCGATCAGCCCGACCAACCGGTCGACGCGTTCCAGCGATTGGCCGGCATCCTCATAGCTGTTCTGGGCCGCGGCCGAGACGAGCGCGCCGGTTGTCGCTTGCGTCGCCACGCGGTTGGCCCCGGGATTTCCGCTGGTGGCCATTTCCGAGAGGGTGTCATCGTCAAATCCGAGATCGGCCAGGACCCGGTCCATCTGGGTTTCGATCTCGCCCGCGCCGGAGCCAGAGAGGCCAGAGAAGTCGCCGGTCTTGATGGCTTCAATGGTGGCGAGGATGTCTCCGAACTCCTGATCAAGCAGGCCGTTCAGCTCGTCCTCCATCTCGGTGCGGATGATTTCCGGCAGTTCAGCAAGGCGGGTCAGGGCTTCGTAGGTTCTTTGCAGCTCCGCGAGTTGGTCCGTGAGTGTGGCAAGCTGTTCGCGGAGCTGCGTCAGCTGCTCGTTCTGCAGGATCTCGTCTTCGATCATCTGCCGGAGCTGCTGGATGTTTTGCGCGATGTTTTGGGTATCGACGACCGGCACGCCCTGCGCTGCGGCAGGGGAGAGGGTGCCGAGATGCAGGCCAACCCCAAGCGTTGTGGCCAAGGCCGTTCTCACGAGCAAATCTCTCATCAGTCTATCTCCCTGATCGTGAATTTCATGAATGCGCCCTCGGCCATGCGGGCGCTGGCCTGCGCCAATTCTTCTGCGCTCAGGACACGGGTCCGCGCCGCCTGAAGCCGGATGCGCGCGGCGACGAGGCGCACGAGTTCGGCGCGGGCATAGGTGTTGAGCGCGACGCTCTCCTGCACGTCCTCGGTTTCGGAAATCCGCTCGACGATATCCACAATACGCAGGGCGGCTTGGCGGATCGCGGCGGGCGAGTTGCTGCCATAGAAGGCCGCGCCGTGCCCGGTGATTGAGAGGTTCGCATTGGCCAGAAGCGCGGGGTCGATCGTACCGAGCGCTTCGATCCCGCCGATGCGGCCCAGGTAGAGATTGTAGCGTTCGGGGATGACCTGGACGTAGTGCTGGGTCTCGCGGAAGGGTGGCACGCCCCCATATTCGAACACGCGACCGGGGCCGGCGTTATAGGCCGCGAGCGCGTTGATGATGTTGCTATCGAAGGTGTTGAGTTGCGTTGCGAGATAGCGCGCGCCGCCATGCACCTGCAGGTAGGGGCTGTCATAATATTCCGGGTTGATGCCGAGATCGCTGGCGGTGCCGGGCATAATCTGGGTGAGGCCAAAAGCGCCGACCGGCGAGCGGGCGCCGATGGCAAACCGGCTTTCCTGCCAGATGAGCGCCTGTAGGAGTGCGCGCCATTGGACTGGGGAGAGGCCCGCGCGGCCAACTCCCGCAAAGCTGCTTGTTTCCTGGGCGACGCGGATGATGAGCTGCTCGATGTTTTCGGCGGCATCGCCAAACATCTGTGCGCCGCCGGGATTGGGGTCGATGTCGGCATTGCCGTAGACCGCTTCGACGGAACGGGCTGGATCGCCGCTTCCGTTTTCCAGCCCTGAAATCATCGCGGGCAGGCCCTGACCGCCGAAGCTTGTCTGGGCATCGAGGATGCGTTGAAGTGTGGCCAATTGCTCGCGTTCGATCTCGGCAATGAGTTCGCGCACGGACAGCTTGTCCGCCTGGATCGCAAGGTCGGCCTCGCGATCGCCGGTCTCGACGATATCGCGCGCGGTCAGCCCGCTGTCATTGGTCGGCACGCCTTGAGACAAGGCGAGACCGGGCAGCAGGCAAAGGACCAGGATATGAGGCAGGCTAGACTTCAATATCGCGATCCGGGGTGCCAAGGGGCGTGAAGGAACAATCGGGTGCGACGGGGGCTGTCGAGGCCAGGAAGGTAAAGCAATTGGCCTGCGGCTCCTGGTACTGGGCGCAGGAGGCCAAAGCGCCGAGCGCGGTGAGAAGCAACAAAATGCGTGTCATGAAAGCCTCCAGAAGTCCGGGCGGTCGCGGTAATCGGCGCCGACGAGCGCTTCACCTTTTTCCATGCCGCCGAGGATGGTGAGATTGGGCCCGAGGGCGCTCAGATCGGTATCGACGACGATGGATCCCTGGTCGTCGCGGATGAGCGCAAGGCGGCTGTCGCTGCCGGTGTTGAGAAGCACATCGAGTTCCTTCTCATAGAGGTTCAGCATCGCGTAGTCGGCGGCATGGGCGCGGATGTTCGGGAGCAGGATCTGCGTCGGCACCGCCTCGACGATGGTCTTGCCGGTCCGGGTGCGCTCGAGCTGGCTCGCGTATTGCGTCATCATCACCGCGACGGTGTTCTGCTTGCGCGCGGTCACCAGCCAGTTCGACAGCCGCTCGGCGAAATACGCATTATCGAGCGCCTTCCAGGCCTCGTCGATCACGATGATGGTGGGGCGCCGATCCTCGATCTCGCGCTCAACCCGGCGGAAGAGATAGGAGAGGACGGCCATGCGTTCCTTCTCGGCCTCGCTGTCGAGAATGCCGGTCAGATCGAAGCCCACCACATCGCCCTTCAGCGAGAAGGTGTCTTCCAGCGTCTGTCCGAAAATCCAGCCGTAGCGGCCCTCTTCGGTCCACTCGAGCAGGCGCTGGTGCAGATCGCCGCTATCGTCGGTGGACACAAAAAGCGATGCGAAGTCGCGCCAGTTTCGCAAGGCTGGGTTCGTGGCCTGCGCATTCTGGCGCACGACCTCCTGGATGCGGTTGGTCTGTGCTGGCGTCAGCGGCTTGTCGGCACGATAAAGCAAGGTCGCAAGCCAGTCCGAGAGCCAGGCCGTGCCACGGGCATCGGTCTCTGTCCAAAGCGGGTTGAGACCCGTGGGCTGGCCAGCTTTCAAAGACGCATATCGCCCGCCATTGGCGCGGACCGCCATCTCCATACCGAGACGGTAGTCGAAGACGAAGATCCGCGCCCCTACTCGACGGGCTTGCGTCATGAGAAAAGCCGAGAGGACCGACTTGCCTGACCCGGGTCGTCCCATGATCAGCGTATGCCCGCTGGTCGGTTCTTTGTCGGGCGAGCCTTGCTCGTGATAGGAAAACCGATAGGCGCTCTGCTCGGGCGTGGGCAGATAGGTGATGACTTTCCCCCAAGGGGTCTTCTCAGCAGGCTTGCCAAGCTGCGTCCGATGAAACGCCGCGAAATCCGCGAAGTTGCGATTGGTGATCGCACTGGCGCGCACGCGCTTGGGTTGGTTGCCGGGATGTTGACTGAGGTAATGCGCCTTGGCGGCAACCCTCTCACCGATCATCTTCACCCCTTCGGCGGCGGCGGCATTCACGATCTCAGCGCTCAGCGTCTGTAGCTCGTCCAGCGTGTCGCAAAAGATCGTCACGACCATATGGTGCTCGCCGAAGCTCTGGCGCTTGGCCTCGAGATCATCGGCGGCAATATCGAGCGCTTCCATGAGCGACAGGGCCGCGTCCTGCGAAGCCTGCATCTGGCGCTTTTGCCGTTTGATGCGACCCGCCATGAGGTTCGAATTGATCGGCGTGAAGGAATGCGTGACGATCATGTCGACCGGCAGGTTTAGCATGTCGAACATGGTGCAGGAGGTGGCTTCGGAATATTCCCCGATGGTGAAACTCTTGCCGTAGCGATGTCCCACGACGCCTTCGGATAGCTCGAAGTGATCTCCGTGAAACGTCACTCGCGTGTTGGCCACGTTGAAGGACAAGAAGCCATAGGTGTTCGCCGGATACAGCGGCAGTTCCTGGCCAGTGTTGAGGGCCCCCAGAAAGCCGATCAACTCGCCGCTTTTGGCCGTGAGTACATGCGGGTTCAGCTCCGTCAGGCCAGACAGGAACACGTTCACGGCCTCGCTCAATCGGCGAAGGCGCTTCTCGGTCGCTTCCTTGAGGCGATCCGGCGCGCTGCGGTTCAGGAACGGCAGGACGCTTTTTGGAGGCGGGCGATGGATCACCGTGAGGGTCAGGGTCTTGTCGCGCAGGCCGCTGGTTTCGAGTTTCGCGCGCCAGAGCCGGTCGACTTCTCCAGCAAAACTGTCCTCACGCACGGGTTCGAGGTCCGGCGTGATCGCCTTCGAGACCTTGTGGACATAGTAGCTGAACTCCGGCCCCAACTGCGCGATGATCCGGGCAAAAAGCGCGGTCACCTTGTCGAGATAGGCATCGTCGGTCGTATAGCTGTTGACCCCATCGAGCCGAATGCACTGGAAGAGCTCGTTCACCCGTGTCCGCACGGTCCGATCACCGACCAGGCTGACGTAAGGCAGCATATGCGCGAGGCGGGTTTCGCGCGCATACCAGTCGGGAGTCATCGTGCGGAGATCGAGCGCGACTTCACGGGGCATAACTGTCCCCGCCGTGGATAGAGCGGTTCCGCGTCGGCGGTGTCTCCTGCAGCGCCGTCATCATCACGTCGATGAAGCGCGGATCCCAGTCCGCGGCCTTCCAAAGCACGGGATAGAGCAGGGCGGCGACAGCCAGCACTGCGACGTGCTGGACCCAGACAAAGAGCAGCACCGAACCGAAGAGCCAGACCATCGCGTACATGATGGGCAGGCCCAGAAGCTTGGGCGGGCGCACGAGACCCAGAAAGAGGGGCGCGCGCTCAGCCACCGGCAAAGACCGCGGCAACGATCGTGGGGGCGGCGGCAACACCGGCGATGCCGACAAGCACCCAAAGCGCCTGGCGCAGATCGATGATGTTGAAGAACCAGCTCAGGAAGACGCCCAGAACGGCGAGCGTCGCGATGACAACACCAAGCGGGCCGGTCAGCGCATCGACGATGCCCTGCAACAAGCTCTGGATCGGCGAGAGATCGATGCTTTGGGCAAGCGCAGGTTCGGCAATGAGCAGGAACAGCGCCAAAGAGGCGACGAATAGATTTGAAATCTGTCTCATGAATTTGATCCTTCCAATCGGGCCACGACGGCCATGACACGGGTCACGTGGTTCTGAGTTTCTCGGTAGGGGGGAATGCCGCCGTACCTGCGGACCGCGTCCGGCCCGGCGTTGTAGGCAGCCAGCGCCAGACGCGGATCGCCGAATGCCTCCAGCATCATCGCGAGGTAGCGGGCGGAACCGTCTAAGTTCTGAATAGGATCACGCGGGTCGACACCGAGGTCGCGCGCCGTCGCTGGCATCAATTGACCAAGGCCAATGGCGCCTGCACTCGAGACCGCATCCTGCCGGTAGGCGCTCTCCACCTCGATATTGGCACGGTAGAGGGTTAGCCAATCGCGAACCGAGAGCTCCGCGCCGCGTAGCCCGGGATGCCCGGCATAGCGAAAGGCGGTGGCCTCGATGGCCGTGAGGATATCGGCGCGGGGTAGGGGCGCAGGCCGTGAGAGGGCTGCCAATTGGATGTCGTCTGGCTCACCATCCCGTTCGCCAAAGATTGCCAGACCATCGGCCGCTGAACCTTGTCCAATGCCGTCATTGTAATTGCGGGCAAAGCTGTCCTGGGAGCGGGATGGGGTCAGAGAGCCGTCGCTCTCCATGACCAGCACCATCTGCGCGGAGGCGGGACCCGCGAGATACCAGAAAAGAAGAAGGCTACTTGCTGCCGCCCTTGTCGGTTGCAGCCAGCTTGTGCGTTGTCCGTTGGCCTTCCTCGAGCGGCACATCGGCATGGGAGAAACCGATCCCAATAAGGAAGGACACCACGCCCGTGATGGTTTTGAACTCGCGGATTTTGATGTCGTTATAGGTCGTGCGGGTACGGGCCGTGACCAACAGCTTCTCCACGCCTTCGTCAGAGACGACGCGCATGATCCAGACCCCATAGTAGCTGGGGCCCTTCTTGTGTGCCGACTCCTGGCACAGGATTTCAGCGCTATAGCCACTTTCCACGAGTTCGCGGAAACGTGCTTCCGTAACCACATTTGGTGCTTCGATGTCCCAGTTCATGGCCCGGCTCACGCTTTCTCCAATGGCGCAACATCCGGGCATTCTCACTTGAAACCCAGAGTTACGATAGTATATTATTAACTACAAGGATATATTGTAGCAGATACGGCTGTATCTCAGTTACGCAAACACTAGGCACGGTCATTGACGTGTATCAAGGAAAATAGGGGTTTCAGAAACCTGCGGTTGAGCCGATGGGTGAAGATGCAGGCTGTGGCCTCGCTGATGCTCGTTCCGGTCGCAAGCCAGGCCGGATTCTGCCTCGCCCCGGTCCGGCCCTTCGTGCCAAGCGATTCGCAAGCGGCCAGAGACTACGCTGACATCATCCGGCGGGACTTCGAGGTCTACATCACAGAAATTCAGGACTACTTCCGCTGCCTCGAGCAGGAGCGTGCGCGTGCCTTCGAAGAAGCCCGCGAAGTCAGCCAGGACTATGGTCGGTTTCTGGAGCTGGTGAGGGATTGATGGGCGATTGGGTGTGCATCAGCCTAGCACCCGACGGAAACCAGACGCCGATAACACACTCAAATATCTACTTTTTAGATAACAGATTTCATCCGCTAGCGACGTCACAAAAGGTATGTGACGCGTGGCGAAAACAATCAGAACAAATGGCCAGTTGGCGCTCGTCCGTGCGTTGGTTGAAGCACGTCAGAATGCGGGTCTCAGCCAGCAACAATTGGCGGCGAAGCTCAAACGCCACCAGTCATTTGTGGCGCGTCTCGAAAGCGGCGAGCGACGTATCGACGTCGTGGAGTTCACGGTTCTGGCGAGGGTCATTGGCTTTGACAAAAATGAAGTCCTGTCGATTGTCGAAGCCGCCACGGAGCCCGACCACAGGATTTGAACCAAATGAATTGTTGAGAACACGGGAACCCATTTTCCCGGTCTGATGATCATTCCCTCATCGAGGACCAGGTAGCCAAAATCAAAGAAGTCCGGCGCGCGGTCGTAGTGAACGCTCTGCAGCCCCACGCCGCAATTCGCAGCGCCGCAGTGCAGGAAGTCAGCAAACAGTGAACGAAGATAAGGGTGAGGGCGTCGCGATCTCCAATCTGATCGGGACCGATGGGTGCAGTGTTGTTGGTTGGGTGTATCGCTGGAGTACAGGCTCACATGCGGTGATGTGGGACGTCCAAGGGCCCCAGCCGGTATCGGAAACCCGGCCGGATATAAGTGACGAACAGAAGCAAGAAATCGACTTCGATGCGCTCACGCGGATTCGAAAAAGTGACAGTGGATAGGATTCTCACGCAGCCGCCAGTTCATATTGATGGAAAGGGTCTGCGAGCGTACCGGTCATTTGAGCTGATTGCAGCGAAGGTCTCGAAGGAGCCCTTAGCGAAAGTCTTCAAATCATGCTGCGAGCGCACGCGACATGAAATCTGCTGCTTTTGCACCAAGACGGGCGCAGTTACGAAGCCGGAAAACCGGCCATTCACGCAAACCACAGTCGAGTTCATTGATCGTTCTTAAGGGCCTGTGTCAGTATTCCCGTCTGCGTGAAAGAGAAGGTTGAACCCCTCTTCGGGTGTCGGTGGAACAAAGTGCGCACTGATCTGACGGAACTGTTCTTCCGTCACTGTGAAGGGATGCAGGCCGCTTGCATTTCGGCGCTGTAGCCGTTCCAGGCAGACCTCATCGGGTGGCATAAGAACATGTAGCTGATGATCCGCATCTGTTTGGTCAAGCAGATTCCGCATCCACGTCCGGCTCTCAACGGTGTTGGCTTGAAAATCTAGGACAACGGACATACCAGCGTTTAGCAGTGCCTCAAGATGTGGCGCCATTGCGCGCCTCAGTTTTCTGGTGCAGCGCAAATAGTCTTTTGGCGTTTTTAGTTCCTCAGCAAAGAGCGCCGCCAACCACTCATCCTCAACGATCAGAACGGTATTCTTTGCCGCAGCCAGATTTGCCGCAAACGTCGATTTACCTGCAGCAACCTTACCACACAGCATGTGCAGTGTTGGACGGGGAGCATTCATAGGGTCCTCCTTTGCTCAGACGAGCGTGTTGCAAGCTTTCGCTGCACACTAGGAAATCCACAGCCTCGCACGGCAAACCAATATCCCCAAAAGATCAACAGGGCCTGCAATGGAGCGCGAAGGAGCAAATAGACCGGGCCCCACTGGTGCCCTCCTGGGCCGACACCGTTGATTGCAGCATAAATGTTCCCGGGAAAGAATAGTATCAATACTGCGATGCAGCCAATACCGGCGTATGCCCGTGTGCGCGTCGGCAACAGTGCGAGGGCCAGTCCGCCCTCAAGCAGACCGGTCGCATATACTATCGGCCTACGTGCAGGCAGAAAGTCTGGCAACATGGACACCATTTCGTCGGTGATGACGAAATGTCCAACTGAGAAAAGCGCAAAGGCAGCCGCATAGCCAAGCACGCCGCCAAGGTTGATGATGCCATATGTGGCCGTTCTGTGGGCAATGACTGCAGCGACAAGCGTCGGAATAAAGAGGATTGTGAGAACGATAAGTGGCGTGATCATGTCTGATCTCCGTCTTTCAATAGTAGCAAAGAAATCGGTATGGATGTTGCGAAGCCCTATTCGGGATCTAGCAGATCCGTGCCGTAAGAATTGTCGACCGTGCAGAGCCACCTTTGCGCTTGGTCCCTTTTGAAGACGTAGGTCGCCCGGCGGGTCATCAGCGCTGCGTCATCAGCGATGTGCAGATGTGTTTCCATGATGACCAAGGCGGTCTCCGCACCTTCGATCACATGCGCTGCCCCTTGGGTCACGGTCAGCGTGTTTTTGAAATGCTTTGCGATCGCGACGAAAGCTTCTCTGATTTGCGGCTTGCCCTTGGCAATTTGGCCGGGCTGGACCACGAGGACTGCATCATCGGCGTAAAAGTCCATAAGCGTGTCAAAGTCTTCTGCGCTGATCGCTTTGTCAGCTTGCTTGATAAGCGTGAGAACGACGTGTTCTGACATTTTGGTTTCCTTTCATAAGGTCAGGTTTGTTAGTTTGATAGGTGGGCAAGGCGGCGCGGTGACGACCGCCTCGCGAATGATTTTTTTCTTTCAACAAGTCACGGCGACATCGCTGGCCTGCCTCTGGGCGTGAACAAGAGCCACAGGCAAAAGGCAGTTTCCGCGACCAATGGCACGACATAGGCGGGGGCGACGAACCCGTGCAGGTCAGGAGCTACGAAGCGCAGGATGCTGCCTGACAGATAGACAAGCCCGGACAGACCAATCCCGATGCCCAACACGCGTGGGAAAAAGCCAGATTGGACAATCAAGACGGCGGTCAACAGACAGTTCACCCCAAAAAAGATCAGGCCCAGATCGTACCCATAAGCGTGCAACTCAATGAAGGTGAGCGCGAGGTCCGCCCTAACTTCCATAGCCCCTGATTGAAGCAGCAAAACCGCTGCTTGCAGGTTCAACAGACCCGCGGCGATTAGACCGGACTGGAGCAGCCGGAAAATCATCGCCGTTACTGCCAGTCCTGCTGAGACCGGGCGAAACATCCAGAACAGCAGGATGGCGAGTGTCACATCCGCCAGCGCCATCACCACATCTGCCATGATAGACAGCCGAAAGCGCATTGCTTGCGCCAAGATGGCCTGCGCGGTGCCGTCTGCTGATCCAAAATCAATGAGCGGACCACGCAATGCGACCTCTGAACCGACCCCACAGAGGATGATGATCAAATAACAAATACCGGCGAAACGGACTTGCCAGTGTGAAAGTGGAAGCGTCTTCATCTCTGTCGCCCCCTAAACCACAACGACATTGCCGCGCTTGCGGCCAGTCTCAACATAGCGGTGGGCCTCTACCAGATCGGCCAGCGGATAGGTCCTGTCCATGACAGGTGAAAACTGGTTGCTGGCCATCAGCGCGAGCACCTCGGAAAGCTCTGCGCGGTGAACCTCGGGCTTTGACATGCCCGCAGCAGCGAACTTGGCCTGTTTGCGCCCAAACACTGCAGTCAGAAGCATGTCACGCAGCAACGCGAGCCCAAGCACGGGGCACACATATCGCCCCTTTTTGGTGAGAGCTGATTTGGTCGCGCGGAATGAGGATACCCCAAGCGTGTCAAAGACAACGTCATAAGCACAACCGTCTTTGAGAGGATCTTGCGACGCGTAATCGACGACGACATCTGCCCCGAGTGACTTGATCAATTCAGCGTTGCGAGCACTCGCGCTGGCCGAGACTTTCGCTCCCAATGCTTTGGCAAACTGAACTGCCGCTGTTCCTAGGCTACCGGATCCACCAAGGATCAAGACGGTCTCACCCGCTTGAACCTTTGCGACGCGGGTTAGGAAGTGCCAGGACGTCATCGCACCATCGAAAAGCGTCGCAGCCTCCTCGTAGCTGACTGTTTCTGGCTTTGTCAGAACGCTGGCGGTTTCAT
Source organism: uncultured Tateyamaria sp. (assembly GCF_947487805.1). Lineage (GTDB taxonomy): Bacteria > Pseudomonadota > Alphaproteobacteria > Rhodobacterales > Rhodobacteraceae > Tateyamaria. Next base: position 77,843 of record NZ_CANKXW010000006.1, on the reverse strand, counting down.
CGACACAAATATGTGTCGCATTCGCACCGAACTGCAGACCCGCCTCTCCAAAGACGGCATCACCAACTTGGAGGGTGCGTACCGCGTCACCAACGGCGACCACATCACCGGAAAAGCAGGTTCCAATCAATCCGGAACGTGGGCGCGACAGGCCTAGAAACAGTCTGGCAAACTTTGGTTGCCCTGCGCGCATCATGCTATCTGCACGAGACACAGCAGAGGCACGAATGCGAACAAGAACCTGCCCAGCGGTTGGAGTCGGTGCGGGGCGTGATACAGAAGTAAGGACATCTGGCCCGCCGTAACGGCTGACGTCCCAAGCATTGAATGTGGTTTCCATCATGATCTCTCCTTTTGTCTGCCCAGAGAGATACCGTGTTTATTTTGATCCAATAATTGCCTAAAATGAACCACATCGGTTCAAAAACGGTACACTCGACATGGATTGGAAATCGCTCCCCGCGTTTCTTGCGGTAGCCCGATCAGGGTCTTTACGTGCTGGGGCCGAACAGATTGAGGGCACTCATGCAACGGTAAGACGCCAGATCGAAGGGCTTGAGGCGCAGTTGGGAACTACGCTTTTCCGCAGAAATGCAGCGGGCCTGACACTGACGGCCGCCGGACGGCGGTTACTGCCACAAGCACTGGAGGCCGAGGCCGCATTGCTGAAAGGATTTAGCGCCGTAAAAGGCCTTGATCGCGAAGCATCAGGTCGCATTCGTCTGTCTGCTGATCCGCTGACTGCGAATTACCTGCTCGCGCCCGCCTTGGCCGACTTCGCAACCCTTTATCCAGAGATCGAGATTGACCTAAAGCTCTCTTACTTCATCGACTCAATCGAGAAAGATGAAACTGATATCTCGATCCGGCACGTTATCGAGGTCGAGGAAGACGCGGTTGGTCGCAAGCTTTTTCCATTGTCCATTGGTGTCTTCGCGTCACGCGACTATATCGACACGTCGCTTCCAAAGTCTGGGCCGAAAGGTGCGGGGCTGACATGGATAGGTTATGGCGACGTACCTGAATTGCAGACCATGATTGAAGCGTCGCCATTTCCCCAAGCACGCGTTCGCCACAGTGTCCAAGATCCGCAAATGCATCTTCATCTCGCGCGAAATGGTGCAGGTATGACGTTTGTTGCCAATTGGGTGCAATCCGTCTTTCCCGAAATGCAACGTGTGCCTGGCACAGCCTTGGACCAAAGACGGTCAACATGGATACTGCTTCATGGCGATTTGCGCCGCGTACGCCGTGCACGATTACTTGTCGATTACCTCTATGCCGCATTGCAAGAACGGCGCGCAGACTTTATCGGGCAGTAAATCTGTGTTCACCGCCCCAAGGGCAATACTTTCGGGCGACCTGCTTCGCCCTCATACGGGCAGACCAAATGGCGGTCGGCGAAATTGCCCCCCACGAACGACCGCAATGACGGCTAGCGCTGTCCCGCAACAGAGGGCAGGTCACAAGCGCGAGCCAATGCTGCATCAGCGAAGTCTGAAAAATGAATGACAGGAAAGTCCCGCTCTCCGGACAAACGCACCGAAAGCAGCGAAGGGCCGGTATTTGAACAACTCAGCACGCTAAAATTCTCGCAGCATGATGGCAAAGCTGTCTTTGTCAGCGCTAGTAGTTCACCTGTTCGAAGCCGTAGTTGCCCTCATAGTCACGCCAATCGACGAAGACAGATCGGTGATAGATACCCGGGCAATTCTGGCCCCAACGTTCAAGTCCCACATGGGCCTCGGGCAGGGCAGTTATGGAAGATCGCTGCCATGAGAAATCGCCTTGGGTCCCGTAGGTGCCGAGGACCACGGTCGCGCTTCGGTTACAATCCCCATCGCGCCCGGACTCGTGCTGTCGTGCATACCGTACATCGAAGACGCGGATGGACCGCACGAAATTGAACTCTGGCCCGCTGATATCGATGTCCGCGCGGTCCTGAACAAGCCGAAGGGTGAAGTCTGTGGGAACGAGATTATCTACTGGCAAGGATTGCAGCGGTCGACGGTTGTCGGTCCGGTACAAGGCTTCAATTATGCGGTCAGCGTTGTTTGATTGCCGATCGCTCTCATAGGACGCGCCCATGGGACAGCGCCAGATTTGCAGCGGCGGTTCCACTGGCCAAGGCGTAATCCGCCGGATGAACTCGGCGCGGGCTCGGGCGCAAGGGACGGAAGCGGGCCAGCCGCCAGACAGGCACAAGAGGATCGCGCAATCGATCGGGTAGGTCTGCGCGCGGGCGGGTGCCGGCAGCGAAAAGCTTGTCACGGCCAAAGCGACTGCGACCGAGGGGAGGAGCTTCTTGAGTAAATGGCGCATACTGGGGGACCTCCGTGAGAGGAGTTCAGCATACATACGATAATATACTATCGCAACGCAAAATATAAAGACGCATAATGAAGTTTATGTTAATACGATTTGGTCTCCATCAAAAATCCGAGAGTCTGTCTTATGTTATTTTAGTGACATAAAGAAAAACACTGTAGCAGTCCCTTTGAGGCCGTTTTGGTAAACCGACGGCGGTACAATGATGCGTCACGCGACGCGAAGTCTTGACGCCAACTTACCGACTGCGACGTACAGTGCGATGGTCATTACGGCCAGTGTAATGAGGCTGGCGAACATCAAATCCGTTTTAACCCGGCCATTGGCCAGCAGCATCAGATATCCAAGCCCCTCGGACGCACCAACCCATTCGCCGATCACCGCACCGATCGGCGCATAGACCGCCGCGAGTCTCAACCCCGTGCCTAAAGATGGCAGCGCATGTGGTATCCTGATCCGTCTCATGATCTGCCATCGCGTGCCGCCCATAGTCTGTGCCAAGTCTGTCATGCCTCGCGGAATACGCGTTAACCCATCATAGAATGCGCTGGTCACGGGAAAAAAGATGATGAGTACAGCCATCATGACCTTGGATGCTATTCCGTACCCCAACCACAAAGTGAGAATGGGTGCGAGGGCAAAGACCGGAACTGCCTGTGTAAACACCAAGAGCGGCATGATAAGCCGGTGGAGTCGATCCGAACTTGCCAACAGGATTGCCGTCGCGACGCCCAACACGGTGCCAAGGATGAGACCCAAAGCGACTTCTGTCGCGGTGACCTGTGCATTTTCCCAGATCAATTTGCGGTGCTCCCACCCCGCCTGCGCGACGCGCCATGGTGACGGCAGGATAAAGTTTGGCGCACCTGTGATCCAAACCAATCCCTGCCAAACCAGCACAGCAAAGGCGACGGCACCGGTCGCGTAGCGCAGGTTTCTCATGCAGGTGCCCTCAGATGTGACAATAATGCCGCCTGGCAGGCGATTGTGTCGTGCGCATATTGATTCCGAACAGGTTGCTGTTCGGGCGGCTGCCACGGGTTCGCCCCATCCGCAGACAACACGACAATCTGATGGCCTAAACGCACGGCTTCGGCCGGATCATGGGTAACCATCACCACTGTTTTGCCAGAGAGCATGTGCGCGGACAATTCCTGCATATCAGCGCGCATGCCTGCATCAAGCGCCGAGAAGGGTTCGTCCAACAGGGCGACGGGGCAATCTTGCATCAGCGTTCTGGCCAAGGCCGTGCGTTGGCGCATGCCTCCGGAGAGCGCGGCGGGGCGGAGGTGTCGGGAGGTTGTCAGACCAACCCGCGCGATCAGGTCTCGTGCGCGGTCCATGTCGGGTGTCATACCGCGCAACCGCGCGCCCAGAACGACGTTTTCAAGGACCGTCAACCATGGCAACAGCAGATCAGATTGCGCCATAAAGCTGACCCGACCGGTAAGTGATGCGTTATCGGAAGCTGTGATTTGACCGGTAAAGGTTCCGGCATGGTCAAGCCCGGCGATCAGTCGCAACAGGGTCGATTTTCCAACACCGGATCGCCCAAGGATGCAGGTCCATTGCCTCGCAGGCACACTCAGTTCAGATGCGGTAAACAAGCGCTTGTCTGCGATGTCATAGTGACCGGACACATGGATCGTCGGGGCGTTCGTCACGCGCCGCGCAGTCCCATATCCCAGAATGCGGTTTCCAGGCGGGTTGCCGTGGTAAATCGCTTCTGAAGTTGTGACCAGCGCACAGCGGACGTGGGATCATCGCCCAATCGTCGCAGAACGGCTTGATCCATCATCTGACCGACCCCTGACATCACGCCCTGATAGTCTGGCGCGGCATAGGTTTCGATCCAGGTGCGATTGGGCGTATCCGGGTCCGCCGAGTGCTCTAGGCGCAGTCCGATTTCGCCGTAGCCGAAACAACACGGCGCAAGGGCGGCCATCAGGTCCAGAAAATCACCCTGCAACCCGGCATCCATAACATAGCGCGTATAGGCGAGGTTTTCGAATGCCTCGGGCGCGGTGAACAAGGTTGCTTCGTCAATACCTTCTGTCGCGCAGGTTTTGACATGAAGCGCCATCTCGTGATTGACCAGTGCATCGATAGTGGCCGCGCATACCGTCATTTCTTCAAGCGTTTCTGCCTTGACCAGTGCAAGGGACCACGCACGCGCAAAGTGGACCAAAAAGACATAATCCTGAATGAGATAATGCAGGAATGCTGCGCGCGGTAAGGTGCCGTTCCCAAGTCCATTCACAAAATCATGGTGTGTGTAGGCGTGCCATGCGACGGGGCAGCCTGCACGCAACTGCGCGAAGGTGTCGCCATAGGGGGAATGGGTCATTGCGCTGTCACATCAATGGCAATCTTTGACACCGGGTTTACGTTGGGGATCAGGTCCGCCTCGTGCAGGAACGTCTCAAATGCGTCATAGCGCGCAGCGTCCATCGCCATTGGGCGCAACGCAAATCGGGGCAGTGTATCGGCCCATGCGCGTTCGTTCAGTGTGTCCTGAAGCTCTGGCGCGGTGCCCGAGAAAATCTGCCACGCATCGTCGGGGTGATTGATGATGTACTGCGTTGCCTTTTCGGTAGCGGCCAGAAAACGCCGTATCATATCTGTGTCCATAGTTTCTGAATTGGCGATATAAATCAGTTCATCATAGGGTGGCAGGCCCTCTTCCTCGACATAGAAACAACGTCCGGGCACACCCTCGATATCCATTTGGTTCAGCTCGAAATTTCGGAACGCACCAATCACAGCGTCGACCTGTCCAGACATCAGAGCTGGCGAAAGCGACCAGTTGACATTGATCAGTTCCACATCGTCCAGCGTCAAACCATGAGTCTTAAGGACATGCCCCAGCACAGCCTCTTCGACGCCGCCAACCGAAAACCCAACCTTGCCGCCCTTAAGATCGCCGGGGGATTTGATCGGGCCATTCGCGAGGGTCAACAAGCAATTCAACGGCGTTGCAATCAAGGTGCCGACGCGTTGCAATGGCAAGCCTTCGTGAATGTGCAAATGGAGTTGTGGCTGGTACGAAATCGCCAAATCTGCCTGTCCCGTTGCAACCATCTTGGGTGGATTCGACGGGTCAGCAGGTGCAATCACGTCGACACTCAGGCCGACATCCGCAAAATAGCCCTTTTCCTGTGCGATGACTACCGGCCCGTGGTCAGGGTTGACGAACCAATCTAACAAAAGGGTCATTTGGTCCTGCGCCCAAGTTGGGGCAGCACAAAGGCACATCGCCCCGGCAAATAGAACGGTTTTCATGGTCATTGCTCCGTCGCGCTGATGTTTGAAGTTCCGAAGTGATGGGTGGGTCCGTGACCGGATCCAACGTCGAGCTGATCTGCATGCGCGATGGCCATTGACACATAGGCTTTGGCCGCCGCGACGGCGCTGGGGATATCGCCCGTCTTTGCCAATTGTGCGGCGAGGGCAGAGGAAAGCGTACATCCAGTCCCGTGTGTGTTGCGGGTGTTCACGCGCGCGCCGTCAAGCCAAGTGATATCATCGAGGATGATCATGCAATCCGGGCTCGTGGACCCTTTTAGATGGCCACCTTTCATCAAGACTGCTTCGGGCCCAAGGGCGCAAAGCGCGCGCCCCTGTGCTTCCATAGCATCGCGTGTCGTGGCCTCTGTCGCGCCCAAGATGTGGGCCGCTTCTGGCAGGTTCGGGGTCAGGACAGTTGCGATCGGCAGCAATGTGTCGCGGACTACTGCAACCGCCGAGGGTTGCAAAAGCGGTGCACCCCCTTTGGCGATCATGACGGGATCAAGGACCACGGGGATATGAAACCCCGTCAGGGCATCAGCCACGGCCTGTGCAATTTCGGCGTTTGCGATCATACCGATCTTGATCGCGTCTACACGGATATCATCAAAAATTGCTTTTATTTGAGAGTGTACAAATTCAGGCGGCACGAGTTGGATTCCACGAACACCTTGCGTGTTCTGTGCCGTCAGGGCGGTCACGGCAGCCATGGCAAAAGCGCCATTGGCTGATATGGCTTTGAGATCGGCCTGAATGCCCGCACCGCCCGATGGGTCGGAGCCCGCGATGCTGAGGACGTTAGGGATCATGGTGTTGCCCCGGTATGCTTGAACAGTTGCGCGGCAGCTTTGGGGTTAGAGTGGCCGCAAATTGCCGACACCACGGCCTGACCATCCGCCCCGCTGTCAAAGACCTGCGCTTGGTGGGTCGCCTTTAGTCCGCCAATTGCCACCGTCGGCAGCGTTGTCAAAGCGACCAGCTGTGCGAGTCCGTCAAAACCAATCGGGGCCTCGTGATCCGTCTTGGTTGTTGTGCCGAAAACAGGGCCAAGACCCAAATAGTCTACGACAATAGGGTCAGCGGCTTGAACAGTCTGCGCTGTCTCGCAAGACAGGCCAAGGATTTTGTTGCGCCCTAACAAGGCACGCGCCTTTTGCGGAGCCATGTCGCCTTGTCCTATGTGCGCGCCGTCGGCATCCGCCTGACACGCGGCGTCCAGATCATCGTTGACAACCAGTGGCACACCCGTCCCTGCTAGGGCAGATTTGAGGGCAACAGCCATGGCGATCCGTTCTTGTGTCGTCGCATGTTTGGCGCGCAATTGGACCATCGTGACCCCGCCCGCAACAGCCTGTTGAGCCGTTAGAACCAATCCATGATTGCGGCACAATTCAGTGTCAGTAACGAGATAAAGGCGCAAGTGTTGGCGTAACCCGGTCACGACTGAATGACGCTGGCCAGATCACCCGGTTGCGTCGCGCTCAAAGCATCAAGGAAATTCATTTGGAAGCTGCCCGGCCCGGTCGCCCACTTTGCAGCCGCATTGCCCGCCACCTTAAAGTGCGCAAGGCTGGCAAGCGCAGCTTCAAATGCAGGACCGCTTGCGGCATAGGCCCCCATCAATGCCGTTTGTGCACACCCTAACGCAGTAACCATTGGCATGATCTCGGACCCGCCGGACACCCTTGCCGATTGCTTTCCATCCGTCACAAAATCGACCGCTCCGGTGATGGCGACAACGGTACCATGCGCCTTGGCGATGGCGTATGCGGCGTTTTCTGCCGTCTCGACACTGTCTCCGCTATCGGCCCCTTTGCCAGCGCCCGCTTGGCCGGCCATTGCCAAAATTTCAGATGCGTTGCCGCGCAGAATCGTGGGTCGCAGCGACAACAGATCCTGGGCAACAGTTTTGCGGTAATCGGAAATAAAGTGTGCAACCGGGTCGAGGACCCAAGGCACATTCGTGTCATTGGCTGCGCGCGCCGCTGCCAACATACTAGTCACCCAAGGCGCTGACAACGTGCCGATATTGATTGTAAGAGCGCCACAAATAGGCGTAAATTCTGCGATCTCTTCGGGTGCATGAACCATCGCGGGCGAAGCCCCCGCCGCCAGAACTACGTTCGCGGCAACGTTCATCGCCACGTAGTTCGTGATGCAATGAACCAATGGGTTTTGGCCGCGCAGTGTAGTGAGAAGGTCGTCAGGGTGCATTATGTCTCCTTTTCTGAGCAAAAAAGAGACGACGTCCGCATAGATCCGCAACGTACTACCTCCCTCCGCCAGCATTATCTGGTTCAGGTTCAAAGGGTACATCTCAACCTTACGGCGCCCCTGGTGAGGCTTGGATAGATCGTTCGGTCAGGTGGGTCAAACCACAATCGCACCTAACCTGTAAGTTAGATCCAGCAACGATTACTTTTGTGCAAGTGTCCGAGGATGGTGGCGTGCATGCTAGTGGCTTAAGTCGCGCCATACCGTGTCTTTGCAGACTGATGACTTCGATGATGCGTGAGCATAGCGGAAGTTTTTGAGCGAAGTAACATTTGCACTGGGCTGCGCCGACGCGATAAAAACTTACAAGACAAGAATGTGATCAGCCAGCCAAGCGTAGCCGTCAAGATACGTTTGGGATGCCATTCGATACTTCAGAATTTAATGTTCTCTGACTTGGGTGATACTTGATCTGGTGTGGGGAAGAGACTTGCGGTGCCATGGTTATCAGCAATCCCTCGTACAAGTAATTGACATCTTTGATCTTGCTGCTGTGTTGTTCGGTTGCGTGTCTCGAGAACTCAGATGGAAATCAACAGACTTATTGAAGTCGTGAGCCCCCCATCAACAATCCAACAGTGTCCTTTGGCAGTTGCCCCAACTGCTCGTAAAGGGTCAGATTGTCCAAGTTGTTATGAACTTCCGCGATTACGCCGTTTTCAAAACGGACCATGACTTGCCCGCGCACAAAAACGGGCGCTCCGCTCGCCTTAGCATTGCCGCGCAGAGAAATCAGCGCCGATAGCCACGGGTCACCATCAACCACGCGATCGATTTTGATATCAACGTTCTGAACTTGATCGCTCAGCATATACACAAGTTCAGTGATCTCATCCGCACCTACAACATCTGTCGGCAAAACACCGTTCCACAGGACGCGTGGTGAAAAATACTCAGCAATCGACGACTCGTTCCCCTTGTTCCAAACCTCGTCAAAGTAACATTGGAGCGTTGTTGCATTCGAACTCATATCAGCGCGCCTGTTATTGCATCGTTTTGACACAGATAATGGCAACAGCTTAACACCGGGATAATTTTTTGCAGATTGTGTCTGACAATAAATCAACTCGTCAAGTTTTCGTCCGTCCGGGACGTTCAAGGATAGGCATTTTGAATGCGAGATGCTTAGGCCTTTATCGCCGCCAGCACTATGACGTGTGGCGGACATGCGATGTGGTCCTAGAAAATCGGACATTGGGCTTAGGTGTATCCCAGACCTTTGAAGGGATACAAAATGGCGAAACGCCGGAACTTTACAGACCAGTTTAAAGCCAAAGTGGCTTTGGAAGCTCTGCGTGGCGACAAGACTGTGCAGAAGATCGCAGCGAAGCATCAGTTGCACCCAAATCAGGTTAGCACATAGAAGCGGCAAGCCATCGACGGGATGGCGGATGTGTTCTCTGGCGGCAAGCAGAGCGGCCCGACCGAGGCCGAGCTGAAAAAGCTGCACGCCAAGATCGGGAGGCTGGCAGTCGAGAACGATTTTCTGTCGGAAGGGTTCAAGAGGTGAGCCCGGCGAACAAACGCGCCATGATCAAACGGGATCACCCCGAGCTGAGTATCAGCCAGCAGTGTAAGTTGGTGAGCCTCAGCCGATCTGCATTTTACTACACGCCGGTCGGGGTCGATACGGCCACTCTGGACATGATGAAAGAGATCGACCGCGTGTTCACGAAGTGTCCGTTCTTCGGGTCACGCCAGATTGCGGCGTATCTGCGCCGTGAATGGACCCTGGTTGGCCGCCATCGCGTGCGTTGTCTGATGGCGAAGATGGGCCTGGAGGCAATCTGCAAACACCCTCGAACCAGCACGCCGCATCCCCAGCACCCAGTCTTTCCGTACTTGTTGAGGAAGATGGTGATCGATCGGCCCAATCAGGTTTGGTGTTCCGACATCACCTTCGTGCCGGTCAAGAACGGCTTCCTCTACCTAGCGGCTGTCGAATACGATGCATGCCGATTTCTGCGTCGAAGCGCTGAACGAGGCCATCGCCAAACACGGCCAGCCCGAGACCATGAACACGGGTCAGGGCAGCCAGTTCAGCGGATCGGCTTGGACTACCACCCTGACCGAAGCGGGCGTGCGCAACTCGATGGATGGTCGAGGCAGATACCTCGACAACATCTTCATTGAGCGACTGTGGCGGAGCCTGAAGCAGGAAGCGATCTATCTCGAAGAGATCAATTATGGCTTCCAGGCCAGGCGCGTGATCAAGGATTGGATAGCGTTCTACAACACCGAGCGGCCCCATTCCGCGCTTGAAAGGCTCGCACCAGACGACGCATATTGGGCGGGCTTGAATGAGCAAAAAGCAACATAAAACTTAAACCCGATACACCTTAGAAACGCTACATAACTGTCCGAAACGGTCGGACCACTTCAATGCGATGTGGTAAACTACCATACTAGATAGAAGAAAATATGGCTTGAACCGCGTACGTAGTGCGGCGTAATGAGCGGCGCTCTCTTCCTGAGCAGCGGCAAGCCTTAGATTATCTGGATCCGGGTCGTAAGGCGTCTGAGCTGTAAAAAATTTGTCATATGTTTGTTACACAAGTATTTTTTTGAGAGTTAAAGACGAGTGTAAGCTTGGGCGACTTGTACACACACCACCTGAGGTTTTTCATTTAGTGTGAAAAACAGTGTTGCGTCACCATGCTGAAGTTAGATACTACCATACCGGACACCTAGTCAGCTACAGCGAATGGAGACCTGCATGACGATGTGTAAACTCAATGCGGCAGATGGTTCAAACATCCCCGAAAATGCTCACGGGGATACCAATGAAATTCGCAACATTGCCGTTTGAGAGCAGAAGGGTGTGATCACCACTGTTTCGAGGCGGGAAAGCTGATCAAGTATTCTCTGGCTGCCGTCAAACCCCCTTTCAGATAGAGGCTACGCTATGCTTTCCTTAACGACTTTGCATTCAGTCAGCCCACTTGAAGCCAAGGGCATGGACACCCAATCGCTGCGTGCGAACTTTCTCTTTGATCAAGCGTTTGCGCCTGACGAGATGAAGCTACTCTATACCCACTACGATCGCATGATCGTTGGAGGAGTGCTGCCCGAAGGTGGCGATTTGACTATGGATCATGTCACGGAATGCGGCACTGATTCGATACTTGATCGGCGCGAGATGGGAATACTTAACCTTGGCGCGACAGCGGTGGTGACAATCTCAACTGGTGCGCATCAGTTGGAGGCGGGTGACATGCTGTATTTGGGAAAAGGCTCAGGTCCTATGACATTCGGACAAGGCGGCCAATTCTATGTGGCATCTACGCCTGCGCACCGCACACTACGCTCAAAACACATCACCCCGGCAGACGCTAGCAAGTTGAATCTGGGCAAGGCGCCGACCGTAAATGATCGAACGATCTACCAGTTTATCCACCCTGACGTGATGGAAAGTTGCCAACTGGTCATGGGGTATACGAAACTCCATGACGGATCTGTCTGGAACACTGTGCCCGCGCACGTGCATGACCGCCGAATAGAAGCATACCTTTACTTCGATTTAGCAACGGAGAACCGGGTGTTCCATTTCATGGGCCAACCGCAAGAGACTCGGCACATCGTGATCGGCAACAAAGAGGTGGTGATATCGCCCCCTTGGTCGATCCATTGCGGCTGCAGTACCGGACGTTATTCTTTCTGTTGGGTCATGGGTGGGGACAATGTCGATTATGCGGATGTCGACATGGTCGCGATTGGCGATCTGCAATGAGTCCTTTTTCGCTGGCGGGCAAGACGGCACTGGTGACCGGCGCCTATACAGGCTTTGGTCAAGGAATTGCCATCGCGATGGCTGAGGCTGGTGCGCATGTGTTGTGCGCCGGTCGCAGATCCTGCGTGGACACGGTGAAGGTGATCAATGGCCAGGCGCAAGACATGATCCTGGACTTTGCAGACCGGATGGTGGCGAAGGACCTTTTCGCCGCTCAAACAATCGACATCTCAATAAACAACGTAGGCATCATCCGACGGGACGATGCAGCCACATCTACCGTGGGCGATTGGCATGACGTCATAAGCATCAACCTTAGGGCACTATTTTTTACCAGCCAGTCCTTTGCCCAGTCTGTGTCTGAGCGGCAGGCGACTGGAAAAATTGTCAACATTGCATCGTTATTGTCCTTTCGAGGTGCCATACGCGGGCCGTCCTACACCGCGTCAAAACATGCGGTGGCTGGCCTGACCAAGGCTCCATGCAACGAATGGGCAGCCACTGGCATAAACGTGAGTGCTATCGCCCCAGGTTATATCAAGACAAGCAACACAGAAGACTTACTAGCCGACCCCGTTCGGAACACGACGATTGTTGAACGTATTCCCGCAGGACGTTGGGGCGAAACGACCGATATCGCACAAAGCGCCGTTTTCCTTGCGGCTACTGCCTCGGACTACATCTATGGCGCCGTCTTGAACTTAGATGGCGGTTGGGTGGCGCGATGAGAGGGCCGGCAAAACTGGCGTAGCTTCTGTAGTCGACAGACCGTCTTGCGCTCTCGTTGCCGATCACTCCTCAAGGCGCAATAGAACGGTTCGTAGATTTTGGGTGTCAGATACATAATGTGTATTGATCCACATCCTTAAGGGCACGCCATGCCTGCAAATATAGTCGCGCCAGACTACGATTTGTTCGTTCATGCATGTATCCAGCACACCTTCCTGAAATGGAATAAAACCTTTCATCACATCACCGTTGCAGTCAACCGCTTACCATTCTAATTTCAAAAATTTCATTAATAACATATTAACAATGATTCATAATTGCAACCTATAGATCAGACAACATGATCGCATTTGCGAACGTCGGTGGAAAAATCAAAACTAGAGCTGACAATTGCGTAGTCATGTATACGTCAAGCATTCAGTATTTTTAAAAAACTATCCAATAAACAAAAAGCAAAGCGCCAATATTAATATGGCTTGAAGTTCTGTACAAATATTATTCCCCTTTTGCGGGAAAATCATGAAAGTTTTGTAAAAAGACGCTATAGACCTTTGACCACAGTTTCTCCAAGTCATACAAAAATTTAAGCCATGGTAAAGCTGTAAAGTACCCTTGTGATGCAAATTATCATTTGAACTAATGCAGCTCACCCAGCCCGATATCATCGTTTGTTTCTTCAAAGGGCCAAGCACCATGCGAAATTCTAAGCCTCATGCTTCTCAGTTGTGGCGTTTGGCCAACACAAAAATATCACCCTGGCACGTCTCGTATGATTGCAGCTGCACACGCGCTCACTAAGCGGGTGAGCGACGTTTTGCCAAAACGCAAGCGTGTCCACCTCGCACATTTCGATAAGCGAAATCGCAAGGTGGATGGAGTCTGGCTGGGGTGATAAAATAAATAAAAACATGGGCTTGGAGAAATATCGTGCCATCTCGAATATTCGAAATTTTAGAAGGCGTCGCCAAACATGGCCCCATTACCCTTGATGAAGTTGCCAAACAGACAGGTGTCAGTCGTTCCGCAACGTTCAGAGCTCTGAAGCGTCTTGAGGAAGGTGGCTGGATCCGGCAACGCCTCAACGGGCGGCAGTATGTCTTGACCTCGAATGTCGAGAAAAAGTTGAACTCAAAAATAGAGCCAAAGCAGGAAATCGAATGCCTAACACCCATTATAATTAAAGCCATTGATTTGAAGAAAGTCAGAATACGCATTTTTCAACAGGAGACAACAACCACAGCGGAGCTGGTAGATGACAGCATCTACAACATACGCGACCTGCAAGAAAAAATGCAAGTAACAAGGTGCTGTAGCTTCCTCTTAAAGGTTCTTCAGCTTGAATCCCTTGCGTTAGGCGGATCAAACATGAGTGATTTAGATCGCGCAAAGGCAGCTGTAATGTTATTAGAGTTTCAAGCCGATAATGTTGTAATCGTATGGGATCAACAGTTTTTGTGGATTCCCATATTTACTGATTCGTCAGAAGTGTTCTTCCTTTGTATTTCAAATAGAAACTATGATCGTGTTGATCGAAACCTTGGCGTTAACTTGTGTAAAGAAATCGACAGCAGAACCGATAGTACAGGTTTAATGTCCTTTCAAAAATTCACAGCGCGAAGGGCCTCAAATGGCATCGCTCAGTAGGAGTAGAAAGCAACAGCTATCACCAGGAAACTGATTGCCAGAACAATCGTACCCATTCGCGCGTTGATGTTGACCTCGTTGCGGATTGGAAAACTCCCACCACACCTGCTTCGTTCTGGATGGGCGCGAAGGTCAGCTTCGGAAAGCTCCTTTTCCGCCAGTGCGATGCTGAACTGACGCTTGCAGTCTGCGCGGCGGACGGCATCCATCACCCCGTTAGAGTCTGTGTCCGCCTTCAAAAACGCGTCATATTTGCTTTGAATGTTTAAGGTGTTGTGTTCATCAACGAAGCTTTGGCTTTCTGCGATGAGTAAGATGTGCTGGGAGACCATCCGTATGGCCGTATACACAACCCTGAGTAGTTTTTTTCTTGCGCTTTTATCAACAACAATAACAACATCCACATTATAGTCAGTTATCCAAAAGAGCTGATCCATATCCGATATGGAAAACCCGGCGACATCATCTGTAAACCCTTTGCATTTAGTTATTGTGGGGTTTAGATCCGTTTCAGAAAGCCCGACGACTAAAAATGATTTTTTACTTAGATCTGGAAAATAGAAGTTTTCTACCTGGTTCATTTTTTTGCCTTTTTCAGCGCCTAGCCATATCTGCTATGGAAGGCGGCGTGTTCGCGGTGACCGTAAGAGCGCACTCGTTCCATTGTGATCGTAACCGTCTGGTATATAAACATTTAATTGAAAATTGGCACTTCGGTGGCTCTGGTCAATTTAACCGTGTCAATATATGAAACGCGCCGAATTCATCCGTCACACTCGTTCCGGTTGCAGAAACTTTGGGGGACTTGACACGCAATATTAAGCGTTTTCTCAAATAAACGTCGGCGAAATGATCGACCTGTTTCGTATATTGGGATGAGCGATTTTGGAAACCGCGAATGCACGCATAACGATATCTGGCGCCTTGGAAAGATCGCGCGCCCTCCCAACGATCTTGGATAAAGGAAATAAAATGTCCGAAGCTAATCAATATGAGCAACAAATGCTCGACCTCATCAATGCTGAGCGAGCTGCTGTCGGCCTCAACCCGGTGGTTTTCAACAATGACCTCAACGAATCCAGCGAAGACCACAGCGCATGGATGATCGAAACAGACAGTTTCACCCATGCCGGTGTCGATGGATCTTCGTCCCGCGAACGCATTGAAGCAGCAGGCTATGAGCTGGAAGGCAATTGGAAGACTGGTGAAAACATCGCGTGGGTGAACGAGGATGGCGGCAACGGTCTATCTGACGAAGTGGTTCGGTTGCACACCAACCTGATGAACAGTCCGGAACATCGGGCCAATATCCTGAATCCGGACTTTGAGGAAATCGGCATTGGCATCGAGGTCGGAGAATTTGATGACAACGGAACTGCCGTCGAAGCTGTTTTTGTGACCCAGAACTTTGGGACGTCCAGCGCCACAACTGTCACACTTCCCTCGCAAGAGGAGAACGAAATGCAAGGGCCAACACCTCCATCGACAATCGTAGAGACAGCTACATTCGACGAAGACAGCAATGAGACTCCGGTCGAAACCGAAGAAGCGCCGGAAATCGTTGCCGGCAATTCTTTCGATATCGCCGCTTTCATGGCCTCGCAAGGCTTTGCGCCGACTGCGCCCGCGACGGACGAAACCGACAACGCGGGTCCGACAATCACAACCGGCTCCAGCACGAGCAGTGTCGAGGTAAGTTCCGTTGCAAGCATGATGGACGGGCCTTCGGTGACGGTCGATGGCGAGGGCAACTTTTCAGGCGGCGGCCTGGCCACAGTCGAAGAGACGACGGCTATGGAATTCGACGAAGGCACCAACGAGGCTCCGGTCGAAACCGAAGAAGCGCCGGAAATCGTTGCCGGCAATTCTTTCGATATCGCCGCTTTCATGGCCTCGCAAGGCTTTGCGCCGACTGCGCCCGCGACGGACGAAACCGACAACGCGGGTCCGACAGTCACAACCGGCTCCAGCACGAGCAGTGTCGAGGTAAGTTCCGTTGCAAGCATGATGGACGGGCCTTCGGTGACGGTCGATGGCGAGGGCAACTTTTCAGGCGGCGGCCTGGCCACAGTCGAAGAGACGACGGTTGCGGAATTCGACGAAGGCACCAATACAACAGCGGACAACGGTGCAGATCAAACGGCCTTTGACCCTTCGGCCAACTTTGACACCTTCGTATTTGATATGCTGGCAAGTTTCGAAGGGGCCAGCGAAACGATGACGAATGGAGCTGTGGTTCAATCCACGGCGGAGGTTTCGGGCGATGCAGTACTCGAAATTCTTGCCATGCTTGGGGAATTCGAGTTGTCTTTCACCACTGTCGCGCCACTTGACACCGGAAGTTTGCCGGCGGGAAACTTTGAAAATGTGGTCGAAAACAATTCACCGCAATTCGATGCTACATTCTTCGAAGACTTCGTGTTCTGAACTGGTTGGGGAGAGGACATCTGTCCTTTCCCCAATTGCTTTATTCTTCAAAAAATTCGGGGTGTGCCGCCCTTACTTCGGCGACGGTTTTTGTGAGCCGTGACAAGTGGGTTCGAAGGTGCGTTTCGAGCTCATTGGGTGCGTTCCGCATCAGGCAATCGTAAATAAGCTTGTGATCGCTGATTAGGTCACTGATTTCATTACAGCTTTGCAAGCTAAGGATGCAAATGCGATCGGCCTGTGTTTTGTATTGCTTCAGTTGAGCCGTTGCAAAAGGCAATTGTGCAGCATCGGCGATCAAGCTGTGGAAGTCCTCATCAAGTCCGTGGAAGGCTGGCGCATCTGATCGCAAAGCTGCTTTGTCCTGCGCATCAAGGCACCGTTGGAATGCGGGCCTGTAGATGCCCGACCAATGCGCGCAGGCTGTTTTGCATATTTCGATTTCCAGTGCTAGTCGGGCAAATCGCGCCTCTTCAATCTTTGAGACCGAAAATCGGCGTACACGTGTCGCTTTTTGCGGCTGCACTTCAAGAAGCGCCATGCTGTCCAACAGCGCAAATGCTTCTCTGACGGGTTGGCGAGATATACCAAATTTAGCTGCAATTTCAGCTTCAGACAACTTTTGACCAGGCAAGATCTCTAGTGACATGATCTGATCCGAAAGCTGTTCAAAAACGATATCGGCTGCCGAATGCTTTATTGTTGTCGATGTCATCTGCGACCACTGGGCCTCCGTTGCGGTGCATTTCTTTCACAACCAAAATCTCGAAGCCGCTAGATGTGTGACTGGACCTGTCACGCTTTCGTGCCGCCCCAAGTGTTCGTTTAGGCCACCTTGCGCTCGAAAGCGATAGGGCTTTTCCAGCCCAATGCTGAGTATCGGTGTCGCGGACTGTAGAAGCCGTTGATGTATTCGAAGATGGCTATCTCGGCTTGCCTGCGCGTCTTACATGATCGCGCGAGAAGCGGAATTATCGTTCTAGCTGACACTTTGAAAAACAAACCGGGATTTTAGCACGATCTTGAACATGAATTCACACACGGTGAACAAGCAACTTGAACAGGTGTTCCCAAAAATTGGCGTGGACAACCGCGCCTCCGCCTTGGTGCTGGCGGACCGACAGCTTTACAGTCGAGAGCAAGATCTTCGCCTGTGTACGTACTCTGCAAAGAGTTCGCCCTTTCCACAAAGTACGGGTCAACTCACAACGCACTCGCGTAACTCTGGATCTATTTGGTCAGGGTCACACAAGCGCGCTTGAGATCAATCTCGCAGGCAGATGACATCAAATGGGGTCGAGCAAAACCTATTTGATTTCGAGATGTCGCCAAGCTGAGTGTTACAAAACCGTGCTCAAAGGTCTGGCAAAAGGGGCGTTTGAAAATGCAAGAATCGCAATGCTGGAAAAACGTGTACCGCAGACTGGCCAGCGATATATCCGCTGGCGAATTTTGCAAGGGTGCAAAGCTGCCTTCGCAGTCCGATCTGGCAAGTCGGTATCAAACTGGCCGTCACGCGATCCGGCGCGCGCTTGAACGATTGAGCGTCGAAGGCGTTATCTCGACACGGCAGGGAAAAGCCGCTGTGTTGGTTGGCTTGCCTATCACATACCACATCGATTCCAGAACCCGGTTTGCGTCCCGCTTGCGTGAAGCTGGGTATGACGTGCGCGTTACAGCCTTGAGGGTCTCGGATGCCAAATCCGCCAGCGTTCAAGTCGCCAAGATGCTCAACCTCAACGCCCGGGACAAAGTCGGATTTGCCGAACTTATCCACCATGTCAACGGCGTGCCAACCGCTCTTGGCAGACACTATTTCAACACTCATAAATTCCCCGACATTCTGAAGGAGATTTCCCAAACAGAACCGTCGGTTCCAGATGCGTTCCGCCGGATTGGTGTCTCTGATTATGCCCGGCGCTCTACCATCGTCGAAGTGCGTCAACCAACGGCCTACGAAGCGTTGATTCTTGAAATTCCGCCCACGCAACCCGTGCTGGAGCTTTTGGGACAAAATGTGGCCGACCCTAGCGCTTCGATTGAAGTGACAGAGGCGATCGTGCGCGCCGATACGGTGAAGCTTCGGATCGAGGGTCACCAAGTTGGCGACTTGGCGTGAAACAATTGCGACAAAAGCTGTTGCCGGTTCAAGCGTCAAACAACTGTAACACCTTGCTGTTCAAGTGAGGCCAAGCTCCGCGGCCGAGAGCGTTGATCATATGAAGCCCTATTCGGAGACAAAGACATGCTACGCTTTACTCTTGCGGCGGCAGCGGCGACGCTGGCGTTTTCCACCTTGGCAGAGGCCAAGATAACCATCACCTGCCTTACCAATGCAGGCCACCTGACACGGCAGCACGAACCCCTGATGGCCGAATTCAATGCCATGCAGGATGAGATCGTCGTAGAGTACGCGGCCCCTGCGAAAAACTATGGCGACACACACCTCAAGATGTTCCGCGGCTCGGCCACCAACACCCTGCCGGACTGCGCCTTTCAGGCGTATAACCAACTGCCCTCCTTGGCACGCGCACTGGCCGAACGTGGTCAGATCGTGGACATGACCCCACTCATGGAAGCCGAGGGCGAAGGTTGGACCGAAGCAAACTATTCGGACGCGATGCTCGATCTGGGTCGTGTGGACGGCGCACAGTATGGAATGCCATTCAACGCGTCGGTGATTCAGTGGTATTACAACGCCGATCTGTTTCGCCAAGCGGGCCTGGACCCCGACAACTTCCCGACCGATTGGGACGGACTGTTTGATGCAGCTCAAAAGATCGACGCACTGGGTGATGACATCCTGCCCATGTTCATGTGGCTCATCAATGGAGACGACTGGGGCTTTCAGACACTGATCCTGCAGCAGGGTGGTCGCATGATGTCACCCGACGGTCAGACTGTTGCCTTTGACGAGAATGACCACGCGCTCGAAGCTATGAAAATGGCCAAGCGTTTGCATGACGAAGGCGGTCTGCGCACCGACCTGGACCGGGAAACCCAGTTTGCCGCGTTCACTGAAGGCCGCATGGGTCTGTGGGGTCTGTCCCCTGCTGGTGCGCGCAACATGCAAGAGCGTGTCGGCGCGC
Organism: uncultured Tateyamaria sp.; assembly: GCF_947487805.1. Classification (GTDB taxonomy): domain Bacteria; phylum Pseudomonadota; class Alphaproteobacteria; order Rhodobacterales; family Rhodobacteraceae; genus Tateyamaria. The sequence continues at coordinate 58,334 of NZ_CANKXW010000006.1, read as the reverse complement.
AGTTCGACCTGCGTTCACATCCATTCACGGTCTGGAACGACGCAGAAGGTAAGCTGCCGACAGGCGGCAACGCGGCCATGATCACCACACAGGACCCTGAAAAGATCGCTGCAGCTTGGGAATACATCAAGTTCGTCACTGGCCCACGTGGTCAGCAAGCGACAGCAGAGATCACAGGTTATCTGCCCACCAACCGCAAGGTTTTGGGCACTGACTATATGGGCGATTTCTATGCTGCGAACCCATACTACGCGACACCGGTCAAACAGTATGACCGCGCCGGCCCATGGTCGGGCTACCCCGGCACGCAGTCGGAAAAGATCTGGCGCGAGCAGGCCTCAACGATCCGCGCCGTGATGGAAGGTGAGCTGACGCCCGAAGAAGGTGCCGCACAGCTCAAGGACATCGCTGTGGACTTGATGAAACGCTAAGCGTTTTCCCTGTCCCGCGCCGACAATCGGCGCGGGACTTTCCTTGCCTGATGGATGACACATGGCCCAGCTCACCTTGAAAAACATCAAGAAGTCCTTTGGCGATACGCCAGTCCTTCATGATATCTCGCTAGATGTGAACGATGGCGAATTTGTTTCGCTGGTAGGTCAGTCCGGCTGCGGGAAATCCACTTTGCTGCGCATTATCGCGGGTCTCGAACAGCCCGACAGCGGTGATGTATTGATTGATGGTCAGTCAATGCTCAATGCCGCACCAAAAGATCGCAACATCGCGATGGTTTTCCAGGATTACGCGCTTTATCCCCACATGAGCGTTGGCGAAAACATGGCAATGCCCTTGGTGATGGCAAGCCTGCCGCTTTATGCGCGCTTGCCGATGATGCGCTCCATCACGCCCGCAGGACGCAAGGCGCAGCCCCACATCCGGGAGGGCGTCGAAAAGGTCTCTAAACAATTGCACATTGACCATTTGCTTGATCGAAAGCCTGCCCAGCTTTCGGGCGGGCAGCGGCAACGCGTCGCCCTTGGCCGTGCGCTGGTGCGTGACCCACAGGTGTTCCTGATGGACGAACCGCTGTCGAACCTTGATGCAAAGCTGCGTGTTCAGGTCCGCTCCGAAATTACGGAACTCCATGCCAGTTCTGGCCTGACATTTGTGTATGTGACCCATGACCAGGTCGAGGCGATGACGATGTCCAGGCGTGTTGCGTTGCTGCAAACCGGGCACCTGTTGCAGGTCGGCACGCCCAACGATCTCTTTTCCGATCCGGCAAACCTTGATGTCGCCCAGTTCATCGGCAGCCCCGAAATCAACATCACTGCTGGCGAAAGCCGCGCCGGTCAGATCACAATCGGTGAGGCGCAGTTGCCAATCGACTTGGGGGCCACCGGCCCCGTCCAGATCGGCATTCGACCAGAGACGATATCCGTGCCCAATGCCAAAGGGCTGGTTGCAGCGCATGCCCCGAAACAGGGACACATGGTCACGTTCACCAAGCGCCTGATCGAGGATCTGGGACCCGAAGTCCTGATCCACGGCGCCTTTGCACATGCGCCGGACGGCATCATTCGCATTCGTGCGCAGAAAAGCGACGCCTACAGCAATGCGGGGATGCTTGCCCAATCCGAGGCGCTGGAGGTGATGCTGAACCCCAATCAATTGCTGTTCTTTGGCGCAGACGGGCAGCGCCTGCGCCCTGTTGTGGGCGCGGCAACACGCGCGGAGATGGCATAATGGCGGCGTCCAAGCTCCAGCGTGCGCAGACGCGCCTGGCTTATCTGCTGGTCCTGCCCGCAACCCTGTTGATCCTGGTGATCTACATCATACCGATCCTGTTTGTCTTTCTGGGCAGCCTGACCGATTACACGCTGGTCAGCGACTACTACGAATTCGTCGGTTTCGAGAATTATCAAAAGATGTTCGGCGACAAGGTTTTTGCCAACGCGTTGAACAACACCTTCTTCTATGCCGTCCTCTTCTTGCCCGGCGCGTTCATCATCAGTCTGATCATCGCGATTGCGATCCAAGAGCAAAAGCAATTCCGCTCGATCCTCGAGGTGCTCTATTTCCTGCCGGTGACCTCTACCTTGGCGGCCATGGCGCTGGTCTGGGCCGCGCTGATGGACTCGGGCCAAGGGGTGATCAACAACACCTTCCAGCTTTTCGGACTGCCGCGGGTCAATTGGTTCGGCAACGAGGATGTCGTGCTCTATTCGCTCGCCATCATCTCACTGTGGTCGATCATCGGCTTTAACATGGTGCTGTTTCTGGCCGGGCTGACGTCCATTCCCAAAAACCTCTATGAGGCGGCAGCACTTGATGGGGCCGATCATCCGCTCGACAAGTTCTTTCGCGTGACCTGGCCCATGCTGGGGCCCACTGCGATGTTCGTGGCAGTGACCAGTTCGATCACGGCGTTCAAGCTGTTCGACACCGTCGCGATCCTGACCCAAGGCGGACCCGACCGGGCGTCAGAGGTGTTCCTCTATCTCGCGTTCCTCGAAGGGTTCGAATATTTCAACATGGGCTATTCGGCGGCGCTGTCGTTGTTTTTCCTCGGAATCATCTTCCTCTTCGCGCTGGTCCAGGCGCTGTTTTCCGACCGCAACGTGCATTACTGAGCCATGGCAGACATATCCCAAACCCCCACCGCCCTCTGGTTTGACCGGTTCAAACCCAAATCCCTGGGCCGCGTGATCACAAGCGTGCTGCTGTTCCTTGGCGCATGGGTCATGGTGTTTCCATTCATCTGGATGATCTCATCCAGCATGAAGCCCACGGATGAAGTCTATGACGCTGATTTCTCGATCATTCCCAAGACCTTCAAAGGATTCGAGAATTACTATGGCGTGATTTTCGAACAGCCGTATCTCGTGTTCCTGATGAACAGCATGATCGTCTGCATTGGCATCCTGATCATTCAACTGCTCACAGCCATCCCGGCCGCGTACGCCCTGGCCAAGCTGAAATTTCGCGGCTCCACCATCCTGTTCGGCACGGTAATTGCCGCGATCACCATCCCGATCAATGTGACCTCCATCCCGCTTTACATCGGGCTTGTGCGGGTTGGTCTGCTTGATACCTACTTTGCGATGATGTTCCCATTCATCGTCTCGGTCTTTGCGATCTTCCTGTTTCGCCAGTTCTTTCGCGGCTTTCCGGACAGCATCATCCAGGCCGCACGAGTCGACGGTTTTTCCGAGATCGAGATTATCCTGCGCCTCATCCTGCCCTCCGCTGTTCCGGCCATCGCGGCCTTCAGTGTGTTCAGCTTTGTGGCCCACTGGAATGATCTCTATTGGCCTCTGATCGTTGTGCAGAGCCAGGACAAAATGACGGCCACGCTGTCGATGATGCAATACCAATCCGCCTTCGACACGGATTACGGGCGCACCTACGCTTCTGCCACCGTGGTCACGGCACCGATGGTGATTGCGTTCCTCTTTGCCCGCAGGCTGTTCATCCGGGGCATCACCATGACCGGAGTAAAAGGCTAATGCAGAAATTCGTCGTTCTCGCCGACATCCACTTGGTTCCCGAAGGCAAGCTGAGCCATGGGCTCGATACGTTGGACCGTCTGAACCGGGCCGTCGCTTACGTCAACGACATACACGCGGACGCCGATTTCGTTGTCTTTGCCGGGGACCTCGCCGATCATGGAGAGGCCGCCGCCTACGCGCGGTTCAAAACGGCCATCGCGCCGTTGACCCCGCCTGTCTACCTGACCCTGGGCAATCACGACCACCGACCGACGTTTCTGGACGTGATGGGGCCCGCTCACGCCAATGCCGACAGCGGCTGTATCGACCATGTAATTGACGCAGGCGACCACCGGGTGATCGTGCTCGACACATCTGATCCTGAACTGCACGGCGCGGGCCGACTGGAGGCCCGCCAGATAGGTTGGTTGAAAGCGCGTCTTGCCGAGGTGCCGGACACGCCGGTGGTTATCGTTCTGCACCACAACATTGCGCCCTTTGACGTGCAGACCGACTTTATCATCTTGCAAGACAACGACGCATTTGCCGATGCCGTCCTGGGTCACGCCCACGTACGACAGATCATTTCTGGCCATGTTCACATGACCACATCCGGCACCTATCGGGGCGTCCCGTTCTGCACGTTTGCCGGCGCGCATTACAGTATCGAACCCATGTCCATCGCACGGTCGGGCCCAATCCCCGCTGAGCGCGGCAAATACGTAAGCCCGGTCCCGCGCCGAGAAGGGCCAGGCCAGCTCGCGGTTGTGCTTTGCAATAGCGACAGTGTTGTCGTGCATATGGAAAACTTCCTGGATCGCCACCTTGTTCTGGCCCCGGAACTCTTTGCTTGGTCGTAACACTTTGCGGAGGCGACAGGAATGGCGCCTAGGTCCGGTTCTTTGAGCTGAAAAAGTGAACACGTTGAACGTCTGAATTTCGGCCCAGAAACCCAATCTTGGGCTACTTGTCACTGTAGCAATGGTCAGGTTGACCATGCTGACTTCCTCGCCGACGTAAAGCGCATTAAAAGTTCATTCACGCTGCACAAACCGACGGCTGCTTCGTCCGCGTCCTATTTGTTTGACGCAGCTACCATGCGAGTACAGTATAGGTTCCGGTCGAAATGGTGCCTGCGAATGACCCGTCTCACGAATATAACTGCAGCGCAGAATTGAGCTACGCCCCAATAGTTGCACAAGATCTGGCGTGATTTAAGCTACTCTTTGCACCTGCTGATCGGGGTTGGTTGTTTCAAATCGCTGCCAGTAAGTCACAGCAGGTGGTTTGCCGCCATGCATTGCCGGCAGGGCATTGCGGAGCAATGGCCCGAGAGAGGAGGAACCGGCCTTTGCCGTCCATTGAGATGCGGATGCCTGATCGACGCAGGCGGTCAGTCCACGCAAATGAACTGAACTGGCTGCCCTGATCCGTATTCATGATCTCGGGCGGGCCAAACTTGTGGATCGCTTCATTCAAGGCATCCACACAGAACTCGGCTTCCAGCGTGTTCTAGATACGCCACGCCAGTACCTTGCGCGTGTGCCAGTCCATGATGGCGACCAAATATAAAACCCACGCCGCTTCGGCAGATAGGTAATTTCTGCGCACCCGCTGCCCGGCAGTCGCCGCTTGCGGCGATGAGAGGGGGACCTGATTGGGCCGACCGATGCGAAGGCCGCGCAACAGTTAGGGGTAAATATTATGCCCCTTCGTGGCTTTGCTGGTTTTGGGCTTCTGATAGATCGGCATCAAACCCATGAGCCGCATGAGACGGCGGATGCGCTTCTCGTTCACGAGATGATCTTCATTGCGCACGTGCCACGTCATCTGACGTACGCCATAAAAAGGTGTCTCCAGGAACTGCTTGTCCCCTCTCATCGAAACTGCGTTTCGACTGCCGGGCAGTAGATCACGCGCATCAGATCGAGGTTCATCACACTCTCGCCCTTGGGTTCGTAGTCAAATGACGACCGCGAGATTGACAGCAGCTTGCATGGCTTACCGATGGACAAGTCAGCGTTGGCGAGCTCGAACATATTACGCCTGACTTGCCGGTCTAGGGTTTGAGTTTTCTGGCCAGAAAATCATTGGTGACGGCCAATCCCCCATCTTGGCGTGTAGGTCTTTGACCTGCTCTTCATCGACTTCCGGTGCCTGCCCGCCCCCTCAAATACAGCAGATGCGCCCTCAAGAAGAGCCCGCTTCCGTCGGTGGATCATCGTCGGATGGACCCCAAACCGACTGGCCAACTCCCTGACCGTCTCCTCGCTCTTCAGTGCCTCCAACGCTACCTTAGCTTTAAATTCTGGATGATGTTGCTTCTGTTTCGACACAACTGATCTCCTTTGTGTTGAAGATCACCAGACAACAAATCGCAGCTTACTTCAGTGTTCGAATCTCGGGGGGGGGGTAGCTCACTCCGCGGAGCCCCCCCGCATGTTAGCCAATCGAATTAATAAACTCTGAAACGAGTTTTAACCGGGCTCGATCCTTGGTTGCGATCAAGTGCGTATCGTGTGTTCTCGGCAGTTCGCGGATAGGTATTTCGGCAACCGACTTTTCGATGAGGCTGCTGTTGCGCAGGAACACCGCGACGCCGATGCCCTGAAGGACCGCTTCATACATCAAGGGAAATGTGGTCATGGTGACGATCCTGTCCAGCTTGATGCTGTTTTTTTCGCACGCCTCTTCAAGGAGTTTTCTCGTCAATGAGCCTGTTTCGGGTACGATTAGCGTCTCCGATGACAGATCTTTTAGGGACACTGTGTCCCAGTTGGAAAATGCGTGACCCGCAGGGCAATACAAAACGTAGTCGACGCTTTCGATAAAGATACGTTCCCACATGTCCGATTTCGGCGCATCCGTGATCAGTCCAACGTCGGCCAGCCGATTGCGCAGCATGTTTGTCGCCGTTGACCAATCATAGAGGCTAAAATTCACCTGAATATCTGGGAACCGCTGCCTGAACTTAGCGATGATCCTTAACGCGGGTTGGGGCGCGTTGCCAATCACGTTCAGACGCCCGTTTTTCATGGCATTGAAGCCTTCAAGGCGTTCGGAAACTTCCGCTTCCAAAGCGACCATGCGATCCGCCAAATCATAAAACTGCTGCCCCGTCGGCGTGAGTTCTACGCCGTCGCGACCGCGACGAAGAAGAGGTGTGCCCACAGCCTTTTCGAGGTTCCCGATGTGCTGCGTAATCGTGGACTGCGTCACACCCATCCTTTGGGCTGCCGCGGAAAAACTCCCCTCCCGCACTACATAGGCAAATGCAACGAATTGATGGTGATTTGGGCGCATGCCGCCTCCTTTCACGGAACCCATACAGCCCATCGGTTTCACTAATATGACGTCACAAATTCGTGGCGTTGCACCCGTAGCGTTCCGGCACGTGTTGGGGGAATCGCATGGCTGGACTGTCGATCACATCAGTGAAAAAGCGTTTCGGCGAGACCGAGGTTCTCAAGGGTGTCACGCTGGAAATCGAAGATGCGGAGTTTGTGTCGCTCGTCGGGCCTTCGGGGTGCGGCAAGTCGACATTGCTGCGGATCATCGCCGGGCTTGAGGATCCAACCAGTGGAGATATTGCCATCGGCAACGAGACCGTCACAGGGGTGCGCGCGGCCGACCGAAACTTGTCGATGGTGTTTCAGTCTTACGCACTTTACCCCCATCTGACGGTGGCAGAGAATATCGCTGTGCCCTTGCGCATGCGGTCACTATCGACCAGCCAAAGGTTGCCGGTGATTGGGCCTTTTCTGCCCGGCGCCCAGAACAAGCGCGCAGACATTGCCTCGGCTGTGCAACACGCCGCCGAGATGCTTGAGATCAGCGCGCTTCTGGATCGCAAGCCGGGCCAGCTTTCGGGTGGTCAACGCCAAAGGGTGGCGCTAGGGCGCGCTTTGGTCCGAGAGCCCGCAGCCTTTTTGCTGGATGAACCACTGTCCAACCTTGATGCCAAGCTGCGGGTGCAGACCCGCGCCGAAATCGCGCAACTGCACCGCCGGCTGAACGCGACCTTTATCTATGTCACCCACGATCAGGTCGAGGCGATGACCATGTCCGACCGGATTGCCGTAATGATGGACGGCGAGATCCTGCAATGCGATGCGCCAAGTGTCATCTACGAGGATCCGAGCGATATTCGCGTGGCCGAATTTATTGGCTCGCCCAAAATGAACATTCTACCCGTCGAAGTTCGGGACGGCGCGCTTTCGCTATTCGGACAGTCTATGGGCCGTGCGGCGGAGGGCGCGCAATCGGATGTGTTCCAGCTGGGTTTGCGGCCCGAAGCCTTGCGTCTGGCGGAATCGAACCCTGTCCTGACTGGCAGTGTCACGCATGTAGAAAACCTTGGAGCTGAAGTTTTTGCGCAAGTTGATCTAGCCGATCAGACCACGCGCGTGACGTGTCGCGCCGCGCCGACAGAGCGTCATAAGGTGCGCCTTGGTGCCTCCGTCGGGCTGAGCTTTGATCTGAGGGATGCCCTGATTTTTGATGCCGACGGAAAACGCCAGCGGCGCTTTGAAGCCTCGCTGTCCCAGCCGGTTGAGGCGGCCTGACATGGCAGTGATTGACAGCCCGGCGATCCCTCGCAAGCCAGCGCAGGTGAACAGGCAGGCCCGCACGGCCTGGGGTCTGGCGGGACCAGCGCTGGCCTTGATGTTCCTAATCCTTCTGGTGCCTGTGCTTGTCGCCGGGGTGCTGTCGTTCAGCAACTATTCGCTGGGCAATTCGGGCTTTGATTGGGTCGGTGTGCAGAATTATGAGCGGCTCTTCACCCGCTCCACCTATGAAAAGATGTTCATCGCGACCTTTACCTATGTGGTGACCGCGGTGCCGATTTCGGTGGGCCTTGGGCTGGGGGCGGCGCTTCTGGTGCATTCGCTGGGACGGATCGGGGATATCTACAAGACCGTCTATTTCCTGCCGGTGATGGCCACGCTGCTGGCGATGGCGATTGCTTGGGAATTCATGCTGCATCCTACCATCGGCATGGTGAACCGCACGCTGGAGATGGCCTGCGGCACGTGGTTCGAGGTGATCCCCTTCTTGGCAAACGGCTGCGCCGACGGGTTTCCTTTGTGGCTGGGGGACCGGGACTATGCCATCTGGGTCGTGTGCTTTATCGGCATCTGGCAAGGGTTCGGCTTCAACATGGTGCTCTACCTTGCGGGTCTGACATCGGTTCACCGTGAACTCTATCACGCCGCTGAAATGGACGGGGCTAAATCGGCGTGGGAGCGGTTTCGGCTGGTCACATGGCCCGCGCTTGGGCCGACAACGGTGTTTGTCGTCACGATTTCCTGCATCCGAGCCTTTCAGGTGTTTGACACGATCGAAGCCTTCTGGCCTCAGGGCGGTGGCCCGAACAAATCCGCCTATGTCATGATGTTCGCGATCTTCGAGAAGGGCATTCAGCAAAACCTAATCGGGATCGGGTCAGCCATTACTATGCTGTTCCTGCTTTTTGTCATGTTCCTGACCCTGATCCAGCGCTGGCTGGTCGAGCGGAAGGTGCATTATTGATGACGCGGGATTGGTGGAAACATCTGGTGCTGATCCTTGGCGCAATCATCGTGCTGGCGCCGTTTTATATGATGGTCAGTTATTCGTTCAAAAGTCCTGGCGAAATTGACCGGGGGATCGGCGGTTTTTTCGGGCGTCAGGAGATGATGATCGATCCGCGCTGTGTCGCGCTGCGCCAACCAGGCCGTGCGGATATCGAAGCGGCACGCACGCGGTTTCCCGGCCAAGATGACGCTGGCGTTCAGGCGGCACTGTTGGCGGAAACGGAAGCGGACTGTTCGATGCGGCCCGCGGTGTTTAACTATTCCAAGGCCTTCACCGAGGCGCCTTTGATACGCTACTTGCTGAACGGTGTCATCGTCACTGTCTCGATTTTCCTGATCCAGATCGTTGTGGCTTTGCCCGCTGCCTATGCATTGGCCAAGCTCAAATTCTGGGGGCGTGAGGCGGTGTTTGGCCTCGTGCTGTTCTGCCTGCTGATCCCTGTGCATGCCATCGCGCTGCCGCTCTACATCATGCTGGCCAAGCTGGGGCTGACCAACACCTACGCCGCATTGGTCGTTCCCTGGACAATCTCGGTCTTCGGGATATTCCTGATGCGCCAGTTCTTCATGACCGTGCCGGACGACCTGATCGACGCGGCGCGCATGGACGGGATGTCGGAATTCGCCATCGTCTGGCGGGTCATGCTGCCCACTGCGATCCCCGCGCTTTTGGCCTTTGCGATCTTCAGCATTGTGGCCCATTGGAACGACTATTTCTGGCCGCGCATCGTTGTGACCGGAAACCGGGATCTGTTCACGCCCCCCTTGGGTCTGCGCGAGTTCAAGGGCGATGGGGACGGGTCGTTCTTTGGTCCGATGATGGCCACGGCCACTGTGATCGTCACACCGCTCATTGTCGCTTTCCTGCTGGCGCAGCGCCGCTTTATCGAGGGGATCACGCTGTCTGGAATGAAATAGGGTGGGATTGCTCCCACCCTACTCGTCGCCCGTATGGGCTCATCACTGGGGTCTGCCAATCGCCAAACCGTCAGCCCCAACAACTGGAGTAGATGTAATGAAACATACCCTAACTGCAATAGCTTTGGCTCTGTCTGCCACCGCCGTTTTCGCCGAAGACAAGGTGACGATCGAGTTCGCCTATCCCTACAGCCACCTCTTTGATGTGACCTACGAGGCAATGATGCCCGGGTTCAAAGAAGCGCACCCAAATATCGAAGTGAAGTTCCGCGCGACCTACGAGTCCTACGAAGACGCCACCAACACGGTTCTGCGTGAAGCGGTTGCGGGCAACCTGCCCGACGTCTCCATGCAGGGTCTGAACCGTCAGGCGCCGCTGATCGACAAGGGCATCGCACAATCGCTTGAGCCCTTCATCGCGGGCGAAGCGGATTTCGGAAAAGACGGCTACCATCAGGCGATGCTGTCGCTGTCGACCTTCGGCGACGAAGTCTATGGCCTGCCGTTCTCGATCTCGCTGCCGGTTGGGTACTACAACATGGACATCCTGCGCGCAGGCGGCATCGAAGAGCTGCCGACAACATGGGACGAGGTTATTGCGGCTTGCAAGACCATGAAGGCCAACGGCATCGACAACCCGATCTTCTGGGGCTGGAACATCACCGGCAACTGGTTCATGCAGGCCTTGTTGTGGAGCCAGGACAGCGCCATCGTCAAAGACGGCCGCGTGACCATGGACAGCCCCGAGGCTCTGGTCGCACTTGAGCAGATGCAGGACATCTTCACCGAGTGTGAAATGCAGAACCTCGAATGGAAGGCGGCCCTGTCATCCTTTTCCGCGGGCGACGTCGGCATGATGTTCTGGTCCACCTCTGCTTTGGGTGCGGTCGAACGCTCTCAGGGTGACTTTGAGCTGGTGACCGGCCCGTTCCCCGGTCTCGGAGAGACGCCAAAAGGTCTTCCCGCTGGCGGCAACGCGGCGATGCTGACCTCGACCTCGGATGATCCGAAGGTGCGTGAAGCAGCCTGGACCTGGCTGAAATACATCACCTCCGGTGACGGTGCTGCCGAAGTGGCCAAGACAACCGGCTACATGCCCCCCAACAAGGCGGCTAACGAGATCATTCTCGCCGACTTCTACGAGCAGAACCCAAACAAGCAGACCGCCGTGGACCAGTTGCCGCTGCTGCGCGACTGGCTGGCCTATCCCGGCGACAATGGTCTGGCGATCACCCAAGTGATCTATGACGGGATCGAGCGCATCGTCACGGGCGACGCCACCGACATGAAAGAGCTGCAAGAAGAGTTGGTCGAAGAAATCGCTGACCTGCTGCCAAACGGCTAAGACACGCTCCGGTCGCCTCTTTCGGGGGCGACCGGGCACCGACCAAGAAAGGCCGAGCCGATGAAACTCGTGCATATTTCCGACATTCACCTGACAGTTCCCGGTGAACGCATGGGTGGCCTCGATCCGCATCGACGGTTTGCTCAAGCGTTGGACGAGGTGCGCTTGAGACACCAAGACGCCGACCGGATCATCATTACCGGAGACCTCACGCACTGGGGCGAGCCGCAGGCCTATGCGACACTGAAAGAGGCGCTTGTCGACCTCCCCTGCCCCGTGCGCTTGCTGATGGGCAACCACGATGATCGCGCCAATTTTTTAAGCGCCTTCCCCGATCAACCGCACGATGAGAATGGATATGTGAACTATGCCGAAGACGTAGGTGGCACACGCCTGCTCTATCTTGATACCACTGCGCCGCGCACCCATGCCGGGCATTTCGGTGCGGATCGCATTGCTTGGCTTGACGCGCAATTGAAGGGCTGCACGCGCGCGCGCCTGTTTATGCACCATAACGTTATGACGTTGGGCCAACCGGCCGAGGATAAGATCGCACTGGTTGAGGCCGACCGTCCGGCTTTTGCCGCGCTGTTGAAACGTCATGCCGCCAAGATCGACTATCTGCACTTTGGCCACATCCATGCGATCTGCACCGGGACCTATTGCGGCATTCCCTTTGCCTCTGTCCGGTCGACCGGCAATCAATCCCTGCCAGACTTTACGGAGACCGAACTGCTCCATGGGGGCCCTATGGCTCCGTCTTTTGCGATCATCGAAGCACGCGAAGACATGACCGTCATCCACGACATTCCCTTCACATGGGACGGTCCGGTGTTCTCTTCGGGGACCGGATGGGAAGATTGGGCCAAACCGGTGGCTGCGGAATGAAATTCATCCACCTGACAGATCCCCATGTGATCGGTGAGGGTCTGCTCTATGGTCAGGATCCGGCCGAGCGGTTGGCCCGCGCCGTTGCGTCGATCAATGCCGAACATGGCGATGCGGATTTTGTCATTGTGACCGGTGACATGACACATTGGGGCGACGGCCACGCTTATGCGCGTTTTTCAGACGAAATACGGCAACTGACGATGCCCGTACATCTGATGATCGGCAACCATGATGATACGCCGTCTTTGATGCAGACCTTTCCTGACGTGCCGCGCGATGAAAACGGCTTTGTCCAAACCGCAATTGAGACGCCACATGGCCGCTTCCTGCTGCTCGACACCAAGGCGCGGGGCACCCATGCAGGCGCCTATTGCGCTGCGCGCCTTACTTGGCTGGCGCAGCAACTAGAGACGCCCGACCCGGTCTTTGTGTTCATGCACCACCCGCCCTTTGCGGTCGGGATCAAGGCGATGGATGCCATCATGATGCAGGACGCCGAACCATTCTACGAAGTAATCGCCCCCCACAAGGCCCGCATCCGCCATCTGTTTTTCGGCCATGTGCACCGGGCGATCTGGGGCAATTGGTGTGGTATCAGCTATTCGTGCATGCGTGGGCTGAACCATCAGGTGGCTTTGGACCTTGATGCGCCAGCGGATCGCATCCAAGGCAATTTCGAACCGCCGGCCTATGGAGTCGTTTTGCTCGGCAACGATCAGGTTACCGTTCATTTGCACGACTTCGCGGATGCCTCGCAGAGTTTCGCCCTTTAACTGGATACCGAATAGCGTTTTCCATTGCGCGCGCTGATTGCGCCATAGCGTCCTGAATGTTGCGTTTGGGCGATATTTTTGTCCAACTTGTCACGTCTCTGTCACGCTTAGAGACTACCAAAAATTCATTCGGATGAATCGGACATGACGCGCGAAAACTGGACCATAATTCGAGACGAGATCTCACGTGACATTCGCTCCGGGCGGTTGTCCGCGGGTGATCAATTGCCGACGGAATTGCAACTGGCGGATCGATTTGAGATTGGTCGGCATTCCGTGCGCCGTGCGCTGGAAGCCTTGGCGCGCGAAGGCAAGATCAGCATTGAGCAAGGGCGTGGCACCTTTGTTGCTGACACGCCTCGGCTGACCTACCAGATCGGCAAACGCACGAGGCTGCGGCGCAACCTGATCCCGCAAGGGGTTGATGTGACCAGCCAGCTTGTCTCGGCTGTGCGTGTTGCGGCACCTGACGAGATTGCGCAAGCGTTGCTTCTCAATTCTGGCGCGCAGGTTCTTGAATCCCAGCGGATAACCTTGGCCAACGATGTGCCGGTTGCGTTTGGCAGCGCATATCATTGCGCCGAACGCTTCCCCGATTTTGCGGAGCGTCGTGACGTTCTTGGGTCGACGACTGACACCTATCGCTCTTTCGGGATCGAAGATTACGTGCGGCTACACACCTCGATCTATTCGCGATCCGCGAAACCTGATGAGGCCAAGACCCTCAAACAACATGTGGATGTGCCGGTGCTTGTCGTCACCGCAATCGACGCGACGCCGGATGGGACCCCGATTTCAACCAGCCGGGTGATTTGGTCAGCCGCGCGCGTGACCTTTACAATGGAGCAGTCCGATGGATGACGCTTTGGGCACGCTTGCCCGCGCCGACGCAGCTAAACTCAAGAGTTTCGCGGAAACGCTCATCCCGGATCTCGGCGAAATCGAAGTTCTGCAATCGCGCAGCGGTCTCGTGATGCTGCCGATACGCGACACAGCCGGGGGCGTCGCTTTTCATTTGGGCGAAGTGCTGATGAGCGAAGCGCATATTCGCAAAGGTGACGCCCAGGGCTATGGGATGCGACGCGGGCACGATCTGGAGGCGTCGATGGCCATGGCGCTGATCGACCTGGCCCTGACAAGCAATGTGCGCACGGACGACTGCGCGGCTTTCTGCGACGCCGAGGCCGCAGCACTTGCACAGGCGGACGAAGATGTCCTGCGCCGGGTGGAGGCGACCCGTGTGAACATGGAGACCTTCTGATGTTGGCCACCCCAGCCCCCAGCTCGTCAGAGACGCGCGACAACACAGCCTTTGATGCGTTGCTCTGGGCGCTTAGCCGCCCCGGCCTGCCGCGCAGCCTGCCCGAGCCGGGCGAGGCATCCATCATTGCCGCCCTGCTCGACCGCGAATGCCGGGTGCATTCGGCCGACCCGCTGCTTATGCCGGAGATCATGCGGACAGGGGCCGAGTTGACCGACATCGAACACGCCGATCACGTCTTTTTGGGAACGATGGCGGGCATTGAACCGCTGGTACAGATCGCAACCGGCAGTGACTTTTACCCCGATGACGGTGCGACGATCATCATTCGCGCGCGTTTGGGAACGGGTCAGACACTGCGCCTGACCGGTCCCGGCGTCGATGGATCCGTAACAGTTCAAGTTGACGGCCTGCCGGACGGGTTCTGGGCCGCTCGCATGTCTCATATGAGGTATCCCATGGGTTTTGAACTGTTCCTTTTGGATGAGGATCAGGTCATCGGCGTGCCGCGCTCAACGACTGTGGAGGTTCTGTGATGTCCTCAAGTAGCAAAGCGATAGGACACGTATAATGGCTTACGTGGCAACACGTGGTGGCGAACGGGCCATCGAACAATCTGAGAGGCTTTTTCGCGAAGAGATGGGGGGCTTTGACCGTAACCGCGTGAACGAGGTTAAGCAGAGCCTGCCCTACCTGATCGACCGGGTCATGGGCGAAGCATCTCTGTATGATGAAGACCTTGCCGCATTGGCCTTGGCGCAAACCGGTGGTGAGCTGTATGAAGCTGTGTTGCTTCTGCGCGCGTGGCGCACGACGCAGCCTCGATTGCAGGTCGCGACCCCCATCGAACAAGACACCCTTTTCACGCATCGCCGCATTTCAGCAGCGTTCAAAGACATTCCCGGCGGGCAGGTCCTTGGGCCGACACTGGATTACGCGCATCGCATTCTGGCGACAGACGTCTTGCAAGGCGAAACCTACGCGCCGGAGCCTGTTGAGCCCGCAGCCGAACCGTCACCCGCCTACCAGCCCAGCGTGAGCGCGTGGCAGGCGGAAAATGACCTTCTCGACCCGCCTGCGGACGATGCGACCAAAGGCAACGAAATACCGGATTTGACCCGGGAGCCGCTGCTGTTTCCGTCCAAACGCGCCCATACGCTGCAAAGCCTTGCGCGTGCGGAAACCGGCGGTGTTCTGGCGCTTGGCTATGCTGCGATGCGCGGCTACGGACAGGCGCATCCCACGGTGAACGAATTGCGACTGGCCGAGGCCGAGATCGCGGTTACCCATCCCGATGGGCGGCAATTCTCGGCTGGACGGGTGAAAGTGTCGCAAGCCGAAGTGGTCGACAAGAAGGGCGAAAAACTGGGGATCGGCTACGGCGCGACCTTTGGCTGGAACGAGGTCAAATGCATCGCCGCCGCGACGCTCGATCTCAACAGCCCCGGCGCCGAGAAAGGTTCGGCGACCGAAGAGGAATTCTTCCTCTACCATACCGAAGGCGTCGAAAGTTCCGGCTTCTGCATCCATTTCAAGCTGCCTCATTACGTGACCTTCCAGTCGTCCCTGGACGCCATTCGCGACGCTAAGGCGAAAAAGGCAGCGAAACACACACAGCCCTCAAGCAGCGAAGCGGTAGGGCAGACAAAAAGCGAACCGGCGGAATGAGCCTTTCAACCCTGACAAAACCTTGGGAAGCGATGAGCTATGGCTTCCTTGACGGCTCGGCCAAGCGCGAGCTGAGACGCAAGATCCTCAAATCCGTGGCCGTGCCCGGATGCCAGATGCCTTACGCCAGCCGCGAGGTGCCGATGGCGCGCGGCTGGGGCACAGGGGGTTTGCAAGTTTCGCTGACGCTTGTGAACCCGCAAACGCGGGTAAAGGTGATCGACCAGGGTGCCGACGACAGCGTGAACGCCGCCTCAATCCGCCGGTTCATCGCGCGAGTGGCGGGCACGCCCACGACGATGGACACGCTGGAGGCGGATCTCATCCAGTCTCGTCACCGGATCCCCGAAGAGATTTTGCGAGAAGATCAGGTGCTTGTTCTGCAGGTGCCGAACCCCGAACCCTTGCGCTCGGTTCAGCCCAACATGTCTATCGCGCGCCAGATGCATGCCGATGCGGATTACGGGCGGATGTGGCTGCAACTTTATGAGCAGATCGTGCGCTCGGGCCGCGTCATGCAGGGGGCCAGCTATCCCAGCCTTGTGCATGGGCGTCACGTGATGACCCCCTCGCCCATCCCCCGTTGGGATGTGCCCAAGTTGCACATGGCCAAGCATCTGACGATCCTGTCGGCGGGGCGCGAAAAACGCATCTTTGCCGTCCCACCCTATACACGGGTCGAGCCGCTGGTGTTCTCGGACGTGCCCTACAAAATCGAAGAGCATGGAGCCCTGACCTGTACGCGATCGGGAACCAAAGGCTTTTTCATGAACGAAATCCCACAGGATGACGGCAGCTCTGCCTTTGAGGTCTCGGACAGCGAATGGGGCGTGAAGACCATTCGCGCAAATGACCGCGAGGCCGAAACACGCGGCGAAACCTGGTACAAAGACGGGGAGATGCCGCAATGACCCTGATGCTTGAAGCCCCGCGTATTGTCGAAACGCGGCCCCTGCTGGACGTGAAAGGCGTGTCCAAATCTTACGGACACGTGCAGGCCGTGCGCAACGTTTCAGCGCATGCCCATCCGGGCGAAGTGATTGGAATTGTTGGTGAAAGCGGATCGGGGAAATCAACGCTTTTGCGGATGATGAACCTTGAGGAAATCCCGGATGAAGGCAGCTACACGCTCGACCTGCCCGATGTCTCCGGCAATTTGTTCAAACTCGACCGCTTCGCCCGCCGGATGCTGTGCGCCACCAAGATTGGCATCGTCTATCAAAACCCGCATTTGGGTTTGCTGATGAAGCATTCCTCTTCGGGGAATGTCGCGGAACGTCTGCTGGTCGCGGGCGAGCGCAGCTTTGCCACGCTGCGCCAAGCGGCGACAGACGCGCTTAATGCGTCAGAATTTCCACTGGACCGCTTGGACGCCCCGCCGATTGAACTGTCCGGCGGCATGCAACAAAGGGTGCAACTGGCCAAGGCCATCGCACTGGAACCCGCGCTTTTGCTGCTGGATGAGCCGACAACGGGCCTTGATGTCAGTGTGCAGGCGCTGGTGCTGGATACATTGAAACGGCTCCAACAGGACCGGCAGATCACCATGGTCATCGTCAGCCACGATCTGGGTGTCATACGCACGCTCGCGGACCGCGTTATGGTCATGCGGCGGGGAGAGGTGGTCGAAACCGGTCTGGCTGACCAAATCTTCCAAGACCCTCAACACCCCTACACGCAACAACTGGTACACGCAAAGCTATGACACAGGTTTTGGAAATTCAGGGTCTGACCAAAGGCTTCTCCCTGCATCACCTGGGCACAGAGATCGGCGCGTTCGAGGATATCTCGTTCAACGTCGCTGCGGGCGAGTTTGTCTTGTTGAAAGGCGCAAATGGTGCGGGCAAGTCTACATTGCTCAGGACCCTCTACCGGTCCTACTTGCCGTTGTCCGGAGAGATCCGGTTCCATTCCAGCCATGGCTTGATCGATCTCGCGTGCGCGGCGGATGTGGACATTGCTCATCTGCGGCGCACAGAGATCGGCTTTGTCACGCAGT
Source organism: uncultured Tateyamaria sp. (assembly GCF_947487805.1). Lineage (GTDB taxonomy): Bacteria > Pseudomonadota > Alphaproteobacteria > Rhodobacterales > Rhodobacteraceae > Tateyamaria. The sequence goes on along the minus strand of NZ_CANKXW010000006.1, from coordinate 40,472 downwards.
TCCTGACCGCACGGCCCCGCGTAAGTGCCGAAGCGATTGTGGCTGAACCCTTGCGCCTTGCCGGGTGGGACAGCGACGCCGCTCTGAACAAAGCGCGCCGTGCTTTGGAGACCTTTGGGGTCAAACCAGACCTCTGGGCCGCCTACCCCACGACGTTTTCAGGCGGCGAGCAGCAAAAGGTCAACCTGGCGCGTGCGCTAATTCTGCCGCAGAAACTGTTGATGCTGGACGAGCCAACGGCTTCACTTGATGTGAACGCACGCGGAGCCTTGGTGGCACGCCTTCAAGAACTCAAAGATCAGGGCACCGCCATGATCGGCGTGTTTCACCACCCCGACGATGTCATGCATCTGATCGACCGCGTGGTTGATCTGACACCGGAACACACTGAGATCGAGGAACGAGAAGATGTGGCTCTCTGACGTAAAACTGATCCTGGCAGATCGCATCATCGACAATGGCAGCCTGCGTATTGAAAACGGCGTGATCACCGAGATCACCGAGAGCGCGGGGCAACCTTCCGGCTTTACCGTGTTCCCGGGTCTCATCGACATGCATGGCGACATGATCGAGTTGGAGCTTGAACCGCGCCCCAAGGTTGATTTTCCGATGGACGTCGCCGTGGGTCATCTTGATGCGCGCCTTGCCGCCGCTGGGGTGACGACCGCCTATGCAGGCGTGTCATTCTCGCGCACGGCGGTCGATGGGGAACGGCGTTCATTTGAGCATACCTCCGCAATTATCCGCGCGCTCAAAGACAACATCCGAGACTTGCGCGTTGATCACCGCATACACGCCCGTTTTGACATGACATACACAGCGGCAATTGATGCGCTTGACGGTTTGCTGGCCGCCAGAGCTGTCGATCTTGTGTCCGTCATGGATCACACACCCGGCCAAGGTCAGTATCGCAATGTCGAAACCCTCGTCGCCAATCGGATGAAGGGCGGTCTGAGCGAGGAACAGGCACGCGCCCAAGTTGCACGTCGTATCAAGGATGCGGTCCCCGCTGAACAGGTTCTTGAAAACCTTGAACGGATCTCAAAGCTCTGCACCTCTCATGACGTCGCGATGGCCAGCCATGATGACGATACTGTCGAGAAAGCGCACTTGATGGCTGATATCGGCGTCGTGATAGCTGAATTTCCTGTCACCATGGAGGCAGCAAAGATCGCTGACCAACGCGGTTTGATGATTGCCATGGGCGCGCCCAATGCAATGCGTGGAAAAAGCTACTCGGGTAACCTGTCGGCACGCGACGCCCATGCAGCAGATTTGCTGCACATTCTTGCGGCCGACTATCACCCGGCGGCGATGTTGCCTGCCATTCGTGCCCTGTCAAAAACCGATGCCGATGGCTTGGTTGGCGCAGTGCGCCTCGCCTCGAAGAACCCGGCCAAGGCGCTCGGCCTTAAAGACCGGGGAGAAATCGCGATAGGAAAACGCGCTGATTTGGCTGTGGTCGATGCCAGTGACCGTGTCGTCCAGACGTTTAGGGCCGGAGAAATCATCTTCTCTAACGGATCTGGGCTAACAACTGCCGAACATTCAGCAGTTGCCGCCGTAGCGTAGCAGAAGTTTTACAAAACGGACTCTTGGGCGTCATAGAAGCCGATCATTGTTTAGAAGAAATTCATCCGGATGAATCATCATGACCGCAGCTGCTGCCCTAACCCTCACCGGTGTCTCTAAACTCTTTGACGAGACGCGCGCCGTCGATGACGTCACGCTCAAGATCGAGCCTGGTCAATTTGTCGGCGTGATCGGGCGCTCTGGCGCCGGAAAGTCAACCATGCTCCGCCTCATCAATCGCCTGATCGACCCCACCATGGGGTCGATTTCGTTTGGAGAGGCCGAGATTACGAGCCTTCGCGGAAAAGCCCTGCGCAATTGGCGGCGCGACTGCGCGATGATCTTTCAGCAGTTCAACCTCGTGGATCGCCTGGACGTTTTGACCAACGTGCTGATAGGTCGTCTGGCCGAGCATGGTTTCCTCAGCTCCATGGCCATGCAGTTCACGGATGCGGAACGCGCGATGGCCTTGCAAGCGTTGGACCGGTTGGACCTGGTGCCGCAGGCACTGCAACGCGCGGGTACGCTGTCGGGCGGCCAACAACAGCGCGTCGCGATTGCAAAAGCTCTTGTGCAGCAGCCAAAGATCATGCTGGCCGATGAACCTATTGCCTCGCTTGATCCCGCAAATGCAACACTGGTTATGGATGGCCTGCGCCAGATCAACCAAGAAGACGGCCTGACCGTTCTGGTGAACCTGCACACGCTGGATACAGCGCGCGCCTATTGCGACCGGATCATCGCGATGCGCAATGGCCGGGTCTTTTTTGACGGGTCCGCCGCGCAGCTGACCGACGACGTTGTGCGTGATATTTATGGCCTCGATGGCCTGAGAGAATTCAATGAGGCGGTGACGTCCACACAGTCGATCGCGCTGCCCGCCTGACACAGAAATCCAATCGCCAAACCAACCCAGGGGGACCTGACCATGAAATACCTCACTACAACTGCTGTGGCCGCTGTGCTTGCCACGTCTGCTGTCGCCGACGACTGGAAAGAAGACTATCAAGTCATCAAGTTCGGCATTCTGTCCGGTGAAAACGAAAAAGACCGGATCGCGCGCTACACCCCGTTCGAGGAATATCTTGAGCGCGAACTGGGCGTCGAAGTCGAAATCTTCACGGCCGGTGCCTATGACGGTGTGATCCAGGCGCTTGGCGCGGATCAGATCGAATTTGCCTTCCTGGGCTCTTCCTCCTATGCCGCAGCCTACACCGCCACCGATGGCGCGGTTGAGCCGCTGGTGACGCGGATCCGTCAGGACGGCTCGTCAGGTTACTTCTCGGTCGTCGTGACGCGCTGCGAAGACGGCTATGAAAAGCTGTCCGATCTGGAAGGCAAGGTTCTCGCTTTTGCCGACCCGGACAGCACCTCGGGCTATGCTGTGCCCTATTTCAACATCGCCAAGGAAGTTGATCCCAAAACCTTCTTCTCGGCCATCCCCTTCTCTGGTTCGCATGAGGCCGGTGTTGCAGGCGTGGCCCAAGGCACGTTTGACGCCGCCGCAACATGGCAGAACAACGCCACCGATGGCCGCTGGCAGCGCATGATCGAGAAAGAGATGATCACCGAGGGCCAAATCTGCCCAATCTGGGAAAGCCCCGAGATCACTTCCGGCCCGTTCACCGCGCGTGCGAACCTGCCACAGGGTCTGAAAGACACCATGCAGCAGCTGGTTTTGGACGTGGCCGAGAAAGATCCAGAAGCCTTCAAAATGATGATTGGCGAAGTCGAAGGCACGCCAAACCCGCAGATTGATTGGCAGCCTGCCACCCACGAGCGGTATCAGTGGATCGTGGACATGCGCGATTGGCTAAAAAAGCAGCGCCGCTCTTAAAAGCTAAAACAGGGATCCTCGCCTGGCGGCGGGGGTCCTCGTTTCTTGGGGATCTCTGACATGACCGCGCTTGCCGACGTGACGCCTTTGCGTCCGATGGACCAATTTGAGTTGGATTACGCCACGCAAAGACGGCGGGCGAAAATCGGCTGGTTGATTGCCAGTGTCCTCTTCTTTGCCTTCTTTGCCTTCTCGGCCTGGCTGGGCGACTTTTTCAAGGTCACGCAGGTAACAAACGTTGACGGCTCTCGCGAATGGCGCTGGATCATTCCGGCGGGCCTGCCGCGCCTTGGCGAGTTCATCGAAAAGACACTCCCGGTCCTGCGTTGGGATAGCCTCGGGGCGGACCTGGCCGAATGGTTCTGGCGCTGGAAAGTCTGGTTGAACCTGCTGATTGAGACGGTTCTGATCGCCTTTATGGGCACCACATTGGGGGTCATCGGCGGTTTCTTGATGTCCTTCCCAGCCTCACGCAATCTGGCGCCCAAGAAGTGGGTGCTTTGGGTGTGCCGCCGGTATCTTGAGATCGCACGCACGGTGCCCGAATTGGTCTGGGCGCTGATCTTTGTTTTCTGCTTCTCAGTTGGCCCCATGGCTGGCGTACTGGCCATCGGGCTGCACACGACTGGGGCCTTGGGCAAGCTATACTCTGAAGTGAACGAAAACATCGACATGCGACCACTCGAAGGCGTCAAAGCCGCGGGCGGCACATGGTTCGACCAAATCCGGTACGCGGCGGTGCCACAGGTGATGCCCAACATCATCAGCTACACGTTGCTGCGGTTCGAGATCAACGTGCGCTCGTCGTCCATCATCGGCTATGTGGGCGCTGGCGGCCTCGGCCAGGAATTCCGCGAGGCGCTGTCCTTGCAGGAATATACGGACCTGTCGGCCCTGTTTGTGATCATCTTCGTGACAGTGATTGTCATCGACTACGGCTCGGAAAAGCTGCGCCATCGCGTTATCGGACTTGAGAAGGGGCCTGCGACATGACGCTTCCGACGGATACCGACATCAAAACCCTGATGGATCAACACCCCCGCGCCTTTCGTGACGCACCCGCCGTGCGCGCCCGCAAGATCGGGCTTTGGGTGCTGTTCGTCGGGCTTTTTGCCTGGTGCCTTTATGACTTCAACTTTGCGCCCGCGCGCATCTGGGTCGGGCTTCAGCGCCTGGGCACGGTTTTGTCTTTCATGTTTCCCCCTCACCTGTGGGAAACCTGGCCAGAATGGGTCGAAGTGTTTCAGGCGCTTGGCGAAACGGTTGCCATGGCCTTCCTTGGGACCATCCTCGGACTGATCATCGCCTTTCCGATCTCGTTTCTGGGGGCCAAGAACATCACGCGGATTTTCTGGGTCCGCCATACCGCACGGCGTGGCTATGACATCATTCGTGCCTTTGAAATACTGATCCTCGCGCTGATCTTCATCCGCGCCTTTGGCCTTGGTCCGCTTGCGGGCGTCCTTGCCATCGCGGTGTCCGAGATCGGCACGTTCGGAAAACTCTTCTCCGAAGCCCTCGAAAACACATCCAAACGCCCCGTTGAAGGGGTCGTGGCTTCGGGCGGCTCACGCTTGCAGGCGATCCTGTATGGGATCATGCCGCAGGTCCTGCCGGTGCATCTGTCGATCATTCTCTACAATTTTGAATCAAACGTCCGCTCCTCAACGATCCTTGGCATCGTGGGCGCAGGGGGCATCGGGTTCATGCTGTCGGACCGGATTGCGGGCCTCTTTTGGGATCAGGTCTGGACGATCATCTTTCTCATTATCGCGTTGGTCTACGTCGTCGACTATTTCTCCGGCCTGATCCGCACGCGGCTGATCGGGATGGCCGATCTCGCGAAGTAAGGAAAGTGCCGTGACGGACGACCGTTTGGACATCTCACCCGAGACGGTCAAAGCATTGATCTTGTCGCAATTCCCGGATTGGGGGGGCCTCGAGATCACGCCGGTGCGCCCGGGCGGTTGGGATAACCGGACCTTCCGGCTCGGCACCAAGATGGGCATCCGCATGCCATCAGCAGAGCGCTACGCGGCAAATATCTCGAAAGAAGCAACATGGCTGCCGAAACTGGCACAGGCGTTGCCCTATACGGTGCCCAAGCCACTTGCCGTCGGCACGCCCGGCGCGGGCTATCCCTTCCAGTGGATGGTTTTCGCCTGGCGCGACGGCGCAACCCTGGACGAAGGCGACCCCACGCTGCGCCAGGACGCGGTGCTGGCCGAGGCTCTGGCCGCCGCGCTTCTGACGCTGCAGGCTGTGCCCACCGATGGCGCACCGCCCGCAGGCGCGCAGAACTTCCACCGGGGCGGCGATCTGGGCGCCTACGACACGGAGACGCGGGACCTGATTGCCACGCTTAACGAGCCACAGCGCCAGGCCGCTAAAACGATCTGGGATCGCGCGCGCGCCAGTCACTGGGACGCGCCGGGGCTTTGGTTGCATGGCGATATGTCCGAAGGCAACATCCTGATGCAAGCAGGCCGATTTGCCGGGCTTCTCGACTTTGGCCTTTGTGGCGTGGGCGATCCATCAAGCGATCTGGTGCCCTACTGGACGATCTTTGAGGGCGCCGCGCGCGCAGCCTTCCGCGACCGGCTGGACCTTGATGAGGCCACTTGGGAGAGGGCCGCCGGCGGGGCGCTTTGGAAGGCGCTTTAGTGGCGCGCGAGAGCCCAAGAGATGCCACCGCCACGCGCTGCCTCTGCGCGCTGGGGCTCGGGTCACATGACTGACTAGAAGGAGAGCTGAGGATGAGCGGCGCCGGATCAAAAACCCCACTGAGTGAGAGCCCGACGATCCAAGAGGGCGCGATGGTCCGGGATTTCGAGCTGGGCGCATGGACCGAGGTCGGTAAGGGCACGATGCTGCGGTCCGGATCGATGGGCGATTGGTCCTACATCACCAAGGACTGCCATGTGGTTTGGACGACGATCGGCAAGATGTGCTCCATCGCCAATTCCACACGCATCAACCCAGGCAATCACCCGACATGGCGCGCGGTGCAGCATCACAGCGTCTACCGTGCCGAGGCCTATGGGCTGGGCGAGGACGACTATGACTTCTTTGAATGGCGAAAGGCCGATTGGGTGACCATCGGTCATGATGTCTGGATCGGCCACGGGGTTACCGTCACCGCAGGTGTCACGATTGGGACCGGCGCTGTGATTGGTGCCGGCGCAGTGGTGACCAAAAATGTAGCCCCCTACACGGTCGTTGGCGGCGTTCCCGCGCGCTTTATCAAGCGCCGCTTTACCGAAAGGCAGGCCGAGGCTTTGCAAGAGATCGCCGTTTGGGATTGGAGCTATGACGCCTATAAGGCCGCCCTGCCCGACATTCGCGAGCTGGACATTGACGCTTTCATCGAAAAATATCGTTGAATGCAACTCGTCACGCCACGCATTGAGCATCTGGACGTTTATCGCGCTGCGCTGGAAACCGGATGGTCGCCGCGCACGACCCGGCCCGAAGCGGCGGCAGAAGAATTGCGCGCAATAGCAAAGGATGCCGATGCCTTTGTCGCGTCACTCAATGACCCGGACGCGCGTGGTGATGATATCCAACTGCCAGACGGTAGCTTCGTGAAGCGCCTTCCCAGCTTCCGACGCTGGATTTGGGACGACGGATTTTGTGGCAGTATCGAGCTAAGGTGGCAGGACGGTACCAATGCACTCCCCCCGACATGTCTTGGGCATATTGGCTATGCTGTTGTCCCCTGGCGCAGGCGAAAAGGGCTCGCAACATTTGCGCTTGGCGCATTTCTAACCGAGGCGCAGGGCGTCGGCCTGACAGCGGTCGACCTCACCGCTGATCCCGAGAATATCGCATCCGTCCGCGTGATCGAAAAGAACGGCGGGCAGTTGGTTACGCGCCGCGATAAGTTGCCCGCCCACGGTAGTGGGCAAGAGGTGCTGTTTCGCATCGAACTGCCGCAATGATGCCCGCGTTGGCGAAACACGCGCCTGTGCTGGCCGCAACTGCGCTTGGTGCTTGTGGCGGTGCACTGTTCTACGCGCTGAACTTGCCGCTCCCGTGGATGCTCGGCGCGATAGTAGTCACACTGATTGGCACGCTCGCAAGATGGAACCTGTCAGGTCCGGAAAAAGCCCGCCCCTATGTCGTCGCGATCATCGGTGTGATGCTCGGCTCAGGTTTCAAGCCAGACACTTTTGACCATCTCGATCAATGGGCCGTTTCTCTTGCCGGGCTTGTCCTTTGCGTTGCCCTGTCAGCCTTCATCGTTCAAGCGTATCTGCACCGGATAGGCGGCCAGTCGCGCGTGACCGCGCTATTTAGTGCGATGCCCGGTGGTGTCGTCGAAATGGTCGAGATCGGGCGCGCGACGGGCGGCGATGAAAAGGCGATCATTCTGGCACATGTCTGGCGCATTATATTGGTCATCGCCGCCATCGCTTTTTGGTTCCGGCTGGTCCTCGGCTACGAGGTTGACGGGATGATGCCGATGTCTGCGGAGCCGACCGGGCCGTTGGATTTGCTGATACTCGGTCTGTGCGCCGTCATTGGCAGCGCTTTGGGATTAGGTCTGAAACTGCCGGCGCCCACGTTCATCGGGCCGATGGCGCTGAGCGCCGCCGCGCATATGGCCGGGATCACCCACAGCAGTCCGCCTCTGGCCCTTGTCATCGCGGCGCAAATCGTCTTGGGCGTGATTGTCGGCTGCCGGTTCAAGGGCAGCCAACCGAGGGATGTGTTTCGCGCGCTGCGGCTGGCGGTCGTGGCCACTGCGATCATGATGGCAGTCGCCGCATTCACCGCCTGGGGCGTGCATTTCGTGACAGGATACAGCGCCGCGCAACTTCTTTTGGCCTATGCGCCTGGGGGACTAAACGAAATGAGCCTGGTGTCGCTGGCGATCCAAGCGGACGTGGCCTTTGTCGCGACCCATCACCTAGTGCGCATCATCGTCTTGCTGGTACTTGCCGGGACGCTCCTTGCCAAGATTGCCGCAATCCTGAATCGTCGGAACAAGCAAAAGACATAGCGCCGCCTTTACGAGCTGACGGAAACGTACCCATGCAAACACCCCCCCTTCGGGCTCGCGTCCGCACTGAGATTGCAGGCATTTCGCCTTTGGATGCCACCGAACAGGATGTCATCGCGGATGCGCTCGACTGGCTGGACAGCGGTGCTGAGATCTTTCGTCTGGAAAAGCCTGCCACGCCGCCAAAGCATCTGGTGTCCTACTTCCTGCTTGTGGATGGTGATCATGTCCTGCTCGTCGATCACATCAAGTCGGGTCTGTGGCTTCCCTCTGGAGGGCATGTCGAGCCAGGCGAACATCCAAGAGAAACGGTAGACCGTGAAATCGTCGAGGAGCTTGGGATAGAGGCGCGCTACGCCTCCCCGGATCCGCAGTTCATCACCGCGACCACAACTGTCGGAAGCACGCCCGGCCACGTCGATGTCTCGCTTTGGTATGTGGTTTTGGGAGATCGTCGCAAGCCGCTGGATTTCGATCGATCAGAATTCAAGCAGGTGCGCTGGTTTCACCGTGATCACGTGCCGCATGAGGGATGCGAACCAGAGCTTGGGCGCTTCCTCGCAAAGATTGGCGCAAAGGGGTTCACCTAACGGAGACGTAGCAGCGCAGCTAAAACACGTCGCACAGAACCCAACACAAGCAATCCCCAAGACCAATGGGCAATTATCGCCTTCTGAACGGCAATCCACTTCTTTATGTCAGCCTCAGTAGCGCCGTTGAACTTGTCGGCGTCATTTGGGTCAAACACATCGACTAAGGGGTCGAAAACCTTGGCCGATATTCGGCCCGCAGGCTTGATCCATACAGCTGCGATTCGGTGAGCCTCGTCGATTTCTGCGATATAGTGAGTGGTGGTCATGGAAAGCCAAATTGTAACAGTTTTTCGAAAAGTGTACCGAGGGTCTGACAGAGCCAATGGTGTGCGGATGCAGTGGCAACTGGGTCAAAGTCCCGTCTCCTTCAAAATGTGGCAATTCGCTCGTTAAAACGCGGTTTTTGTCACGCCGCTGTTTCAGAACCGTTGCAAACACCAATATCTGCCCTGTGGTTTTCCGCATTGCTGCCGGATAAGCCCTCGGTCGGCGCCCCCTATGTCCCTAAAGACACGAAATCCCATGGATACACTTCTTGAACGACCCGCCCAATCCGTCACCGGCCTGACGCTGACTGGGGGCCGAATGCTCCGGCCAGACGGCACCTTTGCCGACGCGGACGTGCATATGGAGACAGGGGTGATCACCGATACCGCCCCTGCCGCGCCACGGGTCGTGGATGTGTCAAACTGCCTGATCTTGCCCGGCATCATTGATGCGCATGGAGATGGGCACGAACATCACCTTATGCCGCGCGCGGGGGCGGATTTTCCTGAGTGGGTTGGCTTGCGGAACGTAGATCGCGAGCTCATCGCCAACGGGATCACCACAGCCTATCTAGCGCAGTCGTATTCATGGGAGGGAGAGAAGCGGGGCGCAGACGCCGCACGCGCCGTCATTGACGCGTTGCAACGCTTGCACCCCGCTCCAACAGCCGACATCCGTATCCAACTGCGCTATGAGACGTTTTATCTTGATGGCGCTGAACAACTGCTTGCATGGCTGGAAGACGGCACGGTGCAATACGTCGTGTTCAACAACCACATTCCGCAGTTCGAACAATTGCGATCCCAACCCGAGCATGTCGCTCGCTGGGCCGCCACAATTGGCCTGAAACCAGATGAATTCTGGTCCTTGATGGCTGAGACGGTTGAAGACGGCGTGGGTGTTCTCGACGCTATCGCGCGTCTATCTGACGCAATGCGCCGCCTTGGAGTTCCTTTTGGCTCGCACGATGACCCGGATCCAGAGACAAGACGCAGCTATAACGCGGTTGGTGCAAACATCGCAGAATTCCCGCTGACACGCACGGCTGCGCAAACGGCACGCGATCTTGGCAACGCCATCATGATGGGCGCACCAAACGCGCTGCGCGGCATCAGCACGTCGGGCAATGTGTCCGCCAGGGAGCTGATTGCATCGGGCCTCTGCGATGCGCTTGTCTCGGACTACTACTACCCCTCGTTGCTGCACGCGCCGTTCAAGCTGGCCCAAGATGGGGTCTGCGACCTCGGCAAGGCATGGCAACTCGTGTCTTCCGGTCCCGCCAAAGCGGTTGACCTTCACGACCGCGGAGCGCTTTCCCCGGGACTGCGTGGCGACCTGATCGTCGTTCGCCAGGACGACCTTGGCAGGCCACATCTGCTCGCCAGTTTTGTTGGCGGTCAACTGGCGTTCACTGACAGTTCTTTCGCCATGCATCTTTAGGGTCAGGGCCAATTCATATCCTCATCACAGGGTGTTCTGGCGCAGGTAAAACGACCCTGATCGACGCACTTTCGAAGCCCGGTCACCTGGTCGTACCGGAACCTGGTCTGCGCATCGTGCAAGATGAAAGGGCCCGCGGCGGAACGACTTTGCCGTGGGTCAACATGTCAGCCTTTCTGTGGCGTGCCGTGGAAATGGCAAAAGCTGACCTGGCGCGCATGGCGGATCAAACCCATCCTGTTTTCTTTGACCGAGGCCTCTTGGATGCAGCGGTTGGCCTCAGACACAAATCCGATGTGCCCTTGAGTGAAACCCTCGGCATGTCCTTTCCCTATTCGAAAACCGTAGTTCTGGCACCACCTTGGCGCGATTGCTTCGCGCAATCCGAAGACAGGCAGCATCATTTTGAAGACGCTGTGGAAGAGTATGATCGCATCCGTTTTGCGTTAGACGAACTTCAATGTGACGTGGTTGAACTGCCACACGTCGACTTGGAAAGGCGCGTGACAATCGTCGAGCGCACCTTTGCTCTGAGGACATAAGCCTCTGCGCACCCAAACCTCATGTGCCAGCCTTGACAGAAAATTGCATGCTGCCTATCCCAGTGCCATCGGAGAGACCCATGCTGATCACGCGCACACTATTTGCCTACGGTTACGCCCATTTTTGGGCGCTAGGCGCGTGCGGCGGCATATCTTCGAGCGGTGATCAGACTTAAGTCACATACCCCATCCCGAAGCCAACCCGCCGCCCATTTTGAGGCGGCTTTTTTTGTTCTGGAGACGAAACATGCCCTTCCCCCATGCCCAAATCGCTTATCCTTTCGCATGCCCCGCGCAATACACCGAAACACTGACATGGGCTTTGAGCGGCGCACTGCGCCCGCCCTCTGGGATACCGCCGTTATGACCCGTGCATGTCTGAGAATGGCCCTGTACGCCTGCGCGGTATTCCTCGGCCCAACCGGTCCTGCCGCGGCAAATGGCGGACCCATCGCACAAATCCTTTGCGCGCCCAGTGACGTGATGCGCCATCGCCTCGAAACCCGCTACCGGGCGCAAAGAGCATGGGCCGGCCTGCGCAACCCCGATGAGGTCGTGGAGCTTTGGGAAGACCCGGAGGGCGACTGGACGCTCGTCATTACCTATACTGGTGGAAATTGGTGCATCGTGGCCATGGGCGACGCGCTTTTACCTTTTGCCTTTGCGCCGAACGGCTGAGCGATCAAGCGGGGGCGCGCTGTTGCGCCCCCCAACCAAATCTGGGGCACACCCGTGCGGCAAGACGTTAGCGTATTTCTGATATGAGTCTTGCCAAAGTAACTTGCGTTTTGACCCGGTAAGATAACATGCCACGATGATCTGCGTGATCCCGCAGCATGTTTCGCAGGTCGCTTTGGAAATCAGCGGCGCGTGTGCCAAGTTTTGAAAGGGCAAAGGTGTTTCGCGAATGTTGACAGAGCACAAAGCTGTCAACCGTCTGCTCGAAGACGTCAGAGACAAAGTCAGAGCTTTGGATGATGTCCAAGTAGCCCAGATGTTTCTCGCGCGATGATTGCCATTCTTTGGAGCCAAGCGGGCGCCCAGTCACCTCTGGCACCCATTCGCGCAGAAAGTTCTGAAAATCTGTGTTCCAAGCAGGCGCGCAGGGTTCATCGCCTGCAAAAATTGCAACGACATGTTCAGGTAGAACATGATCCTTTAGCCTGCCAAACAGGCTTTTTGGATCCATCCAGTGTATGCTTGATCCAAAGGTGACAACATCAAAGCGGCCGTCCAATTGCGCATCTTCGGCTTTGGCGCACACCCAATGGAGGTTTTCGGCTTGTCCGTTTTCCAATGACATCCCCAGGTCAATCATATTCGCAGAGGGATCAACGGCGACGACCTGATCAAAACACCGCGTCATCGGACGCGCGATCTTTCCTTCGCCACAGCCAAGGTCGAGGAGCCGGTGACGAGACGGCACGTTCTGGAGCAAGAAAGAGAACGCCTCTGCTGCATAGGGCGGCCGATGGATATACAGATCTGCCACTTCTGCAGCCATGAAGGACGCCCCGGACAAGTCAGCGGGCGGATGTGTTTCGTGCACGGTCATCGGCTATTCCACCAACCCCAAGCCCTTCAGGTAGGCAAACCCCGTCGGGATGTCCGACTTGCGGCGCAGTTCCAGCACCAGATGCGGCTCGGACGTGCAGTCTGACAGCGCGCGGAACACCTCCGCCCAGTGGATTTCGCCCTCACCCGGGGCCCAGTGGCGGTCTGCGTGGCCGTCAAGATCTTGCAGGTGCACATGTTGCAACTGATCGCCTGCGTCCCGGACAAAGTAGTCTACGGGCGGCGCGCCGGACATGCGGCGGGCGAGATGGGCGTGGCCCGTGTCGATGGATAGCGCGATCGCGTCGCTGTCGAAACTGTCGACCATGGCGCGGCGGCTGGCCGGATCCACGTCAAAGATATTCTCGATCACCAGTGTGATCCCCGCCGTCTCAGCCGCTTTGACCACAGGCATCATCACATCGTGGATACGGGCCAGTTTGCTTTCCCAATAGTTCGGTTTGTTCAGCCGGTTCCACGCGTACCAACGGGTATAGGGGGAATGCAGCACCATTTGTCGCGCGCCGACGCGCTCAGAAGCTTCGAGCGCCTTGATAAACCGGGCGGTGATGATGGGCCGGACCTCGGAATCCTTACTGTCCATATCAAGCCCTTCGTAGGGCCCGTGTATCCCGAGACGCCCATTGAACCCGGTTAGACCCTCTCTGGCGGCAGCCACCCGATCTTCAAACTCGGTTGTCAGGTCTTTATGGGTGCTAAAACCCTGCAGCTCTATGTCCCGATCGGCGTCAAAGAGCCAATCGCGATGATCTGTGATTTCATGGGGTGCGAGGCAAGCGCCGATTTTAAGCGGGGTCATAGGCGGACTCTCTCCTTGGGTCTTCGATCTTAAGATAGGCGAGGAATGCAACAGCCACGCAAATGGCCATGACGGCAAAACTCCACCAGCCGCCATAGACCTGCGTGAGCCAGGCAAAGACAAAAGGTGCTGTTGCGTTGACGGCCATCGAGACGGAGGCGATCCAACCAAGCCGTGCGCCGAAGCCTTTATGCCCGAACAGGGCGAGCGGGAGCGTGCCGCGCACTATCGTCTTGATCCCATCGCCCATGCCATAGATCGCGGCAGCCATCAGGATTCCAGGCACGGTAAAACCAACCGACAAGAGCACCGCAAAGCCGCCAAACTGGAGCGATAGCGCAAGAAGATACGTGCCAAGCGGGTGCATGTTGCGGGTGATCAGCATCTCAAAGAACCGCCCCACGGTTTTGAACGGTCCGATCACCGCCCCGGCGAGGGCGGCCATAGCGGCGGTATGTCCAAGGTCCTGCACATTGGTGACCCAAAGCGTCATCACCGCGCCCATCAGATAGCCCGAGAAGATGAACGAGACGACCATCCACAGCATCCCACGCTTGCGCGCTTCGCCCTGCAGTTCCGGCCAGTCTGAGCCTTGTGATTTTTGCGGCGTATCAGGGTCTCTTTCCGCACCGCGCAGGGCCAGAAGATGGATGGGCAGGCTCACGACCAGATAGGCGATACCAAGGATCGTCCACGTGCTTTGCCATCCATAGGCGTTGAACAGCGCGAGGGTGAGCGGCCAAAAGATGGTAGAGGCCACACCGCCAAATAGCGTGATGATCGAGATTGACCTTTGGGCAGGAACGCTCAGATCAAGGCGCGCCACAGCGGCAAAGGCCACGTTATACAGCACGAACATGCCCGCGCCTTCGGCTACAAGGATTGTCACCAAGAGCTGCTGCCACGTGGTCACTTGAGACATCGCCACAAGTGCAAGACCTGCCACGACAGAACCACCCACCATAACCCACCGGCCACCAAAGCGGTCCGTCAGATGCCCGGAGAGCGGAGAGACCATACCGCCAAAGAGCAGCCCGGCTGACAGAACGCCAAAGACCTGGCTCAAGCTCAGATCAAGGTCTTTGGCCATAGGCGGCAGCAAGACCGCATAGGCATACATCAAAGTGCCATAACCCATGATCTGCGTGATCCCGAGGCCGATGGCAGGCAGATAGTCTCGGTTAAACGTCATGCGCCGTGCGGTGTCCCGCGATAGGCGCAGCGGCCAGCCACCCAAGTGCCTTGGATGGCGGGTGTGTGGCCCTTTGGCCAATCCACCAGCACCAGATCGGCGCGTTTGCCGGTAGCGATCTCACCTCGGTCGTCCAGTCCCATGGCACGGGCCGGTCCAGAAGAGATCAAGGACCACAGCGCCAGCCGATCCGCGCGCTTCTCTCGGTCCAAACGGTCAATGGCGGCCAGCATCGCAGGATAGTAATAGTCAGAGGCAAGCGCATCGCAAAGGCCTGCCTCAACCATGTCACCCGCGCCGAGCGATCCGATATGGCTGCCACCCCGCACCGCATTGGGCGAACCAAAGATGATCAGATCACCCTTTGCGCGGGCTTGCTCGACCGGCCCCATAGTCATTGGAAACTCCGACGTGGTCGCGCCAATGCCATGATAGAACCGCCGCGTTTCGACTTGCGTGTCGTCATGGCTGAGCATGGGAATACCCTTGCTGCGGGCCTTCGTTGCGACGATTTTCATCGTCTCAACCACATCTGGTCTCCGATCCCAAACCTTGTGGATCAGCTTCTTGTGGTCATCATAGTCGAGGCCCGAACGCTCGGTGTGCTTGCGATAGCGTTTCTCGAACAAGTCCGCATCATCCAGATCCATCACCTTGAAGTCCGGGCTATGCTCAAAAGGCCGCTCCTGCATCACCGTATCGGCGCTGCGCATCGCCATCGATAGGTGATCGTTAAAGGCAAGCGACGGTGTCAGCGGCGCGTCCATCGCCCAGTCAAGCGTCTCAAGCGCTTCAAAGGCAAAGGTTTCCCAGCGGAGTTGGAACCTGTTTTCGACTGTCAAACGCGGGGCGAGGTCCAAGATTGCTTGCATCATTTCGCGCGCACGGTCGACGCTCCGCAATCCCGGCTCGTAGCTGAGCGTAATCGAGTGATACGTCGTCGCGATCCCGTTCGCTGCAAGCTGCCGGTCCGTTTCCAGAACGGCGGTTTCCATTGGAAAAAACACACCCGGGCGCGGCATCACCTGCCGTTCAAAGGCATCGCCATGCACATCGATCAGCGCAGGCGCGAGGATTTTGCCACGTGCGTCGATCTCTGTGCCCTGCACCGGGCCGCCGATCTCGACAATGGTGTTCCCATCGATGGTGACCGTGGTGTCCTCGATCCCGCCGGGCAGATAGACCTCCGCCCCCACGAAAGTCTGGATCATGCCTGCCGCTCCAGAATGAGGTGCCAATGCCAGGAGCCGGGCTTTTCATGCTCACGGTCCTCCATCCACATCACCTCAAACCCCTGGAACAGAGCCAGCATCTCGACCGCGCCGCAATAGTAATGCGGATGACGTTTGTCGGACCCATCTTCGTCGAACACCCAGGTGTTGCGGGAGATTTCGCGTGGACCATTCAGCTTTTCGCGGTCGATCCACAGCCGACGCTTGGACAGCATCGTCAGCATGAAAGTTCCGCCCGGCTTGAGCACCCGGCGCACCTCGCTGATCGTGTTGAGCAGCACCGTCTCATCGCCATGATAAATCACGTTCCAGCTCAGCACGTGATCGAATGCGCCATCCTCGAACGGTAGGTCATCCATGCGACCCAGTTGCGTCTTTACTCCGGTGCCCGCCTTGTCGATCTCGACCAAGCCCTCGGGGGCGGCATCAAGCGCCGTAAGTTCAAATCCAGCAACTTGCAGAGCCAAGGCATGCCGCCCGACTCCGGCCCCGAGGTCAAGGATAGCGGCGCCTTCTGCCAAGCCCTCTGCCCAGCGTTTGACGTCCCGTTCGGGCGTCAGCCACTTCGAGCCTTCTTCGATCTCGTCCCAGATCTTGCTCCAATGCTGATCCGCTGTGTCGGTCTTGGTGATAACGTTCAACGTTGTTCTCCGATGATCTTTGTCCGGGCCCAGCCCGAGAGGTATTCGATTGAGATGACCACAACAGCAATCATCAGGATGACGGTCATGGCCGTTGGATAGTCAAAAAGGTCAAACCCCACTTTCAACTCGATCCCTATGCCACCAGCACCTACAAGGCCCAGAATAGTGGACGAGCGCACCGCCTTTTCCGTCGCAAAAAGCGAGGTGGAGATAAAGGCAGGCATTGCAGCCGGGATGGTGGCGCAGGCGACCACGTCCAGCTTACGCGCACCTGTCGCGGTCAGGCTTTCGGACGGCCCTTTGTCGGCGGCTTCCATATCATCCGCAAAGAAGCGGCCGCAAAACCCGATTGTGTCGATGGCAATGGCGAGCATGCCCGCGAAGGGCCCCAGGCCCACGGCAACGACAAAGACCAAAGCCCAGGCGATATCCGGTACGGCCCGGATGAACCCGAGCCCCGTGCGTACGATCTGATTGATCCATGTCGGCGCAATCAATCCGCGCGCCGCCAAGAGTGCCACCGGCACCGACAGAATGATCCCGATGACCGCGCCCGCAAGGGCGATCTGCAAGGTCTCGAGCATCTTCCAGCCAAGCCGCGCCAACACCTTGGGCTCAACGTTGGGCGGAAAGGCACGGTCTAGAAAGTCGGCAAAACGGGGCGGTGAAGAGATCACCTTGTCGATGGAAAAGCCCGCGCCCGCAAAGGACCACAGGATGATCACAACGCCGAGTGCATATCCCAGAAAGGCCAGCGCTGACGGGCGCTCGTACCGGGTGGGAAGGCCCGCAGTCAGGGACGTGTCAGTCATATAGCCCTCGCAACTCTTCGGCGCTCAGACCCGCAGCACGCGCATCCAGCGGCATGCCGCCCTGTGCGAGACCAAGAACGCGGTCGCCGTATTGCAGCGCATGATCGATATTATGCGAGATGAAGATCACTGTGACCCCCTCTTGGCGCGCGAGGGCAAAGAACAGGTCCATCACATCTTCGCCCGCCGCCGGATCAAGCGAAGCCGTTGGTTCATCAGCGATCAGGATCTTGGGCTGCCCGACGAGCGCCCGCGCTATGGCCACACGCTGCGATTGCCCGCCTGACAAGCGGTCTGCGCGGCGTGAAGCAAGATGCGCCAGCCCCACCTTTTCCAAGGCCGCCAAGGCCGCCTCGCGTGAGGGCGCGGGGGCAAAAGCCTGGCTCCAATGCCGCAGTCCCGGCTTTTGCCCGAGCAGCCCCTGCACCACATTGGACAGCACCGACAGGCGCGGCACCAGATTGTGCTTTTGGCTCACCAGCCCCATTTGCGCGCGCATAGCCCGCAGAGCGGCGTTTGAGGCGCCGCGCACATCCGTGCCCAGCACGTCAATTGATCCGGCATCGGCGGGGATCAAACCCATCAGGCAACGCAGTAACGTTGATTTCCCCGTCCCGTTCGCGCCGACAATGGCGACAGCCTCACCGCGCGACAGCCCAAAGGACACATCTTTGAAGATTGGCGTTCCGGCAAAGCTCTTGGCCAGCCCGGTTACGCGCAGATCAACAGGCAGAACCGGAGCAGAGATATCTGCCCCGGTCCGGTCTGGCCGCGCAGGCGCAACCAGCGTTTCGATGTCGAAATTAGTCACCGATGAAGTTGTCGAACTGAGGGAAGCCAGCGTTTGTGTACATCGAACGCACATAGTCGTACGCGCTGTCTTCGATCGAAACGAGGTCCATGCCGACATATTTGTCGTTCTCTTCGTGGGCGGTAATGCCTGCGATGATGGAGTCCTTGTTTTCGAGGATGGCTGATTTAACGGCCTCTGCCGCTTCCGCAGGGACATGCGCGCCAACCATGATCATATCATTTGGCAGGTCACCCGAACGCGCGATCATCTTGAAAAAGCCGTAGGGCAGGTCGGTTTCCTTGGCGCGCACGTTCAGCCATGAGTTGGCATTCGAACCCAGCGCGTCCACGTCACCGTTCTTCAGCGCTTCGTGTGCGATGTTGCGCGATGTGTGTGTTTTTTCGATGTCGTTGACCGGGTCCAGACCGTAATCCGCCAGCACCTGCATTGGGCACAGCATGTTGGATGTCGAGCCGATATCGCCAAAGGCCACTTTCTTGCCCTTGAGATCGTCAACGGTGTTGATGCCGCTGTCGGCGCGCACAACGATCGCACAGTGGTAATCCGGGCGACCAAGACCGATGATGGGCGTGGCATTGGTCAGTTTGTTGATGACCACATATTCCGCTGGGCCGGAGACCACGAAGTCTACGGTCTTGCCACGCAGAGCTTCGGCGGCTGCGGTGCGCGAATTCACGGCAAAGAATTCAAACGTGTCGCCGGTGGCGGCCTCAAGAGCTTCCTTGAAAGGGCCCCACTCAAGCTGCAGGCGCTCCATGCCCTCAACATCGGTGACGGCCAGTTTCCAGTTTTCAGCTTGTGCCGCAACTGCAGCGGTGACTGCCAGCACTGCGCCAGCAAGAACAGAACGAAGTTTCATGGTGATTCCCCCATTTTGAAATTCGTTCGAATGATTTCGGAAGAATGAAACGGCTAAGCGACAGTCACATGACGGTTTTGTTGCACTCAAAAATCAGAGCGACATTTTGTTCCAAAGGTCTGATGTAAGGTAAAGGAAGGCACGACAACGCGCTGCTACATTGGTTTTGCCTGAGTCGCACGCCGCCTAAATTGCCACAAGACTATCTCAAAGCAGGTGCTATCCCAAGGTTCACATAAGCGCGCTTATGCGTGTTTGAGCCCACATTTCAGGCAAATACTAAATAGAAATCCGCCACATTCGGAACCGCCCCTGCCCCGTAACCTCGCGGATCAAGCCATTCTTTTCCATCCACGCGAGGTTTCGTTGCACCGCCGCGCGACTGGCACCGATCTGAGTCTCAGCCATCGGCGCGGACACCAGAGGCCATTCCGCAAAGAGAGTTAGCAAAGCAGGAGGCGTCTTGCCTGATAGTTTCGCCATTTCGCCCTCTGCCTGAACCGTCCAAGTCTCAACCAAATCCAAATGCCGCATCGCCGTTAGTATCGCGCTGTTCATCCCGTCCAACCAGCAGGCCAAGCGTTCGGGTTGCACGCCCGAGGCCAGCAGCCCCCCTGCCCCGCCTATGGCCAGCGGCGCAAAGATGGCTCCATTGCCGTCGCTGGCCGCGATCCTGCCAGCAGTTACAGCGGCCTCAATACGGTCTCCATATTGGCCGAGACCAGCCAGACTCCAGAGGTGAAACCCCATGCAAGCACTCGTGATCGGGTGGAGGTCAACCGCTGCTGTCATCACGTCCAGCCAGCTCCCTGCACGCTCGTCAAAGCGCTCGGCATTGTTCTCGAATTTCTCAGGATCACGCCGATCCAGGAAGGCCGCCAAATCTACCATTGGCTCCGGACCACTTGTCAGGCGTCGCACGGCCCATCCGGCCCGGGCCAGTGCTTCCGAGTCATCCTGCACTCCAGACAAACGCATGGATATCCAAAGCGCCAGCCGATCGGGGCTCACACGATCGCCTGCGAACCAGCTGAGATCCGCCGCCTCTATTAGAGCCAGTCTGTGCCGCCAGCCCTCCGGGCCGCGCAGCAACCGGTCATCCAGAGCACCCAGGCGTCCAGCCACTCTTGCCAGTTGAGCAGCGTGAACGCCTTCTGCCTTTGTCCAGTCTTCGATGACAGCAGTGTCTGGCGGTTCCGCCCGTGGCCCGGGAGGCAAATCATCCGGTTCTTCCTCGAGTGGCCCAGGCAGAAACCAAAGATCCTCTACGTGAGCCTCTTCATCCTCCTCGATTGTGATGAGGGGGTCATCGAAATCATCAGTTAATGCTGATGCTTGGAGTTTCATATGTGCAAAATACTAATCTTTTGCACATTACCCAAGTGATTTTATGGCGGTTGCGGACGCTCTTTTAATGGTATGCGCGCGCGATTGCCGGTGGAACCTCTCAGATCGCGCTCTGCGCAAGGAAACCAAGGGATTTTGGACGAACACGATGAGAGAGCACTTGCTTGCATTCGTTTACAAACGGTCGTTTATTAACGATGTGTGATAATGCAAAAAGGCCATTTTGATGCCCCTGATAGGTTATGCCCGGGTCTCGACCGAGGATCAGACCCCCCTGCCCCAGTCTGAGGCCCTGAAATCTGCGGGCTGCGCCGAGATCCATGAAGAACAGGCCTCGGGCGGCAATCGTGCGCGGCCTGTGCTTGCGCGGGTGTTAGAACGCATCGGCAAGGGCGACACGTTGGTGGTCGTGCGGATCGACCGCCTCGCGCGATCCCTGTCGCATCTGCTGGAGGTGATCGAACGGCTGGAGGCCAAGGGGGCGTTCTTTCGTTCCATTCAGGACCCGATCGACACCGGATCCCCGCAAGGCAAGTTCACGCTGCAGGTTCTGGGCGCTGCGGCCGAGTTCGAGCGGGCGCTGATCCGGGAACGCACCAAGGCCGGCCTCGCCAGCGCGCGCACAAAGGGCCGCGTGGGCGGAAACCCCGGACTGCGGGCCAAAGACCCTGCCGCTCTTCGTAAGGTACGGCTGGCAAGACAGGACGGCTACATGGAGCGCCTGAACGAGACGGCACAAGACTGGGTGCCTCATGTACGCCGGTTGCGTCCCGACTTGGCTTGGGAGGACGTGTTGCGCATCATCAACGGCCCCTTGCCCGAGGCGCGTCGCTGGACCCAAAGCCGCCTGCTACGCGCTGTGAAGGCCTACGTTCGCGACGGCTTCCTGTCTGCCGAGGTGCTGGCCCGCGCCGGGCGCCGCGAAACCGACGATCGCCTGCCCGCCATCATCGCTGCCATCAAGGGCGCGGATCCCGACATCACGCTCCATGCGATCTGCACCCGGCTGGAAGCGATGCGCGAGCGCACACCTCGCGGGCGGACAAGCTGGCAGCCGTCTTCGGTGAAGATGCTGCTGGAGCGAGCCGAGAGGCTGGGGCTGCTCGACTGAGATCCCGGAGAATCGTCCATCCGATTCTGCCGACTGATTTCTGTACGCACTCACAATACATCTTGTGGTCACTTCGCAGCTGGCAACGAGGTGTTGAAGTAAAGTGAGAGCGCAGTCGCCCAAGACGCTGATTTTTAACAGTTTACCGTCGACAGAAATGGGTGCCTTCAACGCCCCCAGGCCGCTCAACGGTTTGGTCTGGATTTATCCACAATATCTGTTAAGCTTTGCAAAACAATAAAGACTTGAGGGCAGTGATGAACGGGATACGAGCCTCCCAGAGATTTGAAGTCATGTCCAAGCGGCTTGGTAGTCGGTTGCGTGAACATGCGCAGGAAACCTTCCCACCGGACGCTCAGAAGGGCCTCCGCCGCTTCGCCATGCGGGAAGCGGCTGAACTTCTTCGCATTAATCAGAATACCTTCCGCCATCATGTGTCAAACCTCGAAGGCTTCCCCGAAGGTGTTCTGGAGGGCGGCAACCGCCGTAGCTTCTCTGCGGAGGAGATGGTCGAGGCACAACGCGTACTTCTCGAGACTGGAAGGATCAAGCCAGAAGAACACCCGCACAGAAGACCGGGAGAGGCTTGTCAGGTCTTGACGATCTTCAACCTGAAGGGTGGTTCGGCAAAGACGTCATCTGTTGCCCATGTAGGACAACTACTGGGTCTGCGCGGCTACCGGGTCTTGTTGATCGACCTCGACAGCCAGGCAAGTCTGACAAACCTGTTCGGGGTTACTCCCGAGCTCGATCCGGATATGCCGACTTCATACGATCTTATCCGATCCGACGATCCATTACCCGCAGCAGAGATCATTCGCAAAACGAACTTCCCGACCGTGGATCTGATCCCGGCATCCATGGACATCATGGAGTACGAGTTTGAGGTTGCCTTGAGCTTCAGACACGGCGCCACCACGTTCCATAGCCGCATCCGAGAAGCACTTGAGCCCGTCCTCAACCGATATGATGTGGTGATATTTGACACCCCACCGCAGCTGAACTTCTCTGTGATCTCTGCCCTCTTTGCATCGACCGGGGTCCTGATCCCGCTCAACGCGTCGATGCTCGATGTCATGTCGCTGGCGAGCTTTCTGGGCATGGCGAGCAACCTGATGGGCGTCGTCGAGGCACACGCCCCGGAACATGGACTGAACTTCGTGCGAGTTCTGATCACCCGCTACGAAAATACGGATGGTCCGCAGGTGCAGATCTCGTCTCTGCTTCGGACAGTCCTCGGGGATGCCGTGCTGTCTGCCGAGTTCCTGAAATCAACAGCCGTGGGTGATGCTGCAAACACCCAGCAGAGCATCTTCGAGGTCGAACCTCGCGACGTGAACCGCAGAACTTACGAGCGCGCGATCGAGTCCGTCTCGCGCGTGACCGACGAAGTCGAACGCGAAATCCTGAAAGCATGGGGGCGTAGCCATGGCGCGTAAGGTCTTCGGGGACTCACTCAAGAACGCGATGGGCAAAACGCCGCCTTCGGACGAGGATCTGGATGTGAAACGGACGAGCCCGACTGTAGCTCGCGCTCAAGCATCTGTGCTCGAAGAGGATAAACACGCTACGCGGCTGATCGACCCAACCGCCATACGGATGTCCGCGGTCATGGACCGCATCGATCCAAGCGATGGTCTGGATGAGCTTGTCTCATCGATCCGCGAGCACGGTCAAAAGGTTCCAGTGCTGGTTCGCCGAACCGAGGACGGTGCGCTTGAGATCGTCTATGGACGCCGTCGGCTTCTCGCTTGTCGCCAACTTGGTCAGAAAGTGCGCGCGACGGTCATGGAGATGACCGACGAGGAAGCTCTCATTGCCCAAGGCGTAGAGAATAATGCCCGCCAAGATCCATCGTTCATCGAAAGGGCTCTGTTTGTCGCCGGAATCATTCGAGAACTTGGGAAAACCGACGAAACGCGCAAGAACGCTCAAACGATCGCGTATCGGGCACTTCAGATCGATGAATCGCTCGTCTCGCGGATGAACCGTATCGCTACGGGCATCCCGATAGAACTGATCCAGGCTATCGGACCTGCACACGGCGTTGGTCGACGGGTTTGGGAAAAGCTTTTCAGGCTGTGTGAGAAAGACGTCGCGAGAGCCCGAGAAGTTGCCGGCAAAATCCCTCGCAACATACCGGGCCCCGACCGTCTCGAAGCGGCGGTTACCTTGCTGACAGCCACCAAACCATCGACGCAGAAGACACACCCCAGTGAGCGCGTGAAGATCGGCCGAAAGGGCAACCGCATCACCATCGATGTGGACGCTGATCTTGTCCCTCGTGTTGAGGAGGCAGTCCGGAAGCTGGTCACGGAGCTTCTTGACCGCGGTCAAGACGGGCCAGAGTGACGACCCCCGTGTCTTGACCGCGGTCAAGACATCAAAAGCAACGAGCAGAAAACGAAAGGAGGACCGGCTAGAAAAAGAAAGACCCCCCGAAAGCGATGCTTCCGAAGGGCCTCAATTAGTCTCGACACCTGATTGATACCCCCAAAACGAATCGATTTCAACACCGCTCGCGGTGAACGGGGAAGCTTTTTCTTCCGAAACACCATGAGACATGTAAATAAAACAACAACCGCCTTGGCGGAACGGACATCTCTGCCCTGCCCTAACCCCTACGAGCTTCTGGGCCCAGTTCGCGTACTGAGGAAGGAGCTCGGTCTCACAACCAATGACCTCGCCGTTCTGACCGCGCTCATTAGCTTCCTACCCCGCAAAGAACGTGAGATTCAGGACAGCCAGCGACTTACGCTCACTGTCGTGTTCCCATCGAACGCTTCTCTGTCAGAGCGCGCCAATGGACTCGATGAGAGAACACTTCGACGCAGCCTGGGACGCCTCTCAGCTGCTGAACTGATCGAACGCAAGAATTCAGCAAATGGCAAACGCTTTCCGCTGCGGTATGGAGGCGTTATCAGAGATGCCTTCGGTATCGACCTGAAGCCCTTGATCCAGAGGTACGGCTCGCTCGCGACACAAGCCTTGCAGCTCACCGAAGAACGCGAGCGCTTGCGCTCACTGAAAGCTGAGGCGTTGGCCCTACGTGCTTCGATACTCCACCAGACACGCTTCGATGAAGCAAAGCTCTCAACCCTCAACATGATCAGAAATGTCCTGCGTCGAGCAACATTAACCGTTGATGCAGTCCTGAGCGTTATCTCGGAACTTAGAGCCCTCGGAGCCGATACCGACGCAAGTTATGGTGAACACCATGCCACAAGAAAAGCTGGTACCGCAGATAATTTACAAACTATCGAACATCGACCTCATACACCGGATTCCAACGATCTGCCCGCCACAAACGGACAAAATGTCCGGCACATAGAGTCTATAAAAAAAGATATTAAAAAGATTGTTCCCGCTACGATCAATCGCGGTGAACAAACCGATCAAACCAAACCCACGATGAACCGAGACCCAGCACGCATGGCATGGGAAGACTTCTCCCACGTTGCGGGATTTTTCCCAGAACCCCCGCGCACAGGAGAAGCCCTCACCAACATTCTATACGACCTCGGTCGATTGCTTAGAATAAACCAAGACGAACTGCGGCATGGCATCCAGAAAGCTGGCGCAGGAAAACTGCTTCTCATCTTCGACTACCTGATAGCAAGAGCAGACACGATCAAACACCCTGACGCCTATTTTGAAAGAGTACTACGCACACAACTTGCTCCCACATGAACTTCTTGACCGCGGTCAAGAACCACCGTGAGAGGGAAAGGAGTGTTGGTTTGAGGGTGACGGGAAGTGAGATAGGGAGAGTGGCTTCCGGCGCCCGTCATGGAGAAGATCTGATGACCAAAGCTGTCCAGAAAATCACCCTGTCCCCTTCGCGGGATATCCCTTTCGACAAGCTGGTGCTGAGCCAGTCCAACGTTCGGCGCATCAAGGCTGGCGTGTCCGTCGAGGAACTGGCCGAAGACATTGCCCGCCGCGGTCTCTTTCAGAGCCTGAGCGTGCCGTCCGTCTTGGCTGACGATGGCACCGAGACCGGCAAGTTCGAAATCCCGGCCGGGGGCCGCCGGTTCCAAGCATTGTCCTTACTGGTGAAGCAAAAGCGGTTGGCGAAGACGACGCCCATTCCTTGCATCGTGCGCGATGCTGCGTCCGACATCCTGGCCGAGGACGATTCCCTTGCAGAAAACATGCAGCGCGTCGCTCTGCACCCGTTCGACCAGTTCCGCGCGTTTGTGTCCCTGCCTGACAAGGGTCAGACCAATGCTGCATGACCTCTTCCAGGGCGATGGCGACAGTTCGCTCGAGGACCCTGCCTTGCTCGATCGGCTGGTGACGGAAAAACTCCAGGCCGAGGCTAAGACGGTTGCGGTTGAGGGCTGGAAGTGGATCGAGGTCGCACTCGACCTGCCCTACGGCTACAGCCACGGCCGGCGGTCCTTGTCCGGCGATCCGGCACCTATGACGGATGACGAAGCTACGGCCCATGCTAAGCTGCTCGCCGAGTATCGGGCGCTCGAGGAAGAATATGCGGGTCAGGATGAAATCCCCGAAGAGATCGAGACTCGGCCGTTGTTCTTCGACGCGGAGGAAATCGGACGGGCAGGGGCAATCGTCACGTTCGACCGCTACGGCGCGCTGGCAGTCTCTCGCGGCTACGACCACCTGACCTCGTACGAGTCCTTCGAGAACGGCAATACCGCCTATGAGTACACCTACACTGAGACCGTGCGGCGGTACGGATGACACATGGGAGGGCTCAACCCATCTCTTGCAGAATATCCAGAATGTATGTATATTCTGCACAAATGGAGACCCAGATCATGCATGAGCTTCCCGAGTTCAAGGCGGCCGACCTTACGCGGCACACAAGTGACCTGTTCGACGCGGCCATTCGGTCGCCGATTGCGATCACCAAGCATCGCAAACCCAAATTCGTGCTGATGAGCATGGATCAGTATCAGCAACTCGCGCGGGGGGCCACGCAGCAGGCTTACATGATCGACGAGATGCCCGAGGATCTCAGGGCGCTGATGATAGAAGGGCTCGAGCAGGACTTGACGCAGGCGGATGACTAAGCCGAGTGCTGGAGCGGTTTTCCGCTATCCGTTCCTGTGGAAACGCGAACAGATGGCGGGCGAGACTGAGGGCCGCAAGACACGGCCTGTTTGTATCGCCGTCACTGTCGCTAAGTCCAATAACGAGACCGTGGTATTCATCCTGCCGATCACGACGCAGCCGCCCTTGCCCTCGCGCAAATTCATCGAGGTGCCCCAGATCGAGTCGCAGCGCGTGGGGTTGGAAACCCATGTCCGCAAATGGGTCATGCTGGACGAGATCAACACCGATATTCTGGAGCGGTCCTATGTCTGGGAGGACCGCACGCCCATCGGCACGTTCAGTTCCGTCTTCACATCCAGGATCCAGTCCAGCCTCATCGCGCTTGCCAGGTCGGGCGGGGCATCCGTTGTTGATCGGCTGAAGTAGTCTCGATCACCGCAGGGTCTGCCCAGCTTTACTTGTTCCCGTCGATCCACTTCGACATCAGCCCCTTGTCGCGGAAACACTCATCCGGGACGGCGCGGCGTTTGATCCGGGCGAGACGCTCGGCAAAGGCGACCTGCTTTGATGTCGGGCGGCTGTCCTGCGCGCCCGGGGTCAGCTTGGCTTGTGCGTCGATCCAGGCGCTCAAGGAGCGCCGATCTTGCTGAACCTCCCATGGCAAAAGCGTCTGGTTGCGCAGGGCCAGCGACCGCGCATAGGCAATCTGCTTTGGCGTCGCGGGCAGGACGTAAGTGATGCTTTCCATCGGAGATCTCCCTTCTTAGCGTGGTTCTAAAATAGAACATAACAGGAACAAAATCAAGCCACCTCCGGAAATCATGGGGTTTGAGAGAAAGAGGGGCCGGGGAGGGTCAGACCTGAGGGTGGCCGAAAGAGGGTGTCCGGGCCTGAACCTGTTCCACATTGGGGTCTGAGGTCGGACGGTGCAGGATCCTACGTTCTCGTGAGCGTAGGATGTAACATTTTCCGGCATCAGGCCCCTCTAGAGTGAAAGTGTTCTTCGGGTTTTGTGACTGACGTATGAGGGCCTTTGGGGTCCCTCAGATGGGTCCGGGCCGGGTTCCGGTCTGTCTTTCCTGATGGAGGGCATTCCCATGCAAACAGGTGTCTTGCGCGTGCTGCGCGCAACCGCTGCCTCGTGGTGGCGACACAAGGAACTACGCCGAACCGGACAGAGGGGCCAGGCACAACGGCTCGAGCGTAAGACGGTCCTGCGTGATCTCGGGTATCTGAAGCAGGCGGCGTTATTGCCAAACGCGCATGTGATCTGCGGGGAGGGCGGGACTTTCATCTATCTCGGGTGGACCACCGTTTCGACCTTCGCGCCGATCGAGCGCTTTCCCTTGGCCACTCTTGCGGTCGCACAAGGGACCCCGTTCATCGATATCCGACCCGTCACCGATGTGATTGCCTTCGCGAACCTGCCGCGGGTGACGCGGGACGGATCGGACGACTCTGAACCCTGGGGTCCCGGCAGGTCCGTGTCGCTGACCACCTACATCGACATGGTCGAAGTCCTCGGTGCCAGGATCGCCAACGATCCACGCCCCCGTCAGTCAATCTGATCACCATTCCCTCTCACCAAAACTCGAAAGGACGCCAGTCATGGCCCGATCCCGCACGCCCAAATTCGATGCCTCCGAGGTCATCACAAACGAAATCATCCGCATCATCGAGCGCGGTGTCCTGCCGTGGCGCAAGCCCTGGACCGCAGGGGGCAGCTCTCGTCCCCTGCGCGTGGGCGGAGAACCCTACCAGGGAGTGAACAACTTCCTGCTGACGATGCGGACTGTGATGGCGGGCCACAGCTCTCCCTTCTGGATGACGTTGCCGCAGGCCAATGCGTTGGACGCAAAGGTCCGCAAGGGCGAGAAATCCTCTGTCGTCGTCTATTACGGCCAAAGCCGGAAAGACGCGGGCGGCGAGGACGACCGCAGCGACGGGGATGATCACTCCGAGGAAGCCCGCATCTTTCGCTTTCAGAAATCCTACCGCGTGTTCAATGCCTGCCAGATCGAGGGCTTGCCCGACAGTTTCTTCCCCGACCCGGAGCCCGTGCCCGAGCATCCGCCGTCCGAGCCCATCCCGCATATGCAGGCGTTTTTCGATGCCATCGACATCACAACCGTCTTCACGGGCACGGAGGCGTACTATTTGCCCCCCGTGGACAAGGTTTACATGCCATCCATCACGCGGTTCCAGGACCCGCGCAATTTCTACGGGGTCTGGGCCCATGAGCTGGCCCATGCCACGAAAGCCCCCCATCGACTGAACCGTGATTTCGGGTTCTCGAAGTTCGGCAACACGTCCTATGCGCGCGAGGAGATCGTCGCGGAACTGACCTCGGTGTTCCTGGGTCAGACGCTCGGCTTCACGGCGCATACGCTCGAGATGAATGCCGCCTATCTCCACAACTGGTTGCGCGTTCTTCGGTCGGACAAGGGCGCGATCTTCAAGCACGCCGCGGACGCGCAGCGCGCCTGCGACTACCTGATCGCCAGATCGGAGGCGGGCAGGGCAGGGCGCAGCGCCAAAGCGGCCTGACCGCACGGAGAACGGAGACACCCATGTCACGTAAGGAACCCAAAACGCTGCGGGTGGCCTGCTTCAACGACGGCCGCCGCAAGATCATCACCTTCAAGCGCGGTGCCTATTGGTGGAGCGCTGCCGAGGGCGCTTATCCGCTCTCGGCAGCGCTCGAGAGCATCAAAGAGCAAGGCGGCTGGATCGAAACCATCCCCAACCCGAATTACAGACCCAAAGGGCTGTTCGGGTAGGGCGCCTTCGGCCTCGATGCATCCGCCAAGCGGAAAAGAAAAAGCAGGCTTTGAGAAGGGTGTTTCAAACCTCTCAAAGGAGATCCCTATGTCCATGAATGTTCAACCCCAGCCAGACCGTCCCGATCCGACCGTGATCGCGGCGCAGAACGACGCGTTTCGCAAACTTGCATGCCTTGGGGTGCCGCCCGCGCAACCCATCCAGGGTCGCATGCATGTCACCCGCTCGCTTATGGAGGCCGGCGATGGCTTCATGGCCGAGGCGGTCAAGGCAACCGGTGAATTTGCCACGTTCGAGCCTGAGAATGATCCCGAGGGCTGGCACGATTTCGGGGCGGTCGAGATCCGGGGCGAGACCGTGTTCTGGAAGATCGATCTCTATGAAGCAGACTCGGATTTCCGCTACGGGGCCGAGACCCCGGACAATCCTGCCACAACCATGCGCGTGCTGACCATCATGCTGGCGCGCGACTGGTAGAAGGGCAGGGGACTCCTCCCCCCTGACATCTGAGACGATGAAGGCCCGCTGCCCCTCAAAAAGGCAAAGCGGGCCTTTTGTCGTGGTGATCCCTGAAGCCGGGGATTGGTCACGCGCAAGCGCGCGGGCCGCATCTCACCCACCCGGAAGGATATCCCATGACCACAAGCTTTGCCCCTCTCACCGTCGCCATCGGCGATCTGGTTCCGCATCCAGCCAATGTGCGCAGCAACGCGCCGGAAACTTATGACCCCGAGAACATCGCGCATCTGAAGGCCAGCATCGCTGTGCTGGGCCTGCTCCAGCCGCTCCTGGTCCAGAAGCTTGACGGCAAATACGCTGTCCTCGCCGGTGGCCGGCGCCATGCCGCGCTGAAGGAGCTAATCGCCGACAAGGCCAGCAAGGCGTTCACGGCGAAAACCAAGGTGGACTGCCGCCTTGTCCCTGAGGAGTGCGACGTCACCACGGCGCTGTCGCTCGCCGAGAACATCACCCAGGCACCGATGAACGCGATCGACGAGTTTGAGGCCTTCGCCCGGATGATGGAGGTCGACGGCCAGACGCCCGAGACCATCGCAAAGACCTTCGGCGCCACGGTGGCGGCCGTGAAAGGCCGGTTACGCTATGGCCTGATCCACCCCGACATCCGCGCCGCGGCCCGGGCCAAGGTGATCACGCTCGACACGATGAAGGCCTTCGCCGAGCATCCAAGCCAAGAGGCGCAGCGTGAGGTCTATGAAGCGCTCACGAAGGACGGCGGCTACCTGCAGGCCTATACAGTCCGCCAGGCTCTCAAATCCCGCGGCGTCCAGGTCAGCGACGATATCGGGGCCTTCGTGCGCGAGGACTATGAGGCCCGCGGCGGAGCGATCGCGGCCGATCTGCTGGAAGAGCATTCGGTGCTCGAGGATGCGGCGCTGGTCGAAACCATCCTACTCGAGAAGCTCGGTGCCGCCGCCGAAGAGGCTCGCATAAAGCTGGGCTTTGCCTGGGCCGATGCAATAGTGCGCTATGATTACGCGACCATGGCCGAATATGGCCGCGTCTATCCCGGCCCGATCGAGCCTGATGAGGCTGCGCAAAAGCGCGTGGATGAAATCACCGCCGAACTCGAGAAATTGCAGCTCGAGATGGAGGATGAGGGGCTCGAGGACGGTGCCTACAATGCCCTTTATGAGCGCGTGGACGCCTTGGAAGAGGAAGCGCGCGATCTGCAGGAAGCCTACAGCGCCGAGGACCTCGCGCGGTCTGGGGTGATCGCGTCCTGGCAGGGTGGGCAGATCACGCTCCATGTTGGTCTCGTCCGCCCGGAAGACACCGTCAAAGAGGAGGGCGCGCGCGGCTCCGCGGGCAACCAGACGGGGGAAGAGGCCGCCGATGCCGGAAAAATCACCTATCCGGCCTCGCTGGCCGAGGACCTCAAGACCGAGCGGGCCATGGCCCTTGGCGCCGCAATGGCGCTGCATCCCGAGGCCACGCTCGATCTGACGCTCTTCAAGCTGGTCAGTGACGTTCTGGCCAGCGGCATGGCCGTGACGCAGGCGATCAAGGTCGACGCCCGCAAGGAATACCGCAGCCATGCCAAGATGGACGAGATCGACGAGACCTCGCTCGAGCAGGTGGCCGCGGCGCATGATGCGCTTGATCTGTCCTGGCGCGATGATACCCGCGCGCCCGCGGATCAGTTCGCGGCGTTTCGTGCCCTTGAGGCAGGGGAGAAGGCCAAGCTCGTGGCCTATGCCACGGCCAGCACCACGCAGTCCTGTTTCGCGCGGGACCGGCAGCGCGACAGCCTGATGCATGCGTTCGAGATCGAGGTCATGCCCGAGATTCGCGCGCATTGGACGCCGAACGGGGCGCTGTTCAATCGCTTTAAAAAGGCCTGGCTCCTCAAGATCCTCGGTGAAGATCTGGGTCTGACCCAGGAGGCGGTGACGCTGGCCTCGTCGAGCAAGAAGGAGATCGTCGCCTTCTGCGACAAGCTTTTTGCTGAACCCTTCGCTACGCTCACGGACGCGCAGCGCGCTGCCGTGGCCGCCTGGTGCCCGCCGATGATGCAGACCGCCGGTGCCGCCTGTGATGAGGCGGAGCCCACTGCGGAAGCCCCGCAGCCTGACAGCGAGGTCGCGCAAGCGGCCTGAGCCATCACGCGACCCGCGCGAGGCATTCCCCGCGCGGGTCGACCCTCCCACACCCAACCGAAAGACATCCTCATGGCTATTCTCAAGTTCTCTGCGTCCGCTGTTGCGGCACAGATCGCCCATGCGCGCGCCTGCAAAACCTTCCTGCCCAACTGGAACGGGCCCGTGGACAGGCCCGCCCTGATCCTCATCGTCGGCAATGGCGTGCATCTGCGCTCAAACGGCATCGATGGCACGACCACCCGTATCGTCACCACCGAGCAGGCCGATCCGTCCTTTGCTTTCGCCGATGGCATGAACCCGTTTCGGGACACCGACTGGATGGCGCAGCGCCGCATGGCGTTTCGCGATCTGACCGGCCAGTTCTACACCGACATCCTGGATGACGTGCAGGTGCTCATCGACCGGGGGCGGGGTGCCATCCGGCTCGCCACCGATGGCCACAGCATCCGCGTCTTCGTGCGCCGGGCCTCGGATTATCTCATTGGCGGGACCTACGAGGTGCCCTCGGGCCTCGGCGGCACCTTCCGAGTCCTCCTCAAGGATGCCTGCGACACCTTCGCGATTGTGCAGAACTGCGGCAATTGCGAGGATTTCGACGCCATGCAGCCCTACCGCGTGCCGCTGGATGCGCTGATGGAAATCGATGACCGGAGGGCGGCGTGATGGGTTGGCTCTTCTACACCGACGGCCGCGTCCAGACCTACGCGGATGAGAAAGCGGAGATTGCTCGGCTGTGCACCTTCGAGGGCGAAACGCGCAAAACCGAACTGGTCAAGGCCTGCAAGGTGGGTTCGACCTGGTATGCGGCGGCAAGGGTCACAAACCTCCACGGATCTCCGGTCGAAGATGCGACCTATGTCACAGACCCTGACGGCGCCGTCACCTTCGGTGCCGTATTCCTCACCCGATACGACGAAGGCTGCTGGGGCTACAAGGACATGGAGGAAAGCGCTGGTCCCGTCGAGTCGCGCGCTCCGCTCAGCCTTCTGGCGCTGCTCTCGGAATTGAAGGACCCAGAGAGCTATGCCCATGCCTGGCGCCAGCGCTGCCGGGACTGGGCTTCGATTCCGGACTACGAGGAAGGTGACAAGATTAGGCTCGCCGCGCCCCTGACGCTCACCGATGGCAGTACATGCCAGATCGTCACCGCGACGCACTACAGGCGGGGGCGGCAAAAACGCCGCTGCTACCGCATCGAGGAAACCGGTGGGCTCGTACGCCTGTCGAAGGCCTCGCTTGCGGGCTCGGAGCTGCTCAGCTCCGCAAAAGGCGAGGCCAGTCCTGTGCTGGCGGAGTTCCTGGCGGGGCGGGACGCTTAGGGGCGCACTGCGAGTAGTGCGCGCACCGTCTCGATTTCCAGCACCCAGTTGCTGGTCGTTTCGTTGCGCCATCTTATGCAGCGGATGATCCGATCAAAATCATCCTGAAGGGCGCGCGGAAAAACAGGCTCATGGTGTGCGATTCTGTTGCGGAGCCTCCTCACGGCTTCAATGTCAGACCTTAATTCAGATCGGCGCTGGCTGGCAGCGACACCACGAGGCGCGTCCGGAAACACTGCGTAGAAATGATCGTCCCACAGTCTGCCTTGGTGCCTGTTTGTCAGCATCTTCTCCCAAAACACGAACTTCAGTTCGGCGACGACCTTTCCGGCAGTGGGTTGCTGTGCTGCGCAACCTTCGAGGTCTCGTTTGGGGCTGTATGCCGGACCGCGCGGGTTCGGTAACGAACGGATGAAGCCTTGTGTCCAAGGCCATGTTCCTCCATGGACAGCTTCGATTGCTTCCACGATCGCGTTTCGCAGCGCAACTTCCAAAACATGGAGTGGAACCATGAACGCGGCTGATACTTGAAGATTCCAGTGGTATAGGTGGAGAGCTCGCGTCCTATCATTGCCGGTTTCGCGCAGATAGGTCGCAAACCTAGGTGCGGATAGGACGTTCGGAAGGTGGTGTTCTTCATCAGCCGTGAACGGTGGATACATTGACAGTAAAGACTTTCGGTG
The DNA here is from genome assembly GCF_947487805.1 of uncultured Tateyamaria sp. Lineage (GTDB taxonomy): Bacteria > Pseudomonadota > Alphaproteobacteria > Rhodobacterales > Rhodobacteraceae > Tateyamaria. The sequence continues at coordinate 6,402 of NZ_CANKXW010000006.1, read as the reverse complement.
CCATATAGAGCTTGAGCTTTGAGATTGCGGGCACTATGCCTCCCCTCATTGCACAAAGAAAGCAAAAGCCCGTCGCATTGCGGCGGGTTTTTCAGTTTTCTAATCCAACTCCGAAAAACCGTTTGATTGGCCGGCCGTAGATTGGATGCCTCTTGGTCTGAGCTCATCATCCCGAAAAGCGAAAGCGGGCTTTTTGTCCTTTGGAACTCAGACCCTGATCCAAAGGAAACCCCCATGTCCAAGCCCCGCTCAACGCTCCCCAATCCTGTTGAATTCGACGCTAACCTCGCCTCTGCCCTCGATCAGATCGGCACGGAGGTCGACAACCAGCCCCTGCGCAGTTCAGCGCTCGCGCGCATTATGCGTGAGACGTTTCATGGCAGTGATGCCGGGGGCGCCTGGGACTGGCGCATAGCCTATGACATGATGCAGGCTGCGGCCATCCAGGTGCTGCTGGGTGGGGACGGCGCGGCAGGTGACATCGCCGCTGCAAAGCTCCTTGCCTCACGGCTTCTCACGGAAACGCGCCGGTCAGAGCAGCAGATCCGGCTGCAGCAGTTTTCCACGCCGCTGCCATTTGCGGCGCTGGCCTTGCGGGCGGCAGCCGTTCGCAAGGGCGAGACCGTGCTGGAGCCCTCGGCTGGCACCGGTGCCCTGGCAGCTTTCGCCGCCCGGGCCGGTGCCACCCTTGTGCTCAACGAGATCGACCCCTTTCGCCAGAGCCTTTTGCGCGCGGTCTTTGGTGGCGATGTGACGGGCCATGACGGCGAGCATATCGACGATCTGCTTCAGACGCCGGTTCTACCCGACGTCGTGGTGATGAATTCGCCCTTCGCCTCCTCGGTCGACCGATCCCGCGACAAGCACATCGCTGCCAAACATCTCATTGCGGCTGCCAAGCGCCTGGCACCAGGTGGGCGCCTGGTGGCGATCATGCCGCCGGGGTTCACGCCCGAACGCGATGCCGCGCATTGGTCCCGCGCCTGCGGTCTCCTGACGCCACGATTGGCGCTGACGATGCCGGGGCAGGTCTACCGCAAGCTCGGCACCTCTGTCGAAACCCAGCTCATGGTCTTCGACAAGGTGCAGGAGGGCGGCGAGATGATCCGCGTCCCTGTGCGGGATCTGGATGAAGCCCTTCCATTTGTCGATGCCGTGGCCGCAACACGGACCGAGATGAGCCCGGCCCAACGGGTTGAAGCGATCCCTCATGCTCGGCCGACCGTTCGATCATCTGTCCCGCGCAAGACCGCTGCCGGTGTTATCACCGCCCCCACAGCCAGGGCCAATGCCGTCCGTCCGCTCAGCTTCACGAGCCTTCAGACCCCGCGCAACAACATGCCCATCTCGGACATCTATGCGCGCTACCGCCCGCAGCGGATCGACATCGCAGACGCGCAGGAACATCCCACGCCGCTTGTCGAAAGTATCGCCATGGCCTCTGTGGCCCCGCCGGTGCCCTCAGGCGCGGCCAGTGCGGAATTGCGCCTGCCCGCACGGTTGATCGAGGAGGGAGATCTCTCCGAGGCGCAGCTCGAGACCATCATCATGGCGCATGATGCCCATGGGCGCGATCTGCCCGGTCGGTTCGCGATCGATGACGACCAGACCAAGCTGACGCGCGCCGATGATGACCCGGACGCACGGGCCTATCGCCTCGGGTATTTCCTCGGCGACGGCACCGGTTGCGGCAAAGGCCGCGAATGCGCGGGGCTCTTTCTCGTGAACTGGCTGGCCGGGCGCAGAAAGGCGATCTGGGTCTCCAAATCCGCCACGCTTATCGAGGACGCGATCCGCGACTGGACCGATCTCGGCGGCTCGCCTGCCGACATTCAGCCGCTTTCCAAATGGAAACCGGACCAGCCCGTCCCGATGGGCGACGGGATCCTCTTCGTCACCTACGCCACGCTGCGGTCCGCGGGTAAATGCGGCACCACGCGACTGAGCCAGATCCTCGACTGGATGGGCGAAGACTTTGACGGCGTCCTCGCTTTTGATGAGGCCCATGCCATGCAGAACGCGGCAGGGTCCGAGCAGGGCAGGGGGGTCAAGCCCTCCCAGCAGGGCCTTGCTGGCCTGCGGCTGCAACTGGCAGCACCCCGCGCTCGCGTCTTCTACATCTCGGCCACGGGTGCCACGAGCGTGCACAACCTGGCCTATGCCGCGCGGCTGGGGCTCTGGGGGCAGGGCCCCGAATACCCCTTCCCAAGCCGCGAGAGCTTCGTTTCTGCGATGGAAGCCGGCGGTGTCGCTGCCATGGAGGTGGTCGCGCGCGATCTCAAGACGCTCGGGCTCTACACGGCGCGTGCCCTCAGTTTTGATGGGGTGGAGTATGACGTGCTCGAACACGCGCTCACTCCGGCCCAGATCGAGGTCTATGACGCCTACGCTGGAGCGTTTCGCACCATCCACCACAATCTCGAAGCCGCGCTGACGGCGACCGGCGTCAACGACGCCTCGGGCGAGACCAATGCGTCGGCCGCACGCGCCTCGGCCAAGTCCCGCTTCGAAAGCACGAAACAGCGCTTCTTCAACCATCTCCTGATGGGCATGAAGGCTCCAAGCATTATCCGCGCCATCGAGGACGATCTGGCGGCGGGCAAGGCTTGCGTCATCCAGGTGGTCTCGACGGGCGAGAGTCTGCTGAAACGCCGGCTTGAGACGATGGACCCCGAGGATGAACTCGTCGAGGGCGCGCTAACGCCGCGCGATTACGTACTGGGCTACCTCGAACAGGCCTTCCCGATCCACGCGCAAAAGCTCGTGGAGATTGACGGCAACATGGTCGCGGAACCTTTGCGGGATGAGACCGGGGCGCTCGTTGTCTCGCGCGAGGCGCTCGCCCTGCGCGATGCGGCCATGATGGAGTTGATGACGCTCGCCCCGATCCCCTCGGCGCTGGATCAGATCCTCTGGGCCTTTGGCGACGATGCCGTGGCCGAAGTGACCGGAAGGTCGATCCGACCTCTGAAGGCGGACGATGGCCACCTCTTCATCGAGAAGCGCGCCGCCAGCAGCAATTCCTCCGAGACCCAAGCCTTCATGGACGGCGAAAAGGATATCCTGATCTTCTCCGATGCAGGCGGCACGGGCCGGTCCTATCACGCGGCCCAAACGGCGAAGAACCAGAAACGGCGGCGGCACTATCTTCTGGAGCCCGGCTGGCGCGCCGATGCGGCCATCCAGGGGCTCGGGCGCACGCATCGCTCGGCCCAGGTCAGCGCGCCCTTCTTCCGGGTCTGCACCTCCGATGTGCATGGCGAAAAGCGCTTCACCTCGACTATAGCCAAACGCCTCGACCAGCTGGGGGCCCTGACCAAAGGTCAGCGCGAGACCGGCTCGCAAGGCATGTTCCGCGAGGAGGACAATCTTGAAAGCCCGATCGCGCGGGCGGCATTGCGTGGCTACTATGCCGATCTTGCCGCCGGGCGCGCCGAGGCGATGAACTACGAGAGCTTGACCGACTGGACAGCCCTGCGACTGATCGACAAGGACGGGGTACTGCTCGAAGAGCTTCCGCCGATCCAGCGGTTTCTGAACCGGGTGCTGGCCCTGCCCATCCACATGCAGAACGCGCTCTTTGCCGAGTTCATGCGCCGGATCGCTGATCAGACCGAACGAGCGCGCGCGGCAGGCACCCTCGATCTCGGCGTCGAAACCCTGCGTGGCGAAAAGATCGAGCAGGTCTCCACCGAGGATCTCTGGACCTGCCCGAAATCCGGCGCCGTGACGCGGATCATCGGGCTTGAGGTGACGGACCCGGTCCATGTCCTGGGCGCCGAAGAGGCCATATCGCGCAATCCGGACAAGCTGCCAATGGTGAATCGCGCCTCCGGTCGCGCGGCGCTCATCTCGGCGCGGCCGATGCAGATGTATGACGAGGACATCGTCACGCTGATGCGCAAGGCGGTGCGGCCAAACGGGTCGAGCTATCTCGAAGAGGTACGGTTTGAGTCCTCGGCTTGGGAAGAGATCGACAGGCCCGAGTTTGCGCGGATTTGGGATGCCGAGGCTGCGTCCCTGCCAAAAACCACCACGACCAAGCTCTACCTGCTGACCGGGCTGCTGCTGCCGATCTGGAAGGACATTCCGACCACCAATGAGCGGATCTACCGTGTCACGCCAGACGGGGCGACAGCCATGATCGGGCGGACGCTGAGTGAGGAAGGGGCGGCCGCGCTGCGCGCCCGCTTCCTCGTCTCCAATCCGCAAACGCCGCAAGAGATGTTGACCGCCGCCATCGGCACCACCGCACCTGTCGATCTGGGCCGGGGTCTGACGCTGACCCGCCGCCGCGTCGCAGGCGAGACGCGCCTCGAGTTGGGCGGTGCGGATCGGGGCATGATCGACGGCCTCAAGGCGCTCGGCTGCTTCACCGAGATCATCGCCTTCCAGCTACGGGTGTTCCTGCCGCATGGGGACAGGATCGACACGGGAAGCATTCTGGCCCGGATCGTGGGGCAGGCACCAGATGCCCCCTCAGTGGCAGCAGAATAGGCAAGGGAGGGAAAGATCATGACACTTGATGAAATCAAGGCCGCCGTCGATGCCGGCCATACCGTGCATTGGGCTAATACCGGCTACGTTGTCCACAAGGACCGGCTCGGTCAGTACCTCATCACCTATCAGCCGAACAGTAGCTGCATCGGTCTGACCGACCGGGGCGGGCACGGGTTGAACGGAAAAGAGGCGGAGTTCTTCATCGCGCGGTCGGAGGACAGCGTTGAAAATCCGGGCAGCCAATCAAGACCAGACGGGCACGGAAGGAGCACTGCACCCGGAGGTGCGGTTGCGCACCCACTCTGACGGCAACTCTGACCCGTGGGCGGGGCTGAAAGGAAAGCAGGCTTTCTGATTTGTGACTCCCTGAGGGGTCGAGAAAGCAATCCCGGATGCGTTGGCAAGAACGTCAGGCACCGGCCAATCCAAAAGGAACCTTCCCATGTTCGCAGGAACCCTCACCCGCAATGTCGAGACCGCAGCCGCTCAGTACACCGGCATGATCCACTCGACGCGTTTTGACATCGCCATCCAGTTGGAAGCGCGGGCAAAGATGTCCGAACGCAGCCCGGATTTTGACGTGACGGCAGTCAACAAATCAGGCCGCAAGGTGCGCATCGGCACGGCCTGGAACGAGACCGGCAATACCAGCGGCAACCCCTACATCTCGATGCAGATCGATGTCGGCTTGGGTCCGTTCCGGGTCAACGCGGTGCAGACGAAAGAGGCGCGCGCGGCCCAGAGCGGCGAATTCGAGATCATCCCGCTGGTCTCGAACGGCCTGATGAAATCCGGCTCGATCTCGGGCGAGCTCACCGCCATGGACGCTGACAACGCCTTCACGGGCTACATCGCCAACATGATGTTCGATCTGGAGTTCATGCTGATCGAGAACAGCTATAAATCCGAGGAGACCCACCCCGATTACCGGATCGAGGTCAGCTCGCCCCGGGGCACACCGATCCGCGTCGGCTCGGCGTGGATGGCGAAAAGCAGCCGCACGGGCAATGACTACCTGTCGCTGCTGATCAACACGCCCGATGGCGATCTGCGCGTCAACGCCGTGCAGAACGAAGAACAGCGCGGCGGGCAGACCTTCTCGATCATCCCGTTCATCGACAGCGGTGAGCAGCCGCAGGACGTCGGCGCGGGGCTCTCCTTGGTCGCCTGATCAGCGCGCGAGGTGAGACGATCTGAATCCAAAGGGGAACCGTGGGATCACGGTTCCCCTTTTTCCGTGTCCGTTGGCGCGAAGGACGCCACCCGCTTGCGATCAGGTGTAAATGTGATACGATAATATATTAACGTAATGTCGAGGGCGGGCGCGTGGCGGCTAGATCAGGGACGGTTCCATGGTTCGAGAGCTTTGATGTTGAGGTAGAGGTTGAAGATCTCCTCACTCATATCGAGCGCTGCACCGGATTCGCGCTACCCGCCCGAAAGCGCGATGTCATCATGTCATTTGCCAAGTCGAAGTTCGACAAGACCAGGCAGGGATATTTGGAGGCCAAGGCAGCAGGAAAGCCGGTGTCCACCTCGCGGCGTGCGTATCTGACCGACCTGCAGGACACGATCTTCATGGCGATCCCGGCAGAGAGTCTTGCGCGGATGCCACTGCGCGAGCAGGTCCTTAACGACCCGTCATTTTACGCGGATGCCATGCACCATGCCGCCGCGATCAGTGAGGATGAGCTTTTCATGGCGCTCTCCTCTTCGCTGAAAGACATGACAGTCCAAGACGCCCGCGCCTTCGTCTCGAAGCTTTGGCACGGCACGATTGACGACAATGCCCGTAAATACGCCGAAGCCCTGAAGCGCCCAGAGCGGGGTCGAGTCCGGCTGAGTGCAGAATAGGGCGTTAAGCCTGGATTGGGCTTCTGTAGTCGAGCTCAGGCCGCGTTT
>NZ_CANKXW010000005.1 GCF_947487805.1 uncultured Tateyamaria sp. | reverse complement strand
TGCCCCAAACAGACACATTCCACTCCGTCGCTGAAGCCTCAAGCGCAAAGCTCAACGAAACGAGACCGGCAACGCCGCCAACGGCAAATTTATTCATGATGTTTCTCCCTTGGTGCGGGACCTTCTGGCCCGCTTGGGTCAGAGGCTAGCGCGGCAACACCGCTCTGCCAAGTCATGCATGGGTATCAGGGATGTGGGCTGATCGGCTTTTCCCGCGATTCGTGCGCATCCTCAGGGAATGACGACGATGTTGCCCACATGCGCCTTGTCGATAAATGCCTGCTGTGCCGCGCGCAGATCTGCGAGCGGATAGGTTGCGGCGACGAGGGGGCGGACGTCACCCGCAGAGATGTAGCCGACAAGATCCTGAAACACGTGGGGTGGGATGACGGTCGATCCGGTGAACGTCAGATCCCGCAGGTAGAGCGTGCGCAGATCAAGTTCGACCATTGGCCCCGCAATCGCACCGGAACATGTGTATCGCCCTCCGCGCGCCAGCACGTCGATCATGGTCGGAAAATATGGGCCGCCCACGATGTCGGCCACGACGCTGACCGTGTCCCGGCCAATCGCCGCGCGTAGCGCCGCACCGAGATCCTCCGGCGCGCGTGGCAACAGGGCGTCTGCACCGAGCTCCGCCATCTGGCCGTGCTTGGCCTCGGACGCCATGCCGATGACCGTCGCGCCGCGTCGTTTGGCCAATTGGATCAAGGCGGATCCGACCCCGCCGGACGCGCCGGTGACGAGAACGGTATCCTCCGCCGTCACGTTCGCACGGACCAGCATGCCCTCGGCTGTGGAATAGGAACAGGAAAACGTGGCCAGTTCGGCATCCGACATGTCGCTATCGATCACGGCAACATTGCGCCGGTCGGCGGTTGTGTATTGTGCAAAGCCGCCGTCGCGTTCGCTGCCGAAATAGCCGGTCTTGTCTCGGTTCATCGGATCGGACCAATCGCGCAACCAGCAATCCACGATGACCCGCTGGCCGATCAGATCCGCATCAGCGTTGGCGCCCACGGCGACCACTTTGCCCACCGCATCAGCGCCCTGAATACGCGGGAACTGAACCGGCGCGCCACCCCATGCCGGGTCGTCCTCACCCACATCGGAATAGCCATCGCCGCTGGTCGCGGCACTCACGGATTTCGAATACCACCCGGAGCGGGTGTTCACGTCCGTGTTGTTCAACCCGCAGGCTCCGACTTTGATCAGGACATCATCGGCGCCGATCTCGGGCACCGGCCAAGCGGGCTCAAACTCAATGGCATCCATGCCGCCGTGGCGCTTGAGCACGAAGGCATTCATCGTTGCGGGTAGTGTCATTGGGGTGTCCTTTGCGATCGGGCTTTGTCACTCTGCGTGACACAAAGGCCGATGCAATCTCAAGGTGTTTGCACAAACCGTGTCGTGTACCCAGAAAGGGTACAGCATTTGCATCCCCTCCACAGTAAGACAAGGACCCGAACCATGAGCCTCTTCGACGAAGACCTTTTCACAACCGGGCTGACCCAGCGCAAGGCGACGCTGGGCGCGGAATACGTCCAGCGCAATCTGGACGCCTCGGACGATTTCAATCGACCGTTTCAGGAGGCCATGACCGCGTGGTGCTGGGGCTTCGGCTGGGGTGACGATGCCATCGACGCCAAGACGCGCAGCCTGATGAACCTCGCCATGATCGGCGCATTGGGCAAGATGCAGGAATGGGAACTGCACTGCAACGGCGCGATCAACAATGGCTGTTCCGTCGAGGAAATCCGCGCCGCGGTGCACATGGTCGCGATCTATTGCGGGGTGCCCCAAGGCCTCGAAGCGTTTCGGGCCGCGCGCAAGGTGCTGACCGAGCGCGGCATGCTGTAATCAGGCGTTGATTCTGGACACGGCGGGGCTTCGCGGGTGAGCCGAGACACAATATGTCACACCACCCATGTCAATGCGCATGAATATTCCGCGGGCTCACTTTTCCCTCTGTCAAACAGGCATGCGGCATGCTTTGACATTCAAATCCGCGAAATCGCGGACAAATTTACTGATCTGTAAGAAAATTTTACAAATACACTATGCGCGGGGAAACTGATTTACATTAAAACCCTTATAATCCAGCCTTTTATTCCTTTCTTTTCAGTGATGCGTATTATCGCGACACGGGGAGAGAGGACCCAGCACACATGCACTAGCCATGGAGGACGGCTTTGCCTTGTGTGCCCTGTACCCCAGCGACCAAAGTGAAGATCCGGAGGACCCCGCATGCCAGACACGAAAACCTTTGCCCCATCGGCGGACATGGTGGCGAATGCCCATGTGGATGCCGCGACCTATGACGCCATGTATGCCGCGTCGATCAACGATCCGGACGCGTTCTGGGCGGAACATGGCAAGCGGATCGACTGGATCAAGCCGTTCACCCAGGTCAAGGACGTCAGCTATGATTTCGGCAACGTCAACATCAACTGGTATGCCGACGGCACTCTGAACGTCTCGGCCAATTGCATTGACCGCCACCTTGCCAGCCGGGGTGATCAGACAGCGATCATCTGGGAACCGGACAGCCCCGAGGATGAGGCGCAGCACATCACCTACACGCAGCTGCACGCCGAGACATGCAGAATGGCGAACGTGCTGAAATCGATGGGCGTCGGCAAAGGCGACCGGGTTGTGCTGTATCTACCCATGATCCCCGAGGCCGCCTATGCCATGTTGGCCTGCACCCGCATCGGGGCAATACATTCCATCGTGTTTGCCGGCTTCTCGCCGGATGCGCTGGCGGCGCGTGTGTCGGGCTGCGACGCCAAGGTTGTGATCACCGCCGATGGCGCGCCACGCGGTGGACGGACCACGAACCTCAAGGACAATGTGAACCAGGCGTTGATCAACGTGATCGACCCCACCAAGTGCCTGGTCGTGCAGCGCACCGGCCAGCAGATCGCATGGCGCGACGGGCTGGATTTCTGGCTGCACGAAGAGGCCGCCAAGGTCGACGCCGACTGTCCACCCGAAGAAATGGCGGCCGAAGACCCGCTCTTTATTCTCTATACATCCGGCTCCACCGGCCAGCCCAAAGGCGTCGTGCACACCACGGGCGGCTATCTGGTCTATGCGGCGCTGACGCACCAGATGACCTTTGATTACCATGACGGTGATGTTTACTGGTGCACCGCGGATGTCGGCTGGGTCACGGGTCACAGCTATATCGTCTATGGTCCGCTCGCCAACGGGGCCACGACCCTGATGTTCGAAGGGGTGCCGACCTATCCGGACGCGTCGCGGTTCTGGCAGGTCTGTGAAAAGCACAAAGTGGCGCAGTTCTACACTGCGCCGACCGCGCTGCGTGCGCTGATGGGACAAGGCAACAGCTTTGTCGAAAAGGCGGACCTGTCGTCACTGAAGCTGCTGGGCACCGTGGGCGAGCCGATCAATCCAGAGGCGTGGAACTGGTACTACAATGTCGTCGGTGGCGGACGTTGCCCCATCGTTGACACATGGTGGCAGACCGAAACCGGCGGCCACCTGATGACCCCCCTGCCCGGCGCGCACGCGACCAAGCCCGGCTCGGCGATGAAACCGTTTTTCGGCATCAAACCGGTTGTGCTGGAGCCTGCCTCGGGAGAGATCACCGAAGGCAACGGGGTCGAGGGCGTTCTGTGCATTGCCGACAGCTGGCCCGGACAGATGCGCACCGTCTGGGGCGACCATGAGCGGTTCGAGAACACCTATTTCTCTGACTACAAAGGGTATTATTTCACTGGCGACGGGTGCCGCCGCGATGAGGACGGCGATTACTGGATCACCGGACGCGTGGATGACGTGATCAATGTGTCGGGCCACCGGATGGGCACGGCCGAGGTGGAAAGCGCGCTGGTCGCCCATGCCAAGGTGGCCGAGGCCGCGGTCGTCGGATACCCGCACGACATCAAGGGTCAGGGCATCTATTGCTATGTCACGCTGATGAACGGCGAAGAGCCAAACGAAGAGCTTCGCAAGGAATTGCGCACATGGGTGCGGCAGGAAATCGGCCCCATCGCGTCGCCTGACCTGATCCAGTGGGCTCCGGGTCTGCCCAAGACGCGGTCGGGCAAGATCATGCGCCGCATCCTGCGCAAGATCGCCGAGGATGATTTCGGCGCTCTTGGGGATACATCGACGCTGGCCGATCCATCCGTTGTGGACGACCTGATCGAAAACCGCATGAACAAGGGCTGAGGTCATGGACGGTACATCCCACCCAGCGACACCCCCCGTTCTGATCCTGCTTGGCCCGCCCGGAGCAGGCAAGGGGACGCAAGCCCGCATGCTTGAGGAACGGTTTGGTTATGTTCAACTGTCCACAGGTGACCTGCTGCGTGCCGCCGTGGCGGCGGGCACTGATGCGGGCAAGGCCGCCGACGCCGTGATGAAGGCAGGCGGGCTGGTCAGCGACCAGATCGTGATCGACATCCTGCGCGACCGCATCGCCGAGCCTGATTGCGCGCAGGGCGTCATCCTTGACGGCTTTCCACGCACCACCGTCCAGGCCGAGGCGCTGGACACGCTCCTGATCGAAAGCAGCCAGCAGATCGACGCCGCAATTTCACTTGAAGTGGATGATGCCGCCATGGTGACCCGAATTGCCGGGCGCTATACCTGTGCGGGATGCGGCGAAGGGTATCACGACAGCTTCAAGATCCCGACGCGGGACGGCATCTGTGACAATTGCGGCGGGACCGAGATGAAGCGGCGTGCCGACGACACGGTCGAGGCCGTCGGCGCGCGGCTGGAGGCCTACCACGCGCAAACCGCGCCATTGATTTCGTACTATGATGACAAGGGCGTGCTGCAACGCATTGGTGCGATGGGCCCCATCGACGAGGTCGCAACAACTTTGGGTCGGGTGGTCACAGCCGCCACCACAACATAAAATCGGGGAGCGTCCTGCGACGCTCCCCGATGTAACCACTCACCATACATATCGTTTATCCGGCGACGCGCTCCAGCTGGATATTCCCCACACCCACTGCAAGGTTCACACCGGTTTGCGTGCCAAGGCTGACCGGTTGGAGAGTCAACTGGTCTTCCCCACCGCCGACCATCACGTTGCCTTCAACACCGACGCCAAGCGTCGCCTGGGCCGACACACCTCGATAGGTGCCGTCAAGGCCTGCTTCGGGAATGCCGCGCTCTGTCGGAGCCAACACGGCCCAGCGCATCACACCTTTTTGCGTGGCACCCACATTCAGGCCGAAACGCGTGATTTCACCGGTATAGATTTCATCAGACAGAGAACTGTCCGCCGGGTTGAAGGTGCAGCTCAGGTCACGGGCCTGCTTCAGCTCGATGAGCTTGTCTGTATCGGCGACATCACAGGACAACATGCCCACTTCGATGTGATCCACGGTTTCACCGTCACCAATTGTCCCGGTGTCGGCCAAGGCCGCGGTTGCCGTGATCGCTGTCATTGCCAGTGCGCCTGCAAACGTGCGTTGACGTGTCATCGTATGTCTCCTTCATGTCTTCTCTGAGCGGTCAACGCGCTGCGGTCGCTTTGGTTCCACCTGATCCGGATTGCAAATCGCGCCATCCAGCAATCAATTCGCGCCAAGGCTCTGGCCTTGATCACTCATCCACCCCATTTTTAAGAGATGACCCAAGACACCCAGATCCGATACAAGATCGCCCGCACCACCCAACAGTTGTGCGGGCTGCTGCAAATCGATCCGGTCGCCGTGCTGCGGCGGATGCGCTATCCGCCCGACTTTTTCGAAACCGAAGGGCGCGGTGTTACAGCGGCAGAATATTTCGCGGGCTGGAACGCGCTAATGGCGGAATCCGGTCGGGACGACACCCCGATCTTTCTGGGGCAGGCCTATGCGCGCGGTCCGTTCAACCCTGCGTTCTTCGCCTTTACATGTAGCCCGACAGTGGCGGTCGGTCTGGACCGGCTGGCCCTGTTCAAACCCCTGACCGGGCCGCTCTGCCTGGGTTCAAAGCGTACCGAGACCGGGGATCTGCGTATAATCAAATCGTCGAATGTCCCGGCGATACCCCTGCCCGCCACATTTGCCGCAACCGAATTTGTGTTTCTGATCGAAGCCATCCGCGCCTGTACCGGGCATCACGTCGTGCCGCGGGCGGCAACCTTGCCAGCGACGGTGCCTTGCCTGAAACAGATCGAGGATTTTGCGGGATGCGCGGTCACCATCGGTCCGGCGGCAGCTCTGACGCTGCATCAGGACGACGCGGACCGGGTTCTGCTGTCGGCAGACCCGGATCAGTGGGCACAGCTGGAACCGAACTTTCGGCGGCAGATGCAGGTGCAACTGTCCGAACAGGCCGTCAGCGCACGGGTACGCGCCATCCTTCCCGAAATGCTGCCCGCAGGTGAGGCCACCATAGACGCCGCGGCGGCGCGCCTGCGGCTGAGCGGGCGGAGCCTGCAGCGCAAACTCAAGGACGAAGGCACGCGGTTTCAAAACTTGCTGGATGAGACGCGCGAAGATCTTGCGCGGCAATATCTCGGGCTGACCGATCTGAACGTCGAAGAGATCAGTTACCTGCTGGCCTACCGCGATCCGAACTCTTTTTACCGCGCGTTCCAGAACTGGACGGGCCAGACCCCGTTGGCGGTGCGCCTCGATGCTCAGGGGGCGACCGTCACGTCGTGACGGTACACCCAGTCCTGCCGCGCATGGATCAGACCGGGGGCCAATCGCGCGCCTATCGTCATGGGCCCGTAAAATCCGACACGGCCCAGCCATGTGGCCCGGTGGAACAGCCGCGCATTGGCGCGCGATCCGGCCTGTATCCGTGATACCCGGTCAATGCGCGCATCACGGAACGCCTGCAAGGCTGCGGGTATATCCGCATGGCCCACGTCAAGACAGGCAGCCAGCACCCAGGCATCCTCCAGCGCTTGCACGGCGCCTTGCGCCATTGATGGCAACATCGGGTGGCTCGCGTCGCCCAGCAGGACGACGGGCCCGTCATGCCATCGCGGCAGTGGCGCGCGGTCGAAGAGCGCCCATTTGTTCAGCAGCGGAGCCTCGGCAATCAGCCGGGCGATGGTCGGGTGCCAGCCGTGGAAGTCCGCTTGCACGTCCGCCCGCGACCCTTCGATCCGCCAGCCTTCGGGCCCGGGATCCGGCGTTTCGACCATGCCGACGAAATTGGCCAACGTACCGCCACGCAGCCGGGTCGTGACCGCGTGCCGCTTGTTTCCCGCCCAGACGCATGCCGTGGGCGGTGGCGCATACGCGCCGAGCGCATCCACGGGCACAACCGCGCGCCACGCCACATTGCCGGTATAGATTGGCTGGTCCGGCCCCAGGATCTGTGTGCGGATCACCGAGTGCAGCCCGTCCGCCCCGACGATAACGTCACCTTCCTCGGCCGTGCCGCCGACCTTTAACGCGGCCCGTGCGCCGATCTTTTCGTATCCGGTAACTGTCTGCCCGGTGTGCACCGCGTTCGGGGAAATCTCGGCCAGGCGCGCCGCAAGCGCATCAACTAGATCCGCCCGGTGCACGTGCATGTAGGGTGCACCCCAACGCTCCTTCGCATAACCCTTCATGGGCAGTCGAAAGACCGGGCGCCCGGACCGGCCCATGCGCATCTCGATGGCCTCCGGCTCAAACGCCGTGAGGCGCAGTCGGTCAACAACACCAAGCGCCTTCAGAACCTTCCAGCCATTGGGAGAAATCTGAAGACCCGCACCAATCTCGGACAGGGCCGGTGCTTGTTCGTGTACCGACACGGCGTGCCCGCGCAGCGCGCAGGCGATGGCCGTGGCAAGCCCACCAATGCCGCCCCCTGCGATGACGATTTTCACGTCAGAACCCCGTCGGCGCGCAGCTGCTCAATCGCTGCTGTATCGTATCCCAGCCTGTCCAGAATTGAGTGCGTGTCCGCCCCTGGCCCGGTGGGTGCGGTGATGGCACGGGCAGGCGTCGCACTCAGCCGCGGCGCGGGTGCCGCCTGTTGCACACCGTCCACGGTGACATAGACACCCCGGGGGCCAAGATGGGCGTCCTCTGCCGCCTCTTGCAGGGTCAACACCGGCGCCACGCAGGCATCCGTGCCGGCAAACACCTCCACCCAGTGGTCGCGGTGGTGGCGCGCAAAAATCCCTGCAAACCGTTCCGAGGTGGCGGGCCACCCCGCGCGGTCCATCTGTTCGGGCAGATCCGCCGAATCAACGCCAAGACCTTGCAGCAGCAATTCGTAGAACTGCGGCTCCAGCGCGCCTACAGCGACATCGCGCCCGTCCGCGCAACGGTAGCAGCGATAGAACGGCGCCGCGCCATCCAGCCAATTGCCGCCCGGATTGTGCCAGCCGCCGCTGGCCATCATCCCGTGGATCAAGCCCATCATCGCGGGCACTCCGTCAATCATTGCGGCATCAACCACCTGTCCTTTGCCTGTCACCCCGCGCGCGATCACAGCCGACAGAAGACCATACAGCAGGAACATCGTCCCACCGCCATAATCCGCGACAAGGTTCAGTGGCGGGCGCGCTGGCGCGTCCGCCGTGGCCATCAGGCTCAGCACGCCGGTTTGCGCCAGATAGGTGATGTCGTGACCCGCAGTGTGCGCCAGTGGGCCGGTCTGCCCCCATCCCGTCATGCGCCCGTAAATCAGGGTGTCAGAGCATGCCTCGGGGCCAAGGCCCAAGCGTTCCATAACGCCGGGGCGGAACCCTTCGATCAGGACATCCGCATCGTTGATCAGAGCCTTGGCAATGTGCAGACCGTGGTCAGACTTGAGGTTGAGCGCAATCGACGCCTTGCCGCGTCGGTTTACATCATGCGCCTGCGCCGGGGCCGAGGCACGGTCGATCACAGTCACCTCTGCGCCCATGTCCGCCAGCATCTGCCCGGCCAGAGGCGCGGGACCGAGCCCCGCAAATTCCACCACCTTCAATGTCGCCAGAGGACCATCCATGCCTGTGCCCTTGTTTCGCCGTCCAGCCGATTGGACAGAATGCGCGAGCCAGGTGCAAGTCCGTTCCGTCCGATGCGATCAAACCCCGTCCAACAGGAGATCGCGCGCGAAGGCAATGCGCGGATGCCGCAAGGCCGATCTGGTCCAGACAAGAAAGATCTCGTTTTCCGGAGCGCGTGCCCCACTGCCCAACATGTGCAACGTGCCTGCATCCATCGACCTTGCACAAAGGTAGTCAGGGATCACCGACCATCCTGCCCCGGCCTCGACCAGCGCGCGCAACACCCGGATGTCCGGGGCGGTGACCGCGGGCTCCTGCGCCGCCATCGTGACATCGTTCTGTGCGCACCAGTCGCGCACAAGGGGTAAGTCTGTGTCGTAGGCCACGAACGGTTCGCTGGCGAGCGCCCCGGACATATCCGCCGCTGCATTGATCCGCGCGGCCATGGCGGGTGCTGCAACGGCGAGCAGCTTTTCGGAACTGACCCTTTGCCCGGCCAGTTGCGGGCCGTCGGGGCGAGACGCGGTAAAGGCCAGGTCCACCTCGCCTGCTTGCAAGGCCTCATAGATCGATGACCGCCCGCCCAGGCGCACACGCGCCTGCACCCCTGCTTCGGCCAGCTTGCACAGGTGAGGCGCGATTTTTTCCGCCATCAATTCCGCCGGGCCCGCAATATGCACCACGCCCGACAGGTTGGATGATCGGGCCTGCATCCGCGCCAGCGCGGCTTCTGCCCGGTCGAGACCATCGCCGACTTGTGCGGCCAAATCACGGGCAAAGGCCGTGGGCTCAACGCCACGCGGCTTGCGCTCGAACAGTTTGCGATCCAGCTGTGCCTCAAGTGCCATGATGTGCTGCGACACCGCAGGCTGCGTAAGATTGAGATTGCGCGCCGCCGTACTGATCGACTGGCAGCGAAATGTTTCGATGAACGATCTGAGGTTTTGCAAGGACATGGAGTTATATCAATATTTTTATGCCTAAGCGCAAATCGTTTTATTTTTCCTTATGCAAGCTCGCACCTACCTGCCCCTGAGACAAAAAAACAGGAGACAGTCATGACACCCGCAAAAATCCTCATTATCGCCACTTCGGCCAAACAGATGGACAATGGCGAGGCCACGGGCCTTTGGCTCGAGGAACTGACCACACCTTACTATGCGTTCACGGATGGTGGGGCGGATGTCACGGTGGCCTCCATCGCCGGCGGCAAGATCCCCGTCGATGACCGCAGCTTGTCGCCCGAAGGCGAGAACGACGCGTCTGTGGAACGCTATCTTGCGGACGAGGACACCCAAGCCCTGTTCGCCGCAACCCCAAAGTTCACCGAGATCGATACATCCGGCTTCGACGCGGTCTTTTTGCCGGGCGGACATGGCACGATGTTCGATTACCCCCAAGACCCGGACCTGGCTGAACTGGTCACAACGTTCAACGCGCAGGGAAAAATCGTGTCCGCGGTCTGCCATGGCCCTGCCGGTCTTGTCAGCGCCAAGGCCGCAGACGGGAGCCCATTGGTCAAAGGGCGCAAGCTTGCCGCCTTTACCGACAGTGAGGAAGTCGCCGTGGGGCTTCAGGATGCGGTGCCTTTCCTGCTCGAGAGCAGGTTGAAGGAGCTTGGCGCGCACCATGTATCCGCCCCTGATTTTCAGGCCTTTGCAGTGCGTGATGCGAACCTGATCACAGGCCAAAACCCGGCCTCGGCAACCAAGACCGCAGCTCTGGTAATGGATGCCATCGCCGAGCGCGCATAGGCACTGATGGTGGCCCCTTGCCACCGAACCAGGTGCAAGGGGCACAAACCGCCATGTCGCAAACCTGACCGCCCTGCGCAATGCGCGGAACGGTCAGGTTCTATTGTGACACCTTACAAAATCAGGTCTGATGCCAAGATCGCCGGGCCACCATCCAAGAGCAGCACAGCGTTGGCGGCGCCGTTCCCGCTGGTGTCGATCATCAGCGCCCCGGTCCCGCCAAAGACACCGTAGATGATCTCGTCCTCTGTGCCCGAGAAGAAGCCCATGCTGTTGAAGGTGAACGCCTGATCCCCCACCGCGCTATCTGTATCGATGAGCGAGAAATCAATCATGTCGATGCCGCTTTCAAAGTCGGTAATCCGATCAAAGACCGTGACCGACGATCCAATGTCCGAGACAGAGTCAAAGATGAACGTATCCATCCCCGCGCCGCCGGTCATCGTGTTCTGCGAGGACCCCGCAAGGAACGTATCATTGCCAGCGCCGCCATCGGCATCGGTGATCGAGTTCAAATTGAAACTATCGTCAAAACCTGAGCCGATGATCATGTCGATATCACGCAAGGTGTCCGTTTCAGATCCGCTCTTGGTCACGCTGGAGGACACCAAGGTGATGCCTTGGCCCCATGCCGAATAGTCAGCCGTGTCAAAGTCCCCACTTGCAACAGAAGAGCTTGGCGCGCCGTCAAGGAGGTCGTTGCCGGCCGATGCAAGCAGAACATCATCGCCACCGCCCCCCTGCACGGTGTCGTTGCCGATCCCGCCGTCCAGCGTGTCATTGCCAAGGTCACCCGCAAGGTTGTCATTGCCGACCCCACCAAGCACAGAGTCATTTCCATCCCCACCGGACAGCGCGTCGTTTCCGTCCAAACCGTTGAGAATGTCATTGCCGCCCGCACCAAACAACCGGTTCACAGCGGCATCACCCGTCAACACATCGTTCTGGTTCGAGCCTTCGAGATCTTCGATGTCTCTGAGACGGTCGGTCCGGTTTGCATTGACGGATTGGAAACCACCGAGGCGCAGGTCAACGGTGACGCCAAGTGACGCGTCAATGTAGGACGCCATATCCGTGCCGGTCCCACCGTCAAGCGCATTGGTGCCGGTGCCGCCAAGCAACAGATCGTCGCCTGTTTCACCAAAGAGGAAATCGTCCCCGGCCCCGCCAATCAGAGTATCCAAACCAGCGTCGCCGCGGATCGTATCATTGCCGGCCTGGCCATCGATCAAATTGTTGCTGGTATTGCCCAGCAAAAGATC
The DNA here is from genome assembly GCF_947487805.1 of uncultured Tateyamaria sp. Taxonomy (GTDB): domain Bacteria; phylum Pseudomonadota; class Alphaproteobacteria; order Rhodobacterales; family Rhodobacteraceae; genus Tateyamaria. The sequence goes on along the minus strand of NZ_CANKXW010000005.1, from coordinate 317,604 downwards.
GTTGGCCTGTCCGCCAATCAGGTTTTGAATATTGGTGATGGTGTCGACATCTCCGCCCAAAGTATTCTGTGCGACCGTGATATTCAGATCCACACGGACATTTGTCAGGATGTCCGAATAGCTGGCCGTGTTGTTTCCAAGACCACCATCAATTTCATCGCGACCAAGGCCGCCTTGTAGCAAGTCGTCGCCCTCGTTCCCGAACAGCCGGTCATTGTCCGCGCCGCCGACAAGAGTGTCATTGCCCTCGCGCCCTTCAATAAAGTCCCGACCGCCACCGCCCAGTATTTCATTGTCCAGCGCGTTGCCACGCAGGATGTCGTTGAAATCGGTGCCGATCACACCTTCGAGCTGGGTTTGCGAAGCAATGCCAAGCGCCGAGTCAATCGCAGTCAACACGTTTGCACTGTCGCTGGCCAATTGCACGACTGATCCGAACCCAAACTGACCAACCAGGTTGTTGTAGTTGCCTATTTGGCTGCTCGTGACAGCAAAGATCGGCAGGATCCCCGCGTTCAACAAGGCCAGCCGTACCTGTTCTACCGTCGGATAGTCCTCGCCAGTGCCCGGTGGGGTGCCGTCGAGCTGATCGTCACCGTTGTTCGGGGGCGCCGTCGAAAAATCGCCCGCGCGGTGGTAGTCGGCATCCGTAAAGAGCACCACAATCCGGTTCGAGTTGCTGTCAAATCCTACCTCCTCCTCACGGTTGGCAATCTGCAGCAGCGCCTCAAGTTGCGACTCCTGTCCGTCACCGCCACCGAGGATGGTCAGATTTGCGTAAGCGGCCTGAATCGCAGCGGCATCCGTGGTCATGCTCAGATCCGTCCGGTACGGATAGTCCGCACCTGACCCGAAACCGGCGACCGGTTTATCGACATAGCTTGTCACGGCAAAGGCCGCAGAGCTGGAGAACGATTGTACAGAACTGACAATGTCAGGCACCAGCGCAGTCACATTGTCGATGTCATCGCTAAACGAACCCGACAAATCCTGAGCAAAGGCAATGTTGATGCCGCCGCCGATATCATCAATGCCGCTGGGGTCCACGATAATGTCACGGCCATCCATCGTCCCGATCTTGGTGCGCGTCAGGTCGATGTTCACCCCGGACATGCCCGCCGACAGATCAACCGTATCGACGCCGAGGAAGTCATCGATGTTGACAGTGCCCGTTCCGTTCGACTGTACTACATAAAGATCGTCACCCGAGCCGCCCACCAGGGTATCTTCGCCCTCGCTAGAGACAAGCGTATCGTTTCCAAATCCGCCAAAGGCGGCATCGTCTCCGGGGCCGGTTAGGATGTAGTCGTCTCCATCGCCGCCCAGCAAAGTATCATTGCCCTGATTGCCGAACAGCCGGTCGTCACCCTCGAACCCGTCGATCAGGTTGTCGCCCGACGTGCCCCGAAGTGTATCGTTCATCGTCGTGCCGATGATATTTTCGATCTGGAGGAACCTGTCGATCGATCCGTCGCCGGTGGTCTGGAAGCCAGTCACCCGCAAGTCGACATTTGCACCGGTGATCGCGGCGATGCCGGACAAATCGGCGGTGTCGGAATCGCCGCCACCGACCAGAACGTCGTTGCCGCCGCCCCCGGTAAGCGTGTCATCGCCATTGCCACCGCGCAGCGTATCATTGCCGCCGCCGCCCAAGAGCACGTTGGCACCATTGTCGCCCGTCAGGTCATCGGCAAAATCCGACCCAACAACGCCTTCGATTCCCGACAGAATGTCGGCCCCATCCGGTCCGGCGCTTGTACCGGCCAATAGGTCTACGGTCATGGCCCCGGTCGCGGTGGAATAGTCGGCAAAGTCAAACCCGGCCCCGCCGTTCAGACTGTCATTGCCCAGACCACCGCGCAATGTGTCATCGCCATCACCACCCTCGAGCGTGTCGTTGCCGGCATCGCCAATCAGCAGGTCGTCACCGTCCTCGCCGCGCAGCAGGTCAAGGCCCCCGCCACCGACAACCGTGTCGTCTCCGCTGCCCGCGAGGATGGTGTCATCGCCGGCGATCCGTCCTGTCAGACTGTCATCAAAGCTTGATCCGATCAGCTGTTCGAAGTTTCGGATCTGGTCGGTTCCGGCTCCGCCTGTGTTTTGCAGACCGGTGTTGTTCAGATCGACCGTCACGCCCGCGACTGCATCAAAATAGGTGACGGCATCAATGCCAGCGTTGCCGTTCAGATCATCGTCGCCCGCGCCTCCACCGATAGTATCGTCGCCGCCATTGCCGGTGATGGTGTCATCCCCATCGCCGCCGAGGAGTTCGTTGTTCAGGACATTGCCTTCCAGCGAGTCGTTGCCAATTGACCCGTGCAGGTTCTCGATACTGATGAACGTGTCATTTCCGCCTGCGCTCGTGGCTTGGACAACGCCCTGCGTCCGCAGGCTCGCATTCACACCCGTGCTGGACGTGAGGGATGCGTAGCTGACCGTATCGTTGCCATTTCGACCATCCAGAACGTCATCTGAAAAGCGCGAATTGCCACCATCGAGGATGTTGTCTCCGTTGCTGCCGGTCAGCGTGTCGTCGCCCGTCCCACCAATCAGGTTCTCGACAGAAATCAAGCGGACGGTTCCTGTGGACACCGTCTGTGCCGCCGTTGTGAGTAGGCTCAGGTTCAACGCCGCCGAGGTGTTGGCGTGATACGTGTCACTGCCCGCGCCACCATTCACCGTGTCATTGCCACGGATGTCGAAGGAAACAAAGCGGTCGTCCCCGTCAAAGCCGTTGATGCGGTTATCAAGTTCGTTCAACCCAATCAGGTCGTCGAAATTCGAGCCGTTTAGATTTTCGACCCCGTCCGAAAAGGTGTTGCCCGATGACGTATCAATGCCACCCGGAACAAAACTGTTCAGCGTTGACAGCGACCCGTCCAGATTGATGCGGATACCGGTTGTCATCATCGACGCATTGATGGTGTCAATCTCCGTGCCACCGCGCACCGTGTCGCCCGCATCGACGCCAAGAAACAGGTCATTCCCTGCGCCGCCATCCATGGAGTCGCGCCCGTCACCACCAGCTAACGTATCGTTGCCAATCTGCCCGCGCAGAGTGTCATTGCCACCGTCACCGCGCAGATTGTCGTTGTTGTCCCCACCGTCCAGAAGATCATTTCCAGCACCGCCATCCAACGTGTCGTTGCCGAGGTCACCAAACAACTGGTCGGTGCCATCGTCGCCACGCAGCATATCGTTGTCGTCGCCGCCGCGCATCGTATCGTTGCCTGCGCCACCGTTCAGCGTATCCAATCCGGCACCGCCAAGAATCGAATCGTTCCCGTCGCCGCCGTTCAAAAGGTCATTGCCCAAGCCACCGTCCATCGTGTCGCGCTGGTTCGTTGCAGAAAGCGTATCGTTGCCAGTAGACCCGGTGAACACGTTTGAGAATTCCTGGATCAACGCGACCAGAGTTGCCGGATCAAGAGACGCAGAGAACGTCGAAGCAGGCACCGAAAAACCACTGACGTCGTAAACCGGGCTACCGCCGTTGGTCACAATAATGCTTGTGACCGTTCCCGTATCAGGCAACGCACCCGAGCCGCTCGGAACCGTAAAGCCCGAGCCCACGATTTGGACGGTAAAACCGGCTTCCGGTCCGGAATTGATCGTGAACGTGAAGGACGTCGTTGTCTGCACACCGGCGGTTCGAGGCTGGTTCGTAAACGTCAGAAAATTCAGGTTTGTGTTTACAGCAGTCGAAAAAATGAAATCGGTCATATCGTTTCGCCTTTCAAGTCAATTCAAATAAAAGCCGACCTCGGGGTCGCGGCCAATTCGATGAAAAAATCTGAGCCGGTGGCCGTGCAAAATAGTGCATCTAGGAATCACGCTAGGATGATGCGCGACGTTATCGACGTTTCGCAAGGATTCATTTTGAGTGAATATCGAGGAAAATCGAAGGAAATGCGGCTGGTTTCTCACGATCCCCATGGGCGGGCCTTGTCGGTCGAAAGACGGGAAAGAGGGCCTACCCACTGAACTCAATTTGAAAAAACTATTTGTCGGCCAGCCAAATCCGAGGCGACGGTAAAGGTTTGGCGCAGGAAACGCGCCAGCTCAACTTAGGGATTTTGCCGCCGTCATGCGTACCGTCTGACGTCATATGCCCGATCCCGAGACATTGCCGGAGGCGCCAGATCGCAACGAATTCGAGAAAATCTGGTGCGGCCGAGAAGACTCGAACTTCCACGGGTGTTACCCCACAGCGACCTCAACGCTGCGCGTCTACCAATTCCGCCACGGCCGCACGCCTTGACTTGGTGCTGGGTCTTTAGCTGCGAACGCACGCAATGCCAAGACCGAAATACCAAAGAAATCCGGGACCCCGATGGGTCCCGGTCATCAGTTGCTGTCTGTCAGTCACTGACAATTCCGAACGTGGGCAAAGCCGCGGGTTGAACGGTGGGTTGTGCAGGTGCCGCTCCGCCCACCGTCAGGGACGCCTTGCGCAAAAGCTCGGTGCGCTCGGGCTGGCCTGGCGCGAACACGGCCGCCTGCCCTTGATCAACCGCGCGGATGCCCTCGGCGTACCAGACACGCGCCGCATCGACCCGTTTGGACGTGCCGAACCCTTGGGCCAAATGGTGTCCCATCAGCTCACCATAGACATGATCCCCCATCGCATAGAGCATCAAGGCTGACCCAAGTGCGACATCCAGGTCATCGGTGCGGTATCCGACCCCCATGCAGATCTTGGCCGTGCCCTGCAACTGCGCGGGCGACATTCCCGTCGTCAGAATGAAGCCAGCGACGTCGCTGACAACCTCGGCTTGCGGCTTGAGCGCCAATGCGGCCACGAATGGCTGCATGGCGGGGCCGAACTGTTTGCACTGCGTGGCGATCTGATCAGGAGTGAACCCCTGCACCTTGGCGATCATGTCCTCGCTCTTGGCGATGGCATAGGTACGAGCAAGGCAGAACTGTTCGTTCAGCACCACGTTCGGATCGGACATGGACGCCACGGTTGTGAAACCGCCATTGGAATTGGTCAGCAACGATACCGTGTTGCAATGCGATGCAAGGGACTGCTGCGCGCCGCCGCCCAGAAAGTTCGGAAGGGCGGCAACAACCGGCTCTTGTGGCTGTGGCGCAGGCGTTGACGGCTCCACGGCTGTGACCACAGGCGCCGCGGTCTGTCCTGCCAATTCCGCGCGATAAGTCTTGAGCAGTCCTCGGGTGCCTTCCGGTGTGGCGGCGATCTGTTGGGTGACAGCATAGCCCCCGGCTTGCGCCCTGTTGTAGGAACTGATCAGCAGGTTCTGCTCGAACGGGGTCAGGGCACCCGTTGCCGGGTAGCCCATATAGGCCTGATAGGATGAAATGGCGTTCCGCGATCGTTGCCCCAGCTGGCCGTCCACCGATCCGGCGTTGAACCCAAAGTAATTAAGCGATGCCTGAATTTCGCGGCCTTCCTGCGTGGACGGCAAACGTGGCTTGTACGTCTTTTTGGTGCTGTAGCTGCGTGTCGCCGCTTTCTTGCGTTGGTTCTGTTTGGTGGCTGCGTGCCCGACAATTCCGCCGATGATCGCACCCGCAACGAAATCTCCGGCATCGGCGCTCACGCGGGTGGCGGGAACCATCGCCATGGACAGCGCCACCACGGACGCCGCAATCGTCTTTGTAAACATCAAATTCCCTCCGTAAAATATACACCCAGCCTACCACCTGAGGGCGATTTGCATAGTCTCGAATTCCTGACCATGACGGTGCTACCCTTGAAATCCCCTCGCGGGACAGCGATGTAATTTGCCTTGCTGCACAAACAAAAGCGACCATCTGCCATGCCCCAAGACGCCCCATTCATCGATATCGACATTGTGTCCGATGTCATGTGTCCTTGGTGCATTGTCGGCTTTCGCCAACTGGAACAAGCCCTTGCCATGACAGGCTCGGGCGCGCGCATCCGGTGGCATCCATTCGAATTGAACCCGGCCATGCCGCCGGAAGGCCAGAACCTGACCGAACATATCGCAGAGAAATATGGCGCGTCCGCCGAGCAATCGGCACAGAACCGCGCCCACCTCGTTGCACTGGGCAAGACGCTCGGCATCGATTTCGCGTTTTCAGCACAAAGCCGCATCTACAACACGTTTGCGGCCCATCAGGTGTTGGATTTCGCCCTGTCCCAGGGCGTGCAGCACCCACTGAAACTGGCCCTGTTCGAAACCTATTTCACTGGCCAGCGCGATGTGTCGGACTGGGACGTGTTACGCGACGTCGCTGAAACCGTGGGCCTTGACCGCGACGACGTCACAGACGTTCTTGAAAGCGGCCGATTGGCGCAAGGCGTTCGGGAAAAGCAGCAGTTCTGGACAGCGAACGGTATTTCTGGCGTGCCGAGCATGGTGTTTGACGGCAAGTACCTTTTGACAGGCGCACAGGGCGCTGACACTTACGCACAGTTGTTGCAAAAGGTGGCCGTCGAGGCGGCCTAGACCCCGGCCGCGCGCCCCTCAAGCCGGGCACGCGCCCCCGCAAGGACAAGCGCCGCGATCCCGGCTGCGATCACCGCATAGCCCGCTTCGGGCGTGTCGGGAAAAACCATGCGATTGGTCGTTCGCTCGGGCAGAAAGTTGAACAGACCGGCGACGCATAGGCCGCGCCAGTAAAGCGAGCGCATCACGACCCTGTGCAGGGTGACACGGCCCTGAAAAATGTGTCGCATGCCTTCAAAGAGCGACCACAAGGCAAAGAGTGCGAGCAAGTGGATCGGGCTGAACGGACCGATGACCGGGAAGCTGTGGATACCAAAGGACGACAGGGCCGCAGCCCCCATTGCCAGCACCCAGACATAGCCCATGATCTTGTGCACCCGCAATTTACGGCGCCCGTAAATCACAAAGGGCCCCAGTATCAGTGCAAGCACGGCGCTGACCACGTGCAGCTGGATGATCGGCGAGGCGGACAGGAGTGGAAGCAAAGTCATGGCGGGGTCTTTCCAGTTGCGGTGTCGAACGACCCTCAGCTAGACAAGGCACAGGCGGCCATTCCATTGTGTTTGCGTGAAAAAGGGGGCGTGCTTCGTGAATGACGATGAACCGCAATTCACGCTTCGTGAATGGCGGCTGCACATGGCCCACCCCGCGACATTGACGGCCTTGGCCGGGGTGGCGCTTGTGCTGGCGATGGCAGGCCCCTTTGGCACCGACATGCGGCTGAGCTTTGGTGCTCGGCTCGTTTATTGGCTGACAACCGCAGTCCTGTGCTATGGCGTCGGTGCCCTGAGTGATGTGGCGTTGCGCCCGGTCCTGAACGGGCGCGACATCTGGTTGCGCATTGGGATCACGGCCCTTTTCAGCGGTATTTGCATTGCCGGGGTCGTCACGCTAATCAATCTGCTGGCGTTTGGATTGCTGCCCGATCTGAAAGAATTACCCGGTGCTCTGGGCCCCGTGATCGCGATTGCCGCAGTCATCACTGCCGTTCTCGCCGTGGTGCGGCTCCAACTGCCGGACGCACCGGCACGGCCCACGCCTGAACCGGCCCGCATTCTTCGTCGCATCGCCGTCGAAAAACGCGGTGCGCTTGTGGCGCTGTCGGTCGAAGACCACTATGTGCGCATCCAGACCACGAAGGGAGAGGACCTCGTCCTGATGCGCCTGTCCGACGCCATAACAGAGACCGGGGAGACCCCCGGCGCACAAGTGCACCGGTCGCACTGGGCCGCTTTCGATCAGGTTCACAGTGCCAGGCGTGCGGGCGACCGTGCAATCCTGACCATGTCCAACGGTGCCGAAATTCCCGTGAGCCGCGCCAACGTGGCTGCCATCAAGGAGGCGGGGCTTTTGCCCTGAACCGAGCATGGTGGAATGGATCACGAGCCCCGGCCTGACGGACTATCGCACGGCCGAAACCTGGATGGAGAACCGCGCCAACGCCATCGCCGCCGGTGACGCGGCCGAGTGCATCTGGCTGCTGGAGCACCCGCCCCTATATACCGCGGGTACCTCAGCAAAGGCCGAGGACCTGACCGACCCGGACCGGTTTCCGGTCTTCGACACCCGGCGTGGTGGCCAATACACCTATCACGGACCGGGACAGCGCGTGGCCTATACCCTGCTCGACGTGGGCAAACGCGGCCATGATGTCCGCGCCTTTGTCCACGACCTTGAAACATGGGTGATCGACACGCTGGACAGCTTTAATGTCCGGGGGGAAATCCGGGAGGGCCGTGTGGGTGTCTGGGTTGAACGGCCCGAAAAACCGCCCCTGCCCGACGGCACCCCTGCAGAGGACAAAATCGCCGCCATTGGCATTCGCCTGCGCAAATGGATCAGCTTTCACGGCCTGTCGATCAATGTCGAACCCGACCTGTCCCATTTTGACGGCATCGTGCCATGCGGCATCGCAGACCACGGCGTGACGTCGCTGGTTGATCTTGGCCTGCCTGTGACGATGGACGATGTGGATGTCGCCCTGCGCCGCAGTTTCGAAACCGTCTTTGGGGCTGATTAACCAAGCATCCCGGCCAGCGCACGCGCCTCATACCCTTTCATCACCGGACGCACGCACCGGCTGGCGCACATCAGCAGTTCAGGGAAGATACGCGCGATCTCTGCGGCGACGGCGCCCTCTTCGGCATCGCCGTATTCAGCTGCATCTACCGCCTCGCGGGACAGATGGAAGCTTTCGGTCGCGGCGCCTTCGGCAAAGATGATCTCGTGCCGGTCCAGCAGGATGTGGTAATAGGTCACCTGCGGGACAGGCGCACGATAGATCATGTCGCCCCGCACGAGATTGATCGCGCTCACCAGCACCTCATCGGCACCAAAGAGCATCTGCGCCCGCCAATCCGAGATCAGCATCCGGTGGGCCGGGGACACGATCAGGTCGCGGTCGTTGTCCAGCGCACCGGCAGAGATATGGACAGGTGCAAGCTCACCCGATCCGTTAACACTGCGGCGCAGAACGGCGCGCACAGGCCGGTCGCCATTGTCATACGTGCGCAAGCGCATGCCGCGGCGCAACTGTTCCACGGGCACGGGGCCGTCAACCGTGTCGATCAGCACCCCTGCGGTGAAGCAGGCCACGTTTGTGTTGTCGAATGTCAGGTCGTTCGCGCCAACACCTGTCATGGTGATCGAGCCACCGAGCGCCGTGTTGTCCGCGAAATCGCCGACAGATTGGTTCAGCACCCCGTCATCGGCCAGATCCGACCGCAATTCGTGAATGTGGGAGTAGTAGGCGCTCAGATCGATAAAATCGTTGTTGGTCTGATCGCCATCATCCAGCGCGCCGCTATTGCCCGCGTTGAAATCGGTGATGACATCATTGCCGTCGCCGGGCGTGTAGACAAACACATCATCCCCGTCGCCGCCTGTCAGGGTGTCGTCGCCAGTTCCGCCGGTCAGCGTGTCGTCTGCCCCAACCGCGAGGCCGGACTGGACGGACGCCAGAGTGTCGTTTGGATCATCCGTGGCAATGACCGACAGGTTGTCGATGGCAAAGCTTTCGTCTGTCGTCGACTGATCCAGCGTACTGCCAAAACCGATGGTCAGATTTGCGGGCGGGTCTTCGACCGTGATCTTGACGGCAAATGTCGCGTCTTCAAACCCGCCACCCGATCCGCTGGAGAAGGCAAATGCGCCGTGGGCGGTCGGAGTGTAATCGACCGTGTAGGTTGCGCCATCCGATCCGACAAAGCTCTGGCTGCCGCCGACGGCGGGCTGATTGTAAACGTGGGTGAACGACACGTCTTCGCCGTTCAGAGTGATGACAAAGCTCTCTCCGTCCCAACTGTCGATCAGGTGGGCGTCGAATTCGATAACCGCGAAATCCTTGGTGGCATCAAGGGCAAAGGTCTTTTGCGTGGCGTTCACGCCGTCAGCGGAACCAAAACGGCCCAGCACCTCGCCAACACCCGGGTCCGTTTCGGTCGCGTTGTCGGACCAGCCGCTGGCGCCACCCTCGAAATCCTCAACCGCGAGGACAGAGCCCGTAGTAGCACCGGCCCCTCCGAGCGTATCGCCAACCAGAATATCGTTGCCCGCCCCCCCGAACAGATTGTCAGACCCCAGTTCGCCCAGAATGGTATCATTGCCATCCCCGCCCAAGATCTGATCGTCGCCGGTTCCGCCGGTCAAAAGGTCTTCACGCGCGCCGCCGTCAATGGTGTCGTTGCCGCTGCCGCCGTCGATCGTGTCGTCGGAGAGGGCGCCGCCAGTGTCCGTTATGCTGTCGTTGCCCGCCCCGCCGTAGATGAAATCAGTATTGTCGCCGCCATCAATGACATCGTCGCCGCTGCCGCCATCGATCGTATCCTGACCCGCACCGCCCAAAAGCGTGTCATTTCCGCCGTCTCCGTCGATACTATCGGCACCGGCCCCGCCATCGATATAGTCATCTCCTTCGATGCCCGCCGGCGTGCCGGTGACCGAATATTCCGGTCCGGGCGGCATGCCGATCATATCAGTGGTCAGCAGGCTTTCGGATACATTGCCGGTGTCCGGCCCGCTGATCGTGGCCGCCAGCGTGTCACCGCCCTGATTCTCCCAATAGCGGATCTGGATGGTGTAGGTTTCATTCGGGTCCAGCACCACGTCGCCGAACCGCGTGGTGGTGCCTTGGTGGAAATCGTTATTCAGATAGTCGAGCGTGCCGCCGGACTGGTTGGCGAATTGCAGGGGATTGCCCGCGGAATCAAAGATCTGGATCGTAGAGCCGTCGTCCGACGACGTGGTCAGACGATACGTCCCCCCCGAAACGACGTTCAACGTGCTGGTATAGATGACGCCGAAGTTTTCCGGGTTGCTGCCGGGCGTGCCGCGCACGGTGTTGGTCAGGCCGCCTTCGTTGAAGTCGCTGACATAGCCCGATCCGGTGCGCACACCGTTCTCGATGTCAAACGCCTGCCCTGCGGCAGAGGTGAAATCATAGTCGAAGGTTTCGAAATGCCATGCGCCCTGAACCGGACCGTCACCGCTTAGCACATCTGCGCTGTCGCCGCCGTTGATCGTGTCCGAGCCGAACGCACCCGTCAGTGTGTCCGCGCCAGTTGTCCCGCTGATAACCTGGTCACCCTCGGTTCCGGGATTCGTATTGTCATTCGTTGCCATTGATCTTCACTCACTCCACAGCGCTTTGCACGCATTCACGGAGCGTTAATGGCGGTGGAATCAGGTTTATCGGTGGATGAAAGATGCGCACAAAGCCACGAAACCTAGGCCATTTTGTGCGGTCGGCCCTGATTTGGAAACGCAAGCACAAGACAGGCGCGATCGTTTCCACGGTGGAAACACCGGCACCAATTTGGCTGGGTTTTCAAACCAGACCCCAACGGACTATGCATCATGGTTCACACGCGACAATTCATCCCGGTCCCAAAGGCGATCTTCCATTGATGCGGGCGTGCCAAAACTCTAGAACCACTCAAGAATCCGTGTGCGGATGGGAACCCCGCGCGCGTTAACAGTTCCAAGCCAGGAGGCACCGCATGGCAGACGCAGCCATTCACGGGCACGAGCACGAAGACGAACGGGGCTTTTTCACCCGTTGGTTCATGTCCACCAACCACAAAGATATCGGTATCCTGTACCTCATCGTTTCGGCCCTTGTCGGCTTTGTCTCGGTGGCGTTCACGGTTTACATGCGCCTCGAACTTATGGATCCGGGCGTACAGTACATGTGTATGGAAGGCGCACGCCTGACAGCCGCGGCCGCGGGTGAATGTACGCCCAACGGCCACCTCTGGAACGTGCTGATCACCGGACACGGCATCCTGATGATGTTCTTCGTCGTGATCCCCGCGCTTTTCGGCGGGTTCGGCAACTATTTCATGCCGCTGCAGATCGGTGCTCCGGACATGGCGTTCCCGCGGATGAATAACCTGTCCTTCTGGCTGTATGTGGCCGGTACCACGCTGGCGATCTGTTCGGTGCTCGCCCCCGGTGGCAATGGCCAGGCCGGCTCGGGCGTGGGCTGGGTTTTGTACCCGCCGCTGTCGACCAATGAACAGGGCATGTCGATGGACCTCGCTATCTTTGCGGTCCACGTTTCGGGTGCCTCGTCGATCCTGGGTGCAATCAACATGATCACGACATTCCTGAACATGCGGGCCCCCGGCATGACATTGTTCAAGGTGCCGCTGTTCTCTTGGTCGATCTTCATCACGTCGTGGCTGATCCTTCTGTCCCTGCCGGTTCTGGCGGGCGCGATCACCATGCTTCTGATGGACCGTAACTTTGGCTTCGCCTTCTTTGACCCCGCAGGTGGCGGTGACCCGGTGCTGTACCAGCACATCCTGTGGTTCTTTGGTCACCCAGAAGTGTACATCATCATCCTGCCCGGTTTCGGCATCATCAGCCACGTGATCGCAACGTTCAGCCGCAAGCCGGTCTTTGGCTACCTGCCGATGGTCTGGGCGCTGATCGCAATTGGCGTGCTGGGCTTTGTCGTGTGGGCGCACCACATGTACACGGTCGGCATGTCGCTGAACCAGCAGGCCTACTTCATGCTGGCGACGATGGTCATCGCGGTGCCCACAGGGGTCAAGGTCTTTAGCTGGATCGCCACCATGTGGGGCGGTTCGGTCGAGATGAAGACACCCATGCTGTGGGCCTTCGGCTTCCTGTTCCTGTTCACCGCAGGTGGGGTCACGGGCATCGTACTCAGCCAGGCCGCCGTGGACCGCTACTATCACGATACATACTACGTGGTCGCGCACTTCCACTACGTGATGAGCCTTGGCGCCGTGTTCGCGATCTTTGCGGGGGTTTACTTCTACTTCCCCAAGATGACAGGCCGCATGTATCCCGAATGGGCAGGAAAGCTGCACTTCTGGGCGATGTTCATCGGTGCCAACATCACCTTCTTCCCCCAGCACTTCCTGGGTCGCCAAGGGATGCCGCGCCGCTACATCGACTACCCCGAGCAGTTTGCTTATTGGAACGAGTGGTCGTCGTGGGGTGCATTCCTGTCCTTCGCGTCCTTCGTGTTCTTCTTTGGTGTGATTGGCTATTCGCTGCTGCGCGGCGCCAAGGTGACCGAGAACAACCCGTGGAACGAATATGCGGACACGCTGGAATGGACACTGCCCAGCCCGCCGCCAGAGCACACGTTCGAAATCCTGCCCAAGCAGGAAGACTGGGACAAGTCGCACCGCTATCCGGATAACTTTGACGAGTGGGTCGACACCAGTCACCCGCGAGACGGACAGTACAAACCGGAATAGCCCGGTCTGAGACATGAAACTGAAACAGGGCTCCGGTGGCGACCGGGGCCCTTTTTATTTGGCGATGGTCGTGTGGCCAGTCCGGGTCATGAATCACGGCGCCTTGCCGCCTGCTATGCAATAACAGCGCGACGTCACACGCGGTTCGTTGCTTGTTCGCGCCGAGAAACGTGCAGATTGCCGCCCATTTAGGGCGCGCGGCGCTATCGCGGTTTCATGCCCCGCTAAACGTCCCATATGCCGAGTGTGCCGCACATGGACCACGCTGCCCGAACACGTGCCCCCTTGCGCACCCTGATACAGCCAAAGGAGCATTCCAATGCGTCTGCCAAAACTGACAACCGGCGCCCTCGTGGCCGCCATCGCCCTCGTCCCCGCCACCCGCGTTGCCGCCGACGGCAAGGATTTCATCACCGGTGCCCTGATCGGCGGTGTCGCCGGTGCCATCATCCAGAAAGAGGTGCGCAAGAAGAAAGCACGCGACGCCCAGATCCAGCAGCAACAGCGCGCCCGCACCCGCGCCACCGCCCCGACGGCGACCTACAAGCCCAAGCCCCGCAAATACACCGCCAAGAAAGCCTATCGGCCCAGCATCCCCGCCACCACCGAAGGTCGCGAGATTCAGTCGGCGCTGACCTATTTCGGCTTTGATGCAGGAACTGTGGACGGTCGCGTCGGCCCCAAGACACGCAGCGCGATTTCGAATTACCAACGGTATATGGGCTATGAGGCCACCGGGACGTTAACCACGTTTCAGCAGCATCTGCTGACCACGTCCTACCTCCGCGCCGAGGCGGGCGGCAACAGCACTCTGGGCCAGATTGCGGCCCTGCCTGACGGGACACGCGGGCTGCTCAAGCTTTACCGGCAGGACCTCGCCTCCGGTACGGCGCAGCGACGCACCCTTACGCCGGAGCCGTCAGTGGCCTATACCGATCTCTGACCAGATCGCGGTGCGGGCCCGAAACACCCGCGCCGCGACACCCTGTCGTTCGACAAGGGCGCGAGACAGATTATAAATCCTGTCATGCCATATCGTTGGACCACAGAACCGGACGCACAGGTGCAAGAGCTCCTGCTCTGGCCGCACAATTCGCTGCCCCCGCACGGGATGGCGGCTTTTGTTCTGGCGACATTCACCTTGATCCTCATTCCCGCACTGCCGCTTTTGGGGAGTGTCGTGTTATGGGGGGTACTGCCCTTCCTGATGGTGGCCGTGTGGGGCATCTACTATGCGCTCCGCCGCAATCGCCGTGCCCGCCAGATCATCGAAGTGCTGCGACTGGATGCAGAGGAAACGCACCTGACCCGGACCGACGCCAACGGCGCGGTCCAGACATGGGATTGCAACCGCTACTGGACGCAAGTGACCAAGCATGAGGACAAGGGCCCTGTGCCCAACTACATCACGCTCAAAGGCAAAGGGCGCGAAGTAGAGATCGGCGCGTTTCTCAGCGAGGAAGAGCGGCTTGACCTCTTCGAAGACCTACAGCGCGCCTTGCAGCGGCCAACGGCGGTCTAGGACGCGCAGAGCCGATCCTTGACCATCGGACCAACAGTGCCGAAATCCATCTGGCCGGTATATTTCGACTTGAGCACACCCATCACCTTGCCCATGTCGCGGATGCTGTCCGCGCCGACCTCGGCGATGGCGGCATCGACGGCCTTGGCGCTGGCATCGTTGTCCAACTGCTGTGGCAGGAATTCTTCGATGACCTTGATCTCCGACAGCTCGCGTTCCGCCAGATCCAGCCGCCCGCCTTCCTCATAGGTGCGGGCACTTTCGGTGCGCTGCTTTGACATTTTCCCAAGGATCCCAAGCACTTCGGCCTCTCCGACACCGTCATCTTCGCCTGCCGCGCGGGCGTCGATATCCTTGTCCTTGATCGCGGCATTGATCAGCCGCAGCGTCGACAGACGCTCCGCATCCTTGTCTTTCATGGCCTGCTTGAGAGCGGCCGAAATCTTGGCGCGTAAATCCATTTGTGATGTCCATCCCCATGGGCACGTGTTGAACTTGGGACCATACTGAAAACGGATATACGAGGCAACCCGGACGAAGCGGCACAAGTTACTGTTTTAAAACGAAAACTCAAAATTCCGATCTTGCTTGACCCTGTGCCCTGCGCACACTAGTTTCCGCGCAATTTGCCGACATTCCACATGTTCCCCCTGCTGCCAGAGGTCCGCCCATGAACGCCGCCGCCACACCTGCACCGACTGCCTGCCTCGCCCTTGCTGATGGCACATTGTTCTTCGGCCACGGGTTCGGAGCCACAGGCCAGACCGAGGCCGAACTGTGTTTCAACACGGCCATGACGGGATACCAGGAAATCATGACCGACCCGTCTTATGCCGGGCAGGTCGTGACCTTTACCTTTCCGCATATCGGCAATGTGGGCGTGAACCCCGAAGATGACGAAACAGGCGATCCGGTTGCCTCTGGTATGGTGGTCAAGTGGATGCCCACAGACCCGTCGAACTGGCGCGCCGCGGAACACCTGTCGGGCTGGCTGGCTGCGCGCGGGCGGATCGCCATCGGCGGCGTGGACACGCGGCGTCTGACGCGCGCGATCCGGCAGGCTGGCGCACCACACGTGGCCTTGGCGCACAGCCCCGATGGCACATTTGACACTGATGCGCTGGTTGCTGCCGCGCGCGCCTTTGCGGGCCTCGAAGGGATGGATCTGGCCAAGGAGGTCACCTGCGCCCAATCCTATCACTGGAACGAGATGCGGTGGGCCTGGCCCGAAGGCTATACGCCCCAGACCGACCCCAAGCACAAAGTGGTCGCCATCGACTATGGCGCCAAGCGGAACATCCTGCGCTGTCTTGCCTCTGCGGGCTGCGATGTGACCGTTCTGCCCGCCACCGCCACTGCCGAAGAGGTGATGGCCCACAATCCAGACGGCGTGTTCCTGTCCAACGGCCCCGGTGATCCGGCGGCCACCGGGGCTTACGCGGTACCGATGATCCAAGATATCCTGGGCCGGGACGTACCCATGTTCGGCATTTGCCTTGGCCACCAGATGCTGGCCCTCGCCCTGGGTGCAAAGACGATCAAGATGAACCACGGTCACCACGGCGCCAACCACCCGGTCAAGGATCTGGACACAGGCAAGGTAGAGATCACCTCGATGAACCACGGATTTGCCGTGGATGCGCAGACCCTGCCTGATGGCGTCATCGAAACCCACACGTCGCTCTTTGACGGCTCCAACTGTGGCATCCGGGTCGAGGGCAAGCCGGTTTACTCGGTCCAATACCACCCTGAGGCAAGCCCCGGCCCGCAAGACAGCTATTACCTTTTTGAACGATTTGCCGACGCGATGGCGGCGCGCGCCGTCTGAGGCGGGATTGCATCGCGCTTTGGTTGATTGATCCGCGCAACGCCACAACCTTAACGCTTCGTTAACTGGACAGCTTCACAGTGGGCCCGAGCCATATGTTCGGACCCCATCATGAGCGATCCGTTACTGCGCCTTTCCCAGCCCCGCCCGGTCCTGCGGCGGGATCGGCCCACCTTGCCGGTGGGGCGGCAATTGGTGAATGCGGGTCTGATCACTCAGACGACGTTGATCGAAGCACTCGGCAAACAGCACACCTATAATGCACCATTGGGTGAGATTCTCGTCGCCGATGGGCATGTGGACCGGCGCGACGTGTTGCATGCGCTTGCAACGCAGCACGACACCGATCATGTCGACCTAAGGCTCGATCCACCCAGCCCGCTGATGGCCCGCGCCCTGCCCGCACGCCTCTGCCAGAAATTTAGCGTTGTCCCGTGGCGATGGATCGGCACAACGCTGCTTGTCGCGACAACCCGGCCGGACCGTTTTGATGCCTTGCGGGCCGCAGCGCCTGCCCCTGGCTTTGACATCCGACCCGTGCTGGCCGATCAGGACCAGATCAACACGCAAATCAGCACGCTGCACGGCGCGGAACTGGCGCACCGCGCGGTGACGCTTGTTCCACAAGAGATCAGCTGCCGCGACTGGTCACCTCTCAAGGCTCTGGGAGACGGCGGGCTGGTGTTGCTTGCGGCGCTCTTCGGCGCCGCACTGATCGCCTTTCCGCTATGGGTGATGACCGCCTTGATCGGATGGGGTGTGGTTACGCTGGTCCTGACGACCGTGCTGAAATTGTTGGCGCTTGTTACACAAATGACCGACCGGGTGCCGACGGCCCCCGAACCGCTGCCCAAGGTCGTCCCGCACCGGTTGCCGCGTGTGTCAGTCATGGTGCCATTGTTCAAGGAAGAGCGGATCGCCGAGGCGCTTGTTGCCCGACTTTCCCGCCTCACCTACCCAAAGGCCCTGCTCGAAGTGGTGCTGGTGCTCGAAGCCAAGGATGCCGTCACCCGCGCCACCCTTGCCCGGACCAAGCTGCCGCAATGGATGCGCGTTGTCGAAGTGCCCGATGACGGTACGATCACGACCAAACCCCGCGCGTTGAACTATGCACTGGATTTCTGCGACGGGGACATCATCGGGGTGTGGGATGCCGAGGACGCGCCGGAGATTGATCAGATCGAAAAGGTCGTGGCGCATTACGCCCAGGCAGGACCGGATGTGGCCTGCCTGCAGGGTATCCTCGACTACTACAACTCCAGCTACAACTGGATCGCCCGCTGCTTTACCATCGAATATGCCAGCTGGTGGCGGCTTGTCCTGCCTGGCGTCGCGCGCATGGGTTTGGTCCTGCCCTTGGGTGGCACCACACTCTTCTTTCGACGCGAGATCCTAGAAGAGCTTGGCGGCTGGGATGCGCATAATGTGACCGAAGACGCCGACCTGGGCGTGCGACTGGCGCGGCGGGGATACCGGACCGAACTGATCCCCACCGCCACGTTCGAAGAAGCCAATTGCCGCGCCTGGCCTTGGGTCAAACAGCGGTCGCGCTGGCTCAAGGGCTATCTGATCACCTATTGCGTGCACATGCGGAACCCGCGCGCGCTGTTGCACGATCTGGGCTGGAAACGGTTCATCGGGTTTCAGGTCATGTTTCTGGCGACATTCTCGCAATTCGTGACCCTGCCGCTTCTGTGGAGCTTTCTCCTGCCCACATTCGGCCTGCCTCACCCGGTTACCGAAACGCTGGGCGCAGGTGTCATCTGGCCGCTTGCCGGGTTCTTCATCTTTGCCGAAATCCTCAACGCGCTGATCGGCATCCTTGCAACGTCTGCCAAAGAACGCAGGCACCTGATCCCGTGGGTGTTCACGCTTCCGCTCTATTTCCCGCTGGGTGCGCTGGCCAGTTACAAGGCGCTCTACGAACTGGTCTTTGATCCCTACTATTGGGACAAGACCCAGCACGGCACAGCGCAACCCTAGCCGTCTTCCTTGCGCGCCTCGGCATCCTGTTTCAAACGGGTCATGAACGCGACGGAGATGTGATCCCGCAGCGCCTGACCCGCGGCGGCCTCATCCTTGGCCTCGATCGCCGAAACGATGGCGTCATGCTCGGACTGCGCGATGCGTGTCCGTCCCACCGCGGCCAGAGATGTCGTCGCCATCAGCGCCATGGTGCGGTGCACCAGATCGAGTTGCTGCACAAGATAGCGGTTATGCGAGGCAAGGTGGATCTGCTGGTGAAACCGGCGGTTGGCCCGCGCCAGCGCGGGTGGGTCACCGATCAGCGCGTTGTCCTCCTCGACCATCTCGCGCAGGATGCGCACCTCTTCGGACGTGGCGTGACGCGCCGCAAGCGATGCGGCCAACCCCTCCAACTCGCGCCGCACCACATAAAGTTCGGACATCTGGTTGTGATCCAGAGACGCGACGATCAGGCTGCGCCCGTCGCGCGACAACAGCGATTGCGTCTCGAGCCGCTGCAAGGCCTCGCGCACCGGCGTGCGGGACACGCCGAACCGATCCGCCAGCTCGCTTTCCACCAGCCGGTCACCGGGGCGATAAGTGCCGATGTCGATCGCGTCGAGGATCATGGAATAGGCGTCTGTGTTGTTCGGGCGTGGGGCAGGCATGCGGGCCTCGCAAGTCATTGAATTGCATCACACTAGAGCGTGCGCCGACCTGCACGCAACCCTCGTGACTTGCACCCCGCCCGGTGGCGGCCTAAGCAGTTGCCATGTCCGCATCCGATTTCTCCCATGTCCGCGCCTGGGTCTTTGACCTAGACAACACGCTCTATCCGCCCTCCGCACGGCTGTTTGATCAGATCGAGGTGCGCATGACGGCCTATGTGATGGACGCGCTTGGCGTCTCGCGCGCCCGCGCCGATCAGTTGCGAACGCAGTATTGGCACGATCACGGGACCACTCTGGCGGGCTTGATGCGCGAACATGACCTCGATCCACTGCCCTATCTCGAGGACGTGCACGACATTTCCATGGATCACCTCGAACCCGACAGCGCGCTTGCCGACCGCATCGGCGACCTGCCGGGACGGCGCATCGTCTATACCAACGGCTGCGCGCCCTATGCCGAACGCGTCTTGGCCGCGCGTGGTCTGTCGGGCCTGTTCGACGCGGTTTACGGCGTCGAGCACGCGGATTTCCATCCCAAACCGGATCGCGCCGCCTTTGACCGCGTGTTCGGACGCGACGGTATCGACACGCGCGTCGGCGCCATGTTCGAGGACGAGCCGCGCAACTTGGCCGTGCCGCACGCGCTTGGCATGCGCACGGTGCACGTGGCCAGTGCCGCAGCACCTGCGCCGCATATCCAATATCACACGGATGATCTGACCGGTTTCCTCACCCGGTTGCAGGGGTAGGACAGGATGCCGCCTTGGCGCGGTGCGCAGGCAGCTTAGATTGCCTGTCAAAGGAGACGTCATGAGCGACATCACATCCTGCGATATCCTGATCTCCGGCGGCGGCATCGCCGGGCTGACAGCTGCCGCGGCCTTTGGGACTGCCGGTTTTTCCGTCATCTGCGTGGACCCTGCCCCGCCCGTCACCGATGGCGATGACGCGGGCGCGGATCTGCGTACAACCGCCATGCTGCAACCTGCGCACGGGGTGCTCGAGGCCGCAGGCCTCTGGTCCACACTGGAACCACATGCCGCTGCTCTGGAGGTGATGCAGATCGTCGATGCCGGTGGCACAGATGGCACCGCCCGTGCGGCCAAGGCGTTTCGCGCCTCCGACGTGTCGGACCTGCCCTTTGGCTGGAACTTTCCCAACTGGCGGCTGCGGCGCGAGATGGTGGCCCGGCTGGACGCGCTGGAGACCGTCGATTTCCGCCCGGGCGTCGGCACGAAAACCTTTGTGGGCCGCACCGCCGAAGCCCGCGTGGGCCTGACGGATGGCACGCGGGTCGCGACCCGTCTGGTGATCGCGGCAGACGGGCGCAATTCCCCGATGCGGCAAGCCGCGGGCATCGGCGCGCGCACCCGCAGGTTCGGGCAAAAAGCGCTGGCCTTTGCGGTGACCCACCCGATCCCCCACGACAATATATCGACCGAGGTGCACCAGACCGGTGGCCCCTTTACCCTCGTGCCCCTGCCGGACCGGGACGGTCGCCCCTGTTCCGCAGTCGTCTGGATGGACGATGGCCCGCGCAGTATGGCCCGGACGGTCGCAGATATTCCCGCGTTCGAGGCAGAGATGTCCGCGCGCAGTTGCGAGATCCTGGGCCCCCTGACCCTTGCTTCACGGCGCACGGTCTGGCCGATCATCAGCCAGATTGCGGACCGAATGTCCGGCACGCGCATGGCCCTGATCGCCGAAGCGGCCCACGTCGTCCCACCCATCGGCGCGCAAGGATTGAACATGTCGCTCGCCGATACCGCCAGCCTGCTGGAGCTGGCCCAGGCCAATCCGGACACCCTTGGCGACGACGCGATGCTGACCGCCTATCACGATGCCCGCTATGCCGACATCCGCAGGCGTGTCACAGGTGTGGACCTGCTCAACCGTGCAAGCCAGGCGCAGGCACCGCTGATGCGCGAGGCGCGCGCTCTCGGGCTGAACGCCCTGCACCAGATCACACCCGTACGCAAAACGCTGATGCAACTGGGGCTGGGCACGCGGCCCGCGGGCTGACCCTCAGAGAACCTGATCGACCACCCGGCGCAGCCGCGCGACGGTGCCGTCCACATCATAAAGCTTGTCCAGGCCAAAAAGACCAATGCGGAACGTCCGGAAATCCGCCGGCTCATCGCATTGCAGTGGCACGCCCGCCGCAATCTGCATGCCCTGGGCGGCAAAACGCTTGCCTGTCTGGATCTCCGGATCGGCGGTGTAACTGACCACAACACCCGGTGCGCCGAACCCGTCCGCGGCCACAGACGTCACACCCTTCTCCGACAACATGGCGCGCACCGCGCCACCCAGCGCCCATTGCGCCTCTTTCAGCTTGCCGAAGCCGTAGCCCTCCGTCTCGCGCATGGTGTCGCGGAAATCGCGCAAGGCATCGGTCGGCATTGTGGCGTGGTAGGCATGGCCGCCGCTCTCATAGGCCTGCATGATCTGATGCCACTTCTTGAGATCAATCGCAAAACTATCGGACGTCGTCTCTTCCATTCGCGCCACGGCACGGTCCGACAACATGACCAGCCCGGCACAGGGCGACGCGCTCCACCCTTTTTGCGGCGCAGAGATCAGCACATCCACCCCAAGCGCCCGCATATCCACCCAGGCACAGCCCGACGCGATGCAATCCAGAACCATCAGCGCGCCCACCTCATGCGCCGCAGCGGCCATCGCCGCCACATAGTCATCGGGCAGGATCACACCCGCGCTGGTTTCCACATGCGGCGCAAAGACGACATCCGGCTTTTGATCCCGAATGGTCGCCACGACCTCCTCGATGGGCGCGGGCGCAAAGGGCGACGGCGATGCATTGCCCGTCTGGCGCGCCTTCAGCACATGGGTCTGTGCGGTCAGACCGCCCGTTTCGAAAATCTGGCTCCAACGGTAGGAAAACCACCCGTTGCGCACCACCAGCACATCTGCGCCACGCCCGAATTGCCGCGCGACGGCCTCCATGCCAAAGGTGCCGCCACCGGGCACAACCACCACCGCATCTGCCTGATAGACGGATTTCAGCATCGCCGAGATGTCGTTCATCACCTCCTGGAACGCAGCGCTCATATGGTTGAGCGACCGGTCCGTGAACACGACGGAAAACTCCTCCAAACCTGTGGGATCAACAGTATCAAGCAATGCAGCCATGGGTATGTCCTCTCTGTTTGCAGAGGACATAACCCAACGCCGCGGCCCCGACAAAGCCTATGACAGTATACATTCGCGGCACCGCAGCACGGTGCGCCGCATATCGGAAAGCTTTTCAGCCAATCGGCCCCGGACGCCGCTCCTCGGACAAAAGCACATTCGCCTCCACCTCGCCCGCGCCGGGCAGGGTCATGATCCGCCGCCGCAACACCCGTTCGAAATCGGGAAGATCCCGCGCGACCACCCGCAGGCGGTAGTCATAGAGGCCAAGCACATGCTCCACTGTCTGCACTTCGGGGATCGCAGACACCGCGCGCTCGAAATCCTCAAGGCTCACCCGCCCCTTGGTGGCCAGTTTCACCCCAAGAAAGACGGTCACCCCGAACCCCAGCTTCTGGGCATCAAGGCGCAGACGCTGCCCCCGGATCACGCCAGCGTCGCGCAGCCGCTTGATCCGCCGCCACGCCGCCGGTTGTGACAACCCGCACGCGCGCCCGATCGCACCCGCCCCTTGCCCCGCATCCTCGGACAGATGGCGCAGGATCGCAAAATCCATGTCGTCCAGATCAATCACAGCGGCAGCGCCTCATCGCTCTTGATCCGCGCCACATGCATCAAGGCCTCTATGTCCGAGATATGCGGCAGGGTCAGGATTCGGCTGCGATAGAGATGCTGGTAATGGGCCATGTCGCGCGCAATAACCGAAAGGCGTACATCCACACGGCCCAGAAAGGTCTGGATCTCGATCACCTCGGGCACGTCCCGCGCCGCATCGATAAACTCGTCAAAGGCACTGCCTTGCGTTTTGTCCAACGTCACGCGCAAGGACACCTCAACCGCGTATCCCAGCGCCGCCCAATCAATCATCGCCTGCACGCCGTGCACCAACCCAGCGGCCCGCATCTTTGCCTGTCGGCGCGCCAACTGGCCCGCGCTGACACGCGCGCGCTCCGCCAGTTCAGTCGGCGCAAGGCTTGGGTCGGACTGCCAGTGCCTCAGGATGCGCCGGTCCACGTCATCAAGCATGATTTTCCTGCATATTTGAAGAACAATGAATGATTAGCGCTTCATTGTTCCAAAAATATGCAAATTGCAACGCAGAAAACCCGCATGCCCCATCCTATAACGCACCCAGACATCAAACGGAGGACTCTTCATGCGCGTTTATTACGACCGCGATTGCGACATCAACCTGATCAAGGACATGAACGTGGCCATCTTGGGCTACGGCTCCCAGGGCCACGCCCACGCTCTCAACCTGCGCGACAGCGGCGCAAAAAACGTCGTCGTCGCCCTGCGCGAAGGCTCGCCCTCGATCGCCAAGGCCGAAGGCGAAGGCCTGAAAACCATGGGCATCGCCGAGGCCGCCGCCTGGGCCGATCTGATCATGTTCACCATGCCCGATGAATTGCAGGCCGAAACCTACAAGAAATATGTGCACGACAACATCCGCGAGGGGGCCGCGATTGCCTTCGCCCACGGCCTGAACGTGCATTTCGGCCTGATCGAACCCAAAGCTGGCGTTGACGTGGTGATGATGGCGCCCAAGGGCCCCGGCCACACCGTGCGTGGTGAATATGTCAAAGGTGGCGGCGTGCCTTGCCTCGTGGCGGTCGACAACGACGCGTCGGGCCGTGCCCTGGAAATCGGCCTGTCCTACTGCTCCGCCATCGGCGGCGGTCGCTCCGGCATCATCGAAACCAACTTCCGCGAAGAATGCGAAACTGACCTCTTCGGCGAACAGGCGGTTCTGTGCGGTGGCCTCGTGGAACTGATCCGCATGGGCTTTGAGACCCTGGTCGAGGCGGGTTACGCCCCCGAAATGGCCTATTTCGAATGCCTGCACGAAGTGAAGCTGATCGTGGACCTGATCTACGAAGGCGGCATCGCCAACATGAACTACTCGATCTCGAACACGGCGGAATATGGCGAATACGTCTCAGGCCCGCGCGTTCTGCCCTACGACGAGACCAAGGCGCGCATGAAAGCGATCCTGACGGACATCCAGACCGGCAAGTTCGTCCGCGACTTTATGGCGGAAAACCAGGTGGGCCAGCCGTTCTTCAAAGGCACGCGTCGCATCAACGACGAGCACCAGATCGAAGCCACTGGCGAAACCCTGCGTGGCATGATGCCGTGGATCTCCGCAGGCAAAATGGTCGACAAATCCAAGAACTAAGAACCGCAGGTTGCGCCTTCACGGCGCACCTTCGCTCAGGCGCCCTTCGGGGCGCCTGTTTTACCTGACGGCAGCCGCATACCGTTCGCCCAGAACGAAATCCCAGCCGTTATCGTAGTTGCCGCGTTTGTCTGCCGCCTGATCGCCCCAGACCTCCCAACCGCTATGGGTCAGCGTGACGCGGCATCCCCCGTCCGGCAGGTCATCAAACACGACTTCCACGCGCGTCGGGTTGTCTGCATTGTTGCCCGGATGCCAGGTCATCGCCAGCTTGCGGCCCGGCTCAAACTCCAGAATCTCGCCCCAATCCGTGCGCGTGCCGTCATACATGGTTTCAAAGACCGCCCCTCCCACCTTGGGTTCAATCGTCACCGCCACTGCCACCTTACCCGCCGCCGCAGAGACCGCGTGCCCGTCCAGCGGCCACCAAGCCGCGATGCGATTTACAAAGATATCAAAGGCTTGCGCGGCATCACACGACACGTCGAGCGTTTTGATGATTGGGTCAGTCATGGCGTTGCCCTTCCATATTTCGAACTTCGGCGGCAAATCCTGCCATCACATCATCCCAGAATTGATCGAGATAGGCGCGCAGATCGGCGATCCCGGCCGCGCGAACCGAATAAATGCGGCGCGTACCCTCGGCGCGTACTTCCACCAGGCCTGCGTCGGACAACACCTTGAGGTGTTGCGACACCGCCGGCCGGCTGACCGGCAGATCCTCCGCAATCGCAGAGACCGAATTGGGCCTGCGCGCAACGCTTTCAAACACCATCCGGCGGGTCGGGTCCGACAATGCAGCAAGTGATTCTCCGTAAGTCATGACTTACGGTAAGCAATGACTTACACTATGTCAAACTGTGGGAAACGCCTCGTCGAATGCGACCTGTCCCGTGGCGGACATGATCACCGCCCGGCTCTTGGGATCTCGGCGCAACCAACCGCTGTCTTCCATCCGGGTCAACATCGCGCGACCGAGGCTGCCTGCCAAATGATTGCGCCGCTCTGACCAATCAAGGCACGTGCGGCACAGCTTGGTCCGCCCCGCCTTCAATCCGTTGATATCAATACCGAACTCACCCACAAACGTGACCCCCAACGGCGTCAGCGTCACGTCTTCGCCCTGTTCCACCAGAATGCCTTGGGCCAAGAGGCTGCGATACATCTGCACCCCCAAGCGCCCCGCCAGGTGGTTGTAACAGACCCGCGCTGTCTGCATCTGCGCATCACGGGGGCCGGTGCGCACGCGCGTTGCCCCGCGCCGCGCGGCAAGGCCCATCAGCGCCTCCAGCACCTCTGCCACATCCGCGCCTGCAAGCTGAAAATACTTGTGCCGCCCCTGTTTGCGCGGGCTGAGTAGCTCCGCATCCACCAGTTTCGACAAATGCCCGCTGGCCGTGGACAGGGTCACGCCCGCATCTTCGGCCAGCTCGGACGCCGTCAGTGCACGGCCATCCATCAGCGCCGTCAGGATATTCGCCCGCGCCGGATCACCAATCAGCGCCGCGATATGAGAGATGTCAGGACCTTCTTTCATAGTTTGATCATAGCCGAAGCATTCTCGCATCGCCAAGTGCTATTCATCGCCCATCACGAAAGGAACACCCATGCTCACTTGTATCATCCAGTACCAGATCGACCCGACCAAACGCGCAGCCTTTGCCGAATACGGCGACCGCTGGGGCCAGTGCATCCCCCGCTGCGGCGCGGACCTTGTGGGATATTTCGCACCCCACGAAGGATCATCAACCTTGGCCTATGGCATCTATCACATTGAAAACCTTGCCGCTTACGAGGCATATCGCGCCCGCCTCGCCGCTGACCCGCTGGGGCAAGAGAATTACCTGTTTGCACAATCCGAGAAATTCATTCTCAAAGAAGACCGGACATGGCTCAGGAACGTGTCCAAGCCAATGGGAGGTCCCGCATGATCGCAGTCATCTTCGAAGTCTGGCCCAAGCAGGGCCATCGCACGCCCTATCTGAACCGCGCGGCTGCGCTGAAACACCATCTCGCGGACATTCCCGGTTTTATTTCGGTCGAACGGTTCGAGTCGCTTATGGAACCGGGCAAGCTCTTGTCCCTGTCGTTCTGGGAGGACGAAGCGGCACTCGAACACTGGCGCAAATTGCCGGACCACCGCGACGCTCAGGGCGCGGGCCGCGACATCCACTTTGACAATTACCGCCTGCGCGTGGCGGGCGTGATCCGCGACTATGGCATGACCGAACGGGACCAAGCCCCGGCCGACAGCAAGGCGTTGCATGACCGCTAGCGCCAATATCACGTGGTCCAGCTGGGCCATGGTTGCCACGCTGGGCCTGACCTGGGGTGGCACATTTCTGGTCACGGAAATCGCGCTGACCGGCATCACGCCGTTTTGGCTGGCTGCCGGTCGGATTGGTTTTGCCGCCGTCTTGATGATCATCATCTGGCGCGCTCTGGGGCTGCGCCTGTTTTCCGCACCTGCATCGCGTAGCACCCTGCTGGCCGTCATCGCCATCGGCGGGTTCAGCACGGCCATCCCTTTCATGCTGCTGGCATGGGGTCAGCAATATGTCACTGGCGGGTTTGCGGGGGTTTCCATGGCCTCGGTCGCGCTGATCGTCCTGCCCCTGTCGCATTTCTTTGTCCCCGGAGAGCGGATGACCTGGCGGCGGACGCTGGGCTTTGTGATCGGCTTTGTCGGGGTATGCATTCTGATCGGCGGGCAAGCCTTTGAAAGCTCCGGCGCATCGCTGGAAACAGCGGGGCGGCTGGCCTGTGTCTCCGCCGCATGCTGCTACGGCATCAGTTCGGTGTTGATGCGCCGCCTGCCCGCGGTGGATCCCATCGGCCTCTCCACCGTCCTGCTGCTAATCGCCGCCATTATCACCATCCCGCTCGCAATCATCATCGAAGGGCCGCCGCCGCGCCCCGACACCCAAACCCTTGTGGTGATTGCCTTTCTCGGCCTGATCCCCACCGCAGCCGCCAATATGCTGCGCGTTCTGGTGATCCGCAGTGCGGGCCCTGTGTTCATGTCCTTGACGAATTATCAGGTGCCGTTGTGGTCGGTGCTGCTGGGCGCTTGGTTCCTTTCGGAACCCCTTCCGCCCAGTCTGTTGCTGGCAATGAGCCTGATCCTTGTTGGTGTCGGGCTCAGCCAATATGGCGCGCTGCGACGGCTCTTCCGCCGCAGCGATGCGCCTTAGTACTTGCCCAGCTTCATGCGGGTTTTGTCCAGCACCTTGCCATTGGCATCGACAGCCTTGACCACGGCCTCATAGGTGTTGCCGCGCCCACCGGAACAGGGCGGCAGATAGCCGGGTGAGGCATAGTTCCCGGTGCTCTTGGCCGCCGCGATCAGCTGAACGCCCTTGGGCATCCGCGCGGACATGCCCGGCACCGCCGGGAAACTGCCCGAAGTCCCCTTGACCGCATACCCGATTGTCCCGTGACCGCCGTTGCGCGACAGCGGCTTATAGCTCTTGTCGTTGTACTCGACGATCAGCCAAACGGCACCGGCTGGAATGCCCGTGGCCTGAAACGGAGGTGTCGATCCCTTGCCCCCGTCAAGGACGCAGTTCTGACCTGCGGGCACCTTCTTGCCGTCCCAGGGCGACGATACCTGGGCCTTCAAATCGGCAAAGGCGGCACCCGCGCTCAGGGCAAGAATGGAAAGGGAAAAGGAAACGATCTTCATTGTGCGTACTCGGTTTTATTGACAATACGCCAACCCTACAGAAACCCAGTGCAGGCGCGTCAAGAAGAAACCGCAGATTCAACAGCCTGCACAACGTGGTCGACGCTGGCCGTCAACACGGCTTCGTCCTCGCTCTCGGCCATCACACGGATCAACGGTTCCGTGCCGGACTTGCGGATCAGCAACCGGCCATTGCCGTTCAACTGCCCTTCGGCATCTGCAATCGCCGCCTTGACGCTGTCCATCTCCAGCGGCGTTTGCCCAGCGGCAAAGCGCACGTTCTTGAGCAGTTGCGGCACCGGATCGAATACGTGCAGAACCTCGCTCGCGCGCTTGCCCGATTGCACCAGTTCCGCGAGGAATTGCAGCCCGGCCATCAAACCGTCGCCGGTTGTGGCATAATCCGTCATCACGATATGGCCCGACTGTTCACCGCCAAGGTTGAAACCACCCTGCCGCATCCGTTCCACCACATAGCGGTCGCCAACACCGGTGCGTTCCAGACCCACACCATGGCCCTGCAGAAACCGCTCAAGCCCCAGGTTGGACATGACAGTCGCCACCAGCGCGTTGCCCTTCAACCGGCCCTCGGCGGCCCAGCGTGCGGCCATCAGGCCCATGAACTGGTCGCCATTACCGACGCGTCCCTTTTCATCAAGCAGGATTACCCGGTCCGCATCGCCGTCCAGGCAGATGCCCACATCGGCACCATGCGCCACCACCGCCTCGGCGGCGGTTTGCGGGTGCATTGACCCGCAGCCCTTGTTGATGTTGTGGCCGTTGGGATCGACCCCCACCGGAATGACCGTCGCCCCAAGCTCCCATAGCGCCTCTGGTGCGACGTTGTACGCGGCACCGTTCGCGCAATCGATTACAACCTTCAGCCCATCGAGCCGCATCTGCCGGGGAAAGGACGACTTGACCCGCTCCACATAGCGATAACGCCCGTCATAGACGTGTTTCGCGCGGCCGATCTCACCGGCGGCGACCGGCTCAACCCCATCATCCACCAGCCGTTCAATCTCGGCCTCTGCCGCATCGCTCAGTTTGAAGCCATCAGGGCCAAAAAACTTGATCCCGTTGTCATGGGCGTGGTTATGGCTGGCCGAGATCATCACGCCGAGATCGGCGCGCATCGACCGGGTCAGCAGGCCCACGGCCGGGGTCGGCACCGGGCTGAGAAGCAGAACATTCATGCCCGTACTGGTCAGGCCAGCGGTCAACGCGTTCTCGAACATATATCCGGACAGGCGCGTGTCCTTGCCGATCACCACGCGGTGCACGCTGTCACCGTCGCGGCGGAAATATCGCCCGACTGCGGCGCCGATCCGCAACGCGATCTCTGCTGTCATGGGGCTTGTATTGGCTGTGCCGCGCACGCCGTCGGTACCGAAAAGCTTGGTCATGCCTCAGGATGTGCCACAGCCGCGCGCCATAGTGCAATGGCTTGTGCATGATCGGCCACATCATGCGCACGGATGATCTGCACCCCCTGCCCCAGCGCGGCCAGCGCGACGCCGACAGATCCCGGCCCGCGGTCGGCAGCATCGGGCACATGCGCAAGCGTCCCGATGAACCGTTTGCGCGACACGCCCAGCAGGATCGGCACACCCAGCCCGTGAAACAGGCTGATCCGCTGCAAGAGCGCAAGGTTGTGATCCAGCGTCTTGCCAAAGCCGATGCCCGGGTCGGCAATGATCTGTCCCCGGTCAATCCCGGCCTCCACCAGCGCCGAAATCCGCCTATCCAGAAAGTCATAGACGTCCAGCAGAACGTCGTCATAGCGCGGATTGTCCTGCATGGTCTGCGGATCGCCCTGCGCGTGCATCACGCAGACTGGCACACCGCGCGCCGCACACAGGGGTGCAAGACCCGCATCAAAGGTAAAGCCCGACACGTCATTGACCAGCGTGGCACCTGCGTCCAGCGCCGCCTCCGCCACCGCCGCCTTGCGCGTATCGATGGAAATGGGGGGCTTCACGCCCGCCTCCCGCAGGGCGCGGATCACCGGGGCCGTGCGTGCGATCTCTTCCTCTACCGGCACCAGTTGCGCGCCGGGGCGCGTCGACTCACCGCCCACGTCGATGATCTGCGCGCCATGCCGCACCAATGCCTGACCATGCGCTACCGCATCCGCCGTCCCGCTGTGCTGTCCCCCGTCCGAGAAACTGTCCGGCGTGGTGTTGAGAATGCCCATCACCTGCGGGGCAACCACGCCCTCGGAAAACCGTGCAAGGTCTTCCTCCGGCAAGTCCTCCAGCCCGACAACATACGGGTCCGCATCTCGCGCCAGCACCTCGACTTGTGTGTACCAGCATGCCCCGAACCGCCGCGCGCCTTGGGGCCGCGCGGGCCCCACCTGCATCAACGGGCGCAGATAGCGCATGGGTCTAAAGGGTCTCTTGGCTGGCGGGTACAGCGCGGACCGTGACCGGCGCCGCCGCGGGCGCATCCGCGCCGATCACCAGCATTTCTCGCGCATCGAACGTGGCCGCAAACCAGCAGGCCAACGCAACCGCATCCGCCCCCTTGGCCGACGGCCCGTCAACCGCATCCAGCACGATCTTGGACGGTGCCCAGACACTGATCTGCCCGTTGCGCATCGCCCAGTCGAGCTCGGTCCTGGTGTCGACCACCTTGCAGCGTGCATCGCGCGCGGCCAGCACCCACGCATTCTGCTCAATTGCCAGCAAATCCACGCGGCGCTGCGCCAGCGGATGGCCTGCCTCAGGCGCGGGCTGATCACCGGGCCCCACGCAGAAGATCAGCGGGCGGCCCATTTGTTCAAGCTGATCGATCCAGCCACTCAGGTTCTCCGACGCGATGGCCGCATTGGACAGGAACACCAGTTCGGGGTGCAGCACGTCTTCTTCGATTTCGGTTGCGCTGACGGGCTGTGCCGCGTCGCGGCTGCGCACGATTTCCACACCCAGAGCGCCCGGACCCCGGTCGAGCTTTTCGACACGCACGAAGGTTCGCACCGCCTGCGGCTCCATCAGAATGCGGTCCGCCACTCGTTCGGCCAACGTCTCCAGCAGATTCAGCCGTTCCTCGGCCAATTCAAATGCGATGGCCTCCGTCACCTTGTCATAGCTCAGAATACGGTCCACATCGTCATCGATCGGACCGGTCAGCGGGCGCACCTCGACCACGATGTTGAAACAGATGCGCTGCGTGACCCCGCGTTCGGCCTGAAACGCCCCGATCTCGACATCAACCGTATGCTCGCGCACCGAGATGCGGTCCAGCGGCTCGGCACTGGCGGTCGCCGCAGCGCGCTCCGATGGATGGGCGAATGCAAGCCGGATTTCAGACGCCATCAACCATGTCCTTTGCAAGCGGGTCAGAGCCGCACTTCTAACGTCGCGGCCAAATGAGGGACAGGGGCAAAGGCGTCGCCTTTGGGCGCAAAAACGTCAGTTCGACGCGGTGCGGAACGTGTGCCGGTAGAAGATGTGCACGCCGATCTTGGCGGTCTTGGTATAGACCCGCGCCCAGTTAGGGCGAACAGCCGTGGTGTGGTAATGCGTGGCCCCGTTCGTCAGGTCCGGCGCACGACCGTCCAGAACCGTGCGCGCGACCTTGCCCACTTGCGCAAAGGCGCGCGGCTCGTGGATCGTCTCGGGCGCACCGTCGCAGGTATAGGTGAACTGGCATTGATACTTGCGGCCCGTACCCTGATTGATCACCCCGCAAACCGAAGACGGAAAGCGCGCGCTTGCCACCCGGTTCATGATCACTTCGGCCACGGCGAACTGGCCCTTGACCGTCTCGCCGCGCGCTTCGAAATAGAGCGCCTCGCTCAGGCACCGCCACTGTGCACCGCCCGACGCATTGGGCTGTTCGTTCAACCAGCTGCGGGTAAAGGACACCTGAGACGCTTCGGCCGGTTCGGACAGGAATTCGCTCAACCGCTGCGGAGGGACCGCGTTCAACCCGCGTTCCTCGGCTTTTTGCAAAGCGTTTGCCGTGCTGTCCACCGATGTCTCCGCCGTGGCAAGGCCACCCGAAAACGCCAAAAGCGCCAGCGCAGCAGCGCCTTTCAGAATCCGTTGCATGAAAACCCCAGGTTTCTTTCGATCTGGGGCATGTAGTCAAAAAATGCTGGTTCGTCCAGTTTTTGCCCAATGGCTGGGCACATACCCGCCATGCACAAGCGTATGCAACGTTGATGCACACGCCCATAAAGTGTGCCGGATCGGGGGACCTACCCTATCTTGTGACCAATCGCCAACTGGGCTGCGGCTAAACGTGCCACCGGAACACGGAACGGGGAACAGGACACATAGTCGAACCCGGCATTGCGACAAAAGGCAATCGATTCGGGATTGCCGCCATGCTCCCCGCAGATCGACAGCGTCACGTCGGGCCGCGCGGCGCGGCCACGTTCGGACCCAAGTTGCAGCAATTCGCCCACCCCGTCGATGTCCAGCGTGTGGAACGGATCCTCCACGAACACCCCCTGACGGACGTAATCGGACATGAACCGGCCCGCGTCATCGCGGCTGAGCCCATAGGTCATCTGGGTCAGATCGTTGGTGCCGAAACTCAGGAAACTGCAATGCTGCGCGATCTCTCCGGCGCGCAGCGCGGCACGCGGGGTCTCGACCATGATGCCCAGACGATAGGTGAACTCGGCCCCCATCTCAGCGGTCACGGCAGCGGCTACGGCATCCACATTGGTGCGCACCAGCTCGACCTCGCGCTTGGCGCTGACCAGCGGGATCATGATCTCGGGCACCACCGGATCGCCATCACGGCTGGCCTCTACCGTGGCCTCGAAAATCGCGCGCGCCTGCATCTCGTAGATTTCCGGCACGGTCACACCCAACCGCACGCCGCGCAGGCCCAGCATGGGGTTGTATTCCATCATCGCCTCGATCCGCCGGGTCACGTCCGACAGGGGCAGATCCAGTGCGTCGGCCAACTCGCGCTGGCCGTTCCGGTCGGTGGGCAGAAACTCGTGCAGGGGCGGGTCAAAGAGGCGTATGCACACCGGCTGGCCCTGCATGATGCTGAAGAGCTGGATGAAATCCGCGCGCTGCATCGGCAGCAACCGGTCCAGCACGGCGCGTCGGTCGTCGCTTGTCTCGGCAAAGATCATCTCGCGCATGACCGTCAGCCGCCCGGCCTCAAAGAACATGTGTTCCGTCCGGCACAGCCCGATGCCTTGTGCTGCAAAGTTGCGGGCGGTCTGCGCGTCGGCAGGCGTGTCGGCATTGGCACGAATATCGATGTCGCGTTCGGCATCGGCCCAGTCCATCAGGTCTTGGAACGCGTCGTCCAGCGCGGCCTCCTGCATGTTTGGCGCGCCCATCAGAATGGTGCCGTTGGTGCCATCAACCGTCACCGTCTCGCCCGCGGAGATGACGCGTCCGTCGTCAGTCACCAATTGCCCGCGGCGCGTTTGAAACCGCATATTGCTGACACCCACCACGCACGGCAGGCCAATGCCACGCCCGATCACCGCCGCGTGGCTGGTGATGCCCCCGCGCTCGGTGATCACCGCCTTGGCCGCATGCATGCCGC
Organism: uncultured Tateyamaria sp.; assembly: GCF_947487805.1. Classification (GTDB taxonomy): domain Bacteria; phylum Pseudomonadota; class Alphaproteobacteria; order Rhodobacterales; family Rhodobacteraceae; genus Tateyamaria. Next base: position 283,898 of record NZ_CANKXW010000005.1, on the reverse strand, counting down.
GAATGTCCTCGGGCGAGGTTTCGCGCCGCACGAGGATGCAATCTTCGCCGCGAGACGCGCTGGCCTGCGCGTCCGCGGCCGAAAACACCAGCCGCCCCGTGGCCGCCCCCGGGCTGGCGGCAATGCCCTGACCCAAAACGTCGCGCTTGGCGTGCTTGTCCACCTGCCGGTGCAGCAATTCGTTCAGGCGGTTGGGTTCGACCCGCATCAACGCCTCCTGGCGCGGAATGATCCCGTCGCGCGCCAGTTGCACCGCAATCCGCACAGTCGCCCTCGACGACCGCGCCACGCGCACCCCGTCAAGGATCCGCAAGGCCCCGTTCTCAATGGTGAATTCGACCTGCATTTCCTCACGCAGCTTGGTGCGCATCAGGCGGGCGTGATCGACCAGTTGGGCGAAGCACTCAGGCACCTGCTCTTCAAGCGACGGGCCGCGGCTGTCGCGGGTGATATATAGGCTCGACGCGTCGCTGCGCAGCGCGTCGCGCCCCTGGCTCTGACGCAGGTAGCGCCCGGTGATCTGCGGCTTGCCTGTCTGCGACGACACCAGCTGCAAGACGCCTGCCCCGCTTTCGCCCTGACCGATGCCAAAGACCATCTGCTGCACCACGAGGCCCAGGCCCGCATCCGCAGGCGCGCCCTTGGCCTGCCGTAAAAGTCGCGCAGAGGTCCCCTCCCACGCACGCGCCATGGATTTCAGAACACCGGCCAGTTGCTCAGCACGCGTGGTCGGAAAGGCCAGCTCGGTCTCGTCTTCATAGGCGCGCAAGACCTGCGCCATCGCCTCCGGCCCCTCGCCCGCGATGTCGTCGAACATGTCAGGATCAAGCCGATCCACATGGATCGCATAGCTTTGCACAAAGCGGGTATAGAGCGCCGAGGCCGCATCCGGCCCCAACGTGCCGCAGAGAACTTCGTAGCGCGCGTCGTTCATCCCGATGTTCAGGATCGCGGACGGGCCGCCCCAGTCCGGGTCCTCTGACGATGGTCGCACGCACAACAAGGCATCGTCCGGAAACTGCCGCAGGATCGCGTCGATATCGGGCAAATGCCCGCTGGCAATCGCGTGAACCGCATCAAAGGACAGCGCCACGGTGGTCGGCACCGGCAGCGCCAGCCGCGCCAACCGCTGCAAACACTTGGCCCGCCCCCCATGGGTCGCCGTGGCGATTGGGGCGGTGGGTGTCACCAGCGTGGTATTCGGATTATTCTGCACTGCGGCGTTCCTCTCGCGGCGCAGCATAGACTGTCGCATTGACGTGACAAGTGTTGATGTCAGGTTCGTCACGGGTCAGGGGGCGCCGCCCCCGTCGCGTGCCGCGACTCCCCCGAGGTATTTGCAGCGAAAGGAAGGGGTTATCCGTCGATCTTGGACAGGTCCGCCACGGATAGGCACAGCGTCCGGATGCGGCTGAGCAGGTTCAGACGGTTGCGGCGCACGGTTTGCGCGTCCGTGTTGATCTGCACCGCTTCGAAAAACGCATCGATCGGACCGCGCAGCGCTGCCATCGCGGCCATGGCAGTCGCGAAATCCTGTGCGTCCATAGCGGGCACAATTCGGGCATCCGCCTGATCCAACGCGTCAAAGAGTGCGCGTTCCTCGTCTGTTTCTGCGTATTTCCGGTCCGCGCCAAAGGAATATTCCACCCCGTCCGCCGCCTCGGCCTGGCTTAGGATGTTGTTGGCGCGCTTGAACCCCTGGATCAGGTTTTCGCCGTCATCCGTGGCCAGCGTCGCGGAAAGCGCTCGCGCACGGTTGACCAAGAGCGTGAGATCATCGTTGCCCTCCATCGCGATGCACGCATCAATGACGTCATGACGAATGCCCTGATCGCGGAGATAAACTTTCAACCGGTCGTGGAAGAAGGCCAGCAGGTTGTCGGACCACGCGTGTGGGCCAAAGGTCCCGCCCAACGGCAGTGTCAGCCCGTTGTCCAAAATCAACCGGATCACCCCCAGCGCCGCACGGCGCAGGGCAAAGGGATCCTTTGACCCGGTGGGTTTTTCATCAATCGCCCAGAAGCCTGTCAGCGTGTCCAGCTTGTCCGCCAGCGCCACGGCGACAGAGACCGGCGCGGTCGGCACCTTGTCCGAGGGGCCAAGGGGCGAATAGTGATCCTCTGCCGCCGCCGCAATGGCCGCATCGCGGCCTGATGCTTCGATGTAATAGCGCCCCATAAGCCCTTGAAGTTCGGGGAATTCATAAACCATTTCAGAGCTCAGATCCGCCTTGGCCAGTCGTGCGGCCTCTTCGGCCATGTCTGCATCCGCGCCGACCACGGGCGCCAGGTCACGCGCCAGCGCTGCAATGCGCCCGATCCGGTCGGCTTGCGATCCAAGCCTGTTGTGGAACGTCACGTTTTCAAGCGCTTGCGTCCAGATGCTCATGTCCGACTTGGCCACGCGCAGGTCGTTTTCCCAGAAGAACTTTGCATCCGCCAATCGCGCGCTCAGCACCTTTTCGTTGCCCGCAAGAATGGTCGCGCCATTGTCCGCCGTCTCGCGGTTGGCCACGGTGACAAACCGTTCGATCTGACCACTCTTGGGATTTCTTACAGAAAAGAACTTCTGATGCTCTTTCATCGAGGTTTGCAGAACCTCGGCTGGCAAGTCCAGAAAATCGCTCCCAATTTCCCCCATCAGCACCACGGGCCATTCCACCAGACCCGCAACTTCGGCCAGCAGGCCCGCATCTTCGACCACCCCAAGCCCAGAGGCAAAGGCCGCATTGGTCGCATCATGCCAGATGGTCTCAGCCCGCGCCTGGCTGTCCAGCACCACAAAGGATCGCTTCAGTTTTGCCTCGTAATCCTCGAAAGACGTGACCGAAAATCGGCCCGGCGCCATGAAACGGTGGCCTTCGGTCGTGTCGCCAAAGGCGATGCCGTCCACGTCACCCGGCACGACCTGCGCGCCTGCCTCGTCGGCAAGGATGCACAGGATCGACTGCAACGGGCGCACCCATTTCAACGCGCCGCTGCCCCAGCGCATCGACTTGGGCCAAGGGAAATCGCGCACCGTCTGCGCCAATACTTCGGCGATGATGTCCGCCGCAGGGCGGCCCGGTTTTTCAATCACCGCGAACAACACATTGCCCTTGGGCGTGGGCCGCGTCACGACCTGATCACGGGTCAGGCCCGCGCCGCGCAGGAACCCTTCGATCGCCTTTTCCGGCGCGTCGGCACGCGGCCCCTTGCGCTCTTCACGTAGGGTGGGCGATTCGCCCACCACGCCCTCGACCGTCAGGCACAACCGCCGCGGCGTGGTGAACGCCGCCGCCGAGGCATAGGTCAGCCCCGCCTCTACCAGACCATCCGTGATCCGCTTTTGCAGATCCTCACCGGCACGTTTCTGCATCCGCGCGGGGATTTCTTCGGAAAAGAGTTCGATCAGCAGGTCAGGCATTATTCAGTGTCCCGTCTCGGGCATTCTTCGCCCACAATCGTTCCGTCATAGGCTTTTTCGCCGCAATCATTCAGCTCGTGCCAGATATAGCCACGCCCGTCCTCGGTGATCGCGACAATCCGGTCCACGCCGAAATGCACGTTCTTCTGGCCGAGAAAAGTCAGCGCGGTTCCCGCCTCAATCTCTGCGCCCAACGCTTCGGCGTTAAAGCACTCGAACCAGGGCGGCGCGTTTCGCGGTGTCACAGGTTCGAGACCGACAAAGGTCTCGGTCAGCATGGCCAGCGACGCCTCTGTTTCGAAGCAGGCGCGGAACCGGATCGGCGAGCTGTCGGCGTCGATGGCCTGCAATACATGAACGAGCAGCGGCTCGGGCACGCCGGATACAATCGACACCATTTCGATCTCGTTCGGAACGTCAAAATCCACGTCCTCGTAAAAGCCATAGACTTGCAGGTAATAGAGACCTGCGCCCGCGATGATGCCAGTGAGCAAGAGGATAATTCCTATGATTTTTCCGCTCATGCGTCTTGCCCAAAGCAAAGGACATTGCCGTCCGGATCGGTCACTTCGATTTCTCGCATGTTGTAGAATGTGGTTTCCGGGCCTTTGAACGGCTGCTTTAGCGTTGTCAGCTTGGCGATCATCGCATCCAGATCGGGGCAGTAGAAATACCCGCGCCACCCGTCCCAGGCCGCCTCCGGCCCTTCCCAGCTGTGCAGAAAGACGCGCGCGCCACCGGCCACGAAAATGCCAAAGCCTGTCACCGGCTCCCCCGCCTCGTTCACCACGTCGAACCCCAGTACGTCCATGTAAAACGCCTTGGCCCGTTGGTAGTCAGAGACGCGCAACACAGGGGTCGCATTCAGGTAAGTCATGCCGCGCCCTCCGGGGTCCAACCCCCGGCCCGTGTCTGCACAAACGCATCAGCACATTGTTTGGCCAGCGCCCGCACGCGACCGATATAGGCCTGCCGTTCCGTGACAGAGATCACGCCGCGCGCGTCCAGCAGGTTGAACATGTGCGACGCCTTGATGCACTGGTCATAGGCCGGATGCGCCATGACGATGCGCTTGCCGGTCTTGGGGTCGACGTGGTCCTGGCTCAGGATCTTCTCGCATTCTGCCTCGGCCTCTTCGAACTGGCGCAGCAGCACGTCGGTGTTGGCCACGTCGAAATTCCAGCGGGCATATTCCTCTTCGGTCTGCTTGAAGATGTCGCCATAGGTCAGCGGAATGGGCGTTTGCGGGTCGTTAAACGGCATGTCCATGACGTGATCCACGCCAAGGATATACATCGCCAGCCTTTCGAGCCCATAGGTCAGCTCGCCCGAGACAGGGTGGCAATCATGCCCGCCCACCTGCTGGAAATAGGTGAATTGCGACACTTCCATCCCGTCGCACCACACTTCCCAGCCAAGGCCCCACGCGCCCAGCGTCGGGCTTTCCCAGTCATCCTCGACAAAGCGGATATCGTGCAGCGCCATATCCACCCCGATCGCCTCGAGCGAGCCGAGGTACAGGTCCTGCAGATCCGGCGGGCTGGGTTTGATCAGCACCTGGTACTGATAGTAGTGCTGGAGCCGGTTGGGGTTCTCACCGTACCGCCCGTCCGTAGGCCGCCGCGAAGGCTGCACATAGGCCGCGGCCCATGGCTGATCACCCAGCGACCGCAGGGTCGTCGCGGGGTGGAACGTACCCGCCCCCACTTCCATGTCATATGGCTGCAATATGGCGCAGCCCTTCGTCGCCCAATATGTCTGAAGCCGCAGGATGATTTCCTGAAACGAACGCGGGGTCGAAACGGTGTCGGACATGGGGCACGGACCTTTGGAAGATGCGCGCCTTTCCTACGGCCCACCCCGAACGAGGTCAATTGCGCGCGAGGTCTCTTTTTGGAGGTATTCCCCCATTTTCATTGCAGCGGTTTCCTGCTTATCTTTGGCCGAACAAAAATGGGCACAAAGACCAATCAAGGGGATGTCGGGTGATTATTAGAAAACTGGCGCTGGTGTGGGCGGTTCTGGTCATGACGGTCGGGGTCGTGCGGGCCCAGACAGAGACCGTGTGGATCCAGGTCGAAGCACAGCCAAGCCTGGCCACGGCAACCCAGCGGGCGCAGGACTATGCGGCCGAATTGCCTGATGTGAACGGATTTTCGCTGGGCGGTGGCTGGTATGGCATCGCGCTGGGCCCCTATGCCCGGTCTGACGCCGAACAGGTGCTGCGCGTCTACCGCGCCGAGGGCGTGATCCCGCGCGACAGCTACATCGCCCTGCCCTCCAGCTTCCGCCAGCAGTTCTGGCCCGTGGGTGCAAACGTGCTGGACCGCGGCGTGGTGCAGGCGCCCGCAACGGCCACCCCGGCGGCCCCGGTGATCGAAACTCCACCTGCCGACGAAACCCCCGCCCAGGCCCAGCGTAGCGAACGCGAACTGTCCCGCGCGGAACGCGAGGCACTGCAAGTCGCGCTGCAATGGGCGGGCACCTACCAGGGCGGCATCGACGGCGCCTTTGGCCGTGGCACACGCAACGCGATGGCCGCATGGCAGGAACGCAAGGGCTTTGACGTCACCGGCATCCTGACGACGAAACAGCGCGCCGTGCTGCTCCAGGATTACAACTCCGTCCTTGATGGTCTCGGCCTCGACACCGTGCGCGACGACACCGCAGGCATCGAAATGCTGCTGCCCACAAATGTCGTCAGCTTCGAGAAATACGAATACCCCTTCGCCCATTACACCCGATCAGGCGATATCGACGCGACCGTCCTGCTGATCAGCCAGGCAGGCGACCAGACCACGCTCTTTGGCCTCTATGACATCATGCAGACGCTGGACGTGGTGCCGCTGGACGGCCCGCGCGACCGCAAGAACAGCTCGTTCGTGCTGGTGGGCGAGGACGCCAACCGCGTCTCCGAAACCCGCGTCGCTCTTGAGGATGGCATGATCAAGGGGTTTACCCTCGTGTGGCCCAGCGGCGACGAGGAACGCCGCACCCGCCTGATCGACCAGATGGAGCAGAGCTTTACCCGCCTCGCAGGCGTGATCCCGCCCGAGGCCAGCACGGGCGAACAGGCCATCGATCTGGTGGCGGGTCTGCAAGTGCGCAAACCGCGCCTGTCGCGGTCGGGCTTTTTCGTGGATCGGCGTGGCACGGTCATCACCACCGCCGAAGCGGTGCAGAACTGTACCCGCCTGACACTGGACACCGAAACAGAAGCCGAGCTGACGGTCGTCGATGCCGCGCGCGGTGCCGCCGTGCTCAAACCCAAGACCGCGCTTGATCCGCTGGCCGTCGCCCGGTTCAGCGACCGCGCGCCGCGCCTGAACTCCGAGGTCGCCGCCGCGGGCTACAGCTTCGAAGGGGTGCTGGGCGCGCCGTCGATGACCTTTGGCACGCTCAACGATCTCAAGGGGCTGGCGGGCGAACCGGACCTGGCCCGCATCGCGATGGATACGCTGCCCGGCGATGCCGGTGGCCCGGTACTGGACGCCGGGGGCGGTGTGCTTGGCATGCTCCTGCCAGAAACGCAGTCGGGGCGCGCCCTGCCTGCGGGTGTGCGCTTTGCCCTCGACCGCGAGGCTCTACAGGATGTGCTGGCACAGGCCGGCATGGCCGCCGGTATCACCAACAGCAGCACGCCGATTGACCCCATCGACCTCACAGGCGAAGCCACAGGCATGACCGTGCTGGTCAGCTGCTGGGATTGACGGCAATTCGTTAAAATCCGGCGCAAGACACCGCTGGCCGTTAGCCCGCTGTTAACGGCCAAAAGACCATTGTGACACCGAGGCGTGGGAGCGCTGTCAACGTCATCAGTGATCGGAGTGTGTCATGTTCAAGTTTATTCTCAAATCCACCGCAATGGTCGCAACCGTCGGCATGGTCATGGGCCTCGCGGCCCCCGCCAGCGCCGCAGTTGTCAAGCCGCCCGTGTCCTATCAGGGCCAATGGTGGGTGCATCCGCTGGGCTGTGAATACAGCCGTGCGGGCCGTCCGGGCGAAACCATGTGGTTCCTCATCATCAACACCCGCAAAAAGGGCTGCCCAAGCTATATCGCAGGCACCACATGGGGCGGTATCTACCGGGCCGAAGGCTCAAAAATGTAAGCGTACTCCGTCATCACAGGATGTCTGGGGTGAGGTAGACCAAGGTCGGACCGTCTGCGCCAAATGCGGCGCGGACGGTTTCCTGCATCTCGGCCAGCGTTTTGGGCGCTGCCGCATGGGCACCAAAGGCCTCTGCCAACTTGCAGAAATCAGGGTTGTGCGCCACCACCGCATTGGGCGCGATCTGCGCACGGATCATGCTGTCCTCGATCTCGCCCAGCTTGGTGTTGTCCCACAGGATGATCGGCAGTGGCAGGCCCAGTTCCACCGCCACGCCCAATTCCGCCATCGTATAGTGAAACCCGTAATCCCCGATGATCGCCACCGTCGGCAATCCCTTGCGCGCGACAGCACCGCCGATGGCCGCAGGTGTGGCATAGCCCAGCGTGCCGAACCCTGTCGGGTGATGCCAGTGGCCGGGGCGGTCCATGTCCCAGACCTCCTTGGCGGTATAGGCCAGCTGCGTCATGTCCGAATAGATCATGGTGCCTTCCGGCAGGCAGGCACGCAGCGCATCACAGACGGGCACAATCCCCGGACGCTCCGCATCCACCTCGGCGCGCCAGCGGTCGCGATAGCCCGCAATAACATCCGCCGACCAGCCAGCTGCGGCCTCCCCGCTCAGATGCTCCGCCAAATAGGCAATCGCTTCGACCCCGTCCGTCAACAACCGCATGTCCTGCGGATGCGCGCGCGCCAGAACCTCGGGATCCGTGTTGATATGGATGGCTCCCGGACGGTGCCCCGGCTCTGCGCGCCACAGGTCCCCCTCGGACAGATCCGTGCCGATGAACAGGACACAATCGCTCGCCTCCAGCAGCTTGGCACTGTCGGGGCGCGCGAGCGTCGCGCCAAGCCGCAAGGGATAGTCCGCCGCCACAAGGCCGCGCCCGGCATAGGTCGTGAACGCCGCCGCCCGGCATGTCTCCAGCACCTCGGCAACGGCGCGCTCTAGTCCATCGACAGCCACACCCCCGCCAAAGACGATCAGCGGACGCGTCGCCGTCATCAAACGCTGCGCGACGCCGTCCAGTTGCGCGGGGTCGATGGGCAAACGCTCTGCACCTGCGCCTTCGGACCCACGCGGCACTGCAGGCGCCGCCTCCGCCTCCAGCTGTGCAATCGGCACCTGAATATGTTTGGGCCGTGCGCGGCGCGTCGAAAACTCCACCAACGCCCGGTCCACCAGCTGATAGGCCGCGGCGGCCGTGCGCGCCTCTTCGGACCAGTCGCACACGGTCCCTGCCGCCGCGCGCTGGTCCTTCATCTGGTGCAACTGCCCCCGTGTCGCCGCCACCTCGTCGAGGCAGGACGAAATCACCAGCATCGGCACGCTGTCGGAATAGGCTTGCCCCATCGGCGTCATGATGTTGCACACCCCCGGCCCGGTGATCACATAGGCCACCCCCGGCTTGCCCGTCGCGCGCGCATAGCCATCGGCCATGAACCCGGCCCCCTGTTCGTGCCGCGCCAGCACATGGGTGATCCCCGCCTCTTCGATCCCGCGGTACATTTCCTGATTGTGCACGCCCGGAATGCCGAAAATCGTATCGACCCCCCGATCCTTCAGCATGTGGGAAATTTGCGCGCCAAGGGGCCGGGTTTGCGACATCAGGCTCTCCAGAATTGCAGGGTAAAGATTACGTAGACGGCCATCAGCTCCAGCCGCCCGATCAGCATCGCCGCCGCCAGCAGCCATTTGGCGGTATCGTTGAGGCCCGCGAAGTTGCCCGCCGGGCCGATCTGATCGCCAAGGCCGGGGCCGATATTGGCCAGCGCGGTCGCCGCACCCGATACGGCGGTCACGAAATCCAGGCCCGTCATCGCCAGCGCAACCGCCAAAAGGCCCAGCGTGACGGTAAAGAACATGAAAAATGACATGACCGAGTTCAACACATCCTCGCCCACGGCCCGGCCTGCATAGCGGGGCGTGAAAATGCCGTGGGGGCTGCGCGTCTTTTGCAGCTGTGCGCGGATCGACGCAAAGAGCAGCTGATACCGGAACACCTTGATCGAACAGGCCGTAGACCCCGCACACCCCCCGATCAATCCGGTAAAAAACAGGACCGTGATCGCGAAACTGCCCCATTGCATGTAATCCGCATTGGCATAACCGGTGCCCGTCATCAGCGATACGGAGTTAAACAGCGCCGTGCGCACCGCAGGCTCACCCCACGCGCCGCTCTGCCACACGTTCCAGATGGCGATCAGCCCGACAATGATGCAGGCCGTGGCCAGAAACACGTGGATCTGCGTGTCCTGCAAGAGCGGCCGCGCCGTCCCGGCACTCAACTGCACGAATCGCACGAACGGCAAGGCGGCGAGGATCATGAAGGCCGTCGCCACATAAGATGCCGCCGGACCAAAGGCCGCGAAAGACGCATCATAATTGGCGAACCCGCCCGTGGCGATCGTCGTCATCGCATGTACGGTGGCATCGAAACTGCCCATCCCGGCGGTGATGTAACACAAGGTACAGATCAGGGTCAGCGTGACATAAATCACCGAAATCCGGCTCGCGATCTCGGTCGCGCGGGGCAGAATTTTTCCAAAGGTGTCAAAGGCTTCGGTGCGGAAAATCTGCATCCCCCCAACCCGCAATTCGGGCAGGAAGACCATGGCCACAACGATGATCCCGATCCCGCCCAGCCATTGTAGAATGCCGCGCCACAGCAACAGCCCCTTGGGCAATTCCTCCAGCCCCGAGAACACCGTGGACCCGGTGGTGGTCAGCCCGGACATCGCCTCGAAAAACGCGTCCACAAACCGTGCCTCAGTCGCGCCAAAAAAGAACGGCAGCGCGCCAAAGATCGGCAGCGCCAGCCACACGCCCGTGGTCAACAGGAACGTCTGCTGGATCGTCAGCCCTTCGCGCACGCCGTTGGCACAGCTCAGGGCGATGACACCGCCGGTCAGAATGGTGATCAGGGCGCTTTCTGCGAAAACGGGCCAATGCCCGCGCCCCTCGGCCAGATCGACCAAAAGCGGCAGCAGCATCGCAATGCCAAGAACGGCCACAAGCAGGCCGATCACATATCCAACGGGGCGCAGGTCAATCATCGCGCCCAGCGTTGAAGCCCTATTGCAAGGGTGTCAAGCCGACAGAGCGGGCAAGGCGTGGCACCCCGCGTCAGGCGAGGTGCCGGGGCACAGATCAGATGTGCATCAGGTCGCGAAACACATATGCCGGAATGTCCGCACGGCGCAGGTTCATCGCGTGCAGTTCTGCGTCTGTCTTGGCGTTCAGCGCGTCGATCCGGCGCATGCGGGCGTCCATTGCATAGGACACGGAAAGCGCACGGCTCACCGTTACGAAAAAGCTGGAAATGCCGTCCCAGATAGTGGACAGAACGGAAGTGTTGTTGTGTGTGATATAGGCCATCGGATACCTCGTGGGTCTAGAATTTCATGTCCTCCCGATGGCTCAAATATAGAATGCCGCAGCGCAGAATACCAATGCCCATCCTGCATGGCCGGGTTGCGGCAGACGGGTAAGCGCTTTGTTTACACTTGTTTATTGACCGCACCTGAACATGAAAAAGGCGCACCCGGCAGGCGCGCCCCTCATGCGTCATTCCATGGATGCTCAGCCCACGTGGAACAGTGTCGCGAACATCCTGGGATCAATGCTGTCGGTGGCGAATGTCTCGCCTTCGGTCAGGACGGACACCGCGTCATGGCTGTGCAGGCTTTCCTGATGGCTGGCCACCACGCGGAAATCGCCCACGCGCACATCCGCCAGCAGCTGTTCACAGAACAGACGCGCCGCATCCTCGACAAAGATCGGGTTGGCCGCGTTCAGCTCAGCAAAGGCCTGTTCATCCTCGCGCTTGACCATCACCTGCGTTTCGGTTGGCACTGCGCGGCGGCAAGCCTCGATCAGATCCTCGAACCACAGCACATCCGCATCGCCATCCAGCACCACGGACACCCGCGCCACCGACCGCTGCGAATGCGGCGTGGCCAGTTGCCCGCGCGTGGCACGTGCATGTTCGGACAGCTCCAGTGAGCACGGGCAGGTCGACGAATAGACATAGTCGAGGTGCATGATCTTCTTGCGCACACCCGCCTTTTCCACCAACTCCAGCGCGATGTCGTAATACTGGTATCCCGACAGGCCCGACCGCAGGCTCTCCACCTTCATCGGAAAGGAAAACCGCACCTGGATGCGCGCGTCAAAGCTTTCGAGATCGGCCTTGTAGTCGTCCAGCGCCGCCTCGATCACCTCAAAGCTGAAGGTCTCCTCGGCATGTTTGTAAAACGACCGCATGATCCGGGACATGTTGATGCCCTTCTTGTCGGCCTCAAGGCTGACGGTGCCGGTCACCGACGTCTCCAGCGTCAGCGCATCACCCGACCGGGTTTGCACCCGCAGCGGCAGGCGGAAGTTCGAGATGCCCACGTGCTGGATCTGCTGCTTGGCCCCGCGGATCAGGCTGGATGGCCCGTTCTGCAAATCGGGCAGCGTGTCCTTGTAAGCGCCGTCCACGACAAATTCGTCCGGATAGCTGCGCGCAAAGGACGGATAGTTCACGGCATCTCCGCCGGGCACCAGCCGCGCCACGGACGGGTCCAGCTCAAGAATTTCGGTTGTCGAGGCGGTTTTGGCCCAACGGCGCAGCACGTCCAGTGCGGCCTCGGCGTCATCGCGTTCGGGTATTGCGGTGATATCGGGCGTATGAATATTCATAAAGTAGCCCCCCTTTTTGTCTGCGTGTGATGAGTATGTAAGCCACCTCACCGCACTTTTCCAATATTGCTAACGTTTACGTGTAGAACTGCAACTTGGATGACAAATAGTTCACGCTGCTGACGGCCCGTGTCACCACGGGCCGTTTTGGCATTATACTGCCTTTTCCAATGCTTGCAGGACATCGGCCACCAGATCGTCGGCATCCTCGATGCCCACGGACATACGGACCAGTCCGGGCGTGATGCCCAGCACATCCTTCTGATCCTGCGGCAGTCTCTGATGCGTTGTCGTCGCCGGATGGGTCAGGATCGACTTGGCATCGCCCAGGTTGTTCGAGATCACCGGGATCGTCAGCGCATTGAGAAAGGCAAACGCCGCCGCCTGCCCGCCCGCGAGATCCAGCGACAGGACTGTGCCGCCCTTGCCGCCCATCTGGCGCGCGACCAGATCGTTCTGCGCGTGGCTCTCCAGTCCGGGATAGATCACCCGCGCCAAGGCGTCGTGCCCCTCCAGCGCCTGCGCCAGTTGCAACGCCCCGGCCGCCTGCGCGCGGACGCGCAACTCCATGGTCTCCAGACCCTTGAGCATCACCCAGGCCGTGAACGGCGACATCGACCCGCCGGTGTGTTTCATGTAGGGCTCGACCGTCTTGCGGATGAAATCGCGCGTGCCTAGGATGATGCCGCCCAGCGCGCGGCCCTGCCCGTCGATATGCTTGGTTGCGGAATAGATCACCACATCCGCCCCCTGCGCAATCGCGTCGGAAAAGACCGGCGTAGCAAACACGTTGTCCACCAGAACGGTGGCCCCCACCGCGTGGGCAAGGTCCGACACCGCCGCGATGTCGACAACTTCGAGCGTAGGGTTCGAGATACTCTCGAAAAACACCGCGCGCGTGCCCGGCGTGATCGCCGCGCGCCACTGGTCCAGATCGGTGCCGTCGACAAATTCCACCTCGACCCCATAGCGGGTCAACACCTCTTCGAGCACGTAAAGGCACGACCCAAAGAGCGCCCGCGACGACACAACCCGGTCGCCTGCCTTGAGCATCGAGGTCAGCGCACCTGACACTGCCGCCATGCCGGACGCGGTCGCAAACCCGTCCTCCGCCCCTTCGAGCAACGCAATACGTTCCTCGAACATCCGCACCGTCGGGTTGCCATAGCGGGCATAGATGAACTCGTCCTCGCCCGCCTGTTCGAACCGCTGTGCCGCGGCTTCGGCGCTGTCATAGACAAACCCCTGGGTAAGAAAAATCGCCTCGCTGACCTCGCCATATTGACTGCGGCGCGTGCCGCCATGAACCGCGCGGGTCCGCGCTTTCCAACTTTCGGACATCATAGTCTCCGTCACGGGCCTGAAATGGGGTCAGGCCACAAAAAACCCCCAGACGCGGGTCAAGCGAAAGGGGGGCTTTCATCCTGACCTTTTAGCGGAATTTTCCGACGCACCGCCGAGGGGCAGCAGCCGGTGTGGCCCGCAATCCGGTAACAAATCGCCACGCGTCATGGGATACGCAGGAAGGTGTTGCGCGTCAACACCGTCACGGTGCTGTAACTTTAAATTCATCCACGCGTCATATGCCTCACCCATATGGGCCCCACGAGATGTGGTAGGAGGTGGTGCAATGCCGATCCTGAGACTGAATGCAGGGCCCGAGGGGCTCCGCCTGCATGGCTCGCCCGCTTCGGCCCGGTCCGCCATCGCGACCGCCGCCAGCGGCCAGGGGCCGATCATCATTATGGTGCACGGTTTCAAATACGACCCCGACACGGTGCGCTTTTCCCCGCATACCTCGATATTCGCTCATGCCCGCCACCCCGACCGCGCGGGGTGTGTCCAGTGGCTGCGGCACCTGGGCTTTGGCGCGGGCCACCCGGACGAAGGGCTGGCCATCGCCTTTGGCTGGCGCGCACGCGGCAATCTGTGGCGCGCGCTGCGGTCAGCGCGTGCGGCGGGGCGGCACCTCGCAGGCGTGATCCAAGATCTGCGCACCCGCGCGCCCCTCCGCCCGATCCACGTCATCACCCACTCCATGGGATCCGAGGTCATCTTCGAGGCGCTGCACCGCCTGCCTGCGCAAAGCGTTGACCGCATCATCACGCTGACCGGCGCCTCCTTTGCCAGTCGCGCGTACGACGCGATGACCACACCCGCGGGGTCCACCGCCACGCTGCTCAACATCACCAGCCGGGAAAACGACCTCTTCGACCTGATCTTTGAACGGCTGATGCCCGCGCCCCGCCGTGGCGACCGTGCCATGGGCTACGGGCTGTCCCTATCCCACGCCGTCAACATCCAGATCGATTGCCCCCGCACGCTCAGCCTGCTGCGCGGGTTCGGCGGCCATATCGCGCCACCGCAAGCGCGCGTGTGCCACTGGTCCGGCTATACCCGTCCCGGCGTGATGCAGTTCTATGCCCGCGCCCTGCGCGATCCGGCATCCGTGCCCCTGGACGCGCTGCAACAGGTGCTGCCCCGACGGGCCGCGCCCCGCTGGTCACGTATCTTTGCACGCCCCAACCGCCCCCTGCCCTTGCCCGCCGCGCACAAAACGGCATCATGATCCCCTACACACAAGGGGACCCACATGATCGACCTGTATTTCTGGCCCACGCCCAATGGCTGGAAAATCTCAATCGCGCTCGAGGAATTCGGCCTGCCTTATACCACCCATCTGGTGGACATCGGCGCAGGCGACCAGTTCAAACCCGACTTTCTGAAAATCGCGCCAAATAACCGGATGCCTGCCATCATCGACGCGGACGGCCCGGACGGCGCGCCCATATCCCTCTTTGAAAGCGGCGCAATCCTGCAATACCTCGCCCGCAAGACCGGCAAATTCGGCGGCGCCACGGAACGCGACCGCATCGCGGTGGATCAATGGCTGATGTGGCAGATGGGCGGCGTGGGGCCGATGGCCGGGCAAACGCACCATTTCCTGAAATACGCGCCCCAGATGGGCCACGACATCCCTTACGCCAAGGACCGCTACCGGGGCGAGACATCGCGTCTTTATGGCGTGCTCGACCGGCAACTGGCTGACAATGAATACGTGGCGGGTGACTACTCCATCGCCGATATGGCGATCTGGCCCTGGGCCTCGCTGTGGGAAGGGCAGGAACAGACGCTCGACGACAAACCGCACCTCGCGCGCTGGCTCGACGCCGTGGGCAACCGACCCGCAGTTCAGGCCGGTCGCGCCCTGCACGCCGACCGCCGAAAGACCACCCACGACAAGGACAGCCAGGACCGCCTGTTCAAGCAAAAGGGGTAATTCGTTCACAAATGCAGATATCGGGATGTAACGTCCCGAAAAACGCTTTGAGATCATCCCGTTCCGGTACAAATTCTGCGCCGGGACGGAGACAAATCATGCTGAACGACTTGGTGCCAGCCGAAACCATTGTGCTGCTGGCCGGCATCGCCTTTACACTGGCCTACCTGATCATCAATCAGGTGGTGCTGCGGCTGATCATCCTTGTGGGGACGGCGCTTTATATCTGGTATTACTGGGTTGTGGCCGACGCACCGCTGTGGACCGCAATCTATACGTCCGTCGCGATGGGCACCGCCAACCTGATCGGTCTGGGCAGCCTGTTCTGGCGTCAGTCGAAACTGGCCGTACCCCATCAACACCGCGATATCTATACGCAATTCAGCAGCCTGCCGCCCGGCGATTTCCGCGATCTGGTCACCTGCGCGCGCCGCTATACCCTGGCGGATGACGCCGACATCACCACCGAAGGCGCGCCCGTCGAAAACCTCTTTTACGTGATCTCGGGCCAGATCAAGATCGAAAAACGCGGCGAAACGTTTCCCATGCCCGCAGGTGTCTTTGTGGGCGAAGTCGCGTATCTGTCGCGCCAACCCAGTGCCGCCAGCACACGCCTCAGCGCAGGGGCCGAAGTGCTGGAATGGAACGTCGCCGCCCTGCGCCGCCAGGCCGCGCGCAAATCGCGGTTCAAACTGGCGCTCGAGGCGATGATTTCGCGCGATCTGGCGGTCAAGGTCGCCTTTGCCGTGGCCCCCCGTCAGGACGGCTGGCGCAACGAGGTCGCCCGCGCCCGCGGGTCCTAGGCGTCCTCGTCTTCCTCGTCTTCCTCGTCTTCCTCGATCAGATAACCCTGAAGCGCGCTGAACTGCAAAAACAGGAAAACGACCAGCGCAATCGGAAAGCCGAATGTCTCGATCTTGAACCATGTATCGGTGGACATGGTGCGCCAGACGATCTCATTGGCCACCGCAAGCCCCGCAAACATCAGGCACAGCCGCCGGGTCAGGATCATCCAGCCTTCGTCCTCCATCGGCATCGTGTCCTTGAGAACAAAAGCCAGCCAGCTTTGCCCGCGCAACAGGCCGATCCCAAGCAAAAGCGCAAACATGCCATAGACGATCGACGTCTTCATCTTGAAGAACCGCTCGTCGTTGAACCACGCGGTCAGCGCGCCGAAAAAGACGATCATGAAGGCCGTGAAAACCTGCATCCGACTCAGCTTGCCGGTCAGCGCCGACAGGACCGCCATCGCGATCAGCATGATCGGCACAAAAACCAGCGTGGCCACGATGAACCCGGAATATTCCGTGCCACCCATCACATAGGTGTTGTCGCGGATGCGCAGGTAGATCAGGAAAAAGACCAGCGGCGGGCCCAGTTCCAGTACTTGTTTGAGGATCGGGTTAATGTCGCGTGCGTTGCTCATGGCTGCCCCTTATCCGCCCATCTCGACGATCACCGCGCCCAGCGCGATCAAGGCCATCAGGGCAATTCTGCGCGGTCCTACCGTTTCTTTGAGCACCAGCCAACCGATAATGGCGGCAAAGACGGTCGAGGTCTCGCGCAGGACCGCCGCCTCGCCCACCTTGTCCAGTCGCGTGGCCAGCATGATCGCGCCAAAAGACAGCGGCGCCACGATCCCGCCTGCCAGCCCGCGCAGCATCAACGGCCCGATGGCGGGCCGGTCCTGCATCCGTCGCCAGCGCAGGTAGGCAATGGGCGGCATGCCCAGCCCGTCGATCAGGAAAAACCACGCCAGAAAGGTGAACGGGTCGGCCGTGGCGCGGATGCCGTATGCGTCGTAGGTCGTGTAGGCCGCCACAAACAGACCGGTCAGAACCGCGAGCCCCAGCGCCATCTTGAGCGTGTCACGTTCGGTCTCGAGATAGCGCAGGTTATAGACGGCAAGCCCAAAGATCCCCGACAACAGCACCGCCACGCCCAGCCATTGCACCCCGGTGAACGTCTCGGAAAACAGGAAATAGGCGCCGATCACCGCAAAGAGCGGCCCGGTGCCGCGCACCACCGGGTAGACCACCGTATAGGCCCCCTTGGAATAGGCCCAGGCTTGCAGGATTTTGTACCCCATGTGGATCAGGAACACGACGGCAAAGATCGGCCACATATGCGGTTCGGGCCAGGGCACAACGAACAGCGCAAAGGGCAGCGCCATCGTCCCATAAGAGATGTCCACCGCGCCGCGGGTCAGCCAAGGATCGTGCCGCCCCTTTTGCAGCGCGCCGAACACCGCGTGCAGAAACGCGGCCATGATCGCAAGGCCCAGCGCGACGGAATGGCCGGTTTCTGTGCCTTCAATGCTGATCAGCCACTCGGTCATTCAGCATCTGTCCCCGCGGGGACAGCTGGAACCCGTTGAAATCGCGCGCTATTCATTTTCAAGACCGGTGAGTGCGGCAGCAAATTCCTCAGGATCAAAGGGCGACAGGTCGTCGATCTGTTCACCCACGCCAATGGCGTGGATCGGCAGGCCGAACTTATCGGCCAGCGCCACCAGCACGCCGCCCTTGGCGGTGCCGTCCAGCTTGGTCATCACGAGGCCCGACACGTCCGACACTTCCTGAAACACCTTGACCTGATTGAGCGCGTTCTGACCCGTCGTCGCATCCAGCACCAGCAGTGTGTTGTGCGGCGCGCTTTCGTCCTTCTTGCGGATGACGCGGACGATCTTGGCCAGCTCTTCCATCAGGTCGCCGCGATTTTGCAACCGGCCCGCGGTGTCGATCATCAAGAGGTCAGCGCCCTCGGCCTGCGCGCGGCTCATCGCCTCGAAGGCGAGGCTGGCGGGGTCCGACCCCTCTGGCGCGGTCAGCACGGGCACGCCCGCCCGGTCGCCCCAGACCTGCAACTGTTCGACGGCTGCAGCCCGGAAGGTGTCACCGGCGGCGATCACCACGGATTTACCCGCCGCGCGGAACTGGCTGGCCAGCTTGCCGATTGTCGTCGTCTTGCCCGACCCGTTCACGCCCACGACCAGCACCACCTGAGGCGTCTGCGGATAGAGCGGCAGGGGCTTGGCCACGGGCTCCATGATGCGGGCAATTTCCTGCGCCATCAGTTCCTTGATCTCGCGCACCGACAGCTTCCTGCCCATGCGACCCTCGGCCATGTTGGCGGTGACGCGCAGGGCTGTGTCGACGCCCATGTCGGCGGCGATCAGCAGCTCTTCGAGCTGTTCGAGCATGTCGTCATCGAGCGTGCGTCGCATGACGGGGGCCGCATCCCGGCGCCCCAGAAGCCGCCCCAAAAGACCGCGCGATGGTTGCTCCGGCGCGGGGTCTTCGTCCAGCAGGGATCCGGTGTCCAATGCGGCGGGCATAGGGGCCGGTTCGGGGTCGACCGCGTCGGGCACGTCCTCGACCGCCGCGGCGGGGTCCTGCATTTCGACGTCGACGGGGCGCGGCTCTGGCTCTGGCTCTGGCTCTGGCTCTGGCTCTGGCTCTGGCTCTGGCTCTGGCTCTGGCTCTGGCTCTGGCTCTGGAAGAATTTCCTCTGCCGCCACAGCGGGCAAGTCCGGGGCCTCCGGCACCGCGGCCTGCACAGGAGCCTGCACTGGGGCTGTCACCTCTTCGGCGCTCTCTTCGACACCGCCATCCTCGACAATCGCTTCCAACCCTTCATCGATCTTGGACGAGGATTTGAACAACCGGTTCTTGAGCTTTTTGAAAAACGCCATTGCGCCTCCGGAGGTTGGGCCTTGGGTCTAGGTACTGATGCCTTGCCCGATGGGCAACCCGTCGCTAGCGTGTCGCGCATTGCAACAAAGAATTTTAAAATGTCTTCTCAGTCTTCGAAAACACAGTGGCGGGCGCTGTCCCAGACACGCGACATGGGCAGTGCGACCCTGTTTGACCAGCCATGGGGCGCGCATGAACCGGGGGCGCTGCAACGGGCGCTGATTGCTCTGACGCAGAACACGGTGCTGCAACGCGGGGCCGCGCGGGCGATGATGGCGCGGCGGATCCTGAGCTTGGGGCGGCCGCTGGATATCCGGTTTCGCGGCTGTGCCTACCGGATCGAAGGGCGCAACAACCTGATCGAGACCGGGCTGCTGACGCGGCCCAGCTATAACGCGCAGGAGATCGAGTTTCTGTCGGAAGCCGTGCGGGATGGCGGGGTGGCGGTGGATATCGGGTGCAATATCGGCCTGTATGCCTTGCCGCTGGCGCAGGCAGCGGGGCCCGGCGGGCAGGTCGTGGCCATAGATGCCAATGCGGACATGATTGCACGGTTGGAATTCAACGCGCAGGCCAGCGATCTAGGGAATGTGCACGCCGTCCACCGCGCCGTGGGGGGAGAGACCGCGCGGGTCGATCTACAAATCCGGCAGGACGATGTGGCGATTGTCAGCGTCGCCGCCAGCGACGATGGCCGTGTGCAGATGCAGCCCTTGCTGGACATTCTGGCGCAGGCAGATGTGACGCGGATCGATGCGCTCAAGATCGATATCGAAGGACACGAAGACGCGGCCCTTGTCCCGTTCCTGCAACAGTCGTCCGCAGATCTGCGGCCCACGCGCATCGTGATCGAACGCATGGGACCGGACGGCGACTATCCCGGATGCGTGGCGGAGTTCGCGCGGCTGGGTTACCGGCTGGTCGGACGCACGCGCAACAACTCCTTGTATGCGCTGGATTAAACTTCGTCCGCGAAGTGCTGCATCACCAGTTTGATCGGGTTGGGTGCGGCCTGCCCCAGCCCGCAGATCGACGCGTCGGTCATCGCGGTGCAAAGTTCGGTCAGCAGACCCTGATCCCAGCTGTCCGCCTGCATCAGTTTTACCGCTTTTTCACAACCCACCCTGCAAGGTGTGCATTGGCCGCAGCTTTCGTCCTCGAAGAACCGCAGCATGTTGAGGGCGGCGTCGCGGGCGCGGTCGTGATCGGACAGGACAACCACCGCCGCAGATCCGATGAAGGTGCCGTGCGGTTGCAGCGTGTCGAAATCAAGCGGAACATCGTGCATGGACGCGGGCAGCAGGCCCGAGGACGGGCCGCCCGGTTGGTAGGCCTTGAACACGTGTCCGTCGGCCATGCCCCCGGCGGCCTCGATGATGTCGGTGATGGTCGAGCCTGCGGGCAGCAGGTAGACGCCCGGTTGCGCCACGCGCCCCGAGACGGAGTAGCTGCGCAGGCCTTTGCGGCCATTCTTTTCGGTGCTGTTCAGCACCTCTGGCCCCTCGCGGCAGATGCGCGCGATCCAGTGCAGGGTTTCGACATTGTGGACCAGCGTGGGCTGATTGAAGATGCCGACCTGCGCCACATAAGGTGGCCGGTGGCGGGGCATGCCGCGCTTGCCCTCGATGCTTTCGATCATCGCGGATTCTTCGCCGCAGATATAGGCACCGGCCCCGCGGCGCAGATCGATATAGCCCGGGGCCACGACGCCTGCGTCTTCCAATGCCTTGATTTCACGCGCCAAAATCTCGAGCACGGCGGGGTATTCGTCGCGCATGTAGATAAAGGCGGTGTCAGCCTCGACCGCCCATGCGGCGATCAGCATCCCCTCGAGGAAAAGGTGCGGGGTGCGTTCGAGGTAGTAGCGGTCCTTGAAAGTGCCGGGCTCGCCCTCGTCGCCGTTGACGGCCAGATAGCGCGGGCCGGGGTTGCCACGGACAAAGCCCCACTTGGTCCCCGAGGGGAAGCCCGCGCCACCCAGACCGCGCAGGCCGCTTTCCTTGATCTGCGCCTGGATGTCTTCCCATTTGCCGCTGTCGCGCAGGGATTTGAGCGTCTCGTAACCACCCGCCGCAGCGTAGGCGTCGTAGGTTTCGTAGTCGGGTACGTGGGCGTGGGTGTCACCGGCGGCGATGGCCGCCTGCACCTTTTCGGGCGTGGCGTTGTCGATGTGGTTGTGGCCCAGTTCCAGCACGGGGGCGGTGTCGCAACGGCCCATGCAGGGCGCGCGCACCACGCGGACCTGTGATGCATCCAGCCCGTCCTCAAGTGCTGCCTTGAGCTGCTGTGCGCCGGCCAGTTCGCAGCTGAGCGAGTCGCAGACACGGATGGTCAGCGCGGGGGGCGGTGTCTCTCCCTCCTTGACCACGTCGAAATGGGCATAGAAGGTCGCGACCTCGTAGACCTCGGCCATGCTGAGGCGCATTTCCTCGGCCAATGCGCGCATGTGAGCCGCAGAAAGGTGGCCGTGGGCGTCCTGAACAAGATGCAGGAATTCGATCAGCAGATCGCGGCGGCGGGGGCGGTCCCCCAGAAGGGCGCGGATGTCGTCCCAGGCCTCATCCTCGAGCGCGCGGCCCTTGGGGCGCACCCGCCCCTTGCCCTTGCCGGACTTCCAGACACCTTTGCCTTTTTCCGCTTGATCCAGTGCCATGCCACGCTCCCTCGGTCGGATTTGGGGCGACACTAACAGCGGGGCCCGCGCGCAATCAGCCCAAAAGCGACCCGTCAGCGCGCAAATCACGCGCCGATCCACATCGCCGTGACGCCGATCGGGAACGCGCAGGAGGTTAAGACGGGATGCACGGGGCTGTGCTACACCCACGCGACTGAAATTTCGGAGTGATTCTGTGTGATGCCTGCCCTGCTGCCTTTTGCCGTGGCGACATTGGGGCCTGCCGGTCTGTTGCTCGCCGCCTGTTTCATGGGCGGGGTGTGGGCCGTGGCGGGGATTGTCCTGATGACCGTGGTGGTGTTTCTGGCCGACCGGATGCCCGGCCCGTCGCAAAGGCCTGAGGCCGCGGGGCACAGGTTGTCCGAGCTGTTGGGGGTCGTGCATTTCGTGCTGCTGGGCACGGCGGTCTGGGCCATGGGCGGGCCGCTCGCTGTGCTGGACAAAGTGCTGATCGTGGTGGGATGCGGGCTCTATTTCGGGCAGATCTCGAACTCCAACGCGCATGAGCTGATCCACAGGGCGGACCGCTGGGCGTTCCGGTTGGGGGCTGCGAATTACATCAGCGTCCTTTTCGGCCATCACACCAGCGCGCACCGGCTGGTGCACCATGTGCATGCCGCGACACCGCAGGATCCGGCGACGGCGCGCAGGGGCGAAGGGTTCTGGGCCTATCTGCCGCGCACGTGGATCGGCAGTTTCCGCGCAGGCCTGCGGGCCGAACGCCATCGGCGCGGCGGGGTGCGCTGGCCCGCGCCTTATGTGGCCTATACAGGCGGCGCGGTGTTGAGCCTTGGGGTGGCCTATGCGCTGGCTGGGCGCGCAGGCGTGCTGGGGCTGGTGGGGATCGCGGTCTATGCGCAGATCCAGCTGATGCTGTCGGATTACGTGCAGCATTACGGGTTGGAACGCGACGCACGAGCCGGTGGCGGCTATGACCCGATGGGTCCGGCCCATTCGTGGAACGCGCCGCATTGGTGTTCGGCGGCCATGATGTTGAACGCGCCGCGCCATTCCGCACACCACACACGGCCCGCGCGCGCCTTTCCGCAGCTGGATCTGGACGCGGAGACCATGCCGATGCTGCCCCATTCGCTGCCTGTGATGGCGGTGATCGCGCTGGTGCCGCCGGTCTGGAAACGGATGATGGCCCCCCGCGTGGCACAGTGGCGGGTTGCTGCCTGATCACGGGCTTGCGGGTGGTGCATGGGCGCGGTGCGTGGCAGAGTGCGGACATGTATTTGCGATATGCCGTTGCCCTTTTCGCCCTGATTGGCACGCCATTGGCCGCAGAGCCGATGACCGCCGCCCAATTCGAAGCCTATGTCACGGGGAAGACGCTGTTTTATGGCCGTGGCGGCACGGCCTACGGAGCGGAGGAATACCGTGAGAACCGGCGCGTGACGTGGTCGTTTCTGGATGGTGAGTGCAAGGACGGGTATTGGTACAACGAGGGGCGCAACATCTGTTTCGTCTATGAGGACCGGCCCGATGATCCGCAATGCTGGAGCTTTGAGAAAAGCGGTGGCGGTCTGATCGCGACATTCGAGAACGACCCGGCCACCACCACGCTTTATGAGGCGCAGGACGTGGGCGAGGAGATGGTGTGCCTTGGCCCCAAGGTCGGCGTGTGACGGCCCTAGAAGAGTGAGCCCTGTTCCGGCGGTTTGGCGGGCTTGCCGCCCTTGCGCGCGGGCGTGGCGGTGCCGCCCAGACGGAAGCGACCGTCGGCAAATTCGATGTCCAGCGCACCCGCCTGTTCGGCCTGTACCTTGGTGGTGACGATGTCGCCCGTGCCGCCGCGCACCACCGCATATCCACGCGCCAGCGTGGCCTTGTAGCCCAGCGTTTCGCGCAGCCGGTCCATGGCGATGAGGCGCTGCGACAGACGGTCGATCTGTTGCGTGCCTGCGCGGTGCAGCCGGGCCACGATGCTGTCGAGCCTGTCGCGCGCGCGCTGTGCATCTGTGCCCAGCACGCGGGGGGCCAGCCGTGCGGCGCGGGCGGTGAACGCGTCACGCTTGACCTGCGCCACACGCGCCAGTGCGGGCGACAGGCGCGCACCAAGTCCCTGAACCCGCTGCTGTTCCGCGCGCATCTGACGGCCCAGAAGGCTGGGCCGCAGGCTGCCTGCGACGTCCGAGAGGCGCACCCGCCGCCCCTGCACCCCGGTCATCAATGCAGGGCCCAGCCGGTCCGCCGCCCGGTCGAGCCGCTGGCGCGGACCGTCCAGCAGGGCGTCGGCGCGCGGCAACGCCCGGCCCAGATCGCGCAGCCGTTGCGACCGGCGCTGCAACCCGCCGCTGATGCTGCCCGTCATGCGCGCGCCCGCCTGTTCGACCCAGGCCAGCAATTCGTGCCGTACGGGCACCGCGATTTCAGCCGCGGCAGTGGGTGTCGGCGCGCGCTGATCCGAGACGAAGTCGATCAGCGTCGTGTCGGTCTCGTGGCCCACCGCCGAGATCAGCGGGATGTCCGAGGCGGCTGCCGCGCGGGCCACCACCTCTTCGTTGAAGCCCCATAGGTCCTCGACCGAGCCGCCGCCACGGGCGACGATGATGAGGTCGGGCCGTGGCATCGCCCCGCCAGGCGTCAGCGCGTTGAACCCCGCGATGGCCTGGGCCACCTGCGGCGCGCAGGCCGCCCCCTGCACTGCCACGGGCCAGATCATCACCTTGCGCGGAAAGCGGTCGCGCAGCCGGTGCAGGATGTCGCGGATCACCGCGCCCTGTGGCGAGGTCACGACGCCGATCACCTCGGGCAGGTATGGCAGGGGTTTCTTGCGCGCCGGGTCGAACAGCCCCTCGGCGGCAAGCGCCTTTTTGCGTTTTTCCAGCAGCGCCATCAGCGCCCCCTCGCCCGCAATCGCGATCCGCTGCGCGTTGAGCGAGAATTTCGACTGGAAGCCGCTGGCGGTCATGCGCCCTTCGGCCACGACTTCCATCCCCTCTTCGGGCATGGTGCCAAGTTCGGGCACCTGCCCTTTCCACGTCATGCAGGACAGCACGTTGCGGTCATCCTTGAGGTCGAAATAGAGATGCCCGGAGCGTGCGAGCACCACGCGCCCCACCTCGCCCTTGATCCGGACCCAGCCCAGTTCGCCCTCGATCAGGCGTTTGACCTTGCCCGCGATCTCGGAAACGGAGAATTCCGGTGTGTTCGAGCCGGGGATCGGATCGTCGAGAAGGTCCATAGCGCGTCCTTGTGCAAGGCTGGCGCTCAGCTTAGAACGCGAGCCAGCAAAGGCCAAGGAGCAGCGCGCATGAATATCCTGATCTTGGGCGGTGGGGGCCGCGAACATTCGTTGGCCTGGGCCGTGTTGCAGAACCCCAAATGCGACCGTCTGATCGTGGCGCCGGGTAATGCGGGCATTGCCGCGATTGCCGATTGCGCAACGCTGGACACCGAGGATGGTGCCGCAGTGGCGACTTTCGTGGACGAAGAGGCGATTGATTTCGTGATCGTCGGCCCGGAGGCGCCGCTGGCCGCAGGCGTCGCCGACCGGTTGCGCGACGCGGGCGTTCTGGTCTTTGGCCCCAGCCAGGCGGCGGCCCAGTTGGAGGCGTCCAAGGCCTTTACCAAGCAGATCTGCGATGCCGCGGGCGCGCCCACGGCCGCCTATGGCCATTTCACCGATGCCGCAGCTGCCAAGGCCTATGTCACCGCGCAGGGCGCACCGATCGTGGTCAAGGCTGACGGTCTGGCGGCAGGCAAGGGCGTGATCATTGCCGAGACGGTTGAGGCCGCCCATGCGGCCATTGACGACATGTTCGGCGGGGCCTTTGGCGGCGCGGGCGCCGAGGTGGTGATCGAGGAGTTCATGCAGGGCGAAGAGGCCTCGTTCTTTGTGCTGTGTGACGGTGCGGATGTGCTGCCCATCGGCACCGCGCAGGACCACAAGCGCGTGGGCGAAGGCGACACCGGCCCCAACACGGGCGGCATGGGGGCCTATTCTCCGGCGCCGGTGTTGACCGATGCCATTGCCGAACGCGCGCTGGCCGAGATCATCCGCCCCACCATGGCCGAGATGGCCGCGCGCGGCATGCCCTATCAGGGTGTGCTCTATGCCGGGCTGATGATCGAAAACGGCGCGCCGCGTCTGGTGGAATACAACGTGCGTTTTGGCGATCCGGAGTGTCAGGTTCTGATGATGCGTCTGGGTGCGCAGGCGCTGGACCTGATGCAGGCCGCCGCCGAGGGGCGTTTGCGGGACGCGCAGGTCAACTGGGCCGATGATCACGCGATCACGGTGGTGATGGCCGCCAATGGCTATCCGGGCTCTTATGAAAAAGGCAGCGTGATCAAGGGGCTGGACACCCTGCCCGAAACCAGCAGCCAGATGGTGTTTCACGCAGGCACCAGCCTGCGCGATGGACAGATTACGTCGTCTGGGGGCCGTGTGCTGAACGTGACCGCGCGCGGCACCACGCTGGCGCAGGCGGCGGCGCAGGCCTACGGGATGATCGACGGCATTGATTTTGCGGACGGGTTCTGCCGCCGCGACATCGGCTGGCGCGCCTTGGGCGACTAGGCGCGCGCGCTCACTCGGCGCAGGTCATCGCGCGGGCAAAGGCGGGGCGGCTTGTGTCCTGCTCGATATAGGTGCGGTCAAAAGCGTCCCCGTCCCAGGTGATCGCGACCAGATCGCTCCAGTTGCCGGTGGCGAGGATCATTTCGGGCGTGCCGTTGCAGGTGCGGATGCCGCCAGCGATGTCCGGCTCGCCGATGCGGTGGTTGGTCAGCCCCGCAAGGGCCGCAACCTCGACCAACGTGTCGCCGCGCACCTGTGCGATGCGCAGTTCCTTGGCCAGATGGGGCCGGTCGATCCACATGACCTCCACCGTGCCATCCCCGTCCAGATCGGCAGCGCCCAGAGGCGCATACCAGCGGTTCTGCTGGCCGATGAACGGGCCGGTGATGGCGCGAATGCCGTCGGCGTTCACGTCGAGGATCATCAGACGCGCACCACGGCCGCGTTCACTGTTGACCACAAGAACTTCGGGTAACGGGTCGGTGTCCAACGCGATGACGCGCGGGGCGACATCCTCGAAAATCCCGTCCTCAAGCCGCATGACCAGCGCAGGCGCGCCGCCGGTATAGGCGGGATTGGCGGACGGGCCCCAATCGAGGGTCAGGTTGGCCCATTCGGGCGTGTTGCCCAGAATGTCATGGCCATAGCGTTGCGCAGGGGGCGGGTCGGCCCGAAAACAGGCCTGCGCCAACACAGCCCCGTCACCGGGCGTGCACGCTTCCTGCGCCAGCGCGACTGTCGGGGCCGCGCCCAGCAGCGCCAGCCACAGGCACAGAGGGTGCAACGCGCCGCGGGCTTGACCGCGCCAGCGGCGCAACAGCAGACGCGGCGCCCCCTTGGGCATCAGATCTGCTTTTCGGGCATGTGCACGACCAGACCGTCCAGCGCATCGGTCACTTTCAACTGGCAGGTCAGCCGCGACCGGGTCTCGTCCGGCTCGTAGGCGAAATCCAGCATATCGGTTTCCATGTCATCCTTGGCGGGCAGCTTCTCGACCCAGGCCGCATCCACATAGACGTGGCAGGTCGAACAGGCGCAGGCCCCGCCACAGTCCGCTTCGATGCCCGGAATGTTGTTGTCGCGCGCGCCTTCCATCACGGTCAGGCCGGTCGCCACGTCCACCACATGTTCTGTGCCGCCGTGTTCGATATAGGTGATCTTGGCCATGTCTCAGCCCCCCTTGTTCCTTGGTTTCGCACGGTTCTACCCGGCCCGTTTTCGCCCCGCCAGCCCCTTTTGCGACACAGCCGCTTTTCACTTGCGACAGATCGCATATGTTCTATCTTTGTTCTTATGCAGGTCCTCACCGCCCCCACCGCAAAACCCCGCCAGGCCTGGCCGCGTCCGCCGGCCTGCCTGCGGGCCTGCGACTTGGGCGCGCCACCCGTGAATGCACGCGTCGCCGTGGCCGGTCTGGTGATCCTGCGCCAGCGTCCCGGCACGGCCAAGGGCGTCATCTTCATCACGCTGGAGGATGAAACCGGCGTCGTGAACATCATTGTCTGGCGCCACATCTACGAACGGTTTCGCCGCGCCGTTGTGGCCGGGCGCATGTTGCGGGTGACCGGGCGGATGCAGCGGGCCCACAATGTCACCCATGTTCTGGCCGAAGACATCGAGGACATCTCGCCCCTGCTGGATCAGCTGCTGGCCCAGGGCACCGGGCGCGCCGTGGCCGCAGAGGCACGCACCGACACATGGGACAGCCGCAGCGCCCGCTGAGGACTAGGCAGATCGGGCGCCCCCGGCTATGATGCCACAAAAGCCCAGTCAGAGGCCCGAGCATGACACGTCACATTCTTACCTCCGCCGCAGTTGTGGCGGCGCTTGCCCTGTCGGGCTGTGCCCCCAACGGTGTGGTCACCTCCAACGCCAATATCGACCCGATTTCGCTGGCCACGGCCCCGCCCGGCGCGGCGCCCGGCACCTGCTGGGGCAAGACGGTCACCCCCGCCGTGGTCCAGACCGTGACCCGCAAGGTGCTGCTCCAGCCCGCACAGATCAGCAGCGATGGCCGCGTGCAGGCCGCCCCGATCTACAAGAGCGAAGATCAGCAACAGGTGATCGAGCCGCGGCGCGAGAACTGGTACGAGGTGATCTGCGCCGACGCCCTCACCCCAGACTTCCTGTCCTCGGTCCAGCGCGCGCTTGAGGCGCGCGGGCACTATTCCGGCCCGATCACCGGCGCGCTGGATCCGCGCACCCGCGCGGCCGTACGCCGCTATCAGGCCGCCGAAGGCATCAACAGCAGCACCCTGTCCATCGCCGCCGCCCGCAAGCTGGGGCTGGTCGCGGTGCCGCAGGCACCTGCCGCGACACTCTGACCGCGGCGTCACGCTGGTAGGAACGAAAAAGGGCGCCCCGAAAGGCGCCCTTTGTTCCTGTCAGACCGTGGTTTACTCGCCCAGGCTGAGCGCCACGAAACGCGGATCACCGGCGCGGCGCACCAGAAGCAGCAGCGACTTGCGCCCGGCCTCTTTCACTTCGCCCAACCGGGTTTCGAAATCCGAGATCGTGGTGACCTTTTGCTGGCCCGCCTCGGTGATCACGTCACCGGCGCGCAGGCCTTTTTCATAGGCTTCGGTCGTCTCATCGACCGACACCACGGCGAGGCCCTGTTGGTCCTGCGCCACGCCCAACTGCTCGCGCAGCTCGTCCGTGAGGCTGCTGAGGGTCAGGCCCAGCACATCCTTTGTCTCCGGCTCGTCCGGTGTGTCGGGCGCGGGTGCGGCGGCAGGCACCGCACCTTCGGCCTCTTCGCGGCGGCCCAGCGTCACGCGCAGGGTCACCGTATCACCATCGCGGAACACCACGACGCGCACCGTCTCGCCCACAGGGCTGTTGCCCACCTGGCGCACGAGGCCACGGGTGTCGGCCACGTCCACGCCGGCAAAGCTGAGGATGACGTCGCCGTCCTGCATGCCTGCGTCCTTGGCCGGGCCGTCGGGCACGGATGTCACCAGCGCGCCTGCGACCTCTTCGAGGCCGATGGCCTCTGCGATATCATCGGTCACGTCCTGGATACGCACACCCAGCCAGCCGCGGCGGGTTTCGCCGAATTCCTGCAACTGGTCGACCACGCGGGTGACCACGTTGGAGGCCATGGAAAAGCCGATGCCGATCGAGCCGCCATTGGGCGACAGGATCGCGGTGTTCACGCCGATCACCTCGCCGTCCATGTTGAACAGCGGGCCGCCGGAGTTGCCGCGGTTAATGGCAGCGTCGGTCTGGATGTAGTCGTCATAGGTACCCGACAACGCGCGGTTGCGGGCCGATACGATGCCTGCAGAGACAGAGAACCCCTGCCCCAGCGGGTTGCCCATCGCCACCACCCAGTCGCCCACACGGGCCTCGTCGCTGTTGCCAAAGGGCACGTGCGGCAGGGGGCCGTCCGCTTCGACCTTGAGCAGGGCGATGTCGGTGTTGGGATCGGTGCCGATCAGTTCGGCCTGCAATTCGTCACCGTTGAAGAATTCGATCAGGATCTCGTCGGCACCCTCGATCACGTGGTTGTTGGTGACGATGAACCCGTCCTCGGAAATCACAAAGCCGGAGCCCAGCGCCGAGGACCGGCGGGGGCGGTCGCCCTGGCCGTTGCGGTCCTGGAATTCACGGAAAAAGTCTTCGAAGGGGGAGCCTTCGGGCACAATGCCCTGCGGGCCGGTCCGGCCTTCGACAACGGTGGAGGTAGTGATATTCACCACCGACGGGCTGATCTGTTCGGCGAGGGGCGCGAGGCTTTCGGGTCGCGCATTGGCCATCAGGGTTTGCACCAGCACAAAGGCCAGCGCCAGCGCGCCCATCATCAGGGCGCGGATCGCATTCACATCTGAAATCTGTCTCGAAAGGGCAATTGCCTGTCGCTGCATCAGGTCTCTCCTGGATCGTCTTTGGCCATTCCGGCCATTTTGCACACACTCATGCGCGATTGCGCACAGCGTGCATGTAGGGTTGCATCCTTGCAACATTAAAGATGGTTTTCCGCACGCAGCTTTCAACACCGCGTTACCATTCCGTGAACAGGGCGCGATCAGAGGCCAATGAAGAAGGCCAGCCACAGGCAAATCAGGCCTGACACCAGCACCAGCGCGCCAAACTGGCGGCGCACGGCCTCGGGCATGCTGCGCAGCACTTCGAGCACACGTTCGATAAGCGAAGGGGCCAGCACATAGGCCAGCCCCTCCACAACCATCACCAATCCGAGGGCCAACAGGACCCACGCCATGGATCAGTCTCCTTCTGCGCTGCGCGTGCCCTGATCGGAGCGCAGGTAGTTGAAGAACTCGCTGTCCGGCGACATCACCATGGTCGAATTGTCGCCTTGCAGCGCGCGTTCATAAGCGGTGAGCGACCGGTAGAATTCAAAGAATTCCGGGTCCGCGCCGAAGGCTTCGGCAAAAATCGCGTTGCGGCGGGCATCGGCTTCACCACGAATGATTTCAGCCTGCCGTTCGCTGTCGGATACCAGTTCGACCACGGTACGGTCGGCCTGCGCACGGACACGCTGCGCGGCTTCGTTACCACGGGCGCGCTCGTCCGTCGCCTCGCGTTCACGTTCGGCGCGCATCCGCTCAAAGGTCGCGTCGAGGTTTTCAGCCGGCAGATCGGTGCGCTTCAGGCGGACGTCGATGATTTCGACGCCCAGCGCGCGCGCCTGCGGGATGGACGAATTGCGGATGCGCAGCATAAGCGCCGCCCGATCCGAACTAAGGATGTCATTGGAGGACACTGAACCCAGCACTTCGCGCGTTTCAGAACGCAGGATCGAGTCCAGCCTGTCTTCGGCGAATGCAATGCCACCCGAGCCAACAGCCTGACGGAACTGGTTAACATCGACAATGCGATACCGCGCAAAAGCGTCCACGACGAGGCGGCGGTCGTCCAGAGGTGTAACTTCCAGAGGGTCGATATCACGGCTCAGGATACGGTCATCATAGCGGACGACTTCCTGGATAAGCGGTATCTTGAACGCCAGTCCGGGATCTTCCTTGACCGCGACGACGCGCCCGAATTGCAGCACCAGCGCCTTTTCACGTTCGTCCACGATAAAGATAGACGACAGGCCCACGGCTGCGAGGATTACAATAATCGGCAAGAGATAGGTCGTGCGAGACATCAGTTTGTCCCTCCCGTGCTGCGACGCAATTCGTTAAGCGGCAGGTAGGGCACGACACCCTGCCCCCCGCCGCCGGAAGTGGATTCGTCCAGAATGATCTTGTCCATCTGGCCAAGCACCTTCTCCATAGTTTCAAGATACAGGCGCTTGCGAGTCACATCGGGTGCCTTGCTGTATTCTTCGAGGACGGCAGAAAACCGCGATGCCTCACCTTCGGCCTGGTTGACCTGCTGGGCGCGATAGCCTTCGGCCTCTTCCAGAAGCTGTGCAGATTGACCACGCGCTTCGGCGAGTACGCGGTTAGCATAGGCATCGGCCACGTTTTGCAGGCGGTCGCGTTCCTGTTCGGCGGCCTGAACGTCACGGAAAGCATCGATAACCTCGACCGGCGGGTCGGCCTTGTCGAAGTTGACGCGGATCACGTTGACGCCGCTGTCATAGCTGTCGAGCGTCGACTGGATCAGATCCTGCAAACGGTCGCCGATCACACCACGGTCGCGGTTCAGGATCGGAGCCAGATCGGACTGGGCGATGATTTCGCGCATGGCCGATTCAGATACGGCGCGGATCGTGGGGCGCGGGTCGCGTAGATTGAACAGGAATTTGGCAGGATCGTTGATGTTCCACTGAACCTGAAAATCGATGTCGACGATGTTTTCATCGCCAGTCAGCATCAGACCCGCTTCGGACCCTCCACGGCCTACCCCGATTTCCTCGGTGCGTTCGGTGGTGACCGGGATCACCTCTGCGGTGATGACAGGCCACGGCGCAAAGTTCAGGCCCGGCTCGCCGATGCTGTTGAACTCGCCCAGAAACAGCTCGACCGAGCGTTCCTCGGGACGGACCGTGTAGAAGGACGAAAAGAGCCATAGGCCCACCGCCGCCGCGATACCCAGAAGCGCCGTGCCGCGTGTCAGGAACGGACCACCGCCACCGCCGGATCCACGACCACCACCGGTGTTACCACCGCCGCGACCGCCCATCAGGACGCGCAGTTGTTCCTGGCCCTTTTTGACCAGTTCGTCGATTTCGGGGATCTGCGGACCGTCGTCGCCGGGACGTCGCCCGCCATTGCCACGATCAGGGTCACGCGGGCCGTTGCCGCGCCCACCGTCGCCACCAGAATTTCCGCCACCCCCCCAGGGGCCGCCTGTATTGCCAGCCATATGGTGTATGTCTCCTCTTGTCGCGCAGCCGTTGCCACGCCTTGGCCCATTACCTGTGATTTTTTATCGGAAATTCAA
This sequence comes from uncultured Tateyamaria sp., assembly GCF_947487805.1. Taxonomy (GTDB): domain Bacteria; phylum Pseudomonadota; class Alphaproteobacteria; order Rhodobacterales; family Rhodobacteraceae; genus Tateyamaria. Next base: position 251,156 of record NZ_CANKXW010000005.1, on the reverse strand, counting down.
GCAGTACGCATGGGCGTCTTCATGGTTACAATTTCTTCCGACATGGTCGGGTGCACGGCAACCGTCCGGTCGAAATCTTCTTTGGTAGCGCCCATCTTGATCGCGATGCCCGCCAGTTGGATCATCTCGCCCGCATCCGGTGCGACGATGTGACAACCCAGTACGACGCGGGTGGCCTTGCTGACCACCAGTTTCATCAGCACGCGGCTGCTTTGACCGGCAAAGGCCGATTTCATGGGGCGGAAGGAGGTGCAGTAGATCTCGACCTCCTCCTTTTCGCGCGCGGCTTCTTCGCTCAGGCCGATGGTGCCCATTTCGGGTTGGGTAAAGATCGCCGAGGGGATCAGCTCGTGATCGACGGCGGTGGGATTGTCCTTGAACGCGGTTTCGACAAAGGCCATGCCTTCTCGGATGGCGACGGGCGTCAGGTTCACACGGTTGGTCACGTCGCCGATGGCATAGACGCTGTCCAGGGCCGTTTTGGAGTATTCGTCCACCACGATCTCGCCCCGGCGGCCGATCTCGATGCCCAGATCCTCGAGGCCCAGATCGCGGCTGTTGGGATCGCGGCCCGTGGCAAAAAGCACGAGGTCGAACTCGCGTGGTTCGCCGGATGTCGGTTTGACCCAGACGGGCCCCTTGGCATCTTCGTCTTCCTGCACGAGGGCAGCGGATTGTTCCGCTGTGGCACCCATCGCCGCGTCCGACGCGGTGCCGGTAGCGCCCAGGCGTTCGGCGCTGGCGGGGGCCATTTCGACGATATTGGTGCCGGTCTTGAGGTCGATGCCCTGTTCACGCATCGATTCCGCGATCAGGCCGCGCGCCTCGTCGTCAAAGCCGCGCAGGATCTGGGCTCCACGATAGTATTGCGTCACCTCCACCCCGAGGCCGTTGAAGATGCAGGCGAATTCGCAGGCAATATAGCCGCCGCCGACAATCAGGATCGATTTCGGCAGGGTTTGCAGATGGAAGATGTCGTCGCTGACGATGCCGAGGCCCGCATTGGGCATGTCGGGCCGCACGGGGTGGCCGCCAGTGGCGATCAGGATGGTCTTGGCTGTGCGGGTTTCGCCGTTCGACATCTCGACCGTGTGGGCATCGCGCAGGCGGGCGCGCGCGTCGAACGTATCGACGCCCGAATTCTTGAGCAGCGACCGGTAGATCCCCTCGAGCCGGTCCAGTTCGGTGTTCAGATGTCCGCGAAAGGTGGGCCAATCAAACGTGCCGTCGTTGATCTGCCAGCCATAACCGCGCGCCATCTCGGGCATGTGGGAAAATTCAGAGGCGAAGACCATCAGCTTTTTGGGCACACAGCCCCGGATCACGCAGGTGCCGCCATAGCGGTCCTCTTCGGCGAGCGCCACGCGGGCGCCCGTGTCCGATGCCGCAACGCGCGCGGCACGCACGCCGCCCGACCCGCCGCCGATTACAAACAGGTCATAGTCATAGTCTGCCATTTTGGCCGTCCTCAGTCTGCCAGTTCGGTGAAGAGGTTGTCGCTTTCCAGAAAGTCCAACCGCTCGTGTTCCACCGTTCCTTCGTTGATATCCCGCACCTCGACACGCCCATCGCCATAGCCGATCACGACAGCGTCACAGATATCGATAAACAGGCCGTTTTCAACCACGCCCGGCATCTGGTTGATCACCAGGCTCAGCTGGCGCGGGTTGCCGATCCGTTGCAGGTGCAGGTCCAGGATATAGTTGCCCTCGTCCGTGACAAAGGGGCGGTCGCCGTTCATGCGCAAGCTGGACTGGCGGCCCAGAACATCCATGGAAATAAGGGTTTCCTCGACCAGCGCCTGCGTTGTCTGCCAGCCAAAGGGGATGAGTTCGATGGGCAGGGGAAAAGACCCCAGATGCTCGACCTCTTTGCCGATGTCGGCGATCACCACCATTTGATCGGAGGCGGTCGCCACGATCTTTTCCTGCAGCAGTGCGCCGCCGCCGCCCTTGATCAGGTTGAGGTTGCCGTCAAACTCGTCCGCGCCGTCGATGGTGATGTCGAGCCATTTGGCCTCGTCGAGGCTGATCACGTCGATCCCGACCTCACGGGCCAGATCGGCGGTGCGAGTCGATGTCGGCACTCCCTTGAAGCGCAGCCCGTCCTCGCGGACCTGTTCGCCCAGACAGCGCACCAGCCAGGCTGCGGTCGATCCGGTGCCAAGGCCCACGCGCATGCCATCCTCGACATAGTCGGCGGCCCGCTTGGCCGCGACATATTTTGCCTTGTCGATGGGTGACAATTCTCCGGTCATGCTGCGACTCCCCACGTGCTGCGGGGCTTATACGCCCGTGTGGCTGGCGTTGCGACCCCCAAGGGCGCAATTTGCCGTGTCCGGTCGGGGAATTGCGCGTCGTCAGGCGGGTGCGCCCAGCATGCTGACCGCATCCAGCACCTCGTCGAGTGCCACGCGGCCATCGCCGTCGAGATCAAAGGTCATCATTGCCCGCATCGACGCCGCGGTCTGGTCGTTCAGCCCGACATTCGCCCGGAGTGCCGCAAATTGGCGCAGTTCCTGCCAAGATGCGGTGCCGTCCCCGTCGCGGTCCGCCGCCCGGTGCCACACCAGCAGACGCCCCCGCATTGTGGCCGACGCCGCGCGCAAGATCACCGCCATTTCGGCGCGCGTCACCGCCAGATCATCGTTCAGGTCCGCCTCGAGCAGGCGGCGCATTTCGCGGGCCCGCAGCCGCGCGCGTTCCGCGGCGATGGCGGTCTCGATATCCTGCGCCGACAACCCGTCCGGCCCGCCATAGCCGAGGATCAGGCCCGCGGCCTCTTCGACAAAGGCGTCGGGACGGGCGCGCAACCGGTTGAGCGTGGTGCCCGGCGTGCGCGCCGTCAGTGCATCGATCACCGCCTGGCCCGACACCTCCTGGGCCAGGGCGTAGCGCCACGGCATCACGCAGGCGGCGAGCGACAATAGAACCAGAATCCAGCGCATGGGACTTCCTCCTGGCCCGCATCCAACGTCAAGTTGGTGAATCATCCGTTAATCCGCGGCCAAAGCCGATGGAATTGGTCGTTTTGAGACGTGGTTGCGCGGCGCAGGCGCGGTACATGCCGGACATGACGTACAGATTGCACTACGCCCCGGACAATGCATCGCTGATCGTGCGCCTCGTGCTCGAGGAATTGGGCCTGCCCTATACCGTGGCACTGGTCGACCGTGCCGCAAAGGCGCAGGAGCAACCGGCCTACCGGGCCGTGAACCCGACGGGCCTCATCCCTGCGCTGGAAACCGGGGACGGCGTCCTGTTCGAGACAGCGGCAATCCTGCTGTGGCTGGCAGATACCCATGGCCGCATGGCACCCGCGCCGGACAGCCCGGCGCGCGGCCCTTTCCTGCGCACGCTGTTTTTCGTGTCCAACACCCTGCACGCCCAGATGCGGATGGTGTTCTATCCGTGGAAATATGTAGGCGACGACCCCGCGGCCCAGGACGCACTACGCACCAAGCTGCTGACGCCACATGCGACGGACATGTCCGTGCCAGGCGGTCTTGCCCTGCTCGACGCCTATTTGGGCACCTGTGCCCGCTCTGCGGATGACATGCCGAGCATCCTTGAGTGTTACGCTGCGGCGCTGGTCCGCTGGTGCACGATCTACCCTGCGGACCGGGCGGGGTGGTTGACCCTCGACACCTACCCGCATTTGCAGACCCTCGTCCGCAGATTGGATGCACGCCCAGCCACCAGGACGGTTGCAAAGGCCGAAGGTTTGGGCCCACATCCGTTCAGTCAAGCGACACTTCCCAACCCGCCCGAAGGATCCGCACTCTAATATGTTTCTGTCAGTCTTCGACATGTTCAAGGTGGGCATCGGCCCATCCTCGTCGCACACCATGGGCCCCATGGTGGCCGCCGCGCGTTTCCTCGAGATGATGCGCGCCTCGCCCTTCCAGTTTGCCGGTCTGCGCGCGTCCCTGCATGGCAGCCTCGCCTTTACCGGCGTAGGCCACGCCACCGACCGCGCCACCATTCTGGGCCTCGCAGGTTTCGTGCCAGACACCTACGACCACGACAAGGCCGAGGCGACCCTGGCCGAGCTGTCCAAAACACACCTGCTGCACCCCGACGGGCTGCCCCCGCTGCGCTTTGATCCCGCGCAGGACCTCGCCTTTGACTATGACACCGTGCTGGGCGGACACGCCAACGGCATGATCCTGATGGCCACGGACGCCCAGGGCGACGTCACGCTGCGGCAGGTGTTCTATTCCATCGGCGGTGGGTTCGTCATGACCGAAGAGGAACTGGCCGCGGGCAAGGCCACCGACGAAGGCGCGCCCGTGCCCTACCCGTTCAAATCCGCCGCCGAGATGCTCGAGATGGCGCAGGCCTCGGGCAAGTCCATCGCCCAGATGAAACGCAGCAACGAGGAATCGCGCGGCGGAGCCGACAGTCTGAAATCGGGGAGCAAGCGGCTCTGGCAGGTGATGAATGACTGCATCACCCGAGGCCTGACCACGGATGGCATCCTGCCCGGTGGCCTGAACGTCAAACGCCGCGCCAAGGGAATCCACGACAAGCTGCTGGAAGAACGCGGCATGAACCTGACCGCGCCGCACACGATCAATGACTGGATGAGCGTCTATGCCATGGCGGTGAACGAGGAAAACGCCGCCGGTGGTCAGGTGGTCACCGCGCCGACAAACGGTGCTGCGGGCGTGCTGCCCGCCACCTTGCGCTATTACCTCGACCATGTGCCCGGCGCGTCCGAGACCCATGTCGAAGACTTCCTGCTCACTGCCGCCGCCATCGGCGGGCTGGTGAAATACAACGCCTCCATCTCCGGCGCTGAAGCGGGCTGCCAGGCCGAAGTGGGCTCCGCCGCCGCCATGGCTGCTGCTGGCCTCTGCGCCGTGATGGGCGGCACGCCCGAACAGATCGAAAATGCTGCCGAGATCGCTCTCGAACACCATCTCGGCATGACCTGCGACCCGGTGCGCGGGCTGGTGCAGGTGCCGTGCATCGAACGTAACGGGCTGGGCGCGATCAAGGCCGTCTCCGCCGCCTCCCTCGCCATGCGTGGCGATGGCACCCACCTCGTACCGCTGGACGCCTGTATCGAAACCATGCGCCAGACCGGCGCGGACATGAGTGAAAAATACAAGGAAACCTCGCTCGGCGGGCTCGCCGTCAACGTACCCAACTGCTGACCCCGCAGCCCATGTGCAGGGTCGGCGGGTGGGCGCCTTTCGCGCATCGCGCGAAACAGACCAGCCCCCCGACCGCATGACGCGCAACCGCGTCACGTACGGTGCAAATCCCGCGTTGTGTTCTGATACCCCACTGCTAACCTGCGCCAATGGCTCAGGACAGACCCCTGTTGGGCATTCTTCTCATGCTCGGTTTTTGCGTCGTGGCCCCCATGGGGGACGCGGTCGCAAAACTGCTTGGCCAATCCGTCCCTCTGGGCCAACTCCTGCTCATCCGTTTTGCCGTGCAGGCGCTGATCCTGATCCCGATAGTCTGGCTGGGCCGCAGGCTTTGGCGGATGCGCGGACGGGTGCTGCAACTGACCATCCTGCGCACCCTGCTCCACATCATTGGCATCGGTGCGATGTTTACCGCCCTGCAATACCTGCCACTGGCCGACGCCGTGGCAATCGCCTTTGTCATGCCCTTTATGATGCTGCTGCTGGGCAAATACGTCCTTAACGAAGAGGTCGGCAGCCGTCGCCTGCTGGCCTGCCTCGTGGGGTTCATAGGCACGCTGATGGTGGTCCAGCCCAGCTTTGCCGAGGTCGGCTGGCCCGCACTTCTACCGCTGCTCGTAGCCGTCAACTTCTCGGTCTTCATGTTGGTCACGCGCCAGATCGCCAAACATACCGACCCCATCGGCCTGCAAGCAGTCAGCGGCGTGATGGCGGTGGTGATCATGGGCCCGCTTCTGCTGATCACGCAAAACGCAGGCATCGCGCCCCTGTCACTGATCACGCCCTCGCCGCAGGAATGGACCCTGCTCGCCGCCATTGGCGTTCTCGGCACGCTGGCACATCTGCTCATGACGTGGTCGCTGCGTTACGCCCCGTCTGCCACGCTCGCACCGATGCAATATCTCGAGATCCCGGTGGCCACGGTGATCGGCTACATCGTGTTTCTCGATCTGCCCAACGGCATGGCCAGCGCGGGCATCTGCATCACGATTGCGGCTGGTCTTTATATCGTGCTGCGCGAGCGGTCCATCGCGCGGATGGGCGCGCAGACGCCAGCGCCCGCGTAACCGCCCCCAGCAGCCGGCGCGGCAGGATCACCAGGGCGCCCGGCGCATCCATCTCCAACGTCACCGGACCCAGCGCACGATTGGACGTGCCAATCTTGGCCATTGGATCAAAGGCCAGCCCATTGATGGGCCACTCGAGGCCCTCCGACCGCCCCGACACCTTCCCCATGGGAAAGACCGACACCACATCACCCGCCGCACAGGGCACCGACAGGATCGGCGGGCACAGCAACGTGATCTCGTCCCGCCCCAACAGGATGCAGGGCCGGTCCGGATGAAAGGCCAACGTGTGCAGGGCGGCAAGCTGATGATCAAGACGCGCACCGGTAAATCCCACGGCCACGACCACCGGGGCCGCGATGTGGCGCAGCGCCTTGTCAAAATCCGTGCTGTCCTGTTCGGCCACGTGCCACTGCCGGTCCTGCGGGATCTGCGCCGCGACACCCGGCGCCAGGGAATCAAAATCCCCGATCACTGCGGCCAGCTCCACGTCGCCCGCCACGGCCAGCGCCGCCCCCCCGTCCGCCGCCACACATGTCGGCGCGAGAGACAGGGCCGCGCGCAAGTCGTCCAAATCCGCCTCTCCACCCCCGACAAGGGTGACAGGCTCCAAACTGTGAACAATGCGCGCGCTCATCCTCTTTTAATGCAATTTTCGGAAACAGATCACAATGTCGCCCTGAAATGATACGCTGCCGGGCACAGATTCGGGCCGCTTTGGTCCGGCATTGCCACTTATAGAAACCTCCGCAGACTGGCAGAGGACGAGCATCCGATGATGAGTAACAATAAAATTTTGACAGTTTCCTACGGCACGTTTTCCTGCACGTTGGAAGGATTTGACGACAGTTTTGGCACCATGAAGGCCATTGCGGAGTATTTCCGCGATCTGGCCGCCGATGACAGGTATTTCGGAGCCGAACCGCCGCAACCGGATGCGGAAATGCTGGCGCGCATTGCCGAACGCGAAATTTCGCGCCGCGTCGAGGCGCGCGAGCAGGAAGGACGCATCGTCTTGAGTGCGGGTGATGCCGCAGCCCCTGCCGTGGCCGCCGCCGCGATCGCGGCCCCTGCTGTAATGGATGACAATACGCACGCAGACGACCAGAGTGCAGAAGCGCCCGCCATCGACGAAACCCCGGTCGCAGACGAAATGGCAGACGCCGCTGTGGACATTGTCGCAGACGCAGAAGACGAGGCGGTCGAAGCAGCCGAAGTCGAAGTGGCCGAGGCCGCAGATGACGCGGAGCCTGTCGAAGCCGAGACGGAAGAAATGTCGCACCCGGCCGCCGAGCTGCCCGAGGAGGCCGCCGCATTCTTTGCCGAGGCCGAGGATGAAGACGAGGACATCGCCGGACCGAGTGCGGCCGCCACCGACGTGGACGACGCCCCGGAAAACAGCATTGCAGCCAAGCTGCAACGCATCCGCGCCGTCGTGTCACAAAGTCAGGACGACGCCGAAGAGGGCGAAATGTTCGAGGACGAGCATGCCGAGGACTTTGCCCCGCAAAGCGACATCGCGGATGTGGCCGACGCGCAGGACGAGGACGAACAGGACGCGTCCGATGTGATCGGCGACGCCGCCCGCGCTGTGGCCGAAAGCCAGGATGTCGAAACACAGGCCGCTGCCGAAGAGGACACGACCGAGGACGAAGACGACATTGCCGCGATTCTTGCCCGCTTTGACACGGACGCAAGCGATACCGCTGCGGTGGTGACCGCCCCCGAAAAAGACACCACCCAAGAGGATGCCGTCGAAGAAGCCGCATCCAATGAGGAAGATGATCTGGGGCTGGACACGCTGGCCGCGTTGATGGCGGCCGATACCGATGAGGGTTCGGACGAAGACGCGGGCGAAAACCTGTTCGATGCGGATGAAGCGCCTGCGCCCGCGACACCGCGTGCGCGTGTGCTCAAGGTCAAGCGCGCCGATATCGACGCAGCCATCGCAAGCGGTGCACTGGAAGAGATCGCGGACGAGGCGGATGACGAAGACGAGACCACGCTCTCGGACGAGGACGAGGCGGAGCTGATGGCGGAACTGGCAGATGTGGAGGCCGAGTTGGCCGAAACCGATGCCGAAGCCGAGACAGCCGAAACACCCGTCGAACCTGCGCCGCATGTGGGGGACGACGACGTGTCCCGCCTGATGGCCGAGGCCGACAATCAGATGGAAGAGCCCGAAGGCTCCAGCCGTCGCAATGCGTTTGCGCATCTCAAGGCCGCCGTGATGGCCAAGAAGGCGGATGCCGGGATCGGTGCGGACAGCGTCGAAGACGAAGGTGCCTTCCGGTCGGATCTGGCCTCGGTTGTGCAGCCGCGCCGCCCTGCGGCCCGTGGCGCCCGTGCCGAGCGCCCCGATGGCAAGCGCCCCGCGCCGTTGAAGCTGGTGGCCGAGCAGCGCGTCGATGTGGATAGCGCGCCCAAGGGCCCAGTGCGTCCACGCCGTGTTGCCGCGCAGGCAGATGTGGTCAAATCACCCGAAGATGCGGCAAGCTTTGCCGACTATGCCTCTGACATGGGTGCCAACGACCTGCCGGCCCTGCTCGAGGCTGCGGCCAGCTATCTCAGCTTTGTCGAAGGCCGGGACCAGTTCTCGCGTCCGCAACTGATGACCAAGGTGCGTCAGGTGGAGCAAGGCGAGTTCAGCCGCGAAGACGGGCTGCGGTCCTTTGGTCAGCTGCTGCGCGCGGGCAAGATCGAAAAGATCAAGGGTGGCCGTTTTGCCGTGACCGGCGACATCGGCTACCGCCCGGACCAGCGTGCCACGGGCTAAGTCCGGAAAGCAGACATTGAGAAGGGGCGGCCCAGATCGGGACCGCCCTTTTTTCTATTTGGGCACATCCGTGCAAAAGATCAGCCTGTTCCCAAACGGATCGGAGATGCTCATGTCGTCCATCCCCCAGGGCTGGCGCTGCACCCCCGGCCGGGCATGGCGGTAGCGTTTGGCATTCAGCGTGGCGCAGTAGGCATGCACATCATCGACCCCGATCCGCATCGACGCGCCGGGGCTGGCGTCGCCGAAATGTTCCGACAGATGGACTTCACAGGATCCAAGCCGCAGCCCCATGTAAAGCGGTGTATCCGGTTCGAAACGAAACTCGAACGTCACCTCGAACCCCAGAAAGTCGACATAAAACGCGCGTGCCTGCGCTTCGTCAAAGCTGCGCAGGATGGGAATGGGCGGGGCAAATGCGGGCATGGTGCTTTCCTCGGTCATGACTGCACCGAAGATAGCATAAGTCAGACATCCGGGTCAGGTTGTCCGATACCCTTGAACACCGCCTTGAGCGGGATGGCCCACAGGATGCCAAGGCCCACATAGACCGCCAGTTCGACCAAGATCGAGGGCCGGTCAAACAGCGCAACGACATTGACGGCCACGATGATATAAAGCGGCAGCCCCACGATCAGGATCAGCAGAGCCAGCCATTTCCGGGTCTTGTATCGCAGCGCCATGGGGCCTCCCTCAGTCGGCGAACGGATCCCGGACGAGGATCGTGTCCTCACGCTCGGGCGATGTAGACAGTAGGGCGACGGGGCAATCGATCAACTCTTCGACGCGGCGCACGTATTTGATGGCATTCGCGGGCAAGTCGGCCCAGCTGCGCGCGCCTTCGGTCGATTCAGACCAACCGGGCATTTCCTCGTAAACCGGGGTGCAGCGCGCTTGTTGATCCGCAGCGGTCGGCAGGTAATCCATACGCACGCCGTCCAGCTCGTAGCCGACGCAGATCTTTAGCGTCTCGAACCCGTCGAGCACGTCCAGCTTGGTCAGGGAAATGCCGTTTACGCCGGAGGTGGCGCAGGTCTGGCGCACGAGGCAGGCATCAAACCAGCCGCAACGGCGCTTGCGACCCGTGGTGGTTCCGAATTCGTGGCCCCGTTCGCCCAGCCGCTGGCCGTCTTCGTCGTGCAGTTCGGTCGGAAACGGCCCCTCGCCCACGCGGGTCGTGTAGGCCTTGACGATGCCCAGAACGAAATCGATGCTGCCCGGCCCCATGCCCACGCCCGTCGCCGCCTGACCGGCGATCACGTTCGAGGACGTCACAAAGGGATAGGTGCCAAAGTCGATGTCGAGCAGCGCGCCCTGCGCCCCTTCGAAAAGGATGCGTTTGCCCGCCTTGCGTGCGTCGTTCATCACCTTCCAGACCGGGGCAGCGTATTCGAGGATCGCAGGCGCGACCTCTTGCAGCTTGGCGATCAGGGCGGCGCGGTCGACGGGATCCAGGCCCAGCCCGCGGCGCAGCGCGTCGTGGTGCACCAGCGCGCGGTCCACGCGCAATTCGAGCGTGGCGGGATCGGCCAGATCGGCCACACGCACCACGCGGCGGCCCACCTTGTCCTCGTAGGCGGGGCCGATGCCGCGCCCGGTGGTGCCGATCTTTGCGACGGAATTCTGCGATTCGCGGGCCCGGTCCAGCTCGCCATGAATGGGCAGGATCAGGGGCGTGTTTTCCGCGATCATCAGCGTGTCGGGGGTGATCTCGACCCCTTGCGCCCGCAAGGTTTCGATTTCGGACACAAGGTGCCAGGGGTCCAGCACGACGCCATTGCCGATCACCGACAGCTTGCCGCCGCGCACAACGCCCGAGGGCAATGCATGCAGTTTGTAAACCTCGCCGTCGATGACAAGCGTGTGGCCCGCGTTGTGTCCGCCCTGAAAGCGCGCGATCACATCGGCCCGTTCACTCAGCCAGTCGACGATCTTGCCCTTGCCCTCGTCGCCCCATTGCGCGCCGACAACCACCACATTGGCCATGCTGATCCCTTTCATGCAAACCCGCGCCCGTATAGCGACGCGCGCCGCGGACGCAAACCGCTAACTGGTCGAATTGGGAAAATGCCGCGGGCGGGCGCCGCTCATATTGCACATCCCGTCCATGCGCGGCATCAAGAGGAAACGCCCCCAAGTCCGGACGACACACGATATGGTATTTATTTGGCGCTGGCTCTTTGCTCTTGTTCTGCTGGCCGCAACCTACAATCCGACGCCTTACAACTATGTCACATGGGTGATGACGCATGGGGCGACGAACCTGTCCATCGCGGTGCTGTGCGGTTTGGTCCTCGTAATCGGCTACATCATCTACCTGCGGGCCACGCTGCGGTCGATTGGCGGGTTTGGCATGGCGCTGGTTCTGGCACTTGTTGGTGCGATCCTCTGGGTGCTGTATGATCTGGGGCTGGTCAAGCTGGACAATCCGGGCATCAACACGTGGTTAGCGCTTGTGGCGCTGTCGGTTGTTCTGGGTGTCGGTCTCAGCTGGAGCCATGTGCGCCGTGCCCTGTCTGGCCAGGCGGACATGGACGACGTCGACGAATAGCGATCAATCCAGCGTGACGGGCGCGCCATGGGGGGTGCGCAGATAGGCGGCTTCCCACGCGGCGCGCATGTCCTGCAATGCCTGCGCCTCGGCTGCGCCGGTTTCGGTCAGCAGGGTTTCCAGCGTTTCGAGCCAGGCCAGAAAATAGTCGTCGCCGCCATTGAGGCTGCGGTCCACCCCGTGCCGTTTCAGCGTTGCGCCAAACCGGTCGGCCCAGTCGGGCCAGGCGAAATGCCCCGCCTCATTCAAATGGACGGTCAGGGCGAAGAGTTGCGCGTGCCACGGCGCCTCAAAGGCGGGTTCGGGCCTCATGCGCGGGTCAGGTAGCTTTGCCAGAGGTCGGCCACGACCTCGTCACCTGCATGTTCGGGATGCGCCCAGAGGTCGGCGGCGCGAAAGGCCACGGCATAGAGCGGCTCGGGCGCCTCGCCCTGCCCGTGTGCGGCGCTGTCGGGCAGGACATGGGTGCCGTGGTGGCGCAGGATGACGCCCGTGTGCCCCGCGAGATAGGCGGGAAGCCGTGTGTGACCGCCTGCCACCACCATATTTTCCGCGTGCGCGCGCACCGTCACCCGGTCGCCGGGTGTGAACGTGGCGGCGGGGCCCCCACCCCGCGTGGCCGGGCCGCCCTTGGCCAGAACAGCTGCAACGGCGCTGGCCGGCAGCCGTTTTGCTGCCAGATCACTGTTGCCCATGGCCCGCCCCTCGGCCAGTTCCGCGCGGGAAAGCGCGCCCTTGGCCACCAGCAGATCGGCCAGTGCCGCGATCCATTTCTCATAATAGGCAAAGCGGGCGTAGTCCTTGGGCGCGAGTGCCTCACGGGCGTGGCGGGAGGTGTCGATGTTCCAAAGCCCCAGACTGCCCGATGCAAGTGTCAGCGCCAGTGCGCGCGGATGCCAGTCGGCGTGAAAACGGACCTCTTCGGCCTCTGGCGTGACGGGCCCGTCGCCGAACCGTCCTCCCATATCGTGGGGCCGGGTCACGGGGCCACCGCCAGTCCGCAGCCGATCATGCTGTCGCGTGTGACCAGATCCATCAGCGCGGCTTCGTCCATCCCGTCGGTGCCGGCGGGGCGTTGCGGCAGCACGAGATAGCGCACCTCTGCCGTCGAATCCCATACGCGCACGGATGTATCCTGCGGCAATGTCACGCCGAATTCGGACAGCACCTTGCGGGGCTCGCGCACCGCACGGGCACGGTAGGCGTCGGATTTGTACCAGCCCGGCGGAATACCAAGCAGCGGCCACGGATAGCAGGAACACAGCGTGCACACGACCATGTTGTGCACGTCACCTGTATTTTCCACGACGACCATATGTTCGCCCTGCCGCCCGTAATAGCCCATTTCGGCCAGCACCGGATCCGCATCCGCCAGAAGGGCTGCGCGGAATGCCGCATCGGACCAGGCCCGCGCCACCACATGCGCGCCATTCTTGGGACCAATGCGGTTTTCGTATGTGTCAATGATCTCGTCCAGTGCGGCGGGATCGACCAGCCCCTTTTGGGTCAGAATCGTCTCGAGCGCCTTGACCCGCAGAGCGGGATCGGAGGGCAGCAGGCTGTGCGGGTGGTCGTGATGATCATGTGGCATGGCCGGATCATGGGCCGCGTGCCGCACAATTGTCCAGTCCCCCAAAGGCCCACTTGCCCCGGCCCGCATTCTTGCATAGATACCGCCCATCGCGCAGCACGAAGGGCAACCCCTCGCATGGAAAACGTCGTTCTTATCGTCCACCTGATCCTCGCCCTCGGCCTTGTCGCCGTGGTGCTGATGCAGCGTTCCGAAGGGGGCGGTCTGGGTATGGGCGGCGGCGGCGGTGGCGGTGCCATGACCGGGCGTGCAGCGGCAACAGCCCTGTCCAAGGTCACCTGGCTCCTGGCCATCGGGTTCATCATCACGTCGATGACACTGACCATCTTTGCCGCGCAGAACGCATCCGGGACATCGGTGATCGACCAGCTGGGCATCACCCCGCCTGCGCAAAACGCACCGTCGAACGACCTGGTGCCACCGGGCGGCGACCTGCTGCCCCCCTCGGCCGGGGACAATGCGCCATTGGTGCCCAGCGCCGACTGAACGAAATATTGAGGGTATGGCCAATGTCGCAACATCATGTTGCGGCATCCTTGCCCTTGTGAACCGAATCCTGTTATACTGAGGTCCCGTGGGGAACGCTTTGTCGCGTATCCTGCATCCGGCCTTGGGCCAGACTGAACCACGGGAGACCGCAGCACATGGCGCGCTATATTTTCATCACCGGTGGCGTTGTATCATCGCTTGGCAAGGGCCTCGCCTCTGCGGCGCTCGGGGCATTGTTGCAGGCCCGCGGCTTTTCCGTGCGATTGCGCAAGCTTGACCCCTATCTGAATGTCGATCCAGGCACGATGTCACCGTTCGAACATGGCGAAGTGTTCGTGACGGATGATGGTGCGGAAACCGACCTGGATCTGGGCCATTATGAACGGTTCACCGGCGTCGCCGCGCGCAAGACCGATTCCGTATCCTCGGGCCGCGTCTATTCCACCGTCCTCGAGAAAGAGCGGCGCGGCGACTATCTGGGCAAGACCATTCAGGTGATCCCCCACGTCACGAACGAGATCAAGGATTTCATCAATATCGGCGATGATGAGGTCGATTTCATGCTGTGCGAGATCGGCGGCACGGTGGGTGACATCGAGGGCCTGCCGTTTTTCGAGGCCATCCGCCAGTTCAGCCAGGACAAGCCGCGCGGGCAGTGCATCTTTATGCACCTGACGCTCCTGCCCTACATCAAGGCCAGCGGCGAGCTGAAGACCAAGCCCACACAGCACTCGGTCAAGGAGCTGCGCTCCATCGGGATCGCGCCGGATATCCTTGTCTGCCGGTCCGAAGGGCCGATCCCCGTCAAGGAACGCGAGAAGCTGGCGCTGTTCTGCAATGTGCGCCCTGAATCCGTGATCGCCGCGCAGGATTTGTCGACGATCTACGACGCGCCGCTCGCCTATCACCGCGAAGGGATGGATCAGGCCGTGCTGGATGCGTTCCAGATCTCGCCCGCGCCCAAACCGGATCTGTCAAAGTGGGAAGACGTCTCCGACCGCATTCACAACGCCGAAGGCGAAGTGAAGGTCGCCATCGTCGGCAAATACACCCAGCTCGAAGACGCGTATAAGTCCATCGCCGAGGCACTGACCCATGGCGGCATGGCCAACCGCGTGCGGGTCAAGGTCGAGTGGGTGGATGCGGAGCTTTTTGATCGCGAGGACCCGGCCCCGCATCTCGAAGGGTTTCACGCGATCCTCGTGCCCGGCGGGTTCGGCGAGCGCGGCACCGAGGGCAAGATCAAGGCGGCCGAGTTCGCGCGCACGCACAAGGTGCCCTATCTGGGCATCTGCCTCGGCATGCAGATGGCCGTGATCGAGGCTGCGCGCAACGTGGCCGGTCTGTCGACCGCCGGGTCGGAGGAATTTGACCACGAGGCGGGCAAGAAACGGTTCGAGCCGGTGGTCTATCACCTCAAGGAATGGGTGCAGGGCAATCACAAGGTCGAACGCAAGGTGGGCGACGACAAGGGCGGCACCATGCGCCTTGGTGCCTATGACGCGGTGCTGGGCGACGGCACGCGGGTGGCCGAAGTCTATGGCACCACGGCGATCGACGAACGTCACCGCCACCGTTACGAGGTGGACATCAAGTACCGCGAACAGCTTGAAAAGGCCGGGATGCGGTTTTCGGGCATGTCCCCGGATGGCCGCCTGCCCGAGATCGTGGAATGGCCGGACCATCCGTGGTTCATCGGTGTCCAGTTCCACCCGGAACTGAAGTCAAAGCCGTTTGCGCCCCACCCGCTGTTTCAGGACTTTGTGCGCGCGGCACGGGATGTGTCGCGGCTGGTCTGAGCCTGCTCAATCCATCGCGCGCAGCAGCGGGCCCATGTCCTCGATCCGGTTGGTCCAGACATAGCCGTCAAAGTCCGTGGGCACGCGGCGCGCTTGTGTCGTGTCGTCTATCCCGCTGGTGAACCCGGATCCGTCATAGGGCCCGATGAGGATCACATCCGTGCCGACGGATTTGAGCCTTTGCGTGAACCTGTGCGGCCAACCCCATAGGAATCCGGCGTAATTCTGCGGCACGAGGACCATTGTGTTATGGCAGCTGTCCGGCACCCGGCCACTCCACCCGCGCAGGGCGTAGTCCAGCAAACATCCCTTGATCGAGGCCCGGTCAAACCCGCGCAAGCCCGGTGTGTGATCCATCGCGGCACGGGTGGGCGGCGCGCCGCCATATACGCCAAAGATCTGATCCCGATACGCAGGATCTGACAGCACTTGCGCCAATGCGGTGCCGTCCTCGGCGCGACGGCTTTTGAAATTCACGAGAAACTGCCCGCCCATCTCCGCATCCAGCACTTGGGTCAAGGACGGCATCAGCCCCACACCTGTGCCGCGCAGCGGGAACTGTCCCGTCCCGTCGTCAATGTTGTAAGCGACGTCGAGGGCCACAAGCGTTGCGAAATCCTGTTTATGCGTGACGCCCGCGCCATTCGTGCGGCAATCAAGTGTCCAGTCGTGAAACACCGCGAACACATTGTCCGAGGTCAGATGCACATCCAATTCCACCACGTCAGCACCCAGCCGGAACGCTTCTTGCATCGAGGCGCGCGTGTTTTCGATGAACCCGTGGGTAGTGGGTGCCACCGGTGCCGCGTGGCAGGAATCGCTGGAGCGGTCCGTCCCAACATAGATCTGATGCACTCCGCGATGAGCGATCAGCCGCGTCTGGTGCGCGTCGGTTGATATAAAGAGCGACGTGTTGGCCACCCAAAGCGCAACCGCAGCGCACCCGGCGACCGCAAGCACCCATTTGAGCATCCGTTTCATTTCTGCACTTTACGGCGCAAATCGTAGCGCGCGAAACCTCGAAACCTGTCGCGTGGTTGCGCATGGGCGGCAATTCGCTACACCCGTCCCCATGCTGAGTTACCAACATATCTATCACGCCGGCAATCTGGCCGATGTGCACAAGCACAGCCTGCTTGCCTGGATGCTCGACTACCTCACCGCCAAGGACAAGCCGGTAAGCTATATCGAAACCCATGGCGGGCGGGCGCTCTATGATCTGGGCGCGGCGGAAGCCATCAAGACGGGCGAGGCCGCACGCGGAATTGCGCGCGTCCGGCATTGGTTTGACCACGCCCACCCCTACATGAAATCGTTGCGGCAAACGGCGGAAGAAGCAGGGGAAAACGCCTATCCCGGATCTCCGAAAATCGCGGTGCAGCGACTGCGTGACACGGACACGATCACCATCGCCGAACTGCATCCGGCCGAACACAACGCGCTGGAACTGGCGCTGCCCACCGCCACCTGTCGGCGCATCAACGGTTTTGACATGGCGCATGGAATGCTGCCTCCGACGCCACGCCGGGGTCTGATGCTGATCGACCCCAGTTTCGAGATCAAGGACGACTATGTCAGCATCCCGCAGCACATCAAAAAATTTGTACGGGCGTGGAATGTAGGGATCATCGCGCTCTGGTATCCGATCCTCATGTCAGGTGCGCATGACAACATGTTGAAAGCACTTGCGAAAGATCATCCAGATGCGTTGCGTCACGAGGTCCGCTTTCCACCTGCCCGCCCCGGTCACGGAATGATCGGGTCGGGGATGTTTGTCATTCGACCGCCCTTTGGTCTTGCAGCAGAGGCCGCAAAGCTGAAAAATCGCTTTGACCAACTGAAGTGATACCCATGTTTGAACGCCTGTTTCCCAAAAGACCGAAAGAAACCAAACCCTTGCCCGACCCCACGCCCCAACTGGCGCTTGGCGCCTTGCTGGTTCGGATTGCCATGTCAGATCGGGATTACCAGGCGCCCGAGGTGGCCGCCATCGACAAGATCCTGTCGGGCACATTTGATCTCAAACCGCTGGACGCGGCCAAGCTGCGCGCCACCTGCGAGGCGCTCGAGCGGCACGCGCAGGGCACGTCGGAATATGCTGAAATCCTAAGGGAATCAGTTCCCTATGCCGATAGGCTCGGGCTGGCATTTGCCATGTGGCAGGTGTTGTTGGCGGACGGCGAACACGCCGCCATCGAAGAAGCAACCCTGCATGACATCGAGGCGGCACTCGGCATCACGCCCAAGGACAGCGCCGACATCAAGGCGCGGGCGCTTGGCTAATCCCGCCGCAGCCCATATATAACGCCCATGTTCCAAGACCTTCTTAAGCGGCTGATCCAGCCCGACCCCGCGCCCATCGCCGATGCGGATGCGCGGCTCGCATTGACGGCACTGCTGGTACGCGTGGCGCGATCCGACAACCATTACAGCGGCGATGAACGCGCGTTGATCGATCAGATCACCCAGGATCGCTATGGGCTTTCTGCAAGCGATGCCAATGTGTTGCGCGCCGAAGCCGAAGCGATGGAGGAAGAGGCGCCCGACACCGTACGCTTTACCCGTGCCATCAAGGATGCGGTGGCCTATGAAGATCGCCTCGCGGTGATTGAAGCCTTGTGGAAGGTCGTTCTCGCAGATGGGCAGCGCGCCAAGGAAGAGGACGCGCTTTTGCGACTGGTCGCCAACTTGCTGGGCGTGTCCGATCCGGACAGCGCGATGGCACGCCAACGGGTCGGCGGATGATCGCATCGCTCGGCATGTACGCCATGCCGCATGCCGCCGCTGCACATGATCGCCTCTGGGCTGCCATTCGCGCCAACCTGGGGGACGGTCCTGCGCAGCTTGATCCATCAGACGACAGTTGGGGCATCTGGCAATCGCCGGATCTGCTTTTGGCGCAGACCTGTGGCCTGCCCTACCGCGCGCGGCTTTATGATCAGGTGACGTTGGTGGGCACGCCGGATTACGGTCTGCGCGAGTGCCCGGCGGGGTACTACTACAGCTATGTCATCCGCCGCAAAGGCGATCCACGCAGCCTGCGGGACCTCGGACGAACAGGTGTGTTGGCCTATAACGATGGTCTTTCGCAATCGGGGTGGGCCGCGCCTTGCGCCGCCCTCGCGGCGCTGAACATGCGCCCCGGCGCGACTTTGCAGACCGGTGCGCATGTGGCCTCCATGGAATCCGTCCTGACGCAGGACGCGGATTACGCAGGCATTGATGCCATCACCTACATGATGTGGGAACATGCGCACCCGGACGTTGCTCAAGGGCTCGAGACGTTCATGCGCACCGAACCGACACCCGGTCTGCCGTTGATCACCGCCAAGGGGCGCGACCCAGCCCCGATCGCCCGCGCGGTAACACTTGCCATCTCGAAGATGCCCCAGGTGGACCGGGATATCCTGTTCCTAAAGGGGTTGGTCAGAATCCCGTCCGAAACCTATCGCGCCCTGCCCATTCCCGCCATGCCGTGACCAATTCGGCGTCACCCGGCGTCAAATTGGGCAACTGCGGTCCAAAACAGGCGAATTGCCCGTGGACTCGGGCCAGAATTTGCGCCCTTATATCCGCTGACCATCTTCAGCGCGGCGTGCCCCTTGACCGACCAACCCGTTATCGAAATCCGCAACCTCCACAAGGCCTATGGCGCGCTTGAAGTGCTTAAAGGTGTTGATATCGCGGCCAAACGCGGGGATGTCGTGTCGCTGATCGGGTCGTCCGGGTCTGGCAAGTCGACCCTGCTGCGGTGCTGCAACCTTTTGGAAGACAGCCAACAGGGCGATGTGACCTTTAAGGGGGAGCCGGTGACCTGGAAAGGCGGCGGCCACGGGCGGCGGCCTTCGGACCCCAAACAGGTGCTGCGCATCCGCACCAACCTGTCGATGGTGTTCCAACAGTTCAATCTGTGGGCCCACATGACCATCCTGCAAAACGTGATGGAAGCCCCGGTGACCGTGCTGCGCCGTGATCCGGCAGAGGTCGAAACGGCGGCGCGGGCCTATCTGGACAAGGTCGGTATCGGCGACAAATGCGACGTGTATCCGGCCCAACTGTCCGGCGGCCAGCAGCAGCGCGCGGCCATCGCGCGCGCTTTGTGCATGGAACCTGAGGCGCTGCTGTTTGATGAGCCCACCAGCGCACTTGATCCGGAACTGGAACAGGAAGTCGTCAAGGTGATCAAGGATCTGGCCGCCGAAGGGCGTACAATGCTGATCGTGACGCATGACATGAAACTGGCCCATGATGTGAGCGATCACGTCGTGTTTCTGCATCAGGGGCTGATCGAGGAACAGGGCCCGCCCGACACGCTGTTCGGCGCGCCCAAATCAGAACGTCTGCGCGGGTTCCTTTCTGCGACCCACGCCGCGTAAACCAAAAAAAAACGGGAGTATCACTCATGAAATCCATTCTTCTTTCGACCGTCGCCGTTGCGATGACTGCGACGCTGGCGCTGGCCGACGGCCATTCGGTTGTGCGCATGGGCACCGAGGGCGCCTACCCTCCCTACAACTTCATCAATGACGCGGGCGACGTAGACGGGTTCGAGCGCGAGTTGGGCGACGAGTTGTGCGTGCGTGCCGAGCTGACCTGCGAATGGGTCAAAAACGACTGGGACAGCATTATCCCTAACCTCGTGTCGTCGAACTATGACACCATCATGGCCGGCATGAGCATCACAGACGAACGTGATGAAGTCATTGATTTCACGCAAGACTACTTCCCACCCACCGCGTCGGCCTATGTTGGCGCCTCTGACGGTGCGGATTGGGAAAACGGTGTTGTCGCGGCCCAGACGGCCACGATCCAGGCGGGTCACATCGCCGAAGGTTCCGCCACGCTGGTTGAATTCGCCACGCCCGAAGAAACAGTCGCGGCCGTGCGCAACGGCGAGGCAGACGCCGTGTTTGCCGATGCCGATTACCTCGCGCCGCTGGTCGAGGCATCGGGCGGTGATCTGGTATTCATCGGTCCCGACGTGCCGCTGGGCGGCGGTGTGGGCATGGGCCTGCGCGAGAGCGACACCGAGTTGAAGGAAAAGTTCGATGCGGCCATCACGTCGATGAAAGAGGACGGCACGCTAAATACGCTGCTCGTCAAGTGGTTCGGCGAAGGCACGGCCCAATATTGATCAAGGCACGGGCGGGGATCATCCCCGCCCAACCGCCGTTCGACGATGTTCTCCTATTGCACCGATCCCGATGCGCTTGACCGCCTGCGCTGGTTAAGCTGCTACCTCACCACGGGGGTGCATTTTTCGTTCTATCTGAGCTTTTTGAAGGTGATCGGCATTCTGGCCGTCACGGCCCCTGTTGCGCTCGCCTTTGGGTTTTTCGGCGCGATGTCGGCGCGGTCGTCCATCGCGCCGGTGTCCTGGTTGGGCAAGGGGTATATCGCGGTGGTGCGCGGCGTGCCGGATATCGCGTTTTTCCTGTTTTTTGTCATCGCCCTCGATCAGGGGTTCGAATGGCTGCGCCATCAGGCGCTGTGCCCCGACTGGACCGATCCGATCCGGCAGGGCAATGATTTTCTGGTTTGTCCGCAGGCCAAGCTGCCACTGGGCACGGCCCCGCAAGCGGTGCATCAGACCTATGCGTTCGGGCTGGCTGTGGTCACCTTTGCGTTGGTTTTTGGTGCCTTTGCGGCCAACGTGATTTTTGGCGCGATGCGCGCGGTGCCCAAGGCGCAGCTGGAGACGGCGGAGGCCTATGGCATGTCGCCGCGCCAAACATTCTGGCGCATCCTCGTGCCGCAGATGTGGGTTTATGCCCTGCCCGGCCTGTCGAACCTGTGGCAAGTGTTGATCAAGGCGACGCCTTTGTTGTTCCTGCTGGGGATCGAGGATGTCGTCTATTGGGCGCGCGAGTTGGGCGGGACCAAGACGGCCCGGTTCACCGCTTACCCGCATGGCGACTGGCGAATGTGGTATTTCCTCGCCCTGCTGGTGTTTTACCTGTTCATGACCTGGGGGTCGGAAAAGATCCTGTCGCGATTGATGACCCGGCTGACCCGCGGTCAGGCCACCACGGGTGGAGAAGCGCAACGCCGGGGGGCTGCGGCATGAGTTGCGTGCAAACCATTCAGGACTATGCGCTGCGGTCCATCGGGATCGGCGAACGGCTGTTGCCGCGCAGCGATTTTACGGTGTGCGAACAGGTTGTCCTGATCGGGTCGGGCATGATCTGGAACGTGTATTTCGGGTTCATGGCGCTGGCGACCGGGTTCTTTCTGGCCACGGCCGTAGCCCTGGGCAAAGGGTCGGCCAACCCGTGGTTGCGCAAACCTGCGGAATTGTACGTGTTCCTCTTTCGTGGCTCGCCGCTCTTTATCCAGTTCTTCTTTGCCTATTTCGTGTTTTTGAACCTCAAGCGGGTCTATCCGTTCTTTGATCCGTTCACCGCCGCATGGCTGGGCGCGTTGATCGTGCTGTTCCTGAACACCGGCGCCTATTCGGCCCAGATTTTCCACGGCGCGTTGCAGTCCATTCCCAAGGGCGAGGTCGAAGCGGCCGATGCTTATGGCCTGTCGGGATGGTCGCGGTTTCGTCGCATCATCTGGCCCACGATGCTGCGGCTGGCCTGGCCCGCCTATACGAACGAGGCGATCTTTCTGTTCCATGCCACAACGCTTGTCTATTTCTCGGGCTTTCCGGCGTGGCAGCAGCGCGGCGATGCGCTGTATTACGCCAGCTATTTCGCGGACAAGACGTTCAACCCCTTTGTGCCCTATCCGATCCTTGCCGGGTATTTCATTCTGTTGACGCTGGTTATCATCGGGGGGTTCGGGCTGGTGAACCGGCGTCTGAACCGCCACTTGCCTGCAAATGCGCGCAGCAAGATGAAACTGCGCCCCAACCTCATCCGCTGAGAGATTTCGTGCCTCCGGCGGGCATATTTTTGGAACAATGAAGCTCCATGCATGATTGGCTGATCGAAAACCCTGAAATCCGCGCGATCCGTGTTGCGGCCTCTGACCTGAACGGCGTGGCGCGGGGCAAGCGGATGCCCGTGCGGTTTGCCGACAAGGTGACCGAAACGGGCACGCGGTTCCCAATGTCCGTTCTGAACCTCGATATCTGGGGCGAGGACATCGAGGACAGCCCGCTGGTCATGGAAAGCGGCGATCGGGACGGTGTGCTGCGCCCGACCGAGCGAGGGTTCATGCCGATGCCGTGGCTCGACACGCCCACGGGGTTGCTGCCGATCTGGATGTTTCACGAAGATGGGAGGCCCTTTGCAGGGGATCCGCGGCATGCACTGGCGGCAGTGCAGAAACGGTTCACGGACAGAGGGTTGACGCCCGTTGTTGCGGTGGAGCTTGAATTTTTCCTGATCGACGACGCGGGCAACCGGTTGCGCGTGCCGCCATCGCCCAGGTCCGGCAAGCGGCGGGTGGCGGGCGAGATCCTGTCGCTGCGCGCGCTTGATCAGTTCGATGCGTTTTTCACCGAGCTGTATGATGCGTGTGAGGCGATGGACATTCCCGCTGATACCGCCATTTCCGAGGCGGGACTGGGCCAGTTCGAGATCAACCTGATGCATCAGGCGGATGCATTGAAAGCCGCAGATGATGCCTGGCTGTTCAAGATGCTGGTCAAGGGGATGGCGCGCAAGCACGGGTTTGCGGCGTCCTTCATGGCCAAGCCCTATCCCGATTATTCCGGCAACGGGTTGCACATGCATTTCTCTGTGCTCGATGCCGCAGGCAACAACGTGTTCGATGATGGCACCGCGGCGGGGAGCGCCACCTTGCGCCACGCCATCCAGGGCTGTCTGGCCGGGATGCCGGGGGCGATGTTGATGTTTGCGCCGCATGCCAATTCCTATGCCCGTCTGGTGCCCGGTGCCCATGCGCCGACAGGGATTGCATGGGCCTATGAGAACCGCACGGCCGCGATCCGCGTGCCTTCCGGGCCACCTGTGGCGCGGCGGATCGAACATCGGTTGGCGGGGGGCGATGTGAACCCCTATCTGTCGGTCGCGGCTGTTCTGGGGGCCGCTTTGAACGGGATCGACGATGCGCTGGATCCGCCCCCGCCCATCACCGGCAATGCCTATGCGCAGGAGTTGCGTCAGGTTCCGAGCACATGGGCCGACGCCATCGACGCGTTTGAAAACAGCGCGGAGCTGGCCCGGATTTTCGCGCCCGAGCTGATCGCCAACATGGTCATGACCAAGCGGCAGGAGCTGCGCGAGATGGCCGAATTGAGCGAGGAGGAGCAAACGGAAATCTATCTCGACACGGTGTGACGCCCCCTTTATCAAAGGGGCGTAACCCTCAGGTGATCCATGAAAATCGGCATTTTGCAAACCGGTCATGCCCCCGACGAAGTGTTGGATACGATCGGTGACTATGACGCCATGTTCCATCGTCTTCTTGGCGGGCATGGCTTTGAATTTGAAACCTTCAACGTGGTTGATATGGAGTTTCCGGACGGACCCGACATCTGCGATGGCTGGTTGATCACCGGGTCACGGCATGGTGCCTATGAGGATCTGCCGTTCATCCCGCCGCTTGAGGATCTGATCCGCGCCGTGCATGGGGCGGACCGGCCGATGGTCGGGGTTTGTTTCGGCCATCAGATCATCGCGCAGGCCATGGGCGGCAAGGTCGTCAAGTTTGACGGCGGATGGCGCGTCGGGCGGACGGAATACGACCTGCACGGGCAGCCCGTTGCCCTGAACGCCTGGCATCAGGACCAGGTGGTCGAGGTTCCGGACGGGGCCGAGGTCATCGCATCCAACGACTTTTGCGAGAACGCGGCCCTTGTCTACGGAGATCGGATCTGGACCATACAGCCGCACCCTGAGTTCGGGGCCGAGATGGTCGAGGCACTGGCGACGTTCCGCGGCCCTGGCGTCGTGCCGGACGACCAGTTGGAAGCGGCGCGTGCGGCGCTGCCTGATCCGGTGGCCAATGTAACGATTGCGGCCCGGATGGCCGCTTTTTTGAAGCGCGAGGGCTGAACCATGCCAGATCCAATGATCCCCGATTTGCCGGACGCGGCCCGGCTCTATCTCGAAGGCAAGCGGCTGGACGAGGTTGAGTGCATTATCTCTGATCTGCCGGGTATCGCGCGCGGCAAGGCGGTGCCTGCATCCAAGTTCGCCCGGCAGGAGTTCTTTCACCTGCCTGACAGCATCTTTTACCAGACCATCACTGGTGACTGGGGCGAGGCGGCTGACGAAGACGGGTTCATCGAGAAGGACATGATCCTGCGCCCGGACATGAGCACGGCGACGGCGGCCCCATGGACGGGGGACTGGACGTTGCAGGTGATCCATGACGCGTTCGACCGCAAGGGCGTGCCGGTGCCGTTCAGCCCGCGCAATGTGCTCAAGCGGGTCGTGCAGATGTATCACGACAAGGGGTGGAAGCCGGTTGTCGCTCCGGAAATGGAGTTTTTCCTGATCGCGCGCAATCTTGATCCGGCGCAGGAGATCAAACCGATGGTGGGCCGGTCCGGCAGGCCCGCGGCCGCGCGGCAGGCCTATTCGATGACGGCGGTGGACGAGTTCGGGCCGGTGATCGACGACATCTATGATTTTGCCGAGGCGCAGGGGTTCGAAATCGACGGGATCACGCAGGAAGGCGGCGCAGGACAGCTCGAGATCAACCTGCGCCACGGCAATCCGGTAAAGCTGGCGGATGAGGTGTTTTATTTCAAACGTCTGATCCGCGAGGCAGCGCTGCGGCACGACTGTTTTGCCACTTTTATGGCGAAGCCGATCGCGAACGAACCCGGCAGCGCGATGCACATCCACCATTCGATCATCGACATGGAGACAGGTGAGAACCTGTTTGTGGGTCCGCAGGGCGGCGATACGGATGCGTTTTTCCACTTTATCGCCGGATTGCAGAACCATCTGCCCGCCGCGCTGGCAGTGATGGCCCCCTTCGTGAACAGCTATCGCCGCTATGTCAAAGACCACGCAGCGCCGATCAACCTGGCCTGGGGCCGCGACAACCGCACGACGGGCATTCGCATTCCCTTGTCGGACCTTAAGGCGCGGCGGGTGGAAAACCGGATCGCTGGCATGGATTGCAATCCCTATCTGGGGATCGCGGCGTCGCTGGCCTGTGGGTATCTGGGCCTGATCGAAGAGAAACGCCCGACCGCGCAGTTCCGCGGGGACGCCTATGAGGGGGATGGCGATATTCCCCGGGTGCTGGGGTCTGCGCTGGATCTGTTTGATGGAGCGACCGCATTGCACGAGGTGCTGGGGCCGGAATTTGCGCGGGTTTATTCCATTGTGAAACGGGCGGAATATGATGAATTCCTGCAAGTGATTTCCCCATGGGAGCGGGAGCATTTGCTGCTGAACGTCTGAGCGTCGTGCCGGCCCTGCGGGGCGCATATTTGTCGGAACAATGAAGATGAACCTGCTCTATGCCAATGACCGGGCCGCGATCTATCCCGACAGCTGGTATGCGGCGACGTCGGATATTCCGGCGCGGCGCCCTGCCCTGACGGGGGATGTGCGGGCGGATGTTTGTATCGTTGGTGCGGGTTATACCGGTCTGTCGGCGGCGCTGCATCTGGCGCAGGCGGGCCGCCGGGTTATCGTGCTGGAGGCTCATCGCGCGGGCTTTGGCGCGTCGGGGCGCAATGGCGGACAACTGGGCTCCGGGCAGCGGGTGGAGCAACCCTATCTGGAAAAGATGGTGGGGAGCGACCACGCGCGCCGCCTTTGGGATCTGGGGCAGGACGCCAAGGCGCTGGTCAAGGATCTGATCGCTGAGCACGGGATCGCGTGTTTCTTGCGGCCCGGCATTGCCTGGACGGCGGAAAGCGTCGGCGATGTTGACGATCTCAGGCAGTATGCGGATCACATGGGCACGCGGTATGATTACCCCGTCGAGGTGATGGACCGTGATGCGTTTCACGCGGTCTGTCCGTCGCCCGCTTATCACGGTGGGATCATCGATTGGGATGCCGCGCATCTGCACCCACTGCGTTTTGCCCTGGGGTTGGCGCGGGCTGCTGAAGCGGCGGGGGCCACGATTTTCGAAGGCAGTGCTGTGCGCGAAGTCGATCCGCAGGGGCGCGTGGTGGTGCGCACGGCAACGGGCACTGTAACGGCTGACCACCTGATCCTTGCCTGCAACGGATATCTGGGGCGACTGCATGGGCAGGTGGCGGCGCGGGTCATGCCGATCAACAACTTTGTCGCGGCCACGGCCCCTTTGGGCGACGATGCCGCGCGGGTGCTGGCGCGCGACATCGCCGTGTCCGACAGCCGGTTCGTGGTCAACTACTTTCGGCTGAGCCATGACGGGCGGTTGCTGTTCGGGGGGGGCGAAAGCTATGGCTACCGGTTTCCCCGCGACATCGCGGCGAAGGTGCGCAGACCGATGGTCGAGATATTTCCGCACCTCGCACAGGTGCCCATCGACTATGCCTGGGGCGGCACGCTGGCCATCACGATGAAACGCCTGCCGTATCTCGCGCGCATTGGGCCCACCATATTGACCGCGTCGGGATATTCCGGCCACGGGGTCGGCACCGCAACTCATGCGGGCCAACTGATGGCGCAGGCGATCCAGGGCCAGAGCGACGGGTTTGACACCATGGCTGCCATCCCCACCCTGCCCTTTCCCGGCGGGGCCACGATGCGCACGCCACTGCTGGCGCTGGCCATGACCTGGTACAGTCTGCGGGACCGGCTGGGCCTTTGACACCATTGCCATGACACGGCCTGTGACAGTGTGCCGTCACAAAAGCGTTTCTTTTTTCGCCCAACAGTTTTAGAAAACCAACAGCGATTCATAAGGGAATTGAAATATGACACTGCCGGACATGCACAGCGCCGAGGCGATCCCCCATGAGGCACGCGCGGAGATTGACCGCCTGCTCGCGTCGGGGGATCTGTTTCGCTACACCGCAGACAGCAACGCGCCCGTCACCTTGCTGGAGGCCGAGTTCGCGGAGCTGATGGGGTCGAGGTTTGCGCTGGCCGTATCCTCGTGTTCGGCGGCCTTGTTCCTGTCGCTCAAGGCGCTGGATCTGCCGCGGGATGCACGGGTGTTGATCCCCGGATTTACCTTTGCCGCTGTGCCGTCTGCGGTCCTGCACGCGGATTGCCTGCCCGTCCTGTGCGAGGTTGGCGGCAATTACCGCATCGACATGGATGATTTCATTGCCAAATTGCCCGACGTGCAGGCGGTGATCGTCAGCCACATGCGTGGCCATACCAGCGATATGGACGCCATCATGGCCCTGTGCAACGCCGCACAGATCCCGGTGATCGAGGATGCCGCACATTCGCTGGGCACCACGTGGAACGGGGAAAAGATCGGGACGCTGGGGCGGATCGGGTGCTTCTCCTTCCAATCGTACAAGATGATCAATGCCGGCGAGGGCGGGATCATGATCACGGACGATGCGGACCTCGTGGCGCGCGCCATCATCATGTCTGGCGCCTACGAGCACAATTGGAAGAAACATCCCGTACTTCAGGACGCCTTTGCCGCGCATCAGAACCAGTGGCCGCTGTATAATCTGCGCATGTCGAACCTGAGCGCCGCGGTGATCCGCCCGCAACTGCCCCATCTGGCCCACCGGGTTGAAGACGGGCGGCGCAACCACGACCATGTTGCAGACCTTCTGGCGCAGAGCCCGCGCGTGAACGTCCCCGCCCCGCTGCCGGGCGAAGTTCGCGCACCGGATTCGATCCAGTTCAACCTCGTGGATATGACGGACGCGCAGGTCAAAGCCTTTGTCGCGGCGGCGGGAGCAAATGGCGTGAAGGTGCAGGTTTTTGGCGCCAGCGCCGACAATGCGCGCGCATTCTGGAACTGGCAGTTTATCCCCGACCTGCCCGAGCTGCCTGCGACGCGCGCGATGCTGATGCGGGCCTGCGACGTGCGACTGCCCGTGCATCTGCCCATGCACACGCTGGACGCCGTAGCGGATGTTCTTTTGGACGCCATCGCCACGGCCACCACACAAAAGGCCGCGTGACGCACGCACTGATCCTTTGCGCATGGGCGCGGGTGCGCTAGCCTTCGGCTATGACTGATCTGAGCAAAGGCGCTGCTTTCATGGGCGGCGCGATCATCCCGATTGACGCCGCAGCCCTGCCCGTGACCGACTGGGGGCTGACCCATTCCGACATTGCCTATGACGTCGTGCCGGTCTGGCAAGGCGGGTTTTTTCGCCTTGATGACTATGTGGCGCGGTTCATCGCGTCGGTAACCACGGGCCGCTATGATATCGGGCTGGATCACGCGGGCATCTGCGACGCCCTGCACCGGATGGTGGCCGCATCCGGCCTGAGCGACGCCTATGTGGCGATGGTCGCCGCGCGCGGCCGCAACCCCGTGCAAAGCAGCCGTGATCCGCGCGATTGTGCCAACCACTTCTATGCGTGGTGCGTGCCTTATGTGCACATCGTCAAACCCGAGATTGCCGCCAAGGGCACATCTGTCTGGATCGCCAAATCCGTCCGCCGCATCCCCGCCGACAGTGTCGATCCCACGGTCAAGAACTACCATTGGGGCGATTTCACCTCCGGCCTGTTCGAGGCAAAGGACCGCGGCTTTGAAACCACGCTGCTGCTCGATCATGCAGGGCACATCACCGAAGGTCCGGGGTTCAACGTGTTTGCCGTCTTTGGGAGCCGTGTCGTGACGCCGGATGCGGGCGTGCTGCACGGCATCAGTCGGCGCACTGTGCTGGAGATGTGCAGCGAGGCGGCTTTGCAACCCGAGGTGCGCCCCCTGCCGCTGGAGGAATTCTGGGAAGCGGACGAGGTTTTCCTGTCCTCATCGGGCGGCGGTGTGATCCCGGTGGCGCGGGTGGACGACCGCCATTTTTCCAACGGCACCGCCGGGCCGGTGGCGACGCGGCTGCGCGCGCTCTATTTCGACTGGATCATGCGCCCGGATCACCGCACCCCGGTGATCCGGGCCTGAGACCGGACCCGAGACTGGACGGTCAGGACATCTTGGACAGTTTATCCTGAAGCTCGGCCAATTGTTTTTTGATAGCGTCGAGATCTTCGCCGTCGTCCTTGGCGTCGGACGCATCCGCGGCGCCCCCCGTCCAGCCGGAGGACAGACCGCCCGTCATGGCCTTCATGAATGCCTCTTGCTGCGCCTGCATCATCTCGAAACCCGGCATCTTGGCCATCGGGTTGATCGCGGTCATGTTCTCCATGACCTTGCTCTGGCCGTCGCGCAACATCTCAAAGGACGCTTGCAGGAACTGCGGCACCACGGACGCCCCACCGCCCATGTAGCTGCGCACCAAATCGTTCAGCACGTCCACCGGCAGAACGCTTTCGCCGCGGCTTTCGTGCTCGGCGATGATCTGCAACAGGTACTGCCGCGTCAGGTCATCCCCGGTCTTCAGATCAACGATCTGAACCTCGCGCCCGTCGCGGATAAAGCCCGAGATGTCCTCGAGCGTGACATAGTCGCTCGTCTCGGTGTTGTAGAGCCGTCGGCTGGCATAGCGTTTGATCAACAATGGTGCTGGTTTCTCGGTCACGTGCCTGTTCTCCCCGCCTGCGTGCTGCATTGCAGCTTAGGCGCAGGCGGACAAAAAAGAAAGCGTCACGCGCGTGTGTTCGAAACCGCGTCCCGTGGCGCGGAATCGGCATGCTGCCGCGCGGGTGAATACGGGGCCAGAGACTGGGCAATTGCCTTGGCCGCAGGGGTGGGTTCGAACTCCGGCACCATACGCCGCAGTTTGGATCCATCCACGCGGTGCGGGCGCTGCCAGAGATAGCGCATTTCCAGCACCTCGCGCATCAGCGGGGACCACAGCGCCATGATGCGCAACGCGACCCAGGGGAACCCGGTGAACAGCACATCCCGTCCCACGGCATCGGACACAAGCGCGCCCAGATCATCTCCGGTCAGGGTCATGCCCTCGAACCCGAACTCCTCGAACGATGCCATCTGGGCCCGCCGCGACGCCAGCATCGCCATCGCGCGGGCCATATCGGGCAGGTACGCCCACGCGTGGGGCAGATCGCGTGGTCCCGGATAGCTGAACTTACCCTCCCAGGCCTTGTGCGCCATGTGGCTGTCAAACCATGCGCCCGTCTTTTCGGCCTCTATGAAGTCACCGCCGCGCAACACAATCGTGCGCACGCCGCTGTCGCGGTAGGCCGTCTCCATCTGAATACGCAACCGCCCCTTGCGAGTGTCGCCCACATGGGCTGTGTCCTCGCACAGCCGTTCAGGCAGGACGGAGCCATAGGTGTAAACGTTGCCGGGGATCATCACAGTCGCACCACTGGCTTGCGCCGCAGAGATGACCGCGCGCGTGATCGCGGGCAAAACGCGCGCCCAGTGGTGGTAGGGCGGATTGATTGCGTTCACGATGACGTCGTGGCCCATACACGCGTCCGCCAGCGCGGCGCTGTCCGTGACATCGACGGTCACATGGCGCGTGGCCGGTGGCGTGGGCCACGACCGCGCGAGGGCCGTGACATCCCACCCCTGTTGGCCGAACGCATCTACAGCGGCGCGGCCGAATCGCCCGTTTGCGCCGAGGACGATGACTGATGGCATGGGGAATCTCCTTTTGATCCGTTTGATGGGGTCACTCTATGCCATTCAATATTGCAGGTCATTTGTCATAGTTTGACATCTATCATTCAAAAATGAATAGATAACCCATGACGATCCCTGACTGGTCCCAAATCCAATCCTTCGTGGCTGTGGCTGAAAACGGCTCTCTCTCTGCGGCGGCGCGCGCGCGACAGAGCAGCCAACCCACGCTCAGCCGCCATATCGCGCAACTCGAAACCACACTGGGCGCGCGTCTGTTCGATCGCAGCCGTGGTGGTATGGCGTTAACCCGCGCGGGCACAGAGCTGTTGGAACATGCGGGGCAAATGGCGGATGCGGCGGCGCGGATGTCGATGCTTGGCACTGCGACCAACCTTGGCGGGACCGTGCGCGTCACCGCCAGCCAGGTGGTCGCGACCTTCACCTTGCCCCCGATCCTGGCCGCGCTGCGGCAGGCGCATCCCGACATCTCGGTGGAGCTGGTGGCCTCCGACAGCACCGAAAACCTGCTGCGTCGCGAGGCCGACATCGCCGTGCGCATGTACCGCCCCACCCAGAATGACGTGATTGCCCGCCATGTGGGTGACCTGCCCATTGGGGCCTATGCCAGCCACGCCTATATCGCGCGCCGCGGCATCCCCGACACGGTCGAGGCGTTTCGCAGCCATGACATCATCGGATATGACTGCAGCACGTTGATCATCGAGGGCATGGCCAAGGTGGGCGTGCACGTGACGCCCGACTTCTTTGCGTTTCGCTGCGATGACCAGGTGGTCTCGTGGCAGATGGTGCGGGCGGGATGCGGCATCGGCTTCGGGCAGGTGCCTGTGGGCGATAACGATCCGGACGTCGCGCGGATTCTGCGCGACACCCCCATTGCAAGCCTGCCGATCTGGTTGACGGCACATCCCGAACTACGCAGCACGCCGCGCATCCGGCGCGTTTACGATTGGTTGGCCGACGCATTGGCGAAGCCGGGCAAGAAAAAAGCGGGCCCATAGGGGCCCGCCAAAGTCATCACGCCAGTTCAGGGAGGAAATGAGGCGCGATATCTCGTGTAAGACTTACTTCGCAGCTGCTTTCTTGGCGGCTGCTGTCATGTCGCCTGTCGCTTTTTTCACGGCGGCGGATGCGTCTTCGCTCATGTCTTTGCCAGCGGCCATCATCAGTTCCACGGTGTCCATCTGCACTTTCTTGGCAACTTCAGCGAAGGCAGCCATGTGCTCGGCGGTCACTTCGGCATAGGCCGATGCGAAATCGGTCATTGCTTTGGCATAGTCGGCAGGCTCGGCTTTCGCCTTGGAGATGTCGGCCAGTTTCGACAGGGTCTCTTTTGTCCACTTGGACGAGATTTCAGTCGATTTCTCGGCTGCGTCTATGGCAACTGTGCTCAGTTTCTCGTTCAGCGATGTCGCTGTTTTGAATGCGTCTTCCATCGCGGCTGTGTCGACGGGGAACGAACCCATAACGTCTTTGAACATCGCGGTCATGTCAGGTGTCTTGGCCATTGTCTTCAATCCTTTTGCGTCGCTGCGGGAACATCCCGCGTTTCTGCGTCTGCAAACAAGATAGATGCTGCGCCGCAGCATTTCAAGACAAATGCTGCACTGCGGCAAAATATCCTGACCCAAGGGAAAGGTGATGTAATTTCAGGGCTTTGCCTTGACGGCCACGTATGTGCCGGGCGCATCGCACAGCACCGGATGCTCCGAATCCCCCGGCGTGCGGGCCGGAACCTGCGCGCCGCCGCGCTTTTTGATCCACCTGCCCCAGCGCGGCCACCAGGACCCTTCGTGGAACTTGGCACCCTCCAGCCAGTCGGCATGGTCGAGGCCCAGATCATCATTGGTATAGTGGCCGTACTTGTTCTTGCTCGGCGGGTTCACGATGCCCGCGATATGGCCCGACTGGGTCATGATGAACGTCCGGTCCTTGGACCCCATCTGCTGCACCCCGCGGTAACAGTCCTTCCACGGCGCGATGTGATCGGTCTCGCAGGCGATGGCACACAAGGGCACATCGATGTCGCCCAGTTCCAGATGATGCCCCATCAGGTCAAAGCCGCCCGTTGCCAATTCGTTGCGCTGGCACAGGCCGCGCAGATACTGCATCGCCATCTTGCCCGGCAGGTTGGCCCCATCGCCGTTCCAATAGAGCAAGTCAAAGGCCGGTGGCGTTTCGCCCATCATATAGCTTTTGATCGCAGGCGTGTAGACGAGGTCGTTGGACCGCAAGAAGGTGAAAGTCCGCGCCATGATCACCGACGGCAAAATGCCCTTGGCCTCGGTCTCTGCCTCGATCCCGTCAATGAAGTCATCGGTCAGGAATGGCGCGAATTCACCCTGATCGCCGAAATCCGTCAGCGCGGTAAAGAACGTGGCCGACTTGATCGACTTGTCCTTGCGCTGTTTGAGCAGGCTGAGCGTCAGCGACAGCGTGGTGCCCGCAATGCAATAGCCGATCGCGTTGACCTGCTTTTCACCACAGATCGCCTTGGCCTCGCGGATCGCGGTCAGGTACCCGTCCTCGATATAGTCCTCGAGACCCACATCGGCATAGGCCGCATCCGGGTTGACCCAGCTGACCACGAACAGGGTGTGGCCCTGATCCACGATCCACTTCACCAGGCTGTTCTGTTGCTTGAGGTCGAGAATGTAGAATTTGTTGATCCACGGCGGAAACAGCACGATGGGCGTCTTGTGCACGGTTTCGGTGGTCGGCGTATACTGGATCAGCTCCATCATCTTGTTGCGGAACACGACCTTGCCCGGCGTGGTGGCGATATTGCCGCCCAGTTCGAACGCCTTGTCATCGGCCAGTTTGACGATCAATTCGCCATTATTGGCTTCGAGGTCGGAAATCAGGTTCTCCAGCCCCTGCACCAGCGACAGTCCTTCGGTCTCCACCGCCTTTTCCAGCGCGTCCGGATTGGTGGCCAGGAAATTCGTGGGGCTCATCATGTCGACGATCTGGCGCGAAAAGTAGGCCAGCCGCTTTTTCTCCAGCGGGTCCAGATCGCTGACGTCATCCACGGCCTGCTGCACGGCGTCCGCGTTGATCAGGTATTGCTGTTTGACATAGTTGAAATAGGGGTGCGTGTCCCAAAGCGGGTTGGCAAAGCGCCGGTCCTTGGGGCCGGGATCGGCCGGGGCCTGCAACTTGCCGGAGGCCAGCGCCTGCTGTGCCTCCACGAAATGGGTCACCGACTTGGACCAGAACTGCAACTGGTGCTCCAGCACCTTTGCCGGTTCGCGAAACGCCTCGTGCCAATAGGCGGTGGCAGCCTTGGCGAACAATTCCTGATTCGGGCCGTCCAGCGCCGTGTTGTGCGTGCTGCGGTGCGTCAAAACCTGCGTGAGTCGCTGGGTCAACTCCTCAACTTTACGAAGATTTGCGTTCAATTTGTCGAGGTTTTCGCCCGACACAGCACCAGCGGTTGTGTCATTGGTTGTCATATTAACATCTTCCTCGTAGTCTTCGCACATGCAGCATCCGCAGATTTACGGATGCGGCGTATGTATGGTCGCATGTTTCAGGGCGCAAAGCGACAAACCGTCCGACGTGGAAACATATCCGCGCGGGCCAACCGGGTACGAAGGAACTGTTATGCGCTATATGGTCAGTTACGATCTGATGGAAACCATGCGGAACACCAATCAATGGTTGGGTGCGACCGCGCAGGCCATTGGGGCCTATCCCGCCTTTTCCATGGTCCCGAACCCCGCGATGCAGTGGATGCGCGCCTGGGGCGAGGTGACGGAACGCACGTTCCAGCGCATGGTGGTCAAGCCCGATTGGGGCATCCCCACCCTGAGCGCCGAAGACGGCAAGGACCACATCGTCAAGATCGACGTGGTTGTGCCGGGCGATTTCGGCGATTTGATCCATTTCAACGTGACGGGTCGCACACCGCGCAAGCGCAAGGTGCTGCTGGTGGCACCGATGTCCGGCCACTACGCGACGCTTCTGCGCTCTACCGTCATCTCGCTGATGCAGGATTGCGAAGTCTACGTGACCGACTGGCACAACGCCCGCGACATTCC
Source organism: uncultured Tateyamaria sp. (assembly GCF_947487805.1). Classification (GTDB taxonomy): domain Bacteria; phylum Pseudomonadota; class Alphaproteobacteria; order Rhodobacterales; family Rhodobacteraceae; genus Tateyamaria. Next base: position 216,151 of record NZ_CANKXW010000005.1, on the reverse strand, counting down.
CGTCAGCGCAGGAAAGTTCGACGTTGAGGATTACACGCTCTACCTCGTCGACTACATGCGCCACATGGGTCCCGACACCCATGTGATCGCCGTGTGCCAACCGGCCCCCCTGACGCTGGCGGCCACCGCATACCTTGCCGAAGAAGACCCCGACGCACAGCCACGGTCGCTGACCCTGATCGGCGGGCCGATTGACCCGGACGCAAATGCCACCGACGTGACCGATTTCGGGCGCCGTGTGACCATGGGCCAGCTCGAAGAGATGATGATCCAACGGGTCGGCTTCAAATATCCCGGCGTTGGCCGCAAGGTCTATCCCGGCCTCCTGCAACTGGCATCCTTCATGTCGATGAACGGGGAAAAACATTCCAAGGCCTTCACCGACCAAATCAGCGCCGTGGCGCGCGGCGATGCGGGTGATCATGACAAGCACAACACGTTCTACGACGAATACCTCGCCGTGATGGACATGACGGCGGAGTTCTACCTGTCGACCGTGGACCGGATCTTCAAACGCGCCGAGATTGCCAAGAACGCGTTTACCGTGAATGGCAAGCGCGTCGATATCGGCAAGATCACGACCGTCGCCGTCAAAACGGTCGAAGGGGCGAATGACGATATCTCGGCCCCCGGCCAATGCGTGGCGGCGCTGGATCTGTGCACCGGCCTGCCCGACAGCAAAAAGGCCAGCCATGTGGAACCCGGCGCCGGTCACTACGGGATCTTTGCCGGGCGCAGCTGGCGCAACAATATCCGTCCGCTCGTGATGGATTTCATCGACGCCAATTCGCCCAAGCCGGGCAAGAAGGCCGCGAACAAGAACGCGGCGGCCTGAGGCCATGGCAGGCGTCGATCTGCCCTTTGCCTGTGATTGCGGAAAACTGCGCGGCACGCTGTTGGGCGTGTCGCCACAGAACGGCACCCGCGCCGAATGCTATTGCCACGATTGCCGCGCGACCGAGCTTTATGCCGGGCAACCCGATCCCGCGCCCGGCGGCGTGCAACTCTATCAGACGGTGCCCGACCGGGTGAGATTTGATGCGGGGGAGGATCAGCTGGCGGTGTTCTCCCTCTCGGACAAGGGCCTCTTGCGCTGGCAGGCCCGGTGCTGCGGCGCGGTCCTGTTCAACACGATGCGCACGCCCAAGGTGTCATTTGCCTCCTTCCGCACCGACCGGCTGGAGGATCCAGCCCCTCTTGGCCCGGTCAAGGCGCGCGCCTTTGTGCGCAAGCCCAATGGCAAGCGCGGACATGAGGGTGGGTGGACGTTTCTGATGGGATTTGCTGGGCGCGCGCTGTCGCGCCGTTTGATGGGCCGTTGGAAAAACACACCATTCTTTGACGCCAGCACCGGCAAACCTGTTCGCGAGATCCACGTGGTGACCGATGCGGAACGCGCGGGACTATATCCCGGCACACCCAACCAAACCTGACCTCAGCGCAGCACCAAGGGCTGCCGCATCCAGTCGCGGATCGCCTGTGTGGTTTCGTCCGGCATCTCAAGTGTCGGCAGGTGACCGGCATGGTCCAGCACCCGCAATTCCGCGCCATGGATCAGCTCTGCCATGAACGTGTGGCGTTTGACCGGGCACAGCGCGTCATGGGCACCGCACAGGATCATGGTCGGCACCCGGCACTTGCGCAACGTCCCCTGCTGATCGCGGCGACGTTGCAGGGCGCGTGACTGCCGTATGAAAACGTCGGGGCCCAACGCCTCGGCCATGTCCATCACCAGATCGAGGATCTCGTTGCGATAGGGGCCGGGGGCCAGGTAATTCGGCTTCATCTCTTCGCGCATCACATCGGCCATACGGCCCGTGCGCACCTTGACGATCTGCGGCTCGCGCGCGGCGGCGACCTGTGGGGTTTCGGCCAGCGGGTTGGTGTCCATCAAGGCCAGCCGCGTGATCCGGTCCGGCGCACGGCGCAGCAATTCCATCGCCACGATGCCGCCCATCGACAACCCTGCGAGCGCGAACCGTTGCGGCAACTCGTCCAGCAGACCGCTGGCAATTTCCTCGATCCGTTCGCCGCGCGTCACGGGCGACACCATGACGGAAAAGTCGGCCGACAACGCCGCAATCTGCGGCCCAAAGAGCCGCGCGTCACACATCATACCGGGTAGAAATACCAGAGGCTCAGCCATGCCTCTGCCCTGCGTTTACCGCCATCTGCCGCCTGCCGTTTTTTCAGCCTTTTGCGCACAATGGCCGACGCGCCAGCGCGCGGCAAGCCAAACTTGCGCGCCCGTCAGCTTTTGATCTGGTCCCAGAACAGCGCCAGATGACGGCTGACGATCTCGTTGTACCGGTCGGTCTGCTTGAGCTTGGCAAGACCGGCGTTGAACCGGTAAAGATGCGCCGTGCCGCGCCAGTGTTTCTTGGAAATCAGCACATGCAGCCCCTCGACCGACAACGGCCGGTCCGAGGGGGCGACCACGTCCGTCAGCCCCATCTCGAACATCTTCTGCACGCCCAGAAATTCGTTGAGCGCCACCGCGTCCACCTCGCCCGCGACCAGCATGTTGAAACAGTCATCCGGCGTGGCCGGTTGCTCCAGCGTGATCAATCCCTTGCTCAGCCACTGCCGGTCGGCGCGGTCCAGATCGTGGGTGAAATAGCCCGCGGGACGGCACAGCGTCTTGCCGTGCAGGTCCGTGTCGGTCTCAAAGGCAATCGGATCGTCACTTTTGGAGAACAGCAGGATCACCAGATCGACCAGCGGATCGGAAAAGTGGAAATTCACACAGCGTTCATTGGTCGGGTTGCCCGCGCAATCCGGCTGGAACCACGGGAACCCCATGTCGAATTCCTTGGAATCGAGCATCGGAAACAGGTGCTTGGACCAGTCATTTTCCCACGTGATCGAATAAGTCAGCGGATTGGGGGTGGTCTCCAGCGCGGCATTGACCAGTTCGGTCAGCATCCCCTGCCCTGGCCAATCCAGAGCGGTAAAGGGCGCATAGTTCGACCCCGTCACCAGCATCATCTCGGCCTCGGCGTCGGGCTGCTGCAAGGGCGTGGGGTCCGGCGCACGCACCGCGTCCTCGGGGCACGGGATCGACAGAACGGTGCCCGGCGGCAGCTCCAGCAGACTGCCGCCCTGGATGTCGGGATTGTTGTAAAAGATCAGCGACCAGCGCGACAGGTCTCCCAACTGTTCTTCGGCGATGGAGAACAGCGTATCGCCGGGAGCCACGGTCAGCGTCGATTGGCAGGCGGCGGCCGACCCGGCCAGCGCGACCGATCCAACGGTACTGTAGATCAGGGTGCGCAGCATCGCGGCTCTCCTCAGAAGTCGGCCCAGATTTTCGTCATATGGCGGTCGATCACCTGCTGGTAATCACCGGTGGCCTTGATCACATCGAGGCCCCCGTTGATCGTGGCCAGCAGGGCGTCGGCGTCGGGATGGTCCTTGTGCACCAGCACATGCAGCCCCTCGATCGAGATCGGGCGACCCTGGACAACCTCGACCCGGTCCTTGAGGTCCAGCGACTTGATCGCGGCCCGGCCCGTGAATTCATTCATCGCAACCGCATCGACCTCGCCCGCGACCAGCATGTCAAAGCACGCCTGCACGGTCGTCGGCTGTTTCAACGTGATCTTGCCGTCCGAGATCCAGCGCCGGTCGGCGCGGTCCAGATCATGGGTGAAATACCCTGCCGGGCGGCACAGTGTGCGCCCCTCGATATCGCTGTCCTGCGCGAATGGAATGGGGCGGGTCTTATCGACAAAAAGCAGGATCAGCATCTCGAACATCGGGTCCGAGAAATGGAAATTCTGGCATCGGTAGTTGTCGGGCGATCCGGCGCAATCGGGTTTGTACCAGGGGAACGCCATGTCCATCATTGCCGAACTCATCAGCGGATCCAGATGCGACGACCAGTCATTGACCCAGTGCACGCGGTATGTGTCGGCCGAGGACGACTTGGCCATGGCGGTGTTGACCACGTCGGTGATCAACCCTTCGTTTTCGAGCGTCTGATCGGTGAATGGCGCAAAGTCGCCCGCCGTGACGATGTTGATCGTCTGCTCCAGCTTGCGGCGGGGGGGTGGCGCGACCGCGGGGGCAGGCGCAAGCGCGGTGGCAGGCTGCGGCGCGGCGGCCCCCTCAAGACCCACGGGCAGCCCGTCGATGCAGCCCAGCCGCAACTTCATCCCGATCCGCAGGGCGTTGGGGTTTTCGCCGATGACGGACAGGTTGTTGCGATGCACTTCGGTCCACTTGGAGACATTCTTGTAGTGCTTGTCGGCGATCAGCGACAGGCTGTCCCCACCCACAACGGTATAGACGCCACCACAACCCTGCGCCGCAGCGGACACTGCAGAGGCCGCAAGTGCCAAGGCGGCTGCACCCAAGAATCGTTTCATATCCGTTCCCCCAGATCGAAATTTGGGGGAAAATCCCTTATTTTGCGGGGCTGCGTCAACGGGCAAGCTACATATTGTGAAGAAGTATATATGTTGACAATGCCCACCCGCCTTACGGGTAGGCGATTCCCCGGTAGGTCGGAAAGTCGGCATATCGCGCGGCGCGGGCGGCGGGGCTTTCGTCGGGGCGTTCACCGCGTCGCAGCAACAGCCCCTTCGGCGCAATATAGCTGCCGATCATTCGGTGCGGTGCGGGACGCCAATCGAGGTTGAACGCGCACAGCTTGGGAAAGAACCACATGCCCGAATAAGGCAGATGATCGTGAATCCACCATGCCAGATCGCGCCAGTCGCGGCCCTGTTCGTATTGGTCGGTGAACCACGGGATGGCCAGCGACGTGCCCGCAATCGCGGCATCACCCTGCCCCCAGTCCCAGATATGGCATTCGATCGGATTGTCGTTACGCGCGCAATTCAGCTTGTTGTCATTGCCGTATTGATTCAGCTCGGGCGACCGATAACCCGACCGGATCGCGAGCCTGCCGAATGTCTCTTCCAGCGGGTCCAGCAGTTCGGTGCACAGCTTGCGCCCATGCGCGATGGCCAGATCCGGATCGCGCGGTATGTTCTTGATTTCGTGAAAGTTCCCGATCTCGGAATAAAGAAAGTCGCGCATGTAAAAATGTTTGGACAACCGCACGCGGCCCAGGGTCTCAAGGCTCCACATGCTGGCCGGGCGACGCATCACGCGGCCCCGTTCCACTGAAATTCGCCCTGCGGGCCAAGGGTGGAAAACGGGTTCCACGCGACTTCCCAGATGTGGCCGTCGGGGTCGGCAAAGTGCCCATGAAACCCGCCCCAGAACACGTCCTGTGCCGGTTTCACGATCCGCCCGCCCGCGTCCTCGGCACGCTGCAAGAGCGGTGCCACCGCATCCTTGCTGCGGACGTTGTGGCTGAGGATCACGGCCCCCTGTCCAAGATCCTGCGCCTCCATCCCCAGTTCATCGGCCAGCGCCGCCCGACCATAAAGGCCGAGCGTCTGACCAATCAGATCAAAGGCCACGACGCCATCGGGGCTGTTCACCCGGCGCCAGCCAAGCGCCTCGTAAAACTGCGCCAGTTGCTGCGGGTCATCCGCCGCCAGTGTGATCAGGGAGACACGCTGATCCATCAAGGTTGATCCAACCCGCGTGCCCAGTCGGCCATGCCCGCAACGGTGGGCTGCGTCTGGTCGGGGGACATGATTTCGCCCGCGATGACATGCGACAACGGGTCGTCATTCGGGCCCATAACTGGATTGACCACCTCGACCGGACCACCCCAGTCCGATGCGACCTGCGCGGTAATGCCAGCGTCCACAACGCCGTCGTCTTTCGAGAACCAGAACAGCGCAGGCAGATCGCGCGTGCCATAGTCCTGCTGTGCAGCGGCCTTGATCAGCGCACCCATCGGCATGACGGCCACGCTTGGGTATTCGGTGGTCCAGTATTTGCCATGCGCGTCATTGTGCGGCGTGAAACTGCGCCGATCCCCGGCCACAAGCGGCAACCAGTACCGCGCTGCAGGCCAGGTCAGCAACTTGGCCAGCGGATTGCGGACGCCAAAGTTGGGCGACACAAAGATCAATCCGCCCACATCCTGCATCAATTCCGCATCACCCGACACCGCAGCGGTGAGCGTCGCACCCGTCGATGTCGACATGATCAGGACCCGATTGCCAACCTGGCGGGCCGCCGCCAGCCCTTCGGCCAGATCATCGACCCAGGCCTGCACCGACCCGTCCGCCATCGCGTCGCTGCCGCGACCGTGTCCCGTCAGGCGGGTATAGACCAAGTTCGCCCCAAGCTCGGCGGCCAGCAGATCGGGCACAGGGCGGATCTCCTCCGACGTGGCCGAAAACCCGTGCACGTAAAGGATGGACCACTCGGTCTTGCTCCCCCACTCCCCGATCCAGTCCACGCGCTTTTCCACGCCGGGTGTGATGTCGTCATAGGCCGCCTCGGCTTGGGCAAAATGCGCGTCAACATCCTCGCCGACATTCGCTGCGGCTGGCGTTGGCGTCAGGGTTGCGTCCTCGTACGGACCAAACAGCCAGAGCCCAGCCAAAAGCAGAGCGACAAGGCACAGAAATATTCCAAGCATCCGAGCGATCTTTCTCATGTGGCACCGCCTAGCACGTCCTCGATGGCCGCTTCGATCATGCCCAGGCACGGCCCGTCCGAAAACCGGTGATCCGCATCCTTGACCAGCGTCAGGCGCATGTCGGGGCTGTCTGCATGCTCCAGCAAGCGGACCGCCGTCTCGGTGCTGACGGCCGTGTCGGCGGTGCCTTGCAGACAGCGCACGGCAAAGGGCAATGGCAGTGGTTCGCGCAGAACGAGGTGTTTGCGCCCATCTTCGATCAGGCGCCGGGTGATGATGTACGGCTCCATATAGTCGGACGGCATTTCGATCTGCCCATCCGTGGCCAGTTGCGCCTTTTGCGCGTCCGTGAACGCGGCCCAATACCCGTCCTCGGTAAAATCGGGCGCTGCGGCGATGGTGACGACTCCCGCGACCCGGTCCGGCCTGTTGCGCGCAAAAAGCAGCGCCTGCCAGCCGCCCATGGAACTGCCCACCACGACCACAGGGCCGTCGGTCAGCGCCTCAAGTGCGGCTTGCGTGTCTTCGGCCCAATCACCGATGGCGCCCTCTTCGAACGTGCCCGAGCTTTGCCCATGGCCCGAATAGTCAAAGCGCAGAAATGCGCGGCCCTGTGCACGGCACCAAGCCTCGAGGTGGATGGCCTTGGTGCCCTCCATGTCGGATTTCAGACCGCCCAGAAAGACGATCCATGGGCCGCGCCCTTCGGTTCGGTGATAGGCCAGCTGCCGGCCTTGCGGCGTGTCGAGTATCTGTGGTGTGGTCATCCGCCCCTCTCCGTCTTTGCCCGGATCATGGGCGCAGCGGGCGCGACTGTCCATCCTGACGCAAGGGCGCAACACCGCGCGCCTCGACAGGCCGAAACCCGGTTGACCCGTCGGTCGGCGCGGGCCAAGGTCTGCGCCATGACACAGATGCACATCACATCCTATTTTACACGGCCGCATATCCTGCGCGCCCGTGCTGTGTCCGACCACTGACCCCACCCGCCGCAAACGCGGCGCTGTCATATGCAATTTCCGGTTGCCGCGTGCAAAGGAGATGCAAAATGACCCCGACGATCCGCCCCCTGACCGAACCCGATCTGCCACAGCTGCACCAGATGATCTGTGCGCTGGCCGCCCATCACGGCGACACGCCGGATGTGAACCCGACCCAGCTGCGACGGGACGTCTTTGGTCCGCAGCGCTGGTTTACCGTTCTGGTGGCCGACATGGGGCCGAAGGGGTTGGTGGGCTACACCGCGCTTTTGCCCCTTGGGCAGTTGCAGATGGGCGCGCGCGGCATGGACATGCACCACCTGTTCGTGCGCCCGGCCTGTCGCGGCCAGGGCATCGGCAAGGCCCTGATGGATGCCGCGCAAACTCACTGCCGTAGCCTCGGCTGCAAGATCATGACCGTGGGTACGCATCCCGACAACCATGCAGCGGCGCAGTTCTACCAGACGCACGGCTTTGCCCCGCGCCCCGCATCGGGGCCGCGGTTCTCAATGCCGCTGGATCACCCGCTGACGTAGGTGCCCTTGGCGGGACGGAAGAATGTCTTTTGATTGTGCAGACGACCCAGCAGGTCGTGGATCTTGCGCGCCTTGGCGGCCTTGGCATCCGCCTTGGCCTGCTTGGCCGCGCGCAGCGCCTCCTCTATCAGGTCGAGATCATCGACGGACAGTTCGAATTGCGTGTTGTACTTGGGCACTGCATGTTCCTCTTGCGATCAGAAGTTTCCGATAGTGAACTTGGCTTCAAAATAAGGGGGCATGCCAAAAGGTCCACCCCAAAACGTCGCAAAATCGCCCTCAAATGTCGGAAATTCGGCATGCCATGGCATACCCCGTCGCGTGACCGCTTGACGCACAGGCCCCGGCCTGCCACATGGCGCGCACATCTCAACCCGCAACCGGGCGTTCCGTGGGCGCCAAACTGACGAGGAGTGCCGACATGGCCCAAATCTCCCTGACCTTTCCCGATGGCAATGCGCGCAGCTATGACGCAGGCGTGACCCCCGCCGCCGTGGCCGAAAGCATCTCGAAATCCCTGTCCAAGAAGGCGATCAGCGCCACCGTGGACGGGCAGCACTGGGACCTCGCCTGGCCCATCGAGGCCGACGCGCAGATCGCCATCCACACCATGGCCGACGAGGCACAGGCCAACGAATTGGTGCGCCACGATCTGGCGCATATCATGGCCCGCGCCGTACAGGAGATCTGGCCCGACACCAAGGTCACCATCGGCCCCGTCATCAAGGACGGCTGGTACTACGACTTTGACCGCGCCGAACCGTTCACACCCGAAGATCTGGGCGTGATCGAGAAAAAGATGAAAGAGATCATCAACAAGCGCGACGCCGTCCGCACCGAGGTCTGGGACCGCGATGTGGCGATCCAGTATTACAAGGACCGGGGCGAGCCCTACAAGGTCGAGCTGATCGAGAGCATCCCGGGCGACGAGCCGCTGCGCATGTACTGGCACGGCGACTGGCAAGACCTGTGCCGTGGCCCGCACCTGCAACATACCGGTCAAGTGCCCGGCGACGCGTTCAAGCTGATGTCCATCGCGGGCGCCTATTGGCGCGGTGACAGCAGCCGCGCGATGCTTCAGCGCATCTACGGCGTGGCCTTCACCGGCAAGGAAAAGCTGCGCGCGCATCTCAACATGCTCGAAGAGGCGGCCAAACGCGATCACCGCAAGCTGGGCCGCGAGATGGACCTGTTCCACATGCAGGAAGAAGCGCCGGGCCAGATCTTCTGGCACCCGAACGGCTGGACCATCTACACCACTTTGCAGGACTATATGCGCCGCAAACAGCGCGCGGGCGGCTATGTCGAGGTCAACACCCCGCAGGTCGTCGACCGCAAGCTGTGGGAGGCGTCGGGCCACTGGGAGAAATATCAGGAACACATGTTCATCGTCGAAGTGGACGAGGAACACGCCCGCGAAAAGGCCGTGAACGCGCTGAAACCAATGAACTGCCCGTGCCACGTGCAGGTCTACAACCAAGGTCTCAAATCCTATCGCGACCTGCCGCTGCGCATGGCGGAGTTCGGGTCGTGCAACCGGTACGAACCCTCGGGCGCGCTGCACGGGATCATGCGGGTGCGCGGGTTCACACAGGACGATGGACACATCTTCTGCCGCGAGGATCAGATCGAATCCGAAACCGCCGTATATATCGACTTTCTATCGGGCATCTACCGCGATCTGGGCTTTGAAAACTTCCGGGTAAAGTTCTCGGACCGCCCCGAGATGCGCGCAGGCTCGGACGAGGTGTGGGACAAGGCCGAAGAGGCGCTGCTCAAGGCGACGCGGGCGGCGGGGATCGAACCGGAACTGAACCCCGGCGAGGGCGCATTCTACGGTCCCAAGCTGGAATTCGTGCTGACCGATGCAATCGGGCGGGACTGGCAATGCGGCACCCATCAGGTGGATTTCGTGCTGCCTGAACGGCTGGACGCCACCTATATCGGCGCGGACGGGGCCAAGCACCGGCCCGTCATGCTGCACCGCGCGACGCTGGGATCGTTCGAGCGGTTCATCGGCATCCTGATCGAGGAACACGCAGGCAAGCTGCCGTTCTGGCTGGCCCCGCGTCAGGTCGTCGTGGCCTCCATCACTTCGGAGGCGGATGACTACGTGGGCGAAGTGGTCGACACCCTGCGCGCCGCGGGCGTGCGGGCCGAAGCGGACACCCGCAACGAAAAGATCAACTACAAAGTGCGCGAACATTCGGTCGGCAAGGTGCCTGTCATCCTGGCCGTGGGCGCGCGCGAGGTAGAGGAACGCACCGTGTCCGTCCGTCGTCTTGGCGAAAAGCAGACCAGCGTGCAGCCGCTTGCCGACCTGACCGCGCAATTGCGCAGCGAAGCCACCCCGCCTGACCAACGCGCCTGAAATATCCCCAACTTTGGGTTGCAATGAAAAGGCCGGACTCCCTGCGGAGCCCGGCCTTTAACATGACATTTCATAACGCCTCTGTGAGACGGGCAGTGAGTGTGGTTACAATACGGATTGAAGCCTTATGTTAGGGCCACGACCGTTTTGTAACCGAGATCCAGAGGGAATGTTGAAGATGTCGAAGACAATGAAGACCGTTGCAATCGCCGGTGCTGTTGCGGCAGCCATGACGGCTCATTCCGCCACGCCGGCAGAGGCCGCGGCCAAGGAAAAATGCTATGGTATCTCGCTGGCCGGCGAGAACGATTGCGCCGCAGGGCCGGGCACCACTTGCGCAGGCACCTCGACCGTGGATTACCAAGGCAACGCATGGACGCTTGTGGACAAGGGCACCTGTGCCGACATCGATCTGCCGAAAATGGCTGACGGCACCGCGCGCCAGGGATCGCTCGAAGAGCTGAGCCGCGACCTCCCCGCATAAGACACGACGGTCTGCGCCAATACCACGCGGCGCAGGCCCCCATTTGCCCCCACCGAGGCCCCGCCATGCTGGATGCGACATTGACCCCGCCCCGCCTGCCTGCGGCCCCCGGCGTGGGATACAAAGCGCAGCATTTCAATGCGTTGCGCGACGATCCCGGCCCTGTGAAATGGCTGGAAGTGCACGCCGAGAACTATATGGGCGATGGCGGACGCCCGCACGCCCAGCTGCGTGCCCTGCGCGAGGGGTTCGACATCTCGGTGCACGGCGTGGGCCTGTCCATCGGCGGCGCGGGGCCGCTGGACCCCGACCACCTGAACCGGTTGAAACATCTGGTGGACTGGCTCGAGCCGCAGAGCTTCTCCGAACATCTGGCGTGGTCCACCCATGGGGCCGAGTTCCTCGATGACCTCCTGCCCCTGCCCTACACCACCGATACCCTGACCTGCGTTGCCGACCACATCGACGAGGTGCAATCCACGCTGGGGCGGCGCATGTTGTTGGAAAACCCGTCGAGCTACCTCGCCTTTGACGAAAGCACGTGGTCCGAAACCGATTTTCTGGCGGAACTGGTGCGGCGCACCGGGTGTGGTTTGCTGCTTGATGTCAACAACGTGTTCATCTCCGCAACCAACCTTGGCTATACGCCCGAAGGATATATTGATGCCTATCCCACTGATGCAGTTGGTGAAATCCACGTGGGCGGTCATGACGAGGACACCGACGAGACCGGCGCGCCGCTGTTGATCGACAGCCATGGCCGCGCCACGGCAGAGCCGGTCTGGACACTGCTGCACCACGCACTGAGCGCGGTGGGCCCCGCGCCTGTGCTGGTCGAGTGGGACAACGACGTACCCGACTGGCCCGACCTGCGCGCAGAGGCGGAGCGCGCAGGCGCCGCACTCGCCCTTTTGGCGGGCTGATCATGTCCGTGTCGCAACCCGCCTTCCGCGCCGCCCTGCTGGATCCCGCGATGCCCGCGCCAAACGGCCTGAGCGACGGTCGGGGCGCGCCTGCGCAAAATCGCTTTGACGTCTACCGCAACAACGTCACGGTGGCGCTGGTGGATGCCCTCAGAACCGCCTTTCCCATCCTGCGCCGCCTCGTGGGCGACAACACGTTTGACCAGCTGGCGCTGATCCATGCACGTGCGCACCCGCCTCGGTCCCCGCTGATGATGCACTATGGCCAAGACATGCCCACGTTCCTGGAGGGGTTCGAACCGCTGGCGCATATCGGCTACCTTCGGGATGTCGCACGGCTGGAACTGGGTCTGCGCCGCGCCTACCACGCAGCCGACGCCGCCCCGATGGACCCGCAGGTCCTCGCCGCCTGCCCGCCCGAGACGCTGACGGCCTCGACCCTGCACCTGTGCCCGCCGGTCATGTGCATTCCATCGGCCTGGCCGCTTTTTGATATCTGGCGGTTCAACACGGAACCCGGCGCGCCCAAGCCACAAGCCGTCGCCCAAAGCGTGTTGATCACCCGGCCTGCATTCGACCCGCTCCCCCATGCCCTGACCCTTGCGCAGGGCGCATGGATGGCTGCCATCGCGCAAGGTGGCACAGTTGGTGCCGCACAGGACGCCGCCACCACGCAGGACCCCGACTTTGACCTCACGCCCTTGCTGACCCTGCTGCTCTGGCAGGGCGCAATCGCCGGACTAACCACCCCGAAGGATTGACCCATGACTGCCCTCTCCCGCCTGTATACCTCAGCCACCGCGCCGCTCGAGCGCAACGACTGGATCCTGCCCACACTGGCGCGGTTCCTGTTTGCGGCCGTGCTGGCGGGGTATTTCTGGATTTCCGGTATGACCAAGCTGGGCGACGGGGTGCTTGGCATTTTTCAACCCTCGCTGGGCGCTTATGCACAGATTTTCCCAAAGGCGATGGAGGCCGTAGGTTATGATACGACCCAGCTGACCACCTATCACTGGGCAGTTGTTACACTGGGCACCATGGCCGAATTTATCCTGCCGCTTCTAATCATCATCGGGCTTTTCACCCGGATCTCGGCCCTTGCGATGATCGCGTTCATCGTGGTCCAGTCGCTTACGGACCTGAACGGGCACGACAAATGGGGCGACGGCCTGGTGTTGGGCGCGTGGTTCGACGCGCCCTCTAACAGCCTGATCATGGACCAGCGATCCTTGTGGGTGTTCCTGCTGATTGTGCTGGTCGTCAAGGGCGCGGGCCCGCTGTCCTTTGACCGGGCGTTCAAGCCGCACCGCGCCGCCGACTAGGCGACGCCCAGCGCTGCCTGTACGTCCTTGGTCCAGCCAAGATACAGGGTCGATCCATCGGCGATCAGGGGGCGTTTCATCAGCGTCGGGTGATCCTCGAGCAGCTGCGCAGGAGCGGCCTCGCGTTCCACGGCGCTCAGCCCTCGCCACGTGGTGGACCGTGTGTTGACCAGGGCCGCGCCAAACGTGGCGTGCGCGGCCTGCATGACGTCCTCGGGCACACCATCGGCACGTACATCGACAAAGCTGGCCTGCGGCAGCGCCTTGATCGCCTTGCGGCACGTATCGCAGGTTTTCAAACCGTATATTTCCATAACATCCCTCACAATTTCGTTGAATTAAGCAGCATGCGCACCGGATTGCATCCCATCCGTCTTGATTTTCGCAGCAACTGAGCAATGTTTTCTTATGTGGCGCCTTGGTGATGCACACGTGCACGCACAGGTGTTCGAACGACCCCGTTCTCGGGGTGGACTGCATTGCAAAAGGAGGCACGGGATATGCCAACTGGCACCGTGAAGTGGTTCAACACCACAAAAGGTTACGGATTTATCGCCCCTGACGAAGGCGGCAAAGACGTGTTTGTTCATATTTCAGCGGTTGAACGGTCGGGCCTGACCGGGCTGGCCGACAATCAAAAGGTCAGTTTTGAAATGCTTGAAGGGCGCGATGGGCGCCAGATGGCGGGCGATCTGAAATTGCTCTGATCCCCACGCAGATACGTTGCGGCGCAAGACGTCCATCCTGCGCCGCAATCGCGAATTTGATTCAGTCGAACGTGCAGCCCTTGGTGCCGACCGGGCAATTTGACCGACGCACGTGGCGGACCTTTTTGACCCGCTTTTTCTTGACGACAGGATGCGCCAGTGCCTGCTGGTAGCTCATCGACTGGTTCGGACGGCCACAGCAAATCGTGCCGTCCATCGTCACCGGTTGCAGCCCGGCGGGGCAGAAATTGTGACTGCTGTGATAGGCATAAACCTTCGGACCACCACCCGCCATTGCGGACACAGCCCCGAGCGCCGTAACGGCGGCGGCAACTGCAATCACTCGTGTGAAACGCATATCTTCCCTCGTTTTGTCTTTGTACCACGAAATCTATGCACACACCCTGCCTTTGCTGCACTCACAAGTCCAGATTTTTTGGAAATCACGGCCCGCGCACGCATGATTTACCGTTAATTTTCCGTTTTGTGTCTAGTTTGGAAACACCGCACATCAGATGAGGTATCGCCCGATGGCAGAGATCTTGCGCATTATGGTTCTGTATTACGCCTGCGAAGTGTCCGCGGAAACGCAGTTTCCGTCACCGCAGGAATGGGCGCGCTGCATGGGATATTACCACGCCATCAAGCGCCATTTCGCGGACGGAGAGGTCGGGCCGGACGCGAATGCGCGCGGCTATCTCGCGTTCAGGGAATGGGAAGCGGCGCACCCGGACACGGTCGCCGAACTGCGCGCCCGTAGCAGCCACTGATGCATCACGCGCCGTTCAGAACGGCCCGCAAACAGGCATAGCCGCGAAACCGCACCCGCCCGCCCTGCACGCGCGACACGATCCTGAAATCCGGCGCTTGGGCCAGGAACCGCTGCAACGCCACCCGCGCTTCGAGCCGGGCAAGGGTCAAGCCGACGCACACATGCGGCCCGCCCGCAAAGGCCAAATGCCGGTTCGGTTTACGGGCGATGTCAAAGACCGCTGGCGCGTCAAACACACCCCCGTCCCTGTTGGCCGCCCCGATACACAGATGCAGATTGGTGCCCGCGCGCAGCGGCACTCCACCGATTTCCGTGTCGCGGGCGACGGTGCGATTGCCGAACTGATTGGGGGAGGCTGCGCGCAGAACCTCTTCGACCGCCGTGCCAATCAGGCCCGGATCCTGCCGCAACCGCGCCATTTCGCCCGGATGGTCATGCAGCAGTGCCAGCGCGCTGCCTATGAGGTTCGTGGTCGTCTCGTGGCCCGCGTTCAGGATGAAAATGCAGTTCTGGATCAGCTCGACTTCGGAGAGATCTCCTTGCGCATCCCCTGCGATCAGCCGGGTCAGAACGTCGGTGTCGGGGTCTCCGGGATGGGCGCGCCTGTGGGCGATCAGCTGTTTCAGGTATGCCCCGAATTCCGTCACCGCGCGGTTGCCGCGGGCCATCTGATCCGGGCTCAGCGTGGGCTCCAGCGCGCCGAGGATGGCCAGCGACCAGTCGCGCAACGGCGCGCGTTCCGCCTGGGGGATATCGAGGAGGTTTCCGATGATCTGGATGGGGATCTGGGCGGCAAAATCCTCAATCAAATCAGCATCTTGCGAGAGGCCTTCCAGCAGGGCATCGACGGCCGAGATCAGGCCCGGTTCGAGGCGCTGGATCGCGCGCGGGGCGAGGGCCGCGGACATGATGCGCCGCACGCGGGTGTGCAGGGGCGGGTCGTTGAACACCAGCGAGGTCGTGTGATGCGCAAAGAGCGGGCTGTCCACCCCAAATTTCGGTGCAAAAACAACACGTTTGTCGGAGGTGAAGAGCGCGGTGTCCTTGTAGACCCGCTCAAGATCCGCGTGGCGCGACAGGATCACGGAGCCGTCGGGCTGGGCGCAGACGGGCGCGTCGCGGAGCAGGCGATCATAGTGGGGGAACGGGTTTTCGTGGAAGCCTTCGGGCAGGGTCTGGAGGTCTAGCATGGCGGGGGTCCCGACGGCTTGGGGGGTGCGGGCGCTGTGTTAACCCCCGCTTTGCGCCCGAGTTTAGCCGCAGATTGCGGGGCGTCACGGGGTAAAATGTGCAGTTTGGGTGGGGACGTGTACGTTTTTTAGCCGTCGTGCGGGCAGGGTTTTGGGCGGATTTCGGGGGTTTGTACAGTTTCGCAGGGAAAGTGTACGTTTTTGATATTGTTGGCAGAATTGGGCCTGCAAAAGGGTTAATCCGCTGCGATATGTCACGGGGGCTTGCGCGTAAATCCGCTGAGCCAGCGCCGCCGAAGGCGGCGCGTCGCCCGGCAGCGTATCGCGCAGCGATGCGCGAGAGTGCCAGGGTTTTCTGGTGCTGAGCCGGGACAGCGCCGGGCCGCGGGGTGGCGCTCCGACACTTATGCGGCGCGTTTTATGGTCGTCATTTGTCGAGTTTGGTTGGGCGATGCGCTGGTGTTGACGTAGCGCCGGCCCGGGGGGCGGTCCGGCGCTGGCACGGCGGCCTTTGGCCTTGATTCCGTGCTTGGTGCAGAAATTGGAAGTCATTTTCGGCGGATTAGTGTCTAGCCGACCCAACGTCCCATCTGTACAACTGAATTCTTCAATCGGCGAGATTGCGGATACAGAGGCTCCAGCGGACTAAACGAAACTATTGGGAGCGTTCTTGACAAGACGATACGAAATTCTTTCTCAACGGAAAAGAAACTTGGCTTGTCAAAAACCACTCTTTCGTATTCCTCGGAGGAGATTGCATTTTCTTCATTTGTAATTTCATCAATATCATATCTGACAGATCTATCTCCGCCATATCGGACAGACTTGGCAGCGATGTGGTTAAACGGACTCAATTTGGATGTAATAAGTGGGCTACTTGCACTCCAAAACCGCAGACCTTGCAAGAACTTACGAAGCTCAATTACAGCATACGCATCCAGATCACTGTTACCCTCGTAGTCACCGCCGATTGGATCACGGTGTCCATGAAGAATTTTCGCATGCGTCGCCAGATCATACGGCCCAAGCGTGCAGCAAAAAACATTCTCATCAATTTCACTTTGTACGTTAACCCACGTTACACCACCCGCAAATGAACAGTCCCGGATCGATACGCCCCGAACTTGCAAATTTTCAATGGTTCCATCTCCAGAACCAAAATGCCGATTTAGAATACCCTCTTGATCGGTCATTCTAGTCAGTGCGTTGCTTTCCGTTCCCCGGTAGCTGGAAAGAGTTCCAATTTTAAAGGAGCCATTGGAATAATCGTTCCAATTCTTCTCTGCATTGAAGAACTTGGTTACGTACAATGGCAAAGGCGTTTCACTCACTCCAAAATACTCATAAACTCCCGCCACTCACCCTTGCTCATACCTGAAGTCTCCTGCGTCACCTCTTCCCCCTTCAACATCCGCCGCATGCACTCCAACGCCGTCCCCGACAAAGTGGCGCCGCCCATCCGGTAGTCCTCGAACGCGCCGTAGGCGGCGGGGACCCAGTCCTTGACCATCTCGCAGATCGCGTCGGCGTAGACGCGGATTTCGTATTGGGCGTGGGCATCCGCGCGCAGGCGGAGGAAGTGGAAGAGGTTGTGCAGGTCCACTTTCCAGTACCATTGGGTGTAGATGTTGGCGGGCAGGTTCATGCGGGCGAGTTCGCGGGCGAGGCCCTGTTGGCCGTCCTGGGAGATCATCTCTTCGTAGTGGTCATAGCTGCGCATGGCGTCGTCGCGCAGGTAGCGCAGGACGCGTTGGGCCTCTTCGCCCTGGAGCGCTTCGCCGCGGCCCTGGTTGTTGACGACCGACTGGGCGGCGAGCGCATCGGGTTCGGGGATGTAGAATTCGCGGTCGAGGATCGAGTAGCGGGCGGAGTATTCATTGACGTTGGCGGTGCGGTGGCGGATCCACTGGCGGGCGACAAAGACGGGCAGTTTGACGTGCAGTTTGATCTCGCACATCTCGAACGGGGTCGAGTGCCAGTGGCGCATGAGGTAGCGGATCAGGCCTTCGTCATTCTGGACGGATTTGGTGCCCTTGCCATAGGACACGCGGGCGGCCTGACAGATGGCGCTGTCGTCGCCCATATAGTCGATGACGCGGACAAAGCCGTGGTCGAGCACGGGCCGGGCCTTGTAGAGATGCGCCTCCATTCCCGGCACGGTTGCACGCAAGGTCGGCTGCGCTGTGGCGCGGAGGCTGTCGATTTCGGCCTGCTGTTCGGGGTTCAGGGGCATGGGGCGTCCTCTCCGCTATATGAGTCGGGTATCACTATATCTAGTGTTTTGGCCGATAGGAACTCGCAGGATACGGTATTGTTTTTTGGCACTAGTTCCATTGGCTTGGAGACGGGCCGGGTTGACAGAAGCGTGGCGAATGGGTCTGATCATCGCAAAGAAAAAACCGTAATCGGGCAGGCATCTATGAAACATTTTGTAATACCGGGGCTGATGGCCCTGGGGTTGTGCGCGTGTGGCAGTGGCAACCCGTTTGTTGAAACCACGACCGACACAGGCACCGGTACGGGAACCGGCACCGGCACCGGCACCGGGATCACGAACCCCAGCCGGGTTGTGCCTCCGGGCACGGCGTCGCCCTCTTCGGCGATCGGGATTTTCCGGTCCGAACCGACCAGCACCGATGACGCGACAAGCGGGAACGGATTTGCCACGGGGGTCAGCTATGATTCCACGGCCGACACGTTTACCGTCGACAACCTCGCCTTTGACGGGGACAACGAATATGCGCGCGGCACCCTGGTCTCCAGCCTTGGGGCCTATGCGGTCTATGAGGCGGATGCGCAATATCCCGACAGCCTGACCGGCGCGCCGATCAACCAGCTGTCGCACCGGGCGATCTATGGCGTGAGCGCGTCGGGCAACACGCAGTTTGCGGTTGTGCGGACGGGGGCGTATCGCCAGTACGGGTTCGGCGGATTCGTTTACCAGCGCGACAACAACGTCACCCTGCCGAGCACGGGTCAGGCGATCTACAATGGCCGGACCGGGGGGCTGCGCGACTTTAACGGGCGCGGCGGGTCGGAATACAGCACGGCCGACCTGGCCATTGCCATCGACTTTGACGACTTTAACGACAGCACCGGCCAGCGCGGCGACGGTGTGCGCGGGTTCCTCGACAACCGGCAGGTGTTCGATATCGCGGGCAATGACATCACCGCCAGCGTCGTCAGCAACATCAACGCGACCTCGAACGCATCGCTGAGCCAGATCCCCACGATGACCTTTGTGATCGAACCCGGTGTGCTGGATGAAAACGGCGAGATCCTGGGATCCATCACCAGTTCGTTCGTGGACAATACCGGTGCGGTGCAGACCTACGAGTCGGGCAACTATTATGCCATCCTGTCGGGCGACAACGCCGAGGAACTGGTGGGCATCATCGTGGCCGAGAACACGTCCGAGCAGAGCAACGTGACCGTGCGCGACACCAGCGGGTTCATCCTGCTGAGGTAACGCCCCATGTTGGCCCCCCTTGCTGCGTGGCGCGCTGCGGGCCTTGGCCTGATCGCCTGCGCCCTTCCCCTGTCGGTGGGACAGGCCCAGGTGGTTCTGGGCCCGGACCAGCTGCGCATTGCCGCCACCCAGGAATTGCGGGTGGGCGCGCCCGACCGGGCGTTGCGCTATGCCAAGGCGCTGACCGAGCGGGACGCCACCGACCTGACCGCATGGCTGGTGCAGGGGCGCGCGCATCGTACCATGGGCGACTATACCGCCGCGCGCAAAGCCGCGCGCACCGCGTGGTCGCTGGCGGATACGGACGAGGAACGCTATGCCTCGGCGCTGATCATGGCGCAGGCGCTGTCATCGGACGGGCGGCGCACGGCGGCGCAATTGTGGCTGCGCCGCGCCGGGCACCACGCCCCGACGCCCGAGCTTGAAGCACGCGCCAAGGATCACTTTCGCTATGTCCAGAGCCGCAACCCCTGGCGCACCGACTTTACCTTTACCTTCGCGCCCACATCCAACGTCAACAATGGCAGTTCCAAGGACCGGTCGCGGCTGAATTACCAGATCACCGACCTGCTCTTTGGGACGCCGGTCGAATACCAGCTGTCGGGCGCGTCACAGGCGCTGTCGGGGCTTGAGCTGGGCGCCACGGTCAACACCCGCTACCGGTTCCGCGAAAGCGCAAGTTCGGCGGACGAGATCTTTGCCAAGGCCAGTTACCGCACCTTTGTGCTGTCAGACAGCGCGCGCCGCGACGCGCCGGGGGTCAGCGGGTCGGACTTTGCCTATGGCACGCTGGAATTTGGCTGGCGGCATTTGCAGATGGTACAGGGCGGCAAGGCCGAGCACCGCTATGAGATCAGCGCGGGCCAGTCGTGGTATGGCGGCGACCGCTATGCCAGCTATGCCATTTTCGGCGCGTCGCGCACCGTGGCGCTGACCCCGCGGTCGCAGCTGGTGATGTCGGCACAACTGCGCGAAGAGGTTGGCCAGAACACGTTTGACCGCCGCACCTTCAACATTGAGGCCGGGGTGTCGCGGCGGCTGGACAGCGGCGCGCAGCTGTCGCTGTCGACCGGGGTGGCGACCACGGCGTCGCCGCGGGACGAGGCCGAATATGACGAGCTGCGCCTGCGCGCGTCCTACCGCCCCAAGTCGGACATCATGGGGGTGCAGATGCAATACGGGCTGACCGCGCGCTGGCGCGATTACGACGTGTCGCGCCATGATGCGTCGGGCCGGACGGACATGTCGCTCTTTGCCGATGCGACGGCGACGTTCAAGGACATCGACTATTACGGGTTCAACCCGGCCGTGACGGTGCGCGGGAATTTTACCGATTCCAACATCAACCTGTTTGATCTGGAACAGGTGACCGTGGGTCTGGGCATCCGCTCGGAGTTTTGATCCCCCCTGCCCTCGACACGGGGCGGCACCATGCTAGGCTTTGACCCACAGGATTTTTGGAAAGGAACGGACCCGATGGGATTGACCTATTTGCACACGATGGTGCGGGTGAAAGATCTGGATGCCTCGATGGCTTTTTACAAGTTGCTGGGGCTGGAGGAAACGCGCCGCCACGACAGCGAGGGCGGGCGGTTTTCCCTGATCTTCATGGCGCCACCGGACCAGCCGGAATGCCCCATCGAGCTGACCTATAACTGGGATGGCGATGACGGGCTGCCGTCAGACAGCCGCCATTTCGGGCATCTCGCCTACCGCGTCGACAATATTTACGAGGTATGTCAGCACCTTATGGATAATGGGGTGACGATCAACCGGCCCCCGCGCGACGGGCACATGGCCTTTGTGCGGTCGCCTGACAACATCTCGATCGAGCTGTTGCAGAAGGGCGATGATCTGCCCCCGCAGGAGCCGTGGGCGAGCATGGAAAACACCGGCCATTGGTAAGGGCGGCGGCCATCTTGGCCGCCTGTTGCGTGGCCTCGCCGGCCCTTGCCTGCCGGTTGGCGCTGCTTTTGGCGCTGGACGTGTCATCCTCGGTCGATGCGACCGAGGATCGGTTGCAGCGCGGTGGCCTGGTGGCGGCGCTGACCGCGCCCGAGGTGCAGGCCGCGTTCTTTGCCAATGACATGCCCGTGGCGCTGGCCGTCTACGAGTGGTCGGGGCGCTACAATCAGGAGGTTGTACTGGACTGGCTGTTGATCGACAGCCCGGCGGCCTTGGTGGTGGCGGCGGAGACGGTGGCGGCCAGCGTGCGGTCGCACAGCGAATTTCCCACCGCCATGGGCTATGCGTTGGGGTTCGGGGCCGAGATGCTGGCGCGGGCGCCGCGGTGCCTGCGCCAGACCATAGACATGGCGGGTGACGGGCAGAACAACGAGGGGTTTGGCCCGCAGCTGGCCTATCGGGAGTTTGCGTTCGACGAGGTGACGGTGAACGGGCTGGTGGTGAATGCGGCCGAGTTCACGTCCGAGACGATGCTGATCGAGTTTTACGAGAAAGAAGTGCTGCGCGGGCCCGGGGCGTTTCTGGAAGTGGCGCAGGGGTTCGAGGATTACGAGCGGGCGATCCGGCGCAAGCTGGAGCGCGAGTTGACGCCGCCGGTGATCGGGTCGGTTGCCGTGCCGGGGCGCGCGGGATGAAGGGTTTGGCCGCGGCTCTGCTGGTGTGCGGCGGTCTGGCCGGGGCGGCGGAGGCGGCCTGTCGGCAAGCGCTGGCGCTGGGGCTGGATGTGTCGGGGTCGGTGGATGCGCGGGAATACCGGTTGCAGATGGACGGGTTGGCGGCGGCGCTGGATCATCCCAAGGTGCGGCAGGCGATCCTGATCCTGCCCGGCACGCCGGTGGATCTGCTGGTATACGAGTGGAGCGGGCCGGAGGATCCGACCGTAATCCTGCCCTGGACATCGGTGACGAGCGCGCCGGTTCTGGACGCGATCATCGGCCAGTTGCGCGCGACAGATCGGCGGCAGGCGACGCCGGGCACAGCGCTCGGCCTTGCCATGCGCGAAGGCGTGGCGCATCTGGCGGAGCGGTCGGAGTGCTGGAAGCGGACGCTGGATCTGTCGGGGGATGGCAAGTCGAACCTTGGCCCCCGCCCTGTGGATGTGAAACCCGAGATCGCACCCACGGGCATCACCATCAACGCGCTGGTCATCGGCGCGGATGCGCCCAGTCTGGGGGATTTGCGGCAAGGCGAGATTTCGGCCCTGTCGGCCTATTTCCAGCACAACGTCATCGTCGGATCGGACAGCTTTGTCGAAACCGCGCTGGGGTTCGAAGACTATGCCGACGCCATGGCGCGGAAACTTGAGCGGGAGCTTGAGACGCTCATGCTCGGTCAGGTGTCGCCAGAGGGATCCGGCGACCCCATAAAACAGTAAATCGCGTGGATCAGTAGATGTAGCGGATCTGGTCCGTCCAGTACCGTTCCATCCGTTTCAGCGATGCAGTGATGTCGACGATCCCCTCGGGGCCCAGCACGCCCTTGGCCTGCAACCCTTCGGCATGGCGGCCAAAGAGATCGGACACCACATCGCGGATATGCCGCCCCTTGTCGGTCAGCTTGACCCGCACCGAACGGCGGTCAATCTCGCAGCGCTGGTGGTGCATGTACCCCATCTCGACCAGCTTCTTCAGGTTGTAGCTGACATTCGAGCCCTGGTAGTAGCCGCGGCTTTTCAGCTCGCCCGCCGTCACCTCGTTGTCGCCGATGTTGAACAGCAACAGCGCCTGCACCGCGTTGATCTCCAACACGCCGACCCGTTCGAATTCATCCTTGATCACATCCAAAAGCAGCCGGTGCAACCGTTCGACAAGCGACAGCGCCTCAAGATATCCGATCATGAAACCGGCATCCTGACCGCCCGCATCCGGCCGGCCGGGCCCCTGGCCAATCTTTTCCTGAATACTCATCCGTGATCTCCGAACTTTGCTGCTCGGACCAGAAAATGGGGATGATTCGGAAAGATTCGGTTAAATGCAGCAGACCTGCGGACTTTATGGCTGAAAAGTGCGCGAAATATCGTCCAGCATCGCAGAAAAGCGTTCCGGCGCAGGCTCTTGCCCCGTCACCCAGCGATAGAGGTCCTGATCGTTTTCGTTCAGCATCGCGTCATAGGTATCGAGCGCGTGGGCGTCCATCGCGTCAAGATTGGCCTCCGCATAGGCCGACAGGATCAGGTCCATCTCCTTGATCCCGCGCCGCATCGACCGCATCCGCAACCGCTTGAGCCGGTGTTCGCGCACTTCCTCAGCCATGCGACGACTCCGCCAGAGCGGCCCGCAGACGTTTTTCAAGCCGCCCCACCTGCTCGGCCCGTGCCAGCAGATCCGAGCGCAGATCGCGCACCTCCGTCAGGATATCGCGCAGCTCGGGCGCAATGGCACTTGCCTCATCGGGCGCATCCAGCCCCTCGCCCTCGCCGTTGATCAGCCACATCATCGAGACATTGAGCAGCCCCGCCAGCATCGACAGCCGGTTCGCGCGCGGCTCGCTCAGGTCATCCTCCCACGCGCGCAAGGTGGCCAGACGGATGCCCAGGCGCTTGGCCAGCTGCTTTTGCGTCATCCCCGCCTGCTCGCGGGCGCCCGCCACGCGGTCACCGAATGTTGCGGCCTGCGCGCTGTACCAGTCCTGAACGTCTTCCATCGGGGTGTCTCCTTGTCCGCGGTAGCGCTTGATCGCACGGAAAGCGCCGCCTATGAGGGGTTTATCCGTGATCTAGCACCCCGAGGCCAAAATGACATTCCTTTCCGCGACTCTCGACCGCGTCAAACCGTCCCCGACGGTCGCCCTTACCGGGCAGGTCGCCGCCCTCAAGGCCCAGGGCAAGGACATCATTGGCCTTGGCGCGGGCGAGCCCGACTTTGACACGCCACAAAACATCAAGGACGCGGCCGTGGTGGCCATCGCCCTGGGCAAAACGAAATACACCGCCGTCGACGGCATTGCCGAGCTGAAACAGGCGATCGTCGACAAGTTCAAGCGCGACAACGACCTGACCTATACCCCGGCAGAGGTCACCGTGGGCACCGGCGGCAAGCAGGTGCTGTACAACGCGCTGATGGCCACGCTGAACGAAGGTGACGAGGTCATCGTGCCCGCGCCCTACTGGGTCAGCTATCCCGACATGGTGCTGATGGCAGGCGGCACGCCGGTGACGGTGGAATGCGGGATCGACACCGCCTTCAAGATGACGCCCGCGCAGCTTGAGGCCGCGATCACGCCCAAGACCAAGTGGCTGATCTTCAACTCGCCCTCGAACCCGACGGGCGCGGGCTATTCGCGCGACGAACTCAAGGGGCTGACGGATGTGCTGATGCGCCACAGCCATGTCTGGGTGATGACCGACGACATGTACGAGCACCTGGCCTATGACGGGTTCGAATTCAGCACGCCCGCGCAGGTGGAACCGGGCCTCTTTGACCGGACGCTGACAGTGAACGGCGTGTCCAAGGCCTATTCCATGACCGGCTGGCGCATCGGCTATGCGGCGGGACCCGAACACCTGATCAAGGCGATCCGCAAAGTGCAGTCGCAATCGACGTCGAACCCCTGTTCGATCAGCCAGCACGCGGCGGTCGAGGCGCTGAACGGGCCGCAGGATTTCCTGGCGCCCAACAACGAGACCTTTGTGCGCCGCCGCAACCTGGTGGTTGAGGCGCTGAACGCCATCGACGGCATCGCATGCCCGGTGCCCGAAGGGGCGTTCTATGTCTACCCGTCGATCCAGGGGCTGATCGGCAAGACGACGCCCGGCGGCACAGTGATCGAAAACGACCAGGTCTTTGCCACCGAACTGCTGGAACATGCAGGCGTGGCGGTGGTCTTTGGCGCCGCATTCGGGGTATCGCCGAACTTTCGCGTCAGCTACGCTACGTCCGATGACGCGCTCAAAGAAGCGTGCAGCCGCATCCAGACGTTCTGTGCGGGACTGAAGTAACGAGGACACAGCATGGGTGCGGAGCTGCCTGAATACTACTTCCGTGTGCGCGAAAACGGGGCGGCCGTGTTCCGCGTGGACACGGAAAACCGCCAGCGGCGGATCGAGATGGACCAGATCGCCGTGGTCAACATCCGCAATGGCGAGATCAAACCCCATGGCGACCGCACCCTGTCGGATCAGGATCTGGCCCGGATCAAGGTCTGGATGCAAGAGCGGGCGGATGTGCTGGCGCACCGGGACATCGACGACATCCACCGGGCGGTGGACTATATGAACCTGACAACCCAATGGGTGCAAAGCCGCGCCACCGATGACCAACTCGAAGACGTGACGGACGCGCTTCTCCTGGCAATGCACGACCTGCGCTCCGTGCTGGTGCGCAAGAAAGCCGACCGGCTGCTGGCCGACAAACCGGACTGAGCACACGATACGGGACGGCGGGCGGGGCGTCTTTCCGGCCCCGTCAGGGGACGGAAACAGCGTCCGACCCGGCGTCCCGGCGCAAGGCAGGCACGGACACCCGCCAAAACCGCAGCATCAGCGCCACCCCGGCACAGGCCAGCCCAAAGACCAGCCCAAGCCAGACGCCCACACCGCCCCAGCCCAGCACAAATCCCAGCACATAGGACACCGGCATCCCGATCAGCCAATAGGACACCCCCGCCAGCACCATTGGCACCCGCGTGTCCTGCACCCCGCGCAACAGGCCCAGCGCGATCACCTGCGCCCCGTCCACCAGCTGGAACAGCGCCGCCAGCGCTAGAAGCACCACGCCGATGGCGAGGATCTCGTCCCGCGCGGCCACATCGCGGCCAATGAACAGCGACACCAGCGGCTCGGGCACCGCGACAAAGACAACCATGGTCAACAGCGCCATCGCCACGCTCAACGCCGTCACGGTCCAGGCCCCCCGCACCATATGCGGCAGATCGTGCCGGCCCAACGCATTGCCCGCGCGGATCGTGGCCACGTTGCTCAGCCCCAGATGCACCATGAAGGTGATCGACGCCAGTTGCAGCGCGATCCCGTGGGCGGCCTGCGGCACCTCGCCCAGCCACCCCATCATGAAGGCGGACGCCGCAAACAGCCCTACCTCGCTCAGGCTGGTCAGACCGATGGGCCAGCCCAGCCGGAACACCTGCCCGAACATATCCCAATCGGCCCGCCAGAGGCGTTGGAACAGGCTGTGTTCCGGCAGGACCCAGGCCGCATAGGCGACCACGCCCACCAGCATCACCACCTGCGTGACCACGGACGCAATCGCGGCCCCCGCGATCCCCATCTCGGGCGCACCGAAATAGCCGAAGATCAGCGCATAGTTCGCAATCCCGTTGACCAGCGCCGCGATGGCGGTAATCCAAAATACGATCTGGGTGCGCTCCAAGGCGGCCAGATAGCTCTTGATCGTCATCACGATCAGCGCCGGAAAGATCCCCCAGCCCGCAATCATCAGATATTCGCTGCCCAGCGCCGCCACCCTGGGCGTCTGGCCCAGCGCCAGCAGCACCGGCTCGGACCACAGCATCAGCGGCATCGCCAGCACCGCAAATCCCATGCTCAGCCACAGGCCCATCCGCGTGGCACGGCGCACCCTGGCCTCGTCGCCCTCGGCGTGAAAGGCCGCCACCATGGGCATCACCGCCCAGGCAAAGCCCGACCCCATCAGGAACAGCACGAAAAACCACGACCCTGCCGCCGTCAACGCGGCCAGTTCCGACACCCCGTACCAGCCCAGCATCATGGTGTCGGTCACGCCGATGGCCACCTGCCCCAGATGCCCGCCAATCAAGGGCAGGCCCAGAACCAATGCGGCGCGCGCATGGGCAGGATATGACATCTGGACGGAGGACATGACCCCACCCTTACGCCTGCCCCGCCAACAAGAAAAGCCCCCTGTTGCGCTCAGATGAGCGGCAGGACCAGCGCGGTCGCAACCAGCGCGATGAGCCCGCCCGCCACCATCTCGATGAGCGCCATGGCCCGCACGGCGCCTGCGCCGCTCCACCCCGCCAGAAGCGAGCTGCGCGTGCCCACCGCCGCCAGCGCCACCAGAACGGTCACGCTGGCCGTGCCAAGGCCCATCACCAGCGCCCCGGCGATCCCCGCCAGCGGGATGCCAAGGCCAAAGCACAGGATCAGCAGGAACACCGCCCCCGTACAGGGCCGTATGGCAATCGACAGGACAATCGCCGCCGCGTCGCGCCACGAGGTCACCGCCGCCGCCTCATCGACGCTGGGCCCGTGGGCGTGGCCGCAGCTTTGACAGGTGCCGTGATCATCCACCGGGTGTGCCGCCGCCGTCCATGCCCGCCGCGCGCCGCGCAGCAAAAGCCAGAGCCCGACAAGCGCAATCGCGGCATAGCTCACAGGCGCAAGGATACGGTCGGCGGTCTCGGTCATTTCGGCCCGGCCCCAGCCCAGCACCAGCGCGCCCAGTCCCACCAGCAGGATCGCCGCCAGGGCCTGTGCCAGCGACGACGCGACGGCCAGCCAGGACAGACGCCACGCCGTCACGCGCGAGGCCGCGCCATAGCCGCCGATCACCAGCTTGCCGTGACCGGGGCCTGCGGCGTGAAAGAACCCATAGGCCGCGCAGACCCCCATGAGGGCCAGCCACGCGCCGGGTTCTCCGGCGCGCACGGCGCGCAGGCCTTGCGCCAGTGCGGTCTGTGCCGTGCGCTGCTGGTCTGCGGCCCAGACCGAGATATCGGACATGCCGCCAAAGCCGAACAGCCAGACAAGCACAGCCGCCGCCACGGCCACTACGCCAATCCTCAGCCCGCGCATGACACGCGCACCGTATCGGCAAAGGCTTCGCCCACTTCCGGGTACCCGTCCTCGAGATCAGAGGCGGGGGTGGCATAAAGCAGTTCTTCGACCAGAGTATAGGCCGCGTCGAGATCGGCCGCCGTCTGGGTTGCGGCACATGGCCCCTGCACCGTCACCTGCCCCACAAGGCTGTAGGCGGTGTAGAAGGTCGGGTCGAAGGCCTTGATCACCACCCCGTCGGCGGGACCGGAGGCGGCGCGGAAATGGCGGCTGGTGATCAGGCCGTTTTCGACCGTGACGCCGCGATCCTGCGGCGCGCCCAGCGCGATGGCGTGCCCGTTGCGTTCCGCATAGCTGTCACCGGCAAACCCGTCGACCCATTGCAGATCAAAGCCCGACAGCCGCTGAACCTCGTCCGGGCGCAGCCGCCCGTCGCCGTCATTGTCGAGCTGCATGTCGGCCATGATCAGAAGGGAATAGAAATCGTCATAGGTCCAGGCGACCTCGATCCCCTCGAACTGTCCGTCATCAGACACAACGACGGTCAATTGCGTGTCCACAAAGACGTGTGGATGGGCGGCGGCGGTCTGTGGCATCAGGGCCAGCGCCGCAATCGGCGTGGCACGCAGGGCAGAGACCAGAACGGGGGGGAGGCGCATGGACATGACGCAGATGTAGCGAGTGGTCAGTGCGGTCTCAACCCTGTAGACCTCACATGAGCGCCAGACCGCGTGGTCAGGTTGGCCTTTCCCGGTTGATCCGACCCACATGGCTCTGTCACACTGTGTGTGTAGTCGGTGAAACGAATTGCGTGCACATCCCCGGCCAGAATGGCCCGCCAAGGACATGAACACATGAGCCCCTCGATCCGACCTGTTGCGGCGCTGGCCGCAGGCGTTGCCACCGTAGCCGCGACCGCTGGCGCCAATCCCATTGACCAGATCCGTCCCGATGCGCCGGCGCTTGCGGCCTATGGGGATCTGCCCATCGGGGTGCGGACTGTCGAGACCGTCATTCCCGGCAGTATCGACGTGCTGAGCATCGATGGGGACAACGTGCCGCTCTATGACCGTCCGCTGACGCTGGAGGTGTGGTACCCCGCCGCCGCTGACACGACCCCGGGCGGCACGTATACCGCCATCTTGCGGGACGGTGTCACGCAGGTCACGCTGACGGGCCGTGCGGCGCGGGATGCGGCCCCGGCCAGCGGCGCGCGCTATCCGCTGGTGGTGATCAGCCACGGCTATCCCGGCAACCGCTATCTGATGAGCCATCTGGGCGAGAACCTTGCGTCCAAAGGCTATGTCACCGTTGCGATTGACCACACCGACAGCACCTATTCGGATCAGGCGGCCTTTGGGTCGACCCTGTTGAACCGTCCGCTCGATCAGGCCTTTGTGGTGGATTACATGGCCGGTCTGGACGGCCCGATCGGCGATATCGTGGATGCCGGGAACACGGGCGTCATCGGCTATTCCATGGGGGGGTATGGTGCGCTGATCCTTGGGGGTGCGGGGGTGACCGAGGCCTCGACCGAATATAGCTGGGGCACGCCCAATGGTCTGTTGGCCCAGCATATGGCGATGTCCGACAGCCACGAGGCGTTGATGGATCCGCGGATCAAGGCCGTCATTGCCATTGGTCCCTGGGGCAATAATGCGGGGTTCTGGGACACCAATGGTCTGGCGGGCCTGCGGGTGCCGACCATGCTGATGGCGGGGGGCGCGGATGACGTGTCGGTCTATGACGCGATCCGCGGGATCTTTGACGGTGCCGTGGGCACCGCGCGCCATTTGCTGACCTTTGAGCGTGCAAACCACAATGCCGCCGCCCCGATGCCCGCCCCGGCAGAAAGCTGGACGCCGGTGGAGGGTCTCGATTTCGTGCCGTTCGAGCATTATGCGGACGCGGTCTGGGACACGGTGCGGATGAACAACATCGCGCAGCATTTCGCCACGGCCTTTCTGGGCATACACCTGAAGCAGGATGCGGAGATGGCGCCCTATCTTGACCTGATCACCGACGCGGATGCGGGCCTTGTGGATCTGGACGACACGGGCGCGCCGACCGAGGACCACACCTATTGGGCGGGGTTTGCGCCGCGCACGGCCAAGGGGCTGCGGTTTGAAAGCAAGGCAAAGGATCAGTGATGCGGGTTGGGCAGAGGCAGCTGGGCGGTCACCCTTTCACGGTGCGCGAATGGGGTAGCAAAGGGCAGCCAAAGATCCTGATGCTGCACGGTTTTCCCGAGTATGGCGGCGCGTGGGACGAGATCGCCACCGCGTTGCAGGACGACTTTCACTGCATCGCGCCGGACCAGCGGGGATATGGGGCGAGCTATGCGCCAGAGGACGTGGCGGACTATGCCCTGCAACATCTGGTGGGGGACATGGCCGCGTTGATCGGCACGGATGGGCCGGTCATCGTGATGGGCCACGACTGGGGGGCGTCCGTGGCCTATGGGCTGGCCATGTTCCGGCCCGAGCTGGTGTCGCACCTGATCATCGCCAACGGCGTGCATCCCGTCCCGTTCCAGCGCGCCATGGCGTCGGGCGGGGCGCAATCGGAGGCGTCGCAATATATCAACGCCCTGCGCCGCCCCACATCCGACGCCGCACTGGCCGCAAATGACTTCGAGCGGCTGCTGACCCTGTTTTCCGCCAAGATGAGCCTCGACTGGATGCCCCCCGCCCGCGCCGAGGATTACAAGGCCGTGTGGCGGCAATCGGGCCTGCGCGGCATGATCAACTGGTATCGCGCCTCACCGCTGGTGGTGGCCGATCCGGGCGTGCCCGCGCCCATGCCCGACCTGCCGCTGGAGCGGTTGCGCGTGCGCTGCCCGCATCTGTTGATCTGGGGGGACGGAGATACCGCGTTGCTGCCCGTCTCGACCGAGGGGCTGGAGGCGTTTGCCCCGGACCTCACCCGCATCGAGATCCCCGGCGCGGACCACTGGCTGCTGCACCAACAGCCCGAAAAGATTGCAGATCACATCCGCGACTGGCTGCGCTGAGGCAAGGGCGTCGCGCGGCCTTCACAGGCCTGCGGTTTCGCGCCATAGTCGCGGAAATTTTGCAAGGGACGGATAGCATTGAGCTTTAGATACGACATTGCACTGGCCGCCAAGATGGTCGAAGCCTCCTACGAGATTTTCCGCAGACCGGCGGCCAAGAACGCGCTGACATCGAGCATCAAGGACAAACTCGACGACCGCCACGTGCAGGCCATTTTCACCAAGCAGAACATCCTGATCATCCCCGGATCGAATTCGGTCGCGGATTACGTGATGTTCAACCTGCGCGCGCTGAACTTTGGCGGCAAGAAATACCGGCTGAATGACGAACTGACCGAAAAATGGGGCGCCGGCAATGTGGTCTGGCACCAAGGGTTCATGAAACATGCCAAGGTCATCGCCGACTGGATGAAGACCAAGGGGCACCACCCGAAATTCATCATGGGCCATTCGCTGGGTGCGGCGGCGACGCAGATCCTTGTGCGCACCCACGATGTGCACGGCATCGCCTTTGCCGCACCGCGGGTCACGCGCGGCGTGGCCGTGCCTGCGCCTGCCTCCAAATGCCTGTGCCTCAACCGCGATGATGACCGGGTGTGCGACCTGCCCTCGTCATTTCAGCACCTGGGCGAAATCCATTCCGGCAGCGGCGACAAGAAATTCCTGCGCTTTGATCACAAGATGGCGCGGTACAAGGAAATGGTGGCGGAACAGCAAAGGCATCACGGGCTCGGCACGCACTGGCCGGGCTGATCGGCGGGGCTGAGCGGCGGCACGCGCACCCTTCCCCCCTCTGCCCGGCTCTGGCATACTGCGCCTCAACCAATGAAAAAGAGCAGCTGCCATGACAGATCTATTGAGCGGGGCCGGCGCGGCTTCGGACTATGATGCATCGTCGATCGAGGTGTTGGAGGGGCTGGAGCCTGTCCGCAAGCGCCCCGGCATGTATATCGGCGGCACCGATGAACGGGCGCTGCACCACATGGTGGCCGAGGTGCTCGACAACTCCATGGACGAGGCGGTGGCCGGACATGCCACGCGGATCGAGGTGGAACTGCACGCCGATTACGCGGTGACGGTGCGTGACAATGGCCGGGGCATCCCGATTGATCCGCACCCCAAGTTTCCCGACAAGTCCGCGCTTGAGGTGATCCTGTGTACGCTGCACGCGGGCGGCAAATTCTCGGGCAAGGCCTACCAGACCTCGGGCGGTCTGCACGGTGTGGGCGCGTCGGTGGTCAACGCGCTGTCGGACACGATGGTGGTGCAGGTGGCGCGCAACAAGGCGCTGTTTGAACAGCGGTTTTCGCGGGGCCTGCCGCTGGGCCCGGTGGAACAGGTGGGCGCAGCGCCGAACCGGCGCGGCACGACCGTGACGTTCCATGCGGACCCCGAGATCTTTGGCACCCATACCTTCAAGCCCGCGCGCCTGCTCAAGATGGTGCGGTCCAAGGCGTACCTGTTTTCGGGCGTCGAGATCCGCTGGAAATCGGCCATTGCCGATGGCGACACCCCGCAGGAGGCCACGTTCCATTTCCCCGGCGGCCTGTCCGATTACCTGCGCGAAACGCTGGGGGCGGCCTCGACCTATGCCGAGGCGCCCTTTGCCGGGACGGTGGAGTTTCAGGAGCGGTTCAACGTGCCGGGCAAGGTCGAATGGGCGATCAACTGGACGCCTGCGCGCGACGGGTTCATCCAGAGCTATTGCAACACTGTGCCCACGCCCGAGGGCGGCACGCACGAGGCCGGGTTCTGGGCCGCGATCCTCAAGGGGATCAAGGCCTATGGCGAGTTGGCGGGCAACAAGAAGGCCAGCACGATCACCCGCGATGACCTGATCACCGGCGGTTGTGCGCTGGTCAGCTGTTTCATCCGCGAGCCGGAATTCGTGGGCCAGACCAAGGACCGGCTGGCCACGGTCGAAGCGCAGCGGCTGGTCGAAAGTGCCGTGCGCGACCACTTTGACAACTGGCTGGCGGCGGATACGAAATCCGCGGGCGCGATCCTCGATTTCCTCGTGCTGCGCGCCGAAGAGCGCCTGCGCCGCCGGGCCGAAAAGGAGACCCAGCGCAAGACGGCCACCAAGAAGCTGCGCCTGCCCGGCAAGCTGGTTGATTGTTCGAGTGCCACGCGCGACGGCACCGAGCTGTTCATCGTCGAGGGGGATTCCGCCGGTGGGTCGGCCAAGATGGCGCGGGACCGCAAGACGCAGGCGCTGTTGCCGCTGCGGGGCAAGATCCTGAACGTGCTGGGGGCGGCGTCGTCGAAACTGGGCTCGAACGCCGAAATCTCGGACCTGACGCAGGCCCTGGGCGTGGGCCTGGGCACCAAGTTCAACATCGACGATCTGCGCTATGACAAGGTCATCATCATGACGGATGCGGATGTGGACGGCGCGCATATCGCGGCCCTGCTGATGACGTTTTTCTACACCCAGATGCGGCCCATGATCGATGCGGGCCACCTCTACCTCGCCTGCCCGCCCCTGTTCCGCCTGACCCAAGGCGCGCGGCGCGTCTATTGCCTGGATGAGGCGGAAAAGACTGCGCTCATGGAGACCGGTCTGGGTGGCAAGGGCAAGATCGACGTCTCACGCTTCAAGGGTCTGGGCGAGATGGACGCGAAAGATCTGAAGGACACCACCATGAACCCCGCGACGCGCAAACTGATCCGCGTGTCGATCGACGAGGATGAACCGGGCGAGACCGGTGATCTGGTCGAGCGCCTGATGGGTAAGAAACCGGAGATGCGGTTTCAGTACATCCAGGAGAACGCGCGGTTTGTGGAGGAGTTGGATGTTTAGCGATCGGGAGCGTTTTCTTCGCAGTGTGGGGACACCAAATCAGAACAATTCTCCCAGTTTTGGCTTTATAGACGTCGATAACGTACGGAAATCACTGAACACAATTCTAAGTGATCTTGCAATCTCCGAAGAGGACGCTGGCGACATCGAATTTCATCGGCTTTTCCAGAACTTTGGCCATCACAGATGCTATGCCTATGCAGCGACCGAAGACGAACGAAGCAAACCTAAAGACGTAGTAGATTTAGAACGGACTGACGGATTTATTGTCAAACTCGGGAAACTGACGAAAAAGGGCAAAAAAATTAAACAGCAAGGCGTCGACGTTCAGCTAGCTATTGATGCAACAAAATTGGCGTATTCAGGAGTTATGAAGAGCGCAACGTTGTATGCAGGGGATGGCGATTTCCTACCTTTGGTTCAGGCAGTCGCTGACTCGGGCACTCAAATCAGCGTTGCATCATTTGCAAACCCCGAGAAAGGAGAAGTTGCTCCCAGTTTGAGAGCTTCCGCAGACAGATATGTTTGGATGAATAAACTTTGGATTTATGAGGCGCTAAAACGTGAACGAAGCACCGTTCGCATGAACCCTGATGTTTCCCACAGGTGGCAAGCAACGAAACACGAACAAAACTTCAGCACTACGAAAAATGAATTCGAAATTTTTCGTTTGAACAATGAATTCGCAGTCAAGCTGGACAATAGCCCGTTGCCTTGTTTCACATCGCATAAATTAGATGATCTCAAACTGTGGCTGCAGTTAGAGCCTTTTGTTGAACCTGGGTTCTCTCATCTCTTGCATTCGTAGGTTTTTCTTTCTTGAGTTTACACGTCAATGGGCCGCGGGGCGGCGATCCGACCTTTGTGCGGCAGAGCTTTATGGCTGCCACGTACATCTTCGATCCGAGCGGCGCGCATACACCAACCATATCGCCGTGCCGGGGGGCGGCCCGGCGATGGGGCGGCGGCCTACGGCCTTGATTCCGCCCTGGAATTCATTGCTCAAATGGACTTGGTGCAGTGTAGCGCAGGAATTGCAGCAAACCCTCTCGCGCATCACTGCGTGATACGCTGCCGGGTTACGCGCACGGCATGGCCGTACGCTTAAAAAAAAGCGGAGGCTTTCGCCTCCGCCGGTACTCGCTAAATCGAAGCGGGCCAATACGCTGCCCGTGTCTGGCTTCATATGACCCCGCAATGGTTAACGACTGTTTACCCAATCGGGGCATGTTTGGGGCGTTTTGGCGGCGCCGGCGCGGATGCCGTTTTTGGGGGGACAATGGCACCCGCCCCGTCGCCGTCCCGTTGCCGCCCAGACGTCCATGACAGGCGGCAACCGGCGCGCATCAGGTCAGATCACAGCACCGACGACGACCCAGAGGCCCATCATGCTGGCAAACCCGAAAACCGTTGGAATGATTACCTTTTCCATCTCTTCTCTCCTTTCCTGGCAGGCCGGGCGCGTCCGTGAGCGGAGGCCTGCGGTGCGTGCCGCAAGGCATCTGCCCTGCGATCATGGTACAAACGTGGGTGCGGCAGCCTGCCGCATAAAGGGGCCGCCCCCTCACATCCGCTCACGGCGCCGCGACGGGTAGGCTTGCCAGCGCAGCACCCACGCGCCAGAGTGCCGGGATGATCGACACCACCACCGTTCAACGTTTTCTGGATCAGAATTTCGCGCCCTGGGTGCTGGCCTTGCAGCCCCGTGTGACGCGGGCCGATACCCAAGGCGTCACCCTTTCCATTCCGATCACCGACGACATCGCCCGCGTCGGCGGCATCGTGTCAGGCCAGGCGCTGGCCACGCTTGCGGACACGGCCATGGTGCTCGCCACCGGCGCGCATCTGGGGCGCATGATCCCGGTCGCCACCGTGACGCTGGACACGCAGTTCCTGCGACCGGGGACGGGCGACGGCATCGAGGCGACCGCCACCGTGACCCGTGCGGGCCGCGCGCTGGCCTTTGCGCAGTGCACCCTCACGGCGCAGCCCGCGGCCAAGCCCGTGGCGCTGGCCACGGCCACCTTTGCACTGCCGCCCGCCTGACATCGGTTTCGTGACTTGAACCTTGCGCCAATCTGCCCCCTACTGTGGCACGATGATTTTGCGCGCACTTTTGATCCTCACGCTGGTGGCCAGCTGCGGCAGGCCGCTGACCGAGACCGAGATCGCCTTTGCCCGGACGGTGCATGGCGATGCGCTGGACGTGTCGCGCGTACGGTTGGTGGACGGGGCGCCGACGCGCGCGGTGACGTTCCGGCGCAAGGCGCGGCCACGCACGACCTGCCGCGAGCTGATCCTGCCCCCGCCTCGCGACGAGATCGTCACGGCCAAGCCCGCAGCGGTGGCGCTGTGGACGCATGTGCTGTTTGACAAGGATTGGTACCTGGACGACTACGTCCCGGATTACCCCAATGAAATCAACCTGATCGCCGCCATGTTGCTGGCCCATGAACTGACCCATGTGTGGCAGTGGCAGAACCGCGCCGTCACGGGGTATTCGCCCCTGCGCGCCGCCCGCGAGCACAAGCGCGGCGGCGATCCCTATCTGTTCGAGATGAGCGACACGCGCAGCTTTTCCGAGTTCGGGTTCGAGCAGCAAGGCTCGATCGTCGAGGAGTTTGTGTGCTGCCGTGCGCTGGCCCCGCAAGCGCCCCGCACCGTGCGCCTGCATGCGCTGATTTCCAAGGCCATGCCCGTCGCGGCCCTGCCGCAGTCGCGACAATACGATGTGCGCCTGCCATGGGACGGGGTCGCATTGGATGGAATATGCGGATGAGCTTTGCCCTGAGGAAACGGAGATCCTGACATGGCCCAATATGCGCTGATCATGTTATTGGCGGGGATCGGCATCCCCATTCTGGCCGCGTTGAATGCGGCACTGGGCACGCGGCTGGGCAGCCCGGCGGCTGCGGCGACCGTGCTCTTTCTGATCGCGCTGGGGTCGGCGGGGCTGGTGTTTGTGCTGACCGGGGCGCAGGGGATGTCCAAACTGGCGGCCGCGCCCAAACACCTGTTGCTGGGGGGTGTGCTGATCGCGTTTTACGTGCTGTCGGTGACCTATATCGCGCCGCATTTCGGGGTCGGGAACGCCGTGTTCTTCGTGCTGCTGGGGCAGTTGATCAGTGCGGCGGCCATCGACCATTTCGGCCTTTTTGGCGCGCAGGTGTCGACGCTGGGGGCGGCGCGGCTGGGGGGTATTGCGCTGATGGCGGCGGGTGTGTGGCTGACGCAGCAGACCTAGCCAGGCAGCGCCGCGAGGTCCAGCGCCTGTGCCCAGGCGGCGTCGTCCACATCGACCGGATCGGCCAGCACGCGGGACTGGCCCGGCAGGCGCGCGCCCGCGTCCTGCGCCACCAGTTCGGACAGCGCGGTGAGGCGGTCGGCAAAGTGGTCAGAGGCGCTGGGGTCGATCAGGATGTAGTACTGGCCCAGATCGTGGGGCGGGCCCTCGGGGGCCTTGAGCGGTTTGACATCGCGGCTGAGGACACCGCCCGCCATCCCGGCGGTCAAAAGCTCGGCCATGATGCCAAAGCCCCAGCCCTTGTAGCCGCCCATCGACACGAGCGACCCTGCGAGGGCGGCCTCGGGGTCGGTGGTGGGATTGCCGTCGGCGTCCAGCGCCCAGCCTTCGGGGATGCTGTGGCCTGCGGCCTTGGCCATCGTGATCTT
Organism: uncultured Tateyamaria sp.; assembly: GCF_947487805.1. Taxonomy (GTDB): domain Bacteria; phylum Pseudomonadota; class Alphaproteobacteria; order Rhodobacterales; family Rhodobacteraceae; genus Tateyamaria. Next base: position 178,721 of record NZ_CANKXW010000005.1, on the reverse strand, counting down.
GCCCAGTGCCACGGTTGTGGTGGACTGGTCGAACTGCATGGCCAGCCCGCCCTGCCCGTCGGGCACGGAAAAGGCGATGGGGTTGGTGCCGATCATGCGCGTCTTGCCCCCCGGCGGGGCCACGATGGGCGAGGCGTTGGTCATGCCAAGCCCGATCAGCCCGGCCTGCGCGATCTGTTCGGTGAAATAGCCCAGCGAGGTGCATGTATGCGCGTGGCCCACGGCCAGGGTCGCCACGCCGTATTGGCGTGCGGCGTCAAGCGCGGGCGCCAGCCCGTAGGCAAAAGCGGGCTGGGCAAAGCCCATGAGCGCATCCACGTGGACAGCGGCGGGGCGGGGTGTGGACACCACGGGCACCACGTCGCCCTGCACCCGTCCGGTTTCCAGCTGCTGGCAGTAGCTTTGGAGATAGTACAGCCCGCAAATCCGGTTGCCCGCCGCCTCGGCGCGGGCGGTGGCGCGGGCCACTTCGGCGGCGGCAAAGGCGCCGGCTCCGTGGCGCATCAGCGCGGCCTGAACGGTGCGTTCGATTTTGACCAGTGCAACAGTTGCCATGACGTTTTACTCCTGCGGGCGCTGGCCGCGGAGTAAAGTCAGAGCAAAACCATGCGCTTGCGTCAAGCGGTTGTTGACATGCCCGGTGTTTCGAAGCGGATCAGGGATGGATCAATTTCCGCACCGATACCACTGAGCAGGATGTCCGCGCCGTTGGAGAAGCTGATGATCAGGTTGCCAGACACGACCGTCTGACCCAGGATCGTCATGTCCGCGGGGGTGGCCGTTTCGACCAGCAGCAGGTCCTCGGAGGGATCGAAATCCGTCACCGTGACCGTGTCGTTCGCGTCCGCGCGCAGGGCAAAGGTATCAAGCCCGTCGCCCCCCGTCGCGATATCGCCCGCGCCCAGCACAAGGGTGTCATCGCCAAGGCCGCCGTCGAGGCTGTCGACCTCTGCGTCGGAGGCGGTGGCGGCATCGCTGCTGGTGGAGAAGAGGATGTCGTCACCCGCGGCACCGGCCAGCGTATCCGCGCCTGTGCCGCCCGCGATCGTGTCGTCCTGCGCGTCGCCGGTGGCGCTGTCGTTGCCGCCCGCGAGGTCGGCATTCAGGGCTTGGGTGGCACCCGGCGGGGTCAGGCTTTCATCGCCGTCCGTGCCGGTGAAGGAGGTCACGGTGGCAGGTCCCATGGTATCCTCACCCATGGTGTCTTCGCCCATGGTGTCCTCACCCATGGTATCTTCGCCCATCGTGTCCTCGCCCATGGTGTCCTCACCCATGGTATCCCCACCCATGGTGTCTTCGCCCGGATCTTCGGTCACCGGGGCGACATCCACGAAGGATACCAGCCCTTCGTCGATGGGATTGACGAGGCCGGACAGCAAGGCGGTGGCGCCGGTGCTGAACTCGATCACGATGCCCTCGGCGGTTGCGGTCTGGCTGGAGATGGTGGTGGTGGCCCCTTCCAGCTGTTCGACGATGAGCATGTCTTCGGCGGCGTTGAAATCGGTGATGGTCACCGCGCCGGTTTCCCCCTGGCTGAGGGCAAACCCGTCGGCCCCGGCGCCGCCGGTGCCGGTGTCGCTGTCGGACAGGAACAGAAGGTCCGCACCGTCTCCACCCAGCAGCGTATCCGCAGCAGCATCGAAGGGCGTGTCGCTGTCGCCGCCGATCAGGGTGTCATCCCCTGCACCGCCGCGCAGGTCGTCCGCGTCCGCCCCGCCCGAGATGCTGTCATTGCCGTCGCCGCCCTCGGCCCGATCGACGCCCGCGCCCGCGATCAGGACGTCGTCATCTTCGTTGCCGTTGAGGTTGTCATCACCCGTGCCGCCCATCAGCGTGTCCGCCCCGGTCCGGCCCTGCAACAGGTCGTCGCCCACACCACCGTCAATGATGTCATCGCCGCTGAGCCCGTTGAGCGTGTCATCGCCAGCGAGGCCGCTGATCGTGTCGTTGAAGATCGTGCCAAGCAGATCGTCGCTGAGGGAATCCTCGCCCATGATGTTGAACCCGTCGGTGGACGGGTCTGTCGGGTCCGTGGGCTCGGTGGGGTCGGGCGTGTCGGTGCTGGTGTCCTCTGCGTCGCCGTCAACAGCCGCAAAGAGTGGCAGGAACGTCAGAAACAAAAGCGTAAACAAAGGTGACATCGAAAGGCTCCGGACATGGGCGGTACAAGGGCACAACAGCAGGCATTAACCATGAACGTGTAGCACAGGACGGGTCCGATACACACCGCCGGTTGCAAAACACTCTGTTTCCAGATCGGGCCCAAAGCCGGATCAGGTCAGGTGCCCGGCCTCCAGCCGTACGGTGCGGTCCATGCGCGCGGCCAGATCGAGGTTGTGGGTGGCGATCAGCGCGGACAGCCCGGTGTCGCGGACCAGTGCCATCAGCGTGCCGAACACCTGGTCGGACGTGGCGGGGTCCAGATTGCCCGTGGGCTCGTCCGCCAGCAGGAGCCGGGGCGCATTGGCCAGCGCCCGGCAGAAGGCCACGCGCTGCTGTTCCCCGCCCGAGAGCGCCGCTGGTCGGTGATCTGCACGGTGGTCGACACCCACGCGGGCCAAGAGCATACGCGCCCGTTCGTCGGCGTCCTTGCGCGCCACCCCGGCGCTGAGCTGTGGCAGAGCGATGTTTTCAAGCGCGGTGAATTCGGGCAGCAGATGGTGGAACTGGTAGATGAACCCGACATCGGCGCGGCGCGCCAGCGTACGCCGCCGGTCGGACCGGCCGGTGAGGTTCTCGCCGCCCAGCGTCACGTGCCCTGCGTCGGGCGTGTCCAGAAGGCCCGCGATGTGCAGGAGCGTGGATTTACCCGCCCCCGACGGGGCCACCAGCGCCACGACCTCTCCCGCGGCGACGGTCAGGTCCACGCCGCGCAGCACATCCACCTGCCCCGGCAGGCCGGGGTTGTAGGTCTTGGTGATCCCTTCGAGGGCCAGCACCGGATCATTCATAGCGCAGCGCCTCTACCGGGTTCATCCGCGCGGCACGCCGGGCGGGAAAGATGGTCACCACAAAGGACAGGCCCAGCGACAGGGCCACGGCGCTGAGGACGTCCTCGGGGTTGAGTTTGGCGGGCAGCGCATAGATGCCGCGGATCGACGGATCCCAGACGCCGCCGCCCATGACGTAGTTCACGAAGGAAAACAGCGGGTCGATATAGATCGCAAAGAGGCAGCCGAGGATCACGCCCATGGCCGTCCCGATGATCCCGGTAAAGGCCCCGCAGATGAAGAAGACGCGCAGCACCGACCCTTCGGTCAGGCCCATGGTGCGCAGGATGCCGATGTCGCGGCCCTTGTTCTTGACCAGCATGATCAGGCCCGAGACGATGTTCATTGCCGCGATCAGGACGAGGATGGACAGGATGATGAACATCACGTTGTCCTCAACCTCGAGCGCGCGCAGAAAGCCGCCCGAAGCGTCGCGCCACGTCCACAACTGCGCCCTTTCGCCGGCCGATTGCAGCAGCGCGCGGGCATAGCTGTCGACGTCTTCGGGGCTGTCGACCATGACCTCGATCTCGTCCACGACGCCTTCGCGGTTGAAAAAGGTCTGCGCCTCGGCCAGCGGCAGGTAGACGCGCACGCGGTCGATGTCATAGCGCCCGGCGGAGAAGATGTACGTGACCTCGTAGGCGTTGATGCGCGGGCTGGTGCCAAAGGCGGTGCGCACGCCGTTGGGCGAGATCAGCTTGATCCGGTCACCCACCTGCGCGCCCAGTTCCTGCGCCACGCCGGAGCCGATGGCGATGCCCTGTTCGAAACGCGCGATGTCGCCCTGCGATGTTTCGGGGTCCGCGATGCGCGGCAGGCTGGCCAGATCCTCGGCCCGCAGGCCATAGACCTGCACGCCCGCATTGCGGCTGCGCAGGTTGCCCATGACCTGGCCCCGCACCAGCGGTGCGGCGCGGGTGACACCGGGCACGGCGCGCAGGTTTTCGGTCATGGCGTCATAGTCGGCGATGGTGCGATCGATACGCCCCGTTTGCGCCGACACCTCTCCGATGTGGTAGACGGTGACATGGGCGTTGGCGCCAAGGATTGTGTCCACGAACTCGGCCCGAAAGCCCGAGCGCACGGCCAGCGTCGCGATCAGGGCAAAGACGGCGAGGGTGATGCCGATCAGGCTGATCCACGTCATGGTGCTGACGCCGCCCTCGGCACGGCGGGCGCGCAGATAGCGCCAGGCGATCATCCACTCAAACGGGGCAAAGGGGGCTGTCTGGTTGGCCATTTTCGGCTCCTGCTCGGGCTGGAGGAGGTGTGGCCCTGTCCGCGCCCGAGGTCAAGTGCCGCGCGCGGACCGCCGCCGGAGCGACAGCGGCCAGAGCAGCAGCTTGATCAGCGCCCAGACCCCCAGCAGGCCGGCGACAAATCCGGTGCCCGCAAAGACAGCGCCGGCCATGTTCAGCGGCACGGCGGGTTCATAGACTTCGAGTGCTGCGCGCGCGACGTCGCCATCGGTCATCCGGGCGGCGTGGTAGGCGCGCATGAACGGCCCCGCATCGTCAAGCACTGCGAGATCGGCCTTGAGCCGCGCGTGCCGGTCGAATGTGCGTTCCATATCCGCGCGCCGGCGTTCGAGGAACTCGGCCCCCTGCATCTGCGCGAGGGCCGCGTCGCGGCTGAGGCCCGAGGCGCTGGCGGAGGCGTCGAAATCCGCGACCACCTGTTCCAGCGCGTCCACCGCCCCGCCCAGACGCTGGGTGTATTGCTGCGAGAATTCAGGGAATTGCGACGCCGCCGCCCCGCCCAGCACACCACCCGACAGGGCAAGGACCCGCAGGATCATTGCACACCCCCATAGACGGCACCCACCAGCGCCGCATCGAGGTCGAACATCATGTCCCGGGACACGCAGGCGTCATAGGCGGCAAGGGCTGCGGCCTTGTCCTGCCAGATCACGGCAAAGCTTCCCTGATTGAACCGGTCCGGAAAGCACCACGCGCCGAAGTGCCAGAAATTGTGCCCGTCGCCATGGGCGCGAAAGGCCATGCCCAGCCCGTAATAGGCGCCGCCCCCTGTGGGCACATGCGGGTAGGCAAAGGGGTCCTGCCCCACGGCGCTGTCCGGTCCGAAATGGCGGTGCAGAAAGGCCAGATGCGCCGCCGGTTCGGCCATCAACCCGCCCCAGGGCTGCATCGCCATCGCGTGCGGGCTCGCCGCGATCCCGTCGCCCAGATCCAGCGCCGCCCGGCAATGGTCAAGATAGGGTGTGCCGGTCACCGCCTCGATCACAAGGCCCAGCAGCGCGTAGTTTTCGTTGTTATAGTGGTAGGTGCCGGGTGTCGCCTCCTGCGTCGTGCGCGCGTTCACGATGCGCAGCACCTGCGCGCTGAAATGTGCGCTATCCGGTGTTGCGCGGTTGAGCCACAGCGCCATGACGCCTTGGGTGTTGTCTGGCGCCAGCCCGCCGCTATGGGTGATCAGCTGCGCCACGGTCACATCCGGTGCCTGGCCCAGCAGATCCGCCAGACGGTCGGACCAGTCAAGCCGCCCCGCCTCCACCAGATCCAGCACGCACAGGGCCGTCACCGATTTGCTGACACTGGCCAGCTCGACCATGCCGGACCCGGTGCGGACCAGATCAAGCCCGTCCGGCCCCGGCAGCGCCGTGGCAATCTGGCCCTGCGTGTCGGCCTTGGCCAACCATGCATCAAAGGCGGCAGTCAGTCTGACGTGCGCGTCGTCCGCGACCGCCGCAGAAGCGGTCAAAACGCAAAACACGACCGACAGGACACGCCGCCACATCACCTAGACCCCAGCGTAAATCTCCGCGACCTTCTGCACTGCGGCCTCGGGCGTCATCTCTTCGCTCTCGCCGGTGCGGCGCGAGGTCAGTTCGACCACCCCGTTCTTGAGCCCACGCGGCCCCACGGTGATGCGCCACGGCAGGCCGATCAGGTCCATCGTCGCAAACTTGCCACCCGCGCGTTCGTTGCGGTCATCATAAAGCGGCTCAAGCCCCAGCGCCGTCAGGCTTTGGTACAGCGCGTCGCAGGCACCATCGGCCTCTGCGTCGCCCTGTTTCAGGTTCACGATCCCGCAATGGAACGGCGTGACACCTTCGGGCCAGATGATGCCCTTGTCGTCGTGGCTGGCCTCGATGATGGCACCCAGCAGGCGGGACACACCGATGCCGTGGCTGCCCATGTGCACGGGCGATTGCTTGCCATCGGGGCCCTGCACCACGGCATTCAGCGCCTCGGAATACTTGGTGCCAAAGTAAAAGATCTGCCCCACCTCGATGCCGCGCGCCACACGGCGGCGCTCTTCCGGGATGGCATTGAACAACGCTTCGTCATGGGTTTCGTCGGTGCGGGCATAGAGGTTGGTGAACTCCTCCATCACGCCTGCGCACTGGGCCACGTCGTTATAGTCGATGTCGCGGTCGCCAAAGCTCAGATCCGTGACGGCACTGTCATAGAACACCTCGCTCTCGCCGGTGTCGGCCAGCACGAGGAACTCATGGGTGTCATCGCCGCCGATGGGGCCGGAATCCGCGCGCATCGGGATCGCCTGCAACCCCATCCGCTCGTAGGTGCGCAGATAGCTCACCAGATGGCGATTGTAGCTGTGCATCGCATCTTCCTTGGTGAGGTCAAAGTTGTAGCCGTCCTTCATCAGGAATTCACGGCCGCGCATCACGCCAAAGCGCGGGCGGATCTCGTCGCGGAATTTCCACTGGATCTGGTACATGGTCAGCGGCAGATCCTTGTAGCTGCCGACATGGGCGCGGAAGATATCTGTGATCAGCTCTTCGGCGGTGGGCGTGAACAGCATCTCGCGGTCATGGCGATCCTTGATGCGCAGCATCTCGGCCCCGTAGGCGTCATAGCGCCCGCTTTCCCGCCACAGGTCCGCCGACTGGATGGTGGGCATCAGCATCGCCATGTGTCCGGCGCGGGCCTGTTCCTCGTGCACGATATTCTCGATCTTGCGCAGCACCTTGAAGCCCAGAGGCAGCCACGAATAGATGCCCGCGCTGGCCTGTTTGATCATGCCGGCCCGCAGCATCAAACGGTGGCTGACGATCTGCGCCTCGCTCGGGTTTTCTTTCAGCACAGGCAGGAAATATCGGCTCAAACGCATCTACGCGCTCCTCATCAAGTTTCGTCCTGATTAGGCCAATCGCACGGCCCCCGCAACGGCCCGCGCCCGGTTTCGCACAAATCGCACAGGCCCGGGCTGCGCGCCGGGGCGCAGCCCCCAAAATAATCGCGTGCGCGTCAGCGCGCATTTGGATCACGCCACGTCCATCAACACCCTTGAAGAACCGGGCAAAACGCCGCATTTGTTGCACATCAACCACATGCGGAGACACCATGGCCCTGCCGGTTCGCGATCAGTTCAAGTATTGGGGGATTGCGGCGGCGGTCTTCTTTCTGTTGCTCTATGCGCTGGGGGATCAGCTGCTGCCCTTCTTTCTGGGTGCGGCCATCGCCTATTTCCTCGACCCGGTCGCCGACTGGCTTGAGGCGCGCGGGTGCAGCCGGGGGCTGGCCACGGGCATCATCACCGTCACCGCCATCATCATCTTTGTGGTTCTGGCGCTGTTGGTTGTGCCCACGCTGGTCGAACAGGCGATCCAGCTCTTTAACGCGGCCCCACAGCTGGCGCGGGATCTGGGTGCCTTCCTGACTGAGCGGTTCCCCAGTCTGCTCGACGAAGGCTCGACCATCCGCCAGACGCTGAACTCGCTGGGTCAGACGATCTCCGACCGGGGCGGGCAGTTGCTGAACTCCGCGCTGACCTCGGCGGCAAGCCTGATCAACGTTGTGGTCCTTTTTATCATCGTGCCGGTCGTGGCCGTCTACCTCCTGCTCGACTGGGACCGGATGATTGCGCGCGTGAACGGGCTGCTGCCGCTGGATCACGCGCCGGTCATCCGCCGGCTGGCCTCGGAGATTGACGGCACTCTGGCCGGGTTCATCCGTGGCATGGGCACCGTCTGCCTGATCCTCGGGACCTATTACGCCATCGCGCTGATGCTGATCGGCCTGCAATTCGGGCTTGTTGTGGGCTTTGTCGCCGGGCTGCTGACCTTTATCCCGTATGTCGGCGCGCTGGTGGGTGGTGCGCTGGCCATCGGGCTTGCGCTGTTCCAGTTCTGGGGCGAATGGCACTGGATTGTCGCCGTCGCCATCGTCTTTGGCATCGGTCAGGTGGTCGAAGGCAATATTCTCACCCCCAAACTGGTTGGCGAAAGCGTGGGCCTGCACCCCGTCTGGCTGATCCTCGCCCTGTCCGTCTTTGGCGCGCTCTTTGGTTTTGTCGGCATGCTCGTGGCGGTGCCCATGGCCGCAGCCCTCGGCGTGTTCGTCCGCTTTCTCATCGAGAAATACCAGGACAGCCGCCTTTACCGCGGCATCGAGGCGGACGAAACCGAGGCCCGAGACTGATCATGGCCACGCAGCTTGGATTTGACCTGCCCGTGCGCGCCGCATCGGGGCGCGACGATTTCATGGTCGCCCCGTCCAACGCGGTGGCGCTGGCCATGATCGACAACTGGGCCGCGTGGCCCCTGGGCAAGTTGGCGCTGACTGGCCCCACAGGCGCGGGCAAGACGCACTTGGCCCAGGTCTGGGCCGCAGCCAGCGGGGCGCAGATCCTGACCGCATCGCAGCTGCCACAGCACGATATCGCCGCACTGGCCCATGCCCCCACAGCGGTCGAGGACGTGGACCGGATCGCAAGTGACATGGACGCACAAACCGCCCTTTTCCATCTGCACAACATGCTGCAAGCCGCAGGCCACCCCCTGCTGATGACGGGCACCGCGCACCCGGCCCACTGGCGGCTGTCCCTGCCCGACCTGCAAAGCCGCGTGGACGCCGCCGGGCACGCCGCCCTCGAGGCACCCGATGACAGCCTGCTGGCCGCCGTGGTCGCCAAGCTTTTCGCCGACCGCCAGCTTGCCCCCCACCCCGGCGTCATCGCCTATCTCACCACCCGGATGGAGCGCAGCTTTGCCGCGGCCCAGCAGATCGTGCGCGATCTGGACGCCGCCAGCCTCGCCCGCAAAAAGCCCATCACCCGGGCCCTCGCGGCGGAAGTGCTGGACAATACCGGCCCCCACGGGGGATAAACGTCATTCAAACGTCACACCGAATTGACATACCCCCCGAATGACAAACGCAGATTTCCTGACCTCCCCCTTTCCGCAGGCCGTCGCCATCGACGATCTGGACACCACTGGTCCGGGCCGGTTTTTCAACCGTGAACTCAGCTGGCTGGGCTTCAACTGGCGTGTGCTGGAAGAGGCGGAAAACCCCCGCGTGCCGCTGCTGGAACGGCTGCGGTTCCTGTCGATCTCTGCGGGCAACCTCGACGAATTCTACACCGTGCGCGTGGCGGGCCTGCGCGAACTGGCCATTGCGGGCAACACCACCCCCGCCGCCGACGGGCTGACGCCCGCGCAACAGCTGACCCTGATCAACGAAGATGCCCGCCAGCTGATCCAGCACCAAACCCAGGTCCTGAACGCCCTCAAGGACGAGATGGAGACGCAAGGCATCGACATCCTCACAGGCGGCGAACTGACCGACGCGGACCTTGCCCACCTCGAGGACGTGTTCCTTAACCAGGTCTTTGCCGTCCTGTCACCGCTGGCCATCGACCCCGCGCACCCGTTCCCGTTCATCCCCAACATGGGCTATGCGCTGGCCCTGCAACTCGAACGCAAGTCAGACAAACGCACCCTTCAGGCACTGCTGCCGATCCCGGCACAGATCGACCGGTTCATCCCCCTGCCGGGGGACGGGCAACGCTTTCTCCCGCTCGAGGAACTGCTGGTGCTCAAGACACCCAACCTGTTCCCCGGCTACAAGCTCAAGGCGCATTTCGGTTTCCGCGTGCTGCGCGACAGCGATCTCGAAGTCGAGGACGAGGCCGAAGACCTGGTGCGCGAATTCGAGGTCGCCCTGAAACGCCGCCGCCGCGGCGAGGTGGTGCGCCTGACCCACTCGGCGGGCGCGCCCAAGGCGCTCAAGGCCGTGATCATGGAAGAGCTGGGCGTGAGCGACGCCGAAGTCATCGAGGTCGACGGCATGATCGGCATGTCCGACATGTCCGAAATGGTGCTCGACACTCGCCCCGACCTGCTGTGGCCCTCCTTCACCCCGCGCGTGCCCGAACGCGTCACCGATTTCGAAGGCGACATGCTGGCGGCGATCCGGCAAAAGGATATGCTGCTGCACCACCCCTACGAGACCTTCGACATGGTGGTCCGCTTTCTCCAGCAGGCTGCACGCGACCCGCAGGTCGTGGCGATCAAACAGACGCTCTACCGCACCTCGAAAAACAGCCCCATCGTCGAGGCGCTCTGCGAGGCCGCCGAGGACGGCAAATCCGTCACCGCCCTTGTGGAACTCAAGGCACGTTTTGACGAGGCCGCCAATATCCGCCAGTCGCGCAGGCTGGAACGCGCGGGCGCGCATGTGGTCTATGGCTTTCTCGATCTGAAAACCCATGCCAAGATCAGCACGGTGGTCCGCCGCGAGGGCAAGAACCTCGTGACCTACACCCATTACGGCACCGGCAACTACCACCCGATCACGGCGCGCATCTATACGGATGTTTCGCTGTTCACCTGCGACGCCAAACTGGGGCGCGATGCCACCAAGGTCTTCAACTACCTGTCGGGCTACGCCCCGCCCGAAGGGCTGGACAACCTCGCCATCTCGCCCACCAACCTCAAAACCCGCCTGCTCGACATGATCGCCGCCGAGGCGGAGCACGCCCGCAACGGCCAACCGGCCGAGATCTGGGCCAAGATGAACTCGCTCATCGACAGTGAGGTGATCGACGCGCTCTATGCCGCAGGCCAGGCCGGCGTCAGGATCAGCCTCGTCATCCGCGGCATCTGCGGCCTGCGCCCCGGCATCAAGGGGTTCTCCGACAACATCCGCGTCAAATCCATCGTCGGCCGTTTTCTCGAACATTCGCGCATCGTCTGCTTTGGCAACGGCCACGGGCTGCCGTCGAAAAAGGCGCGCGTGTTCATCTCCTCCGCCGACTGGATGGGCCGCAACCTCAACCGCCGCGTCGAAACCCTGGTCGAAATCGAAAATGCCACAGTCAAGGCCCAGATCGTCAGCCAGGTCATGGCCGCCAACCTCGCCGATGTGGCCCAAAGCTGGATCATGGGCCCGGACGGACAGTTCACAAGGCCCGAACTGACCGAAGGCACCTTTGCTTTCAACTGCCACCGCTTCTTTATGGAAAACCCCTCGCTGTCAGGGCGCGGCTCCGCCGGTGCATCCGACGTGCCCAAACTGACCCATACCGAAGACTGAAATCCCCACCCCAAGGGTCGGCGGGTGGGCGCCTTTCGGCGTCAGCCGAAACAGAGCCGCCCGGCGGCGCACATCCATTGACCCGGCCCGCCCGCTGGTCCATCAACACAGCACCACATGTGCCACGGGGGGTCCATGACCGCACTGACCGAACCGCAAATCGACAGCGGCCTCTTCGACCGCCCGCTGTTCGAAGACCCCTCCGCCCGGGCCCTGTCGCGCGTGGGCGTGGTCGATGTAGGCTCCAACTCCGTCCGCCTCGTCGTCTTTGACGGGGCCGCCCGCAGCCCCGCCTATTTCTACAACGAAAAGATCATGTGTGCGCTGGGCGCGGGCCTGTCGGACAGCGGGCACCTCAACCCCACAGGCCGCGTCCGCGCGCTCAACGCGTTGAAACGGTTCAAGATGCTGGCCGACGGCATGGGTCTGTCGGGCCTCACGGTGGTGGCCACGGCGGCCGTGCGTGACGCCAGCGACGGGCTCGACTTCTGCGCAGACGTCCTGCGCGAAACCGGCCTCAACGTCCGCATCATCGATGGCCGGGAAGAGGCGCGCCTGTCGGCCCAGGGCGTCCTTCTGGGCTGGCCGGGATCCTACGGGCTTGTCTGCGACATTGGCGGCTCGTCGATGGAACTGGCCGAAATCTCGGGCGGCAATGTAGGCCGCCGGGTCACCTCCGATCTGGGCCCGCTCAAGCTCCAGACCCTGCGCGGCGGCAAGAAGGGCCGCCGCCGCCACATCAAGGACACGATCGAGGCGCTGCAGGCCGAAATGGGCACCCAGCGGGACCGCCTGTTCCTGGTGGGCGGGTCCTGGCGCGCCATCGCCCGCGTGGACATGCACCGCCGCGGCTACCCGCTGCACGTGCTGCACGAATACCGGATGACGCCGCAATCAGTGCAGCGCACCGCCAAGTTCATCGCCGAACACGCCGACCACACCGAATTGCGCCTCGCCTGCGGCATCTCCAGCACGCGGATGGCGCTGGTCCCGCTGGCCGCCGAGGTGCTCGCCCGGCTGGTCAAGACGTTCCGCCCCAAGGACATCGCCGTGTCCAGCTATGGCATCCGCGAGGGGATGCTCTATGAACAGATGCCCCAGCGCCTGCGCGACCGCGATCCCCTGATCGAGGCCTGCCGCTTTGCCGAGGCCAAGGACGCGCGCATGCCGGGGTTTGGCAAGGCGCTCTATGCGTTCATTGAACCGCTCTTCAAATCCGCCCCCTTTGCCCGCAAGCGCCTGATCAAGGCCGCCTGCCTGCTGCACGATGTCAGCTGGCGCGCCCACCCCGACTACCGCGCCGAAGTCTGTTTCGACAACGCCACCCGCGCCAATCTGGGTGGGCTCAAACATGGCGAGCGGATCTTTCTCGGCCTCGCGCTGCTTCACCGCTATACCAACAAGCGCGAAGGCACCCATTTCGAAGACCTCTACGACTTGCTGGACGACGCCTCGCGGCAACATGCGGAGATTGCGGGCAAGGCCATGCGCTTTGGTGCGATGCTGTGGATGGAGAAGGACGCCGACCGGGCCGTGTTCAAATGGTTTCCCAAGAAACGCATCCTCGAACTGCACCTCAGCCCCGATGCCCTGCCGCTCTTTGGCGAGGTGGCCGAGGCGCGGCTGAATTCGCTGGCAGATTCCATGGGGGCCACGGTCGAGGTCAAGAAACGCCGCCGCAAGGCGACAGATGCTTCTTAAATATCGATCTCGGGCGCAGGGGTCGCATCGGGCACATCCGGTTTGCGCCGGATGATGATGTCGCCATTGTCGAGGATCTCGGGCGCCTCATAGACGCTCCAGTCCTGCACATCTTCAAGAAGGCCGCGCATCGCCGGCCCCATCTGTGTCACGAAATCGCGCATTGCCGGGCCCATATCCTCGGCCAGCCCCTGCAAATCCTCGAGCGCGGGTTCCATTTCGCGCATCAAACCTTCCATCAGCATCTGCGCGCCCCGCTCCATCAGGGACCAGCCCTCGTCGGGCGGGTCTGCGTCCTGTGCGTGGACGGGGGCTGCGGCCAGGGCAAGCCAGAACGGGATCACGAAATACTTAACCATTACGCTTATATGGGGTGTCAGATGTCGATATCCAAGCTCACCGGGAAATGGTCCGATGCGGTGACAAGCGCGTCGCGCAAGTCAGGCCGCCGCCAGCATTCGGGATCATCCAGCGGATGCCAGATGCGCCAGCGCGGCGCGCGCGCCGCGAGATCAGGCGACACCATCACGTAATCCAGCAGCGCCTGAAGATATCTCTGCTCCGGCTTGATCCAGAACCGCGCGGTCGTGGGCGTAGCCCCCAGACGGCGTTGCAGCGCCTGGCGCGCATGGGGATCGAAAAGCGCGTCGGCGCCCGTGCCCATGATGATCTCGACCGAAGATCGGCCAAAGAGGTCCTCGTATTCATCAAGACCCGGACCGTCATTCAGATCCCCCATCAGCACCAGCGGGGTGCCTTGCGCCATATGCGCCGCCACCCGCGCCCGCAGCCAGATGGCCTGTGCCAGTTGCTTGCGCCGGTTGGCAATGGATATGCGCATCACATCGTCCCGATTGCGCGCGCCGTGCGGGGCCTTGGATTTCAGATGTGCACCGATCATCCGCACTTGCAGCCCGGACGAAGTACGCACGTCCAGTTCCAGCGGCGGTTTGGAGAACACCACCCGATCCTCGGTCGCATCGATATCCAGATCGATCGCAAATTCCGCATCAAAGCGCGGCGCGCCGTCGTGGACTTCCGGGTCATGGGTCACGCTCAGCGCATCGGGATCGTAAAGCAGCGCGATTTCCTGCTGCGTGTCGTTGGAAAAGCCCAGCACGGCGCGCCGCGCCCGGATGCCCGCATGGGCGGCAAAGGTCTCAAGTGCGGTGACCGTGCTGCGGCTGCGGCCATTGTCGGGCGCTTCGATCACCATCACCGCATCTGCGTCCAGCGCGCGGAACACGGTGGTCACCGCGTCGATCTGATCCCGCCGGGTCACGTCATGCCGGGACGACCGCGCATCGTCGCGCAAGAGCGCGCCCGCATCATCAAAGAGCGTGTTCATCCATTCAACGTTATAGGTCGCGATCCGCATCAGCCGCGTTCGCTCTGGATGTCTTCCCACGCGCGATTGATGTCGATCATCCGTTTCTCGGCCAGGCGCACCGCCTCTTCGGGGACACCGCGGGCCATCATCGCGTCGGGGTGGTTTTCCCGCACCAGCTTGCGCCAGACCGTGCGCATGGCATCAACGTCCATATCGGGCGTGACACCCAGCACCGAATAGGGATCGGGTGCAGCATCCGGCACGAAACGCGCGCGCAAGGCCCTGAAATCACTGTCGGAAATGGAAAATATATGCGCCACTTCTTCGAGGAAGGCATCCTCGTTCGGGTGATAGAACCCGTCGGCCATCGCGATGTGAAAAAGGCCCTCCATCAGGTCGGTCAGGGTTTCGGGCTGGCCGGCGAACATCGCATGGATGCGTGTGGCATATTCCTCGAACCCCGCCACGTCCGTGCGCGCCAGGTTGAACACCCGCGCGGCCCCCGCCTCGTCCTTGGCGGCGATGTGGAACACCTCGCGAAAAGCCGTCACCTCGTCGCGCGTCACATGCCCGTCGGCCTTGGCCATCTTGGCCCCCAGCGCGATCACCGCGATGGCAAAGGCCACGCTGCGTTCGGGTGGGGCGCGCAGCTTGTCGAAAATGGCCGTCAGCCCTTCTCCGGCAGAGAGGGCGGCAAGCGCGTCGGAAATGCGGGACCACAGGCTCATATCGGCACTATACGGGATCGGCGGGCGCGATGTTAGCGTCGTCCGACGCGGTCAGCAGCTTTTGCATCAGGATCAGGTCGAGCCAGCGCCCGTCCTTGCGCCCGACCTGCGGCAGGTGGCCGGACATCTCAAAGCCGAGACCGGCGTGGAAGGCGACCGCGCCTGCGTTGTCGCCACTGATCGCGGCGACCATGACATGGTGGCCTGCGTCGCGCGCCGTGGCCATCAGGCGGCGCATCAGCGCGCTGCCCTGCCCCAGCCCGCGCGCCTTGGGGGACAGAAAGATCGAGTGTTCGACCGTCGCGGCATAGCCGGGCCCGGACCGGAACGGCCCGAAGGTGGCAAAGCCGCCCGCGTCCTCCAGCACCAGCACCGGGCGCGTGGCGATCATCCGGGCGATGTCCGCAGGCGTCTTGAGCGTGCTGGTAAAGGTGATGGTCGTGCCGGAGATCACGTCATTCCACAGCGCGGTAATCCAGTCGGCGTCGGCCTCAATCGCGGCACGGATCATAGGGTGCGGTCCCCGTGCGGCGTGGCGAATTCGGCCTGCATTGCGGGTGCGGGCC
This sequence comes from uncultured Tateyamaria sp., assembly GCF_947487805.1. Lineage (GTDB taxonomy): Bacteria > Pseudomonadota > Alphaproteobacteria > Rhodobacterales > Rhodobacteraceae > Tateyamaria. Next base: position 163,100 of record NZ_CANKXW010000005.1, on the reverse strand, counting down.
CCTGTTCAACCGCCACGCGGTCATCGCGCAGATGCGCGCCCAGCGCAACTTCCAGCGTTAGGGCATCCGGGTGGATCAGGGTGAACCGTTTCAGGCGCACCCCGGTCGGCGCCAGCGCACGGGCCGGGTGCACGCCCTCGGGCCAACAGATCAGCGCAGGCCACAGGTTGTCAAAGGGCGTCGTGCCGTCATCGGACACCGCCATCTGCCAGTGCAGATCACCGCGGTGGACATCGACGGGTGCGCCTGCGCCTTCGGGCATCTCGGGCAGCGCGCGCGCCATATCCTTGACCGAACAGGCCCAGTTGGACAGGCGCGCAGGCCCGGTGAATCGGTCCAGATCGTACCAACGCGGCCGCGTAGGCGCCGCAACCGCCGGGTTTGGCGCAATCGCTTCGAGGTAGAGGCCGTCCTCCAGCCCCATGAGCGCGTTGTGCGTCTGAAACACGGCGTGGGTGCCGCCGGGCTGCATCGCGACGCCCAGCGCGTCCTCGATATGGGCGCGGGCGGCGTCCAGTTCCGTGCCGCCCACCACAAGGTGATCAAATTGCATGCCCGCCTCCTGCCGACCCAGCCTGCCGCGAAACTGCACGTTGGCGCGGCGGGCCGCAAGGCCGGATGCGGGGGTCAGCCCGCCCGCAGGATCGTCAGGATCTCTTGTGCGGCATCGGGGATGTTGGTGCCGGGCCCAAAGATCGCCTTGACCCCCGCATCATAGAGGAACTGGTAATCCTGCTGCGGGATCACCCCGCCACAGATCACGATGATATCCTCTGCGCCTGCGTCCTTGAGGGCCTGCACCAGCTGCGGTGCCAGTGTCTTGTGACCTGCGGCCTGGGACGAAATACCAACCACGTGCACGTCATTGTCGACCGCATCCTGTGCGGCCTCTGCCGGGGTCTGGAACAGTGGGCCCACATCGACGTCGAACCCGATATCGGCAAAGGCGGTGGCAATCACCTTGGCACCGCGGTCGTGGCCGTCCTGGCCCATCTTGACCACCAGCATCCGCGGGCGGCGGCCCTCGGCCTCGGCGAAATCCTCGACCGATTTCTGGATCGCGGCAAAGCCTGCGTCGCCTTCATAGGCGGCACCATACACACCGGCGAGCGTCTTGACCTCGGCCCGGTGCCGTCCGAACACTTTTTCCATCGCCATGCTGATTTCTCCCACCGAGGCGCGGGCGCGGGCGGCCTCGACCGCTGCGGCCAACAGGTTGCCATCCGATTGCGCGGTTGCCGTCAGCGCATCGAGGGCGGCCTGACACGCCGCCTCGTCCCGCTCGGACCGGATCCGGTCCAGCCGCGCGATCTGCGCGTCGCGCACGGCGGCATTGTCGATATCGAGGATGTCGATCTCGTCCTCTTTCTCGAGGCGGAACTTGTTGACGCCGACGATCACCTCGTCGCCCTTGTCGATCAGCGCCTGACGGGTGGCGGCGGCCTCTTCGATGCGCAGCTTGGGCATGCCGGAGGCCACGGCCTTGGTCATGCCGCCCATCTCCTCGACCTCTTCGATCAGTTTCCACGCCTCTTCGGCCAGATCATGGGTCAGCTTTTCCACGTAATAGGAGCCTGCCAGCGGGTCGACCACGTTGGTCACACCCGTCTCGTTTTGCAGGATCAGCTGCGTGTTGCGTGCGATGCGTGAGGAGAATTGTGTCGGCAAACCAATGGCTTCGTCGAAGGAATTGGTGTGCAGCGACTGCGTGCCGCCCAGAACCGCGCTCATCGCCTCGAACGCGGTGCGCACGACGTTGTTGTAGGGGTCCTGTTCCTGCAAGCTGACACCGGAGGTCTGGCAATGGGTGCGCAGCATCGAGGATTTGGGGTTCTTCGGCTCAAATTCGGACATGATGCGGTGCCACAGGAGACGTGCGGCGCGCAGCTTGGCTGCTTCCATAAAGAAGTTCATGCCGATGGCGAAAAAGAACGACAGACGCCCGGCGAACGCGTCCACATCCATGCCCCGCGCGATGGCGGCGCGCACATATTCGCGCCCGTCAGCAAGGGTGAATGCCAGCTCCTGCACCAGGTTCGCGCCCGCCTCCTGCATGTGGTAGCCCGAGATGGAGATCGAGTTGAACTTGGGCATCTCGGCACTGGTATATGCGATGATGTCCGCGATGATCCGCATCGAGGGTTCGGGCGGGTAGATATAGGTGTTGCGGACCATGAACTCCTTGAGGATGTCGTTCTGGATGGTGCCGGACAATTTGGCCTTGTCCACGCCCTGCTCCTCGCCCGCGACGATGAAATTGGCGAGGATCGGGATCACGGCACCATTCATCGTCATGGACACGCTGACCTTGTCCAACGGGATGCCGTCAAAGAGGATCTTCATGTCCTCGACGCTGTCGATGGCAACGCCGGCTTTGCCCACGTCGCCCTGCACCCGGTCGTGATCGCTGTCATAGCCGCGGTGGGTGGCCAGATCGAAGGCGACCGACACGCCCTGTTGGCCCGCATCCAGCGCACGGCGGTAAAAGGCGTTCGATTCCTCGGCGGTGGAAAAACCCGCATATTGCCGGATGGTCCAGGGCCGGCCCGCATACATCGTAGCCTTGACCCCGCGCGTGAACGGCGCCTCGCCCGGAATGGTGCCCAGATGATCGAGCCCGTCGAGATCCTCCGCCGTGTAGACGGGGGCCACGTCGATGCCCTCCAGCGTCTTCCATGTCAGATCTTCGACAGGCCTGCCGCGCAGTTCAGCTTCCGCGCGGCTCCGCCATGCGTCTTTCTTGCTTGTCATGTCCTCGTCCTCTTGTCAGCGGACCGTGCGGCGGGGTTTGCCCCGCGCGTGTGTGGTCCAATTCCTCTGTCAGTGTTGCCAGACCGTCCGCCCCGGCCACCAGCCACAGCATGTCGTCGGCATAGGCCTCGCGCAGGGCCGCGCGGGCGGCGATGTCAAACGGGGTCCAGCGCCCGGCACCGGCGGTGATCTGGTCAGGGTCTTCGCCCCGGTCCACCAGAATGGCGCGCAGGTCATCCGCACTGGGTGCGCGGTTGAGCCGGTCGGCTGCGTGATCCACGGGCGCGGGGGCCCCGGTCGCAAGGGTCAGCATCGTGTCGGGCCGGGCCGCCGCGGTCTCGAACGGGGCGACGATGATCCGCGCGCCGGGGGCGGCACAGGCCACATCGGTGATCACATCGCGCCACGTGCGCGCGGCCAGTGCGATCTGCATCGCGCAATCGGGGTCGGGCACGCCATGCCCCCGCGCCACGCCGTAGGCGGCGGCAGAGGCCCAATAGTGGTCAAGCGCGCGCACCGTGAGGACGACCGTATCCACCGTCCCGTCAAAGGCACAGACATAGCGGGAGAACCGTTCGCCCACATCCGCATAGAGCGTCCGGCTGCGCAGGTTGCGGCGCACCGATCCCATCATGTTCTCGTCACTGACGACCAATGTGTGCGTGCCGTTCTGGCGCGCCCGCGCCAGTTGCAGCTGGATGCGCCCGCGCGCGCGCTGCGCCGCCGTACCGCCCAGTCCGGGCACCGGCTGGATGCCCGCAAACAGACCCTTGCGCGTGCGCGCAGGCCCCCAGAAACCGACGCCCTGCCCCTGCAAGGTGCCTGACTGTTCACGCATATACGACTGAAAGCTGGTGGTGCCGGTGCGATGGGCACCGATATGCAAAATGACCTTCATGCTTGCCTTTCTGGCTCTGCCTTCCGAACGGATCGGCGCGCAGGCTGCCACGGCAGGGCTTGAAGAGCGATTAAAGCTAAAATTGACGTCATCGCCCGTCGCAATCGCGGAAAAAGCCGCTACATTGATGCCAACAGGAGACCATATGAAACAGATACTACCTATTGTTTTCGCAGGGCTTTTGGGCGGCTCACTGGCGGCGGCGGAGGGCGACACCACGTCCCCTCCGACGATTTTTCTGGAGCAGGATGTGACGGATTTGAGCGAATTTGTCTGGGAAAAGCGACCCATCATCGTTTTCGCCGACAGCCCCAACGATCCGAGTTTTGCCCAGCAGATGGACCTGCTGCGCGACCGCGCCCAGGAGCTTGCCGAGCGGGATGTGGTCGTGCTGACCGATACGGACCCGGCGGCCGAGGGCGCGCTGCGGCTGAAACTGCGGCCGCGCGGGTTCATGCTGGTGCTGATCGGCAAGGATGGCGGTGTCAAGCTGCGCAAACCGTTCCCGTGGGATGTGCGCGAGCTGAGCCGGACCATCGACAAGATGCCCATGCGGCAACGCGAAATCCGCGACCGGCGCGACAGCTGACCGGCCCGTGACACCACGGGCCGCGCGGGCGTCGGAGATATCGCAAGCGCGCAAGGCATCGAGGGATTACTCGAACTCCATGATGACATCGTCCACGGCCAGGCTGTCGCCCGCGCCCGCGTTGATCTTGGACACCACGCCCTTTTTCTCGGCGCGGAGGATGTTTTCCATCTTCATCGCCTCGATGGTGCACAGGGCCTGCCCTTCCTGTACTTCGTCGCCTTCGCTGACGTCGATCTTGACCACCAATCCGGGCATCGGGCAGAGCAGCATCTTGGACGTGTCGGGCGGCGTCTTTTCGGGCATCAGGCGGGCCAGTTCGGCCTGACGCGGGGTGCGCACATGGACCTTGAGGTCCGCGCCGCGGGTGCGGATGCGAAAGCCCCCCGACACCTTGCCGACCTTGAGCACCAGTGCGGCACCATCCACGGTCATTTCCGCCAGTTGATCCCCCGGCGTCCACGCCCCCGACACCCGCAGCGCGGATCCATCCGCAAAGGCCACGGTAGCTCCGTCGGGATCGGCGTCGATCTGCACGTCAAAGGACTGGCCCTGCAAGGTCACGTTCCAATCGCTGCCCACTTTGCGTTCGTGATTGTCCATCCGGCCCGACACGCGCGCGCGGCGGATTTCGGCCACTCGGTGCATCGCGGCACAAGCCGCAGCCACCCGCGCCAGTTCGCCGTCGGGCAGTATCACGCCCTGGAACCCGTCGGGATATTCCTCTTCGATAAAGGCGGTGGTCATGTCGCCGCTCACGAATTTCGGGTGATCCATCACGGCGCTGAGGAAGGGCAGGTTGTGGCCGATGCCTTCGACCTCGAAACTGTCCAGCGCCACACGCATCGCTTCGATCGCGGTCGCACGGTCTGGGCCCCATGTGCACAGCTTAGCGATCATGGGATCGTAATACATGCTGATCTCGCCGCCCTCGTAAACGCCGGTGTCGTTGCGCACGACGATGCTGTCGGGCACGACGCCGGGGGTATAGCTGGCGGTTTCGGCGGGGGGACGATAGCGCGTCAGACGCCCGATGGACGGCAGGAACCCACGATAGGGGTCCTCGGCATAAAGCCGGTTCTCGATGGCCCAGCCGTTCAGTTTCACATCGTCCTGGGTGATGCTCAGCGGCTCTCCGGCGGCGACGCGGATCATCTGTTCCACAAGGTCGACGCCGGTGATCAGCTCGGTCACCGGGTGCTCCACCTGAAGGCGCGTGTTCATCTCGAGGAAGTAGAAATTCTTGTCCCCGTCCACGATGAATTCGACCGTGCCCGCGCTGGCATAGCCCACGGCCTTGGCCAGTGCGACCGACTGTTCGCCCATCGCGCGGCGGGTGGCCTCGTCCAGAAACGGGCTGGGGGCCTCTTCGACGACCTTCTGGTTGCGGCGCTGGATCGAACATTCGCGTTCGCCCAGATAGATGCCGTTGCCATGTGTGTCACACAGCACCTGGATCTCGATGTGGCGCGGCTGGGTCACGAATTTCTCGATGAAAATCCGGTCATCGCCAAAGGAATTGGCCGCCTCGTTCTTGGAGCTTTGAAACCCTTCGCGCGCCTCGGCATCGTTCCACGCGATCCGCATGCCCTTGCCGCCACCGCCAGCAGAGGCCTTGAGCATGACCGGATACCCGATCTCGTTCGAGATCTTGACCGCCTCGTCCGCGTCCTCGATCAGGCCCATATAGCCGGGCACGGTCGACACATTGGCCTCCTGCGCGATCTTCTTGGAGGTGATCTTGTCCCCCATACTCTCGATCGCGCCTTTGGGCGGGCCGACAAAGGCCACACCGGCGGCGTCCAGCGCCTCGGCGAACTTGGCGTTTTCGGACAAGAAACCATAGCCGGGATGCACGGCCTCTGCGCCGCTGGACTTGATCGCCTCCATCACCTTGTCGATAACGATATAGGACTGGTTGGCGGGCGGCGGGCCGATATGCACGGCCTCATCGGCCATCTGCACATGCAGCGCCTTGGCATCCGCATCCGAATAGATGGCGACCGTGGGGATCCCCATCTTGCGCGCAGTCTTGATCACACGGCAGGCAATTTCGCCCCGGTTGGCAATCAGCAGTTTCTTGAACATGGGGCCTCACTTGGTTGGGTCGTCAGACGCAAAACGCCGCTGCGCCCGGGGGCGCAACGGCGTTGCAATGGATCAGTCACCCGGCGTACCGGGCGCGGTGTGGGTTCAGCAGTTCGCGATGTCGAGTTCGCAGGCCAGCACGTTGCCTGCCGCGCCAACGGCGGCACCTGTGACAACATTGCCGCTTGTGACCGCGGCTGCACCGGCGCCAACGGCACCGCCAATGACGGCCTGTTCGCCGACCGTGTCACCACAGGCGGCAAGGCCCAGCAAAGCTGCAATCGCAAGGGCACCAGTTTTCGAACGCATGACGGATCTCCTGAGTTTGTTCGTGTTCTAGGTACCGCAACGCGCCTTGTGCACAATAGTTCCGTGGCCGCCGGCGAAAACTGCGCAAAAGGCCGCCGAACCATGACAGGATCGGAGGAAAAGCGCCGCAGGGCGTGCAGGGATCGGGGGTGCGCAGGGTGCAAAAAAGTGGTGGGCAACGACGCAGCTTGCGATGCGGGTTGCCCACCAGGGGAAGGGGTACGGAAATGGTACTGAACGGCGGGAAAAACCTGGGGAACCGCCGTTATGGGACCAGCATCACACAGGCCAGCCGCCCCTGCACAGCGCAATATCGGGTCACGGGAAAAATGAGCCGAGTTTCGCCAAATCCGGGAATCCGTTGGCAGAGAAGCGCCGACAACCGTGTGCCTCATGCACCTGCACTCCCGTCAAATGCCTCGGGAAAGGACGCGCGCGCCAACCCCTCGTCAATGACGAGCAGCGCCTCGTAATCCGCCGGGTCAAATGGATCGGTGGCCGGTTTGACCTCGCGCCCGAACAGCCATGACAGCCGCCCTGCATCCAGGTTTCCGCGCTCGAAAGGGGCATCGCCGAACTGCGCCCAGAGTGCCGCCATAAATGCCGCATCCGCGCGTTTGTCCGCCGGTCTGCGATCGGCAAAGCGTTCGCGCCGCGTGATGGCGGTCACCCCTTTTGGGTTCGGTCGGCGAATGGTGAACTGGAAGTCTGTTCCGGCCAGACGGCCTGGAAACCCGCGATGTTTCAGCATGCGCCGACCCCCGCGGTCAGGGGCGTCAGGACGGGCCGTCCAGCGGCCCGTCCTGTCGTATTACTTGAACTTGCCGGTGTGGACAGGCTCTTGGCTGATGGGCTCGGGCTCAACAACCACGAACTCTTCTGTGGTGTTGTTGCGGCCGCACGCGGCAACCAGAACCATGAGGCTAACCATGCCCAATACTTTGATGTTCTTCGACATCTGTCTCTCCTGTAGTCAACATTTGGACGCACCATGCGGTACGCCCCCTGCGAGGTAAGGTGGTCTTGGGGACCCCTCGCCGCCGATATACGCGATTTTGACGCCAAAAGAAACGGCGCAGCAAAGGCTTGCGCGGGTTGTGGCCGCAAAGCATCAGGGGCCGCGGCGCGGATTGGTACGAATTGCGACACTACAACATCTCCCAGACACAGGCATCGCCCGTGATACGAAAGGCTTCGATAAACTGCGTGGCGTCGGGATCTGCCTGCCCGAAGGGCACCGTTCGATCCATGAGCGTGATCACCACCACGTCCGCCGTCAACGCATGATCGGCCAGATAGGGCCGCGCCACGGCGTCACATAGATGCGCGAAGTCGCCCTCGGCATCCGTATAGGTCACGGTGCCGGTCGCGCGCGCAATCTGGGGGGCCAGGAACCGGAACCGCAGCCATGCCTCTCCGCCCACATCGTCGATGAGAACCTCGGACAGGGTCAGGTCCTGCCCCGACGGGACCGATTGTGCAGTTGCGGGCATTCCGGACAGGATCAGGGCCAGCGTAGCGCAACCCCGGACCCATTCCCGTTGCCAGGTCCGAGCTCCTCCCTCCGGGGCTGCTGTGCGCGCGGTGATAATCCGTCGCACTGTTCTACGCGGCGATATACGCGTCCGTTGGGGCGTCATGGTGCATCTTCTTCTTGCGTTGTAAAGTCCGCAGGTGAGGTGATTTCGATCAATTCCAGGTCGTCGGAGTGCCGGACCTCTCGATGGACAATGCCCGGAGGTTGCAGCACACAGGAACCTTCGCGCAAAACGTGTTCGCCCTGCCCTTGGTACTCGAACACGACCCAGCCTTTGGTGACATAGACCAGCTGGAAATCCAGATCATGGGAATGCCATGTGGCGCGGCTTTCCATCCCCGGAACGGCGCGGATCACGTGGGCAGAGAACTTGCCGCCCGTCGCGTCCGGGATGCCCATGTGCCGGTATTCGAAAAACGGCCGCAGCCCGGCCCCTTCAAAGGCGCTGTCATCCGCGTGGCTGATGGCAAAGGCCTGCCCTTTCCAAAGCGTCATGTCGTTCCTCCTGCATGCGCCGTCCAGCGCGCCCGGTTGGCCGGGCTGTTCAAAACGGCCGTTGCGCGGTCAAACACCGCCTGCGGGATCGGCCCCGGCGCGCGCCCACCGGCGGTGACGGCCCAGCCCTCGGGTATGGGGTCGAGACGGATCACAGGCGAAAATCCCCGCACATTCTGCAAGGCGCGCCACAGGTCCTGCCGGATCTGATGGGCCAGCCGTACCGGTGCCACGCGCGGCAGCACCGTCTGCACGCCAAATTCCAGCCGTGGCGGCAACTGGCGGCACAGCGTCACGCTGTCGCCATCGCGCAGGATATGCCAGCCCTTGCTCATGCCGCCCCACTGTCCCCGCGGGGACGCCGCGCCACGCAGTCGATTTCCACCAGCGCCCCAACGGCCAGGGCAGTGACGCCCACGGTAGTGCGCGCAGGGCGACGGTCGGCCGGGAAATAGGTCTGATAGGTGTCGTTGAACGCGGCATAGTCCCGCTCGAACGCGGTCAGATAGGCGCGGCATTGAACGACATGGCTGAGGTCCAGCCCAACGCCTTTGAGGACAATCTCGAGATTGTCCATCACCCGCCGCGTCTGCGCCGCAACCCCATCGGGCAAAGGCGCGTCCGGCGCGTCGGGGTCCGTGGGCATCTGCCCGGTCAGGATCACCCAGCCATCGCTTTCGACGGCATGGGAAAACGGGGCGACAGGACGCGGTCCGCCTGAGATCATGTGAAAGGCGGTGTCAGACATGGCGCGCTCGCCTCAATGGTTGCGCAAAGCCTTGATCAGCGCGTCCTTGTCCATGTCCGAACGGCCCTCGATGTCCAGTTCCTGCGCGCGTTCGTACAACGCATCTTTGGTCCATTCCTCGTAGGGCGGCGCCTTGCCCCCCTTCTGCGACGGTGACTGATCGTCCGAGGCTTGCGCATTGGCAATGCGCGCCGCCTTTTCCTTCGACGCGCCATCTGCGCGCAGCGCTTCGTACGTCTCTTCGTTTTTGATGCTTGGTCGATCGGCCATGACGCCCTCCTTTTTCAAGGAACGCGTGCCTGCACAAATCAGTTCCTGCCCGCATATCAGAGGGGGATGTTGTCATGCTTCTTCCACGGGTTCTGTAGCGACTTGCCACGCAACGACGCAAAGGCGCGGCTGACGCGGCGGCGGGTGGAGCGGGGTTGGATCACCTCGTCGATGAACCCTTTTTCCGCCGCCACGAAGGGGTTCGCGAACCGGTCCTCGTAATCCGCCGTGTGCGCCGCAATCTTGTCGGCGTCGCCCAGATCGGCGCGGTGGATGATCTCTGTGGCACCCTTGGCGCCCATCACCGCGATCTCGGCAGTGGGCCAGGCATAGTTGAAATCGCCGCGCAGGTGCTTGGACGCCATCACGTCATAGGCCCCGCCATACGCCTTGCGGGTGATCACCGTGACCTTGGGCACCGTCGCCTCGCCATAGGCGAAGAGCAGCTTGGCCCCGTGCTTGATCACGCCGCCATATTCCTGAGACGTGCCAGGCAGGAAACCGGGCACGTCGACCAGCGTCAGGATCGGGATTTCGAACGCATCGCAAAAGCGCACGAACCGCGCGGCCTTGCGGCTGCTGTCAATGTCCAGACACCCGGCCAGCACCATCGGCTGGTTGGCCACGACACCCACGGTCTGCCCCTCAAGGCGGATGAAACCGGTGATGATGTTCTTGGCGAAATTCTCCTGGATCTCGTAGAAATCCGCCTCGTCCGCGACCTTGAGGATCAACTCCTTCATGTCATATGGGGTGTTGGCGTTGTCCGGCACCAGCGTGTCGAGCGATGCCTCGATCCGGCCCGGTTCATCAAAGAACGGGCGCACAGGCGGCTTTTCGCGGTTGTTCAGCGGCAGGAAGTCGACAAGGCGGCGCACTTCGGCGAGCGCCTCGACGTCGTTTTCGAACGCGCCGTCGGCGACGCTGGATTTCTTGGTGTGGGTCGATGCGCCGCCCAGTTCTTCGGCGGTGACAACCTCGTTGGTGACCGTCTTGACCACATCGGGGCCGGTCACGAACATATAGGACGTGTCCTTGACCATGAAGATGAAGTCGGTCATCGCCGGGCTATACACCGCACCACCCGCGCAGGGGCCCATGATCACGCTGATCTGGGGCACGACACCGCTGGCCATGATGTTGCGCTGGAACACCTCGGCATAGCCCGCGAGCGATGCGACACCTTCCTGGATGCGCGCACCGCCCGAGTCGTTGATGCCGATCACCGGCGCGCCGTTCTGCATCGCCATGTCCTGGATCTTGCAGATCTTCTGGGCGTGGGTTTCGGACAGCGACCCGCCAAAGACGGTGAAATCCTGACTGAAGACATAGACCATGCGGCCGTTGATCGTACCCCAGCCGGTGACGACGCCGTCACCCGCGGGCTTTTGCGATTCCATGCCGAAATCGGTGCAGCGGTGGGTGACGAACATGTCGAATTCTTCGAAAGAGCCCTCGTCGAGCAGCAGCTCGATCCGTTCACGCGCCGTCAGCTTGCCCCGCGCATGCTGGGCGTCGATCCGTTTTTGTCCGCCGCCCAGACGCGCCTCGGCGCGCCGCGATTCCAATTCGGTCAGGATATCTTTCATGCTGTCCCCGCTGGTGATTTGCGCCACCATATAGGCGGATGCGCGCCGGGTGAACGGCCATTCGGAATATTTGCAAATCAGTTTCCAAGAATGATTTGCAAACTGCAAACTCGCAAAGCACACCTGACCGTGCATAACTGCACTGGACAGTTCACTTATCGCGACTTACCTCCTCGGATATGCAAGACGCGCCCAAGGTCCGGTTTCTGGATCGCACCACTCCGCCACATATCGCGACGCTCATCCTGCTGGCCGGGGTGTCGGCGATGGTCATGAACATGTTCCTGCCCAGCCTGCCGCGGATGACCGAGTATTTCGACACCGAATACAAGGTGATGCAGCTGTCGGTGGCGCTGTACCTGGCCGTGTCGGCCATCATGCAGACGATCATCGGGCCGATCTCGGACAATCTGGGGCGGCGCAAGGTGCTGATGTGGGGCATTGCCCTGTTCATGCTGGCGACGCTGTGCTGCATCTATGCGCCGAATGTCGAAGTCTTTCTGTTTTTCCGCATGTGCCAGGCGGTGATTGCGGTGGCCATGGTGCTGAGCCGGGCGGTGATCCGGGACCTGTATGACCAGGATCAGTCGGCATCGATGATCGGCTATGTCACGATGGGGATGGCGATTGTGCCCATGGTCTCCCCGGGTCTGGGCGGACTGCTGGACGAGGCGCTGGGGTGGAAATCGGTCTTCTGGTTCTTCTTTGTCACGGGCGGTGTGCTGCTGTGGCTGGTCTATGCCGACCTTGGTGAGACGGCCAAGGTGTCGTCCAAGTCACTGATCGGGCAGTTCCGGGAATACCCCGAGTTGCTGCGTTCGCCGCGGTTCTGGGGGTATTCGCTGGCCGCCGCGTTCTGTTCGGGATCGTTCTTTGCCTATCTCGGTGGCGCGCCGTTCGTGGGCACGCAGGTGTTTGGCATGTCGCCGGCGGAACTGGGCCTCTATTTCGGCGCTCCGGCCATCGGGTATTTCTTTGGCAACTGGGCCAGCGGCCGGTTTGCCACCACCTACGGCGTGAACAAGCTGGTGCTTTGGGGCTGTCTGGCCAATGGGTTCGGCACCTTCGTGTCGTTGATCATCTTTTTGGCGGGCCTCGGGACACCGCTGACCTTTTTCGGGATGATGACTTTTGTCGGCCTCGGCAACGGGTTGGTTATTCCGAACGCGACTGCGGGCATGTTGTCGGTGCGCCCGCATCTGGCGGGCACCGCATCCGGTCTGGGCGGGGCGATCATGATCGGCGGCGGGGCCGCGCTGTCGGCGCTGGCGGGTTTCCTGCTGACGCCGGAAACCGGGGCCTATCCGCTGTTGTTGATCATGTGCACGGTGGGGGTCTGCGCGCTGGTGTCCATCGCTGCGGTCTATCGCCGCGAACGGCGGCTGGCACGGGCGTGAGGGTTGCGCGCGGCGCTTTGCAAACCTAGCATGACCATACTGCAAATCTGCAAAGATGGATCATCATGGCCGCCCCGAAACTTTATGCCGGTGCCAAGCTGCGCGAAGTGCGCACGCGCGTCGGGCTGACGCAAAAGGACTTTGCCGCCAAGCTCGGCGTGTCCCTGCCCTATCTCAACCAGATGGAAAACAACAACCGGCCCGTCAGCACCGCCGTGGTGCTGAACCTCGCGCAGGAATTCGGGCTGGATGTGACCGAGCTGAGCTCGGGCGATGGTGAACGGCTGGTGTCGGATATGCGCGAGGCGCTGGCCGACCCGGTGTTTTCCGGTGACATGCCGCCGGTTGCGGATCTGCGGCTGGCCGCGTCGAACGCGCCTGCGCTGGCTCATGCCTTTCTCGATCTGCACCGCGCGTACCGGCAGACCCATGAACGACTGGCCTCGCTGGACGAGGCCCTGGGCCGCGAAGACGCCCGCGCCCGCCCCAGCCCGTGGGAGGAAGTGCGGGATTTCTTTCACTACTGCGACAACTATATCGACGCGGTGGACCGGGCGGCCGAACATTTTGCCACCGCCGAGGGGCGGCACCAGAATATCCGTGTGGCGGCCGTCTCTGCCTTGTCCAACATCAACGTCAAGGTCGCTTTCACCGACACCGACACCCTGCGCCGCTTTGATGCAGAGGGCGGCGTGCTGCACATCTCGACCCGCGCCACACAGCAAAGCCAGACGTTCCAGATGCTGTTGCAGGTGGCCCTGTTGCGGCAGGACCCATTGTTGGAAGCGACGCTGGATCTGGCGCGGTTCCACAGCGACGAGGCGCGCGCCATCGCCAAGATCGGTCTGGCCAATTACTTTGCCGGGGCTGCTCTGATGCCCTACGCCGCGTTCCAGGCGGCGGCCCAGCGTACCCGGCACGATCTGGAGCAGCTGGCCACGGGCTTTGGCGCCTCGATCGAGCAGGTGTGCCACCGGCTGTCCACTTTGCAGCGCCCCGGTGCCAAGGGCATCCCGTTCTTCTTTGTCCGCGTCGATCAGGCCGGAACCATCACCAAGCGCCACTCGGCCACCCGGCTGCAATTTGCGCGGTTCGGCGGGGCGTGCCCGCTGTGGAACGTGCACCGCGCCTTTGAACAACCCGGCCAGTTCCTGCGCCAGCTGGCCGAGACGCCGGACGGTGTCCGTTATATCAGCCTGGCCCGTGATGTGTCCAAGACCGCCGGACGGTTCGGGGCACCGGTGCGGCGCTATGCCATTGCGCTGGGGTGCGAGGTGAAGCATGCGCCCGATCTGGTCTTTGCCGACGGGATGGACATCGCGCGCGACGCGGCGTTCGAGCCCATCGGCATTTCGTGCCGCATCTGCGAGCGCAAGCAGTGCCATCAGCGATCGGTGCCGCCGCTGGAGCGGCAATTGTCGGTGGACCCTGATGTGCGCGGCGTGCTGCCTTATGCCGTCAACTAGCGGCGTGCGGCGCGCCAGCCCGCCTTGCGCGCCTGCGCCTCGGAACAGAACCACCGTTCGCCGCGCGCCTCATTGATGCCGGTGCGTTCATAGAATTCCTGCCCCGGCACGTGAAAGATCTGGCCATTGGCCGAGATGTTGCCCTTGATCCGGCAGCGGGGGTCCGGCGGAATGCGCCCCTTGGCACGGGTCACGCGGAACTGTGCGGGCGATTGCACGCGAAACCCGTGCAGGCCGCGGTCGGTGACATAGGCGGCCTTTTCTTCGAGATCATAGTCCATGCCATAGCGGCGATAGGCAAAAGCCCAGCCCTGCGACACGATCTCGGCCCCCATGTCGACGCCATTCACCGTGCATTTGGCCACCGTGCGCCCATGACGGTCAGTGTCGAGGCGTTCGCAGGTCGCGTGCTGTCCGCCAAAACGCGCGGCCACCTGCGCCGAGGCCCACTGCCCGCAGGCAAAGGGCAGCCCGTGTTCGGTGGTGCAGGACTGGTCCTGTTCCGGCGCATCGATGGCGTGCAGACGGACGCGTGTGGCCCCGACATCAACCGTGTCCGCGTCGATCACGCGCACGGTGCCGGCAATGTCGGCTTGGGCGAAAACGGGCAGCATGGCCAGAACAAGGGCGGAACAAACTCTTAACATTTGGTTAATCTGGGGGCGGCGCCCCCGGATTGCAAATGCGAAATCCGCTCTTGCTTAACGCTGTGACGTTTCCCAGTCGGGGTGCAGCCACGGCGCGTCGTTGCTGCGCGCCAGCGGGTCGCGGCCCAGAATGTGATCGGCCATCTTTTCGCCCGTCATGATGGACGGCCCGTTCAGGTTGCCATTGGTGATGCGCGGAAAGACGGAACTGTCCACGACGCGCAGACCGTCCGCGCCGATCACCTGCCCCTGCGGATCGACTACCGCCATCGGATCTGACACGGCCCCCATCTTGCAGGTGCCACAGGGGTGATAGGCGCTTTCTGCGTGCTCGCGGATAAACCCGTCCAGTTCATCATCCGATTGCAGCGCGGCACCGGGCTGGATCTCGTGTTTGACAAAGGGGGCAAACGCCTCCTGGGCAAAGATCTCGCGGGTCAGGCGGATGCAGGTGCGGAAATCGTCCCAGTCCTGATCCGTGCTCATGTAATTGAAACGGATGACCGGATCCTCGGCCGGATCGGATGACCGCAAGGTCACCGCCCCACGCGAGGGCGAGCGCATCGGCCCAACATGCGCCTGGAACCCGTGCCCCTCGGCGGCGGCCTGCCCGTCATAGCGCACGGCAATGGGCAGGAAGTGGTACTGGATGTCGGGATAGGGCACACCCGCACGGCTGCGCACAAAGGCCGCGCTTTCGAACTGGTTCGACGCGCCGAGGCCTGTGCCGGTGAACAGCCACTGCGCCCCGATCACCGCCTTGGACAGGAGGTTCCAGTGTTTATAAAGCGTGATGGGCTGGCTTGCCGCCATCTGGATATAAAGCTCCAGATGGTCCTGAAGGTTCGCACCGACACCCGGACGGTCCGCCACGACGTCTATGCCGTGCTCTGCCAGATGTGCGGCGGGGCCGACGCCCGACAGCATCAGGATCTTGGGCGAGTTGATGGACGAGGCCGCGAGGATGACCTCGCGCCGGGCCCGGACTATAGTGCCGCCCGCAAGGGCCACGCCGACGGCCCGGTGATCCTCGAACACCACCCGTTCGACCAGCCCCCGGACCAGATCGCAATTGGCGCGTTTCAGCGCGGGCTTCAGATAGGCATTGGCCGCAGACCAGCGCCGCCCCTTGTGCACCGTCTGCTCCATCGGACCAAAGCCTTCCTGCTTTTGCCCGTTATAGTCGTCGGTGGCCTCGTACCCGGCCTGTTTGCCCGCGGCGACAAAGGCCGAAAAGAGCGGGTTGTCGCGCGGCCCACGGGTGACATGAAGCGGCCCGTCCGTGCCGCGCCAGCCCGGATCGCCGCCATGGCCGTTGCTGTCCCAGCTTTCCATCCGTTTGAAATAGGGCAGCACATCCGCATAGGCCCAGCCATCGGCACCGGACTCGGCCCAGTGATCGTAGTCCATCGCGTGGCCGCGCACATAGACCATGCCGTTGATCGACGACGACCCGCCGATGACCTTGCCGCGCGGGCAGGCCAGACGGCGGTTGTTGAGATGCGGCTCGGGCTCGGACTTGTAGCCCCAGTCATAGCGTTTCATGTTCATCGGGTAGGACAAAGCGGCAGGCATCTGGATGAACGGGCCCGCGTCCGTGCCGCCATGTTCAATGACAAGCACGGATTGCCCGGCCTCTGCCAGCCGGTAGGCCACGGCACAGCCCGCAGACCCGGCCCCGACAATGACGTAGTCAGCTTCCATTATCGACCTCTCGGATCACGGCGACAGATAACATCCAAGTACCCCGCCCTTTTTCGGCGAGACGGGGTGGGTGGGTGGGCGGCTTGCCGAAAAAGGGCGTCCCGACCCATCAAAATGGCGCCTCAAGGTCGCCCATGCGCACATAGACCGACTTGAGTTGGCTGTAGTGTGCGATGGCGGCGCTGGAATTTTCACGCCCGACACCCGACTGTTTGGACCCGCCAAACGGTGCTTCGACCGGCGCGTCATTGTAGGTGTTGATGTAACAGGTCCCGGCCTCGAACCCGGCGGCCACACGGTGGGCGCGGGCCAGATCGCGGGTGAACACACCCGCCGCCAGTCCGAATTCGGTGTCATTGGCGCGCGGCATCACCTCGGCCTCGTCCTCGAAATCCAGCACGGCCATCACGGGGCCAAAAATCTCTTCGCGGGCGATGGTCATGTCATCGGTCACATCCGCAAAGACGGTTGGCTCGAGATAAAATCCGGGCCGGTCAAGGCGCGCGCCGCCATAGACCAGCCGCGCGCCCTCGTCCTGGCCCTTGGCGATATAGCCCTGCACGATCTCCATCTGCCGGGCACTGACCATCGGGCCAAAGCTGGTCGCCGGATCCTGCGGGTCGCCGATCACTGCATCCGCCAGACGTTCGGCCAGCCGGGCAAGAAAGGCGTCCTTGATGCCCTTCTGGACAAAAACCCGGGTGCCGTTGGAACAGACCTGACCCGAGGAATAGAAATTGCCCAGGATCGCGCCGGACACCGCATTTTCCACATCGGCATCGTCAAAGATGATCAGGGGTGATTTGCCGCCCAGCTCCATTGTCACGTGTTTGATACCGGCTGCCGCAGCGGCATAGACCTTGCGGCCCGTGGGCACCGACCCGGTCAGCGACACCTTGTCGACGCGCGGATCACTGACCAGCGCCGCACCCACATCGCCCAGACCCTGCACCACGTTGTAGACGCCAGCGGGCGCGCCCGCCTCAAACAGGATCTCGGCCACCTTCAACGCGCAAAGCGGCGTGGTCTCGGACGGTTTGAACACCATCGTGTTGCCGCAGGCCAACGCGGGCGCACCTTTCCAGCTGGCGATCTGGGTGGGGTAATTCCACGCGCCGATGCCCACGCAGACACCCAGCGCCTCGCGGCGGGTATAGACCCAATCCTCGCCCAGCTGGATGTGCTGGCCGGTCAGGGTGGCGGCCATGCCGCCGAAATATTCAAGCGCGTCCGCGCCGCTGGTGGCGTCGACCACGCTGGTCTCCTGATAGGGTTTGCCGGTGTCGAAGGTTTCAAGCACCGACAGGTCGTGGTTGCGTTCGCGCATGATGTCGGCAGCGCGGCGCAGGATGCGGCCCCGTTCGGTGCCGGTCATCGCGGCCCAGGCCGCTTGTGCCGCGCGCGCGGAGGTCAGGGCTTGGTCGATGATGGCGGGCGTGGCCGAGTGCACGCGGCCGATCACCTCGCCCGTGGCAGGATAAATCACGTCAATGGGCGTGCCTGCGGTGTCTTCGACGTACTTTCCGCCGATGAAGTGGCTGGCGGTGGGTTGGGTTGGATAGGTCATGATTGCCTCCGGCAGGCATATTTTCTGGAACAATGAAGGGGCTATTCGCCTCGGGGGAACCGCTGGTTTTCCTCGAGCACGTTGAGATCCATGTGGTTGCGCATGTAGCGTTCGGAGGCCTTTTGCAGAGGCTGGTGGTCCCAGGGGTAATAGCCACCCTGCCGCAGCGCCTCGTAGACGACCCAGCGGCGCGCCTGACTGGCGCGAACATCCGCGTCGAAGCGGTCGAGATCCCAACGGGCCTCGGCCTTGGCCTGCAACTGGGACAGCGTGCCCTGATGGGCAGGTACATCCGCAAGGTTGGTCAGCTCGTGCGGGTCGGCGTCGAGGTCAAAGAGCTGGTCGGGATCCAGAGCGCAGCGGTTGAACTTCCACTTGCCATAGCGCAGCGACACCATCGGGGCATAGGAGGCCTCTGCCGCGTATTCCATGGCGACGGGTTCGGTCCGGGGGGTGCCTTGGCCTTGCGGAACGAGGCTTTGGCCCGTGGTCCAGGGCATGACTTCGGACATGTCGACTCCCGCCAGATCGCAGAGCGTCGGGCAGACGTCGATATTGCTGACCGGGTCGGTCACAAGGCTTGGCGTCATCGATGGTGCTGCGATCATCAGGGGCACCCGTGCAGAGCCTTCGTAGAAGGACATCTTGAACCACAGCCCCCGCGCGCCCAGCATGTCGCCGTGGTCTGAAACGAAGAGGATGATGGCCTCTTGGCGGGTGCCTTCGAGGGCGGTCAACACCTCGCCGATCTTGTCGTCGAGATAGGAGATATTGGCGAAATAGGCGCGGCGGGACCGGCGGATGTCTTCGTCGGAGATGTTGAAGTTATCGCGGTCGTTGGCGTCGAGGATGCGTTGCGAATGCGGGTCTTGGTCTTCGTATGGGATTGGGCCGACCTCTGGCATCAGGTGGTCGCAGTCCTCGTAGAGGTCCCAGTATTTCTTGCGCGCCACGTATGGGTCGTGCGGGTGCGTAAAGCTGACCGTCAGGCACCAGGGGCGCGCGTCATGGCCCCGGCCCAGATCGTAGATCTTGCGCGTGGCGTGGTAGGCGACCTCGTCGTCATATTCCAGCTGGTTGGTGATCTCGGCCACGCCTGCGCCTGTGACGGACCCCATGTTGTGATACCACCAGTCGATGCGCTCGCCCGGTTTGCGATAGTCGGGCGTCCAGCCGAAATCAGGCGGGTAGACATCGGTGGTCAGCCGTTCCTCGAACCCGTGCAGCTGATCGGGGCCAACAAAGTGCATCTTGCCCGAGAGGCATGTCTGGTAGCCCGCGCGGCGCAGGTGGTGGGCGTAGGTCGGGATCGACGAGGCGAACTCGGCTGCATTGTCGTAGACGCCCGTGGCGCTGGGCAGTTGCCCGGACATAAAGGCAGCGCGCCCCGGCGCACAGAGCGGCGAGGCGGTATAGGCATTGCGGAACCGCGTCGAGCGGGCCGCCAGCGCCTTGAGATTGGGGGCATGAAGCCAGTCGGCGGGGCCGTCGGGAAACAGCGTGCCGTTCAGCTGGTCGACCATGATGATGAGGATGTTGGGTTTGCTCATGTCCGTGCTCCGGTCAGGGTGTCGAGGGCGCGCAGGGCCGTGGCTTGCGCCGTTTGCGCGGAGGCGTCACCGCCCAGGGCCGCGCGCAAATAGAGCCCGTCGATCAACGCGCCAAGTACGGCGGCGTCGTCTTCGGGCGCCGTGCTGATGGGGCGCAGGGCGTGCGTCAGGTTAGACCGCAGGCGGCGTTGGTAGAGATCGAGCAGCCGCTGCGTGTCGGCGTTGGTTGTCGCCTGCGCATAAAGCGTCATCCACGCACTGACTGTGCCGGGGTCGAAACAGGACGGCGCAAAGCTGGCAGCAATCAGCGCCTCGGCACGTGCACGCGGCGTGCGCGCGGATTTCAAAGCGACAACGACCTCTTGGCCAAAGTCGCGCAGGATCTGGCGCATGGCCGCGAGGAAAATCTGGTGCTTTCCGCCAAAGTAGTGATGCGCAAGCGCCGTGGACATGCCCGCCCGTTTGGCGATCTGTCCCACCGTAACGTCCAGCGATCCTGCCGCACCGATCTCGGCAATCGTCGCTTCGACCAGGGCGGCCCGCCGGATCGGTTCCATTCCCAGTTTTGGCACGTCGCATCCCCTCACATCGCGTTTCGCGCAGATGTGGGGGTTTTTTATTGATCAGTCAATCAAGAAAAGATCAGAGCTTGGTCGCGGGGCTGGGCGGAGTGATGGCGCCGCGCTTCAGCACGGCCTCGCGCCAGGTGATGAAGGTTACCGATGCAAGGATCAGCGCACCGCCCAAGATCACCCAGATGTCCACCGGCTCGGCAAAGACCAAAGCGCCCAGCAGCACCGCCCAGACCAGTTGCAGGAAGGTGATCGGCTGCGTCACGGTGACGGGGGCCGCGGCAAAGGCCATCGTCATCGTATAGTGGCCCGCGGTCGCAAAGCACGCCACGAGGAACAAGAGCCCCAGATCCCCCCAGCTGGGCGTGACCCAGTCGGCCAGCGCAAAGGGCGCCAGACCGATGGTGACAAAGATCGACAGCATCGCGACGACCACGGCGGGCTTGGCCTCGTCCGCCATGATCTTGGCCAGCAGGTAGGACCCGGCAAAAGTGACCGCACAGAACAGCATGGCGATATGGCCGGGGGCGACCTCTCGGAACCCCGGGCGCAGGATCACGGCCGTGCCGATCAGCGCCACGGCAATGGCCGCGATCCGGCGGGCCGCCAGCTTTTCGCCCAGAAACAGCGCCGCACCGATGCTGACATAGACCGGCGCGAGGTAGTTCATGGCCGTCACCTCGGCGATGGGGATGCGCGTCATGGCGTAAAACCACAGGATCACGCCTGCCGAATGAAAGACGCCGCGCAGGGTGAACAGCTTCCATTGGCGCGGGGTCAGGTGCGCCGAGCGCACCGCGGGCAACATCGGCAGCAGGAACACCAGCCCCAACAGATAGCGCAGGAACGCCGCCTCGGCCGGGGGCACGCGCGGGCCCATGTATTTGACGAGTGCTGTCACGGCCACGAAACACAAGCCTGTGACAAGCATCCAGAAGATGCCTTTGAGCGGGGTCTGAGGGTGGGTGGTCATGGGCCATCAATGCGGATTCGCCGAGGCGCTTGCAAGCCCGCGCCCGTACCCCGCACCCCAGCTATTCGATTTTTGCACAGCAGAGTTGCACGGATGAACGGCGCAATTCGCTTGCTGCATACCTATTTGGATGTCACACGACACATCCCGCAACGATGGCGGGGCGACTACTGCCAGCATTTGACAGCTGACACGGTTATCACGGTGATCTGATATTTGATGATTGGCGTATACTGTTTCAGACCCCATATGCTGGTCAACGATAACAAGGATGCATTCAAATGCTCGACTCGACACATACCGTTGATCTGACCAAGCAGGACCTTGAGCTGATCGAAGCCGCGTTGCAGACGCAAGAGAAAATCCTGTCGGTTCAAAGCCGTGCAGGAGGAAGTGCTGCGCGCACGCGGCTCAATGATCTCAAGGGCCTGATGCGCCGCTTGCGTCGCCAGACCCCTGCCCCCAACGCAGGCTGCACGCAAAGCTGGAGCCAGGTGGCAAGACAGCTCTTTTTCTGATCGCGAACCCGCGACTTCTGACAGGCACGAAAAACGCCGCCTCTGGTGACAGGGCGGCGTTTGGCATTTCTTAAAGGGCCATGTGAGGCTTATTCGTCCAGCTGCGCCATCACTTCATCGCTCGCTTCGAAATTGGTGGTGACCTGCTGGACATCGTCGTCGTCTTCCAGCGCATCGACCAGCTTCATCAGCTTTTGCATGCCTTCCAGATCCATCTCGGTCGTGGTGGTGGGGCGCCAGACCAGTTTGGTCGAGTCCGACTCGCCCAGTTCCGCCTCGAGCGCGTTGGACACATCGTTGAGGTCGGTATCCGCGCACCAGATCACGTGGCCATCCTCGGACGATTCGACATCCTCTGCCCCGGCCTCGATCGCGGCCATCATCACGGTGTCCGCGTCGCCCACATCCGCCGGATAGCTGACAGCCCCCTTGCGGTCGAACATAAAGCCGACGCTGCCGGTTTCACCGAGGTTGCCGCCGTTCTTGGTAAAGGTCGAGCGGACCGTCGATGCCGTGCGGTTGCGGTTGTCGGTCATCGCCTCGACGATCACCGCCACACCATTGGGGCCATAGCCCTCATAGCGGATTTCCTCGTAATCGTCCCCGTCGCCCGCCTGGCTCTTCTTGATCGCGCGGTCGATGACGTCCTTGGGCACCGAGTTGGACTTGGCCTCCTTGACGGCCAACCGCAGGCGGGGGTTCTTGTCGGGATCGGGGTCGCCCATCTTGGCGGCGACGGTGATTTCCTTGGACATCTTGGAAAACAGCTTGGCCCGGATCTTGTCCTGCCGGCCCTTGCGGTGCTGGATGTTCGCCCATTTTGAGTGGCCTGCCATGAGATGCCTCCTGTCTGCTGCGTCTGCAAGAACATGTGCGGAAAATTCGTTCCGCGTTGCTATAGGACATCCACTCCCGCAGGGGCAAGCCCGCCTTGTGCAGCCACGCACGCCCCGTGCGCGTGGCGCGGTGCGCAGCGGGTGCTATCGTCGGGGCATCCAGCAAGAGGACTGCGCATATGGGCGTGATGATCAACGGCACCTATCAGGTCGAGGACCCAGGCCCCGACACGCAAAAGGGCGGTGCATATGAACGCGCGAAATCCACGCTGCGCCACTGGATCACACCAGAAGGACCGTTCACGCCCGAGCCGGGCCGCTATCACCTCTTTGTGGCGTGGAACTGCCCGTGGGCCCACCGCACGCTTCTGACCCGCGCCGTGCTGGGTTTGCAGGACGCCATCTCCATCAGCGTCGCGAAACCCGCACGCACCGACCAGGGATGGGTTTTTGACACGGACGGCGCATTTGCCGACGCCGTGCTGGGCGTGACGGCAATGCACGAGGTCTATTCCCGCCAGCGCCCCGCCTATACCGGGCGCATCACCGTGCCCGTTCTCTGGGACACGCAGACCGGCACCATCGTCTCCAACGAAAGCGCGGACATCACGCGCATGCTGTCGCTGGCCTTTGATCCCGCGCGGCGTCTTGTGCCCCGCGGCCTGGAGGCCGAGATTGACCGATGGAACGACCGCATCCACAGGGACATCAACAATGGCGTCTACCGCGCCGGGTTTGCCCGCACCCAAGGGGCCTATGACAGCGCGGTCACCGGCCTTTTCGATACGCTGTACGCACTTGACGCGCATCTGGCCACGCACAGCACCTTGGCAGGCGGGCAATTGACCGAGGCCGACCTGCGCCTCTTTCCCACTTTGGCCCGGTTCGATGTGGCCTATCACTATGCGTTCAAATGCAACCTGGCCAAGCTGAGCGACCTGCCGCATCTGTGGGACTATGCCCGCGCGCTTTATGCCGCGCCCGGGATTGCGGACACGGTCAAACCGGAGATCTACAAGGCCGGATACTTCTCGCGCTCCGACCTGCGCAATCCGCTGGGGATCGTGCCCAAAGGCCCGGTGGTGGACTGGACGGCGCCGACGCAGCGGCAGATCACCCTGCCCTGAGTGCGTCAGAAACCGCTGGTGCCGCCCCTGCCCCACGCCTAACGTGGCGCGCATGACGACAGACCAGATCATCCTCTTTTCGCTCTTTGGCACCGTCTTTGGCCTGCTGCTGTGGGGGCGGTTTCGCTATGATATCGTGGCCTTTTCCGCGCTAATGGCCGGTGTCGTGCTGGGGGTTGTGCCCAGTGCCGACGCGTTCTCTGGCTTCGGCCACCCGGCGACGCTGGTGGTGGCGCTGGTTTTGGTCGTGTCGGCCGGTCTGGTGCGGTCGGGGGCGGTGTTCCTGATCACGCGGACGCTGGTCGATGCCAGCCGCAGCCTTGGCGCGCATATCACCCTTATGGGGGCCATCGGCGGCGTGCTGTCGGCCTTTATGAACAACGTGGCAGCACTAGCCCTGCTGATGCCCGTCGATATCCAGACCGCGCGCAAGGCGGGCCGATCACCGGGGCTCAGCCTCATGCCGCTCAGCTTTGCCACCATACTGGGCGGTATGGTGACGCTGATCGGCACGCCGCCCAACATCATCATTGCCACCATCCGCGAGGACAGCCTCGGCGCACCGTTCCGCATGTTCGACTTTGCCCCCGTGGGCGGGATTGCGGCGATCGCGGGTCTCGCCTTTGTTGCGCTGGTGGGCTGGCGCTTCATTCCCGACCGCGACACCGGGTCCGCCCCGGACGAGGCGCTGTCGGAGTACATCGCGGAACTGACCGTGCCCGAAGGGTCCAAACAAATCGGCACCCGCGTAGGCGAGATGGAGGAGGACGCGGAAAAGGCCGATGTCGCCATCATCGGCCTCGTGCGCGACGGCCAGCGCCGCTATGGCCGCGCCCGCAACGCGCAACTGCGCGCAGGCGACGTGCTGGTGCTCGAGGCCACACCCGACGCGCTGGACGAATTCCGCACCGCAACCGGTCTGGCGGTGGCGGATGCCAAGCGCGAGGAAAAGCTCAAGGCCGCGGGCGACGGGGTTGAGATCATCGAGGTGGTTGTGACCGACCAGTCGCGCCTGATCGGGCGCACGGCCCAGTCCGTCGGCCTCAGCTGGCGGCAGTCCACGGTGCTGATGGGGATCTCGCGCGGCGGAACACGCGTCACCAAACAGATCCGCAAGACCGAAATCCGCGCAGGCGATATCCTGCTGCTACTGGTGCCGCGCGATACCGGCACGGATGTGACGCAATGGCTGGGCGCGCTGCCCCTCGCCGAACGCGGGCTGGCGGTAACGGCGGATGACAAGGTCTGGCTCGCCATCGGCCTCTTTGCCGCGGCGGTGGCGGCGGCGAGCGTCGGGTTGCTCTACCTGCCCATCGCGTTGGGTCTGGTCGTGGTGGCCTATGTGCTGTCCAAGATCGTCCCTCTGTCGGAACTCTATACCCATATCGAATGGCCCGTGGTGGTCCTTTTGGGGTCAATGATCCCGCTGGGGGCCGCATTGGAAAGCTCGGGCGGCACCGAACTGATCGCAGGCTGGCTTGTCACCCTGACAGCGGGCATGCCCGCATGGGCGGTGCTGACCGTGCTGATGATCGTCACGATGAGCCTGTCGGATGTCCTCAACAACACCGCCACCACCATCGTCGCGGCACCCGTGGGCATCCAGATGGCGCAGACGCTGGGCGTGTCGCCCGATCCGTTCCTGATGGCGGTGGCTGTGGCGGCATCCTCGGCGTTCCTCACGCCCATCGGGCACAAGAACAACACGCTGATCCTCGGGCCCGGCGGCTATCAGTTCGGAGATTACTGGCGCATCGGCCTGCCGCTCGAGGTGATCGTGGTCGCTGTCTCGATCCCCGCCATCCTCGTCTTCTGGCCGCTGTGACGCACGCTTCCCATGCGTCAACGTTGCGCGATCCGAAAAAACGCGGCTAACCTGGACCAAGGGAGACGGTCACATGGATATTCTGATCAACGTGGTGCTGCCGCTGTCGCTGGCGGTGATCATGCTCAGCCTCGGCGTCGGGCTTACCTTCGCCGATTTCGGGCGCGTGCTGCGCATGCCCAAGGCCTTTGCCATCGGCGCGGTGGCACAGGTGGTGGTGCTGCCGATCGTGGCATACGTGACCGTACTGACCTTTGGCCTCAGGGCCGAAATCGCGGTTGGCGTCATGTTGCTCAGCTTTTGTCCCGGCGGGGTGACGTCGAACATGGTGTCGCGACTGGCGCGGGGGGACGTGGCGCTGTCGGTGTCACTGACGGCGGTGATCAGCCTGCTGAGTATTCTGACCGTGCCGGTGCTTGCGGCGTGGACGGTGGTGCATTTCATGGGTGCAAGCGCGCCGGATGTCAGCGTGACGGATCTGGCCATCGCCATGTTCCTGATCACGACGCTGCCCGTGCTGATCGGTGTGCTGTTCCGCCACTTTGCTCCGGGTGCCGCGATGGCGATTGAGCCGTTCCTCACCCGTCTGGCAACGCTGCTGTTCCTGCTGATCGTGTTGGCGGCGCTGGCGGGCAACTGGGGCATCTTCGTCGAAAACCTTGCCGATATCGGCCCCGCGCTGATCGTGCTCAACCTCGTGTTGCTGATCCTCGGTCTGGCGATTGCACGTGGCGCGGCTCTGGCCTGGAACCAGGCCAAGACCGTGTCCATCGAAACCGGCATTCAGAACGCGACGCTGGGCATCACCATGGCCGCGCTGATCTCGGGCCAGACCGACGGGTTCAGCACCATGGCCCTGCCCTCTGCCGTCTATGGCATCACCATGTACCTCGTCGCGGCGCCTTTCGTGATCTGGTTTCGCAACCGCTAAAGGACCGCCTCATGGATCAAGCAGACGCCATCGTCGTGGGCGCGGGGCTCGCCGGGCTGGCCGCCGCCGCCGAGCTGGGCGACCGGGGCAAGCAGGTGATCATCGTCGATCAGG
The DNA here is from genome assembly GCF_947487805.1 of uncultured Tateyamaria sp. Taxonomy (GTDB): domain Bacteria; phylum Pseudomonadota; class Alphaproteobacteria; order Rhodobacterales; family Rhodobacteraceae; genus Tateyamaria. Next base: position 136,599 of record NZ_CANKXW010000005.1, on the reverse strand, counting down.
AGCCGCGCAGCTTTCTGGGTGGTCAGGCGTTCTGGAGCCTCGGCGGCCTCTTTATGATCGACACGCCCGAACAGCGGCGCATGGGCATCCGCGACAGCCGCGAACTGGCCCTGAACGACTGGATGGGCAGCGCCCAGTTCGACCGCGCCGAAGACGCGTGGCCGCGCAAATGGGCCGAGGCCTTCATCGACTTTTCCGCCGGCGAAATGCGGCCCTGGCTGCACGCCATGGGCCTGCGCTGGTTCCCGGTGGTGGGCTGGGCCGAACGCGGCGGCAGCTTTGCCGACGGGCACGGCAATTCTGTGCCGCGGTTCCACATCACCTGGGGCACCGGGCCGGGGATCATCGAGCATTTCGTGCGCCGCTGCGAGGAGCACGAGAAAGCCGGGCGCATCCAGTTCCATTTCCGCCACCAGGTCGACCGGATCGACATGGAAAACGGCGCGGCCAAGGGCGTCAGCGGCACGGTCCTGACCGAAGATACCGCCGCGCGGGGGCAAAAAACCAACCGCGATCCGGTGGGCGATTTCGTCTTGCGCGCCCCGTCGGTCATCGTAACCTCAGGCGGTATCGGCGGCAATTTCGACATGGTGCGCAAGGTCTGGCCCACGGACCGCCTTGGCCCCGCGCCCAAGGACATGGTCGCGGGCGTCCCCGCCCATGTGGACGGGCGCATGATCGGCATTTCCGAGGCGGCGGGCGGTCACGTGATCAACGGCGACCGCATGTGGCACTATACCGAAGGGGTCAAGAACTGGGACCCGATCTGGCCCGCCCACGGCATCCGCATCCTGCCGGGGCCCTCGTCCATGTGGTTTGACGCGACCGGAAACCGCTTTGCCCCGCCGGCCCTGCCCGGTTTCGACAGCATGTCGACCCTGCGCGACATCCTGGCCACGGGCTATGACTACAGCTGGTTCGTGCTGACCCAGAAGGTCATCAAGAAGGAATTCGCCCTGTCCGGGTCCGAACAGAACCCGGACCTGACGTCCAAGAAATGGTCCGAAGTGATCAGGCAGCGCGTGCTGTCGGGCAAGAACGCCACCGGCCCGGTCGAGGCCTTCAAGGAGCGTGGCGAGGATTTCGTCGTGGCAAACGATCTTGACACGCTGGTGCGCGGCATGAACCAGATCGCGGGCGGCAACCTGATCGACGTGGCCCGCCTGCGCACCCAGATCGAGGCGCGCGATGCCCAGATCGACAACCCGTTTTCCAAGGACGCGCAGATGATGGCGATCCACGCCGCGCGCAACTACCGTGGCGACCGCCTGTTGCGGACGGCCAAGCCGCACAAATTCCTCGATCCGGCCAACGGCCCCCTGATCGCGGTCAAGCTGCACGTGCTGACGCGCAAGACGCTGGGCGGGCTGCACACGACCCTCGACAGCCAGATGATCGGGGCGGACGGCAACACGGTGCCGGGCCTCTTTGCCGCGGGCGAGGTGGCGGGATTCGGCGGTGGCGGCTACCATGGCTACAACGCGCTCGAAGGCACATTCCTCGGCGGCTGCATCTTTTCCGGGCGCAATGCGGGGCGGTCCACGTCGATTGCGTGACGCCCGGCCCAAACCGCTAAAATCTGAATAAACTTGTCCGGTGAAAGGAATTGGAAACTACGTTTTCCAGCCCTACTGTTGACCCATCAACGAAACCCGCCGGAGCTTTGCAATGACCATGCAACGACCCATCGACACGCAGAACGCTGACTTTGTTTCCATGCAGGAATTGGGGTTTGAGCGACCGGAACGGTCCTCTGCCCTGATGTCGTGCAGCCCCGATTGCATCAAGCTTTTGTGCCCCGAGGGGCGCATCACCTACATGAGCCACAATGGCCGTTGCGCGATGGAAATTTGCGATCTGGCCCTAGTGCTGGGTGCCGACTGGTGGGTCCTGTGGCCAGAGCAGCACCATGGCCTGATCCAATCCGCCATCGCCGAGGCGCGCGCCGGGCGCACTGCGAATTTCATTGCCGATTGCCCCACCGCCGGAGGGCGCGAGGCCCGGTGGGACGTGACCGTGCAAGGTATTTTCGACAATAGCGGCACGCTCTACGAGTTCATGGCCGTTTCGCGCGAAACCCACGAGGATACGCGGCCCCTGAGCAGTATCTGACGCGGGCGATCAGAGCGGCCAGATGAACGGGATCACCGCCGAGGCAAGGATGCCAACGCTCAGGTTCAGCGGAATGCCGACGCGCATGAAATCGGTGAACTTGTACCCGCCCGGCCCATAGACCAGCATGTTGGTCTGATACCCGATGGGCGTGGCAAAGGACGCCGAGGCGGCCACCATCACCGCCACGACCAAGGGGCGCGGATCAAGGCCCAGCGCGCCGGCCAGACCGATCGCAATGGGCGTCACCACCACGGCCACGGCGTTGTTGCTGACCAGTTCGGTCAGAACGGACGTCAGAAGATAGACCGCCCAGATGATCAGAAAGGGCGGCAGGACCGCCAGCCCCGGTGCCACCGCATCCACGATCAACGCCACCGCCCCGGTGGATTCGAGCGCAGCCCCGATCCCCAGCATCGCGAAAATCAACGCAAGCAACCGCCCGTCCACAAAGGAAAACGCCTCATCCGCATCGATGCAGCGCGTGACCAGCACAAGGGCCACCGCCATCACCGACAGCATGAAGATCGGCGCAACACCCAGTGCAGCCAGCACCACAATCCCCAAGAGCGCCCCCAACGCAATCGGCGCATGCCCGCGGCGGAACGCGCGCTGCGAGGGCTTTGACACATCGACCATATCCATGTCATTGGCCAGACGCTGGATGTCCTCAGGCGCCCCTTCCAGCAGCAGCGTGTCGCCGACCTTGACCACCAGATCGTCCAGCTGCCGCCCGATGTTCTGATTGCGCCGATGCACCGCCAGCGGATAGACGCCGTATCGCCGCCGCAACCGCAACGCCCCCAGCGATCGGCCCACCATCCGGCACCCCGGCGTGATCAGCACCTCGACCGTGGTCGTCTCGACCGCGCCCACCTGATCAAGGCGCTTGAGTTCCTTGTTGCGTTGCAGGCTCAACAGTTCGGTCATCTGCGTGCGCAGCACCACGCGGTCACCAACCTGCAACTCCACCCCCTTGAGGTTGCGCCGCAACGACAGATCGCCCCGCACCACGTCGACCAACCGTACCCCGTCGCGCTTGAAAAGCTGCACCCCGGTGACTTCCCGGCCAATCAGGTTCGATTCAGGCGGGATCACCGCTTCTGTGAAAAATTTCATCTGGCTGCGGTCGCTCAGCAATCCCGCCATGCTGTCCCGCTCCGGCAACAGCATAGGCCCAAAGAACCGCAAGTAGATCATGCCCCAGATCACCAGGATGACACCCAGCGGCGTGACCTCGAAAATCGTGAACGGCGCCAACCCCTGCGCGCGCGCCACACCGTCCACCAGCAGGTTCGTCGATGTCCCGATCAGGGTCAGCGTCCCCCCGAGGATCGCCGCATAGCTCAGCGGGATCAGCATCTTGGATGGCGCCAGCCCCATCGTCTTGGCCAGCTGGATAAACACCGGGATCATCACCACGACCACCGGCGTGTTCGACACGATGGCGGAACTGATGATCACAAAGGCCATGAGCAGCGCAATCGCCAGCACCGGATTGCTGCGCGCCTGCCGGTCGGCCAGCCCGGTGAACGCCTCCAGTGCGCCGGTGCGCACAAGTGCCCCCATGATGATGAACATCGCCGCGATCGTCCACGGCGCGGGGTTCGACAACACCGCAACCGCCCGGTCATAGGGCAGCGCGCCCGAGGCGAGCATCAAGCCTACGCCGGCAATCGCCACCACCTCTGCCGGGAAACTCTCGCGCAGGAACAACGTGAACATGATGAACACGACCACAAGCGTCAGAACGGCATTGCCCGTCTGAGAAAGCTCAATCAAACCCATATCGGATGTCTGCTCCGGCCATTATCAGCCGCCAGTTTCCCTTATCGCCGCGTGGGCTTCAAGCGGTGGTTTGCGCGGCTGCACCAGATACATCCCCACGAGCATCAGCCCCAATGCGCCCCAGATCACCGTCGGATAGGCCTCGCTCAGGATCGCCCAGGCCCAGAAGATCCCGAACAGGGTCACAAGGTAACTGATCTGCACCGCAAAGACCGGCCCGGCCCGTCCCACCAGCCAGACATAGCCGGTATAGACCAGCACATGCAGCGTCGAGCTGATGACCTGCGCCAGATCCGCGGCGCCGTAGGGCGGCAAGGGACTGATCCACTGGCCCGACCCCAGTGCCAGCGGCAGCGACAGCACCGTCCCCACCAATGACGCGCCCCAAAGGACCTGCACCGCATCAAGGCCCGAAGTGCCCCATTTGGCGACGTAATTGCCCTCGAACGCGTAAAACAGCCCGGAAATCAGCCCCACCATAACCCAGATGACCGGGATCGCGCCGGACATGTCGGCCCCCGGCAGCACCAGCAGCAAAACCGCCCCCATACCCGCAGCCAGCCCCGCAAAACGCCGCCACTCGAACCCGTCGAGACCCAGCGCCAGCGCAATCGGAAAGGCCCAAATCGGGATCATCGACAACAACAGCGACATCACCCCCGACGGCAGGTGCACCGCCGCCTGATAGCTCGCCGAATTGGGCAGGAGCGACCCGATGAGCGCGATCATCACATAGACGCGCAAGGGCCCGCGCCCCAGGGGCAACCGCCGCCCCGTCGCCAGGGCAATCGCTGTCATCACGACACCGCCAATGGCCAGCTGCCAAAAAATGAGGCCGAAATGCCTGTATCCTGTGCTGACCGCGATCTTGGTCAGCGGCATGGTCAGCCCCCACCCCGCGCCCAGCAGGATCAGAACGCCAACATAGATCGCAACAGGCGCGCGCGTCATGGCCCGCTTTGGGCCAGAACACCGCCCTGACGCACCATCTCGATCCGGGTGGCACGCCCATCGGGGCCGGTTTCCACATAGACCCCGGACAGGGTCGCGGGCCCGTTGGCCGGGGTAAACCGCTCCTTGGGCATGCCGGTGATGAACCGGCGCAATGGCTCGTCGCGCTGCATCCCGATCACCGACTGGTAGTCCCCGCACATCCCCGCATCGCTCAGATAGGCGCAGCCGCGATTCAGGATCATCGCATCCGCCGTCGGCACATGTGTGTGCGTGCCCACCATCAGGCTGGCGCGCCCGTCACACCAATGGCCCATGGCCATCTTCTCGGATGTGGCCTCGCAATGGAAATCAACAATCACCGCATCGGCCTGCCCGCCCAATGGATGGGTGCGGAACACCGTCTCCAACGCGGAAAACGGATCGTCAAACGGGCGCTTCATGAACACCTGCCCCAACGCCTGCGTCACCAGCACGGTCTGCCCGCCCCGCGCCGTAAACAGCCGCGCGCCTTTGCCGGGGGCCGCCTTGGAAAAGTTCAGCGGACGGATGATGCGCGGCTCGGCCTCGATGAATTGCAACATGTCCTTCTGGTCAAAGGCATGATCCCCCAGCGTCACGCAATCGGCCCCCGCCTCCAGCAGGATCCTCGCATGCGCCCCCGACAAGCCCATGCCCGAGGTGGCGTTCTCGCCATTGACCACGACGAAATCCAAATCCCAGTCGGCCCGCAATTGCGGCAACCGCTCGGTCACGGCCTGCCGGCCGGCCCGGCCCATCACATCGCCCAGAAACAAAATCTTCATATCGCCCCATATGCCCCACGCATGTCCATCGGCAAGACCAAAGCGCCCGCACCGGCCGCTTCCTTTCGCCCCAAATACCTCGGGGGGCGCGCGCAGCGCGGGGGGCAGCGCCCCCTCATACGTCGATCACACCCGCCTCTGTCACGGTTCGATCACACGCGCCTCCGTCACGATCAGGTCCAGCGGCTGATCCGTCGCCTCCAGCGGCAGATCCAGCGCCTCTTGCGCCGCATAGGCAAACCCGATGGCCAGCGTCGCCCGACGCGCGCGCAACCGCTCCAGCGTCCGGTCGTAAAACCCCCCACCATAGCCCAGCCGCCCGCCGTCCCGACCAAAGGCAACCAACGGCACGATCACGATCTCGGGGTCGAAAAACGCATCCACCACAGGCACCTGTGCCCCAAACGGCCCCTCCCGCAACGCCCCCTCCGGCGTCCAGCGCGAGAATTTCAAAGGCTGTCCCTCCGCCTCGATCACCGGCACAGCCACCGGCCCATGGGCCGCTGCCTCCGCCATTGCGGGCAACGGATCAATCTCGGTGCGGATCGGCATATACCCGGCCAAGGGCACACCCCGATATCCCGCCAACACAGATGACAACACACCCGAGGCACCCCCAGGGTCCAGATCATGCGCGGCCTTGCGCGCGGCAAAGGCCGCCTTGCGCGCCGCCGCCTTGCGCGCGCTTAAATCCATGCACACCCCCATACGGGATGGTGGGCGGGGCGTCTTTGCGCGCCAGCGCAAAGCGCGTCCGTCCCGGCATCCCTCACAACAGCACCATCGCGGCCAGGCCGAGAAAGGCAAAGAAACCAACCACATCCGTCACCGTCGTCACAAAGGCACCCGAGGCCAGCGCCGGGTCAATTCCCAGCCGGTCCAACACAACCGGAATGACCGTGCCCGCCAATCCGGCCACCACCATGTTCACCACCATCGCCGCCGCAATCACGTAACCCAGCGCAGGTGAGCCAAACCAGATCACGCCCACGATCCCCATCACAACGGCAAACACCGCCCCGTTCAGCAACCCAACCAGCACCTCGCGCCGGATCACCCGCCACACATTCGCGCCAGTCAGATCCTTGGTCGCCAATGCCCGCACCGCCACGGTCAGCGACTGCGTCCCCGCATTGCCCCCCATTGACGCCACGATCGGCATCAACACCGCCAGCGCCACAATCTGCGCAATCGCCATCTCGAACTGCGCAATCACCATCGAGGCAAGGATCGACGTCACCAGGTTGACCGCCAGCCACGGCAGGCGCTGGCGCGTGGTCTCGCGCACATTGTCCGACAGGGCGGATTCCTCACCCACGCCGGCCAGGCGCAGGATGTCCTCCTCGTGCTCTTCATCCAGAACCGCCATCGCGTCATCGATGGTGATCAACCCGATCAATCGCCCCTCGTCATCCACCACCGGGGCGGAAATCAGGTGATACTGGTTGAACGCATAGGCCACATCGCTCTCGGGCTGCGTGGCAGGGATGACGCGAAACGTCTCCTCCACCAGATCCATCAGCCGCACATCGCGCCGCGACCGCATCAACTTGCCCAGAGTGACATTGCCAATCGGATGCAGACGCGGATCCACCAGCACGATGTGATAGAACTGCGTCGGCAGATCGTCCTCCTCGGCACTGCGCAACCGGTCAATCGCCTCGCCCACTGTCCAGTGCTCGGGCGCCATGACCACTTCGCGCTGCATCAGACGGCCCGCGGAATACTCCGGAAAGCTCAGCGACTGCTCGACCAGCGCCCGGTCGCCATCCTCCAGCGCATCCAGGATCTGTTCCTGCTGCGCATCGTCCAGATCCTCGATCAGGTCGACGACATCATCGCTGTCCAGATCCCGCACCGCATCCGCCAGCACCGCAGGCTTCAGCACCGCGATCACCTCTTCGCGGATCGATTCGTCCAGTTCCGACAGAATCTCGCCGTCGAACTCGCGGTCATAAAGGCGGATCAGCCGCGACCGGTCATAAGCGTTGATCTGTTCCAGAAGGTCGGCAATGTCGGCGGCGTGCAGCGGCTCCATCAGCGTGGTCAGCTGCGCGCGGTCCTCGATATCGACCGCATAAAGGATCGCCGAGACGTCCTTGCGCTCAAGCTCATAGCCCGCATCGTCCGCCGGCTGGTCGGCCACATCGATTTCATCAGACATGTGACACCTCCGGGCCGTTGTGCGTTTACCCGGCAGACCATAGGGCGCGCCCCCCAAAGTGACAATGGCCGCGCAGTTTCGCTTTGCGCCGGCGCGCGGGCAGCGCCATAACGGCACCATGACACACCGCCACCTTCTGACCGGACATGTGCTGCACTTTGCGGGCGACCCCTTTGCCGGGCCGTGGCAGGACGCCGTGCAGATCGACACCGATGGCGCAGTCCTGATCGCCGACGGCCGGATCGTGGCCACCGGCGCCGCCGCGCGGGTCACCGGTGACGACATCACCCATCACGACCACAGCGGCCGCCTGATCTGTCCGGGTTTCATCGACGCCCACGCGCACTATCCGCAAACCGCGATCATCGCCTCTTGGGGCAAGCGTCTGATCGACTGGCTCAACACCTATACCTTCCCCGAGGAAATGCGCCTCGCCGATCCGGCCTATGCCCGCAAGACCGCCGACACCTATCTGGATCTTGTGCTGGATCACGGCACCACCAGCGTCGCCAGTTACTGCACCATCCACCCGCACAGTGTCACGGCACTGTTTGAGGCCGCCGAGACGCGCGGCATGGCCATTGTCGCGGGCAAAACCTGCATGGATCGCAACGCCCCCGACGGGCTGCGCGACACCGCGCAATCGGCCTATGACGACAGCAAGGCGCTGCTCGATCACTGGCACGGCACGGGCCGCGCGCGCTATGCCATCACACCGCGGTTCTCGCCCACCTCGACGCCCGATCAGTTGGCGGCACTGGGCGCGCTCTGGTCCGAACGGCCCGACGCGTTGATGCAAACCCATCTCAGCGAACAGATCGACGAGATCGACTGGGTGCGCGGGCTCTTTCCTCAAGCGCGCGACTATCTCGACACCTACGAGCAGTTCGGGCTTTTGGGCGCACGCGGGCTTTATGGCCACGCCATCCACCTGACCCCGCGCGAGATCGACCGCCTGCGCGACACCGGCGGCGCGCTGGTCCATTGCCCGACATCGAACACCTTCATCGGCTCGGGCCTCTTTGACCTGATGGGCCTTGCGGGCGGCGGCATCCCGGTGGGGCTGGCCACGGATACCGGCGGCGGGTCGTCCTTTTCCATGTTGCGCACCATGGCCGCCGCCTATGAGATCGCACAGCTGCGCGGTGTGGCGGTACATGCCGCCCAGCTCTTGTGGCTGGCCACCGCCGGGTCGGCCCGTGCGCTGCACCGGCAGGACCATATCGGCACGCTGGCGCCAGGCATGGATGCGGATATCTGCGTGCTTGATCTCGCCTCCACCCCCGCCATCGCACAGCGCGTGGATCAGGCCCGGACGATATGGGACGCGGTGTTTCCCACGCTGATGATGGGCGATGACCGGGCCGTGGCCGATGTCTGGGTGGCTGGACGCCAGCGCATGCGTCCCTAGCAGGGCGCGCCCAGCACCATCACCCACCGATTGCCAGTGACGCGCGCCACCGCCACCTCCTGTGCGCGCGCATGCAGGATGTTGGCGCGGTGCCCCGGCGATCCCATCCACCCGGCCATGACCTCCGGCAATGAGCGCTGGCCCATCGCGATATTCTCGGCCCCAAAGCAATAGGCATAGCCCGCGCGATCCAGCCGGTCGGCCAGGTCGGATCCATCCGAGCCTGCGTGATCAAAAAACCCGTTTGCGGCCATGTCCTCGCCATGGGCACGCGCGGCCGCTTCCAGCGTGGCGTTATAGCCTACAGCAGGCAGGCCCGCCGCCGCACGTTCGGCATTCACCGCCGCCAGCACCGCAGGGTCCGCCGCAGCGCCTGATGCACACACTACCGCCGCTACAATCCAGTTTCGCATTACATGTCCTCGCTCAATTGCCGCGCCAACCTGTTCTGGTGCGCGATGGTGGCCTGCACCTCAACCGTCGTCACCTGCCCGTCGCGCACGATCTGACGGCCTTCGACAAACAGATCCCGCACAGTCGTGGGCCCTGCCAGCAGCAAGGCGGCCGGATCCCAACTGCCAGCCGCCTCGATCCCCGACACATCCCACAGCGCCAGATCCGCCCGCGCGCCTACCGCGATCCGGCCACAGTCCGCACGGCCCAGAACGTCGGCACCGCCCCGCGTTGCGATCTCCAATGCCTCCATCGGCGACATCGCGGTGGCCCCCTGCGCCACCCGCTGCAACAGCATCGCCTGCCGCGCCTCGGCCACCAGATTGCCTGCGTCATTGCTGGCCGATCCGTCCACGCCCAGCCCCACGGGCACGCCCGCATCACGCATCGCGCGCACCGGGGCGATGCCAGAGCCAAGGCGGCAGTTCGAACAGGGGCAATGCGCCACGCCCGTGCCCGTCTGCGCAAACAGCGCGATCTCGGACGCGTCCAGCTTGACGCAATGCGCGTGCCAGACATCCGGCCCGACCCAACCCAGATCCTGTGCGTATTGCCCCGGACGGCAGCCGAAATTGGCCAGCGAAAAGGCGATGTCCTCGTCGTTCTCGGCCAGATGGGTGTGCAGCATCACGCCCTTGTCCCGCGCCAGAACCGCCGCATCGCGCATCAATTCGCGGCTGACCGAGAACGGCGAACAGGGGGCAATGCCCACCCGGCACATCGCGCCCGGGTCGGCATCGTGATAGCGGTCCACGACGCGGATGCAGTCTTCGAGGATGGCGGCCTCGTCCTCGACCAAGTCATCGGGCGGCAACCCGCCCGCGCTCTCGCCGATGCTCATCGCTCCGCGCGTCGGGTGAAACCGGATGCCCAAGCCCCGCGCCGCCTCGATCGTGTCGTCCAGCCGGGCGCCATTGGGGTAGAGGTACAGATGGTCCGAGGTCAGCGTGCATCCCGACAGCGCCAGTTCCGCCAGCCCCACCTGCGCCGAGACGAACATATGCTCGGGCGTGAACCGCGCCCAGATCGGGTACAGCGTCTGCAACCAGCCAAAAAGCAACGCGTTCTGCGCTGCGGGCACAGCACGTGTCAGCGTTTGGTAAAGATGGTGATGCGTGTTCACCAGCCCCGGCGTTACGACGCAGGCACTGGCATCCACCGTCTCGCCGGTTGTGGTGAGGCCGCCGCCAATCGCCGCGACCACCCCGTCGCGCAGCAGGATGTCCTGCCCGTCCAGCACCCGGCGCGTGTCGTCCATCGTGACGACATGGCGCGCGTTGCGGATCAGAACCTCGGTCACAGCACGCTCTGCACGTGGCGCATGGCTTGGGCATGGATGTCCGCGTTTGCGGCCGCGATGACCCGTCCGCCCGCGTGCACCGGTCCTCCGGACCAATCGGTCACGATGCCGCCCGCCGCCTCGATCAGGGCAATGGGGGCCTGAATGTCATAGCTGTTGAGCCCCGCCTCGATCACCAGATCGACCTGACCGGCCGCGACCAGCGCATAGGCGTAACAATCCATGCCATAGCGGACCAACCGCACATGGCGCGCCACCGCCTCAAATCCTGCCCGGTCCTCATCCGTGCCAACCTCGGGAAAAGTGGTGAACAGCACCGCCTCTGACAAAGGACGCGCCATACGTGTTCGTATGTCTCGTTGCCCCTGCGGCCCGTCCAGCCACGCCCGATCACCCGCGCCCACAAAACGCTCGCCGATATAGGGCTGATCGATCACGCCGAGGATCGGGCCGCTGTCCGGCCCCACGGCGATCAGCACACCCCAGGTGGGGGTGCCCGCCACGAAGCCGCGCGTGCCATCAATCGGATCCAGAACCCAGGTCATGCCCGACGTCCCTTCGGTGTTGCCGAACTCCTCGCCGAGGATCGCATCCTGTGGACGCCGCTCCTGCAACACCGCGCGCATCGCCTCTTCGGCGGCACGGTCGGCGATTGTCACGGGGTCGAACCCGCCTTCAAGCTTGTTGTCAGCCTGCAAATCGGGCGCGCGAAAATGCGGCAGGATGGCCGCTCGGGCGGCGTCTGCCATCGCCCCGGCCACATCCGTCAGTTCATCAAGAAGATCATCCATGTCCAGCGCGTGCCAGACCGCGCCATCCAAATCAAGTCCCTGCGCGAAGCGCGCGGGTCAGGCGACGTCGCTCAGCACCCGTGCCAATTCGAACAGACGGCGGCGCTGGTTCTCGGGGATCGCATAATAGGTCCGCACCAGCTCCATCGCTTCCTTGTCGCTCAGCAGATCGGGCGGCACGTCGCTACGGCCCTGATCGGCCTCGTGCGAGGGATCGCGCACCCCCTCAAAGAAAAAGGCCACTGGCACACCCATCGCGTCGCCAATGTCCCAGAGCCGGGACGCACTGACCCGGTTCGCGCCGGTCTCGTATTTCTGGATTTGCTGGAACTTGATTCCCACGAGGTCTGCCAGCTTTTGCTGGGTCATCCCGATCAGCCAACGCCGTTGCCTGATCCGCTTGCCAACGTGAACATCAACCATATGTGCCATGGTAACTCCCAACTCTGTGCAGTGCCGCTTGGGACCACGCAACGCAAACGACCTGAGCGCGCTATGTCTTGGCTAAAACACTGTTCCGGGACACTACGCGCTGGCGGGTTTCATTTCAACGGAAACCACCCGCATGGCGTGCGTGCCAGCGCTTTCATTCCGTGCCATGGGTTACGTTAAGGGCATCCACAGTTCTTGATATTTTTCAACCAGTTGCCGCTAGCCCCTCGCCGCTCCGCGTCAGACATGATCAGTTTGTTGACCTGCAATCAACACCTTAGCCAATTGCATTCACCCACAACCGAGGGGTGAATGCATTCATTAACGATTTCGAAATCCACCACGGCGTCAATCCTACGAAATCTATAGTATATCTGAGCATTTTTTTGCCCATCCAGAGGCTGAATTCGAAAGAATCGATGCGAATCGTTCCAGTTTCACACTTTCGACACCGCCCGCAGTTGCACCGGCTCGGGCACGGTAAAGGCGCGGCGCAGCATGGCGACCAGTGCCTCCTGCACCTCGTTTGTACCCCCCGTCGCGCCATAGAGGTTGATCCGATGCGCCGGCAGATCCGGCAGCGCGCCGCCATGATCAATGCGGTCCAGATGCGGCGGCTCGGTCCCTTCGATCATCGTGTGAACTGCCAGATCGGCGCTGACTGTGGCTTCGATGGTGCGGTCGCTCTCGGTCTCGACCACCACGTCCCAGGGGATGCCCGCGCTGTCCAGTTGTTCGACCACACGCGGGCGGAACGTGCACTGCCGCCCAAAGGCCAGCTTGAGCGGCCGCTGCCGCCACGCCGACCCGCCCGGCGCGCCCACCCAGCACAGGGGCTTCACGCACAGCTCTTCCCCGCCTGCGTCCAACCCGGTCTCCGTGGTCAGGATGATGTCACAGGCGCCCTTGGCAAATTCCGATTTCAAACGGCGTGTATAAGAGCTGTCGAGCTGTACCTTGACCCGCGGAAAGGCCGCGTGGAACTGCTTCAGAACACGGGGGATGGCCGGATAGACAATGTCATGCGGTACGCCCAGCGTGACCTCCCCCTCATAGGCCTGATCGGTCAGACGCGTAATGACCTCGTCATTCAACGCCACCATGCGGCGCGCATAAACGAGCAACTGCTCACCAGAGGCCGTCAACGCGATGGTCCGGCCCGACCGGTCAAACAGGTCCAGCCCCAACAGCTCCTCCAGCCGCTTGAGCTGCATCGACACCGCCGACTGGGTCAAATGCAGGAACCCCGCCGCCCGCGTCACCCCGCCGCTTTCCGCCACTGCCACAAACGACCGCAGCGTGGTTATGTCCAAATTCCTCATATCACCGATCCTGATGCAATGGCTCACAAACATTCGTTTTTAAAATGTGCCATGCTCCGCCATATACATCAAGAGATTTGATGCAACGCCAGAAATTCATCACTTAACCCAAGGAGACCTCATCATGGCACTGATCGACACAACCGCCCGCCACACCCGCGTCGCGGCCCCCGCACGGGCTCCGTTCTCGCTGGCCACCCTGTTCAACGTCTGGCGCTCGCGCCGCGCCCTGTCCCGTCTGGACGCCCGCGCCCTGGACGACATCGGGCTGAGCGAACGCGCCGCCATGAAAGAGGCCGCCAAACCGATCTGGGACGTGCCCGCAACATGGCGCGACTGATCACACAGGGCACGGCGCGAGCCTGATTTCCGCGATATCCGGGCATTTATGACAAAAATGGTCGGAATGTCGCAGCCAGACCGCGCCGCGCCCCCGAAAAACCCTTGAAACAGAGGCCGCAGGACCCGATATTTGACGCAATGCGGGCGTAAATCCGCGACCGGCGGATCCCCCGTCGGAAATCTGTATCAATTTGGAGGTCACTTACATGGCTGAGTTGAATACGATCCGGTCCGCGGCCGGTACACGCGCCGCCCAGATCGACGCCGGGCTTCGTGCCCATATGAACAAGGTCTACGGCACGATGTCCGTGGGCATGCTGATCACCGCGCTTGCGGCCTGGGCCATTGCTGGCCTTGCCGTGACGTCCGATCCGACCGGTGCCACCGTCGCCCTGCGCGAAGGCCAGTACCTGACGGGTCTGGGTGTCGCGCTCTACACGACACCGCTGCGCTGGGTTGTGATGTTTGCACCGCTCGCCTTCCTGCTCTTTGGCTGGGGCGCGCTGATGCGCCGTGGTTCTGCCGCGGCCGTGCAACTGGGTTTCTTCATCTTCGCCGCCGTCATGGGCGTGTCGATGAGCTCGATCTTCCTGGTCTTCACCCCCTACTCCATCACCCAGACCTTCCTGGTCACCGCCATCGCCTTCGCCGGTCTCAGCCTCTATGGCTACACCACCAAGAAGGACCTGAGCGGCATGGGCACCTTCCTGATGATGGGTGTGATCGGCCTGCTGGTTGCGATGGTTATCAACATCTTCCTACAATCGCCCGCGATGATGTTCGCGATCTCCGCGATTGGCGTTCTGATCTTTGCCGGTCTGACCGCGTTCTACACACAGGACATCAAGAACACCTATGTGGCGCATGCCGCCCATGGCGATCAGGAATGGCTGGACAAGGCCGCCTATGACGGCGCGCTGAGCCTCTACATCTCCTTCCTGAACATGTTCCAGTTCCTGCTGATGTTCATGGGACAGCAAGAATAACGCATCACTTGATGCGCCGAAACGAACAAGGGCCGGTCACCGCGACCGGCCCTTTCTTCATGACAGAAAGGCAGCTCCATGACCGTCATCAGATCCGGCAACGCACGCATTGACGCCGCTGGCGCGGACACGCCCCTTGGACCCTACCGGGCCGAGCTGATCAGCGACAGCGCGGGCCTCACCCAATTCGGCGCCTTCATCGAGGAACTGCCCCCAGGTTCGCGCAGCTCCCATACCCACTGGCACATGGAAGAGGATGAAATGGTGCTGATCCTGACGGGCAGCATCACCCTGATCGAGGGCGGGACAGAGACCGAACTGCACCCCGGCGATGCCGCCTGCTGGAAAGCCGGCGATGCGGTGGGTCACAGCATGCACAACCGCTCGGGCGCGCCCGTGCGCTACATGGTGATCGGCACCCGCGCACCCGCCGACCGCGTCACCTATCCGGATCACGACCGCGTCCTGATCTTTGACCGCGCCAGCGGCACGCGCAGCTATGAAACACTAGACGGCAAACCCGCGACCAAACCGACCTGACCGCACCACGGTTGCCGCGCGCCCAATCAGAATGGCGTGCGCGCGCCAGCGCGCTCCTTTGGATCACGCCCCGCCGGTCAGATCCCGCATCATCCGCACGGACGGGAACACGATGCCGCCCTGCATCGGCACATCGATCGGCCCCAGTACCTCGAACCCGACCGCCTCATAGAACGGCACCGCCGTGCGCGTGGCCCAGCACTCCATGCGCCGCTTGCCCGCCGCATGGGCCCGGTCGAAACACCAGGCCATCAACCGCCGCCCCACCCCGCGCCGCAGCGCCCGGTCATCCGTCACCACGTGGCGGATATGGCCCAGATCCGCCATTTCCTTGTCCGGCGTCCAGCCCCCCGCGCCCAGAATCTGCCCGTCCTCTTCCACCACGTAATAGGTCCCGCACGTGATCAACTTGGGCTGCGCCCGCGCGATGACCGGCAGGGCCGTCACCAGCACCGAAGGCGGATAATCGGCCTTGAGCAACTTGGGATAGCTGCGCGCCAAAAGCGCATCCACCGCCGCCAGATCGGCGGCTGTCGTCGGTCGAATGATCATGGCAAAACCTCTTCCTCAAATCGACGCACCGCGCCGCGCGAGGTCAGATGATGCACCGCCAGCCCCTCGGGTGCGTCCGCAATCAGCGTCAGCAATCGCTGCCGCGCCGTTTGCCGCGTGCGCCAGATCCACGCGTAAAAGGCAAGCGTTTCGCTGTGGAAACCCTCGGCACAGCCCGGCGCCATGTCTGGACGGCGCTGGCCCCAAAATTGAAACAACCGCCGCGTCACCCGCCACATCCGCAACCCCACCGGCAGGTCCAGCCAGACCAGCGTATCGGCGCGCCCGACCCGGTGGGCATAGGTCGTCGAAAACCCGCCCTCGAACACCCAGGCGTCGCCCCGCTCGATCTCAAGCGCCATCTCGCGGCGCAAGGGGCGCGGGCGTTGCTCCCAGCCGGGCAGCCAATGGATGTGGTCCATGTGGTGCACCGGCAGGCCCGTGCGTGCGCCCACGATCCGCGCCAGCGTGCTCTTGCCCGATCCCGGGCCACCGACAATCATCACACGTTGCATGGCCATCCCCACAAAGCAAAAAGGCCGCGTCCTTGCGGCGCGGCCCTTGAAACGTCAAAAAAGGTTTCAGCGATCTTACTTGATCTTGCCTTCTTTGTATTCCACGTGCTTGCGCGCAACGGGGTCGTACTTCCGGACCGTCATCTTCTCGGTCATGGTGCGTGCGTTTTTCTTGGTCACATAGAAGTGGCCTGTGCCTGCGGTCGAGTTCAGGCGGATCTTGATCGTGGTTGGCTTGGCCATCTGGTGTCTCCTGCGTCGCGCGGGCGGACCGCGCGGTCAAATCGATTAGCCCCGCGTTGTACGGATTGCACGCACACTGTCAACCGCAATCGTTCTGGACAGGACGCATCCCGCCGCCTAGCCTCGGTGCCGGCGAAATTCATGCGCCATCCAGATCAAGGAAACCCTGAATATGACACGTCTCTTTTCCTCTCTTGCCCTGGTTGCCGGGCTGCTCTGTGCCCCCGGTTTTGCCGCTGCCGACTTCAAGGCCATCACCACAGAGGCGGATTTTCGCACCCTCGTCGTGGGCAAGAAATTGAAGTTCAACAAGGATCACTTTGTCATCCGCCGCAACGGCAAGCTTTCGGGCAATTTTGGCGGCAAGGCGCTCAAGGGCAACTGGGCCTGGCGCGACGGGTACTGGTGCCGCACGCTGACCACGCACTCCAAGAACACCGACTGCCAGCTGTGGGAAACCGACGGCGCCACATTCCGCGTGACCCGGAGCAAGGGCACCGGCCAGAGCTTTGAATATACCCAGTGATGCGCGGAGGGGCTGTAAGCCGGATTCTGTCATAGGCAGGTTGCCCCGCCCGAGATGACCATTCGTCTCGGGATGCTGTTGCCAACACCCCTCTAGCTGCCAACCCGGACCTGCTGGGGCAAAAGCAGCCCCGCCGCCTGCCCGAAGGCAGGGCGGCACGCGGTCCCTATTTGGCATTGCTCCCGGTGGGGCTTGCCATGCCCGGTCTGTTGCCAGCCCGGCGGTGGGCTCTTACCCCACCGTTTCACCCTGGCCCCGTGCGGAGCACGGGGTGGTTTGTTTTCTGTGGCGCTGTCCGTCGGGTTGCCCCGCCCGGGTGTTACCCGGCACCGTTGCTTTTGGGAGTCCGGACTTTCCTCTCAGGGTATTGGCGTCAGCCAATGCCCGTAAGCGGCCATCCGCCCCTCCGCGCGCCTTGGCCTTACGTGCGGGTGCGGGCCGCGTCAATGGCCGCGCGCGCGTGGGCGGCGCTTACGCACCTGCGTCGGGCTGGCCCAGCGGGGTGAAGTCCGCAGCCTCCAGAGGGCCGGTGGCAAAGGGGCGGTAGCGCAGGCGCACGGCCGCGAGCAGGGTGTCAGTGTCGACATCAGCGGTGTAGCCCGCGCGGCGGGCCGCCTCCGTAAACAGGACGGGGTCGGTATCTGATGGGCCGGGTGCTGTGCCGCGCTGGCCTGCAAGGCCCAGCCGTTCCAGCCGCGCCCAGTCGAACCACGGGCCGGGATCGGTCTTGCGGCCCGGTGCCATGTCGGAATGGCCGATCACATTGCGCGGCGGGATGTCCCACGCGGTCAGGATGCCGCGCAGCAGGGCCTCAAGGCTGTGCATCAGCGGCGCGGTAAACGGCCCCCGCCCGTTATTGTCCAGCTCGATCCCGATGGACCGCGAGTTGAGATCATCCAGACCCTGCCATGTGCCAATCCCCGCATGCCATGCGCGCAACCCTTCGGGCACCAGCTGGGTGACGGCACCCGATTTGCAGATGACGTAATGGGCCGACACCTCGGCCTCCGGGTCACAGAGCCGGTCTATGGCCGCCGCCGCGGACCCCATCGCGGTATAGTGCAGTACCACATAACCCGGCACCAACCCGTCCCGGCGGGGGCCGCAATTGGGGGACGGGTGTTGGTGCAGGATCAGTCGCCAGCCGCCCGGCGGAACGGTGCCGGGTCCCAGCCGCAGGCATAGCCATCGCCATCCGGGTCGAGGCCACGGCGGTCACGCTCCGGCCCGCCGCGCGCGAGGAAATCGATCTGTGCCTCGTCGGCGGAATTGTATTCGGCGCAGTTGCGCTGGAACTTGGCGGAGGCATTCACGCTGAACCGCCGGTGCACCTGCGTGCCGCGCGGGTGGTTGGTCTGCAACGCGTATTGCACGACATTGGGCTGCGCGCTGCCGTTGCGGGATGGCAGCGCGGTGGGTTGCACAACCTGGTATTGCTGGCGGTTCGACTGGATCCGCGCGGCATCGCTTTCGATCGACTGGCGGGACGACACCGCGCCAAAGTCGTTTTCATCGGAAATGCCGGGATTGTTCAGGATCACCGGGGCCGCGTTTGACGGGCTGGCGTTCAGCACGGCCTGGCCGGAATTGGACTGCGCGGCGGTGGCGTCGCTCTGGGCCGCAACCTGCGCCAGTTCCGCATCAAGGCCCTGCGGGTCGGTGACGGCGCGGGCGGTTGCGGGCGTCGTGGTGGGCGTCGTGACGGTGGCCGCAGGCGGCAGGGCCTGCGTGCCAACGGGCGCGGCGGCAGGCACGGTCGAGGTGGCCAGTTCAGCCGCGCGGGCCTCTCGCTGGGTCAGCGTGTTGGGGTTGTCGAAACCGACCCCCCGTCCGGGGTCGACAACGCCTGCCCCACTGTCGGGGATAGCGGGCTGGCATGCGGCCAAACCGGCAATTGCGCCCATAAACACGAAACTGCGGATACTCATCTCTGCTCTGCCCTTTTTGGGTGCTATTTGCGCGGGTTTACCACCATTTCTGCGGCTTGGCCACAAACCCGGCGCGTGCCTCAAGCGCATAGGCGGTGTTCAGCAAATCGCCCTCTTCCCACGGACGCCCGATCAGTTGCAGCCCCAGTGGCAGCCCGTTGTTATCTGTCCCCGCGGGGACAGCGATGCCCGGCAGGCCCGCCATGTTAACCGTTACGGTGAACACATCGTTCAAATACATCTGCACCGGATCGTCCGACGCCTCGCCCAGACCAAAGGCCGCCGACGGCGTGGCAGGCGTCAGGATCGCATCGATCCCTTGGGCAAACACGTCCTCAAAGTCCTTTTTGATCAGCGTCCGCACTTTGCGTGCGCGGTTGTAATAGGCGTCGTAGAACCCCGCCGACAGAACATACGTCCCGATCATCACCCGGCGCTGCACCTCGGCGCCGAACCCTTCGGCGCGGGTCTTTTCATACATCTCGGTGATGCCGTCGCCCTGATCCAGCGTGGCGCGGTGGCCATAGCGGACCCCGTCATAGCGCGCGAGGTTCGAGGACGCCTCGGCAGGGGCAATCACGTAATAGGCCGGCAGCGCGTATTTTGTGTGCGGCAGGGAGATGTCGACAATCTCGGCCCCCGCATCGCGCAGCATCTCGGTGCCGGAGGCCCAGAGCGTTTCGATCTCTTCCGGCATGCCGTCCATGCGGTATTCCTTGGGAATGCCGATCTTCTTGCCTTTGATATCGCCGGTCAGCATCGCCTCGAAATTCGGCACGGGCAGATCGGCGGATGTGGAATCCTTGGGGTCGTGGCTGCACATCGCCTCGAGCATGATGGCGGCATCGCGCACCGATTTGGTCATCGGTCCGGCCTGATCGAGGCTTGAGGCAAAAGCCACAACGCCCCAGCGCGAACAGCGGCCATAGGTTGGCTTGATCCCTGTGATGCCTGTAAAGGCCGCAGGCTGGCGGATGGACCCGCCCGTATCGGTGCCGGTCGCGGCAAGGCACAGATCAGCCGCCACAGCCGAGGCCGACCCACCGGACGAGCCGCCGGGCGTCAGTGCCGCATCATCATTGCCGCGCCGCCATGGGTTGATCGCATTACCGTAAACAGAGGTCTCGTTGCTGCTGCCCATGGCGAATTCGTCCATGTTCAGCTTGCCCAGCATCACCGCACCTGCATCAAACAGGTTCTGGCTGACCGTGCTTTCGTATTCGGGCAGGAACCCTTCGAGGATACGTGATCCGGCCTGGCTTGGCACACCCTTGGTGCAGAACAGATCCTTGATCCCGATGGGCAGGCCGCACATCGCGGGCGCGTCACCGGCCTTGATCCGCTCGTCAGCCGATTTGGCTTGGGCGCGCGCAATCTCGGGCGTGTTGTGGACAAAGGCGTTGAGCGCGTCCGCGCCCTCGATCTCGGTCAGGCAGGCCTCGGTCAGCTCGACGGAAGTGACATCGCCCGCACGCAGCGCATCGCGCGCCTCCGCGAGGCCCAGTTTGTTCAGCTCACCCATTATTCCACCACCTTCGGCACGGCAAAAAATCCCTCGCGCGCGTCGGGCGCATTGGCCAGAACGCGGTCCTGCTGGCTGCCATCGGTCACCTCGTCCACGCGGCGTTTCAGACGCTGGGGCGTGACAGAGGTCATCGGCTCCACGCCGTCCACGTCCACTTCGCCCAGCTGTTCGATAAAGCCGAGGATGGTGTTGAACTCGGCCGCCAGCGCAGGCAGGCGATCGGCCTCGACCTTGATCCGGGCCAGTTTCGCCACGCGGGCGGCGGTGTTTTCGTCGATGGACATCAAAACCCTCTGCGTCTGTTTCCAACGGGCTTTAGCGCGGGCGTCGGACGCCTTCAAGCCTCCGGCCTTGCCGTGCGTCCCGCTTTGGCCCAGATTTGACCGGAGGAGCGCGCAAATGAAGCTGAAACTGCATCACGTCAACCTGGTCACCGATGATGTGGCGCGCATGGACGCATTCTATCGCGACGTGCTGGGGCTGGCCACGGAAACGGACGGCCTGCCGACGCTGGAAAAGCGCAAGGGGTACGCGGGCCACGTGGCCTTTGTCACCGATGGCGCAGTGCAGACGCATCTGGCGCAGAAGGATCCGCTGGCCGGGTTCAACGCGGGCCAGATGGTGAACCCGGTCAGCCATGGGCACATCGCCTACCGGACGGACGATCTGGCCGCGTTTCGCGCACATCTTGAGGAACAGGGCGTGCCCTATGCCGATTGGGGCAACCGGGCCGTGGCGGGGTGGGACCAGATCTTTTTCTACGACCCGGACGGCAATGTGATCGAGGTGCATCAGGTGTCAGAGACGTAGCGGCGATAGACCTCGATCATCCAGCCGAGCATGACCGCGTTCAGGATGTGCCACAGGAAATGCGTGCCCAGCGGCAGCTGTGTGCACAGCGCCTCATCCACCGATCGCGCGGTCAGCGACACCAGTAGGATAACGGCCCCGAGGACAAAGCCACGCGCGAGCCGTGGCGCGCGCCACCAGAGCAGGGCCGCATAGATCAGGATCAGGACCGGCACCGGCACATAGCCCGCCGACACGCCCAGCACCGGCAGGTATTGAAACAGCGGTATCGTCAAAGCGGCATAGGGCACGAAGAGCGCCGTGGCCCCCACCGCCCATACCGTCCGCATCCCCCAGACGTCGCGGTTGACGGCAAAGATATAGAACAGGATGAACGCCCCGATGGGTGCGACATCGGCGATGGCCGACCAGACCTGCGCATGGGTGTGAAACAGGTAACTGCCGATCCCGATCAGGCCCAGCACGACGCTCAGCACCCGCGCCATGGGCACGCCCGCGCTGCGCCGCCACATCCAGAGTGCGACAAGGACAAACGCCGCATTGGTCACGGCGTTCACCGGCTCGGCCCAGTAATCCGGCCCGACCCGTTCGCAATAGCCGTCGATCTGACGCAAGAGTTCCATGGCGTTCAGGTACGCCATAGCACCGGGTGGTCAAGATACGCGCCGCAGCACAGGTGAAAAATTTTGGGCCCAAGCCTTCCAAGGCCGTCCAGAGGCGGTAAGGTCATGCAAAACGAAAGGCGCATGACATGAACATTATCTGGCTGGGTCACGGCAGTTTCCGCATCGAGATCGGGGATCAGGTTCTGCTGATCGATCCATGGATAAACGGCAACCCGATGCTGCCCGAGTATCAGGTACCGGCCGCCACCGTGGGGGCCACGCATATCCTCGTCACCCATGGGCATTTCGACCACACGCAGGATGTTGCGGCCCTCAGCAAGGACACCGGCGTGCCGGTATCAGGGATGTACGAGCTGGCGCAGTTTCTCTTTGGTCAGGGCGCGGTCGAGGGGCACGCGTTCAACAAGGGCGGCACCATCGCCCTGGGCGACGTAACCGTGACGCTGGTGCCTGCCTCGCACAGCTCGTCCATCGTGGTGGACGGGCGCGCCGTCTATATGGGGCAGGAATGCGGGCTGATCATCCGCGGCGAGGACAAGTGCATCTACCTGTCCGGCGACACCGACATCATGGCCGACATGGACTGGATCGGGGATTTTCACAAACCGGATATCGGCATTCTGTCGGCGGGCGGGTATTTCACGATGGACATGGCGGGGGCGGCCTATGCGGCGCGGCGCTACTTCCACTTTGACACCGTCATTCCGTGCCATTACCGGACGTTCCCCCTGCTGGAGCAGTCGGACGCGGTGCTGCGCGATGGCTTGCCGGGCGTGACAGTGATCACCCCTGAGCCGATGCAGCCGATCACCCTCTAGCCTTTTTGAGCCATACGTCGGGCGTTGACCACCCCGGCTCCCTAGCGCCGTGCGGCAAAGAAATCCTGCAACAGGGTCTCGGCCTCGGCGGCGGCCAGGCCGTCGTAGACCTCGGGCGCGTGATGGGCCTGGGGGTGGGAAAAAACCCGCGCGCCGTGCGCGACGCCGCCCGATTTCGGATCCGACGCGCCGTAATACAGCCGCGCGATGCGGGCCGCGGCGATGGCACCGGCGCACATCGCGCAGGGTTCCAGCGTGACATAGAGGTCGTGCCCTATCAGCCGCTCGGACCCGGCGGCGGCACAGGCGGCGCGGATGGCCAGCAGCTCTGCGTGGGCGGACGGGTCGGACAGTTCACGGGTGCGGTTGCCAGCCTGCGCCACGATCTGTCCCCGCGGGGACACCACCACAGCGCCCACCGGCACCTCGCCCCGCGCGGCGGCGGCGCGCGCCTCCGCCAGCGCTTCTTGCATGAAAGACCGAAACTCCATCCCCCGTCCCTGCCACACCGCTTGCCCCGGACGCAAGCCACGGCTATTGCCCATCCCATGAGCAATGACACAAAACCCGGCGCGCGCATCGCCAAGGTGCTGGCCCGTGCCGGTATCGCCAGCCGTCGCGGTGCCGAAGAGATCATCACCGCAGGCCGCGTTGCCGTGAACGGCAAGGTCATCGACAGCCCCGCGCTGAACGTGACGGAGGCCGACCGGATCACCGTGGACGGCAAGCCGCTGGCCGCACCGGAGCCGGAGCGGCTGTGGCTCTATCACAAGCCCATCGGGCTGGTCACGACCGACCGGGACGAGAAAGACCGCAAGACGATCTATGACGCCCTGCCCGAGGACTTGCCGCGGGTGATGTCGGTCGGGCGGCTCGACATCAACTCCGAGGGGTTGTTGCTGCTGACCAATGACGGCGGCGTCAAACGCAAGCTGGAGCTGCCCTCGACCGGGTGGATGCGGCGCTACCGCGTGCGGATCAACGGGCGACCCACCGATGCCACGCTGGAGCCGTTGCGCCGGGGTGTCACGCTGGAGGACGGTGAGCGGTTCCAGCCGATGCAGATCACGCTGGACCGCCAGCAAGGCGCCAACGCATGGCTGACCGTGGGCCTGCGCGAGGGCAAGAACCGCGAGATCCGCCGCGCGATGGAAAGCGTCGGGCTGGTGGTGAACCGGCTGATCCGGGTGAGCTATGGCCCGTTCCAGCTGGGCGATCTGAAACCCGGCGCGGTCGAAGAAGTGCGCCGCCGCATTGTCCGCGATCAGCTGGGTCTGGAACCCGAAGTCAAGCCCACAGGCACCGCCACCAAGGCCCGCCCGCAGCGCCGCCGCCCGCGCCGCTAGGCCCAGATTTGCGCCCTTTGGCGCAGAATTCCCCCTTGCCCGCGCGGACGCACTGTCACATTCCTGTACCGGGGAACTGACACGCTGCGTGCGTATGGAACTGGGGAACGATCCATGGCCGACCTTTTGACAATTGAAAACCTTGGCAACCTGCTGATGCTCTGTTTCTTGCAGGCGGTGCTGGGGTTCGACAACCTGTTGTATATCTCGATCGAGAGCCAGCGCGCGCCGGTTGCGCAACAGGCCGCCGTGCGGCGCTGGGGCATCATTCTGGCCGTTGTGCTGCGGGTTGTGCTGCTGTTCACGATGATCCAGCTGATTGACGCGATGGCCGAACCCTTTGTGGTGCTGGATTGGGAGGGTGTGATCACAGGCGGTGTGAACTTTGCCACCTGCGTGTTCATCTTTGGCGGTATTTTCATCATGTACACGGCCGTCAAGGAGATCGGCCACATGCTGACCATCGAACATCTGGACACGGATGTGGAGGCCAAATCAGGCAAGTCCGCAGCCCAGGTGGTGATGCTGATCGTGTTGATGAACCTGATTTTCTCGTTTGATTCCGTGTTGTCGGCGCTGGCGATCACCGATGTCTTCATCATCCTCGCCACCGCGATCCTGCTGTCGGGGCTGGCGATGCTGCTGCTTGCCGACGGGGTGACGCGGTTTCTTGAGAAGAACCGGATGTACGAGGTGCTTGGCCTGTTCATCCTGCTGATTGTCGGCGTCGTCCTTTTGGGCGAGGCCGGACAGGCCGCGGCCCATGCGATGCATGACGACACACTTGCGCTGCGCGTCTTTGGCTACGAAGTCATTCCGATGTCCAAAACGACCTTCTATTTCTCGGTTCTGGTGTTGGTCGCGGTCGAGGTGATCCAATCGGGCTATACCCGCAAGTTGAACGCTGAACGCCGCACCGGCGCGCGCCACTAGTGCAGCACCGTCAAAGCACCTATACTTATGTGATCTGTTCGGGGGACATGATGGAAACTACGGCCTTTCAGAAGATTGCCTTTGTCGTGCTGCTGGCGCTGATGTTCGGTGTGACCACCGGCGCGCTCGGGGGGCTTTGAGGCGATGGCCAAACGTTTTGGCGGCAAATACAGCCCCGACGGGGCGGCACCCGAGGCCACCGAACGCGCGGCCTATGACCGGGCGCGGGTCGACCCGGTGGGCGCGCGTGCAAACCTGATGTTTCTGCCTGCGGTGCCGATGGTGTTCCTGTCGCTGAATGACGGGGCCATTGGTCTGATGCTGGGGCTGGTCGCGGCGGGCATCCTGACGCTGGGCGCGTGGCTGCTGCGCGGCGGGTTGGTGGCCGAGGCCGCCTATCACGAGCGCAAGGTGGCGCGGCGGCCTGCGATCCCGCGCAAGCTCTTTTCCGCCGTGCTGACCGGTGTGGGCATCGCCATCGCCGCCTACAGGTCCGAGCCGGGGTTGGTGGCGCCGATCCTCTTTGGCGCGGCAAGTCTGGGTCTGCACATCGCGGCCTTTGGTCTGGACCCGATGCGCGACAAGGGCATGGAAGGGGTCGATACGTTCCAGCAGGACCGCGTGGCCCGCGTCGTCGACGAGGCAGAAGCGCATCTGCGCGCCATGACGGATGCGATGAAACGCGCCGAGGATCGCCAGATGGAGCGCAAGCTGGAGCAGTTCCAGACCGTGGCCCGCGACCTCATTCGCACGGTCGAGGAAGACCCGCGCGACCTGACGGCGGCGCGCAAGTATCTGGGCGTGTACCTGATGGGTGCGCGTGATGCGACGGTCAAGTTCGCCGACATCTACGCGCGCACCCGTGATGCGCAGGCCCGCACCGATTATGCCACGCTGCTGGATGATCTGAGCGACAATTTCGCCGCGCGCACGCGCAAGCTGTTGGTCGAGGACCGCAGCGATCTGAATATCGAAATCGACGTGTTGCGCGACCGGCTGCAACGCGAAGGGGTGCGCATTGCCCCTGACGACAACTCTTGAACAGTAAGGTGACCCATCATGTCTGATACCATCCGTCAAAAGGCTGAAAGCGCGCTGGCGCAAGTCGAGGAAGTGACCGCCGTGGTCCTGCCTGAACCCAAGGACGCGAACGCAATCGTGCCGCTGGAGCAGGCCGACGCGCCGCTGGGTGCCGAGATCCGCGCCCGCATGGACGAGATCGACATGGGCGACACGCAGTCCATCGTGGCCTTTGGCTCCGCCGCGCAGGCCGAGTTGCAGACGATTTCGCAGGCCATGCTGACGGATGTGCGCAACAAGGATGTGGGCCCTGCGGGCGACAGCCTGCGCAACATCGTGACCACGATCCGCGGCTTTTCCATCTCGGAACTCGATGTGCGGCGCGACAGGTCGTGGTGGGAAAAACTGCTCGGCCGGGCCGCGCCCTTTGCCAAGTTCACCGCGCGTTTCGAGACGGTGCAGGGGCAGATCGACAAGATCACCGACAACCTGCTGGCGCATGAGCATACGCTGCTCAAGGACATCAAGTCGCTCGATCTGCTCTATGAAAAGACCCTGCAATTCTACGATGAACTCGCCCTCTACATCGCTGCGGGCGAAGAGAAGATTTCCGAGTTGGATACGACGGTAATCCCTGCCAAGGAGGCTGATGTCGAGGCCGCGGCCGAGGATGACAAGGTCATGGTGGCGCAAGAGCTGCGCGATCTGCGGGCTGCGCGCGACGATCTGGAGCGTCGGGTGCACGACCTGAAACTGACGCGGCAGGTGACGATGCAGTCGCTGCCCTCGATCCGCCTGGTGCAGGAGAACGACAAGAGTCTCGTGACCAAGATCAACTCGACCCTCGTGAACACCGTTCCGCTGTGGGAAACCCAACTGGCGCAGGCCGTCACCATCCAGCGCAGCGCCGAGGCCGCCGCCGCCGTGCGGGACGCCAATGATCTGACGAATGAGCTGTTGACCTCGAACGCGGCGAACCTGCGGACGAGCAACGCCGCCATCCGTCAGGAGATGGAGCGCGGTGTCTTTGACATCGAAGCGGTCAAGAAGGCCAATGCCGACCTGATCGGCACCATCGAGGACAGCCTGCGCATCGCCGACGAGGGCAAGGCCAAGCGGGCCGCCGCCGAAGAGGACCTCAAGAAGATGGAAGCCGATCTGCGCGACACGCTGGCCTCCGCCAAGGCGCGCAAGGACGGTGTCGGCGACACCGCCGGCACCGCGGTTCCGGGCTGATCCGGGCACGTGCTGGGGACGTATGCCAAACGCAAGGTGACCCTGTGGGGCGGTCTGGCCGCCCTGCTGAGCCTTGCGGCATGCGATCTGTTTACGCCGGTCGAGCCGGTGCTGACCCCGCGCGTGCGCCCTGCCGGACTGGCCCCGCCGCCTGCCCCGCCGGTGCAGGCGACCTCTGAACAAAGTGCGGCCCTGCGCAGTTTTCTGGCGCAGGTGCAGCGCAGCCAGCTGACCGCCGGTCTGCTGCGTCAGGACGGGGGCGGGCCCGACACGCCCTTTACCGCCGACATGCTGGCGCGGAATTTCGAACAGATCGTGTTTTTTAGCGAATACACCAGCAGCGGCCAGCGCGCCGGTGCGCCCAGCGTCCTGCGCCGTTGGTCCGGGCCGGTGCGCATGGGCATCGTGTTCGGCGCGTCCGTTCCGCCCAGCCAGCGCAGCCGCGACACCGCCGATGTCGCCGCCTACGCCCAGCGGCTGGCGCGCGCGACGGGGCACCCGGTTTCGGTGGCACCTGACCCTAATTTCCTTGTCTACTTTGTCAGCGAGGATGACCGCGTCGATACCCTGAACCGGACGGCCACCGACCTGCCCGGCGTCACCCGCACCAATCTCGCAGCGGTGCGCAACCTGCCCGATGACGCCTATTGTGCCGTCGCGGCCTATGCCGCCGGGGCCGATCAGGCGGCCTATACCGCCGCCGTGGCCGTGATCCGTTCCGAAAACCCCGATCTGCTGCGCCTGTCCTGCATTCACGAAGAGCTGGCCCAAGGCCTTGGCCTTGCCAATGACAGCCCCGGCGCGCGCCCCTCGATCTTTAACGATGATGACGAATTCGCACTGCTGACCGATCACGACGAACACCTGCTTGCCATGCTTTACGATGACCGCCTGGCCACGGGCGTCAGCCTGGCCGAGGCCCGCCCGGTTGTTCGCATCCTCGCACGCGAGGCCACCCAAGGCCCGCTCTGACCTCAGACCAAAGGAGACCCGCATATGGGCATTTTCGACTTTCTCTCCGGTGAATTCATCGACGTCATCCACTGGGTCGACGACAGCCGCGACACAATGGTCTGGCGCTTTGAGCGCGAGGGCCATGCGATCAAGTACGGGGCCAAGCTGACCGTGCGCGAGGGGCAGGCCGCCGTCTTCGTGCACGAAGGCCAGTTGGCGGATGTTTTCACGCCGGGTCTCTACATGCTCGAGACCAACAACATGCCGATCATGACGACGTTGCAGCACTGGGATCACGGGTTCAAAAGCCCGTTCAAATCCGAGATCTATTTCGTCAACACCACGCGGTTCAACGACCTGAAATGGGGCACCAAGAACCCGATCATCTGCCGCGACCCCGAATTTGGCCCCGTGCGTCTGCGCGCCTTTGGCACCTATTCCGTCAAGGTCGCGGATCCGGCGAAGTTCCTCGTGGAGATCGTCGGCACCGATGGTGAATTCACCATGGACGAGATCAGCTATCAGATCCGCAACATCATCGTGCAGGAAATGTCGCGCAGCCTCGCAAAATCGGGCATTCCCGTGCTGGACATGGCCGCAAACACCCGCGAGCTGGGCCAACTGGTCGCCAAGGAAATCAGCGCACAGATCGCCGAATACGGACTGACCCTGCCCGAGCTTTACATCGAAAACATCTCGCTGCCCGCCGCGGTTGAGGAGGTGATGGACAAACGGTCGTCCATGGGCGTGATCGGAAACCTCAACGAATACATGCAATTTCAGGCCGCCGAGGCCCTGGGCCGCGAAGGCGGAGGTGCAGGTGACGCGATGCAGGCGGGTCTTGGTGCGGCGATGGGCCTGCAACTGGGCCAGCAGGCTGCATCGGGTCCCTGGGGGGCGGCACCCGCGCGCAGCGCCGCCGCAGCCCCGCCACCGCCGCCCGTCGAACATGTCTGGCACTTGGCCGAAAACGGCGAGACCAAGGGCCCGTTTTCCAAGGCGCAACTGGGCCGCATGGCTGGCGCAGGTGAGTTGAGCCGCGACACCTATGTCTGGACCGCCGGCCAGGATGGCTGGATGAAGGCCGAGGACGTGACCGAACTGGCGCAGCTTTTCACCATCATGCCGCCCCCCCCGCCGCCGGGGATCTGACTGGTCCGGGCGGCCTGCCCGTCCTAAGTATCCCCTGACTGCCACGGAAAGGAGCCGCACAGATGCGCCGCACGGCCACGATCACGCTGCACTGGACCAGCTTTGTGCTGCTTATCCTGCTGGTGGCCGCCGGGCCACTGCCGGGGTTGGTCTGGGCGTTTGGCATCAGTGGGCTGGCGATGTGCGTATGCGCGGTCCTTGCCGGGCTTTTGAACGGGCCGGGTCCAAAGCTGGAAGGGGGGCTGCGCCGCGCGCATCCATGGCTCAGTTGGGCCATGTATGTCGGGCTGGGCGGGGTCGCCGGTCTGGGCCTTTGGGTGCAGCTGCGCGGCGGCGACATCGCACTGGCACCGATCTATTTCTACCTGATGTCCGCCTCGGCCCTTCATGCGATTTTCCACCTGTGGCGGCACACCGCACTGGGCGACGGCGCCCTGCGGCGCATCACGCCCACAGCCATCCACGGTGTCCTATGACCGACCTGCCCGACCTCAACGGCCCGCGCGATCAGGCCGACCACCGCTTTCCCTGCGACAATTGCGGCGCGGATTTCCGGTTTGACCCGGCGGCCGGCACGCTGATCTGCGATCACTGCGGCAACACGCATCCGATCGAAGGCACGGGCGGCCCGGCCCTGACTCCCATTGCCGAACTGGATTACCGCGCCGCGCTGAACGCCGATCTGCCCGCCGCCGAGATCGAGGAAACCCGCGTCTCCACCTGCCCCAATTGCGCGGCACAGGTGGAATTCGACGCCGACATCCACGCCACCGAATGCCCGTTTTGCGCCACGCCCGTGGTCACGGACACCGGCGCGCACCGGCACATCAAACCGCGCGGCGTGTTGCCCTTTGCACTGGCAGAGCCGCAGGCGCGCGCCGCCATGACCGAATGGCTGGGCAGCCTGTGGTTCGCGCCGTCGGGCTTGCAGGACTATGCCCGCAAGGGCCGCGCGATGCAGGGAATATACGTGCCCTACTGGACCTTCGACGCCGACACGCGCAGCGCCTATACCGGCGAACGCGGCACCGTCTATTACGAGACACGCACCGTGATGCGCGACGGCAAACGCACGCAGGTGCAAGTGCCCAAGGTGCGCTGGCGCGCCACTCGCGGCAAGGTCGCGCGGTTCTTCGACGATGTGCTGGTGCTGGCCTCCAAATCCCTGCCCAAACGGTTCACCACCGGGCTGGAGCCTTGGGATCTGAGCGCGATGGAGCCCTATGCCCCGGAGTTCCTCGCAGGGTTCCGCGCCGAAGGTTACGCAGTGTCCCTCGAGGAGGGTTTCGAGGAGGCCCGCGCGCACATGGACCAGGTGATCGCCCGCGATATCAAGTTCGACATCGGCGGCGACCGCCAGCGCATTCATTCGGTTGACACGAAAATCGGCGCGATCACCTTCAAACACGTGCTGCTGCCCGTGTGGCTCGCAGCCTACAAATACCGGGGCGAAACCTACCGCTTCGTGGTGAACGGCCGTACCGGACGGGTGCAGGGCGAACGCCCCTGGTCAGCGATCAAGATCGCCATCGCCGTTGTCGCGGGCCTGATCGTGGCCGGTGCCGTCGGGTTCATCCTGGCGCAGCAATGACCGATTATGACAGCCTCCTGGCGACCCTGCGCGCCCGCTTTTCCTGCCGCGCCTTTCGTCCCGATCCCGTGGCCGATGACGTCATCACCCAAATCGTCGATGCCGCCCGCCATGTGCCCAGCTGGTGCAATGCGCAGCCCTGGCAGCTTATCATCACCAAAGGTGCAGCAACGGACCGTTTTCGCGACGCGCTCTATGCCACCGCTGAAACCACCGCGCCTGCGCCCGACATGCCCTGGCCCGAGGGCTATCCCGACATTTACGGCGACCGCCGCCGCGCCTGCGGGTTCCAGCTTTACGACGCGGTGGGGATCGAGAAAGGGGATCGCGCCGCCTCCGCCCAACAGATGATGGAAAACTTCCGCCTCTTTGGCGCGCCGCACGTGGCCATCGTCACCGCACCGCGCGTGCTGGGCCCCTATGGCGCCCTGGACACCGGCGGCTTTGTCACAGCCTTTTGCCTGGCCGCGCAGGCACTGGATGTGGCGACAATCCCGCAGGCCGCCGTCGCGGCCCAGGCGCCTTTCGTACGCGATCACTTCGACGTGGCGAAGGACCAACTGATCCTCTGCGCCATCTCCTTCGGCCACGCAGACCCGGATCACCCGGTCAACGGCTTCCGCACCGACCGCGCCACCACGGACGCAATCATCGACTGGCGCACAGAGTGATCAGGAAAAAGGGTCGGCGGGTGGGCGCCTTTTGCCCCGCAGGGGCAAAACAGACCAGCCCCCGACCTCAGGGTTCGCGGAACGCTTCGCGCGACTTGTAAAGCGGCTTCATCAGGTACTGCAAAACCGTCTTGGCACCGGTGTGCAACTCGACCTCGGCCTGCATGCCGGGGCGCATGGAAATCCCCCGTTGCCGGTCGGTCAGCGCATCCACATCAACCCGCACGGTCACCTTGTAATGCGCATCACCGTCGGGCTTGCGCTCATCCTTGAACGTATCGGCCGAGATCAGCTTTACCTCACCCTTCAGCGCCCCATAGATTGTGTAATCATAGGCATTCAGCTTGATTGTCGCCTCCTGCCCCGGCCGCACACCGGCGATGTCCTTGGGCGCCACCCGCGCCTCGACAAACAGTTCTTCGTCCAGCGGAATGATCTGCAGGATCTCTTCACCGGGCCGCACCACGCCACCGATGGTCGTCACGCTCAGATTGTTCACGATCCCGCGCATCGGGCTGACCAGCACGGTCCGGTTCAACTGGTCCTGCGCGGACTTATAGGTCTGGCGCAGCGTTCCCAACTCCTTGAGCGTGTCGGAATAGGTCTGCGCCCGCTCCAGCTCGGTCTGGGTCATGATCTCGTCCAGCTTGATGCGCGCATCCGCATGGGCCTTGCGCGCCCGCGTCACCTCGATCAGCGCCACGATCTTGCGATCGAGCAGATCCTCGAGCAGCGCCTTTTCCTTTTCCGCCTGATCCAGCACCCGCTGCGCACCTTCGCGGCGGCTCAGGAAATCGGTCTGACGGGCCTGCAACAGCGCGCGTTCACTGGCCACTAGGCCCGGCATCCGCGCCTCGAGCGCGCCCGGCACCACGAAATCGAACTGCCCCGCCAGTTCTGCCTCCAGCCGCAACTGGCGCACTGCCAGCGCGGTGATCTGGTCCTGAAGGTCGTCCGCCTGGCTCTGGAACTGGGTGCCTTGCAGCCGGGCCAGCACGTCGCCCGTTTCCACAACGTCACCCTCGGCCACGGCCAGTTCGGCCAGAATGCCACCTTCTAGGTTCTGGATGATCTGCGGGCGCGAGGATGAGATCATCTCGCCCGACCCGCGCACAATCTCGTCCACCCAGGCGAAGGCCGCCCACAGGATGAACACCAGCACCGCCGCACCGCTCAGCCAAATGACCAGCGACGGCCCCCGCATCTCGGTGCCCAGTTGGTCGCTCAGATGCGTCGGCACATTGGTGGGTGCGGCACTCATGCGATCTTTCCTTTCAACGGCACAGCCTTGCCGATATGGGCCAGCACCTCATCGCGCGGCCCGTCAATCGTCATCCGTCCGTTTTGCAGGATCAGGGTGCGGTTGGTCAGCGACAGGATCGGCACGCGGTGCGTGGCGATGATGGCCGTGCGGTCCTCCATCCACGTCTCCAACCGGCTGACCAGCGTCGTCTCGAGCGTCTGGTCCAGCGCCGCGGTCGGTTCATCCAGCAGGCACACCTGCGGATCCTGCAACCACAGCCGCGCCCAGCCGATCGACTGCCGCTGCCCGATGCTCAAGCCCTGACCGCCATCCAGAATGTCCAGATCCAGCCCCTTGTGGTGCCCTTTGACAAAGGGACCGAGGCCCGCGAAATCCAACGCGGCATAGAGGCGATCATCGTCGCGCTCCAGCATGGTCAGGTTCAGGTTGTCGCGCAGCGTGCCAGAAAACAGCCGCACGTCCTGCCCCAGATAGCCGATCAACCGGCGCAGGTCGCGGGGTTCGATCTGGCTCATATCCGTGCCGTCGATCAGCACGCGGCCCTTGGTGGGCGCATAGACGCCCGACAGGATTTTCAGCAGCGACGACTTGCCCGCCCCGTTCGATCCCAGAACGGCCACGCGCTGGCCCGGCATGATCTGCACACCCGGAATGTCCAGCGTCGGCGCGCCATCGTCCTCGTATTGGAACTGGACCTCGCGCAGCTCGAAATGCCCCTTGAGCGCCTCGCGGCGCAGGTAGGTGCGGCTTTCATCCGTGTCCTGCGGTGCGTCGGCAATGGCGTCGAGCCCGTCAAGCGCGGCCTTGACGTTGCCCCAGCGCGCCATGGTTCCCGCCAGTTGCGTCAGCGGCGCCAGCGTGCGGCTGGTCAGGATGCCCACGGCGATGATCGAGCCCACGGTGAACTGTCCGGCAAAGACCAGGTACGTGCCCGCGATCACCGCCGCCACATAGGTCATTTGCTGCATGCCTTGGCTCCAGAACGTGAGCGCGGAGGCGAGCCTGCGTTGTTCGGAGGATTTCATCGCACTTAGCGTGGTCAACTCCTGCCAGATGCGCATCACGCGGTCCTCGGCGCGCTGGGTTTTCACCGTGTCGCGCTCGAATATCGCCTCGTGCAGCAGGCGCGAGGATTTTGCAGAGGCCCCTTGGGTTTCCTGCGTCAGGCGCAGCATCCGTTTCTGCATGAAGAACCCCGGCACCACCATCAGCACGCCGCCCAGGATCAGCACCCAGACCACCGGCCCGGCGATGGACGCCACCAGCAGGAGAAAGACAAAGATGAACGGGATGTCGGCGATGGTGCCGATGGTCGAGGCGGTAAAGAACTCGCGTACAGACCCGAACTCGCGCATCGCGCTGAATGTCATCGACGGCGATTGCCCGCGCAGGTCGGAGCGCATGCCCATCACCCGTCCCATCAACAGGCGCAGCACCGACAGCTCGATCTGCCGCCCGGCTCCGTCCATCAGGCGGGCGCGCGCGATCTTGATAAACGCCTCGAGCAGCAGGGCCAGACAGGCCCCCGCCGCCAGAACCCACAGCGTCGCCTCGGACTGATGCGGGATCACCCGGTCATAGACCTGGAGCGAGAACAGCGCGACCGCCACGGCCAGCAAGTTGGCCACGAAGGACCCCAGCGCGATCTCGGCCAGTGCCTTGCGGAAATTGTAGAACTGCCCCCAGAACCAATGGGCGGGCTTGGCTTCGGTCTTGTGGGTTTCGGCCACGCGCGCCAATGGTGCCTCGGCGCGGACGACGAGCCCGGCAAAGAACGGCGCGAATTCCGTCATGGCGACCTGCGCGCGGTTGTCGGTGCAGGTCTTGTCATAGATGATCAGATCGCCGCGCGTCTGTCCCAGCACCAGCACGACCTGCCCGCTGGTCATATAGGCCAGCGCGGGCCACTGATCGGCGGTCAGCGCTTCGATGGTGCGCACCTGCGCGATCAGCCCTGCGGCCTTGAGCCCGTCAGCGATGGCGTCCGCCTCGACCGCGTCACTGGCCCCCTGCGACGTCGCCGTGCGCAGCGCCTCGTAGATGTCGGAACGCGCGGTGTTCACGCCCAGAATGCCCGCCAGCGCCACCGATAGATCCGCGCGGGTGCGCAAGCGGTCCTCGAACCGGTTGGCATTGTCGGCTTTCGGTGTTTCCTTGGTTGGCGCGGCCTTGATGCTGGCGCGGTTGCCGTTGGTGATGGTCAGGGTAAAGGGCCGCCGCTCGGTCAAATCTGATCTCCATCCGCCAGAACGCCCTGTACGCGGGCCAGTTCGACCTGCAACCGCAGGGCCTCGTATTTCAACGTCACTTCGGACGCCTGGCGGCGCGCAAAGGTTTCATAGACGCCGACAACATCCATGACCTGACGGCGCCCCGCCTCGTATTGTTCCTGAAATAGATCCAGATTGGCCTTGGCCTGCCCGGTCAGCCCGCGCGCCTCACCGGCCTGACGACCTTTGGCCGCGACCTGCCCTTCAAGCTTGCGCAGGCTGCGGTTGGCGTCCTCGTTGGCCTGGGCCACCTGACGGCCTGCCGCCTCTTTGGCCGCTTCGATGGATTTGAGCCGCGCGGATGTGCCCAGCCCGAAATTCGCGCCGCCCACGGTGATGCCCGCGCCGCTGTTTTCGCCCACGGTTGCCTGTGCGTTGATGCCGGGCAGCTGGCTGGCGCGGTCGATCTGGGCCTGAGCGATGCTGCGTTCCTTCTCGGCCTCGGCGCGGGTCACGGCCAGCGGCTGGGCCGCCTGCGCGCTGATTGCCAGCGTCTCCAGCCCGCGCACGTCGTCCAGCGGCTGGATCGCCATGGCGTTCAGTTCGGCAATGGCGGTGTGCGACGCTTCCTCGCTGGCGGCGATGTCGGCACGGATCTCGGACAGTTTCTGTCGGATCACGTGCAGGTCGGACATGTCGGACACGCCACCGCGCACCCGCTCGGACATGATGTATTCGAAATGCTCCATCTCGCGCAGGGTCGCGCGGTGCAGGGCGGCGGCCTCTCGACCTTCGGCGGCGGTCAGGTACAGCTCGAGCCCCGTCGCCACCCGGTCATTGGTGTCTTCGGCCAGCGCCACGGCGGCCACCTCGACATCGGCCTTGGCAAAGGCGCGTTCGCCTTTCTTGCGGCCGTTGTCGAAAATCACCTGATCCACGACGATCTGGGTGATGATATCCCCCAGTGAATTCAAAGAGATACGCGGCCCGATGGTGGGCAGCCAGTTCTTGGAGGCGGCCTCTGCCCGCAGCCGGGCGGCGCGCAATTCCGTTTCCGCAGCACGCGCATTTGCCGCCAGCACCGCGCCGGAGACGCGGTCATAGGCGCTGCCTTCCGGCAGCACGGACCGGCGCGCCAGAAGGCCCGCGATCACAACGCTTTCTGCATTGAGGGTTTCGTCATTAGCTGTGGGCGTCTGCGCCAGCGCGGCCACCTTGGTGCCACCCGCGCTTGACGCCTGCACCTGCGCGTCCGCCCCACCGCTCAGTTTGGACACAAACGGCACACCGCCGGTTTCCCCCAAACATCCCGCCGTGAGCGAGACAGCGGCAAACATCGCCGCAACCTTGATACCACCTTGCCCCATAGTCCTGTCCCGTTTCGGGTTTATCGTTTTTGGAGGTGGGCGCGGTTACGGACCCCGGTCCGCGCCTCTTGTCTTGCTGGAAAATGCTCGATTTGTTCTTGTTGTTGCTTGCCCAGTGAAAGTTTCGTTATCAGCCGATGGCCGTGTTGACCGTGATGTCGTCGTCGAGGATCACCGTGCCTTCGGTGCCCAGGCTGTAGACGTCGTAGGTCTGACCTTCGACTGTCGTCGAGCCGGTGCGCGTGGCCCCCGCGATGGTGACCGTATCGTCGGACCCGCCGTGGATGGTCAGCGTGTTGGTGCTGTCGGACAGGTCCAAGAGCTGCGCCTCGGTGATGGTCAGGTTGGCCTCTTCTGCGAATTGCAGTTCGACCGCCTCGATCTGGTAGTTGCCAAGGGCCGGGTTCGACAGGTCCACGCTGGAATTGGCGCTTTCGTCGTCGAGCACCACGTAGGTGCCGCGCGTGTTGCCTGCGGCGTCCTCGGAGGTGACAACCAGATGCGAGCCGTCCGGCACGTTGGTCTGGAACTGGAAGTTCGTCTCGCCCAGCGGATCGATATCGACCTGCGTTGCGACCACGTCTGTCACCGAACCATCGCCGTTCACCTGTGCCACGCTCAGATCGCCATCGCTCTGCTCGGTCGAGATGCCACGGATGCCGTCGCCATCGCGGGTGTAGCTGGCGATGACCGGGCCTTCGGGGGCTTCGGTGTCGATGCGCAGCGTGTCGCTGATGGTGTCGGTGTTGCCGACCGCATCCGTCGCCATGACGGTGATGGCGGCGTCGTATTCACCCGCCGGGATGGCAGAGGCCGGAATGTCGAGCGACCAGTTGCCATTGACGTCCACGACCGCGGCCAGGACCGTGCCGTGGAAGTCGACCATGACGGTGGAGCCCGGTTCGACCTGACCGCCCAGCGCAATGCCGTCGCGGGCCTCGTCGCCGCTGATCACGTCGTCGGCGGTCACGGTGTCCTGGATGTCGAGCGTGTTGACCAGCGTGTCGACACGCACGGTGTCGGTCACGGTGGCCACGTTGCCCGCGATATCCGTCGCGGTGACAGAGACATCCATGACATATTCGCCTTCGGGCACCTGGCTGGCCGAGAACGGCGCCTGCCAGTTGCCATTGGCGTCCACGATGGCCTGCACCGTGTGCAGACCCATGGTCACGGACACGGTAGAGCCCGGCTCGGTAGTGCCGGTCAGGACCACGCCGTCGGCGCGTTCGGCGGCGGAGATGATGTTGTCACCTTCGATGACGTCTGCCGCGACCGACAGGTTGTCCACCCGTGTATCGACGTGGACGGTGTCGGTGACGGTGGC
This sequence comes from uncultured Tateyamaria sp., assembly GCF_947487805.1. Taxonomy (GTDB): domain Bacteria; phylum Pseudomonadota; class Alphaproteobacteria; order Rhodobacterales; family Rhodobacteraceae; genus Tateyamaria. The sequence continues at coordinate 98,587 of NZ_CANKXW010000005.1, read as the reverse complement.
CACGTTGCCTGCGGCGTCTGTGGTGGTCGCGGTGATTTGCGCGTCATAGGTGCCCGGGGTGATCTGACCCGCGGTATAGAACGCCTGCCAGACGCCGTTGCCATTGGCCACGACCTGATGCGTCACGCCGTGCAGTGTCACGCTGACCAGTGCGCCGGGATCGGAGGTGCCGGACAGGATGACGCCGTCACTGGCCTCGACCTCGTTGATGACGTCGTCGCCCTCGACGGGGCCGTCCAGTGTCAGGCTGTTGGCCTCGGTGTCGACGTTGACCGCCTGGGTGACGTCGCGGGTGTTGCCTGCGGCATCCGTCGCGGTCGCGACCAGCGAGGTGGAATAGGTGCCTTGCGGGATCGCGCTGCTTGGGAAGGACGCGGTCCACGACCCATCGGCGGCCACGGTTGCAGTTGTCGTCGCGTTGCCCAGCTGAACCACGAGGGTGGAGCCCGGTTCGGTCACGCCTGTGACAACCAGACCTGCGCCCGCCTCGGTCGCATTGATGGTGGCGTCGCTGCCGCCTGCGGTCGAGGTAAAGTTCAACTGGTTGACCAGTGTGTCCACGTCCACGGTACCCGTGGCAGTGGCCCTGTTGCCGTTGGCGTCCGTGGCAACGGCGGTAACAGTGGCCTGCGTTTCGCCGGTGGGGATGTCGGAGGCGAGGAAGTTCGCCGTCCAGTTTCCGTTGGCATCGACGGTCGCGGCACGGGTGACCCCGTTGAAGGTCACATCCACGGTCGCGCCCGGTTGTGCAGTGCCGGTCAGCGTGACGCCATCGGCGGCCTCGGCGGCGTTGATCACGCCGTCACCCTCGACACCTGCGGTGGCGACGGTGACATTTGTGATTGTGTCCACGGCAACGGTGCCGGTCGATGTGGCCGTGTTGCCCGCGGCATCGGTGGCCACGGCGGTGACGGTGACATCGGTTTCGCCAGTGGGCAGTTCGGCGACAGTGAAATCCGCGCTCCATGTGCCATCGGCGGCGGCTGTGACGGTTCGCGTGAACCCGTTGAAGGTCACGTCGACGCTGGCGCCCGCCTGTGCGGTGCCCGTCAGCGTGATGCCGTCGCTGGCCTCGAGCGCGTTGACCACGCCGTCGCCTTCGACCGTGCTGGTATTGATGCTGACATCGGTGATCGTGTCGATATTGATCGATCCGGTCGCCGTCGTCGAGTTGCCGTTCGCGTCCGTTGCCACGGCCGTGATCGTGGCCTGTGTCTCGCCTGTGGGCACTTCGTTTGCGGAATAATCCACGCTCCACGTGCCGTCGGCTGCAACAGTGGCGGCGCGGGTGATGCCGTTGAAGGTGACCTGAACGGTGGAACCTGCCTGCGCCGTGCCGGTCAGCGTGATGCCGTCGGATGCCTCGAGCGCGTTGACGGTGCCGTCGCCTTCGACGGTGCTGTCGTTGATGGTCAGCTCTGCAACCGTGTCAACCACAAGCACATCGGTGATGGTGGTCGAGTTGCCAAAGGCATCGCGCGCCACAACGGTCACGCCGGTGTCGTATTCGCCATCCGTCAGGGTGCCCGCCTGCCATGTCGCAGACCAGTTGCCATCTGCGTCCACCGTGGTGGAGCGGACAACGCCCGCGATGGTGATATCAAGCGTGGCACCGGGCTCGCCCGTGCCTGTCAGGGTCACACCGCTGGACAATTCGTCGCCATTCACGACGTGGCCGACGCTGTCCACCCCTGTGGAGATCGAAACCTCGGGCGGGGTTGTGTCGATGACGATCGTGCCGCCGGTCAGCGTGCTGGTGCCGCCGCCTGAATGGGTAAAGGTCGCCACGGGCTGCACCGTGCCATCGGCGGGGAATTCATCGTCGTCATAGGTCACGGACCACGTGCCATCGTCGGCAATAACAGTCGTGATGACCACGCCGCCCACATCAACGGACACATCGTCGCCCGGCTGGCCTGTGCCGGTGACCGTGATGACATGCGTCGACGGATCGTCGCCACCGACATTCGTCGTTGTCCCGATACCGTTGATGGTCGGGTCAGCGGGCGGCTGACCGCCGCCTCCGCCACCACCGCCGCCGCCGCCAGCAAGCAGGGCCGCACCACCCAGAGCCGCAGCACCGGCACCCAGACCGCCGCCGCCAAGCCCCAGCAGCGCCGCACCAAGCATCGACACTTCTTCGTCGCCGCCAACCGGCACGCCGACCTGCGCAACCTCGGTCCGACCCAGATAGATCAGATCATCCGACGGGCTCCACTTGCCCCACTGCTCGGTCGGTCCGTATTGCGCGTAAAGCGCGCCATCGGATGTTTCGACAAAAGCGACTTCGTTCAGGTAACCGTCTGCCGAAATAAACAGCCGGTTCGTCTCACCGAAGTCGTTGAAGTAATTCTCGAGCGTGATTGTACGCCCATCCACCAGCGTGATGATCAGGTCATCGCCGCTGCGCTGTTGTCCCGCCAGATCGATCTGACGCAAATTCAGGGAAATTTCTTGTCCGCTGGTCAGCCCGATGGAGGTGTTTCCATCCTCTGGCACGACTCCACGCTGTAATGCGCCCGCACCATCGCGGACGACGAAATCAATCGCCTTCATAACACCACCACTCTCGCCTCAGGCCGCGTTTTCGCGGTCCCTTTGATTACGCTGTCGCCGACATTATTCGCCGTGCTGACCACTCTTTGTGCCCGCAGTGATACGCGAAGAGCGAATCAAGAGCTAGAGTCTTTTTGCCAAGGCATCACAATTTCCTGCAATTACGGGTACATGTTGTGGCGAATCGGACTCAGTCCGAGGGGCGATGCAAAAGGAATTGGCGATGTCGAAGGCGGTAGATGTGGTGTCACTTTGGTGGGCGGGCGTGGAGGCTGTTCGCGGAGACAAGGCCGTTGACCGCAGCTTGACCGACGCGCCCTGCCCCCGCCCCGACCGGATCATCGCCGTGGGCAAGGCCGCCGCAGCCATGGCCAAACCGGCCGCCGCGCGGTGGCCGGACGTGCCGTGCCTTGTGGTCACCAAATACCACCACGGGGCCGATGCGCCCGCCCACGCCACGGTGATGGAAGCCGCCCACCCGGTCCCCGATGCCGCGTCGCTGGATGCGGGCCGAGCGGTGCAGGAGGCGGTGGCGGCCTGCGGGGCCGGATCGCATCTGTTGATGCTGGTGTCTGGCGGCGCCTCGGCGCTGGTCGAGGTGCCGGTGGACGGACTGTCGCTGGACGACCTGCGCGCCGAGACCGATGGCCTGCTCGCGTCTGGCGCGCCCATTGGCGAGATGAACGCCCACCGCACGGCGCGCTCGCAGGTCAAGGGCGGCAAGCTCCTCACCGGGTTTGCTGGTGCGCGCGTGACGACGCTGGCCCTGTCGGATGTGGAAGGCGACGCGCTGGCCACCATCGGGTCGGGCATCGGTGACGCGCCTGCGCAGGCCCCGTTCGACTTTCACCCCCGGATCGTGGCCAGCAACGCCATCGCCCGCGCCGCCGTTGCCGCGGCCAGCCCGGTCCCGGTCCAAGGCAATGAAGAAACGCTCTATGACGACGTGGCCGTGCTGGCCCCGCGCATCGCGGCCGCGCTCAAGACCGCCCGGCCAGGCCTGCATATCATGGGCGGAGAGCCGGTGGTTCACCTGCCCGACGCGCCCGGCATGGGTGGGCGCAACATGGCGCTGGCACTGGGGCTTGCGCGCGAGATTGCGGGCACCGAGGGCCTGCGCATTCTTGTCGCCGGAACCGATGGCACGGACGGCCCCACGGATGCCGCGGGTGCGCTGATCGATGGCGACACATGGGACGACAGCGGCCATGCGGCCCTGGCAGCGGCAGATGCCTATCCGTGGCTCGCGGCGCGCGGCGTTCTGGTCAAGACCGGGCCCACGGGCACCAATGTGATGGATCTCGCGATCGCGCATATCGAGGGGTGACGCCGCAGCCGCGCTTGACAGGCTTGCCAAGCCGCTCAACGGTGCGGACATGAAAAACAGCCTGCGCCCCATCGAAGAACATCCCGACATCGGCATCACCATGCCCGATGGCACCCGCCTGTCCGCCCGGTTGTGGCGGCCCGTCGATGCGGCGGACGATCCCGTGCCGCTGATCCTCGAACACCTGCCCTATCGCAAGCGCGACGGCACCTGCGCGCGCGATGCGCTGACCCATCCGTATTTCGCCGCGCGCGGCTATGCGTGCCTGCGCGTGGACATGCGCGGCAACGGCGACAGCCACGGACTTATGGCGGACGAATATACCCAGACCGAACTGGACGACGCCGTATCCGTGATCGAATGGGCCGCAGCCCAGCCGTGGTGCAACGGCCATGTGGGCATGATGGGGATCAGCTGGGGCGGGTTCAACAGCCTGCAGGTCGCGGCCATGGCGCCCGAGGCACTCAAGGCGATCATCACGCTGTGTTCGACCGTGGACCGCTTTGCCGATGACATCCACTACAAGGGCGGCTGCCTGCTGAACGAAAACTTGGGCTGGGGCGCCACGATGTGGAGCTATTCGTCCCGCGCGCCCGACCCCGCCCTGCGCCCCGACTGGCGCGAGATGTGGCTGGACCGGCTGGAGAACGAACCCTTCCTGCCCAGCACGTGGCTGCGCCACCAGACGCGCGACGCCTATTGGCGGCACGGATCGGTGATCGACAGCTATGGCACCATCAAGGCCAAGGTGCTGGCGGTAGGCGGTTGGGGCGACGCCTACAAGAACGCGGTGCCGCAGATCGTCGATGCCCTGCCGGGGGCCAAGGGGATCATCGGACCCTGGGTGCACAAATACCCGCATTTCGCCGTGCCCGAGCCGCGCATCGGCTTTCTGCAAGAGGCGCTGCGCTGGTGGGATCGGTGGCTCAAAGGGGTCGAAACCGGGGTCGAGGACGACCCGGACCTGCGCGCCTATATCATGGACGGGGTGCGGCCTGCGCGCTGGTATACCGAACGGGCGGGCCACTGGGTCGGACAGCCCGCCGGTGCGCTGCATGACGGCGCGGATCACATCGACCTAAACCTGGGCGCGTCCGAGATACTGGGCAGGACCCCGGCGGTTCTGGATGCGGTCGTGGCGTCGCCTTCCGACACCGGGGCCGAAGCGGGCGAATACTGCGCCATCTGGCTGGGCCCGGAATTGCCCGGTGATCAGCGCGGCGACGATGCGCAATCGGCCTGCTGGACCAGCGCACCGTTGGAACAGGACATGACGATCCTCGGTGCACCAAACGTCCACCTGACCCTTGCCAGCGACCAGCCACAGGGGCAGATCGCGATCCGCCTCAACCACATCCACCCCGACGGGGCCAGCACGCGCATCACTTACGGGGTCCGCAACCTCAGCCACCGCCACAGCGCCGCAGCGCCCGAACCGATGCCCGTAGGCGAGGACACCGAGATTACGGTTGCGCTGGATCACATCGGATATACCGTGCCCGCCGGGCACCGCATCCGCATCGCGATCAGCACCGCCTATTGGCCGCTGATCTGGCCCGCACCGGGTGCAGCAACACTGACCATCCGGGGCGGCACCGTCCGCGTACCACAGACCACCGGACCGACGGATTGTCCCCCCTTTGCCCCGCCCGAGGCCGCGGACCCGTGGCAAACCGAAACCCTGCGGCCCGAGGCGCACACCCGCCGCCGCGAAACGGACATGACCACCGGCGTTGTGTCGCTGGTGATCGAGGATGACTTTGGCAAGCTGCGCGATCTGGATCACGGGTTGATCAACGGATCGGTGGCGCGCGAGCGCTGGGACATCCACCCCGATGACCCGCTATCCGCGCGCGGCCTCTGCCACTGGACGGACGAGCTTGAGCGCGACGGCATCCGCCTGCGCACCGAAACCCGATGCGAGATGTGGTCGGACGCCGCAAATTTCCACCTGAGCGCGAAACTGGACGCCTACGAAAACGACACGCTGATTTACACACGCGATGTCACAGACAGCATTCCAAGAAATGAAATCTAGGTGATGGTCGGGCCGTGGGCGCAAAGGGCCGGTTTTAACCCTTGCGACCTAGCCTCAAATGCTTAACGTCAAGGCATAACCACTCAAAATCCGCGCAAAGACGCGGGACGCCAACCGGGAGACGTATATGTCCAAAGAACTCGAAACACTGTCCGCACGCGTTGCGGCTGGCACGATGACACGTCGTGAATTCATGTCCAAAGCCGCCGCCCTCGGGGTCACGGCCGCCGTTGCATCCACGATGCTTGCCCAATCTGCCCAAGCCGCGACACCCGTCGCGGGCGGCACCTTCAAGATGGGTGTTCAAGGGGGCGAATCCACCAACAGCCAGGACCCTGCCACATGGGCCTCCGATGTGCCGATCGCCGGCGGTCAGCTCTGGGGCGAAGGTCTTGTCGAGGTCGAAGCCGATGGCTCGCTGACCGGTCTGGTCGCGGAAAGCTGGGAAGGCTCCGCCGACGCCAAGACATGGCGCTTCAAGATCCGTCAGGGCATCACTTTCTCCAACGGTCAGGCCGTCACCTCCGAAGACGTGATGAAGACCATGGAGCGTCACTCCAACGAGGATTCCAAGTCCGGTGCCCTCGGCATCGTGCAGGGCATCGAAAGCATGCGCACCGACGGTGACGTGTTCGAGGTCACACTGGGTGTCGGCAATGCCGACCTGCCCTACCTGATGGCCGACTATCACCTGATGATCCAGCCCGGCGGCGGTTTTGACGACCCAACGGCTGCCATCGGCACCGGCGCATATGTGTTGGAAAGCGATGAGCCCGGCGTACGCATGGTGGCCAAGCGCCGCGACGATTACTGGGGCGGCGACCAGACGGTCACGGCGCACTATGACACGGTCGAGGTCATCGTTCTGAACGACGCCACCGCCCGCACCGCGGCGCTGCAATCGGGTCAGGTCGACACGATCAACCGGGTCGAGCCCAAGATCGCCAAACTGCTGGACCGCGCTCCCACCGTCGACGTGCTGTCCACCGCAGGGCGCGGCCATTACGTGTTCATCATGCACATCGACACCGCTCCGTTCGACGAAAACGAGCTGCGTCTGGCGCTGAAACACGCGCTCAACCGCGAGGAAATGGTCGAAAAGATCCTTCAAGGCTACGGCTCCATCGGGAACGACATGCCGATCAACGCAGCCTACCCGCTGTTTGACGACACGATCCCGCAGCGGACCTTTGATCTGGAAAAAGCGGCCGAGCACTACAAGAAGTCCGGTCACGATGGCTCGCCCATCATCCTGCGCACCGCCGATGGCGCCTTCCCCGGCGCGGTCGATGCCGCAGCCCTTTTCCAGCAGTCGGCCCAGGCCGCCGGTATCCCGCTGGAAATCAAGCGTGAGCCCAATGACGGCTACTGGTCCGAAGTGTGGAACGTGCAGCCCTTCTGCTGCTCTTACTGGGGTGGCCGCCCGGTGCAGGACCAGATGTACACCACCGCCTACCTGTCCTCCGCCGACTGGAACGACACGCGCTGGAAGCGCCCTGAGTTCGACGAGATGCTGCTCGCAGCCCGCGCCGAACTGGACGAAGCCAAGCGCAAGGAGATCTACTCCAACATGGGTCGCATGCTGAACGAAGAGGGCGGCCTGATGGTGCCTATGTTCAACGACTTCGTCGACGCGGTCTCGACCAAGGTGCAAGGTTGGGAGAGCGACCCGAACGGTCCCCAGATGAACTGGTACGCCTTCAAGAAGACCTGGAAAGCGTAAATCCACACAACCGCGCCCGGACCGATCCGGGCGCGGTTTTTCGTTGCCCCGCGGGGCACGCCGCTGACCTCCACCCCATCAGGATCCCGCAGTCATGCACCCCATCCTCCGACTTGTCTTGCAACGCCTGGGCCTCGGCCTGTTGTTGTTGCTGGCCGCCTCCGCGCTGATTTTCGGACTGACCGAAATTTTGCCCGGCGACGCCGCCCAGGCCATCCTGGGCCAATCCGCCACCCCCGAAAGCCTCGCCAACCTGCGCGAGGAAATGGGCCTGAACCGTCCCGCGTTCACCCGCTATGTCGAATGGCTGGGCGGGATCGTGACCGGCGACATGGGCACCGCCCTGACCAACAAGCTGCCCATCGGTGAACAGGTCGCCCGGCGCATGTCCTCGACCCTGTTCCTTGCCTTCTGGGCTGCGATCATCTCGGTCCCGCTGGCCATCCTGCTGGGCCTGATCGCGGTGCGCTACCAGAACCGCTGGCCGGACAAGCTGATCTCCGGCATCACGCTGGCCTCGATCTCGCTGCCCGAATTCATGATCGCCTATATCCTGGTGTTCTTCTTCGCGGTGAAACTGTTCTGGGCGCCGTCCTTTGCCTCCGTCTCACCGGGCATGCCGCTGCTGGACCAGCTCCACGCCATCTCGCTGCCCGTGGCCGTTCTGACGCTGGTGGTGCTGGCGCACATGATGCGCATGACGCGTGCCGCCATCCTCAACGTGATGCAATCGGCCTATATCGAAACCGCCGAACTCAAAGGCCTCACGACCTTTACCGTGATCCGCAAACACGCCTTTCCCAACGCAATCGCCCCCATCGTCAACGTGGTGATGATCAACCTCGCCTACCTCGTGGTGGGTGTCGTGGTGGTCGAGGTTGTGTTCGCCTATCCCGGCATGGGCCAGTACCTCGTGGACGCAGTGGTCAAACGCGACGTGCCCGTGGTGCTGGCCTGCGGCGTCATCTTTGCCGCCGTCTATATCATTCTCAATATTGTCGCTGACGTGGTGTCCATCCTGGCCAACCCAAGACTGAGGCACCCCAAATGAGTTTTTCACCGAAAAAACTCATTTCGTGCGACCAAGCGTATGCGCACGCATGCGCGGGGAGGCACCCATTTGCCAATCTGGGTGCCAAACAAAGCCTCACACCACCAAAAAAGATGGGCCTAACCCCATGCTGAAAAACATTCCCCTCTCCGCCGCCATTGGCCTGATCATCACCGGCACCTATTTCCTCGCCGCCATCTTCGCAGGCGTCATCGCCCCCTATGGCATGGCCGAAGCCGTGGGTGACGTCTGGGAGCCCTCCTCCGCCGAACACTGGCTCGGCACCGACCAGATCGGGCGCGACCTGCTGACCCGCATGATCTACGGCGGGCAGACCACGATCTTCATCGCCACAGCCGCCACCATCCTCAGCTTCACCACAGGCGCGGTTCTGGGCTTCATCGCCGCCGTGTCGGGGGGCTGGATCGACCAGTTGATGAGCCGCCTCGTCGACCTCTTCATGTCGATCCCCTCGCTGATCCTTGCCCTTGTGATCCTCAGCTCGATCGAGGCCACCGTACTGACCCTCATCGTCATCATGGGCCTACTGGACAGCACACGCGTCTACCGCCTCGCCCGCGCCGTGGCCGTCGACATCTCCGTCATGGACTATGTCGAAGCGGCCCGGCTGCGCGGCGAAAAGCTCGCCTGGATCATCTTCCGCGAGATCCTGCCCAATGCGCTGTCGCCTCTGGTCGCCGAAATGGGCCTGCGCTTCATCTTCATGGTGCTCTTCATCTCGACCCTGTCCTTCCTCGGCATCGGTGTCCAACCACCGCTGGCCGACTGGGGCGGCATCGTGAAAGAGAACAAGGAAGGCATCAATTTCGGCATTGGCGCGGCTCTCTACCCGGCCGTCGCCATCGCCACGCTGGCCATCAGCGTGAACCTGATCGCCGACTGGATCCTGAACCGCACCACATCGCTGAAAGGGGGCCGCGGATGATCCATGCAGGATGGTGGGCAGATTGCCCACCCTACATACAGACCCGTAGGGTGGGCAATCTGCCCACCAGCCCGGAGCCGAAATCATGACGACACCACTTCTCCAAGTCCGCGGCCTGAAAATCGGCGCAACAGTCTATCCGCCCGGCGAAAAACCCCATGACATCGAAATTGTGCACGGCGTCGATTTCGACCTCGAGGCAGGCAAGGTCCTTGGCCTGATCGGCGAATCCGGTGCCGGCAAGTCCACCATTGGCCTGGCCACCATGTCCTACGGACGCGGCGGCGTGGAACTCACCGGCGGCACGGTCAAGGTCAATGGCCGCGACGTGATCTCCGCCAGCGCCCGCGACATCCGCAGGCTGCGCGGGGCCGAGGTCACCTACGTCTCCCAATCCGCAGCCGCCTCTTTCAACCCGGCCAAGCGCATCATGGAACAGGTGATCGAAGCCGCGGTATTCCAGGGCAAGTTCTCCAAATCAGACGCCGAACAGCGCGCGCGGGACCTCTTTGCCAAGCTGGGCCTGCCCGACCCGAACAATATCGGCAACCGCTACCCCCACCAGGTCTCGGGCGGCCAACTGCAACGCTGCATGACGGCGCTGGCGCTCTGCCCCGAACCCGACCTCGTGGTCTTTGACGAACCGACCACCGCGCTGGATGTGACCACCCAGATCGACGTCCTGAAGGCGATCAAGGACGCCATCCGCGACACCGGCGTGGCCGCGCTCTACATCACCCACGACCTCGCCGTCGTGGCGCAAGTCAGCGATCACATCATGGTCCTGCGCATGGGCGAAATGGTCGAATATGGCACCACCGACCAGATCATCAACGCGCCCAAGGAAGAATACACCCAAGCCCTCGTCTCGGTCCGCTCGATCACCCACGAGGAAAAGCAACCGACCGAACCGGTGCTGCGCGTCGAAAACATCACCGCCCGCTACAAGGGCACCAATTTCGACGTCCTGCACAACGTGAACGTCGATCTCAGCCCCGGCCAAACCCTCGCCGTGGTGGGCGAAAGCGGCTCGGGCAAATCCACCCTCGCCCGCGTGATCACCGGCCTCCTGCCCCCCCGCGACGGCACCATCACCTTTGCGGGCCGCACGCTGACGCCGGATCAACCCTCCCGCAGCCTCGAAGACCTGCGCGAACTCCAGATGATCTACCAGATGGCCGACACCGCCATGAACCCGCGTCAGACCGTGGGCACGATCATCGGCCGACCGCTCGAATTCTACTTCGGCCTCAAGGGCGCGGAAAAACAGAACCGCATCCAGGAATTGCTGGACGAGATCGAACTGGGCAGCGGCTTTCAGGATCGCTATCCCGCCGAGCTCTCCGGCGGCCAGAAACAGCGCGTCTGCATCGCCCGCGCGCTGGCGGCCAAGCCCAAGCTGATCATCTGCGACGAGGTCACCTCGGCCCTCGACCCGCTGGTGGCCGACGGTATCCTCAAGCTGCTCCTCAACCTGCAAAAGATCGAGGACGTGGCCTATCTCTTCATCACCCATGACCTCGCCACGGTGCGGGCCATCGCCGACAGCATCGCCGTGATGTATCAGGGCCGCGTGCAACGCTACGGCACCAAGTCCGAAGTGCTTACCCCGCCGTTCGACGACTATACCGACCTGCTGCTCAGCTCGGTGCCGGAAATGAAACTCGGCTGGCTCGAGGACGTGATCGCCAACCGCAAGATGGAAAGTGCCGGCAACTAAGCGCCTGCGGGACGGCGGGTGGGGCGAATTTGGCAAAGCCAAAGAGCGTCACCCCGCCGTCCCCGCACCCCCCTTTGCACTTCTGCACAGATGACCCCGCCCCCCGACACCGCTAGGCTAGGGCCAGAAACCGGGACCCGATTGCCATGACCACTAAACTCCTTCTGATCATCCTCGACGGCGTGCCCCTGCGCAATTTCCGCCGCCTCTTCGGCAATCTCGAAGGCTGGGTCGACAGCGGCGACGCCCAGACCTGGACCCACCGCAGCGTGCTCCCCTCGATCTCGGCCTCCTGCTACGCCTCCATCCACACTGGCGTCGCACCCGCAGACCATGGTTGCACCGGCAATGGCAACGTTTTCCGCCTCTCGCACCCGGACGTCTTTGCCCAGGTCCGCAAGGGCGGCGGCACCACGGGCGCGGTCGCGCATTCCTTCTGGTCGGAATTCTTCAACCGCGCGCCCTTCGACGTGGTCCGCGACATCGAATATGACGAACCGGACAGCGCCTCGATCAACCACGGGCGCTTTCACACCATGACGGGCTATGACCACACCAACCAGATGACACCGTCGGATGTCGACCTCTTCGGTACCCTCACCAACCTCTGCGCGCGCTTCGATCTCGACTATGCGATGCTGCACACCTGCACCCTCGACAGCATGGGCCACCGCTTTTTCCACGACTGTCAGGAAATGGACCACGCCTGTTTCGTCATGGACGAAATGCTGGCCCCCTTCATCCCGCGTTGGCGCGGCATGGGCTACGAGGTGATCGTGACCGCCGACCACGGACAGGACGACCGCGGCCATCACGGCGGGCGGGGTGCCTTGCAACAGGAAACCGCGCTCTACTATTTCGGCGCGGCCAAGGGGCCGGAGCCCGACACGGTCATAGACCAGCTCCAACTTGCGCCGACGATCCTGCACCGGCTCGGCGCGCCGGTGGCTGATACCATGCGTGCCAAACCCTTCCTGACATGACGTCTCTCAGGTGACGGCGGCCTTGTGCGCGGCAAAGACCTGCGCCAGCCGCGCAGCCTGCTGCAAGCCCTGCACCTGCCGGTGCAGATTGCCCGCCCCGTCAAACAGCAGCAGCGTCACATGTGGCACGTTGTACCGTCGGGCAAAGGCCGCGCCCGAAGGCGTGGTGATATCCGCCACCAGATAGGTCATGCCGCAATCGTCGAAATCCCGCAGCGCCGCGCGGGTCTGTTTCTGCAAGGCGGTGCAGGTCGGGCATTGCGGGTCGTGGATCTGCACGATGGCCGGGCTGCCCTGCCCCACGCGGGCCAGATCATGTTCGGCGGCATAGGTGCGGAACGAATTGGCGCCCCAGATCCCGCTGCCCACCACCACGGCCGAGGCCACGGCCCCGCCGGACAGGACCGAGCGGCGCGACAGGGTTGCGGCTTTCGGCGCCGGTGCTGCCTTGGTGCGTTTGCGGGATTTGGGCATCGGAGCCTCCGGGCTGATCTGACATTGCCCGCACCCTACCCCAAGGCCGCGGCCCGCTCCGGTCACGTCTATGTCATCAGACAGGAAAAGAACGCGCACATGGTCCCACGTGCGCGCCCCCCCCCCTAAATCCGGTCCGGGCAGTCTTACTCCGCCGCCATTGCCGCGCTGTCCAGCTCCCATGGGCGGATGAAATCGCCCAGAACGGTCTGGATCGCGTTCTCGCTCGACCCGCCGGCGGCGATCTGCGCCACAAGCCCGCGTTTCTTGTCGTCGATCACCGACACGACCCGCGCGTCCAGCCCGGCCTCTGACAGGGCGGCATTGTAGATGCGGGTGATCGCATCCTTGCGCAGATCGGGCTTGAACACCTTGCCCACGGCAGTCTTGGGCAGCTCGTCGAGGATCGTCATATGCTTGGGCTGCGCTGCGCGCTCCAGCACATGTTCCTTGCAGAACGCCATAAGCTCATCCGGGGTGGTGCTGGCCCCATCGACCAGTTCCACATAGGCACAAGGCACTTCGCCCGAATGTTTGTCCGGCTGACCAATCGCCCCGGCAAAGGCCACGGCCTCGTGGCCCAGCAGCGCCTCTTCGATCTCGGCGGGGTCGATGTTGTGCCCACCACGGATGATCAGATCCTTGGCGCGGCCCGTGATCCAAAGATACCCATCGCTGTCAAACCGACCCAGATCGCCCGTGCGCAGGTATTTTTCGTTGTAGTAGAGATCGTTGTTCTTTTCGGCCTCGGTATAGGTGTTGCCCGGCCACACGCCCGGATTGCTCACGCAGATCTCGCCGATCTCGTCCACGGCCACCTCGACCGGACCATCGGGCGTGCCCTTGTAGATCTTGACGTCCGTATAGGGGAACGGAATGCCCACGGACCCGATCTTCTTTTCACCGTCGATAGGGTTGCCCGACACAAGGCAGGTCGCCTCGGTCATGCCATACCCTTCCACGATCTCGACCCCCGCTGCCGTCTCATAGCGCTTGAACAGCTCCTGCGGCAGTGGCGCCGACCCGGAGAAGGTGGATTTCACCGTACCGATATCCGCATCGATCGGGCGCTGCATCATCGCGGCAATCGCGGTAGGCACGGAGGCGATGAACGTCACCTTCCAACGCTCGGTCAGCTTCCAGATGTTGTCGAACACACCCTCACCCCGATAGCCCTGCGGCGTCGGGAAAATGCAATGCGCGCCGGAGGCCAGCGCGCCCATCATCATCACCTGCGCGGCCATCACGTGGAACAGCGGCAAGGGCGCGAGGATATTGTCATTCTCATTCAACAGAACCGTGGCACCGATCCATCCGTTATAGACCATGCCCGAATACTTGTGCTGCGCCACCTTGGGCATACCCGTGGTGCCGCCGGTGTGGAAATAGGCCGCCACGCGGTCTTCCTGCACATCCTCGAACTGAAGCGTCTTGGGCTGCTTGGCCACTTCGGAGTTGAAATCGTGGTAATCGACGCCCGGTGCCTTCTGCATCTTGGGGCGGATCAGCGGGATGATCAGGGATTTGATGCCCGACACATGGGTCAGCAGATCCACCTCGAGCACCGATTTGACGTTGGGCGCAAGGCTCACCGCCTTGGCGGTCTTTTCGGCCACATCCGTCTTGGGGAAGGCGCGCAGGGTCACGACGACCTTGGCACCGGTCTCGCGCAGGATCGCACCGATCTGTTCGGCATCCAAGAGCGGGTTGATCGGGTTCACGATCCCCGCCGTGGCCCCGCCCAGCAGGGTCAGCACCGTTTCGGTCGCATTGGGCAGAACAAAGGCCACCACATCCGTGGGTCCAATGCCCATGCTGCGGAACAGGTTCGCGGTCTGGGCCGTGCGGTCGCGCAGCTGTGTCCAGTTGAGCGTCTCCGCCTTGGACTTCGGATCCGAGAAGATCTGGTAGCTGACCGCGTTATGCGTCGGAAACCGCGTCGCGGTGTCGCTGAGCATGCCAAAGACCGTCTTGGCAACGTTGCGGTCTTCCCACGGCATCTCGTTTTGAATGGCGTCGCGATCCGCGATCCCTGCAAATGGCATAGTTATCCTCCCTGTGCGCCGTCTATGTGCGGCATCGTGTCTCTTCCCTTGAATTCAAAATGCGGCGGATTGCAGTAATGTGCAAGGATTGCGGTCCGTGCCGCAACCGTAGGGACGCCGCGTCAAACCATATGACCTTGGGTCACGAAAAAGGCGGCAGGCCCAAAAGACCTACCGCCCTACACCGCCATTTTTGGCGTATTGGGTCAGTCCTGCGGAATCCGCAGCACCTGACCGGGATAGATCTTGTCCGGATGCGTCAGCATCGGCTTGTTCGCCTCAAAGATCTTTTCGTAATGCGCGCCGTTGCCGAGCGTCGCGGCCGAGATGCCCCACAGCGTGTCACCGGGCACCACTGTGTGGAACACCGGATCGGTGTCGCTGGGCACGTCATCCTCGACGGCCGCCACACCTTCGACATTGCCGACGGCCAGAATGACCTTTTCCTTCATTTCCTGGCTGACGGCGGTACCAGACACCTTGACCTTGTCGCCCTCGACCGTGATGTCGAGGCCGCTGTCGTCCAGACCCAGATCCTTGATCTCGTCCTTCAGCGTGCCGCCATCCAGCTCGGCCGCGTCATCGCCGCCGAACAGTTTCTTTCCCTTGCCTTTGACAAAGCTCCACAATCCCATAGCCATCCCTCTCAGTTTTATTTGCTATGATTTCGTCTGACCACGGCAGAGGGGCGACCGGTAAGGGGAATTATTCCGCGGCGATGCCATCCGTGAACTGCAAGCGCGCCAAACGGGCATAAAGCCCGCCTTCGGCTACCAATTGATCATGTGGACCCTGCGCGACGACGCGGCCCTGATCCAGCACCACGATACGGTCGGCCTTTTTCACCGTCGCCAGACGGTGCGCCACGATCAGGGTGGTGCGTCCGGCGGCGAGGGTATCCACCGCCTCCTGCACAGCCCGCTCGCTTTCGGCATCAAGCGCGCTTGTCGCCTCGTCCAAAAGCAGAACCGGCGCGTCCCGCAGGATGGCGCGTGCAATGGCGATGCGCTGCTTTTGCCCACCCGACAGCATCACGCCGCGCTCGCCCAGAGGGCTGTCATAGCCGTCTGGCAGACCGGTGATGAACTCATGCGCCGCAGCGGCCCGTGCTGCGGCCTCGATCTCGGCCTGGCTGGCTCCGGGGCGGCCAAAGGCGATGTTCTCCGCCGCCGAGGCGGCAAAGATCATCGGATCCTGCGGCACCAGCGCGATATGGGCGCGGAACGCCTCGCGCGCCATGTCCGCCACGTTCACCCCGTCAAGGCAGATCCGCCCCTCCTGCGGGTCATAGAACCGCAAGAGCATCTGGATGATCGTCGTCTTGCCCGCGCCCGACGGCCCGACAAAGGCCACGGTTTCACCCGGCTGGATGTCCAGCGTCACGCCGTCCAGCGCATTGATCGCGGGCCGCGCCGGATAGGCAAAGCGTACATCCTCGAACCGGATATGCCCCCGCACGGGCGCGGCCAGCACCTGCGGCGCGTCCACATCCCGCACCGCATCGCGCGTCTGCAACAGCTCGACCAACCGTTCCGTCGCCCCTGCCGCACGCTGCAATTCGCCGATGATCTCGGACAGGGCGGCCACTGCGCCTGCGACCATCACCGCGTAAATCACGAACTGGATCAGCGCGCCCATGGTCATGGCGTCAGACCGCACGTCATTGGCCCCGATCCACAGCACACCCACGATGCCCACGAACACGAGGAAGATGACGATGACCGTCATCGCCGCCCGCGTGGTGATCCGCCGCTTGGCCGACCCATAGCTGGCCTCGGTCACATCCGAGAACATCGCCCGGCTGGCCGCCTCATGGGTGAACGCCTGCACCGTCTGCACCGCGCTCAGCTGTTCGGAAGCGCGCCCCGACGAGGCCGCAATCCAGTCCTGGTTCTCCCGGCTCAGCACCCGCAGGCGACGACCCAGCACGAGGATCGGCACCACCACCGCCGGCACGATCAGCAACACAAGCCCCGTCAGCTTGGCCGAGGTCAGCAGCATCAGCACCAGCCCGCCCACAAAGATCAGCACATTGCGCAGCGCGATCGAAATGGACGACCCCACGACGCTCAGGATCAGGGTCGTGTCGGTGGTGATCCGGCTCAGCACCTCGCCGGTCATGATGTTTTCATAAAAGCTCGGCGACATGCCGATGACGCGGTCGAACACCGCCTTGCGAATGTCCGCCACGACCCGTTCGCCCAGCCGCGTGACCAGCGCATAGCGCAGGCCCGTGCCAATCGCCAGCAGCCCGGCAATGCCGATGGCCGCAAGAAAATAAAGGTCCAGTACCGCCGCGTCCGCCGTGTCGAAATTGTCCACCACGCGCCGCACCGCCAGAGGCAGCGTCAGCGAGATGATCGCCGTCGCAACCAGCGCCGCAATCGCGGCCGCCATCAGCTTCCAATAGGGTTTCAGAAACGGCACCAGCGCGCGCAAGGCCCCGATCTTCTTGGATTTCTCACGCTCCTGCTCCCCTGCATTCGGGGGTGTCGGTGCGGTCGTCTGATCAGTCATGCGGTCTCCGTGCGATGCGCGTGCTCTGCACATGGCCGCAAGCTGGCTGTCAGGTCAAGTGGACAGGGCGGCGCAGGCCGGATCGAAGGAAAAATTTCTGGAGCGGGCGGCGGGAATCGAACCCGCGTCATTAGCTTGGAAGGCTAAGGTCTTACCACTACACAACGCCCGCTCTGCGTGCCGGAATTAAGTGATGCGCCCTGCAAGGTCAAGGGTCAGCGTGGCCCGTTTCGGCGCAATCCGGTGTGCGCGTCAAACAGATGCGCCTGCCCGGGCTGGACGGAAAACCGGATCTCCTGCCCGTCGCCGCGCGCCACGTGAACGCCGGGCAAACTGGCGGTAAAGGGCTGCGCGGCACCGTTCAACGTGCCATGAAACAAGGTGTTTGCGCCCAAGGGCTCGGTCATCTGCACCCGCAGGGTCAGTGGCCCCTCCGCGTCCTGCACCACGTGTTCGGGCCGGATGCCGACCTTGACCGGCCCGTCCGCGCCCACCCCGGTGGCCACGGTCAGCTCTCCCAGACGCACCTGCCCACCGGACAGGTCCGCATCCATGATGTTCATCGCCGGGCTGCCGATGAACTGCGCGGCAAAAAGGGTGCGCGGTGTTTCGTAAACCTCGAGCGGGGTGCCGATCTGTTCGGCCACACCGCCGTTCATCACGATCATGCGATCCGCCATCGTCATCGCCTCCACCTGATCGTGCGTCACATAGAGCGACGTCACCCCCAGCTTGGCCTGCAAATCGCGGATCTCCAGCCGCATCTGCACCCGCAACTTTGCGTCGAGGTTCGACAACGGCTCGTCAAAGAGGAACACGGCAGGCTCACGCACGATGGCACGGCCCATGGCGACGCGCTGGCGCTGCCCGCCCGACAACTGCTTGGGTTTGCGGTCCAAGAGCGCCTCCAGCTGCAACAGCCGCGCGGCCTCCTCGACCTTGGCGTTGATCTGCTCCTTGGGCATCTTGGCGATCTTCAGCCCGTATCCCATGTTCTGGCGCACCGACATGTGGGGATACAGCGCATAGTTCTGAAACACCATCGCGATGTCACGGTCCATGGGCTCACGGTCATTGGCGCGGGTGCCACCGATCATCACATCGCCCGACGTCACCGTCTCCAACCCGGCCACCATCCGCAACAGCGTCGATTTCCCGCAGCCCGACGGGCCCACGATCACGATAAATTCGCCATCCGCAATCTCTGCGCTGATGCCGTGGATCACGTCCGTCGGGCCAAAGCTCTTCTTGACGTCGTTCAGGGTCACTGTCGCCATGGTCTATTTCTCACTGTCCACAAGGCCGCGGATAAAGAGCCGCTGCATCCCCACCACCACGATCACCGGCGGGATCATCGCCAGGATCGAGGTGGCCATGATCACCGGCCAATCGGCCACATCATCGCCTGACGGGAACATCTGCTTGATCCCCATCACAATCGTATTCATCTCGGGATCCGTCGTGATCAGCAGCGGCCACAGGTACTGGTTCCAGCCGTAGATAAACAGGATCACGAACAGCGCCGCGACATTCGTGCGGCTCATCGGCACCACGATATCCCAGAAAAACCGCATCGGGCTCGCCCCGTCGACGCGCGCGGCCTCGGCCAGCTCATCCGGGATGGTAAGGAAGAACTGGCGAAACAGGAACGTGGCCGTCGCCGACGCGATCAGCGGAAAGATCAGCCCGGAATAGCTGTTCAGCATCCCGAACCCCGCGACCACCTCATAGGTGGGCACGATCCGCACCTCGACCGGCAACATCAGCGTCAGAAAGATCATCCAGAAAAAGATATTGCGCCCCGGAAACCGGAAATAGACAATCGCAAAGGCCGACAGGAGCGAGATGACGATCTTGCCCACCGCGATGCCGATGGCCATCACGAGGCTGTTGATCAGCATCGTCGACACCGGCACGTTCACCCCTGAAAACAAGGCGGCGCTGTAGTTCTCCCAGAACTGGTCGCCCGGCCAGAGCGGCATGGGCGGGCGCACGATCTCGGGCTGGGTCACGGTCGACGCGACAAAGGCCAGCCAGATCGGGAAAAAGATCACCAGCACGCCGAGGATCATGAACACATGCGTCAGCCACAGCCCCGCACCACGCTTTTCCACCATGCCATGCACATCCTTTGCCATCAGTAGTGCACCCGCTTCTCGATGAACTTGAACTGGATGATGGTCAGCAGGCCCACCACGATCAGCAATATGACCGACTGCGCCGAGGACGACCCCAGATCCTGCCCCACAAACCCGTCGGAAAACACCTTGTAGACAAGGATGGTCGTCGATTGCTGCGGCCCGCCCGCGGTGATCGTGTGGATCACGCCAAAGGTCTCGAAGAACGAATAGACCACATTCACCACCAGCAGGAAGAATGTCGTGGGCGACAAAAGCGGCAGCACGATGGTCCAGAACCGCGTCCAGAACCGCGCCCCGTCGATGGCCGCCGCTTCGATCACCGACCGCGGCACAGCCTGAAGTGCGGCAAAGAAGAACAGGAAGTTATAGCTGATCCGCCCCCAGGCCGAGGCCACGACGACAAGACCCATCGCCTCGCCCCCGTTCAGAACGTGGTTCCAGTCATAGCCCAGGTTGCCCAGATACCACGACACCACGCCCACGCGCGTGTTGAACATGAACAGCCACAGCACACCCGCCACCGCCGGTGCCACCGCATAGGGCCAGATCAGCAGCGTCCGGTACACGCCCGATCCCTTGATCAGCCGGTCCGCGATCACGGCCAGAAACAGCGCGGGGATCATCGAGCACAAGGTCACGAGGATCGAAAACACCGCCGTCGTCAGGAACGACGCGCGGTAAAACCTGTCCGTCAGAAGGAATTCGAAATTGCCCAGTCCCACGAATTGCGAGGACAGGCCAAAAGGGTCGGGAATGAACAGCGATTGCCAGATCGCCTGCCCCGCCGGATAGAAAAAGAACACCGCCGATATGATGACCTGCGGCGCAATCAGCAGCGCCGGCAACATCCATCCACGAAACGTCACGCGTTTTTCCACGCCGCCGCCCCCCTGTCATGCAAAAGGGCAGGCCGTGCACCGGTCTGCCCCCCTTGGGTTAGCGGTTGGCGGTCTCGAACCGACGCAAGAGCGCGTCACCGCGCGCCTTGGCGCTGTCCATCGCCTCCTGGGCGGACTTGTCACCGGCCCAGATCGCTTCCAGCTCTTCGTCGATGATGCCGCGGATCTGGTCAAAGGATCCCAGGCGCAGGCCCTTGGAATTGGCCGTGGGTTCCTTGGCCGTCATTTGGATGACCGCGATGTCGGTGCCGGGGTTCTGTTCATAGAAACCTGCCGCACGCGTCGCCACGCCTGCCTCTGCGGTGATCGGCAGATAACCGGTATTCTGGTGCCACGACGCCTGCACGTCCGACGTCGACAAGAAGCTCAGGAATTCCCCCACGCCCTTGTACTCTGCGTCCTCATGACCCTCCATGACCCACAGCGATGCCCCACCGATGATGGTGTTCTGCGGCGCGTTGCCGACACCCTCCCAATAAGGCAGCGGGCGCACATCGAAATCGAACTCCGCCTCGGAACTGATGCCCGCATAGCCCGCCGAGCTTTCGGTAAAGAGCGCGCATTCGCCTGCGCGGAAGTTGGCACCACCCTCATTGCGGCGACCGGTATAGATGAACTTGCCATCCGCAGCCCATTCGCCCATCGCGGTCAGGTGCGCCACTTGCGCCGGACCGTTCAGCATCAACTCGGTGTCGAGCCCGGCAAAGCCGTTGTCCTTGCTGGCAAAAGGCACGTCGTGATAGGCCGAGAAGTTCTCGAGGTGAATCCAGCTTTGCCATGCGGTGACCAGGCCGCATTCCTCGCCGCCAGCCTTCAGCGCATCGAGCGTCTCGCCGACTTTCTGCCATGTGGACAGGTCTGTGTCCGGATCAACGCCTGCCGCCGACATGGCGTCGCGGTTCACCCACAGAACAGGCGTGGACGAGTTGAACGGCAGCGACAGCATCTCGCCCTCGGTCGAGGTATAGTACCCCTTGACCGCGCCGATATAGGCGTCCGGATCAAAGGTGGCCCCGCTTTGCGCCATGACTTCGTGCACGGGCTTGATCGCGCCACCGGCGGCCATCATCGTCGCCGTGCCCACTTCGAACACCATCAGGATATGCGGCTGTTCACCGGCGCGAAACGCGGCAATGCCTGCGTTCAGCGTCTCGGAATAGTTGCCCTTGTGGCTTTCCACCACGGTATAAGCGTCCTGGCTTGCGTTGAATTCCTCAACCTGCGCCTTGACCAATTCACCCAGACGTCCCGTGAACGCGTGCCAGAATTGCACTTCGGTTTCTGCGGCCGCCGCCAAGGGCGACAGCAACGCCGTGGACGTGGCCAGCACGCCAAACAAAGTCTTCTTCATATTTTCCCTCCAAGGCACCGACGTGGTGCGCATTGCACATGCCGTTTTGCGCACGGCTTTGTGACAACTCCATAACGCTACACCCGGATTGCGAGAAAATACAAGGTCTTGCCTGTGACGGCGTGGTGACGGGCGCCACGGCGCTGTCAGTGAGCGTCAGGAAAATCCACGTGGATGTGGTTGCCGTCGGGGTCCCAGATGTTAAAGGCGACCATGCCTGTATCGGCGATGGCCGACTTGCGGAACCGTTCACCACGATCCAGCAAACGTGCCTCGAACGCCGGTGCACCGCGGGCGGTAAAGGCGAAATGCTCCATCTTCAGCGCGGCCTCCGATCCGATGCCCGGATCGCCCTCGACCCCCACCAGATGCACCACAACCGTGTCGCCCGCACAAAGCCACGCGCCAGGAAAGCCGAAATCAGGCCGCGGCCCGACCTCAAGGCCCAGCATCTGCGTGTACCAATCGATCATCGTCTCCAGCTGCGCGGTGCGCAGGTTCACATGGTCCAGTCGTTCGATCTGCATTGTCTCGGGTCCCATCCTGCCGCCGGTCGGCACAGTGTCTCAGCCACGCGGCACAAGGTCAAACACCCATCAATAGCCCCGCACCGGATCAACCACATTGCGTAAGTCCGCCCCCGCCTGCCAGCGCGTGACATTGTCCACAAAGATGTCAAAGGACGCGGTCTCCCACCCGTCATAGACCGACGCGCAATGCGGCGACAGGATCACGTTGTCCATGTCCCAGAACGGGCTGTCCTGCGGCAGGGGTTCGACCTCGAACACGTCCAGAACGGCCCCGCCGATCGCACGGGCCGCCAGCGCGCGGGCCAGCGCCGTCTGATCCACCACCCCGCCGCGCGACACGTCTGCCAGCACCGCGCGGGGCCGCAGTGCCGCGATCTGCGCGGGCCCGATCATGGCGCGTGTCCGGTCCGTCAGCGGGGTGCACACGGCGACGAAATCCGCACGCGGGATCAGCGTATCGAGCTGATCCGGCCCGTGCACCTCGTCCACATTCTCCATCGCTGCGGGCCGCGCCCGCGTGCCGATCACGTGCATGCCAAAGGCCCGCGCCCGCGCCGCCAGCGCCTGCCCCGTCTGGCCCAACCCCACGATCAGCAGCGTCGCACCGGCCAGAGGCCGCACCGTGCGCGCGCGCCAGACGCGCTGTGCCTGATCTGCGGCCAGCCCCGGAATATCCAGGGTAAAATGCAGGAACCCGCCCAGCACGTATTCCGCCATCATCCCCGCCGCGACACCGGCCGCGTTGGTCACGGTGGTCCGTTCCGGATCCCACAGACCGAAATGGTCGGTCCCCACCCCGCCATTGCACACCAGCGCAGGCCCGCGCGGCCCGAAGAGCGCCGCACGCGGATAGCCCGGCGTGCCCGCAAAGCGCACGGTATAAACGATCTGCGGGGCAAACTGCGCGATCAGGTCGGGCAAATCCTCATAGGTCGTACAGAGCTGAACCTCCGCCTCCGGCACCGCGGCATGCAGCCGTGCGGTTAACCCGTCCGGTGCATCCGTGTGCAGCACCACGCGCAAGCGATCAGCCATGCTCGGCCCCCTCCAATGGTGCGTGGATCAGCGCCAGCAGATCGGCAAACCGCGTCTGCGGGTCCTGCAACCGGTCGGTCATCTGCCACAGGGCCGCCTTGCGCGCGGGCGCCATCGGGCCGGTAACGGCGTGAAACTTCTCCTCGATCTCGGACCGCTGCATCGGCGCCTCGGGGCCACCGCGCGCATGCACATCCCCCGACGACAGGACCCGCCCGTCGCGCAGGTGCAGCGTCACATCCGACCACCGCCCCAGCGGGAACCGCTCGGAATGGCGCGCCGCTTCGGTCACGCGGATGCGCCCGATCGCCTCGGCCACGGCAGCGTCGCGCAGGCCCGCCCCCGCGATATGCTCCGGCCCGATCCAGCCACGCACCAGCCGCACCGCCAGCGCAAAGGGCAGCGAATATTGCGCCTGCGACGTCGTCTCGGGCATCTGCGCAAAGAGGGCCGCGGCCTGGGCAAAGGTGTGCACCTCGATCTCCGCCACATCGTCCGCCTTGAGGTCATTGTCCCGCATCAACAGGCCCAGCGCGTCAATCGCGGCATGGGCCCAGCGGCAGATCGGATAGGGCTTGATGTAATTCTGCGTGATCGTCCACGTCTCCCCCAGATCGCCCCAGAACGGGGCGGCCTCTGCGCTGTCGACGGTTATGGCAGGCGCGCCCTGAAACCCGTCCTCGGCCAGAAGGCCCGCCATCATCCCCACCAGCGCGCCCATCCCCGACCCGTCATGCAGCATCGTCGGATTGGCAATCTCGCGCATCATCTGGCTGCGGGGGCCATGATATTCGGCAATGCCCAGCGCGTGGCGCAGGGTCTCGGCGTCGTGCCCGCGCAACCGCGCCACCATCGCCGCCACACCCAGCGCATTCCACGCCCCCGAGGTGTGGTAATCGCTGACCGTGTTGTGCAGCGTGATCGCCGCCCGCGCCGACAGCTCATAGGACATCACCAGTGCGGCAAGGCCTGCCCGCCCGCTCAGGCCCGGCAGATGCTCGGCCAGCGCACATAGCGCGGGCACAACCGCGCAGCCGATATGCCCCTTGGTGGGGTTGTACCCGTCATGTGCGTCCAGATTGTCGATCTGCGTGGCCGCCGCAAAACACGCGCCGGACAGCGACGCCCGCCGCCCATCGAAGAGAAGCGTCGCGGCATCCTCGGCGCGCGCCGCACCGTGAAACCGCACCGCATGAGCGCGCGCAATCCGCGCCACCTCCAGCGACGCGGCCCCCGCGGCCACACCCAGCGTGTCGATCAGCAACAGCGCGCCCATGTCGATCGCCGCCTCGGGTACCGCACGCTCGTCCAAGGCAAATTCGGCAATCTGGTCAAACCTCATGGCACGTCCCCCTCCAGCAACCGGCCATAGCCGCGCAGCGGCGCATTCCACCCCATCAGTTGCAGCGCCTGAAACACCATGGCCTGATTGGACGAGATCACCGGCTTGCCCAGCTCTGCCTCAAGCTGGCCCAGAATCTCGACGCTGCGCATGTCCGTACACGACAAAACAATGGCTTCCGCGTCCGCGTGATCGGCGCGACGGCCCAGCGCCAGCACATCCTCGGGCGTCAGCGCACCCTGCCCGGTGTTGTCCAGCACCCCGTCGAAATCGACCCGCTGCACGCAAGCGACACCCTGATCCGCCAGAAAGGCCAGCGCCATGTCGTTGATCCGTGCCACGTAAGGCGATGCAAAGCCGATGCGCCCCGCCCCCAGATGCGCCAGCGCCGCCACCAGCGCCCCTGCCGCCGTGACCGTCTGCGCGCCGCTGCGTGCCTTGATCCGGGCGGCCAGATCGCGGTCGAACGCCGGCCCATGGGTCAGCGTCGCCGACGTGCAGCCATAGAACACCACGTCCGGCTGCACCCCCACCAACAGATCGAGCGGCCCACTCAGATCCGCGGCGCCGAGGCCCTGCATCTGCCCTTCGTCCGGGATCTCGTCCGCGTCATAGCCGCCCATGCGCGCGATATGCACCGACACGCCCGGCGGGGCCAGCAGCGCCATGTCCGGCTCAAGGTTCGTGTTGGTAAAGGGCACCAGCACCCCGAACCGGGCGCGTCCGCGCGATGGATGGGTCATGGTCTGTCCTCCTCCTCCTCTTGCCAGGCGGCCAGCGCCTCCAGCGCCCGGCCCAAATCCGCCGGACCTGCAAGCGTCATGCGCAACGCATGGGGCAGGCCCGCGCCCCCCTGCGCCCGCAGGAAAATGCCGCGCGCCCGCAAATACGCATCCGCCCGCGCCGCCCGCGCGGCCGTGCCGATGTCGATCAACACAAAGTTGGTGAAACCGGGTAGGCAGGCCAGCCCGATCCGCTCCAGTCGCGCAACCGCGGCCTCCCGTGCCTGCGCCGTCTGCGCACAGGTGGCGCGCATATAGGCCTGATCGCGCATCGCCGCCGCCGCTGCGGCCTGTGCCACGGCGCCGATGTTGTTGGGGTTCATCACCTTGCGCACCTCTGCGCCGATGGCCGCCGGAAACAGGCCCCAGCCCACGCGGAACCCCGCCAGCCCATAGGCCTTGGACAGGGTGCGCAGCATCACGGTGTTGCCCGCCTCCACCATGTCGAAAGGGGACGGTTCCAGATGGTCGGCAAATTCGCCATAGGCCTCGTCGACGATCAGCAGCACATCGTCGCGCAGCCCGGCCCGCAAGGCGCGGATCTCCGCATTGGGGATGCGGGTGCCCGTCGGGTTGCCCGGATTGGCCACGCAGACAACTGCCGTATCCGCCCGCTGCGCCTCCAGCAGGGCCGCGACGTGCACGACCCCGCCCGTCTCGGGCGCGGCGTCACAGCACGCGCCCGCCATGGCCGCCGCCGTGGCAAAGAACGGATAGGCATGCGCCGGGGCCAGCACCGCACGCCCCGGCCCGGCATAGGCCCGCATCAGGCACCCGATCAGGTCCAGCGACCCCGCCCCGCACAGGATGCCGCCCGCATCGATCCCATGCACCGCCGCAATGGCGCGGCGCAGATCGGTCCAGTCCGGATCGGGATAAAGCGCACCCTGCCCCAAGGTCTCCGCCGCCGCGGCGACGGCCGCAGGGCTGGGCGGACACAGGCTCTCGTTCTGCGACAGCGACAGCAGCGGCACACCGGGCGGCGCGGCCAGATCGGCCAGCGCATAGGGGGCCATCGCAGCGATGTGGGGATGCGGGCGGGTCATGGCGTGCCTCCATAAAGGGTCCTCGCCGCCTCCGCGCTCACCAGCCCATCGGCCACGTCGCGCGCCACAGCGGCCGCGTCGCGCGCCTGCGCAGGGCCGAACCCACCGCCGCCGGGGGTTTCAAAGACCAGCGTGTCGCCCCCCGGCACCCGCACCGTGCCCTTGCCCGGCAGCGGCGTGCCTTCCGCCCCGATGCGAATGCGCCCCGGCGCGCCCGCACCCCCGCCATGGCGGCCATTGGCGGGGGTCTGCACACGCTCCACCGACAGGAACACCAGCATGTCCTGCCCATCCGACGATTGCAGCACGATCTTCTGACCCAGCCCGCCCCGCCGGGTGCCCGGCCCACCGGAATCGCAGCGCAGGGCGCGTTCGTGGAACAGGATGGGGGCCGCGGCTTCGGCGGTTTCGACCTGACTGCCCCAGACACCGCTGGGAAAGGCCGTGGCCGACAGCCCGTCGCTGGCGGGACGCGCGCCCGTGCCGCCATTGAACACCAGCTCCAGCGCAAAGAGGTCACCGCCCCGGTCCACCGCCTCGGGCACGTGACGCAAAGGCAGGTCATACATGCAGGACGCGCCCTCGGCCGGGACCCGGTCCGGCACGGCCTGCGACAGGCAGCCATAGACCAGATCCGGCGTCATCTGCCCGATGCTGTGCCGCATTGCCACCGGCGCGGGGCGCTGTGCGTTGAGGATGCAGCCCGGCGGGGCCGTCACCCGGAACGGCTCCAGCGATCCCGCATTGTTGGGAATGTCCGCCCCGATGATGCAGCGCAGCGCGAACACCGAATAGGCGGTCGCATAGTTCAGCGGCACGTTGATCCCCTTGCCGACGCACGGGGCCGTGCCCGCAAAATCCAGCGCCACGTGGTCCTCGGCAATGCGCAGCGACGCGGCCAGATCGATCGGCGCGTCATAGCCGTCGACCCGCAGCACGCTCGACCACACCCCACGCGGCAGGGCGGCGATGGCCTCCAGCGTGCCGCGCCGCGAGGTGTCGATGATATAGGCCGACAACCGCTCCAGATCGGCGATGCCGAACTCCTCCATCATCTGCACCAACCGCGTGGCCCCCGCCTCGCAACAGGCGATCAGCGCATAAATGTCGCCCTCATTCGCCACCGGTTCGCGCGAATTGGCCTTCACGATCTCCATCAGCAGGGTGTCCAGCACACCCGCACGCACCAGCGCACAGGGCGGGATCAGCAGCCCCTCGTCATAGATGTCCGCGCCCTCGGGCCCCATGCCCAGCCCGCCGAGATCCACCAGATGCGAGGTACACGCGGTGAAGCCGATCACAGCACCACCGTGGAACACCGGCATCATCAGCAGGAAATCGTTCAGATGCCCCGACGCGATCCACGGATCATTGGTCATGTAGATGTCGCCGGGCTGCATCGCGGCCACGTCAAAGCGGGCGCGCAGGGTCTTGACCGCCTCGGCCATGGTGTTGATGTGCCCCGGCGTGCCCGTGACCGCCTGCGCCAGCATCCGACCTTGCGCGTCAAAGATGCCCGCAGAAATGTCACCGCACTCGCGCACGATGGGGCTGAACGCCGCGCGGATCAGCGCCTGCCCCTGTTCCTCGACCACCGCCAGAAGGCGGTTCCACATCACTTGCAGACGGGTATCGGGCAGGCTCATGGCGCAGTCTCCTCTGGCAGGCGGGTCAGCCAGAGACATCCGGCCCCGTCCATTTCCGCGGCAAAATCCGCGCTGACAAATGTGGTGGTCTGCGGCTCGGTGATCAGCGCAGGCCCTGCCACCCGGTCGCCGGGCCGCAGGTCCGCGCGGTCAAAGACCCCCGCCGCACGCCAGTCCCCCGTCACATCACACAGCACCTCGCGGGTCCGTTCAGGCGCAACAATGGCACGCGGCGCAACCACCGCCACCGGGGCGACATCCCCGGGCGGTGTCGACACGGATATCGCCCAGTTCAGCACCTCGATCACCATGCCCGGCACCGTGCGGGTGAACTGGCGGCTGTACTCGGCCTCGAACCCGGCGCGCAGCACCTCCACATCACCCGGCTCCAGCGGCCTGTCGGGCAGCGGGATCTCGATCTCGTGGCCCTGCCCCCGGTAGCGCATGAAGGCCACCCGCCGCACATGCCGCGCCGATCCGCGCGCGCCCGCATCCACGACCCGTTCGGCCTCGGCCTGCATCTCGGCGAAAAACGCGTTCAGACCGGGGATGTCCAAACCCTCCAGCAGACTGTGCCGCGACCGTACGATCTCGAAGGACACGGGCGCATGAAGGAACCCGACGGCGGATCCCACACCCGGATCACGGGGGATAAGGATGCGCCGGATCTGCGACCGCCGCGCCACCCGCGTGGCATGTAGCGGCCCGTTGCCGCCAAAGGCAATCATCACCCGCGCGCCCAGATCCTTGCCCGATTCCACCGCGTGCATCCGGCCCGCACTGGCCATGTTCTCGTCCACGATGTCGCTGATGCCAAAGGCCGCGCGGTCCGCCGCCACCCCCAGCGGCGCGGCCACATCGCGCGCCACGGCGGCCCGTGCCGCATCCTCGTCGATGGCCAGGCGTCCCTCGGCAAAGCGCGCGGGGTCAATCAGCCCCTGCACCACATCCGCATCCGTCACCGTCGCCTGCACGCCCCCACGCCCAAAGGCGGCAGGCCCCGGCTCGGATCCGGCACTGTGCGGGCCGACCTGCACCCGGCCAATCCGGTCCACCCGCGCAGTGGACCCGCCGCCCGCGCCGATCTCGATCATCTCGATGACCGGAATGCGCACCGGCATGCCCGACCCTTTGACGAACCTTTCCGCGCGGGCAATCTCGAACCGGCGCGCCGATTGCGGGCGGAACCCGTCGATCAGGCACAGCTTGGCCGTGGTCCCCCCCATGTCAAAGGACAGCACCTCATCCGCCCCCGCCTGCTGCGCCAGCCGCGCGGCCAGGATGGCACCCCCCGCCGGGCCCGATTCCACCAGCCGGATGGGCAGCTGGGCCGCCGTCGCAACCGTGGTCATCCCGCCCCCCGCCGTCATCATCAGGATCGGACAGCGCAGGCCCGCCGCCTCGAACCGGCGCTGGAAGGCGTCGAGGTACTGCGCCATCAGCGGCTGGATATACGCGTTGGCAATGGTCGTGCACAGCCGATCGAACTCGCGCGCCTCGGGGCTGACCTCATGGCTCAGTGACAGGGCCACATCCGGCAGATGCGCGCGCAGCAGCGTGGCAAGGCGGCGCTCGTGGGCGGGGTTGGCATAGCTGTGCAAGAGGCAGATCGCCACCGCCTCGACCCTCGCGGCGCGCAGGGCGGCGGCAAGGGCCGGCACCGCCTCCTCGTCCAGCGGCGCGCGGACCGCGCCGTGCACGTCCACCCGTTCGCCAATGGTAAAGGCCCGCGCCCGCGGCACCAGCAGATCCGGCTTTTCGATGTCGATGGCATATTGGCTGTACCGCCGCTCATAGGCGATCTCGAGGATATCGCGGAACCCTGCCGTGGTGATCGTGGCCACCCGCGCGCCGCGCCGCTCGATCAGCGCATTGGTGGCCAGCGTCGTGCCGTGGATGAACCCCGTGATATCGGACCAGTCTGCCCCGACACGCGCCAGCACATCGCCCGCCCCGTCCAGCGCGCCATCGGCAGGCATGGCCGGGGTCGTCGGCGTCTTGGCCGTAGCCAGAACGGCGCCTGCGTCGTCCATAAGAACAGTGTCGGTAAACGTGCCACCGATATCGATGGCAAGGCGCAAGGCGTGGGTCATGGCAGGGATCGATCAGCAAGGGGCGCGGCCCGAGGCGGCGGGCGCAGAACAGGTGGGGGCGGTCAGGCCCCTGTCTGCACCACCAGATCACAGCCGGTCGCGCGGCGTGACATGGGGTTGGTGACGGATCTCAGCATCGGCGCGTGCCCTTGCGTTGTTTGTACGCCGATCATGGAACGCACCTTGCGCGCCGGTCAAACGATTTCTGCGCCTCAGCCCTCGGGCGCGCGGTCCTCCAGCAGGATCCGGGCCGCATCGCCTGCGGGATCATCATATTGGTCGTGCCGCAGGGTCCAGACAAAGGCCACCAGCGCCCCCAGCCCCAGGATCAGCGAACACGGCACCAGCACCACAAGGATATTCATCGGCTTGCCCTCGTTCTCAAAGCGTTCAGCGTCACGGTCAGCGAACTGGACGACATCGCCAGCGCCGCCATCAACGGGCTGGCAAACCCCGCCAGCGCCAGCGGGATCGCCACGGCATTATAGGCCGCCGCCAGCGCGAAATTCTCCAGGATGCGGCGGCGGGCACTGCGCGCGACGCCCACGACATGCGGCACGCCCGACATCTTCTGGCCCAACAGGACCACATCGGCGGCGTTCTGGCTCGCCTCCAGCGCGGTGCCGGGCGCGATCGACGCCCAGGCCTCGGTCAGGGCCAGCGTGTCGTTCAGCCCGTCGCCCACCATCACCACCTTGGCCCCGCCCGCCTGCAAGGACCGGATCAGCGCCTGCTTGTCCTCGGGTCCGACACTCGCATGGACCTGGCCCACACCCAGCGCGCGGCCCACGCGGTCTGCATTGCCGGCACGGTCCCCGGTCAGGATGTGAAGATCAAGGCCCATGGCCCGCAGCGCCTCAAGCGCCTGCGCCGCATCCGCCACAGGCCGCTCGACGCGGGCCAGCGGATAGGTCTCCGCGCCCACGCGCAAAACCGTGCCCGCGCCCGCCCCCAGCCAATCCGCAGCCCCCAGCGCCACGGACACATCGCCCCAGACCGCGCGCACCCCGCGCCCGCGCAGCTCTTGCGCCTCTTGCAGATCCACCGCCTCGACCCCCTCCAGCGCGGGCAGCAGGCTGCGGCTCAAAGGGTGTTGCGAGGCCTGCGCCAGCGCCTTCAGCACCCCGCGCGCCACGTCGGGCAGTTCCGCAGGCGGCACCAGAACGCTGTCGCTCAGCGTGCCGGTCTTGTCGAACACGACCGTGTCCACCTCTGCCAACCGCTCCAGCGCGGTCTCGGATTTGACCAGAACGCCCGCGCGGAACAAGCGTCCCGTGGCCACTGTCGCCACCGCTGGCACCGCAAGGCCCAGCGCGCAGGGGCACGTGATGATCAGCGTCGCAATCGCGATGGTCAGCGCATGGTACGCATCCCCCGACCCCCACCACCAGCCTAGAAAGGCCGCCAGCGACAGCCCGTGCACCAGCGGCGCATAGACCCCCGCCGCACGGGTGGCGAGGCTGGTGTACCGGCTGCGCGCACCCTCGGCGGTGGCGGCCAGCTGCACCAGACGGCGCAGGGTCGACCCCTTGGCATCGACCCGCGCGCGCAGGGTCACGGGGCCGGTCAGCACCACCTCCCCCGCCACCAGCGGCGCACCGCGCGCTACCGACACCGCGTCGCTCTCTCCGGTCAGGGCGCTGCGATCAAGCTGCGCACGCGCGGTCTCAAGCACGCCGTCCACCGGCACCCGCCCCCCCGCCGCCAGCCACAACACATCGCCCGCGCGCACCGCGTCGACCGGTGTGCTCTGATGCGCCCCGTCCACAACGCGCATCACCCGGTTGGGCTCCAGCGCGGCCAGATCCGCCGCCGCCGACCGTGCCGCCCGCCGCATCCGCGTCTCAAGCACCCGCCCCCCCAGCAGGAAAAACGTCAGCGACAGTGCCGCATCGAAATAGGCATGCGCCCCGCCCGTCATCGTCTCATAGAGCGACAGACCGCAGGCCAGCACAATCGCCAGCGAGATCGGCACATCCATGTTCAACCGCCCCACCCGCACCGCACGCCACGCCGACCGGAAAAACGGATCGGCACAGTACAAAGCGGCGGGCAGCGCAATCGTCGCAGCGATCCAGTGCATGAAATCCCGCGTGCTGTCGCTGGCCCCGGACCAGACGGCCACGGACAACAGCATCACGTTCATCATCGCGAACCCCGCCACCCCAAGGCGCAGCATCAGCCCGTCATCCGCCGACGGCGCACCGGTCCGGCGCGCCTCGTGCGCCTCGAACCCGGCGGCAGCCAGGGCGGCGATCCACGGCGACGGGTCCGCGCCGGGCGTGGCGGTGATGGCCACCCGCTTGCGGCTGAGGTTCACGCGAGCCGCGGTGATGTCATCGCGCGCGGCCAGCACCTCTTCGACCGTGCGGATACAGGCGGAACAGTGGATCGTGGGCAAAACCAGCTCGTGCGTGGGCAGGCCCGCAGGCGCGCGCCCCTCGGCCATCGGCGCGCCCGCAACGCAGCCCGGACAGGCGGCCATGGTCATGACGGCACCCGCAACACGATGCGCTGGCGAAACCGCGTACCATCCGGCGCCACGGCCTCAAGCCGCAGGTTCCAGTTGCCGGGGGCCAGCGCCGGAATATCCGCCACGAACCGTGCGCCGTCATGGCGGAAGACCGGCGTGATATCCGCCCCCACATGGGTCGCGCGCCCCAGCGTGGCTGCCGTCACATGCGGCACCACCGGCCCCACCGCGTCATCCACATACAGCGCCAGTAGACCGCCCCCGACCTCGGCCCGCACGTCCCAGCCCAGCGCCTCCTGTGCGGCGCGATCCGCCTCGAACGCCTGGCTCACCACATAGGAATTGCGCGTCTCCAGCCCCGGAAAGGTCGCAACCGCCTGAAAGGCCAGCGTCAGGTTGACCCCGATGATCACCGCAAACGCGCTGCCAAAAATCGCCAGCACATGCCAGCCGTTAAGCTCCCGGATCATCTCTCAGCCCTTTCCGTTGAAAATGGTGGCCACACCGGCCCGGTCGTCCGTCTCCACATCCTCGACCCACAGGCGCAGGTCGGTCGTGGCCTGTGCGGCGGCGGCATCCTGCGGGCGGGCGATGACATAGACACGCGCCTGCAATGTCTCGTTGGCGGGCACGGCCACATGGTTGGGCACCCGGCCTTCCGTCTCCACATCGATGCGCAGGATCTCGTCCGAGGTCAGCATGACGCGAAACTCCCGGTCCTCCGCCGTCAGGTTGCGGATGCGCAGCGTGTAGGTGTTGCGCACCGACCCGTCCGACAGGGTCACGAATTGCGGATTGCGCACCGGCTCCACCGTCATGTCGATGTCCGACCGGATGAACAGCGCATAGACCAGCGCCACACCGATCAGCGACCACATCGCGGTATAAAGGACCGTGCGCGGGCGCAGCACGTGCTGCCAGATCGGGCGCGGCTGCACCCCTTGGGCCTCTGCCGCCTCGTCCGACAGTGCGAGATAGTCGATCAGGCCACGCG
Source organism: uncultured Tateyamaria sp. (assembly GCF_947487805.1). Lineage (GTDB taxonomy): Bacteria > Pseudomonadota > Alphaproteobacteria > Rhodobacterales > Rhodobacteraceae > Tateyamaria. The sequence goes on along the minus strand of NZ_CANKXW010000005.1, from coordinate 64,875 downwards.
GCTTGCCGATCCGCGCCATCACCTCGTCGCAGGCATCAATGCACAGCGCGCATGTGATACACTCCATCTGCTGCCCGTCGCGGATATCGATGCCCGCCGGGCAGACGTTCACGCAGGCCATGCAGTCGATACAGTCGCCGCGCTGGTCCGCATCCTCCGCCTTCATGTGTTTGCCGCGCGGCTCTCCCCGCCAGTGGCGATAGGCGACGGTCAGCGTGCTTTCGTCCATCATCGCCGCCTGAATGCGCGGCCACGGGCACATGTAGTTGCAGACCTGCTCGCGCATGAACCCGCCAAACACAAACGTGGTCGCGGTCAGCACGAGGATGGTGGAATAGGCCACCAGCGGCGCTTGAAACGTCACCAGATCACGCGCCAATGTCGGCGCATCCGCGAAATAGAACACCCAGGCCCCACCCGTGGCCATGGCGATCACGAACCACACGACCCACTTGGTCACCCGCAAGCGCAGCTTACGCACCGACCAGCCCGCATTCCACAGCCGCACCCGCGCGTTGCGGTCCCCCTCGATCCAGCGTTCCACGAGGATGAAAAGGTCGGTCCACACCGTCTGCGGACAGGCATAGCCGCACCAGACCCGGCCCAGCGCGGAGGTGAACAGGAACAGGCCCAGCCCCGCCATGATCAAGAGACCAGCCACGAAATAGAACTCATGCGGCCAGATCTCGATCCAGAAGAAATAGAACCGCCGCCCGGCCATATCGATCAGCACCGCCTGATCCGGCAGGTTCGGCCCCCGGTCCCAGCGGATCCACGGGGTCAGGTAGTAGATCGCGAGGGTCACCCCCATGATCCACCATTTCAGCGTGCGGAATGTGCCCTTGACCCGGCGCGGAAAGATGGGCGCGCGCGGAGCATAGAGCGGCGGAGGGGCTGCGTCTTGTGGCATGTCATTTGTCCTGTTCGTGGCCCGACCATGGGCCGACACGCCGCCCGCGTCCTTGATCTGGATCAACGGCACGGCGCAAATCAAAGAATTCCGGCCCCCGCTAGGTACGAACAGGACGGGGGCCGGAACCGGGGCGCGCCCTCCTCCGAACGCGCGCCACGCAAGGGCGGGGCTATTCGCCGCCGCCCAACTGGTGCAGATACAAGGTCACCGCCTTGATCTCGTCTTCGTCCAGACGCGCACCCCATGGGGGCATCACGCCAAAGCGGGAATAGGTGATGGTCTGCGTCAGCGTCTCGCGATCCCCGCCATAAAGCCAGATTGCATCGCTCAGCCGTGGCGCACCCAGATCACGGATGCCCTCGCCCGCCTCTCCGTGGCACGCGCTGCACTGCTCCTCGAACAGCACCGCACCCTGCCCGGCCAGACCCGCATCATGATCCTGCCCCGACAGTTGCCGCACATATTCCACCGTGGCCGCGATCTCGCCGTCCTCGAGGATCTCGCCAAAGGCCGGCATCTCGGACCAGCGCGCGTCAGGGTCCACCTCGTTGCGGATGCCGTGACGCACGGTGTAGGCAATCGCCTCCAGATCGCCGCCCCACAACCAATCGTCGTCCAGCAGGTTGGGATAGCCCTTGGCCCCCGCCGCCCCCGATCCGTGACACTGCGAACAATGCGCGGCAAACACCGACGCGCCCCCCGCAACCCCGTAGCGATGCGCCGGATCATCAGGCGCCAGCGTCGCCAGATCCGCCGTCGCCAACCGCTGCGCGACTTCAGCATTCTGCGCATCCACCGCGGCAATCTGCTCGGCCACCTCGGCCCGCGTGGAATAGCCCAAGAGGCCCGCCGTCGCCGAGTTGACCAACGGCCAGGCCGGAAACGCCACCGTATAGGCCAGACCCCACACGACCGTCCCATAGAACGTCCACAGCCACCAGCGCGGCAGGGGGTTGTTCAGCTCCTTGATGCCGTCCCATTCGTGGCCGGTGGTGTCGGTGCCGGTCACCTGATCGATATCCTTGTCCGCCATCACTTGGCCTCCGGGTCCTGGGGCTGGGCCGGAGCCGCAGCGTCATGTCGAAAGGGGATGCGCGCGGCCTCTTCATTGGCGGGCCGCGCACCGGGGCGGAACGCCCATAGGCAAGCGGTGACATAGAAAATCACCATGGCCAGCAGCACCCAGCTGTCCGCCAGCTCACGCAGAAAGGTATAGGTCTCCATCTTTGCCTCCTATCGGCTGACATCGGGGGTGAAGGTCGAAAAATCGACCAGCGTGCCCAGCATCTGCAAATACGCAATCAGCGCGTCCATCTCGGTCAGCTCTGGCTGCCCATCGAAATTCGCGACCACCGCACCGGGATAGCGTTCGACCACCCCGTCCCAGTCGGCATCCGGATCGGCCTGCGCCCGGAAATCGGCCTCTGCCGCGTCAATCATCGCGTCGGTATAGGGCACGCCCACAAAGCGGTGCGTCTTGAGCAGCGCCTCGATCTGGTCACCCTCGATCACCGTCCGGCCCAGAAAGGCGTATTTCGGCATGATCGATTCCGGCACCACGGATTGCGGGTCGTTCAGGTGGTCCACATGCCAGGCATCCGAATACCGCCCGCCCACACGGGCCAGGTCCGGCCCCGTCCGCTTCGACCCCCACTGAAACGGGTGGTCGTATTTGGACTCGGCGGCCAGCGAATAATGCCCATACCGCTCCACCTCGTCCCGCATCGGGCGGATCATCTGGCTGTGGCACACGTAACACCCCTCGCGGATGTAGATGTCGCGCCCGGCCAGCTCCAGCGGACTATAGGGCCGCACGCCGTCCACCTCTTCGATGGTGTTTTCCAGATAAAACAGCGGCGCGATCTCCACGATGCCGCCAATGGTCACCACCAGCAGCGAAAAGATGAACAAAAGCGTTGGGCTGCGTTCCAGAACCTGGTGTTTTTGAAGAAATCCCATGATCTCTCTCCTTTATGCGGCTTGAGGGGTGGGGGTGGTGACGGCCACGGGCTTGCCGCCCCGGATGGTCATCCACATGTTCCACACCATGATCACACCGCCCGCGAGGTAAAGAACCCCGCCCAGCCCGCGCACCACGTACATCGGGAACTTGGCGCTGACGGTGTCGGCGAACGAGTTCACGAGGAAACCCTGCGCATCCACTTCGCGCCACATCAGGCCCTCCATGATGCCGGTCACCCACATGGACGCGGCGTAGAGAACGATGCCAATGGTCGCGAGCCAGAAGTGCCAGTCGATCGCCTTCATCGAATACATCTGCGCCCGGCCCCACAGACGCGGCGTCAGGAAATAAAGCGCACCAAAGGTGATCATCCCGTTCCAGCCAAGTGCGCCGGAATGCACATGCCCAATGGTCCAGTCGGTGTAATGCGACAGCGAATTCACCGCCCGGATCGACATCATCGGCCCCTCGAATGTGGACATGCCATAGAAGGCGAGGCTGATCACCATCATCCGAATGATCGGATCGGTGCGCAGCTTGTCCCACGCGCCCTGCAACGTCATCAGACCGTTGATCATCCCACCCCACGAGGGCATCCACAGGATGATCGAAAACACCATGCCCAGGGTCGAGGCCCAGTCCGGCAGTGCGGTGTAATGCAAATGGTGCGGACCCGCCCAGATATATAGAAAGATCAGCGCCCAGAAGTGGATGATGCTCAGTTTATAGCTGTAAACGGGCCGCTCGGCCTGTTTCGGGACAAAGTAATACATCATCCCGAGGAACCCGGCGGTCAGGAAAAAGCCCACGGCGTTATGGCCGTACCACCACTGCGTCATCGCATCCTGCACGCCCGAAAACACCTGCACGGATTTGGACCCAAAGATCGACACCGGAATGCTCAGGTTGTTCACGATATGCAGCATCGCAACCGTGATGATGAAACTCAGCAGGAACCAGTTCGCCACATAGATATGCTTTTCCTGCCGGCGGAAAATCGTGCCCAGATAGACGGCGAGGAACGCGACCCAAACGATGGTCAGCCAGATGTCCACATACCATTCCGGTTCGGCATATTCCTTAGACTGCGTGGCCCCCAGAACATAGCCGGTCGCGGCCAGAACGATGAACAGCTGATAGCCCCAGAACACGAACCATGCGAGGTTCCCGCCCCAAAGGCGCGCGCCACAGGTCCGTTGCACGATATAGAACGACGACATGATCAGCGCGTTGCCGCCAAAGGCAAAGATCACCGCCGACGTGTGCAACGGGCGCAGGCGGCCAAAGTTGGTGAACGGCTGGCCCCAGTCGAAATTCAGCGCCGGAAAGGCCAGCTGAAACGCGATCACCACGCCCACGAGAAAGCCCACGACGCCCCAGAACCCGGTGGCGATCACGCCCGCGCGGATCACCCCGTCCATATAGCCGCTGGTGTCCGTCGTGCTGGGCGCGGTGTCGAGTTGGCGCACCTGCCAGATGAACATCCCCGCCGCGATCACCATGATCAGCGCCGCGTGCACCTTATAGGCCAGGTCATGTCCCCAATCCGCGCCAATGGCGGCCAAAACGGCGACAAGGCCCAGCAAAATGAGTTTAACGTAATCCCACATCGTCTGTCCTTTGCATATGCGCACAGCGTTAACCTTGCCGTGCGCTTCCTGCGCGTCTTCGCACTGTCCCCGCGGGGACAGCGCACCTGTTCGCAGTTTGGGTGATAGGGTGGCCCGACCCGGCCCGCGTTGATCTGGATCAAGCCGTCGCGATTATCGGATCACATGCACTGCGCAATGTGCATGGCGCACGACCCAGGCCGCGGTGGATCCCAACAGCAGGTCCGACATCACGGGCCGGTGCGAGGCGATGATGATGCAATCGGCACCGTTCTCTTCGGCCCAGTTGGTGATGCCCCGCCCCGTGGGGCCTTCGGTCACGGCTGTACGCGCGCCGTCAAAAGTGCCTGCCAGTTCCATCAGGCGCGCGCCGATCTTCTCGCGGCTCTGCGCCATCATTTCGACCGGAACGAACTCGGCGACATGGATGGGCATCTGTTCCATCACGTGCAGGAACGTCACATGTGCCCCTGTTGCGGCCAGCTTGCGCGCGACCGCAACAGCGCCCTCGATGTCACGCCCGTCTTCGAATGCGACCGGGATCAGGATATTGGTATACATGATGGTCCTCCTTCTTGGTGTCCAAAAGGAGGTCTAGGCGCACATGGAGGCCCGCGCGTTGATATGGGTCAATTGCGCCTAGATCAGCGGCCCGCCGTCGCTGTCATCGCCGGTTTCCATCAGCAATGTCTCAAGATCGGGGATGTGCACCACCCGGTTGCCATCGAGCGCGATAACCCCGTCCTTGCGCAGCCCGGTGAACTGACGGCTCACCGTCTCAATTGTCAGGCCGAGGAAATTTGCCATCGTCTCGCGGCTGATCGGCAGCTCCAGCCGCGAGGTGTCGCCCATCACCTGGCCATCGGGGTGCATCGTCCGCTTGGCCATCAGCATCAGCAGGCTCGCGATCTTTTCCCGCGCGGTCTTGCGCCCCAACAGAAGCATCCAGTCGCGCGCCGCGTCGAGCTCGTCCAGCGCCATCTCGAGCAAGCGTTCCTGCACATGCGGGATCTCGATCAGCAGTGCCTCGAACGGTTTGCGCTGGAAACAGCACAGCGTCACCTCGGACACCGCCGTCACATCATATTGCAACGTCGCCCGCCCCGGCCTGCCGATGAAATCCGACGGCAGCAAAAGGCCCACCATCTGCGTGCGCCCATCCTCGATTGCACGTTCCAGCGTTGCCGTGCCCGACACCACCGACGCCACCACGTCCAGAGCGTCGCCGCGCATCGCGATGGTCTGACCGGCGGCATAGGTCTTGTAGAACTTGATCTCGTTCAACCGCACCAATTCGTCGTCATCACAGCGCGCACAGACCGCGCGGTGCCGGATCGGACAACTGGAACAGGTGGGCGCGGCAGCCAGCGACAGCGTCATCACGCGCCCCTTTGATCTGGGTCAAGGCGCAGGGCGCCAGACAAAGGCACGATGGGCATATGAAACATGTCTCCGACCTATCCCGATTTGGGCTTTTCGATGCCAAGGTGCCGCGATTTACCAGCTATCCGCCCGCCAATTGGTTCAGCGAGGACATCACCGCGGATCACGTGCGCACCTGGCAATCCACTGCCCCCGAGGATGCAGAGATTTCGCTTTATGTCCACATTCCGTTTTGCCGCAGACTGTGCTGGTTCTGCGCCTGCCGGACCCAAGGCACCCGCAACGACGCGCCGCTGGCGCCCTATGTCGACCGCGTTCTGGCCGAGGCTGCGCGCGTGCGCGCGGGCTTTGGCGCGGGCGTGCGGGTGCGGCGGCTGCATCTGGGCGGGGGCACGCCGACGATCCTGTCCGCGCCGCTCCTTGACCGGCTCTTGACCGGGCTGCGCGCGGTCTGGGGCTTTGACCACATGGACGAATTCTCGGTCGAGGTGGACCCGACCGATGTGGGGCCTGCGCGGCTGGCGATGCTGGCCCGGCACGGGCTCAGCCGCGCGAGCCTCGGCATTCAGGATTTCGACCCGCAGGTACAGGCCGCCATCGGGCGCGCGCAATCGCAGGCCCTGACCCAAGAGGTCGTCGATGACCTGCGGGGCCTTGGCATCGGCGCGCTGAACTTTGACCTGCTTTATGGGCTGCCGTTCCAGACGGCGCAGACGCTGGACACCACACTCCGCGCGGCCCTCGCCATGGCGCCCGCGCGCATCGCGCTCTTTGGCTATGCCCACGTGCCGTGGATGTCGAAACGGCAATCGCTGATCCCCACCGATGCGCTGCCCAAACCGCAGGCGCGGCTGGCGCTGTTCGATCAGGCACGGCGTACGCTGCTGGGTCAGGGGTACATCCAGATCGGCATTGATCACTTTGCGAGGGCTCACGACCCGCTGGCACAAGCCTTTCACGCGCGCAGCCTGCGGCGGTCGTTTCAGGGTTATACCGACGACACCGCGCCGTGGCTGGTGGGGCTGGGGGCCTCGGCGATCTCGACCTACCCGCAGGGCTTTGCCCAGAACATCCCGGTGACCGGGAAATACGCGGCCCAGGTGGACACAGGCGCGCCCGCGATCTGGCGGGGATATGGGCTGAGTATGCATGACCGGCGCAAGGCCGATCTGGTGGAGCAGCTGATGTGCTATCACGCCGCGACCCTGGATGCAGAGCAACGGGCGGATGCGGGCATCATGGCCGACATCGCCCGCATCGCCGACCGATTTGAGGGCGCGGTGACATGGGACGGCGCACGGCTGGAGATTGCGCGGTGGGCGCAGCCGCTGGTGCGGCTGATCACCGTGCAACTGGTCACGCCTGCGCAGGACACTCGGGCCGAGCGGACCTATTCCGCCGCGATCTGAGCGTCAGTCGAAGACCAGCGCCTGTGGCTTGCCCGTCTCATGGGACGCCTGTGCGGCGTCGGCCATCTCCTGCGCCTTGAACCCGTCGATGCCGCTGGGGTTGGGCTGGGTGCCTGCCTTGAGCACGTCGATGAAATGCAGCATCTCGGCCGTGTAGGCGGCGGCGTAGCGTTCGAGAAAGAACGGCTCGGTCGGGGCGCGGCGGAAGCCGTCGGCGTTCGAGACCTCGACCGTGGTGGTCAGCACGTTGTCGGCGCGCAGCATGCCGCCTGAGCCGTGCACCTCGACCCGCTGGTCATAGCCATAGGTGGCGCGGCGCGAGTTGGAGATCTGGCACAGCTTGCCGCTGGCGGTGCGCAAGCTGACCATCGCCGTGTCGACGTCGCCCGCCTTGCCGATCTCTGGGTCCACAAGGCAGGAGGCGTGGGCGAAGACCTCGACCGGGTCCTCGCCCAGCATGAAGCGCGCCATGTCAAAGTCGTGGATCATCATGTCGCGGAAAAGGCCGCCGGAGGTCTTGATGTAGCCGATGGGCGGCGGGGACGGATCGCGCGACAGGATCGTAACCATTTCCACATCACCGATGGCCCCGGCGGTGATCTGTGCCTGAAGGGCGGCAAAGTTCGGGTCAAAGCGGCGGTTGAACGCGATGAAGAATGGCACACCCGTTTCGTTGACCACCTTGAGGCAGTCGCGGATGCGGGCCGATGACAGGTCGATGGGCTTTTCGCAAAAGATTGCCTTGCCCGCGCGGGCGGCGGCGTGGATCAGGTCGTAATGGGTGGTCGTGGGAGTGCCGATGACCACGGCGTCGATGCCGGGATCGGCGAGAATGGCGTCGGTGTCCATGGCCTGCGCGCCGGTGCGTTTGGCAAGCGCCTCTGCGGCGTCGGGCATGGCGTCGGAGACGGCCGCGACGCGTGCGCCGTCGATGCCGATCAGGCTGCGGGCGTGGACCTGTCCGATGCGGCCACAGCCCAGAAGTGCGATGTTAATCAATGTCTTAAGCCTTTCATCGCGCGTATCCGCGCGTCTTATCTCATCGTTTGGAGGACGGTGCCGGTGGCGGCGACCAGCGGGTCATGGGTGTCCTTGAGGATCTGCACCCGGTCAAAGCGGTCGGGATCGCTGTTTACGGCGGTGCGGAGCGCATGGCCAAAGGCCTGCCGCAATTCGGTGCCGATGTTGAACTTGCAGATGTTGGTGCCGGTGGCCAGCGCGCGGCGCTGTGCGGCGGGCACGCCTGATCCACCGTGGATCACGAGGGGGACGGCGGTAAGGGCTTGGATGGCGGCGATACGCGCCTCGTCCAGCCCGCCGGACTGGTCGGTTTGCAGGTGCACGTTGCCCACGGAGATCGCCATGGCGTCGACGCCCGTTTCTGCCGCGAACTGCGCGGCCTCAGCGGGGTCGGTGCCTGCCGACGCCTCGCCGTTGTCGTAGCCGACAAACCCGATCTCGCCCTCGCAGGAGATACCGGCGGCGTGGGCCATGTCGGCGATGGCGCGGGTCTCCGCGATGTTCTCGGCCAGCGGTTTGCGCGAGCCGTCGAACATGAGCGAGGTAAAGCCGCTGTCGAGCGCTTCGCGGCATTCATCAAAGGTGTAGCCGTGGTCGAGATGGGCGACAACGGGAACGGAGGCCTGTTCGGCCAGGTGGCGGAACATCTTGCCCAGCACGGGCAGCGGGGTGTGCGCGCGGCAGGACGGTCCGGCCTGAAGGATGACCGCGCAGTTTTCAGCCTCGGCGGCGGCGACATAGGCGCGCATGTCCTCCCACCCGAGGGTGACGAGGCCCGCGACAGCGTGGCCGTTGGCGAGGGCGGGTTTGAGGACGTCAGAGAGTGTTGCGAGTGGCATTTTCAGGACCCCGAGTTGAACACATGTCTTGCACGGCGGGCACCGCCGGACAGCGCCCGTCCGCCCCCCCGGGCGGGCGCTTTGCGCGACGCCCGCGGACGGACGCTGCCCTCATCTCTGCAAACAGGGCGGAGCGTCATTTGAACTTGGCGATCATGTCTTTGATGCCGGGGATCGTTTCGATCTGATAGGCGTGGCTGGGCTGGAAATACTGCACCAGGCTGCGCTGGCTGAGGCCGCCGAGGATGGTGAAATAGTACATCTCGTAACCCGGCAGCGCCGCACAGGGGTGGTAGCCATTGTCGAGACAGATCGTGGAGCCGTCGACGATGTGATAGGCGTCGCCCGCCGACCCATCCGCGCGTTGCAGCATCTGTACGCCCGAGCCGTGATTGGGCCGGAAGCGGAAATTGTAGGTCTCGTCATGGCGGGTTTCGATGATCTCGCCGCCCTCGGACCGGTCGGTGTCGTGCTTGTGACTGGGAAAACCGGACCAGCCGCCAGCACCCACGGTGAAAAGCTCGGAGACCAGCAGGCGACCGACCTTGTCGTGGTACTTGGTGCCGAGGATGTGCTTGATCTTGCGGTGGGTCTTGGTGTCGTCGGAGCCGTATTGCACGAGGTCCAGTTCATCCGAGCGCACGGCGAAGGCGTCGAGTACCTTGTCGTATTTGGCACCGGCCACGAAGACTTCGGCTTCGTCCGAGGTGCAGACCATTTCCGCCTTTGCCGCCGTGGGGACATAGACGCCCTCGGGTTCACCATCCCAGACGTCGACGCCGCGCCCGCCGATGCCTGCGGCCTTGAACCCCTCGACATTGATGTCGACGGTGCCGGTGGCGGGCACGATGCAGGTTTCAAACCCCGGCACGGCATATTCGAACGCCTGGCCCTTCTTGAGTTTGACGATGTTGAAATAGTTGAGCGGCACGGTGGCATCGCCCACATCCACGATCGGTTTGTTCTGGTTGTCGTAAGGCGCGATATGCATCGAAAGCCTCCCCCTTGATTATGATGTTGGACCGGGATGATTGGTCAGGAAATCATCCAGCAGGTCAGGTGTGGGCATGGCAGGCGCGCAGCCCGGTTGCGACACGGTGATCGAGGCGCAGGCCGAGCCGCGCAGGATGGCGGTGCGCAGGTCGCGCCCTTCGGCGATCGAGGTCATCAGACCGGCCATGAACGCGTCCCCTGCCCCGTTGGGTTTGACGGCGGTGACGGGGTAGATGCCTGTGGTGATCTCGTCCCCGCCCGCGTAGGTGACAGCGCCGTGTTCGCCCATCTTGTATACGACGATCTCGGCCGTGGTTTCCGACAACGCGCGCGCCTTGGCCTGCCCCTTGTCCATGCCACCGGCCATGAACCCGAATTCTTCATCATTGCCGACGATCATGTCGGAGGCCTCTGCCGCGCGGCTGAGCACGTCGGCGGCGACCTGGGGCGAAGGCCAGGAATAGGGACGGTAATCCACGTCAAAGATGATGGGCAGACCGGCCTGTTTTGCGAGCTCGAACGCGCGGAAGGTGGCCGCGCGGGAGGGTTCGGCGGCAAACACGGTGCCTGCCGTGATCAGCGCGCCGTATTTGGTGTAATCCACGGCCTCGACATCCTGAACCGTCATCTGGAAATCCGCCGCCCCGTTGCGGTAGATCACGTTGCGGTGCCCTTCGAGGACGCTTTCGTAGAAGGCGAGCGAGTTGCGGTATTCGCCGCCCACGCGCTGCACATGGTCGGTGTTCACGCCGTAGTGCTGCAAGCGGTTCACGCAGTAGCTGCCGACGGAGTCGTCGCTGACGGAGGTGACCAGCGCCGCCTTGCCGCCCAGTTTGCAGATCCCTGCGCCGATATTCGCCGCAGAGCCGCCAAGGTCGACGGTCAGCCGTTCGGCGTCTTCGGCGCGCACGCCCACATCGGTGAAAAAGTCGATCCCCGCGCGGCCCACGATGACAAAGTCATTGGCCTTGATCCCGTCCAGCAGCGCGCTCACGCCTTGGCCCCCGTGTTGACCATGCCCTCGGCGTTTTCGGCGTCGGCCTGATCGAGGATTTCGGGGTATTTGTAGTTGAAGCCCAGCAGCTGGCGCATGTCCGGGCTGGCCGCGTCGAGGAAGGATTGCGGCAGCGCGCCGGGCATATCCTCGAGCGGTTTGACGAATTTGGGGATGTAGTTGATCAGCACGGCGTTGCGGTCGTGATCGGCGTTGTTGGGCATCGCACAGTGCCATGCCGCCCCGTAGAAGATCACCACATCGCCCGGTTCGCCCGTCATGCGGGCGCAGTTGGCATAAAAGCCTTCGTGGTCGTCAGGCGTGGGATAGCGCATGTTTTTCTGGCTGCCGGGCAGATAGGCGGTGGCCCCGCTTTGGTCGGTAAAATGGTCCAGCGCCACGGTCACCTGTGCGTTCATCGGAAAGCTGGAATTCAACCCCATCGGGTGGCTGTCGGGCTTGTGGAAATCCCAGTAGGGAAAGTCGATATGCGGCTCCTGCCCCGGTCCGCCGGGCAGGATGCGGTTGGCGGCGATGGAGCCCATGATGAACTCGTTGCCCAGCCAGCGGCCAAGGATCTGCATCAGCACCGGGTGGGCGGCCATTTCGGAAAAGACCGGGCCCTTGGCCAGCAGGTTCCAGACGCGGCGTTGCAGGTTGGCCTTGCCGTCTTCCATCGCGGCACCCTGGAAATGGGTGACCTTGTCGCCCTCGTTGTCGGAATGCTGCATGATGATGGCGCGGGCATCGGCGATCTGGTCGGGGGAGAAGAGGCCGGTGATGCGCACGGCACCGGGGCCGTTCATCAACTCTTCGCAGATGGCGGCAGGATCGGCGGTTTCGGCGGTGAATGTGCGCATCGTTCAAACTCCCTTGCGTTGCTTGGGCCGGGTGGATTCCCAGTCGGTGTGGGCGGCGGCGACCTTTGGATTGTCGGTGACGTGGGGGGTGCCGACCTCCCACCAGGTGTGGCCTTCTGTGGTCCAGCCCTCGTAGGCGTCGACCTTCATGCAGATGACATAGGTTTTGTCGCTGGCCTTGGCGCGTTTGAAGGCCTCGCCCAGTTCGCTTGCATTTTCAACGGTTTCGGCGGTGGCACCCATGGCTGCGGCGTGGGCCTCGAAATCGACGGCAAAGGCCTGCGGGATCGTGGGCGCATCGGCCAGCAGGTTGTTGAAGCTTTCGTTGCCGGTGTTGTTTTGCAGCTTGTTGATGACGGCAAAGCCGCCATTGTCGAGGACCAGCACGATCATCTTTTTCCGGCTGAGGACCGAGGAATAGATGTCGGAGTTCATCAGCAGGTAGGAGCCGTCGCCGCAGAAGGTGATGACGTCGCTGTCGGGTTCGCGTTCGGCTTGTGCGATGCGCGCGCCCCATGCGCCTGCGATCTCGTAGCCCATGCAGGAAAAGCCGAACTCGACGTCCACGGTGCCGATGTCCAGCGTGCGCCAGTTAGCGGTCACCTCGGCGGGCAGGCCGCCTGCGGCAGCGACCACGCGGTCGCGCGGATCGCAGAGCGCGTTCACGGCCCCGATGGCCTGGGCGTAGGAGTTGGGTCGGTTGCCGGTGGCGACGTTGTCCGCGACATAATCCACCCATTTGGCGCGCTCACCGGCGGCGCGGTTGGTCCAGCCGGACGGGGCCGTATAGTCACCCATCGCGGCGGCCAGTGCCGTCAGGCCCAGCTTCGCGTCCCCCACCACGGGCAGCGAGCGGTGTTTGCCCGCGTCGTGGCGGCCCGCGTTGAGGCCGATGATCTGTGCGTCCTGGGCAAAGGCGGTCCAGGAGCCGGTGGTGAAGTCCTGCAACCGGCAACCCACGGAGAGGATCACGTCCGCCTCTTCGGCGATGGTGTTGGCGCTGTCCGATCCGGTGACGCCGATGGGTCCGGTGTTGAGCGGGTGGGTGTCGAGCAGGTTGGCGCGGCCCGCGATGGTTTCGACGACCGGAATCTTGTGCGCCTCGGCAAAGGCGGTGAGTTCGGCCACGGCGCCGGAATACTGCACCCCGCCGCCTGCGATGATCATGGGCCGTTTGGCCGCGCGCAGGGCGGCGGCGGCATCGGCCACTTCGGCGGCGTCGGGGGTTTGGCGGCGGATGCGGTGCACGACCTTGTCAAACATCGCGACGGGGTAGTCATAGGCCCAGCCCTGCACGTCCTGCGGCAGGCCGAGGAAGGCCGGGCCGCAATCGGCGGGGTCCAGCATTGTGGCGATGGCATTGGGCAGCGACTGGATGATCTGGGCGGGGTGCGTGATCCGGTCCCAGTACCGCGTGACGGATTTGAACGCGTCGTTCACGCCGAATGTCGGATCACCGAAGTGTTCGAGCTGTTGCAGCACCGGGTCAGGCAGACGGGTCAGGAACGTATCGCCGCACAGCATCAGCATGGGCAACCGGTTCGCATGGGCCAGCGCCGAGGCGGTCAGCAGGTTGGCGGTGCCCGGCCCCGCCGACGCGGTGCAGAACATGAACCGCTGGCGCAGCCACTGCTTGCCATAGGCCGCCGCCGCGAAGCCCATGCTTTGTTCGTTCTGCCCGCGATAGAGCGGCAGCGCGTCCTTGTGGTCATAAAGCGCCTCGCCGAGGCAGGTCACATTGCCGTGGCCAAAGATGCCAAAGCCGCCGCCGCACAGGCGCCATTCCTGCCCGTCGATGGTGATGTACTGTGCCGCGAGATAGCGAATGATCGCCTGCGCCGTCGTCAGACGCACGGTGTCCGAAGCTGCCATTTTGATCCTCCCCATGGACGCGCGAACCTGAGTATCGACGATTCTGTATTGACCCGTCCATCGGAATGACGATAGCAAACTTGCAACCGGTTGCAACAGCTTTTGGAGGAGGTCCGCACATGCCCGAGATCGGGATCGGAATTGTCGGTGGGGGGTATATGGGCAAGGCCCATGCGGCCGCCTTTTCGAGCGTTGCGACGCTGTTTGACACGGACCTGCGGCCCCGTCTGGAGATGGTCTGCGCAACCAGCATGACGTCGGCGGAGCGGTATCGCGACAGTTTCGGATTTGCCCGCGCCACCGATGACTGGCGCACGCTGGTGGGTGACCCCAAGGTCGAGGCGGTGGTCATCGCCTCGCCGCAGGAGACGCACAAGGACATTGCGATGGCGGCCTTTGCCCTGCGCAAGCCGGTGCTGTGTGAAAAGCCGCTGGCCGAGACGCCGGATGATGCCCGCGCGATGGTGGCGGCTGCACAGGCCGCGGGTGTGGCGAACGCGGTGGGGTTCAATTACATGCGCACGCCCGCCACGCAGTTTGCGCGCCAGTTGATCGCCGAGGGGCGTATCGGCGAGGTGACGTCGTTTCGCGGCGAAATGACCGAGGATTTCTATGCCGATCCGGACGCGCCCGCATCGTGGCGCACCAGCGGGGATGCCAATGGCTGCATGGGGGATCTGGCCCCGCATCCGATCAACTGCGCCCACGCGCTGATCGGCCCGATCACCCGCCTGCATGCGGTGGTGGAGACGGTGCACAGCGACCGGGGCGGCGTGCTGGTGACCAATGACGATCAGGCGCATTTGCAGGTCGAATTCGACAATGGCGTGACTGGCAGCATCTTTGTCAGTCGCATCGCGACGGGGCGCAAGATGGGCTATGCCTATGACATCTATGGCACCAAGGGTGCGATCCGCTTTGACGGCGAGGATCAGAATGCGCTGTGGCTGTACCTGGCCGAAGGGCCGGAGGCCGAACGCGGGTTCCGCAAGATATTGACCGGTCCCACCCATCCCGATTACCTGCCGTTCTGTCAGGGGCCGGGTCATGGCACCGGATACCAGGATCAGATCATCATCGAGGCCAAGGATTTCCTGAACGCCATTTCCAGCGGCACGCCCGTCTGGCCGACGTTTCAAGAGGGGCTGGCGGTGAACCAGGTTGTGGCTGCGTGCCTCGCGTCGTCCCGGATGGGCGCGTGGGTCAGCGTGGCGGATTTTTGAACGAAGGCGAAGAGACATGATCAAGATCGGCAATGCCCCCTGTTCGTGGGGTGTGGAATTTGCGGACGATCCGCGCAACCCGGCCTGGCGCAAGGTGCTGCAGGAGAACGCGGATGCGGGGTATACCGGCATCGAGCTGGGGCCAGTGGGTTTCATGCCCGAAGACCCGGCCGTGCTGGGCGACGCGCTGGAGGAGTTCGGCCAGGAACTGGTGGGGGGCGTGGTGTTCCGCCCGTTCCACGATCCCGCGGCCTGGGATGACGTCATGGACGGATCGGTGCGCACCTGTGCCGCGCTGAAAGCGCATGGCGCGCAGCATCTTGTGCTGATCGACAGCATATCAGAGCGGCGCGCGCCCACGGCGGGCCGCGTGGCCGAGGCCGAGCAGATGGACGCCGCCGAATGGGCCGCCTATCGCGACCGCATTGCCACCATCGCGCGGATGGGCGCCGAGGAATACGGGCTGACCGTGGGCATCCACGCCCATGCCGCGGGGTTCATGGATTTCGAGCCGGAACTGGAGCGGCTGCTGGACGAGGTGGACGAGAGCATCCTCAAGATCTGTTTCGACACCGGGCACCATTCCTATGCCGGGTTCGATCCGGTAGCGTTCATGAAACGGCACATGCCGCGCATCAGCTATATGCATTTCAAGGACATCGACCCGAAGGTAAAGGCCGACGTGATCGCCAAACGCACCGGGTTCTATGACGCCTGCGGTCAGGGCATCTTCTGCAATCTGGGCGATGGCGACGTGGATTTCCCGGCCGTGCGGCAGGTGCTGCTGGACCACGGCTTTGACGGCTGGTGCACGGTGGAGCAGGACTGCGACCCGGCAGGCGACACATCGCCGGTGGACGACGCGAAACTGAACCGCACCTACCTGCAATCCATCGGTTTTTGAGGGGGACCTGAGACATGGCAAAGCTGCAATGGGGCATGATCGGCGGCGGTGAAGGCAGCCAGATCGGGCCTGCGCACCGGTTGGGGGCGGGCCTAGACGGACTATTCGAATTTTCCGCGGGCGCGCTGGATCACCGCCCCGAGGAGGGGCGCGATTATGGCCGCCGTCTGGGTCTGGGCGACCGGGCTTACGGGTCGTGGCAGGAGATGCTGGAGGGCGAGAGCGCGCGCGAGGACCGGATCGATCTGGTTACCGTCGCCACGCCCAACGCCACCCATTTCGAGATCACCAAGGCCTATCTTGAGGCCGGGTTCCACGTGCTCTGCGAAAAGCCGATGACGATGACCGTCGAGGAAGGGCAGGAGATCGTCGAGATCGCCCAGAAGACCGGCAACATCTGCGCGGTGAACTATGGCTATTCCGGATATTCGCTGGTGCGGCACATGCGGGCGATGGTGGCGCGCGGTGACATCGGCAAGGTGCGGCTGGTGGTGGCGGAGTTTGCCCACGGCCACCACGCGGATGCCACTGACGCGGACAACCCGCGGGTGCGCTGGCGCTATGACCCCGCGCAGGCGGGCGTGTCGGCGCAGTTTGCCGATTGCGGCATCCATGCACTGCACATGGCGTCCTTTGTCACCGGGCAGGAGGTCGAAAAGCTGTCCGCCGACACGGTGTCCTGCATCGACGTGCGTACGCTTGAGGATGACGCTATGGTCAATTTCCGCATGGATGGGGGGGCTGTCGGGCGGTTGTGGACCAGTTCTGTGGCCATCGGGCGGCAGCATGGTCTGGGCATTCAGGTCTTTGGCGAGACAGGCGGTTTGCGGTGGAGCCAGGAACAGCCCAACCAGCTGTATTACATGCCGCTGAACGAACGCCTTCAGGTGATCGAGCGGGGCGAGGCGAACCTGTCGCCCGAGGCGGACCGGACCACCCGCGTCACCATCGGCCATGCCGAGGGGATGCCGCTGGCCTTTGCCAATATCTATACCGATCTGGCCGAGGCGATTGGCGCGCGCAAGGAGGGGCGGCTGATGGATCCGGCGGCCAATCTCTATCCTCGGGCCGAAGACGGGTTGCGGTCGATGGCGGCCGTGTTCGCGGTGGCGGAATCGGGCAAGCAGGATGGCGCGTGGCTGGATGCGCGTCCGCCAATGTTCCGGTAAACAGACCGGTCAGGGCGCGGGGCGCAGCGTGCCCCGTTCCACCACCTTGCAGTCAAAGGCGATGGATTGGGGTGCGGTCTCTGCTCCGCTCAGCATCCGGTCGACCAGATCGACCGAGCCGCGCACGATCTCGTCCACGGGGTTGTGGATCGTGGTCAGGTTGATCAGCTCCCAACCTGCCATTTCCATGTTGTTGAGGCCGAGGATGCCAACGTCATCCGGCACCGACAGGCCCGCGTCGCGGATCGCCGACAACGCCCCGATGGACAGCACGTCGTCGCCGCAGAAATACGCCTCTGCCGGGCCCATGGACAACAGGCGCGTCATCTCGGCCCGGCCCGCGTCAAAGCTATAGGCTTGCGCATAGGACACCGACAGCGACACGTCCCTGTGCCGCCCCAGTTCCTCGGCAAAGCCGGTGTGGCGGTCGCGGGTCGAGGTGGCCGAGAGCGGCCCGGCCAGAAACCCGACCCGGCGGTAACCCCGGCGCAGCAACTCGCGCGCGGCCACGCGGCCCGCCTCAACATTGTCGATGCCCAGCACGTGCAGCTTGGGGCTGTCGGTCAGCCGTCCGAAAGAATGGACGACCCGCATGCCCGCCTCGACATAGCTGGTGGCAAAGCTGACCGGCAGGGTCGAGGAGGCGACGATCACGGCATCCACCGAATATTGCTGCAACATGCGGATCGACTGGGTCGGATCGGTTTCGTCCGACAGGTTCACCAGCAGCGGGCGCAGGCCCCTGCCCTGCAATTCCCGCGTCACACGGTCAAAGAATTCGAGGAAAATCGGGTTGTGAAAGTTGTTCGATACCACGCCCACCAGCTTGGTGCGGCCCGTGGTCAGCGACGAGGCCAGCGCATTGGGGCTGTAGCCGAGGTCACTGGCGGCCTGTTCGACCTTGGCGCGGGTCTTGTCGCTGATCGAGGCGCCAGGCGTGAAGCAGCGTGACACCGCCGAACGCGACACGCCCGCAGCCTGCGCCACATCCCGAAGCGTCACCGGCATCTATCCGTCCTTTTCGTCATATTTGGTCCAGTCGATGAGGCTGAACTGCCGTTGCGCAACCATGCCGATGCCGAGGAACAGCAGCCCCCACAGCGTGGTGCCGTTCCAAAGTTCGAACAGGCCCCACAGGATGCAGATGGCGACTGTCAGGTGACGCCGCCATGCGGGCGCAAAGAACGGGTGGTCGAACTGGCTCATGGTGTGGCCCCGTGCAGGGCGCGCGCGTGCGGCCCCATCAGAATGTCATGTCCATGTCGGGGCCAACGAGTTGCTGCATCGGGGCCGCGTCCGGCGTGCCGATCCGGTGCAGCAGCGCACGGGCCAGAAAATCTCCGGCGAGATCGATGTCTTCGTCCACCACAAGGATCTCCTTGCGGAAACGGCGCAGGAAGGTGATCGCCTCCTTGGCGACCATGTCGAAATCCTGGCCCAGGGTCAGGCCCATCGCCTCGACCGCCGCAATCATGGTGACACAGCCGCCGATGGTCGGTGCGATCAGCCCGTCGGGCGGGGCATCGGTGGCAAAGAGCGGGCCCATGGCGCGTTCGATCACCGGGTTGTCCTGATGGGCGTCCGCGCCGGGCACGATGGCGAACGCGACACCTTGCTCCGCCGCCTCGGCGGTGGCCCCTTCGATCATGTTCTGGGCATAGTTCTGGCTGTCCGGCGGGGCCAGAAGGGCGATGCGCCGCCGCCCGCGCCGCGCCAGCGCGCGCACGGCCAGCCGTCCGAAGGCGGTGTTGTCATAGTCAAAATAGGCATGCTGGTCGCACATCTGCGTGCGGCCATGGGTGACGAAGGGAAACTTGTTTTCCATCAGGTAGCGGACGCGCGGGTCGTCCGGTTCGATCTGGTTGATGATCAGCCCGTCGGCAGAGCCGGTCTCGACGATGTAACGGATCGGGACCATCGGGTCCTCGTCCGGAAAATAGGGCGTGATGATCATGTGGTAGGGCGTGTGGCGGATCGCCGAAGACACCGACGAAATCAGCCGGGCGGTATGGTTCATCATGTCATGTTCGGTCGACATCACGAGGCTGATCACGTTGGTGCGCCCGGTGCGCAGGCGCACGCCCGCGCGGTTGGGCCGGTAGCCGATCTGGCGGGCGATATCGCGGATGCGCGCCTTGGTCTGCTTGCCGATGTCGGGCGCGTCGGCCAGCGCGCGGGACACCGTCGGAACGGCAAGGCCGGACAGCCGCGCAATTGTCTTGAGCGTCGGGCGTTCACCTGATTCCAGCCGGATGCCGGATGGTGTGTCGGAAGGTCCAGACTTGGTCATTGCGGCCCCTTTCGGCCAAGGATTTCCGAATTAGACACCATTGGCGGAGAAATGAACACCAACGGAATCAGCACCTTGCGCCTGTCTCCATAATTAATTCGATCTCTGGCAAAATTCTACCTTGATCGGCAAATCTAAATCGTTGTAGCAATTTCTATAACGATTTAGAAGTCAGGGAGGACTCAAAATGAAGACAATGACACATCTGCTGGCCTCGGCCGCGCTTGTTGGCGCGACTGCGGCACATGCCACGGACCTGGAGGTCACGCATTGGTGGACATCCGGGGGCGAAGCCGCCGCGGTGGCCGAATTTGCCAAGGCGTTCGACGCCACGGGCAACACATGGGTGGACGGCGCCATCGCCGGGTCTGGCGGCACAGCGCGCCCCATCATCATCAGCCGTATTCTGGGCGGTGACCCGATGGGCGCCACACAGCTGAACCACGGACGTCAAGCCGAAGAGCTGATCGAAGCCGGTCTGATGACCGACCTCACCGAGCTGGCCGAAGCGCAGGGTTGGAAAGACATCGTGAACCCGCCGTCGCTGCTGGACGCCTGCACGCTGGACGGTCGCGTCTATTGCGTGCCGGTCAACATCCATTCGGGCCAGTGGATCTGGCTGAGCCATGGTGCATTTGAAAAGGTTGGCCTTGATGTGCCCGCCGACTGGAACGAATTCGTTGCCGCCGCCCCCAAGCTCGAAGAGGCAGGCATCACGCCGCTGGCCATGGGTCAGCAGGGCTGGCAGCAAAACCTCGCCTTTGGCACGATCACCATCGCGATTGCAGGCATTGACGCCTGGCGCGAAGTGTCGGTCGAGCGCAATGCCGACACCGCCGCTGGCCCCGCCTACAAAGCCGTGTTCGAAGCGGTCGCAAATGCCCGCGAACTGGCGCGCAATTCCAATGTGCAGGACTGGAACCTGGCCACCAACCTCGTCATCACCGATCAGGCCGCGGGCCAGATCATGGGCGACTGGGCGCAGGGTGAATTCCAGGTCGCGGGCGAAGTGGCCGGCGTTGATTACACCTGCCTGCCCGGTCTGGGCGTGAACGAGGTGCTCGATACCGGGGGCGACGCATTCTATTTCCCCGTAATCGACGACGAAGCCACCAAGAAGGCGCAGATGGAGCTGGCCTCCACCCTGATCTCGCCCGAGGTGCAGGTTGCGTTCAACCTGAAAAAAGGGTCGCTGCCGGTGCGTGGTGACATCGACATGTCGTCGGCCAACGACTGCATGCAAAAGGGTCTGTCCATCCTTGCGGATGGCAACATCCTGCCGTCGGGCGACATGAACCTGACCGCAGACACCCAGACCCAGATCGAGGACCTGATGGCCGAGTTCTGGACCTCTGACATGTCCGCCGCCGACGCGCAGGCGCGTTACGTCGACATCATCGCGTCCGCCGAATAAGGGCGCGCCTCCCAGTCACCTGCCCGGGGTCATTTGCGGCCCCGGACAGGTGCAGTGCGACATGTAGCGGGGTGGTGTCATGTCTTCTTCTTCCAAATCGCGGAAGCCTTCGGGCCTGTTCCGCAATATGTCGGCCAAGATCGCATCGGTGCCGATGGTACTGACCGCTTTGGTGGTCTTTGTCGGCGGCACGGCGTGGACGGTTCTCTATTCCTTTACCTCGTCCAAACTGTTGCCCAAGCTGAATTTTGTGGGCCTGGATCAATACGAGCGGCTGTGGAGCACACGGCGCTGGATCATCTCGATCGAAAACCTGGCTGTGTACGGCTTTTTCTCGATGATCTTTACGCTGGTGATCGGGTTCACACTCGCCGCGATGCTGGATCGCAAGATCCGGGGCGAGAGCATTTTTCGCACGATCTTTCTTTATCCCTTTGCGCTCAGCTTCGTGGTGACGGGGCTGGCGTGGCAGTGGATTTTGAACCCCGATCTGGGCATCCAGAACGTGGTGCGGCAAATGGGGTGGGAGAGTTTCACCTTCAACCCGCTGAATGATCCGGACATCGTGATCTATGGCATTCTAATTGCCGGGCTGTGGCAAGGCACGGGGCTGATCATGGTGATCATGCTGGCGGGCCTGCGCGGTATCGACGAAGACATCTGGAAGGCCGCGCGCGTCGACGGGATCGGCACGGTCAAGACCTATATCCGCGTGATCATCCCGATGATGCGCCCCGTCTTTGTGACCGCCCTCGTGCTGATCGCATCCGGTATCATCAAGATCTACGACCTTGTCGTCGCCCAGACCAATGGCGGGCCGGGCATCGCGTCCGAAGTGCCCGCGAAATACGTCATCAACTACATGTTCCGCGCCCAGAACCTCGCGCAGGGGTTCGCGGCCTCGACCATGATGCTGCTCAGCGTGGTGATCATTCTGATCCCGTGGGCCTATCTCGAATTCGGAGGCAAGAAACGTGGTTGATGCCGTCACCCCCCGCGGGCCCAAACCCCGCCGCCGCTTTTCGCGCGCCAATGTGATGCTCTATGGCACGCTGATCGTCGTCGCCGCATACTACGCCCTGCCGCTTTATGTGATGATCGTCACATCGCTCAAGGGCATGCCGGAAATCCGCCTTGGCAACATCTTTTCCCCCCCGGTCGAGATCACCTATCAGCCCTGGGTCAAGGCCTGGGCCGAGGCCTGCACCGGCATCAATTGCGAAGGGCTTTCCCGCGGTTTCTGGAACTCGGTCCAGATCCTGATCCCCTCGGTGATCCTGTCCATCGCGATTGCGTCGGTGAACGGATATGCGCTGGCCAACTGGAAGTTCAAAGGGTCGGAGGTGTTCTTTACCATCCTGATCGTGGGCGCGTTCATCCCCTATCAGGTGATGCTCTATCCGCTGGTGATCATCCTGCGCGAGCTGGGACTATACGGCAATGTCTGGGGTTTGGTACTGGTGCACACGGTGTTCGGCATGCCGATCCTGACGCTGCTCTTCCGCAACTATTTCACCTCTGTGCCGGAGGAGTTGTTCAAAGCCGCGCGCGTCGATGGTGCGGGGTTCTGGGGCATCTATTTCCGCATCATGCTGCCCATGTCCCTGCCGATCTTTGTGGTGGCGATCATCCTGCAAGTCACTGGAATCTGGAACGATTTCCTGTTTGGCGTGATCTATACCAAGCCCGCGGATTACCCGATGACCGTGCAGCTGAACAACATCGTCAACTCGGTGCAGGGCATCAAGGAATACAACGTCAACATGGCCGCGACGCTTCTGACCGGCCTCGTCCCCCTCATCATCTATTTCGCTTCCGGCAAACTCTTTGTCCGGGGCATCGCCGCCGGCGCGGTGAAAGGCTGACCCATGACTTCCGTACTTGTCAAAGACCTGACCCTGAAATTCGGCGCGCTGACCGTGCTGGACAACCTGACCATCGACATCCCCGAGGGCGAATTCCTTGTCCTGCTGGGGGCGTCGGGCTGTGGGAAATCCACGCTGCTCAACTGTATCGCGGGCCTGCTGGATCCCACGGATGGCGAGATCCACATCAACGACCGCAATGTCACCTGGGAGGAGCCGTCGGGCCGCGGCATCGGCATGGTGTTCCAGTCCTATGCGCTGTACCCGCAGATGACCGTGGCCGGGAACCTGTCATTCGGTCTGAAGAACGCGCGTATGCCCAAGGCAGAGATCGAGACACGCGTGGCCCGCGCTGCCGAGATCCTGCAAATAGAGCCGCTATTGGATCGCAAGCCCGCGGCCCTGTCGGGCGGTCAGCGTCAGCGGGTTGCCATTGGGCGCGCGCTGGTGCGGGATGTGGATGTGTTCCTGTTCGACGAGCCGTTGTCGAACCTCGATGCAAAGCTGCGCGCCGACCTGCGGGTCGAGATCAAGCGCCTGCACCACAACCTCAAGAACACAATGATCTACGTGACCCACGATCAGGTCGAGGCGATGACGTTGGCCGACCGGATCGCGATCATGAAAGGCGGGGTGATCCAGCAGCTGGACAGCCCGACCGAGATCTACAACCGCCCCGTCAACAAATACGTGGCCGGGTTCATCGGCAGCCCCGAGATCAACTTTTTCGAGGGCACGCTGGACGGTCAGACCTTTGTCACCGATGGGCATGAATTCCCGCTGGCGGGCTATGCGTTTCAGGGGCCGGTACCGACGAAGGGCGCCGCGTGGCTGGGCATCCGGCCCGAGCATATCGTGACGGGTGAGGCTGCGGCGTCACTGCCGGTGACGGCCGAGGCCGAGATCGACATCGTGGAGCCGATGGGGTCCGACACGCTGGCCTGGGCCAAGCTGGCGGGGCAGTCCGTGCGCATCCGTATGGATGGGCAGGCCGCCGTGCGCACCGGTGATCGCATCACCATCGGCTTTGACCCTGCGCGCGCGTCCCTGTTCGACCGGGCCAGCGAAGACCGTCTGTAACCATGATCGACCTCGCAGGACTTTGGCATCTGACCGATGCGGCAGGTGACTATGCCGCCCCCATGCCGCTGCCCGGCGACGGGATCAGCGCGCTACGGGATGCGGGCCTGATCCCCGACCCGTATGTGGGTCGGAACGAATATGATCTGCGCTGGATCTGCGAACGGGATTGGGTGGCGACAAGGACGTTTGAGGCCGAGGAGACGGATGCCGAGTTGGTGATCGAGATGCTCGATACGGTCGCGGAGGTTACGATCAACGGGGTGTCTGTGTTGCGCGCTGACAGCATGTTTCGCACCCACCGTGTGGATGCAAGCGGCGCTTTGCGGCGGGGTGAAAACACCATCGCGATCCGCTTTGCGTCCCCGGTGGCGGAGGCAACAGCGCGCGCGGAGGCGCAACCATTTCCCGTTCCGTTTCAACGGGACAACTGCCCGATCCCGCACGGCAACATGCTGCGCAAACCGGAATGTGATTTCGGCTGGGACTGGAACATCGCGCTGGCCCCCTTTGGCGTCTATGGGGCGATCCGGTTGGAGCCGAAAGTCGCCCGCATTGCCGATCTGATCGTGGAACAGGTGCACGGCGATGGGGCGGTAACTGTCACCGTCACCGCCCGGACCGACCGCGCGACGGACGGCACGCCCGTCACCTTTGCGCTGGCGGGCCAGGAGGTGCGGGCAGAGGTGCAAAATGGCATCGCCGTGGCAACCATAGAGATCGACGCGCCGGACCTGTGGTGGCCTGTTGGTCAGGGGGCGCAGCCGCTCTACACACTCACCGTCGCCCTGCCCGGCCACAGCACCACGCGGCGCATCGGGTTGCGTGACATCGCGCTGATCACCGCGCCGGATGACACGGGCAGCGGGTTCGCCTTTCACGTCAACGGACGGCCTGTGTTCATGAAGGGCGCGAACTGGATACCGGCGGATGCGCTGGGGTCGGCCATCACGCCCGACACCGTGCGCGACCTGCTGCAATCGGCGGTCGATGCCAATATGAACATGATCCGCGTCTGGGGCGGTGGCCGGTACGAGCCGGACTGGTTCTATGACATCTGCGATGAACTGGGCCTCATGGTCTGGCATGATTTCATGTTCGCCTGCCACCTTTACCCGTCTGATGACGCGTTTCTGGCCGAGGTGGACGCAGAGGTCCGCGCACAAGTCGCGCGCCTCAACCACCATGCCTGCATCGCGCTGTGGTGCGGCGACAACGAACTTTTGGGCGCGCTGACCTGGTACGAGGAAAGCCGCGCCAACCGCGATACCTACCTTGTGGCCTATGACCGGCTGAACCGCACGATCGAGACCGCGCTGCGCGCCACCGCCCCAACTACGAACTGGTGGCCATCAAGCCCGTCGCCCGGGCCCATGCGCTTTGGTGATGCGTGGCATGACGACCGGTCGGGCGACATGCATTTCTGGTCCGTCTGGCACGAGGGCCGTGATTTCGACCATTACCGCGACGTATCCCCGCGCTTTTGTTCAGAGTTCGGGTTTCAATCCTATCCGTCCATGGACGTCATCCGCCGCTTTGCCGATCCGGGGGATTTCAATATCGCCGCCCCGGTGATGGAGAGCCACCAGAAGAACGCAGGCGGCAATGCGCGCATCGCCGAGACGATGTTCCGCTATTTCCGCTTTCCGGTGGATTTCGAGAATTTCGTGTACCTCAGCCAGGTGCAGCAGGGGCTGGCCATCAAAACCGCCGTCACCCATTGGCGCAGCCTGAAGCCCCACTGCATGGGCACGCTGATCTGGCAGTTGAACGACACCTGGCCGGTCTGTTCGTGGTCGTCGCTGGATCATGGCGGGGGCTGGAAGCTCTTGCACCATATGGCGCGGCGTTTCCACGCGCCGGTTTATGTCAGTGCGGTGCCGCGAGCGGACGGGATCGAATTGCGCGCGGTCAATGACGGTGCGGTGCCTGTGGCGCTGACGCTGACGGCTTTTGCGGTGACGATGGACGGCGCGCGGCGCGATCTGGGCACGTTTGCCGACACGGTTGGCGCGGATGCGGCCAAGCCCTTTGGCACTGTGCAGGTCCGCGCGGGCGAGATGCTGGTCTTTGACTGGGTCACGCCGGACGGCTTGCAGGGACGCGACCATTTCGCGCCGCAGCCCTATAAATCCTACGATCTGCGCCCGCCGGAACTGGACATGCGCGTCACCGACACCGACGCGGGCCAGCGTATCACGCTGACCGCGCGGGCGCTTGGCCTATACGTCGTGGTCGAGGCGGATCAGCCGGGGCGGTTTTCCGATAATGCCGTGACCATTCTGCCCGACCAGCCCGTGACCCTGCATTTCACACCTGCGGATGCGGGCGGGCCACGCCCCGCCTTTGTCCTCCGCGACCTTCATTCCGCCACCTATTCCACTTGAAAGGGCCCTGCCATGACTGCCTTCTCCTATCAGCTTTACAGCTCCCGCAATTTTGAGCCGCTTGGCGAAACGCTGTCGATGCTGGCGGGTCTGGGCTATGCCCAGGTCGAAGGGTACGGCGCGCTGCTGGCCGATCCGGCCGCCATTGACGCGTTGGAGGCGGGGCTGCGCGCCACCGGGCTGGCGATGCCCACGAGCCATGTGGGTCTGGACATGATCGAAGCCGACCCCGCAGCCGTGGGGGCCATTGCAGGGCGGTTGGGCATGAAAACGGCGATCGTGCCTTTTATCATGCCCGACGCGCGACCCACCGATGCCGCAGGCTGGGCCGCGTATGGCGCAGGGTTGGAAAAGGCCGCTGCGGCCCTCAAGGGTCACGGGCTTGGCCTTGGCTATCACAACCATGATTTCGAATATGCGGCCCTGGCGGATGGCAGCCTGCCGATTGATCATATCCTCGGCAATGCGCCATCGGTGGCCTATGAATTCGACGTAGCCTGGGCGGTACGCGCAGGCGTCGACCCGATGGACAGCATCCGCAGCTATGGCCCGCGCATCCTGTCGGCGCACCTCAAGGACATCGCGCCCGCCGGCGAGAACACGGACGAGGACGGCTGGGCCGATGTGGGGCATGGCACGATGGATTGGCCCACGCTCTTTGGCGCACTCAAGGACGCGGGCACCACCTATTTCGTGATGGAGCATGACAACCCGTCCAGCCACCTGCGGTTCGCCTCGCGCGCGCTGGCGGCGGCACAATCGTTCTGAAGGAGCATATCATGCAAGGCATTGGCATCATTGGCTGCGGCAACATCTCGACCGCCTATCTGCGGCTCGCGCCCCTGTTCAAAGGGCTCGAGGTGCGCGCGGTCGCCGACATGAACCCGGAGGCCGCTCGCGCACGTGCGGCAGAGTTCGACGTGCGGGCCGAGACGGTCGCCGGGCTGCTGGGCGCGGACGACATCGACATCATCGTGAACCTGACCATTCC
The DNA here is from genome assembly GCF_947487805.1 of uncultured Tateyamaria sp. Taxonomy (GTDB): domain Bacteria; phylum Pseudomonadota; class Alphaproteobacteria; order Rhodobacterales; family Rhodobacteraceae; genus Tateyamaria. The sequence goes on along the minus strand of NZ_CANKXW010000005.1, from coordinate 37,696 downwards.
GGATGCGCATTTCAGCGTGACCAAGAGCATCCTGGAGGCGGGCAAGCACGCCTATACCGAAAAGCCCATCGTGCTGACGCTGGCCGAGGGCGAGGAGTTGCGCGCGCTGGCCGACGCAAACGGGCTGCGCATCGGATCGGCCCCCGACACGTTCCTGGGCGGTGCGCATCAGGCCGCGCGGCAGGCCATTGACGCGGGCCGGATCGGCAAGGTCATCGCAGGCACCGCCCATGTCATGTCGCATGGGATGGAGTATTGGCACCCCAACCCCGATTTCTTCTTTCTACCCGGCGCGGGGCCGATGCTGGACATCGGGCCCTATTACGTCACCAACCTGATCCAGCTGTTGGGGCCGGTGCGGCGGGTCAGCGCGCTGACCTCGATGGCGTCGGACACCCGCACCATCCTGTCCGAGCCGCGCAAGGGCGAGGTCATCCCGGTCAAGACACCAACAAACATCCACGCGCTGCTGGATTTCGTGTCGGGGGCCACCATCACCCTGTCCACATCCTGGGATGTCTGGGCGCATCGGCACGGGCATATGGAGCTTTATGGCGCTGATGGCACGATGTTTCTGCCCGATCCGAACTGGTTCTCGGGCACTGTCGAGGTGACGGGGGCCGATGGCGCGACCACGACGCTGGATACCGCATCGCACCCGCTGGGCGTGCCCAATCAGGACCATGGCGGCACGCCCATGGCAAACTACCGCACTGCCGGTCTGGCCGAGATGGCCGTGGCGATGAACGAAGGCCGCCCGCACCGCTGCGCGCTGGAACTGGCCATTCACGCCGTAGACGTCATGACCTCCATCCTGACCGCCGGGGAAAAGGGAGAGGTCGTGACGCTGACCACCACTTGCGACCGCCCTGCCCCCCTGCCCGCCGATGCCGCGCAGGCGTTGCTGGTCTAAGCCGCAATGATCCGCAATCCGATCCTGCCAGGCTTCAACCCCGACCCGTCGATCTGCCGAGTCGGGGAAGACTATTACATCGCGACATCCACCTTTGAATGGTATCCGGGCGTCCAGATCCACCACTCACGCGACCTTGCCAACTGGACGCTGGCGACGCGACCCCTGACACGGGCCGCGCAGCTGGATATGCGAGGCAATCCAGACAGTTGCGGCATCTGGGCCCCCTGCCTCAGCCATGCTGATGGGCTGTTCTGGCTGGTCTATACGGATGTCAAACGGCTGGACGGGGCGTTCAAGGACGCGCACAACTATGTCGTGACCGCGCCCGCGATCGAAGGCCCCTGGTCGGACCCGATCTATGTCAATTCCTCCGGCTTTGATCCGTCGCTGTTTCACGACGCGGACGGGCGCAAATACTTTATGAACGTCCGCTGGAACCACCGGGGCAAGGGCACGGGCGGCAACCCGGTGCACGCCTCCTTTGACGGGATCCTGTTGCAGGAATGGTCACCGGACGCAGGGCTGACCGGGCCGGTGCGCAACATCTTTGACGGCACGGCACGGGGGTTGACCGAGGCGCCGCATATCTTTGAACGCGACGGCTGGTATTACCTGACCACGGCCGAGGGCGGCACCGGATATGACCACGCCGTCACCACCGCCCGCGCGCGCGACATCTGGGGGCCGTACGAGGTACAACCCGGCGATCACCTGATGAGCTGTCAGGGCGCGCCGGACCATCCCGTCCAGCGCAGCGGCCACGGTCAATATGTCGAGGCCCCGGACGGCACCGGCTACCACACCTTTCTGATGGGCCGACCCCTGCCGGGGGCATTCTGCCCGATGGGCCGGGAGACGGGCATCGAGCGCGTGGTCTGGCGCGACGGCTGGCCGGTGCTGGAGGCAGGCGGGATCCTGCCCCGTGCCGAGGTCCCGCATGTGGCAGAGACCCAGCCTGGCGGGCCGGTGGCCTATGACCTGACAACCGGCTCCCTGCCAAAGGATTTCCAATGGCTGCGCACCCCTGACCGCGCCCGCATTTTCAGGCCTACGCAGTCCGGGCTGGTTCTGATCGGGCGCGAAAGCATCGGCAGCTGGTTTGAACAGGCGCTGGTGGCGCGGCGGCAGGAGCACGCGGCCTATACCGCCACCACGACGCTGGACTTTGCCCCCGACACCTACCAGCAGGCGGCGGGCCTCACGACATACTACAACCGATCAAAGTTCCACGCAGTGATGATCACCCATGAGTCGGGCACGGGGCGCACGCTGACCATCCTGTCCTGCCCCGGCGACTGGCCCGAAGGCGCGCTGACCCACCCCGTGGATCCCGTCCCGCTGGCCGACGGGCCGGTCGACCTGCGGGTTCAAGTCGATCACGCCCGGCAACAGTTTTTCTGGAAGCAGTCGGGCGACTGGACCCCGATCGGCCCGGCCCTCGATGCTTCGGTGATCTCCGACGAAGGCGGTCGCGGCGAGCACGCAAGTTTTACCGGCGCCTTTGTCGGCATGGCCGCCTTTGACACCTCAGGTGCTGCACGATCGGCAAACTTCACCACATTTACCTATGCGCCCGGACCAGAATGATGAGACGTCGTATCAAAAAAATATCGTTTCAGTAAAATATGTTACGTGATTGCAAGCTGAAAAATGAGGTGCGCACCTCAAAAATGAGTAGACGTGAGGTGCGCACCTCAAATAGCGTTAACCTGTCTATTCGACGATTCGGCAAAACATTCAAAACAGCCGATTTCAAACTGGGAGGAACATCCATGAAGACCTTTAAACTGGCATCCGTCAGTGCGCTCAGCCTTGTGGCCGCGTCCATGGCAAGCACCGCACAGGCCGATGACCTGACCCTGTGCTGGGCCGCCTGGGACCCCGCAAACGCACTGGTCGAATTGTCCAAGGAATTCGAAGAACAATCCGGCCATTCCATGAGCTTCGAGTTCATCCCATGGCCCAATTTCGCCGACCGGATGCTGAACGAGCTGAACTCGGGCGGCAAGCTCTGCGACCTGCTGATCGGCGACAGCCAATGGATCGGCGGCGGCGCGGAAAACGGCCACTACGTGAAACTGAACGACTTCTTTGACGCCGAAGGCATCAGCATGGACGACTTCGCCGAGGCGACGGTCTATGCCTATTCCACATGGCCCAAGGGCACGCCGAACTATTACGCCCTGCCCGCCATGGGCGACGCAAACGGCTGGTTCTACCGCAAGGACTGGTTTGGCCGTGAAGACATCCAGGCCGCCTATAAAGAGGCCACAGGCCAAGACCTGCGCGAGCCGCAAAGCCAGAAAGAGTTGCTGCAAATCGCCCAGTTCTTCCAGGAGCGCGAGATTGACGGCCAGACCGTCTATGGCGCCTCGATCTTTACCGAGCGCGGCTCCGAAGGCATCACGATGGGTGTGACATCCGCGCTCTATCCGTGGGGTTTCAAATACGAGAACACGCCCGGCTCCTACGACATGGACGGCGCTGTGAACTCGCCCGAAGCGGTCGAAGCGCTTGAATTCTATAAAGAGTTCTACGAAACAGCGACACCGCCCGGTTACACCAACTCCTATATGGGTGAGAGCCTGGACGCGTTCAAATCCGGTCAGGTCGCCATGGCGATGAACTGGTTCGCGTTCTTCCCCGGCCTTTATGCCGATCCCAACACCGGTGGCGACAAGATCGACTTCTTCGTGAACCCACCGCAAAATCAGGCCGGCTCCACGCTGGGCGGTCAGGGCATCTCGGTCGTGGCCTACTCGGACAAGCAGGACGCCGCACTTGAGTACATCAAGTGGTTCGCCAACCCCGATGTTCAGGCCAAGTGGTGGTCGCTGGGCGGCTATTCGGCGCACAACTCGGTGCTGAACGACCCCGGCTTCAAGGACAGCGCACCGTTCGCCGGTGACTTCCTCGAGGCGATGGGTGGCGTGCAGGACTTCTGGCAGGAGCCGGCCTATGCCGAACTGCTGCTGGCGATGCAGAAACGCCTGCACGACTACATCGTGGCCGACCAGGGCACGGCGCAAGAAGCACTCGACAAGCTGGTCGAGGACTGGACCGAAGTCTTCGAAGACGAAGGCAAGCTCTGAGCCAGACAAGGGTGGGCAGATTGCCCACCCTACCCCCTGAAACACCCGATCCCGTAGGGTGCGCCGTCCCGGCGCACCACACCCCCACTTTGCCCGATGGTGCCCATGCCCCAAGATCCCGCCACAATAGCCGCCAGCGCCACACCACCCCGTGTCGCGCGCAAGATCAAAGGCCTCAGTGACCGCGCCATCGCGTGGATCTTTGTCGGTCCCACCATCTTCCTGCTGCTCGCAATCAACATCTTCCCGTTGATCTGGACGATCCGTCTGTCATTCACGAACTTCAAGGCGAACCGCAACCGCGAGGTCGAGTGGATCGGCACCCGCAATTACGAGCGCATCCTGACCGACAGCGATATCTGGCTGAACATGCAGGCCACGGCGCATTTCCTGTTCTGGACGATCTTCTTTCAGGTCCTGATCGGCTTTACCCTAGCCTACCTGATCAACAAGAAGTTCAAGGGCAACGACCTGTGGACCACGATCATCGTGCTGCCCATGATGCTGTCGCCTGCCGTGGTCGGGAATTTCTGGAAATTCCTCTACCAGCCGCAAATCGGCCTCTTCAACTACATCGTCGCCTTCTTCACGGGCAAGGATCCCTCCAGCTTTGAGATGCTCGGTTCGGTCCAGCTTGCTCCGTGGTCCATCGTGATTGTGGACACATGGATGTGGACGCCTTTCGTGATGCTGATCTGTCTTGCGGGGCTGCGTTCCATCCCCGACTACATCTACGAGGCCGCAGAGGTCGACCGCGCCTCCAAGCTGCGCCAGTTCTTCACGATCACCATCCCCATGGTGCTGCCCTTCCTGATGCTCGCCGTCCTCTTCCGGGGGATCGAGAACTTCAAGATGTTTGACCTCGTGGTGCAACTCACCGGCGGCGGCCCCGGCTCAACCACCGAACTCACCTCGATCAACCTCAAACGCGAGGCGTTCGAGAAATGGCGCACCGGCTACGCCAGCGCCTACGCCATCATCCTCTTTGTCACCGTCTTTGGCCTGGCCAGCATCTACGTCAAGGCTCTGAACAAGGTCAAAGAACGATGACCAACCCCACCCTTCCTTTCGCACCAAATACCTTCGGGGGACGCGCGCCAGCGCGGGGGGCAGACAGCCCCCACCCTACGGCCCGCCCAGCAGAAAGACGCCCACAATGAGCAGCTTTTCCGTCACCGAACCGACCAAACGCACCAAGTGGTTCGCCGGCACAATGGTCATCGTCTATGCGCTGATCACCATGCTGCCGCTGGCCTGGATCATGATGACCGGGTTCAAATCCCCCGCCGACGCCATCAGCTACCCGCCCAAGGTGGTGTTCGAACCCACGCTCGAAGGCTACGTGAACCTCTTCACCACACGCACCCGGCAGACGGAGGAATTCCTCGCCGCCAACCCGCCCGAAACCTGGTACGAGGAGATTGTGCGCGAATACGACATGGTCATCGCAGGCCCCTCGAAATTCGGCGAACGCTTCCTAAACTCGGTGATCATCGGCTTCGGCTCAACCTTCCTCAGCATCGTCCTCGGCACCCTCGCCGCCTACGCCTTTTCACGGTTCAAGATCCCGCTGGCCGATGACCTGCTGTTCTTCATCCTCAGCACGCGGATGATGCCGCCCATCGCCGTGGCCATCCCGATATTCCTGATGTACCGGCAACTGGGTCTGTCAGACACACATCTGGGCATGATCCTGCTTTACACGGCCGTCAACATTTCGCTCGCGGTCTGGCTGCTCAAAGGGTTCATCGACGAAATCCCCCGCGAATACGAAGAGGCGGCCCTGATCGACGGCTACACTCGGTTCCAGGCCTTCTACAAGGTCGTCCTGCCCCAGGCAGCCACCGGCATCGCGTCCACCGCGATCTTCTGCCTGATCTTTGCCTGGAACGAATACGCCTTCGCCGTCCTGCTCACCTCCGGCACGGCCCAGACCGCACCGCCCTTCATCCCGACCATCATCGGCGTGGGTGGCCTCGACTGGCCCGCAGTGGCCGCTGGCGCCACGATCTTCCTGCTGCCGGTCATGATCTTCACCATCCTGCTGCGCAAACACCTGCTGCGGGGCATCACCTTCGGAGCGGTGCGCAAATGATCCCTTCATTGTTCCAAAAATATGCACATCCCACCCTGTCGGAGGCGCTGACATGAGCAATTTCTTCACCGGTCTCCTGCGCCTCAAGCGCGGCCCCTGGGAGATGCTGGCCACCATCCTGATCGGTCTTGGCGTCTTCATGCTGATGCAGCCCTTCGTGCTGTGGGCCTTTACCTATTCGTTCGTCACCACGCTCGTGGGCACGGTCATGTTCATCATCGTCTCTCATTTCAAGGACTGACCCAGTGGCGCAAATCATCATCAAGAATGTCCGCAAGGAATTCGGAGACTTCACCGCCGTGAAGGAATCGAGCTTTACCATCGAGGACGGCGAGTTCTTCATGCTGCTGGGTCCCTCGGGCTGCGGCAAGACCACGACCCTGCGCATGATCGCTGGGCTGGAACTGCCCACCAGCGGCAAGATCTATCTCGACGGCGAGGAAATCAGCCAGAAACCACCCAGCCAGCGCGACATCGCCTTTGTCTTCCAGATGTTCGCGCTCTACCCGCATATGAACGTGCGCAAGAACCTCAGCTACCCGCTGGTGAGCCAAGGCATGGCCCGGCGCGACGTCAAGGCCAAGGTCGAGGAGGTCGCGGGCATCCTCGGCATCACCGACATCCTGAACAAACCCGTGGGCGGCCTTTCGGGCGGTGACCGCCAGCGCGTGGCCCTGGGCCGCGCCATCGTGCGGGACCCCAAGGCGTTCATGATGGACGAACCGCTGGGCGCGCTCGATGCAGAGTTCCGCGAACACATGTCCGAAGAACTGCGTGCCCTGCACGACCGCATGGGCGCCACCACCGTCTATGTCACACATGATCAGCTCGAGGCGATGCAGATGGGCGACAAGATCGTCGTGATGAACAATGCCGTCGTCGAACAGTTCGGCACGCCACAAGAAATCTATGACAAACCCGCCACGATGTTCGTGGCCGACTTTATCGGATCGCCTTCCATGAACTTTCTCGATTTCAGCGGCAAGGTCGCGGATGGGGCCACCTCGGTCGACCTTGGCGGTCAGGCCCACGGCATCCCGCGCCAGATGCAAGGCGCGTCGGGTGATCTGGTCTTTGGCGTGAGGCCCGAACATATCAAGCTGTCCGATGATGGGGCGTACCGGGGCGAGATCCTTGCCACCGAATACCTTGGTACGACGCAGATCATCACCCTTGACACCCCTAACGGCGAAGCCAAGGCCCGCATCGACAGTGCGCAGGTGGCCAAGGTGGGCGAAAAGGTCGGGCTCAGCTTTGAAGCGCCCAAGGTCACGCTGTTTGACCGCGCGGGTGGACAGGCCTTGCGATCGGAACTGAATGACGGGGTGTTGTCCAATGGCTGAAGTCATCCTCAAGAACCTGAGCAAGTCATTTGGTGATCAGGTCGGTGTCGAAGATATCTCCATGACCATCCCCGACGGCGCATTTGTCGTGCTGCTTGGCCCCACCGGTGCGGGCAAGACCACGACGCTGCGCCTGATTTCGGGGCTGGAAAAGGCCGACCGGGGCGAGGTCTGGATCGGTGGCCGCAACGTGGCCAGTGAAACACCCGCCCAGCGCGATGTGGCGATGGTGTTCCAGCAATATTCGCTCTACCCCCACCTGACGGTGCGCGAAAATCTGGCCTTTCCGCTGAAATCCCCGATCCTGAAAACGCCAGCGGACGAGATCACGGCCAAAGTTGACGAGGTCGCCCGCGTGCTCCAGATCAGCCACAAGCTCGACAACAAGGCCACGGCCCTGTCGGGCGGCGAGATGCAGCGCGTGTCCATCGGCCGTGCGCTTGTGCGCGAGCCGTCGATCTACCTGATGGACGAACCGCTCAGCTCTCTGGATGCCAAACTCCGCACCGATCTGCGGGTGGAGCTGAAACGCATTCAGGCCAGCCTTGGCGCGACATTGCTCTATGTGACGCACGACCAGATCGAGGCCATGACCATGGCAACCCATGTGGGCGTGCTGAACGACGGGCACCTCGTGCAGTTCGGCACCCCGCGCGAAATCTATGAAAACCCCAACTCGCTTTATGTCGCCTCGCGCCTCGGGCTGCCACGGATCAACGTGCTGCCTGCGGATGTGTTTGGCGGTGTCCCCGCGGGGACAACCCAGATCGGTCTGCGCCCCGAACACATCCAGCAGGGCGAAGGACAGGAGGCACAGGTGCAACGGGTGGAGCATCTGGGCGACCAGAACCGCCTGCACCTGACCCTCAAGGGGCACCCGATCATCACCATCGCGGACCCCGCCACCGATTACCCAACCGGAACGACCCTGCGCATCGCGCCGAAAAACCCGCTGTGTTTTGACGCCGCAGGCAACCGCATTCGCTAAAGGAAAGACGCCATGCCCCAGTTTATCAATGCCAAGGACGCTCTGGTCACCGATGCGGTAGACGGTTTGCTGCACTGCTCGGGTGGTGCGCTGACGCGGCTGGACGGGTACCCGCATATCAAGGTCGTATGCCGCACCGATTGGGACAAATCCCGCGTGGCACTGATCTCGGGTGGTGGGTCGGGGCACGAACCGGCGCATGCAGGTTTCGTGGGCGCGGGCATGCTGACGGCAGCCGTGTGCGGAGAGGTCTTTGCCTCGCCGTCCGTCGACGCGGTGCTGGCGGGCATCCTGGCCGTCACCGGGCCTGCGGGCTGTTTGCTGATCGTCAAGAATTACACCGGGGACCGCCTGAACTTTGGCCTTGCCGCCGAACGCGCGCGGGCCTTTGGGCTGAATGTGTCGATGGTGGTGGTCGATGACGACATCGCCCTGCCCGACCTGCCACAGGCGCGGGGGGTGGCGGGCACCTTGTTCGTGCACAAGATCGCAGGTGCGCTGGCCGAAGATGGTGCCGATCTGGCCACCGTCACCGATGCCGCGCAAAAGGCCATTCGCCAAATGGCCTCGATCGGGACATCGCTTGATACCTGCACGGTGCCCGGATCGACCAAGGAAGACCGGATTGCCCCCGGCATGGCCGAGCTGGGCCTTGGCATTCACGGCGAGGCCGGCGTGCAGCAGGTCGCCTTTGAGGATGCCGCGACGGCCATGGATCTGGTGCTGGACAAGCTGGCGCCGCAAATGGCTGACGATGCGCATGTGGCGATCCTCAACAATCTTGGCGGCACCACGCCGCTGGAGATGAGCGTGCTGGCGCAGGCGCTTGCAACCTCGTCCAAGGCCGGGTCGATCACCCATGTGATCGGGCCCGCGCCGATGATGACCTCGCTGGATATGCACGGATTTTCGGTGTCGATCCTGCCGTTGGATTCGGACACTACCGATCTTCTGGCGCGGCCCGTGGCCCTTGCCGCTTGGCCGGGCGTGCAGGCCGTGGCACCGGTCAAGGTGCGCCCCCTGCCCGACGGGTTGAGCCCGATCAAACCCGTCCCCTCGGCCAAGCCCGAGACGCGGGCGCTGCTTGATGCTTGCTGTGATCTGCTGATCGCGGCGGAGGCGGACCTGAACGAGCTGGATGCCAAGTCGGGCGATGGCGACACCGGCAGCACGCTTGCCACTGCCGCGCGCGCGCTCAAGGGGGCGCTCGACACGCTGCCGCTGGCCGATCCCACCCAGCTTTTCCGCGCGGTAGGCAATGAGCTGAGCCAGACGATGGGCGGATCCTCCGGCGTGATCCTCGCCATCTTCTTTGGTGCCACGGGCGATGCCTGTGCCAATGGCAAACCGGTGACCAAGGCCCTTTTGGCCGGGCTGGACCGCATCAGCCAGGTGGGTGGTGCGGCCAAGGGCGACCGGACCATGATCGACGCGCTGGCCCCTGCACTGGCCGCCCTGCCGAACGGCGTGGACGCCGCGGCCAAGGCAGCGCGCGCAGGCGCTGACGCCACCGCACAGATGGGCCGCGCCAAGGCAGGCCGCGCCTCTTACGTGCCGTCCGAAAATCTGATCGGCAATATCGACCCTGGCGCCGAGGCGGTTGCCCGCCTCTTTGAAGGGTTGGCCAAACCCATGTGACAAAGCATAAGGCCCTGATGAAGCACGGACAGCCCCCTCTTTCGAATCCGACGATCAACGACATTGCGCGCGTTGCCGAAGTCAGCCTTGCCACGGTTGACCGGGTTCTGAACGCGCGCCCGGGTGTCCGCGAAGCGACGGTGAAAAAGGTCAACCGGGCGATTGCCGAACTGGGCTATGTGCGCGATGCGGCGGCGGCCAATCTCGCGCGGGGGCGGACCTATAATTTCGTTTTCATCCTGCCGTCGAACAAGAACGAATTCCTCAGCTCGCTCGAGGCGCAGATCGAACATCTGGGCCAGAGCATCCGGCACGAACGCACCCAGTTGACCTATGTGCGCGTCGCCGCCTTTGATCCCGTGGCGCTGGCCGAGGCGATTGACGCGATTGACACCGCAACCGTGGACGGCGTGGCCATTTTCGGCCCCGAAACCCCGTCCGTGCGCGACAGCATCGCATTGCTGCGCTCCCAAGGGGTGACCGTGGTATCGCTGGTGGCCGACATCCCCTCGTCCGAGCGGGACCACTATGTCGGCGTCGACAATATCGCAGCCGGTCGGACCGCGGCGCAACTGATGGGCAAGTTCATCGGCCAGCGCGAGGGCAAGATCCTCGTGCTGACGGGATCGATGCTGGCCCGTGATCACCTTGAGCGGCGGCTGGGCTTTGACGCGGTGATGACCCGCGACTTCCCGCATCTGGATGTGCTGGCCTCGCTTGAAGGGCGCGACGACCCGGACCTGATTGCGCGGCTCTTGCCGGACACGCTCGCCGACAATCCCAATATCATCGGCATCTATTCCTCGGCTGCGGGCAACGAAGGTCTGTTGCGGTTTTTCGCAAGCCGCACCGGTATGCCGCGCCCGGTCGTGGTGGCGCATGAGTTGACCCAGTTGTCGCGCGAGGCGCTGTCCAACGACGTGTTTGACGCGGTGATCAGTCAGGACACCGGGCATCTGGTGCGCAGCGCCGTGCGCATCATGCGCGCCAAGCGTGACCGCCTGCCGATCCAGACCGCGCAGGAACGCATTCGCATCGACGTCTATCTCAAGGAAAACATGCCGCCCTAGCGGCACCACCGATCAGGGAGGATCACTCATGAAAACCATCAAGGGACCGGCGCTGTTTCTGGCGCAATTCGCAGGCGACGACGCGCCGTTCAACAGCTGGGACAACATCACGAAATGGGCCGCCGACTGCGGCTACAAAGGCGTACAGGTGCCCAGCTGGGACGGTCGTCTGATCGATCTGGACGCCGCTGCGAGCAGCAAGGATTATTGCGACACGTTCAAGGGTCAGGCGGCGGAGAACGGGGTCGAGGTGACCGAACTGTCCACCCATTTGCAGGGCCAGCTGGTGGCGGTGCACCCGGCCTATGACGACGCCTTTGACGGGTTTGCAGCCCCCGAGGTGCGCGGCAATCCCAAAGCGCGGCAGGCCTGGGCCGTGGATCAGGTGAAAAAGGCGATCAGCGCGTCGGCCCATATGGGTATTGGCGCGCATGCGACGTTTTCGGGCGCGTTGGCCTGGCCCTATATCTATCCCTGGCCGCAGCGCCCTGCGGGTCTGGTCGAGACGGCCTTTGACGAATTGGCGGCGCGTTGGCGGCCCATCCTGGATCACGCCGAAGACAATGGCGTTGATATCTGCTACGAGATCCACCCCGGCGAGGATCTGCATGACGGTGTGACATTCGAGATGTTCCTGGAGCGGGTGGACAACCACGCGCGCTGCAACATGCTGTATGATCCCAGCCACTATGTGCTGCAATGCCTTGATTACCTTGACAATATCGACATCTACAAAGACCGGATCAGAATGTTCCACGTCAAGGATGCGGAGTTCAACCCGACAGGGCGGCAGGGCGTTTATTCAGGCTATCAGTCCTGGGTTGACCGCGCGGGCCGGTTCCGCAGCCTCGGCGACGGGCAGGTCGATTTCGGGGCAGTGTTCTCGAAAATGGCGGCGATTGATTTTGATGGCTGGGCGGTTGTGGAGTGGGAATGCTGCCTCAAGCATCCCGAGGACGGTGCCCGCGAAGGGGCGCAGTTTGTGTCCGATCACATCATCCGCGTGACCGAACGCGCCTTTGACGATTTTGCCGATGGGGGCACCGATGAGGCGGCAAATCGGAAGATGCTGGGGATCGGCTAGGTCGGGATCGCCTCCGGCGGGCATATTTTTGGAACAATGAAGGGCGGGGGCATCCCCGGAGAGGAGAAGTGATGGCACGTATCAAACTGGGCATGGTGGGGGGCGGCAATGATGCCTTTATCGGCGGGGTGCACCGCATTGCCGCGCGGATCGATGACCGGTTCGAGCTGGTGGCGGGGGCCTTGTCGTCGACGCCCGAGAAGGCGCGCGCCAGCGGTGAGGCGCTGGGGTTGCCGCGTATCTATGATGATTTCAAGGCGATGGCGATCCGTGAGGCGCGCCTGAAGGACGGGATCGAGGCGGTGAGCATCGTGACGCCCAATCACATGCACTATGCCGCCGCCAACGAGTTCCTGAAACGCGGAATCCACGTGATCTGTGACAAGCCGCTGACCTCGACACTGTCGGATGCGAAGAAGCTGGTGAAGGCGGTGGAGAAGTCGGACGCGCTGTTTGTGCTGACACACAATTACACCGGCTATCCCATGGTACGTCAGGCGCGCGAGATGGTGGCCGCCGGGGAGATTGGCACGGTGCGCGTGGTGCAGGTCGAGTATCCGCAGGACTGGCTGACAGTTGAGCAGGATTTCAAACAGGCGGAGTGGCGCACTGATCCGAAACGGTCGGGCGCGGGCGGGTCGACGGGTGACATCGGCACCCATGCGCACAACCTGGCCTGTTTTGTCACCGGCCTGACGGTCGAGGCGCTGGCCGCCGATCTGGATGCGTTTGTGCCGGGCCGGCAGGTGGATGACAACGGCCACGTGATGTTGCGCTTTGCCGGGGGGGCCAAGGGGATGCTGTGGTGCAGCCAGGTGGCGCCGGGCAATGAAAACGCGCTGCGGCTGCGGGTTTATGGCGACAAGGGCGGTCTGGAGTGGGCGCAGGAGGATCCGAACTACCTGTGGTACACGCCCTTTGGCGAACCCAAGCGGTTGATCACGCGCAACGGTGCGGGTGCCGGTGACGCCGCCGCCAAGATGAGCCGCATTCCGCCCGGCCACCCCGAGGGATATCTGGAAGGCTTTGCCAATATCTACAGCGAGGCGGCGGACGCCATTGAAGCCCATCGCAGCGGGGCCGCGTCCGATGCGATCTATCCCGACATCCAGGACGGATTACGGGGGGTGCAGTTCGTCGATGCCTGCGTCCGGTCCTCGGCGCGCAATGCGGCCTGGGTCACCTTGTAACCCGGCTCAGGCGGGCACGCCCAAAACCGTGCCCGCCTGCACCACATCGGGATCATAGGCGGGGCGCGCGAAGACCCTGCGCACCTCGTCTTCGAAACTGTCAAGCGGGTCCATGGAATAGTCTGGATCAAAGCTGGATTGATCCCACCGCTCGCAGAAATCCACGCAGGACTGGTAGTAGGGGCTGTCCTTGAATTGCGCGCGCAATTCGGGATCCCATCCGTAGTGGTGGGCATAGTAATACATCTGGAAGATACCGTGGTGTTCGACGGTCCAGGTGACCTCTTCGCGCAGGTAGGGGCGCAGGATCTCGGCGGCGAATTTGTCGTGGTTCTGTGGTGCCAGCCCGTCGCCGATGTCGTGCAGGAGGGCCGCCACTACCCAGTCTATATCCGCCCCGGCGCGGCGCGCGCGTGTCGCCGCCTGAAGCCCGTGTTCCAGTCGCGTGATGCGGTAGCCGCTGAGGGACGCCTCGGCCTGGCTGGCCAGTTCGCGCAGCAGCCTGTCGGCGGTGCCCGCGCGATGCACCTGTTCCAGCGCCTCGAGCATTTCGTACTCTTCGCGCGTGCCGTCCTTCATGGCGGTGAACTGGACTGTGTCGGTCATGGTGTGCCCTTGGAATAACTGGCGAGTGCTATCCCCTGCATATCCGCAAATCCGCGGATCGCAAACGGTCGGGTTGCGCCGCTTGACAGGGCGTGCGGGCGGGGAAACGGTGGGGGACGTCATCACAGGACCCTGCCATGCCGAAACCCACTGTCATTCTTGCCCCGCATTGGCGCGGCCTGACCGAGCTGTTCCGGGCGGAGGATCTGCGCGCGGTGCACGGAATGTGCGATGTGGTCTGGGGGCAAGATGCGCCGATCCCCGACGATGTGCTGGCCCGCGCGATGCCGCAGGCCGAGGTTCTGATTGCCGAGACGCCGAGGGTGACGGCGCAGACGCTTGCGCAGGCGCCACATCTGAAGATGGTGATCGAGGTGTCGGGAGCCTTTCCGGACACGATTGACTATGCCGCCTGTGCTGCGCGGGGCGTCGAGGTGCTGAGCTGTGCGCCCGGGTTCCGGCAATCGGTGGCCGAGATGGGGCTGGCCATGGCGCTGTCCACCGCGCGCGGGCTGGTGGCTGAGCACGAAGCGTTCCGTACGGGGGGCGAGGCGTGGCTGGCCGATCGTGAGGACCGGGATTTCACGCTTTTTGGTGCGCGGGTCGGGTTCGTGGGCTTTGGGCAGATCGCGCAAGAATTGACCCGGCTGTTGGCCCCGTTCGGGGTGCGGATCAGCGCCTATGACCCGTGGTTGCCTGCGGCGGTGGCGCAGGACTATGGGATCGCGCTGGCCGCGCTGGCGGACGTGCTGGAGGGGTCGCAGGTGCTTTTTGTCGCTGCCGTGCCCACATCCGAGAACCGGCATATGATCGATGCGCAGGCGCTGGCACGGATACCGCGCGGGGCGGTTCTGATCCTGCTCAGCCGGGCGCATCTGGTGGATTTCGATGCGCTGGGGGACGCGGTGACGCGCGGGCACATCCGGGCGGCGGTCGATGTGTTCCCGTCCGAGCCGCTGGCGGCGGATGACGCGCTGCGGCAGGCCCATGGCGTGATCCTGTCGCCGCACCGTGCCGCTGCGGTGCCCGGTGGGCGGCAATTGATCGGAGAGATGATCCGGGACGACATCCGCGCGATGATCGCGGGCGATCCCATGCGGCGGCTGGCGGTTGCGTCGCTGGCCGTGATCGACAAGCTGGCCGGGGCCACCGATGGGCAGGACGTAGCACAAATGGCACAGGCCCGCGATCCAGCCACACCCGGAGGAGACACCACATGAAAACCGCAGACCTGATTGACGATCATGCCGATGCGCTCAGCCTTGTGCACCTGCCTTTTCGCCGCTTTGGCCGCACGGGTTTCTGCGCAGGACCCGTGCAGACGGTCAGTTGCTATGAGGACAACGCCTTGCTGCGCGCAGAGCTGGAGACCGCCGGGGATGGCCGGGTGCTGGTGGTCGATGGCGGCGGCGCGACACGTGTGGCGCTGGTGGGGGATATGCTGGCGGGATTGGCGATTGCGAATGGCTGGGCCGGGCTGATCCTGAATGCCGCCATCCGCGACAGTGCCGAGATCGATGCAATGGACACGGTCGTCTTTGCCCTTGGCACCAGCCCGGTCAAAAGCAGCAAACGCGCTCGTGGTGCGGTCGGTGGTCCGGTCCGCTTTGGGGGCGTGACCTTTCAGCCCGGCGACTGGGTCTATGCCGATGCAGATGGTGTGTTGCACAGCACCCGGCAACTGATCTGATCAGCCGTCGCGTTCAAGGATCCACGCGACCTCGGGCGCGGGCACGAACCGCCATTTGCGCAAGGGTCCGGCCATTACGTTCAGATAATACATCTCGAACCCGTAAGGCGCGCCGCAAGGGTGGTGACCGCGCGGCACCAGCACCACGTCGCCATCGGACACGGCCATCGTCTCGTCCAGATCGCCATTGTCGGTATAGACCCGCTGGACGCCAAATCCGGTCTGCGGGTTCAGCCGGTGGTAATAGGTTTCCTCGAGATAGGTGATGCGGGGATAATCATCCTCGTCATGGCGGTGGCTGGGATAGCTGGACCAGTGGCCCGCGGGGGTGAACACCTCGGTCACCAGCAGGCTGTCGGCATAGTCCTCATGCTCCATCGCGATGTTGTTGATGTGGCGTGTATTGGTACCGGTGCCACGCTGGGTCAGCGTGATGCCGTCCGGCCCGATGCGGCGCGCGGGGTGGCCGCCGCGCCCCGGCGCGCTGCAGACGGCCAGGGTGCAATCCGTCTCGGCCCTTGCAGACCACGTGCTGTCGTTGGGCAGGTACAGCGCGTGGGGCGGCGTCTTTTCAAAGACGTCCATGCGGTCACCCAGCACGCCCCAATCCTCGCCCGCGCCGGTCAGGTGCGCCTTGCCCTCGACCATGACAAGGATGACTTCCCGGTCGCCCGTGGCCTCCGACACTTCTTCGCCCGCGCGCAGGCGGTAGAGGCCAAAGCCCACATAGCGCCACCCGGCCGAGGCGGGCGTGATGTCGTGCACCTTGCCGTGGGTGCCAAAGGGTTTTCTGAGCAGGTCTGGCATTGTCATGTCCTGTGGTTGGTGCGGGGCTAGCCCGGTTTGTAGACGCGGTTGGCCTCCGGGTCGGCATCGTCGAAGGGCAGCCCGCCCAGCGCGTCCCACGCGGCCGCCG
The DNA here is from genome assembly GCF_947487805.1 of uncultured Tateyamaria sp. Classification (GTDB taxonomy): domain Bacteria; phylum Pseudomonadota; class Alphaproteobacteria; order Rhodobacterales; family Rhodobacteraceae; genus Tateyamaria. The sequence continues at coordinate 21,068 of NZ_CANKXW010000005.1, read as the reverse complement.
GGATCTCTGCCGCGGCCCAGTCCAGCGTTTGCGCCACCCGTTCGGGGCTGGTCACCCCCACGATAGTGGATGTCACACGGCGATCACGCGCCGAAAATTGCAAGGCCGCGGCACCGGGGGCCACACCATGGGCGGCGCAGGTCTCTTCTATGGTGCGCACCGGGGCCAGTTGGGCCTCTGTCGCGGATTGGTAGGTGATCATCGGCATCGCCGCACTGCCCTTGGCCAGCACGCCGCCAGCATATGGGGCCGCGTTCAGCACTGCGATGCCGCGGGTTTGGGCGTGGTCGAACATCGCCGCGGCGGAGCGGTTGAGCAGGGTAAAGCGGTTGTGGCTGATGATCGCGTCAAAGGGGCGTTCTCGCAGGATCGGGAACATGATGTCGGTGCGCCCCATGGCCAGCCCCACCGCATCTGCGATGCCCTCGTCCTTGAGCTGAAAGAGCATGTCGAGCGCCCCGCCCTGCCCCGTGATCTCGCCCAGATCACGGGCATGTTCAGGATCGTGCAGATGCAACAGCTGCACCCGGTCCACGCCGAGGCGGGTCAGGCTTTCCTCGATGGAGCGGCGGACCCGGTCGGCATCCAGACGGCCGGTGTCCATGTCGCGGTCGATCTTGGTCGACAGGACGAACCCTTCCGGCACGCCGCCACGCGCGCGGATCGCGTCGCCGATGCGGGTTTCGCTGCGCCCAAAGCCATAGTTGTTGGACGTGTCCAGCATGTTGACGGGGCTGTCGAAAATCGCATCGAGCGTCGCGCGGGCCTGTGCCTCGGACACCTCATAGCCGTAGGTGTCGGGCATATTGCCCAGACCCGATGCGCCAAAGGCGATGGGTGTAACGCTGAGCCCGGTCTGTCCGAGGGGGATGGTCTGCATGGCGGTGTCCTTGGTTTCTACCGCATATGGGCACAGGATCGTCCCGGTCCACAAGCTGGATATCAGGCGGGGCGGGCCAGAACCGCCGACAGCACACGGTGCAGATCCCCCTGCGGGTCATCCGCCATCGCCCGCGCACGCCACGCCACGTGGTGATCGGGCCGCACCAGCACCACGCCCGTGTCCGAGATTTCGCAGCCCCGCGCCCAGTCGCCCCCCCGTGATCCACGAACGCTTGACGCGGCCCGATGACGTGGCAACGGATTTCCAGCCCCATGCCCTGCCCCACCTGACGCGCCGCCGTGCACCATGCCGCGCACAGGGCCACGTGGTGGGCTGATAATGCAGCTCTGCGTCACGCACGAACGCCGGTTCCGGCTGTCCAGCGTTGGCGATGGCATCGGAACGGTAGCGTTGGTTCATCTCGACACCGTGGGCGTCGAATTCATAGGATTTGAACGCGATGGCCGCGCGCAGGGCGGCGCGTTGCGCCTCTGCCTCTGCACCGGGATCGCAACGCGCATCCATGTTCGCCTTGATCGCGCCCACATCGTCGCCGCCCGTCATGCCCAGCGCCTGAAAGATCGGGCCAAATTCGCCGATGGACTGGTTGGCGCGGGTTACGATCTGTTTCGCAATCGGCGCGCGTTCCTGCGAATAACTGTCCAGCAGGGCCGCCCCCGCCTGCCCTCGGATCACCGCCGACAGCTTCCACGCGAGGTTGAACGCGTCCTGAATGGAGGTGTTGGAGCCCAGACCGTTCGATGGCGGATGGCGATGGGCGGCGTCGCCCATGATGAACACCCGGTCTTTCTGCATGTGGGTGGCATAGGCGTCGTTGGACCGTCCATGTGTTGGCGGAAAAAAGCTCGATCTCAAGCCCGGGATCGCCAACCAGCTGTCGCGCAACGCCGGTGGTAAATTCGGGCGTCACATCGGGGGCCGGTCCGTTGATGTCATAGCCCCACACGATCAACCATTCGTTCCACGGCCGGATCATCCGCACCAGCCCCATGCCGATGCCATCCACATCCGCGCCCGGCTGCATCACCCAATACAGGACAGAAGGCCGGTGAGCGACATATCGGGACAGGTCCGCGCGAAAGAGGATGTTCATCGATCCGCCGACACCCATCTGACCCTCGAACGGGGTGCCGATATGGTCGGCCACCAGCGAATTGCCACCGTCCGCGCCCACGAGGTATTTGGCCCGCACCTGAAATTCGCGGCCCGACAGCCGGTCGAGCAGCGTGGTTGTCACGCCCTCCGCATCCTGTTCATGACGCAGGTATTCGGTGGACAGGCGCGCCTGCGTGCCGCGCTTGCAGGCGGTGGTGAACAGCAGCGGTTCCATGAAGGTCTGGGGCAGGTCGGTCTTGTGGCAGGGACTGGCCAGTTGATGCGCCGCGCGGCTGTCGGGATGGGTGCCCCAGGACTTCATGCGCCCGATTTCTTCGCCCGCGCGGCTTTCGCAGAACACGTTCTCGCCCATCAGGTCCTGTCCGGTGGCGTGCAATTAGGCCTCGGCCTCGACGTCCTGGCCCAGATCACGCAGCACCTCCATCGTGCGCTGGTTGGTGATGTGGGCGCGCGGCGTGTTGGCCAGCCAGCGATAGCGGTTGATCACCATGTTCTGGATCCCGTAGGTCGACAGCAGCGCCGCCGTGGCAGAGCCCGCAAGCCCGGTTCCGATGATCAGGACGTCGGTTGTGATGTCGGACATCGCCGCGCTCCGTTGCTGTGATCTCCTGCCCCGTGCCACATGCGGGCCGAGCGCATCACAAAGCAAACGGATGCGTACGCTAATGGAATTGTTCCCCTGCGCGCAGAAAAATCGGGCGGGCGTCGCGTCCTCACAACGGGCGTCAGGATCAGACGGACACCGCCGCCAACAGATCCGCGCGGTCGATCTGTGCCCGTGTGCCGGCCATCTTCACCGCACCACGTTCCAGCACGGTGAAGCGGTCGCCAAGGTCATGGGCAAAATCGAAATATTGCTCCACCAGCACGATGGCCATCTGCCCCATGTCCCTCAGTTTCGAGATCACGTCGCCCATCTGCTTGATGATATTGGGCTGGATGCCCTCGGTCGGCTCATCCAGCAGCAACAGTTTCGGGCCCGTGACCAGCGCGCGGGCGATGGCCAGTTGCTGTTGCTGGCCGCCGGACAGATCGCCGCCACGGCGGTGCAAGAAATCGCTGAGAATCGGGAACAGTTCGAAAATCTCGGCCGGGACCGCGCGTTTGTCGCGCGGCAGGCAGGCGAAACCGGTCTCGAGGTTTTCCTGCACGGTCAGAAAGGGAAAGATCTCGCGGCCCTGCGGCACATAGGCCACGCCCTTTTGCGCCAGCGCGTGGGCAGTGGCGGGGCCAATGGCCTCGCCGTCCAGATGGTAGGATCCGTCGCTGCGCGGATGCGTGCCCGAGATCGCCTTGAGCAGGCTCGTCTTGCCCACCCCGTTGGTGCCCATGACGCAGGTGACCTCGCCCCGCCGCGCGGTCAGATCGACGCCGCGCAGGATCTCGCTGCCGCCATAGTGCAGGGTCAGCCCCTGAATTTCGAGCAAATTAGCGGCCAAGATACACCTCGATGACAGATTGATCCGATGTGACATGGTCGATGGAGCCTTCGGCCAGTACCGACCCTTCGTGCAGCACCGTCACCTTGCAGTTCAGGCGGCGCACGAATTCCATGTCATGTTCGACGACGACCACCGCGCGGGTCTTGGCCGCCTCCACCAGGATGTCGGTGGTATGTTCGCGTTCGGCGGGCGTCATGCCCGCGGCCGGTTCATCCACCAACAGAAGGCGCGGGTCCTGCGCCAAGAGCATGCCAATCTCGAGCCACTGTTTCTGGCCGTGGCTCAGCTCGCCCGACTTGCGCTCGAGCGCGGCCAGAAGGCCAATTTCGTCCGCCAGTTCCGCCACCTTTTCCTGATCCGCGCGTGTGGCACGGAAATTGAGGACGGCAAAGGGCGAGCGGTTCTTCTTGATCGCCAGCATCAGGTTCTCGGCCACGGTCTGGTCCTCGAACACGGTGGGGCGCTGGAATTTGCGCCCGACGCCCGCCCGGGCGATCTGGCTTTCCGACATGGACAGGAGCGATTGCGATTTCTCGCCCCAGAGCACCCGGCCCTCGTCGGGGCGCGTCTTGCCGGTGACGATGTCCATGAAGGTGGTCTTGCCCGCACCATTCGGCCCGATCACGGCGCGCATCTCGGCCTCACCGATCTGAAAGGTGAGGTTGTTGATGGCCTTGAACCCGTCAAAGGACACCGACACGCCCGAGACCTCGAGAAGACTGCTCATGTGTCCGCCTCCTTTTCACGCAGGGCGCCCGCATCGGGACCGAGGTCCGCGCCGTGGCGGTCCGGGCTGCGCCGTTGTTCCAGCAGATCGAGAATGCCGCCGATGCCCTTGGGCGCAAAGAGCGTGACCGCGACAAAGCTGAGGCCCAGCAGGATTGTCCACCAGTCGACCCATTGGACGGTGTAGACGCCGAGATTGATGTCAGGTGCCTGCCCGCCGGTGAACCACGTGGACAGCAGCGATACGAAGGCCGCGCCGATCACCGCGCCATAGAGCCTGCCGCGCCCGCCGATGGCGACCCAGACCGCAAGGTAGATCGAAGCGATGGGCGCGATTTCGGCGGGGTTGATGATGCCCGCCTGCGGATAATAGAGCGCGCCCGCGATGGCCGCGATGATGGCGGTGACGGTGAAGATGAAGAGCTTGTAGGCCTCGACCGAGTAGCCGAGGAAGCGCACGCGCGCCTCGTTGTCCCGAATGGCACGCAGGACCGAGCCGAACTTGCCCGACACGGTCCAGGCGGCAAACACATAGCCCAGGCCGAGGGCGGCGGCCGAGGCCCAGAGGAACCACATCGACACGGTGTCCTGCGGAACCGCGTCGAGGCCCGGCAGGTTTTGCAGGCCCGACAGGCCGTTGTTGCCGCGCAGCCCGCTGTCGTTCTGGAAGAGGTAGAGCGAGAGCGCCAGCGTCATCGCCTGTGTCAGGATCGACAGGTACACGCCCGTCACCCGGCTGCGGAAGGCGAGCCAGCCAAAGACCAGCGCCAGCAGGCCCGGCACCAGCACAACGGCGGCGAGTTGCAGGGGCAGCGAATGGGCAAAGGCCCAGATGGGCGGAAATTCCGACGCGCCCACGACGCCAAAGATCTGCGTGGCGATACCGTCGGAGATTTCCTGCGGCGTGGGTGGCAGCGGCGCGGCAGCCAGGCTTTGCACCACGATGATTTCGGTGCGCGCGTACATCAGCCACATGCCGATGGCGTAGCCCCCGATGCCGAAAAACGCCATGTGCCCGAGGCTGAGAATGCCGGTGTAACCCCAGACCAGATCCATCGCGAGGGCCACGAGGCACAGGCACAGCGTCTTGCCCAGCGTCTTGATGAAGCTGGTTGAGATCACGCCGATGCCGAACCCCTCGGACAGGATGGTGACGCCCAAGGTAAAGAGCGCGAGGCAGACGAGGAAGATCAGCACCGACGGGTGGCGCGCCACGAAGGGGCGGGATTTTGCATATTTGGGGAACAATGAAGTTGTATCGGTCATCCCTTATGCCTCCACTGCGCGGCCCTTGAGGGCGATGATGCCCCGCGGCCTGAACTGGATGAAAAGGATGATAAAGAGGATCATGTAGGTCTGGGCCGCCAATGTGTTGGACGGGTTGAGCCATTCGATGCCCTTTTGCAGGGTGCCGACCATCGTGACGCCGAGGAGCGTGCCCCAGATGTTGCCCACGCCGCCTACGACCACGGTCATGAAGGATTGCACGATGTAGTCCGCGCCCATTTCCGAGGTGACCTTGGCATAAAGGCCGATGGCCACGCCCGCGATGCCCGCGATGCCGGAGCCAAAGCCGAAGGTGAGCATGTTGATCCGGTCGGGATTGATGCCCATGGAGGCGGCCATGCGCGGATTTTGCGTCACCGCGCGCACTTCGAGCCCCAGCCGCGTGCGGTTCATCACGATGAGAAAGAGCGCGAGGAACAGCAGCGCCAGCACGAAGATCGCGATGCGGATATAGCTGATCGAGACGATGTCGTTGAACACAAGCGAGCCATCGAGCCAGCCAGGCGCGGTGAGCGGGCGGGCCTGGGTGCCAAAGATGTTCTTGGCCAGCTGTTGCAGTGCGATCGAGATGCCGAAGGTGGCCAGCAGTGTTTCGAGCGGACGGTGGTAGAGGCGGCGGATCACCAGCCGTTCCATCGCCACGCCCGCGCCGAAGGTCACGGCAAAGGCCAGCGGAATGGCGAGCAGGATGCTGAGCGTGTAGTCGGGCACGAAAAGCTGCACGACGTAACCTGTGTACGCGCCCATCATTATGAACTCGCCATGGGCCATGTTGATCACGCCCATCACGCCAAAGGTGATGGCCAGCCCGATGGCCGCCAGAAAGTAGATGGAAGCCAGCGACAGCGCGTCGAGGCCCAGATCGATGCTCTGGTTGACGGCGACCTTGGCCTCGATCCCGTCCAGTACGGCCTGGGCGGCCAGTGCGACGGGCGGCGCGCCCCCGACCAGACGTTCAAAGAACACATGCGCCTCAAGCGCGCGCGCGACATCGGCATCTGTTGCGGCCTCTTCGACCGCGCCCTGCCGCACCAGCGCGGCATAGGCCAGATCGCGGGCGTCCTGGGCGTCGAGCGACGCGACCTCGATCCCGGCGACGGTGGTGCCCTGGATGTTGTCAATAAGCGCAGCCTTTTGATCCGCCCGCGAGATCCGTGGCGGCGCGAGGCCGCCGGCCACCAGGATTTCGTAGGCTTGCGCGGCCGGTAATAGGTCGGTGCCGGGGGTGACGGTGCGCAGGACATCCGCATCCTCGGGCAAGGCCGCGGCGGCATCCACGACCGTTGCGACCAGCGGGTTGAGCGCGGCGCGCACGTCCACGCCAAGATCGCCCTCGAAACTGGTGATGGCGGCGATGCGTTCGGCATCGGTGTCGGCAAAGCGGATCGTCAGCAGCCGTTCCAGCCGGTCGATCCGCATAGCCAGCGCGGCATCGGTTTCGCCATCGCGCACCGCGCGCAGGGCCAGCAGGTGGGTCGCGTCCGCGTCCCGTTCGATGCTGTCGAGGGCCGCGGCGCGCACCGTCGGATCCGGGTTTTTCAGCTGGAACTGCACAAGTGCGGCCCCGATCAGGCCGCGAATGCCGCTGTTCGGTTTGAGCTGTTTGAACCCCTTGTCGTCGAATTCCCCGATCTCGGATCCGTCGTCGAAATCGAATGCGCGGATCGTCTTGCGGTCAATCTCTTCGGCATAGACAAAGAGGCCGGTGTCCTTGTTGAACCACATCTCCTTGGCTTGCCATTTTTCCAGCACGGTCTGTGCCTGCGCCAGATCGCTGGCCCCCAGCGCGTCAATGGCGGGGCCGATGGTGCGGCGCGAGCTTTTGGCGATGATCTCGGCGTGGTCCTGCAACAGGCGCTGGATCGGCGCATCGGCGGTCTGGGCGGCCAGCGGCAGCGCGACAAGGATCAACAGCGCCGACAACAAAGCCGTGCAGAACCGACGGAAAACCGACATATATCAATTCCTTAGAGGTGCATCAGGGGCGGCGTACCGCCCCTGTTTCAGGCATGCGGGAACGGCGAACCACCCCCTCAGATGGTCAGATCAGTAGTTCGACTTGATCTGGACGCAGCTGGAGGTTTCGGTGTTGTACATACCGCAGCCCAACTCTTTCCAATCGGACACCAGAACCGCCGATTCCGGCAGGAAGTCGGTCCAGGCATCGCCCGGCACTTCTTCGGTCTGGCTGATGATGTCGAACTGGCCGTCTTCCTGAATTTCACCGATCAGGACCGGTTTCGCCAGGTGGTGGTTGGGCAGCATGACCGCCGTACCGCCGGTCAGGTTCGGGAACTCCTGTCCGTACATTGCCGTACGGACCGCATCGACGTCCGTGGTGCCCGCAGCCGTGGCCGCATTCACCCACATGTTGAAGCCGATGTAATGCGCCTCCATCGGGTCATTGGTCACGCGCTCTTCGCCCATGCGGGCCTTCCAAGCTTCGACCCATGCCTCGTTGGCGTCGGATTCGGCGGACTGGAAGTAGTTCCACGCCGCGAGGTGACCCACGAGGTTGGAAGTGTCGAGGCCCGCCAGCTCTTCTTCGCCAACGGAGAACGCCACGACGGGGATGTCATCGGCGGAGATACCGGCGGCGGCCAGTTCCTTGTAGAAACCGATATTGGCATCGCCATTGATGGTCGAAATCACGCCGACCTTCTTGCCGTCTGCGCCCAGGGCAACCACGTCAGAGACGATCTTGGACCAGTCCGAATGGCCGAAGGGCGTGTAGTTGACAAAGATGTCCTCGGCCGCGATGCCCTTTTGCTGGAGGTAGGATTCCAGGATGTTGTTCGTGGTGCGCGGGTACACATAGTCGGTGCCCAGCAGTGCGAATTTCTCGACTTCCAGCTCTTCGAGGAAGTAATCGGTGGCCGGGATCGCCTGCTGGTTGGGGGCGGCACCGGTGTAGAAGACGTTCTTGGACGATTCCTCGCCCTCGTACTGGACGGGATAGAACAGCAGACCGTTCAGTTCCTCGATCACGGGCAGGACGGATTTGCGGCTCACGGATGTCCAGTTGCCAAAGATCACGTCGACCTCGTGCACGGTCAGCAGCTCGCGCGCCTTTTCCGCAAAGAGCGGCCAGTCGGAGGCAGGGTCGACCACAACGGCTTCAAGCTGGCAACCCAGCACGCCACCGGCGGCGTTTTGCTGTTCGACCAGCATCTCCATCGTGTCCTTGAGCGTCGTTTCCGAAATCGCCATCGTGCCGGACAAGGAGTGCAGAACGCCGACCTTGATGGGGCAATCCTGTGCAAATGCAGGCAGAGCCGCCAGTGAACCCAGCAGAGCGGTGGTTGTGAAAAGTTTTGTGGACATCGCCATTCCCTTTGCGTGTCGCGCGGATGGCTTGCGTTCTGTGCAGATAGTACACATATGCCCCCCACGCATGTGATGCGGAGTGCGGTGGTGTCATAGGTTTCCTAGGCCGGCACCATCGCACGTTAACGAGCCGTCGGGCTCTGGCATGTTGGTAGCTTCAAACCGCCGCGACGCACACAATCGACGCCGAAAATTTGAGCTTGCCGAAATTTGCGCCCAATAAATCACCACCTCCGCAATTTTCGCGTAATTCTTCAGCAGATGGGAATCGCACCCATTCGGCACCTGCAATGCGCTGCCAAAACGCACACGGCGCAGCATCAAGACGGGTGCCGCCGCCCATAAGGCCTTCCCCAGGCTGTAGCCTACATTCGGCTCGTCGATTGCCCGGCAATAGACGCAAACAGGAACAATCGTTCAGCCAGAGCCGCCTTTTCTTCTTTAACTTCTGGGGGACTGTCGGCCTCTCGCGTCGCCAGATGCGCTCGACCCGGACGTGGTTCACACACCAGCTGGCATTACCGAGCCGGTCGGTCGCCATCCGATATCCATTACGACTGAACCGCCCAAATTTTACCGGAGACAGTTTAGCTCGTGTTTCCAGCTGCAATGTCGTCTGTTTTCAAGCTTTGATAATACGCGTCCTCTGCTTCATGGGATGTGATCTATCCCAGCGGCTCGAGAAGCCGCTTTGTATTGAACCAGTCGACCCATGTCAGTGTGTCCCACTCAACCTGATCTTTGGACGTCCATGGGCCCAAGCGGTTGATGGCCTCTGTCCTGAACAAGCCGATCATCGTTTCAGCAAGCGCGTTGTCATATGATGCGCAAGCTGTCCCGACGGCATCCAACCGCCTGCGAAACCGATGAAATCGCAGCTGACCTGCTTCGACATTCGCGCTCGTGATCCTAGATCATGCGTACAGCACGCGCATGCAGTTCTTCCGGATATCGCTTTCCAGAGTTCTTCTTTTCCATAGCCCAGTATCCTTGCTTCCGGGTCTCCGGCAAATAAGGGGCGGTTCAGATCAATGCCATCAAGGCCTTCCGCTGCTGCTCGATACCAGAGGCGGCGGAAGTCACAGGCATTACAACCCGCACAATCCGCCCTTGGATCAAAGATGATATCCCGGTGATGTCGGGACAACGCCCGCACCTGATCCGGGGCGACGATCTCCGCGATTTCATTCAGAGAAGTCAGGCGGACCGGAAGACCGACACCAGGTTGCACGGGTTTTTCTGTTTCCGGTGTCGCGACCTTCGTTTGGCGGCGGGTGGATTTGCGGAATGCCTGATCGACGGAAACAGAGTGAGAGACACAGCGCTCTGCGATGTCTGCCGCACCGCAATGAACAAACCCGTCGCGAAGGCGCGCTTTTGTGAGTTGGAAGGCAAGTCGGAATTGCTCGAACAACTGGGAGAGGGGCCCGAAAAGTCAGCAATCTGCGAAGCCGAATCCGACGAGAATCTCGCAGGGAAACGCCAACACCAGAATCGACATTGAGGTTGCGGACACAGGTCCCCCTGAACTTCCACTTCCAGCCCCTTCCACATCGCAGCTTTTTGACGCCTGAATCTGGCACTGGAAAGGACCCAAGATGGCCAAGAGACCGAACGAGAAGAACAAGCGCACCAAGCGCGATTAAATGCATTATCGCAAGCACGCCAAGCAGTGTTCAAAAAAGACACTGGACCGGGAAATCGCCGCGCTGGAACGCCTCGATGTCTGGAACGGGCGCAAGGAATTTGCCAAGTTCCACATCAACTGGGCGATGGACTTTCGCACGCATCTTGAACAGGCGAAGACCGCGCACGACAAGCCTCTGTCCAAGTCTACGCAGCGCGCGATCATGGCGATGCTCCGCGACTTCACGATCTGGCTTTCTCAGCAAGACGGCGTTCGCCGACGCATCAAACTCGAACACGCCGAATATTTCCGCCTCTCTCTGCGCGATGAGGCCGAAGCCAGCGCTGCCCCTGAAAGTCCAGCGCCCAGCATCAAACAGGCAAAGCGTGCGCTTGCCATGATGCCGGATACAACGCCCCGAGAGTTGCGCAACAAAGCTTTGGTGTCCCTCTTGTGTCTCTGTGGACCGCGTGTCGCTGCGGTTGCGTCGCTGCGGATCAAACACGTCGATCTGGACGAGAATGCGTGCGGCAGAAGCCGCGCGAGTTTGCCACAAAGTTTGGTAAGGCGATTGATATCTTCTTTCACAAGGGCTTTCCCGAGGCGGAAGCGGTCTTGGCCAAATGGATCACTTATCTGGACGAGGTCGCGCTTTCTGCGCCGGACGATCCGCTCTTTCCGGCAACTGCAATTTCGGCGAAGGGCCATGATGGTTTCAAAGCTACCGGTTGTATTGACCGTCGTTGGTCCGCCCCGAACCGATCCGCAAGATCGTCAACGCCGCTTTCAGATCGGCGGGGCATGAACCATACCGGCCACGTTCCTTCCGCCACATGCATTCACGCCACATTTCGTGGACCTGCAAAAACATCGCCGATGTTGATCGCCGCGTCACAAAATCTTGGCCATGGTGATGTCCTGACCACCCTCCGCAGCTTTGAGCAGATCAGTCGCGAAGATCAAAGACGGCCGGTTACGGGCGAGGAACGGGAAGACGACGAGGAATGAGGCGAGGTTTGATCCCCGCGTCCGCGTGGGAAAAAGTGTATGAACGAACACCCTAAATCCCAAGAATAACGAATTAAAATAATAACGCACATGAGTATAGCGTCGGAAACGAAGGCCGCCATACATATCTGATTTAAAAAAGGTATTTTAGGTAGGACTGACCTACCCGCCAAAACACCCGCCAAAAAAAGATACTTCCAACGAAGACACGACTAACGACGTTAGACATAGCGTGATGCCTCGGCCTTAAGTATCTCTGACACCATGAGCGCGAACCAATGTAGTCCCGGACCGACCAAGACTGAACACAGAGCTTTTGCACCCTGCATTTTGTCCAGCTTAAAGTTCTCATTAGAGAGCGCATTGTGAAACAGTCGATTGCGACATGACACAATGAAACTCGGGATGGATTTGAACTTAATTGACACGCCGTCAGTCGGTGTTGGGAACCAAGTGTGAAGGATTTTCGCATCAGAAAGCACGAAGCTATCAAGTTGGGTCTTCATATGGTCGCGCACTGAACTGTCTAGACCGTCGAAAGTGAAGTCAATTTCCAGACTTGAAAATACGGAACCGCCATTTGATACCTCTTCGGCGAAGTACTTCAGGATCGAAAGATCTTGATCGCGGTCATTTTTCGATAGCGACTTGATGAATTGGACGGACTTGCGAAAGTCACTAAATTTGGTCGCGTAAATCAACGGCAGCGCAACCGAAACTAATTCGAGAATCCGGTAGAAATGGAGAAATGCCTCAACATGATCACCGCGCTTTTGTGCAACTAGACAAAAGCAGATTTCAGCGCGCAACTCTTCCCAAAACTCACGATTCTGAGTGTTCGACTTGGTCAGATATGTGGCAGCGTCAGACTTACTAAGATCACCGTCGAACAGTAAATCTACCAACTTGTCGATTGTGTTAGAGCCCAACCTTCTAGGCGAGACCGAGAGGTTGCAATGTCGAAACTTGATAGTTTTTCCGGACGCCTTCTCTTCAATATCCATCGAGCCAGCTAGCAAACGAACGCATTCGAAGGCGGGATTTCCCTTGCTACGAACGCTGAACGGGCGATCAACTACCGTTGGCTTCAGTGGCTCCAACAACTTAAATGTCGAAGGCATGCACTACTCGGACATTGTTTGTTCGAAAAACGCAGCTTCGATATCGTCGACTGAAGCTTCAGCGAAGTCTCCGATCCCCGAGATGAAGAACGAAGACAGCTCTCGGCGCACTTTACCAACGTTCACCTTGGACGGGTTAATTGCATCGAATGCAGAGTCGAACTTCACGATAGCTTGCGCAAACTCATCAGGGTCCATTGCTTGGAGTCTCTGAAGCGAACGTTTCGCACCAACTGAGAACCCAATAAGGTTGTTGCCAAGCTTTAACCAAGTCTTGACCCCATCATTCTCGGACAACCTACCCACTTCTCTAAGAATATCTGAAAATGTAACCTGCTCCTCCGAAATATTCGACTCCATGACCCGACCAACTAAGATCTCATTCAGCTTTGACTCGATGATTTTTTTGTTCTGATTATTCACATTATTCGTGAGGTATGCGGTATAAGCTTCAACGATATCAGACTTCCTGAATGCCCCAGTCGTCCTACCCTTTTCTGTTTCCTTCTCTGTAACAATCGGAAAATCTGCTGCAGACAAGTCGATGGCAGGACCAGTAAGCATTTCAATCTGGTGCCGTGCGGTCATCGGCTTTTGTCCATTGTTCAGAGTTATCATTCGATAAAGTAACAGATCATACTTTTCGGCAACGATTACGTTTACGAATATGGGTCGAGTGCCATTAAAGCTATCTTCTTCAGATGCGTCCTTCAGGGTATTCAGGCGTTGCATTCCATCAAGGATATAACCTGACTCGATGTTCTCTTGTATGAACTGTTGGACTGCTGCAGTGTCATTCAATTTTGACGCTGGAACATCGACGAAGGCTAGTGTGATAGGCGGCATAATACAGCCTGCAAGAATGTCACTTTTTAGGCGCGAATAAAAATTCTTTGACTGCAACTTACGTTGTTCGCCAAACCGGTCCAAAAGCGGAAAGAGCTGATCCAAAGCGAAGTTATAGCCAGTTCGGCCCAGTGCCACAGCACTTCCAATCACTTCGTCTTTGTCTACACTGAAAATTTCGATCACAGTCTCATCCTAAAGTTCAAGATCCGTTGCCCAACGTGCGTCATTCCTCACCGTTACACTAAGGCCTGCGGGCAAAGCCGCAACAGCCATCTTGTTTGGCCTTGTTAGCTCTGTCCAAACAGACCACGTTGTTTGTAAACCTATCTGAGAGATGGGCTCTCTGGTCTTCGGATTAAGGGGGTAAGCTTCGGGTGCCCACGTAATCCTCCAGGTTCTATTACTATCCACATAAGGAGAAATGTCGTTATGCCCGAGAGGATCGCAGTCAAGCGACTGACTCAATCTGACCTGACATTTGTTGACTGGCATTTCCAACAAAAGACCTTTGGGGAAAGTAGGCAAAAGGCCATAAACCTCAATCGTGATGTCTTGGTCGACTCGCTTTTCCCTGACCTAGCCAACAATCCACAAGCAAGAATGGACGTTCTGTTGACAGTCTATGGTCCTGGCGGGGCCCCTGCTTTTACCCCTCCAATCCCAACGCGACCAATTCTTAACAACAACGCTAAGAATTGGCGGCTGAATGGCCAGACGCTGCCCGATGATCCAAGCATTCCAAATCGCTTCCATGATCTCAAGCCAGATGATCTAGCTCTAATGGTTTTTCGGGGCTGGCCAAAACCGTCGGAGATCGACCTAACATTTGTGTCCTCCGTTGAAGATGCCGCAGTCCACAGCGTACTGGAACCACTCATCGGCCAAGGCAGACAGTCAATGGCGGCAGTCACCCGCGATGCTCTGCATGCGTTACTGAATCAAGTTAATCTGGAGAACGATCATCCCCTTTCTTCGATCTTGGAAGAAGACAAACCGGAAAATGTCCAGAGTGCTATTGAAGAAGCAATTCATGGAGGCGCTGCTTCAAATATCCTACGTCGTAGGCGCGGTGGACCAAAGTTAACGCCTGTGGAGCTCGCTGAAGCGCGCGAGCGGGCCTCAGAGATTGGCAGCGACGGCGAGAAAATACTGTATGGCTGGCTTCGATCCCAAGAGGATGCCGGTCACATAAAAGACTTGGATTGGGTTGCCCGTCGTGACGCGGCGGCTCCGTACGATTTTACTTTCGAGCGTCCAGGTCAACTTGTGCAACTAGACGCGAAATCAACAAACGGACCGTTTTCAAGAAAGTTTCATGTCTCTTACTCCGAATTAATTGCTGCGGCAGAAAGCAGTAGCTACAGCATTGCTCGTGTCTACGAGCTGTCAGAGCATGGTGCGAAGGTTCGGTTGTTCAGCGATTTTCAAAATACAGCAAAGGAAATTTTGGCGTCTACGTCTCTGCCTGACGGCGTTGAACCGACCGGCTTTTCGATTGCATCGGCAACACTCGCTTTTGAACCAGAATTTAATGTTGAGTGGATTTTGGACGCTTAGTTACTCTGCGGCAGTCGCTGTTGTGCCGACAAGTTTAGAACTATCGATTGAGCGCTTCATCTCAACGGCTACTGCTCGAGCAAGAAGCGGCGGGACCGCATTGCCAATCTGTCTGAACGCTGGATTCATCGTGCCCGAGAACCGAAAACCATCAGGAAACCCTTGAAGACGCGCAGCCTCTCGAACCGATATAGTCCGAGCTTGATCATCATCGTAGTGGATGTGCGAGTAACAGTCTTTCCCTAGATGCGCCATCAAGGTCCTTGCTGGCCCTCGTTTGCGAAGTTTGCCCCATCGGTTCGGGAAGGTGTGAACGGGATATGGAGGGACCATTTTCTTGTAGAGCTCAACCCAATCGGCAGAGTCCCTCGATAATCCGCGCAAAACTGCTTCTTTTTCAAATAACTCGACTGCCACAGCATGCGCTGCAGGGTACTCTCCACCTTCCGGCATATGTCGGAATATCTCTGTATCTCTCGGAAGGTACCGAATTACGTGGTCGAATACTTCTCCAGGTGACTCGTGCCCCTCCCAACAACGCATTAGTCTCTGGTAGTCAGTCTTGGGCCTACTTCGGTACCCCTGACCTTCCGTGAAGCGGCGAGCGCCTCGCTTCAATTTTCCTTCAAGGTGCAAAGTGATCGGCTTAAGGTCGGACAATGCGTCTGCAGAAGTAATTGGCCCCGGCAAGTCTTTAGAGCCTAGATCTGGGGCAACCCATCTGCCGCCTTTCTGGTCTACGTGCTTCAGAGCTACTGCTCTCGTCCCCGCGTATCCCACTGGCAAATCGTGGTAGTTGGAGGCGGCTGGGAAGCAAATCTCTGAATTTGCAACGCGATGCACGCCAATTAGAAATACCCGGTCCCGCATCTGCGGCACACCGTAGTGGGCTGCATTTAGCAACGAATATTTGCAATCGTATCCCATCGCTTCGAGCGCCTCGCAAACCTCATCAGCGATGTTGTGACCAGCATGGTTCAGAACGTCAGGTACGTTCTCCATCATTACTGCTATTGGTGCTGTCTCTTCGATCCAGGCAAGATAGCGCAAGAAAAGCGAAGCTCTGGGATCTACCCTGAAGGCCTCAGGATGTTCCGCCACTTCTCTAAGCTTTGCTCGACCCACCCTAGCGTATGCTTGGCAAGGCGGTCCCCCTACTACGATGTCGAATGCCTCGTCAGCCGAGCCTAAACCCAAGTCTTCCACCAAGTCCGACGCGTCCAACTTTGTAATGTCTCTGGCCTTTGCGTGCTCGCTTTCGCCGGAGTGAAAAGCTGCGGCATGTGACTCTGCGGCTATTGGATCAAATTCGACGGCCGCAGAGATTGTGAAGCCAGCCGCCTCAAAACCAAGGCTTATCCCACCACAGCCTGCAAACAGGTCGAGTACTCGCAAGTCTAGTCCGCTCTGGTAGCGTCGTAGCTTTTCCTCAACTTTACTTTGAATGCTCGACTGCATGACGACACCTCCTTTCCCAATATGTTGCGAAGCAGCGCCTAGGTAAAGGCTATATCTTCCGCTTTCGCCAGCTAGATCGTCGCCAAAGAGAGTTGTAACTGCGTTGTGTAGTGGCGACGTTTTCCGCGGAGCGTCGCAAGTCGATCCGCACTGTAGATGATTGACCAGAGACCTTCAGCAACCGTTAAAGGGGCCACTTAAGGAGTGCGCCCAGTTTCAGTGTTCCGAGTTGCAACGAGTTGCAAGCCTTGGCCTGAGTTTTCGTGAAAACACGTCACATCCCGTCATCAATCCGTTGCAACGAGTTGCAATTCTGAGCCTGCATTTCTTCAGAAAGGGTCACAAAGGGTCACCGGCAGCCCTGCAACTAGTTGCAAGTCACTACTTGTTCCCAAGAACCGCGCATCGAAGACGCTGCATCTTAAGATCGAGTGTAGTCCAAGGCACTTGTCTGCGAATGGCAGCCGACCGTGTCGCTGAGTTGCGAGGCACCGCTAAACAAGCTTGGAATGCGTCGACAAGCTTCGGCTCGGGTACGCCAACGGCCTCAGCAAGCCAAAACACCATAGGCGGGCAATTTATGCGATTGTAGATTAGCTCAGCACCAGTGTGGGAACTATACATGCGCCGCGGGCAGGAAGGATCATCGTAAGAATCGAGCCACGTCAACCAGTGATGTTTCTGGCTTTTGTATTTTGCGTTCCCGTACTGCGGCCCGATCCGGAGGGCATCTTCCAGTTTTTTGTGAAGCGGCACGTCCGGATCAAGCTTGGAAATGATGGCAGATAGCGTTTGAGGTTCCATGCAGCAGGCTACCACAACTGCCCTAAAATCAGAGCCTTAACTAGGAAGCATACAGCTTCAATAAACTGTTTACGTGAACTCGCTCTGGCGTATCTTGTGGCGCGAAGAGTGCCATTCCCAAGTCGGTCAGTAAGGACGGACGATCATCGTACCCGAAGAGAGTATTGTCGACGAAGTATCCAAGCTCCTCGTTCGGGTCTGTGATGGCAGAGAAACCCGCCTGAAATTCTCGAATAGACTTGAGCGAGCGAACAGGATTGACCGGCCCGTCCAGACCACTTTCCTGATCTGACAAGCGGGCTTCAAGTTTCGACAGTCTGTCCGGATCTATTCGGATCGAACTGCCATCGCTGTCGATCATGTACCCCATATACCGAAAGCCACACGGGTCGGGGGCTACGGGATCTGACAGCTCGAACGGGCCAGCACAACTCTGCCGCAGACATACAGCCAAGGCATGTGTCATCCGACGTAGTCCAGCTTCTGTGCGCGAAGCGACGACAATGTTGTCGAAGCATACGACGCACTGGGCCTCATCACCAATTTCCAGCTCATACAGAACTTGATTGAGAAAAAAGGCGAGAATGACGCTGGATACCGGAGAACCTTGCAAAAGGCCGCGCGGTCCGTTCGGGTTGCCGTCAGTGTTACCTACAGGAATACCCACGATATTATCCCGCTGTACCAGCAGCTGCTCCTGCTGATGCCCTAACGTATTCCCAGGTTGCGAGGTCTGCGAAGTATTCTGAAGTAGGAACTCAATATTTCTTAGGTCTAAGAGTCGGCGAATAACCTCATCCGGAAGCGGAAGGTCGTATAGCGCCCTTGGATTAAAGCTTTGAAAGCAGTCGCGGATATCAACTTCGACGACGTGCGAGTAGCCGGAACGCAACAGGTCCTGGATGGCCCCAATGGCTCCCTCACGCCCGGTGTTGCCGGGCATTGTGTGCCGAAACTCATCAGAAAGAGGCGGTGCGACACCGAATAAGTTTGGATGCGGTCGCATCTGTGCACGAATGGCATGGCTAATGAGTTTGTGCTGCGCGGCCAAGTACTGTGGGAGGTCACAGATGGGGCGATAATCACCATTTGGCTTGCGCTTCAGAAAGTACTCCACACGATGGGAACGCTGGTTCCATGGATGTAGTTCCTGTGCCAACGAAAGAACGCCTTCCCGGGTCTGATCAGAAAGATGCCCCAACGCCTTTGACGCTGCACTAAAATGGACTTCAGGCGCGCTAAGAAACTCTCGCATGTATCGCCGGGGGTTCCGCGACGCTTGAGCAGCTTGCTCGACGCGCTTCAACCTTCTGAGATAGGAACGATGCGATCTGTCGACGCGGCGCGTGAAGTTCTTGGGTAATGTCATGTTGTCTCTCATTATTTTCTATGCGGCAGTCGGTGACGTGCAACCAGTTGCAACGTTGACCGGAAGCAACTTCGCTCGGACCTGCCGTTTTCTGTCTGCGTTCGGGATGTTGCGGGCGTTCAGTTGCAACGAGTTGCAACGAGCGCCCTCAATCCGCGCGGCGGCTTTCCAGCCAATCTCTGACTTCGGTCCTGTGCCAGCGGGTACACCGAGAACTGAGCCTTAGCGGCTTCGGGAAATCATCGATCTCCCGAGCCCAAGCCCACCAAGTACCGATCGAGACCGATGCCAGTTCAGCACATTGTTGTGCACTCATAAGTGTGTCTTGCGTTCGTGCAATCTGGTTGAGTGTAGGGGGGCGCATAACAGTCTCCTCGCGTGATCAGTCTGTCTCGTCGCGGCCTGCCGGAGCGAACACTCCAACGCTTTGGAACTCTGGGTTCCAGAGAAAGTTTATCGAACAGATCCAGCCTTCATCGCAAATCGTGAAATTCACAAATCCCTTTGCAACGAGTTGGTGCATAGCTCTTTCGTGGTTTTCTTGCGGCCCGCCGTGATACGTTTCCGCTTCAAACGGATTGATAACGCCAGATGACAAAACAACTTGGACGACGGGCCAAAGGTGATCCAGGTCGATTACGCAGTCTCTGCGGTCCCGTTCGAGGGTGAGCGCAAGCAAAGTTCTGAGCACCGCATCCTCATGGACAGAAAGTGTCGGTAACCACTCTTGAGTTATGTGGTCCTTTACGGCCTCAACCAATTCGCGTGGAAGGTTGATCTTTGGCAGGCCCGTCGCCAGGAGCCTCGTTAATTGGATCTGATGACATGTTGGCGCGGCTTGCGGACACTGAGCTCGCTCAGTTTCAAGGTCTTGGTAGTCTAGCATTGTCTTCACTCTCTTGCTTTGTCGCCTCGGGATGAGTGCGACTTTGTGCAGAGAGGTGCTAATTGGACTGACTGAACGGAAAAATTCGTATCTGAAAAACAATAAAATAGATTTCAGAGGTGCCCTGACGCGAGCAAGGCCGCACAATACGTTCGAACGTCGAGGTCAGGTCCGAGGGTTTCTCGGGCGTCCAGGGCTTGGCAGCCGACCAAATTCGTCGTCGGTGAGCGCACCCTTGAAGGCCGACCAAGCCTTCACGAAGCCTGTTGAGCTGTTAGAATTGAAAGGTGAAAATCCGGGCACACTAATTTCCCGCGCTTTGGCCTGAGTGAACAGATGCTGCTCGCTCACACTCAAACCACGAAATGCATTCAAATATGCCTCAGCAAAGATCTCTTCCTTTGCTTTCCCCGGTTTGACACAGAGCTTTCCGAGTTCTTTCTCCACAAGTCGCGCGATCTCGCTTGGACGGCGAAACTCATTCGGTTTCTTCTCATACTCAAAGGACATTGCAAGTTGTGCTCCAGCAAAGTCCTTTGTGAGCATCCATGCTCGTCTGGCATCCTGTAACTCGAAGTCCATGCGTGTCGGAAACCCAGATTGGATTGCATATTCCTGCATGTTTTTAAGTGAGAATAACGGTGACCTGCGAACAGACCATGTCTCGGGATCAACGCAAAGCATGTATTTTTGCATTACCCGGGATGTATAAGCATAGGCATCATCAGCGTCGGGATCGTCATCCAGTGTTGCAGGGGTATCCGGCAACACATCAAGGAATAGAATGTCTTCCAAGGTGGGGCGGTCTTCACCACTCACATCTAACAAACCGTCGGCTCCGAAACCAAACAGTTCTGTCTCCAACCATAAGTACGCCTTGCCCTTCGGGCCTGTTAGCTGCCTTGCCCCAAGCTGGTTGGGCATGAGAAGCAACCTTAGTAGGTACTTGGAAATACCATCTATTGTCGTCCAACGATCTGACTTGATCTTGCTCTTGCCAGAGCGTCTGGGCAGCATGTCTGAGCTATCTACGACAAGGTTGCGAACTGCCAATTCGATGTCCCGAACGAAGTACACTCCCTTTAGCAGCTCTTTCGATTTTTTTCTGATACGGACCAATGCTACCTCCAAAAAATTGCAACTGGTTGCATCAAACGGAACCCGAAAGTCTCAATACTTTTTCCGCTGGGGCGAGACCGTTCGCGAAATCGCTCCATGCCTGCATCATTGGGCGTCGCTTGTCGGTCATTTGGCCTCGACGATAAGCGGCTTCCACGTCGTTCGAGACCTTGTGCGCCAGCGCCATCTCGGCAAGTTCACCTGGAAAGCCAGTTCGTTCTCCAACCCAATCACGGAACGTACTTCTAAGGCCGTGTGGCACGGCTGGGCGACCCGAGACACGATCAACAAAACCTTCGCCCTCCTCGCGCAAATCCGTATCGTTCAGTCGCTTCATCGCTGCGCTCAAGGTCATATCCGATAACTTGCCACCACGGGGGGCAGGGAAGATTGATCAGCCCCACTTGAGTGGTCCAATTTGATTGTTAGTGCATGATCGGCCTTTGGTCCATCTGGACGATGGTTTCA
>NZ_CANKXW010000004.1 GCF_947487805.1 uncultured Tateyamaria sp. | reverse complement strand
TGAAACCATCGTCCAGATGGACCAAAGGCCGATCATGCACTAACAATCAAATTGGACCACTCAAGTGGGGCTGATCAGCTATTCTGCGGACATTTCCGAGAGCAAAGCCTTGGCTCAAGAAAACCGTGGCTTGGGGCGCAAACTGTTGACCGCAGCGGTGAGTGGGGTTGATGCCAATACCACCAACCTCACCATCAACAAGCTGATGAAAGGCCCCGATTTGTTCTACCTTTCGACACCGCTTGAAGCCAAAGGCTATGAGGATGAACTCAAAGACAAGTTGGTCTTACTCAAGGGATACATTGTCGCGAACGAAGGCGTCGAAGAGAAATCCACTTCCTTTGAGCTCTGATGGACGACACCGTTGAAATCCTAGTCGGGACGGCGGCGTTTGTTTTAGTGGTGTTTGCGGTGGTGTCGGCGGGAGCCGTGGCCGCAGGTGCCGCTGTCCCGTTCGCCATCGGATACGCCATATACTGGCATCAGGTGAAGTCGCCCACCGCGCGTGAACGGCAGCAAAAGGAACGCACCTGGGCGCTGTACCGCGCGGCCAAGCACAAGTTCACTGAAATCGACATCTCGACCTTCATTGGTGATCGCGTCGGCTTTCCAACAGAGGAAGATCCGAACGTCGACATTCAGTTCACCATTGCTTCGCGATTGGTGGGTTTTGAAGACCTCGACAACTACCCGCCCGAGCCACCTGAGCTCTGCGACACCATTGAAGGCGGGCGCTATCGCGACTTTCTCAACCAAGTTTCACCTGACGATTATGAACGCCGTCTCGCGCATATTTGTCGGGTAGTGCAGCTTTGCGCGGAACCACCCGCCACGGAGAACGTCGCCAACGTCATATACACTGCCGTTGAGACCTTGGAGGATGGACGGCCTATTCTGCCCAACACCAGCAAGCGCCTGGATGATAATTTCTATGCGCAGAAAGAGGTGCCGCCACGCGAATACAAGGGCGAAGACATCGTAGATGCTTATCTGCGGGGGACACCGTTGGCGCTCATGGCCGAGATGACCCACGACGACAGTATCGAGATACCGCAAGATCTGCGGACGCGCCATCATTCGATTATTGGTGGCACTGGCCACGGCAAGACCCAATGTTTGCAACAGATGATCTTGCAGGACATTGAAGAGGATGACGCCTGTGTCATCGTGAACGACAGCCAGGGGTCGATGCTCGAGAAACTGTTGCACGTCGTTTCGTGGGATCGAACCATGTACCTGGATGGCGGCAATATCCGCCAACCCTTGGCGCTGAGTGCGTTCTCAATCGGCTCAACCAACAAACCGGAGGACGAACCCAAAGTCCGCACTGCAGTTGCGCTCTATGAGCATATGTTTGCAGCGCGCGATACGGCGCTTACCACCACGCAATCAACGTTGTATCGCTTTCTGTCACGCTTCCTGATGGTCATCCCAAACGCCAACTTCGATACGGCTCTGTCGATCTTGCAGGACGGCTATGAACCATATGCCGAGTATGTGGATCAGCTCGACACGACTTCGCAGAAGTTCATCATGAACGAGCTCTGCGACCCCAAAGACAAACGCGCCAGCAACAGCTACCGCACGACCCGCCAGGAAGTGGCCCGCCGTTTATTTACCCTCATGGAGAGCCGCACCCTTAAGGGCATGTTCAACGCCCCGGAGAGCAAGGTTGATATCTCAGGGGCTATCCGGGATGAAAAGATCATTTTGATCAATACGGCACAGGCCGTGCTGGGAGACGAGGGCGCGCAACTGTTCGGCAAATACTGTTTCGCGCAGATCGCCATGGAGGTGCTGTCGCGCCCAGAAACTAAAGATCGGGTGTATTTGTATCTGGACGAAGCACAGGAATACTTGTCTGACACTCCCATCATCCGTCGCCTGTATGAGCAAGGTCGCAAGCGCGGTCTGTGCATGATCACCGCGTGCCAGGAACTTGATCAATTAGAACGAGCCGGGATCGACAAGCTGATCAACTCGCTCACGTCGATCAAGTTTGCGGGCGGTGTTAGTGCGTCGGATGCGACCAAACTTGCCAAGGAAATGGACACGGATGCTGACACGATCCGAACTGTGCCAGAGTTGACCTTTGCGGCGTGGCTCAAGCATCACGGTACGGGGACGTACCGCGTGACGCCAGGACTGCTTGAAGCGCAGATGGATAACGACGAAGACTATGTCGATGTCCTTAAGGCCATGATGCTGACGGAACATCATTATGACCCGGATGGAGAAGCAGAGGCGGACGAGGGCACAAAAGCGGAGAGTGGAGACGAAGGGGCGGATACTGACTACGAAAGCTATTGGGATGACGAACCAGAGGCGGACAATCCGTCTAGGGATGAGAACAAGAAACGTCCGCCCGCCGACGATGACGACGGCAAACCCATCAATCCGGACGCTCCGCAAGATTTAGACTAACTATTTGATATACTGCATGTATGAGCACTCTAACCATCGCTCACCATGCGCCTCATGCCATCCTTTGACGCCGTTACCAACACGCGGCAAGACAGGGGCATGCGCAAGCCTAGGTTCAAACGTGTCCGCCCGAAAACACCGCTTTGCATTAGCCCCAAGATGTTCGAGGTTTTGGAGCTCATCTATCAGTTCAAGGCGCTGCGGTCGCACCACATCGCCATGCATTTGCCGCTGCGACACGAGATTGGCCTGCGACACTCACTGCGCCTGATGTTCGATCATGGTCTTTTGGATAAGCGGCAGTGCGGCCTCTATGAATGTGACACCTATCTGCTAGCGGGGAAGGGAAAAGACGCTCTGGCGGGGCGCGAATTGCCGCCGCGCTACCTCTATCAAGAAGGTGGGCTTGAAATGCGCCTGGGCACTGAGTTCGAGCATTCGAAGATGACGATTGATTTGCTATCGAACCTAAAAGCGGGAGCGGAAGCCAACGGTTGCCGTCTGATCTCAGCCGAAGAAATGGCGGAGCAAGCCAAGCATCCCGCCCCGTTTCTGTTGCCACGCCATACTACATACCGCGACCGCAAAAGCCGCAAGATCATGCCGTACATGCTAGTGCCGGATGGGTTTGTGGGGATCGAACACCCGGTCGGGAAACGCGCGTACTTCGCGATTGAGGCAGAACACAACAAAGCAAACAGTCGCTTTGATGACGATGATCCGAGCTCACGGCAGAGTTCAACCCGCAAGAAAATAGCCCACTACCGCGATGTTGACTGGCGACAAGCATACAAGAACCTTGGTATACGAAACTGTCGGGTGCTCGTGGTAGCGCCGACATCCGCCCAGATCGAAAACAAGTTCCGGGTGGCGCGCACCGTCGTCAAAGAAAGTCATCTCTTTCTGGGTCAGGCGGTGCCGATTATTGCGGGCACAGACGTGCCAATCATGCCTCACCTTTTCGATGCGCCGTGGTTGCGTATCGGCCTGCCACCGGAGCAGATCAATGCAACTACTCTACGAACTGGTTAAGAACCCATATCGCGTCATCCTCAACAAACCCTGCGATCACAAACACAAGCGCTTCACGTGGGACTACGACTACGAGTGCATCGCCTACGGCAAGCGCTTCGACGACGCATGATACAATGCACTGCGGAGTTCTTTCATAGGAGACCGTGGTGTCTAGATTTATCGACTTTGAGGCGGTGAAGACCGCTAACCCCATCGCTGACGTGGCGAAGCGTTTGGGCCTAGAACTGAAGAAAGCCGGGAATGCTTTGCGCGGCCCCTGCCCATCAGGTGATGGCGGTGAACGGGGCTTTGTTATCACGCCGAGCAAGGGCGTTTGGTATTCGTTCCCGCTCCAGAAAGGTGGCGATGTGCTCGCCCTGGTGCAACTGATCAATGAATGCTCGACCAAGGAAGCCGCACAGTTCCTGTCGGGCAACGTTCCACTGGAGAAGGCCAAACAGCCCTCTTCAGAAGAGGGGAGTGAAGCCCGTGGCGGCTTTGCCCCCCTCACATACCTCGAGCACGACCATATGGCCGTTGGTGCGTTGGGGCTGGAGCCCGAGGACGCCGAAGCCCTGGGCATCGGCTATGCGCCTCGAGGCACGATGCGGGGCACTGTGGCGGTGCCGATCCGCACTGAAGACGGTACCCTAGCTGGATACATCGGGATCACTGAGGCCAAGTTACCGCCGAAGTGGGCCTTCTAGTATCGCCCACATCTATGCCCGGCATCCCAAAATGACCCGTTCGCGGGTTATTTATTTTTGGCTGCGGTCGGTATGGTCAGGATGGTCGGTATGAATTTCTTGTCATAAAAACAATGATTTGCCAGCCTGATAGGGTGCCAATCAGGAGGAAGTCACATGGACTTTGGACGTATCAATCGCGGTGGAAAAACCAAACAGCAGATCAGGAAAGATCGGCGGAATGTCATGGTGGGGGTGGGGAAGGAGATGGCGTTGGTCGGTATCTACGCGGTGAAGGAACTGACCGGCGTGGATATGCATCGCCAGCCTAGCAAGGTGAAGCGAAGCTGGGAGAAGAAGTGGAGAGAGCGGTAGAAATTCAGTCAAGAAGAAGTCGAAAATTTTTGTCTATTGCCAAGCAAAAAATACTTGGTGGCAGAAGAGACATTTTGTCAATATTCACAATTTCGGGGTATCTATGGTTTAATTAGTTAGTAACAAGCGGAAGGCAATCATGGGAATATTGATTACAATTGTCTTTGCCGCGATCTTTTTTGCGGCTCTGTACATCTATAATTTGAAACTTTGAAAAAATGGTCGGAAAACTCCGACCATTTCCTATGCAGCTAGCTTGCTGTGAGCCAATTCACTAAGTTCTAGGTCGGTCAATTTTCTTGTAGCTTTAAGAAGTCCAAAAACGCGTTCAATGTATATTGATGCAATTTCAGACTGATCGATGTCATTGGGAGCAATGTAGCTAACTCCAAGTGCCATAGCACTCTCTGGAGCATGGTATCTCTCAAGCCACATAGCTTTTGGTGCATCATCAGGAGAAACTAAAAGAGTGGGGTGCGTTGTATACAAATCGCGAATTGCAAGCGCACGATCCCGGTCAAAGTCTGTTGACGAAACAACTCTGATCTCCAAATTACCATCAGATTTTTTAGCAAGCTCGGCAAGTTTCTGAAATTGGCCGTGACAACCTCCAACTATTAAGTAAGTTATTCGCACATCTCTCAACATCCACTCTTCCAGCTTATCAAGCCATAAAGCTCCCCCTGGCTCCTTCTCTGGATAGGCGCCTTCTGCTGATGTAACAAACAACTTATCATCTGTCGCAACCAAATGGTCTAACCGCCTCACAAGTTGAGTTGCTGGCGTAGTTTCAAAAAAATCTCTACTTCTCTGAGCTATGTTGGCGTTGTCGCGTGGCTTCGTGTAGTATAACAAGACAGCGGCAATAAAAAGCAGTGAAAATAACAGTGTAAGCGTGGCAGCAAGCATTAAATTTACCCATCGGCGTCGTAGTCAATTTTCTTTACAATATACGACTATTTTGACTAGTGGCAACTAATCGCTGCCGAACAAACTAGGAACGCTCTCTGCTTTGCCCGATTTTCTACCATAAAGTGAACGGCGCGCCGCACATTGTAACAATTTCGTGATGCTTCGGGCATCTGAGAATGTGACAACGCCTGATGGCCTATCAACTGTTTGGGGGCCTTGATGCATGAAGTTTAGTGTGTAAAAAGATGCGCCGGGGAATGTGACTGGACGAATGGAATGAATAAAAAAAATAGCTCTCGCCGACAGGGGTGGGTGGATCGCTGGCAATCGGTTATCGAATGGAAAGAACAACCGAGTGTAAAAGTAGCTTTCTATGCTGTAATAAGTGCACTGGGTTATGGGTTGGCAGTGTCGGCCTACTTTACCATCGTTTCAGCTATGGGCGGTGAAGCAACCCTTAGCGGTGCAGTAGATGTTATGAAATTGGCATCGTTCAGCGTGATACTTTGGGCTGGAGGGGAGTTCGTTTGGCGAGAGCAAGATCTCTCATCATTGAGCCCGTTTGTTTCTGACACAGTTTTTCGAAATATTAGGCGGCTACTCCTGGCATTAGTCGTATTTGTTTTGGTGGGTATGGTTGTCAAGTTCGGCATATCAAAAGGCATAGTGCTGCTTTCTGATGCGTGGAAAGATACTTGGATCTCATGGTTTTTAGATGCGTTACCTTATCTGGCAACTTTTCCAATTTTTTCATATGCGATTTTTCACTTTGCGATTGCTGTATCTAGACCTAAAAATTTCGGCAGTATGTCAAGCCGAGAAGTACAATCGATCTGGCGGATGAAGAAAGCTGCATCAAGGTACTGCGTTATTTCGAGCCTACCTGCAATTGTATCTCTTGCTTGGCTTTTTTGCCTGCTTTCGCTCGAAAATTTCGATGCGTCAAAGTATGATAAGAATTTGTTTCTGAGCGGCGCAATCGTCGTAGTCTTGATTACTGGTTCAATTACCGCCAAGGCGGTTGAAGAGTACTATGACTTTGGTGAGTGATCAAATGCCAAGCATACAATTTCGGAACTGAATCTTCCTTCGAAAATCTCTAGAATAACTAGTTTGAAGGTATCTTCGGTGATGTCCAACTTACGTCAGTCATCTGCTCTATACAGCCAATAACATGGCCGTTTCTGTATAGAACCGGCCATGTTACACTTTGGGGTGTATGGAAAATCAACGCTCAAACCAGGACGCAGCCCAAACCCCCAACAGCAGTTTTCGGCCATGTTTTGACCCAACTGGCCCTGTTGATGCCCACGCGCGTCCAAAGATTGATTACCTGACAGAGAACGAGGTGATGAAGCTGATCGCCGGTGCGAAGGCATCGCGGAACCCGGAACGTGACCAGCTCCTGATCTTTATGGTCTTCCGTCATGGCTACCGTGAAAGCGAAGCGATCATGGCGCGGCGCGATTGGGTTGATCTCGAGAAAGCGGTGATCTGGGTGGAGCGCCTGAAGCGTGGCATGAGCCGATATCATCCAATGGCTGGTGACGAACTCCGTCGGATGCGAAAATACCTGAGGTCGCGGAACGACGACTTGCCCTGGCTGTTTGTGTCCGAGAGGTGCCAACCTCTGTCGCCTCGTTCAGTTCGGAGGGTCGTCGCGGATGCGGCCCGGGCAGCAAAGCTGCGGCACGTCCATCCACATATGCTAAGGCACTCGTGCGGGTTTCACTTGCGTGAACGAGGTCACGACATCCGTATGATCCAAGAGTATCTAGGTCATGCTTCGATCACTAGCACCCAGTTGTATACGAGGTTGTCTGCGAGGGCGTTTGATGGGTTGTGGCGGTAGATTTAAGCTGAATGGCTTAGCCAATACGTTCACAAGGCTACACAACTGGTGCTGCATTGCACCATATTTTGTGTGCATACACACAAGGCACTTCACATGTCGTTCGGCAGTTAGTAGTGTCGTATAACTGAGCAGTTGAACAAAACAAGAACATATGGCAAAGTACTCTCCTCAACGAATACGAGACCCGCTGCATGATCTCGTTGAGTTTAACGATGACAAGTTCGAAAACGTGCTTTGGGAGGTCTTGCAAACTCGCCCGTTTCAAAGACTTAGGAGAGTGAAGCAGCTTGCATTTTCTGAGCTTGTATTTCCTGGCGCAACGCATACTCGCTTCGCACACAGCGTGGGCGTCTTCCACATTGCGCGTCAACTGATGTCGATTATTAGAGATCATCTGGGCAACGATATTGACGATGACCGGGCGAAGGTCGCGCTTGCCGCTGCATTGGTTCATGACATTGGCCATGGCCCTTTCAGTCATTCCTTTGAAGAGGCTGGGGAAAAACTAGACATTCCCTATTCAAAGCACGAAGCTGTTAGCGCTGACTTAATTAAGAATAGCGAAGTTGCTGAGGTTCTAGCGAAAGTTCACAAGGGTTTTCCTGAAGAAGTTGCAAACCTCATAGCAATCGATGGACCAACTGACATCTACAGCGCGGTCGTATCCAGCCAGTTTGATGCTGATCGATTGGATTATATTCAACGCGACCCTCTAATGGCGGGAACCCAGCACAGCCAGATTGATTTTACCTGGCTTCGGTCAAACCTAGAGATTGGCACGCTACAGTATGGTGTGGATGATGAACCAGTTGGAGAAACGGAAACGTTTGTTCTTGGTTCAAAAGCATTTTTTGCGGCAGAGACCTATATTCTTGGGCTCTTCCACTTGTACCCTACGGTTTACTTTCACAAGGCCACAAGAAGCGCTGAGAAGCTGTTCACATATCTAATGGTGCGCCTTCATGATCTAGTGAAGAACGGTGACGTTGACCGGACCGGCCTGAACTCTCAGCACCCTTTGGTAAAGTTCTTGGAGCATTCAAACCAAGAAAACTTCTTACCGATGGATGATGCTCTCATCTGGGGAAGTATCCACCAAATGGTTGACGCCGAAGATAAGTGCTTACAGGAAATTGCACAAAGGCTGCGCGACAGAAAGCTCCTAAAGTGCATTGATGCTAGGGGCGACCGCTTCCCACGGCATCTTTCCGTGCACGTTACCGACGAAATTCTAGATGTTGCTTGCGCTGAGCTCGTCAAAGCCGTCGATGTGTGGAACTTAGAAAATGAAACGATTACGCCCCGTATCATCTTGGATGACGGCAAGCGGCCAACCTACAAGCGGTTTTCGGAGGGCAAAGGTCCGCTCAATCGTATCCACATTAACATGAACGATGAACTGGTCGATGTCAGCGAAGTATCGCGTGCCGTGAACGCGAGCGGGACATTTAAATTCCTTCGCGCATACATTGATGAAAACGATGCTGACGCGCGAAAATTTTTAGAACAGAAGATCGAAGATATCGCCAAGGGAGTGAAGACATGACTTCAGCCAATGTAGTTGATAGTGTTGCGGAGCTAGTTGACATTGTAGCTTCAGCAGGCGGAGAGTTAATCGGTAGAACTCGCCTACAAAAAACAGCATTTCTTTTGTTAGCCACTGGATTGGGTGCGGAACAGTTCAAGTTCCGCTACAAGCACTATGGACCTTACAGTGAGAGCCTCGCTTCAACTTCCGACATGTCGAAGATACTTGGCTCGTTGACGGAGGAACAGCGCCCTTCGACTTGGGGTGGCACATTTTCGGTTTTTCGAACTGAAACCGCGCCGCAATTTGAAGGCAGTTCGCCCCGCGTGAAGCTGATCAAAATTGCAAAAGCAGCAAACCCTATTGACCTTGAACTGGCGGCAACATCCGCATTTCTTGCCTTCGAAGGTCATTCTGATCCGTGGAAGGAAACCGCTGCAAGAAAACCCGATAAGGCAAGCCGCATTGACAGCGCCAAGAACCTCTATGCTGAGCTAATGAGCGTCAACACGCCCAAGAAGCTTCCAAGCATAGTGTAATTGCGACCTCGTCCTTCGCTTTGATTTAAGGCTCATAGCAAGGTGGCCCAAAGGGTGGTCTGAAAAAATAGCAATACCTCTTTTATATTGCTATTATTGTATTTTTTCAGCTTTCATTGTGCCTCTTCTGGGCACCAATTTTCTTCGAAAAAATCGACCGACTGACACCGCTTTGCGTGACCCCGTGCCTTTTGCCGTGCCGCTGCGATTCCAGATGGTGCAGCACCGCAATCCGGTCAGAAATAACTACGGACGAGGCTGCCTGCGATCAGACTCCAGCCGTCGGCGACCACGAAGAACGCGAGCTTGAAGGGCAGGGAAACGATCGCTGGAGGGACCATCATCATGCCCATGCTCATCAGCACCGCGGCGGCGACAAGGTCGATGATCAGAAATGGCAGGAAAATCAGGAACCCGATCTGAAAGGCGCGCGAAATCTCAGACAACAGGAAACTGGGAATGAGGACCGACAACGGCGCGTCAGGTGTGAGTGGAACCCCTTGGGTATCGGGGCGCAGATCTGCCATCGCAGCGAACGTGTCTGCGTCCAGACGTGCCGCCATGAAGTCACGAAAGGGTGCCAAGGTACGAATGAACGCGGTTTCCGGGTCTATCTCTTCGTTGGTGAGCGGGCGCAAACCTTCTGTCCAGGCCTGCACGAAAACCGGCTCCATCACAAAATACGTCAGAAACAGTGCCAGACTGACAATCAACATGTTTGGCGGCGACTGCTGGAGGCCGATGGCCTGTCGCAAGATGGACAATACGGTCACCAGAAACGGAAAACAGGTGACCATGATGGCCAGCCCCGGTGCAAGGCTAAGCACCGTGATCAGCGCAATGAGCTGAAGTGTCCTGGCGCTGATCGAGTTTTCATCACCCAACGATATAGCGATGTCCTGCGCAAAGGCGGGCAGCGGCAAACAGAACAAAACCGCGAGAAGGATCAGCCGTAGCGCCATGAGCTAGATACTGGATCCCAGATCAAGAATTTCCGTGAGTCGCACCACAAGCTGCCCATCGTCAGCCCCTTCGGCTTCTTCCAGCTTGCCGCGCGCGATCAGCTTTTCTCCGACGAACAGGTCCACCGGATCATCCACACGTTTGTCCAATGTCAGCACCGCATTGGCGCCGAGCATCACGAGGTCCCGCACCAGCGGACGCGCACGGCCAACCGATACCGTGATTTCGATGGGAACAGCGGTAAACGGATTGTGGGCATCCGATGCCAGGCTTTGTGTGTCAGGCAGGTCAGCCATCGCGCACCTCCAGGTTTTGCGTGTGGAAATAGGCTTCGATCGCGGCCGCGATCTCCGCGATCATCTTGTCGAGGTTGATCTCGGTTTCCTTGTCGCCCAGGCGCAGGAGGACCTGGCTGGGCGCCAGAAGCGGGTCAAGCGACAGTTCGAACGGATCTTTCAACTGCTCCCCCAGAAGACCGGTAACGGCGGCCTCGGCCTCGGGAGCGACCACGACCTCGATGGGACGGTCCAATGCGCTCCGAGACGCGGCCGTGATCTGTTCGCAGATATGGGCACCAAGGCTGGCGCGGGCCATTTGCGGAAGCAGGACCGACACGACCCTGTTCAAAATGGTCTGCACCGATCCGTTCAAAGATGAGCGCATTTCGTGGTAGTCAAAACTCGCCTCCTGCAGGCTGGTGGCGAGGCCGGAAGACACATGGGTCAGCGTACTTGCCTGCGCTTTTACCGCATCGTCCCACCCGGCCTGATAGCCGTTTTCGAACGCCTCCAACTTCAAGTCTTCAAGCTCTTCCGCGCTTTTGACCAACCTGTCTGTCTTGACCGGCTTGGCGGCGCCGAAATCCTGAAACAGTTTCTCGGCACACATCACGCGCGCTCCTCGGACTCTTCAAGCCAGCTTCTGAGGATTTCGACGGTTTCCTCCTGCCTGTCTCCGATCATCGCGCGCAGTCGGTCAACCGGATCATCGGACACCGCAGCCGAGCCGCCGGACATGTCGCCAAAGCTCAACGCCGGGAGGGTTTCGTCGCTGCCCCCCATCATGGGGATGTCTGGGAACTCATCCGATGCCGACGCGATCTCTCCAGACAGGCTGGCAGGGGTTGCGGCATCTGGCGCGGCCGGCGGCAAACTGATTGTGGGCTGCGCGCTTTCAGGCGGCCGGGACAGAACCGGGCGGACAACGAACAACCCGAGCACCAGCGCGACGACTGCGAGAACTGCCATCTGGATTGCCGACATGATGTCGAGGTTCACACTGTCCAAGAGCGATGACTGTGCTTCGGTTCCGGCGGGTACAACGGATTGCAATGCCATCGACTTGATGGTGATCACATCGCCCCTGCTTTCGTCGAACCCCACGGCTGACGCCACCAGTTCACGCAACGCGTCAATCTCTGCATCGGGCCGAGGCTGCGATGCCTCGCTGCCTTCGGTTTCCACCACCGCTTCGTTGACCAGCACCGCGACCGTCAGACGTTTGATCGCACCCGCCGATCGGGTGATGGCGCGTTCGGTTTCCGACACTTCGTAGTTGATGCGTTCGCGTGTTTCCGAGTTTTGCGACGAGGCGCTGTCCGATCCTCCGGCCTCGCCATCGGGGAGGTTGGACGCCACTGTGACGTCGCCATTGCCCGCCTCGTTTGAGTTGCTGGTGCGCTCTTCGGTATCCGTGCTGATCACCACCCGCCCTGCCGGATCGAACCGCCTTTCGCGGATTTCCTCGGACTCCGTGACGGTATCCACGCTGACTTCGACAATAGCGTTACCGTGGCCGACGCGCGCTTCGAGAAGCCTCTCGACCCTTTCGCGCAACATTTGCGCCTTGTCATCGGCACCAGAAGCTGGTGCAGCCTCGTCGGCCGCGCCAATCAAGGTACCGTTTGAATCGATCACCGCCACATCATCCGGCGACAACCCAGCCACCGCAGAAGCCACGAGAAAGCGGATGGATTTGGCCTGTTGCGCGGACAGACCTGCACCATTGGGCGTGACCGCCACGGACGCAGTCGGCGTCACACTTCGCTGAAACGGGTTGGATCCCGTCGAGGCAATGTGCACGCGCGCGTTCGAGATATTCGGGCTGGATACGATTGTGCGCGCCAGCTCACCTTCCTTGGCGCGCCAATAGGCTGCATCAAACATCTGGGAGGTTGTGCCAAAGCCCGACAGGGTATCCAACAGTTCGTAACCGCGACTGCTGTTGGCAGGCAGCCCCTCGCTTGCCAATGTCATCCGCAGTTCATCGCGGTCCTGCGCATCAACGAAAATCGATCCGCCCCGCACGTCGAAGGGCACGCCACGTTGTTCGAGCGAACGCACAACTTCGCCCGCCGCACCATTTTCCAAACCCGCATAAAGCAGTGTCATCGACGGTGCCGATGCGATTCGAGACATCGCCAGAACGGCGAGAAAGACCGCCACGGTCGCGGCCACGACCGTAATCTGACGTTTCACATCCAGTGCCATCCAGACATTTAGTAATTGCTGCACAATCGCCTCCGTCCTGTTGCGCGTTCTACGCAACCTTGGGCACAGCAATGACCGAACAGCCTTAACAATCGGTTAGTTCATCTGTGCCAATCTTCATTTCGACATCAATGGATGAGTTGCACATGACAGACGCCGTGGCAGATGCCCCAGAAGAGGGACAGAAGTCGTCAAAGCTACCGTTAATACTCGGTCTTTTGGCCGCGTCGATCGGTGCGGGCGGCGGATTTTTTGCGACCTATTCCGGCATGATACTGGGCAGCGAATCGCATGGCGAAGTATCTGCCGAAGTGCAGCGTCCGAACGCGATTCCCGACGTTGCCTTTGTGGCGGTTGATCCGATGGTTGTCTCGCTTAGCCCGGCTGCGCAGGGTCGGCATCTGAGGTTCCGCGCGCAGCTCGAGGTTCCGTCGCAATATGCGTCGGATGTCGAAACATTGCTTCCACGTGTTGTCGATGTGCTCAACAGTTATTTGCGCGCGCTGGAGACGAAAGACATCGAGAGCGCGTCCGCTCTGACACGACTGCGCGCACAGATGCTGCGTCGCGTTCAGATTGTTGCCGGGCCTGGCCGCGTCAACGATCTGCTTATCATGGAATTTGTACTGAACTGAGGGTGAGACATGGAATTGATTGCTGACATATTGCTCGCTGCAGGTGCGATCGGGGCCGGCTTTTATTGTTTTGTCCTTGGTCGCCGGCTGAACCGGTTCAACAATCTTGAAAAAGGGGTGGGCGGTGCGGTTGCCGTCCTGTCCGCGCAGGTCGACGACCTGACCAAGATGCTTGCTGCGGCGCAATCAACGGCGTCCCAATCAGCGGAAACGCTGAGTGACCTGACCTTTCGGGCCGAGCAGACGGCAAAGCGCCTGGAACTGCAGATGGCATCGCTGCATGATATTCCCGATGTGCCGAAGGCCAGGGTTGATGCGCCACAACCCGCGCCGGAATCGCCATCCGAGCCGATGTTCACGCGGCGCACTGTCGGAGCCCGCAAATGACCAAACGAAAAAGTCTGAAACGACGACTGGTCGGACGTGGATCCGTCTTGTTGATCGCCACGCTGCTTATCGGGTCCGCCGGCATCCGGATCGCCATCGGGGCAGGTGCCGCGTTTGCAGAAGCGGATGCGGAACCGGAATTGATGCTGCCTCAGGGCACCACGCCTTTGAAAACAACCGAAGGCAGTCATGAGATCGAGGTCAGGTCCTTGCTTGACGCGCTGCAGGCCCGTGAAAAACGTGTCGAGGAACGCGAGATGGCCGTTGCCACGCGCAACAAGGCACTTGAGGTCGCACGCAGCGAAATTGACCGCAGATTGGCCGCTCTGGAACAGGCGGAAAAAGACCTCGCTGCGACCTTGGCCCTGGCGCAAACGGCCGCAGAGGACGACCTGGCGCGTCTGACCACCGTGTATGAGAACATGAAGCCGAAGGACGCCGCGGAATTGTTCGGCGCAATGGAGCCGGAATTCGCGGCGGGGTTCCTTGCCCGGATGCGCCCTGAGGCAGCGGCCAAGGTGATGTCCGGCCTTGATCCTCAGGCCGCGTATTCGATCAGCGCGATCCTTGCCGGGCGAAATGCCCGCGCACCCAAGAGCTGATCAGGCAACAGCCTTTGTTAACCGGTATCTGCGAGATTGCAGCCAACAGTCATGAGGGATTCTCAAAATGGTCGGTATCATCGGGATCGTCACAATCTTTGTCATGGTGTTCGGCGGTTATCTCGCCGCTGGTGGCAAGATGGGAATCATTCTCAAATCGCTCCCCTTCGAGATGACCATGATCCTGGGGGCGGCGGTTGGCGCCTTCCTGATCAGCAACTCGATCTCCGAAGTCAAACAGACGATCAAGGATCTCGGCAAGGTTTTCAAAGGGCCTAAATGGGCCCATGAGGACTATAAGGACTTGCTGTGTCTGCTTTTCGAGTTGATCCGGCTCGCCCGCCAAAACCCTGTGGCCATCGAAGAACACATCGAAGACCCGGAAAATTCATCAATTTTTTCCCGGTATCCAAAGATTGTGGCAGATAAGGAAGCGACCGCCCTGATCAGCGATACAATGCGATCTGCATCGATGAACTATGATGACCCACACCAGGTCGAAGAGGTGCTTGAAAAGCGCATGGATGCAAACATGCACCACGCCTTGCATTCCAGCCATGCTTTGCAGACCGTGGCCGACGGCCTGCCCGCTCTTGGCATTGTTGCGGCGGTACTCGGCGTCATCAAAACCATGGCTTCGATCGATCAACCGCCTGAAATTCTCGGCAAACTCATTGGTGGCGCCCTTGTCGGCACCTTCCTCGGCGTGTTCCTCGCCTATGGGTTGGTCGGCCCCTTCGCCGCCAAAGTCAAAGCTGTCGTTGAAGAAGATGGACATTTTTATCAACTGATCCGCGAAGTGTTGGTGGCCAACCTGCACAACCATGCAACCAATATCTGCATCGAAGTTGGCCGGCAAAACACACCCTCGCACTGCCGCCCGTCCTTCTCCGAACTCGAAGAAGCATTGAAAACCGTGAAGCAAAACGCCGCATGAGGATTCTGTCCGCTCTCACGGCGTTCATTTGCCTCGCCTGCGCGGCAAATGCGCAAACGATCAACGTACGTTCGGGCGCGCATGACGGCTTCGCGCGGCTTGTTCTGGACACCGCGATTGAACGGGACTGGTCCCTGCAGCCAACACGAAACGGGGCTCGGATCACCATCGCCGACCACAACGGCGGTTTCGACGTCAGTCGAGTGTTTGAGCGGATAGATACCAGTTTCATCTCTTCTGTCTCCGCCGATACTGGCAGTATTTCACTGGCATTTTCCTGTGACTGTACTGCTGACGTTTTTCGGCAAGGCGCGCGGATGATCGTGATCGATGTGTCGGAAACCGCAGTGACGGACGCAGCAGCGCCAGTTAAGGCCCCTGATCGCTTTGTCGGCAGCGCGCCGCTTCGTTTTCAATTGCGAGACGCCCCGACGCCCGTGACATCCAGAACGACGTCCCCGCTGCCATTGACAACGCGGGAGGCAGACGCAGTGCCGGCCGAGGTACAACTACCGCTTCTCGCGCCGCGCACACCTGTGGTGGACCGCGGCGAGGACGGGATCGCGCGACTGCAACAGGCGCAACAGAAAATCTCTGAACAGATCGGGAACGCGGCAACGCGCGGGATATTGCGGACGACGCCAGGCACGATGAATTTGCCACTTGGCAACCAGTCACCTCAGATCGACACGACCATCTTCGATTCGTCCGCAGGTGAAACGCAGGTGAGCATTGGCGCGAAACCCATTGGCGGAAATGTGCGTGTCACGAGCAGTTCCGATATTCCCTTTGTAGAGAATTTGTCCACGTCACCGTCGACCACGCTTGGCGTGCGTTGCATCGATCCAGCCCGGGTAGCAGTCGCGTCATGGGCGCCGGAATCGAACTTTACCACCCAGATCGCGCGCATGCGGGGTGACCTGTACACCGAATTTGACCGGTTGGACAAAGAAGTCGCAGTCCAGTTGGCCCGCACCTACCTGTATTTCGGGTTTGGCGCCGAAGCACATCAGGTCCTGCTACTGGACGACGCATTGATGGACCAGCAGCCGGAACTGGCAAGTCTGGCCAGAATCATGGAGTTCGGAGACGAGAGGGACACGGAGTTTCTCGCACATTTTGTGGATTGCGATTCTGACTTGGCCCTCTGGGCCGT
The DNA here is from genome assembly GCF_947487805.1 of uncultured Tateyamaria sp. Classification (GTDB taxonomy): domain Bacteria; phylum Pseudomonadota; class Alphaproteobacteria; order Rhodobacterales; family Rhodobacteraceae; genus Tateyamaria. Next base: position 328,562 of record NZ_CANKXW010000004.1, on the reverse strand, counting down.
TCTGGCCCAAAAGAAAATTGACCCCGCGCGTTCCATCGACAGTGATGCGGCACTGCGCGCGCTGACCGGATTGCCGATGCATCTGCGAAAATTCGTTGCGTCCGAGCTTAGTCGGCGTTTCCTCGACTACGGCGACGAACGCGCCGCCGCCAGCGCATTGCGGAGCCTTGAACGAACGGATCAGCCGCTGACGCCTGCGGCCAATCTCGCAAAGGCCAAGCTTGAAATCAGGCAGGGTGATGTTGAGCGTGCACAGGAAAGGTTGGCTGACGTTGTGTCATCCAATGCCGAGCAGTCAGCAGAGGCACTGATCGCGTTCGTCGATTCGCAGCTGAATGAAACCGGGCAGATTGGTCAGGACGTTGCAACGTTGGTCGAGGCCTATGCCCACGAGATGCGCGATGATCCTTTGGGCGACCAGCTGAGCCGGACTCATGTTCTGGCGCTGGGCAAATCAAATCAGTTCGACAAGGCGTTCGAGACGCTTGCACGCATTCGAAGTCGCGCGGAAGCCCCTGAGGAAGATAATCTACGCTCTTCTGTTCTGGATCTGATGACCTCGAACGCAGACGAAATGGTATTCTTGCGCCACAGCTTCGAACAGATGTCGAATGCACCGGGCTCAATACTTCCAAAAACCCGGTACCGTATGGCGCGTCGGCTGGTGGATCTTGGCTTTGATGGTCAAGCGGAAAGGATCATGACTGCGCAGGATGACATTCCCCGCACGACCGATGAGAGGCTTCTCCGCGCCGAAATCGCCCTGAACCTGTCACGCCCATACGAGGCAATTGCATTGCTGTATGGCGAAGCAGGAGAGCCTGCGAACAGACTGCGCGCGAGAGCAAAGGAGCGGGCAGGTGACTTTGACGCGGCGCACGTTCTATTTTCGGAGATCGGTGACGCCGAGAACGGCAACCGCGCGGCGTGGTTGTCCGAGGACTGGATAAATCGCGTTGATGAAACCGGCACTGTTTTTGCGCCCGTTGCGCAGGTTGCACAAGCGACACTTGACCCATCCACAAGCCTCGAAGGCATGTTGTCCCGGGCGTCCGAGGCCCTGACCGAAAGCGCGCAAGCGCGCGAGACCCTGGAAGCCCTGCTTGCAGATCCGAGCCTTGACGACACACAATTGGAGACGCGGTAACCCGCGCTTGGTTACCGGATGTAAACCATACCGGGCTTAACACTGTCGCATCACAGAACGTGATGAGGACACAGAGTGGAACAAGACCATCCCAACCGTAAATCCGGAACATCGGGCGCTGCGCGACCATGACTGGTAAATCGATTTCCATGAACGCACAGGCGCTGTTCAACCCGACCGTCCTGCTCGCCGTGGCGTTGATGGCGATTATTGTCATGATGATCCTTCCCATGCCAGCCTGGGTACTGGACATTGGCCTCGCAGCCTCATTTGCCTTGGCTATCCTGATCTTTACCATCACGCTGTTCATCGAGCGGCCCCTCGATTTCTCGGCATTTCCGACGATCTTGCTCGCGTCGCTCATGTTGCGTCTGTCGTTGAACGTGTCCTCAACCAAGCTGATCATTGGCCAGGGGCATACGGGTACTCAAGCCGCTGGCGATGTCATCCAGGGGTTCGCCCAATTCATCATGGGTGGAAGCGTTTTTCTCGGTCTGGTTGTGTTTTGCGTTCTGCTGATCGTCAATTTCATGGTGATTACCAAAGGTGCGACCCGCATGGCCGAAGTGGGCGCGCGCTTTGCTCTGGACGGTATGCCCGGCAAGCAACTGGCCATCGACAGTGACATGTCGGCCGGCGCGATTACCCACCAGGAAGCCAAGGAACGCCGGGAGCTGGAGCAGGCTGAAACGACGTTTTTTGGCTCGTTGGACGGCGCTTCCAAATTCGTCAAAGGCGACGCGATTGCCGGGCTCTTGATCACTTTGCTCAACCTGGTCGCCGGGCTGGTCATGGGCATCGTCGTGCATGGTATGCCCCTGGCCAACGCGTTTGAGACCTATGCGATCCTGACGGTTGGCGACGGGTTGGTATCGCAAATCCCAGCCGTCGTGATCTCCATTGCATCCGCGCTGTTGCTGGCACGCGGCGGCGCAAAGGGCGCGACCGATACAGCCGTTTTCGACCAGCTTGGCAAGCACCCCGCCGCCCTCGCGACGGTTGCGGTCCTGATGATGATGCTGGGCCTTTTCCCCGGGCTGCCGTTCTTGCCTTTCATGGCAGGCGGTGTCGGCTTGGGTGTCGCATCGTTCCTGATGCGCAGGGCGCTCAAACACAAAACCAATGCGGCGGCAGAAATCGTTGAACCAGAAGAGCAACCGATGGAAAAGTCACTGGGCGACGTTCTCGAGCTGGACGACATCCACGTTGAATTTGCGCCGGACCTGGTCAACCTTGTCCTTGATCCGGGCACGGGGCTGGACGCCCGTATTGCAAATATGCGGACACATGTCGCTTCGGTCTTTGGCCTTATCCTCCCGGAAATCCGGCTGACCGACAATGCAGGTCTCCCGACCGGCGGATATGTCATCCGCATTCAAGGTGTCGAACAGGCCAAGGGAATACTGCGGTCGACGGACATCCTCGCTTTGACGCCCGAAGACGACCGCAACCTGCCGATGGGAGAAGACACGACCGAGCCGGTCTACGGTGCTCCGGCGCGCTGGATCTCCAAGGCAGATCAGGAGACTGCGGCGTTGTCCGGTGTGACCATGGTCACACCGACGGAGATTCTGGCCACGCATTTGCTGGAGGTGGTGAAGCAGAACTTCAGCCGGTTGCTCACTCTCAAATCCTTGCGCCGTCTGCTTCGGGAAATGACCAATATCAGCGATCCGGCCCGCGCGGAGGCGAACCAGAAACTGCTTGATGAGTTGATCCCGGACAAGGTTCAGATCGATATTCTTCACGCCGTTCTCAGGTTGCTGCTCGATGAACAGGTCTCGATCCGGAACCTGCCTCTCATCCTCGAAGCCACAGCCGAGGCACGCGCCGTCAATGCGCAACCCGAAGCCATTTGCGAACATGTAAGGCAGCGTCTCGGCTTCCAGCTGGTGGCCGAGATCCGGCGCGGAGACGGAAGCCTGCCCTTGGTGCAACTGGCGCCAGAATGGGAAGATACGTTTGCAAATTACCAAGTGGATGCCGAACGCGGGCTCGATGTCGCGTTGCCCCCGGATCTGTTCAACCGCCTCGCGGAAAACATGTCCGAGAAGTTGCAGGATGCAAGCGAACAAGGCGTCTACCCGGCCGTGGTAACCAATACGCGCCGTCGGCGATTTGTGAAAACCCTGATGCGCGCCAAGGGCATTTCCAATCCGGTTCTGTCGTTCGAAGAGATCGGAATTGACGCCCGTCCCGCGCTTGTCGGGGTCGTCGCGGCATGAGCGATGCCGCCCAGCTGCTGTCGAGCATCCAGGACAGCCTTTGGCTGGGTTTCATCGTCTTTTTGCGTGTTGCCGCAACGGCTTCGCTGCTGCCCGGTTTCGGAGAGCAAAGCGTGCCGAGCCGGATCAAGCTGGTGATCGCCATCGCCTTTACGTCGATTGTTGCACCTGCCCTGTCCGTCGAACCACCGGCCTATTCCCTCAGTGTGTTGGCCCAGGTGGCGCTGACGGAGGTTCTGGTGGGCGCCTTCCTTGGGATCGGCATTCGTCTTTTCATTCTGGCGTTGCAAACGGCCGGATCGATCGCGGCACAATCGACATCGCTGTCCCAGATCCTCGGCGGCGCTTCGATCGAACCCTTGCCCGCCATGGGATACGTCCTGACCGTTGGCGCGGTCGCCTTGGCCGTGATGGCCGGATTGCATGTCAAGGCGGCGCAGCTTTTGATCCATTCCTACATACTTTTCCCAATCGGGCTGTTTTCCAGTGGCGCGGATCTAGCGGACTGGGGTTTGGCACAGGTTGCACGTGCCTTCGAGCTGGCATTCGTGTTGGCCGCCCCGTTCGTGTTGATGTCCATTCTCTACAATCTGGCCCTTGGCGTCATCAACAAGGCCATGCCCCAGTTGATGGTAGCCTTTGTCGGTGCGCCCGTGATCACCTTGGGTGGATTGTTCCTGTTGTTTCTCGCCGCGCCGACAATGCTCGAAGTCTGGCTGGCGGCGCTTGACCGGTTCATCGCAAATCCAACTCAGGTGCCATGATGAGCGGGCAGGACGAAGATACCGACAAGTCATTTGACCCCACGCCGCAGAAATTGCTTGACGCGCGCAAGAAAGGGGAAATCGCGCGGTCGGTGGATCTGCAAACGGCGGCGGGATATGCCGGTTTGACCGTCGCGCTGCTTGCCGTCGGCACGCAATCGGTCGTTTCTCTGGGCACGCATATGCAGGTTCTGCTCGACCAGTCTTCTGGTTTTGCCGATGCCTTGTTCAATGGCGGCACCACCGCCGTCATGGGCGGTGTCCTTTGGCAAACCGTCTTGTCGATGATCCCGATCTTTGCATTGCCGGCCCTCGCCGTATTGGGTGCAATCCTGGCGCAACGCGCCTTCGTCGTTGCCCCTACCAAGCTTCAACCGAAACTCTCCCGCATTTCGCTTTTGCAGAACGCCAAGCAAAAATTTGGACGCGGCGGATTTTTCGAATTCGGAAAAAGCTTTACCAAGCTCATTCTCTACTCCGCATTTCTGGCGATCTTCCTGGAAAGCCGTCTGCCGGAGATGGTGACGGTGATTCACAGCAGTCCCGGCACGGTGGTCGCCTTGCTGGCAGAGCTGATCGTCGCCTTCCTGCTGGTGGTCGTATTGATCAGCTTTTGCCTCGGTGCCATCGATGCGGTGTGGCAACATCAGGAGCACATCCGAAAAAACCGTATGTCGCGCAAGGAAATCATGGATGAAACCAAGAACTCCGAAGGCGACCCACACCTCAAACAGGAACGACGTGCCCGCGCGCAGGCCATCGCCACGCAACAAATGATGGCCGAGGTGCCGAATGCGGACGTCATTGTCGTCAACCCGACACATTACGCGGTTGCCCTGAAATGGACGCGCGCCGCCGGCACTGCTCCGACCTGTGTCGCAAAAGGTGTTGACGAAATTGCGCTGCGCATGCGGGAAGTCGCCGCCGAGGCGGCCGTTCCCATCCACAGTGACCCTCCGACAGCACGAGCGCTGTTCGCCACAACTGAAATCGGCGCCGAAATTTCACCGGATCACTACCAGGCCGTGGCGGCCGCGATCCGATTTGCCGATGACATGCGCGCGCGGGCGAAGCGAGGGTTTCAATGACTGACCTCGAGGACATCAAGGTGTTGAGCGCGCTCAAATTCCAGAAGCGCCAACAGCAATTGGCCGATCTCACCGCGCGGGAATCTGCATTGCGCGCAGAGCTCGCGCGACTGCGTGAGTTGGCCTTCGAAACGCACGCGCAACCGGCAGACCAGGCGCAGTTGCGTGCCATCGGAGGGGATGTCATCTGGTTGCGATGGCTGGGGCAGGCACGGCAACGCCTGAACCTGGATCTGGCACAGGTTCTGGCCCAGAAGGAAGCCTACATGGCGCAGTTCAAGCGTGAGCATGGCAAGAAACTGGTGTCCGAAGCCTTGTGCGACGCGGCGACAAAGGAAAAAGCCGCACATCGAAATCAAAAGCAGTTGGACGAAGCCATTCGCGGAGCGCTTGGGCGCAATCAGTAGTCCTGACGCGCGATTTCGACAATCAATACGTCCGTCACAGTGTCGCCCATGTCTTTCTGAGCGACTTCTCTCAGCGCCCCGCGCAGGACGGCAAGGTTGTTGGCATTCGTGAAGGCTCCGTCAAAGCCGCCGATATTGGCGTGGTCGAACAGAACCTGCAGAAACGAGTCCCGCAGCTTTGGCTCGCGTGCATAAATCGCGTCTTTCTGACCATTCGCGACCTCCAGGCTCAGCGACATGACCACCAGGCCCTGGACGTGCTCCCCGTTCACGATTGGCACGACAAACTGGTTGTTCATCTTGACATATTCGCGGTCCAGATTGGGCGCCTCGTCCGGCGCCTTGTCGACGACCATGGCCGGTTCCGCCGTGACATTTGCGGATGACATCTCCGGCGCCGGTCTCATAAAGATGCCTGCACCGACACCGGCACCAAGACCGATCAGGAGCAAAACAAGCGGCAGAAGTTTTTTGATCATCTCGGTTTCCTAAAAGGGGAGAACAGCGTCCAGTACCTGCTGTCCGAGCCGGGGTTGCTGTACGTCCGTGATCTGTCCGCGACCGCCATAGGACACACGCGCGGAAGCGATCTTGTCATAGGTGATCTCGTTTTGGCGCGAGATGTCTTCGGGGCGCACGTACCCGGAGACCAGCAATTCACGCATCTCGAAATTCACGCGCAACTCTTGTGAGCCGGAGATCGACAGAACGCCATTCGGGAGAATGTCGACAATTGTGGCGGCGACCCTCAGTGTCAATTTCTCGTTCCGCTTGACCGATCCATCCCCGCTCGAACTGCTGTTCGAGTTGATCGAAACCAACTCGGAGGTTGACGCCCCGTCCGGCAATTTCTCATCCAGCCTTTGCGGCAATCCGCCCAGCTGGGGGATGCCAAGTGTTTCGGACCCGCTGCGCGACCGATCTGTCTCATTCGAAATTTCGGCTCGTTCGTCGATTTCAATCACGACGGTTAGGATATCCCCCTGCCGTACCGCGCGCCTGTCGCCCAAAAGCGAGGACCGTTGACCGCTCCATAGGGACGCTTCGTCCAACGGCGTCCTGGTTTCGATGACCGTTGGAAGGGCCGTGGACACCATCGCCGAATGTTCCTGCGTGGCAAGCGGGTTTGAAAACGACGGTGCTTTTCCAAGGTGATCGGACCGTCCGCACGCGCTTGCCATGGCAAGGATGGCAATAAGGCCCACGCTGCGCATGGCCCGACTGTTCAGGGAATGTGTCATTGTCTCACCTCTATTGATCCGTCTTCCTGAACAAATCCGAACAGAATGGATCGCGAACTCAGGTTCATGATGCGGACCCGGTCGCCGATGCCGCCCCGTTCGAGCGACCTGCCTTCGGACGTGATCGTCAAAACTCCGGTTTGAAACCGCAGCGGCACGATCTGGTTGCGATCCACCAAAGCCGGCGGGCCGATATTTTCGTAGGGGATGGGCCGCCCGGCAAAAAGGGCCACACGCGCTTCCTGACCGACCAGATCCTGAACGCGGTCAAACATTCCCGCTTGGGTTCCTGCACGCAAAGTCAGATCCGCGGGGCCGATCAGCGTGCCAGGCCGCAAGGTGCGCGTCGGCACAACGACGTCCGCCATCGCCATCGGCGCGGTCACAAGAAGAATGCAAAGCCACTTCATCATCGGATTTGCGTCATCGCGCTCATCATCTGATCTGCGGCTGAAATGACCTTGGAATTCATCTCATACCCTCGTTGCGCCGCGATCAGATGGGTGATTTCGCGCACCGCATCCACGGAGCTTTCCTCGAGAAACCCTTGACGCAGCGTGCCCAGACCGTCCTGACCAGGCGTCGAGACGATCGGCGGGCCCGACGCTTCGGTTTCGACAAACAGGTTGCTGCCCACCGCTTCGAGACCTTTGGAGTTCGTGAACCCTGTCAGGTTGAACTGCCCGATCAACTGGCCCGCAACGGCTTCGGCGAAATAGGCATAGATCTCACCATCACCATTGATGGAAATGCTGCGCGCATCCGCGGGAATAACCACATCAGGCGCGACCGGGTACCCATCGGATGTCACGATCAGGCCTTCACCGGTGCGTTTGAGGCCGCCATCGCGGGTATAGGCCGTCTGGCCAGACGGCAGCGTCACCTCGAGATACCCGTTCCCGTCAATTGCAACATCCAGATCGCCGCCCGTCGCGGCCAAGGACCCCTGGGCAAGGTGCACGGATACCGCTGCAGGCCGCACCCCAAGGCCAAGCTGTACGCCTGTCGGCAAAACCGTTCCGTCAGAGGCGTTGATCGCGCCCGGCCGGGTCATTTGCTGGTAATGCAAGTCCGCAAATTCGGCGCGTCGGGTGTTGTATCCGGTGGTGCTCATATTTGCGAGGTTGTTCGAAATCGTCTCGACCCGCATCTGCTGGGCAAGCATCCCGGTGGCTGCAATTTTCAGGGCGCGCATTGGCGTCTCCTCAGTTAGATTTCAACATGGCGTCCATGGCGCGGCGCACCCGTTCGTCTTCGGAATCAAGAAAGCTCTGGCCCATTTCATAGGCCCGCTGGATTTCGATCATGCGGGCCAACTGTCCAATCGGGTTCACATTCGATTCTTCGACGAACCCCTGCATCATCCGCGCCCCTTCGGCGGGTTCGAACCCACCAGCCGCGTCAAACATCAGGCCCGATTGCCGCGTCATGTCACCGGACTCAATCGGACGGACAAGCCCGATCTGCCCAACCAGATTTCCGTCCGCGCTGATCATTCCGTCCGGCGAAACCGAGATGGACCGCGCGTCAGGCGGCACAAAAACCGGGGCGCCACCGGCGTCCAGAACACTGTGCCCGTCCGGTGTCACCAGATCCCCCGCGGCGTTAGGCGTGAAGCTGCCGGCACGGGTCAATCGCTCACCCTGCGGCGTGTCGATCAGGAAAAATCCGTCACCCTCGATCGCAAAATCGAAGGTGCCGCCGGTCTGGGACAACGTACCCTGATCAAACAGCGTGCGCCGCACATTGCCCTGCCCCATGGAAAGCGATGCGCCACCTTCGATCCCCTGCACATATTCGGAGAATATGATCCCTTCCTGGCGATATCCGGTGGTGGCGGCGTTGGCGATGTTGTTGGCGACAACCTGCATCTCGCGCATCAGGCCAGATTGTCGGGTGAGCGTGATATATCCGGTGCTGTCCAAGGTTAACCTCCGATGATCAGGGGAATGATGCGGTCGTGGAAAAACGACACCATCGTTTGTGTCATGAAGCCCATCGACATCCAGAAGACGATCATGATCGCCGCCAGCTTGGGCACGAAGGTCAGCGTCATTTCCTGGATGGACGTCAGGGCCTGAACCAAACCGATCGAGACACCGGCAACAAGCGCCATGGTCAGGATCGGGATGGACACGATCACCGCGACCCAAAGGCCCTGACGCATCGTGTCGAAAAAGATGACCTCATTCAGCATCTCAGACAGGCATCCGCAGGATTTCCTGATACGCTTCAACGACCTTGTTGCGCACGGTCACCGCCGTCTCCACGGCCAATTCTGTCTGCGCCAGTGCCTGCACCAACGCATGCGGATCGGCATCGCCCACCATGGCCTGCTGGGCCACATGCTCACCTTGGGCAAGCGTTTGCGCGAAATCCGACACGACGCGGCCAAACATGCTGTCCCCCGGCGTGGTCCCCGGGCGGGTTGCAGATTTGGATGCGGTATAGTTCTGGACGGCTGAAAGTGCTGCTGAATCCATTCTGGATCTCCTGGGTAACGCGTCGCTTAGCGACGCAACAACTGCATGAGCCCGGACGACATCTGCCGGGCCTGTTCAAACATCTTGAGGTTGGCTTCATAGCTCCGCTGTGCTTCGCGGGCGTCGGCCAGTTCGATCAACAGATCCACATTGGATCCGTCAAAATGACCCGTGTCATCGGCCATGGGGTGCGAGGGGTCATACACCCGCTCCAAAGGCCGGTCATCCAAGGACATGCGCCCCACCTCGACCCGCGCCACCCCTTGATCCGCGTTGAATGCGGTTTGGAAAGGAATGGTCTTGCGCCGATATCCCGGCGTGTCCGCGTTGGAAATATTCTCGGACAGGTGCCGCAACCGCGATGCCTGCGCCTGAAGCGCACTGGTCGAGACGGACAGGGCTTTGGAAAACTCGTTCATTTCAATCGCTCCTACTGTCGGCCAAGGCTTGATCGAAGGATGCTGAGCGCGGATTTGTAGATCGCCAGTGACCGGTCATGTTGCCGCTTGGCTTCGGTGGCGCGCATCATTTCCGTCTCGATCGAAACGGTGTTGCCATCGGGTGCTGCAAAACTGCGATCTTCGCGCATCATGCCATCGACGCCGTCGGCCGTAACGCCATGCAGGTGCCCAGGCCGCGTCGCTCGCTGCAGCGTGCCTGTGCCATCCTTGGGCGCGTATATATCCTGAAAGCTGGGCAGATCGCGGCCGACGAATCCGGGTGTATCCGCATTAGCCACGTTCTGAGAAATCACGGCCTGGCGCTGTCCTGCATGGACCGCCATCGCGTGTGCCGTTTCAAAAACGGTGAGGTTCTGGAACATCGGGGCTTCTCCCTCGAGCAATTTCAACCAAGGCTTAACTGTGATTCCCTAAGAATTTGTTTGCAGCCATCAGGAGGATCCGATGCAGCAATCCGCACGCATGAAATCGCTGGAACAGCATTTGTCAGGTTTGACGCATGTGCGCCCGATCGGTCGCGTCATCTCGGTTCAGGGTGGCACGATGACCGTATCCGGCCTTGGACACTGCGCGCGGATTGGCGACCGTGCGGAGGTCACGCGTGCCGACAACACCACGCTTCTTGGCGAGGTGGTGCAACTCTCTGATACATTTGCCATCATTCTGCCGGACGCGCCTGTGGCCGGCATCGCGCTGGGCGACCGTGTGACATTGGACCGGAACGCGGGGATATCGCCTGATTTTTCATGGTTGGGGCGTATCGTGGATCCCGATGGTACGCCGTTGGACGGAAAGCCATTGGTTCAAGGGTTCGACCTGCGCCCGCTTCAATCGTCCCCGCCGCCAGCCGCGGCACGCCGACCGCTGGGTGCGCGACTGGATTCCGGGCACGTGATATTCGACACGATGCTGCCCATTGTCCGCGGTCAGCGTATCGGCCTGTTTGCCGGGTCCGGTGTCGGAAAATCCAGTCTCATGGGCAAACTCGCCACGACCGTGACCGCCGATGTCGTGGTGATTGCCATGGTCGGGGAACGCGGACGGGAGGTGCGCCATTTCGTTGACAACACGCTGAGCCCCGAGGGCCGCACCCGCACGATCGTCGTCGCCGCGACGTCTGATCAGGCACCTCTGGTCCGCCGACGTTGTGCATGGTCGGCCATGGCAATTGCGGAATATTTTCGGGATCAGGGCCTTTCGGTGCTGTTCCTGGCTGATTCCATCACACGGTTTGCCGAGGCGCACAGGGAGATTGCCGTCGCCGCAGGAGAAGCACCCGTTCTGCGCGGATTTCCCCCCTCAACGGCACATCTGATCATGTCATTATGCGAACGGGCAGGCCCCGGCATGTCAGGACAGGGAGACATCACCGCAATCTTCAGCGTTCTGGTTGCAGGTTCGGACATGGACGAGCCCATCGCCGATATTCTGCGCGGCGTTCTCGACGGCCACGTCGTCCTTGATCGCGACATTGCGGAACGAGGGCGCTTCCCCGCAATCGACGTTCTAAAGTCCGTCTCGCGCAGTCTGCCCGATGCCGCCAGCGCAGACGAGAACAGCGCGATCGCCGAGGTGCGCAAGCACCTGAGCATCTACGAAAGAAACAGGATGATGATTTCGGCTGGCCTCTATTCGGCTGGCACAGATGCCGACATCGACACGGCCATCGCGATCTGGCCGGCGCTGGATGAGCTGATGGCACAGACACATGGTCATGGATGTGCGCACAGCTTTGATCAGTTGCGCCTTGCACTTCGACGCGGCAAGGCAGGCGCGTCCACGCATCGCCAGCCATCGGTGCGGCCACGCTAGTGCGATCTGTATTCCGCGACCATGGCCGGGTCTGTCCCGGTCTTGGTCAGCCCCCCAAGAGCGTCAATGCGATGGCAGCACCGGACGCGCCAGCGCCGCCGTTCTGTAACTGTGTTCGCGCAAAATATGTTGTGACCAGGCGGTCAAGGACTTCCGGGTCGGCGAACTCCGCCGGATCACTGACACCAAAGGTGCGCTGGGCCCGTTCCTGAAACACGGTCAACTGCAAATCGATATCCGCCTGGCCAAAGGACGACGGCAATCCGAATGCGGTTTCAAACAATGTCCGCAAAGGCGGCTGACCCATGATCGAGAACCATTTCTGAGCCTCGCTGCCCGTGCCGCCGACAACGTCGGACAGGGTCCGCTCGGCGTATAAAGCGACGCGCATGGTATCATCCTGCGCACCGGCGGCGACTTCGAAACTGTTGGCTTGGTATTTCGCAATGATCTCATCCGCGAAACCGGGTCGCAGACTGCCGCGGATCTCGCCGGGTCCCAGCCCGAAAGCGGCGGAAAAGTCGCTGTACCGCTCGTCCGTGAACCGATTGGCGAGCGCGTCGTCAGCAGTTGTGCCATCTTCGAGCATCTTCTGAATGAAGAACCGGTTGTCGATGTCGTCTTGCAGCCCAAACGCACCCAGGGCCACCGTCAACATCTGCCGGTCCGCGACAAGGTCCTCGGCACTGGTCACGGATTGGATATTTTCGCGAAAGTGATCAGTGTCTCGTTTCTGCACATTGGACTCGGAGAACGTCGCCAATTGCTGATCGTATGTGCGCTGCAGAAACTGCCATCCGACCAATCCCGACGAGACAAGAACAGGTTGAAACATCGCTCAAGCACCCGCCGCCAACAGCCGTTCTTCGCGCGGTAACAGGCACCGCAACGCCTTGAGACAGCGATAATGATCGTCCTGGACAAGGGCATGTGAGGCGATATCAAGGTGCTTGCGACTGTCCGGGTCGACAAAAACCTGGCTCAGCTCTTCGATATTGCGCAGCAGAGCAGTTCGCACGTCGTCTTTTGGACTGTCCCCGGACAAAACCAGTTGCACGGCATAGCAGACACGACGGACAGGAGTTTTCGCATCCTCCGGGTGGATAGCGTCCCGTAGACGCAAGATATTGGCATCCGGCGTCATGATAGCCAGCCGGCTCCGCCGGTCGCCGTTTTCGATGACCGCGCCATTGATCAATATCCGCTCTTTCGGGCTCAGTTTCAGGACAAGGCCGCTCATGTTGCACCGCTTTCCGTTTTGAGGCCGCGCAAAAGCGCCATATTCACTTCCAAAAGGGGAAGCACCGACGCGTTCTTTCTCAGGATCTGACCCGTCTGATGCCGGGTAAAGTCGGACAAATAGACGATGCGGGCTTTCAGATCCGGCGGCAGCGGGTTTGCATCGTCGAGGACGTCCACAACAAGGGCCGTCCACAGTTTCTGATTGGTGTGCAGGGCCGAAGCAAAAGCCGAGAAGTTTGACTTGCTGTTCACCGCGGCATCGCGCAGTTGCTGGGTCACACGCGCGATGACCTCGTATTCTGCGCGGCGATCACTGCGTGTCGACGCTGCATGTTCTGAGTAACCGCGAAGGGCTTGGGATGTCGCGTTCACGCTGTCACCTGTATGATTTGGGGCCTCAATGGGGTGGTGGGGCGCAAGATTTCAGCGCCCCACCGTTTCAGATTACCGGAACAGCGACAGGATGGTCTGCGGCGCCTGGTTCGCAATCGAAAGCGATTGCACACCCAGCTGCTGCTGTGTCTGCAGCGCCTGAAGCCGTGCAGACACTTCTTCCATGTCCGCGTCGACCAGCGAACCGATCCCCGATGTCAGCGAGTCGGTCAGCTTGCTGACGAACTCACTCTGGGTCTCGATCCGGCCTTCGACTGAGCCAAAGGAGGCAGCGGCATCGATCGAAATGTCGATCAGCGCTTCAATCGATGTCAGCGCAGCGGTTGCACCGGAGTCGGTCGTTACATCAATGGCTTGCAAGGCCGCCAAACCGCCGGAGCTGGTGCCAGCAGTGTTGCCGGTCGTATCCGCCTCAATCGTCACTTCCAGCTCGTTACCGGCATTTGCACGCGTCAGGCGCACCGTGTCACCGTCGAGCGAAACGGTATAGTTCGTCTCGTTTGTCGCGGACAGGAATGTGTTCACCTGGTTGTAGAGGTTGTTTGCAACGTCCTCGGTGCTGTCATTGGCGTTGGCCACATACTCGAATGTACGTGTGCCAAGGCTGTTTGCGTCAGCCGTATCATCCAGAACCAGCTGATAGCCGAACCCATCACCAACCGATGCAATTGCGACGTCGACATAGGACGCTGTACCGGTTGTCGGCACGCCGGTGCCGGAAACAACCGCCGAACCGCCTTCGGCTGTTGCGTTCACGATGTTGGTCGATGTGTCTGCGCCTGTGGCACCGTCATAGACCTGTGTGGTGACCGAGCCGGACACCGACAGGTTCTGGCGTTCGACCGTGATCTCGGACGCGGTCACGTTGCCAGAGGAATCGCGGTCCAGAGACGACAGGATGGTCACATCGGTCGAGGACGAACCATCAACGAGGTTCAGGCCGTTGAACTGCGCCGCGCCGACCACGCTTTCGATCTGTTCGCGCAGGGCCGTGATATCCGTCTGGATCTTGTCGCGGTCCACGTTGCTTTCCTGTGCCGCAGTGATTTTGCCTTTGATATCTGTCAGAAGGTCGGTGACCGTCTCGGCCGCGTTTCGTCCGACCGCCACAGTCGATTCACCAAGGCTCAGGCTTTCGGAAATGGCCTTGAACCCTTTGACGTCCGACTCCATGACCTTGGAAATCGCCCAAACCGCCGAATTGTCCTTTGCGCTGGAAACGGATTTACCGGTCGAGATCTCGTTTTGAGTCATCGCCAGGTTTTTGTTGATCCCTTTGAGGGTTTGCAGCGCAACCATTGCGCTGTTGTTCGTAAGAATGCTCGACATGTGCATGTCCTTTTGTCACGGCGCTTTGCGCCAGGGGTTTGTCTGACCCGGTCGGGGCAGATCGGGTGCCGTTCTGACAAATGCACTCCCTTTGGCAGGGGCATGCGCCACTCGTTTTGAGTGCCTGCACACCATGCCGTCGATAGACTAACTGAAACCTTAACCGCCGCGGGCAGCTTGCGTAGGATTTGATTCAATCCCTATCACGCCCGCTTTTCGACCGATGTTTCGGAGCGAATCTCGACCGTGCGTTTTTCACCCTTGGCGTCATAGGTCTCCAGCGATTTGCGCACGCGCCGGATCGCCGCCAGACGTCGTGCAACCGACCGCACACCCTCCAATGCCGAATTCAGCAGGTCCTGATTGCGCTCGACCTTGTCTTTCAACGGGGCCAAGGCCGCGCGATCCAGGGCGTCCGCTTTGTTCAACGCATCGATGAGCCGTTCCTTGCGGTCGTGCAGACGTGTGACGTCATCCAGATCACCGCGCAGCAGCGCAGTGCGCTCCGCTTCGAGCAGATCATCGAGACTGTCTATGATATCGCCAATTGCTTCAGACATTTTCCTGCCGCTCCTTCAATGCATCAAACAACGCCTCGGCCAGACCGATGCCGCCGGCCTCGACCATTTCCGTGGCCTGCGCCTGTACCAGAAAGGACGAAAACTGGTCCTCGCCTGCACCACCGCCAAGGCTTTCCCGAGATTTTCCGAAACCCGCAGATTTCAGCATCTCGGCAAGGAACGTGGCCTCGAGCTTCTTTGCGGCATCCATGAGGGCCGCATTCTGCACCTTCGCTTGCGGGATCGGCCCGGCATTCACGACATCCATTCCAGTTCCTCTCAATTCGAATGATTTTTCCCAGCATGGCGGACGTTTGGTAAAGAACCGGTAACCACCATGGCGCCATGTTCGGTCAAACGCGGAAGAAATCCCGGAGACTTGTATGGATCTGCCACTTGCCACTGATCTGAAATCCACGGCCGTACCGCCGCCAAAAGATACGCCAATCGTGCATGTGTCGGAGCCGGTCGAGTTTCTGGCCGTCTTCTCAGGTCAGGATCCCGCGGCGCAGGTGATCAACCCGCCACTGCCGAAAAGCGCCGCGCCTACGCCGCGCGCATCGGAGAATGCGGACACCGAACGTGCGGCTCCCGCGGATGACACGGCCGTCCCGCACGTCAAATCCGACACTGCCCCTGGTACGGAACACCCCACATACGCGCCCGCGCAAACCCGCCCCAGAGACGGCGATCCGATTGCGTTGCCCACGCGTTCCGACGGCGACACGCCAAATGAACCGGCGGCGCAGGACGATGCCAGACGCGTGGCGGCCGACAGAACCGAAATTGCCGAAACACCGGCGCGGGTTGTGCGGCGGTCCGTTGACGAAATTGCGGTCATGGCCCGGTCCGAATATCGCGCCGCATCGCAAACCGACACGGCACCCTCAGGCGTTGTTGTCGACACCTCAGGGCATAAGGAACACGCTCGGCAGGAATCCGTCACACGCGACAGGTTACCAACCGATCTCGCGGCGGCCACGGTGCGACGTGAAACCGGCCCGCCAGACACGCCGGTCGGACGCGCACCTGCTGCGGCTCAACCCGACGGGACACCGCCTCTCACCGGACCAGCCGACAAGGCAACACCCCAACCCGTCGCGAGCCCGCTTGGGCAGACGCCTGCGATGTCACGAGAACAGCCAGTGGGCCGTATTCTGACCGCCCCGCCCAATTTGCCTGTGCAGTCCGAAGTGCCGCAGCCGGAATACGGAAAACCAGCCGATCAACCGCCCGCCGTTTCGTCAACGCCGGCGCGCAATCAGACTGTGCCCGCCGCGCCGAACCACCCGTCGGCCAAGCCGGATATTCCGTCGCAAGGGGTCGCACGACATGCTGAAACCGCCGTGACGCATGTCCAAGCTCCCGGTTTCCGAAACGACCCGACACACCTTGCGGAGGCACCTGCGACAGACACAGCGCGCGCTCCAAGTGCCACCGCTGTCCCGTCCGACCGGCAACTTGGCGTGGTCAGGCATGACCCGGATCAGGGGGCACACCCACCGACCGTCTCACCTGCGCCAGCGTCAAGAACTGACCTGTCGCCAGAGCCTCAACTCTGGTCCAAGGGGACGATTGAGCCAAACGGTGACAAGCACACACCCGCGTTGCAAGGCGGGCCCGCAGCCTCTGTTATCGATCGCCATCTGTCGGGGCAGCCGATCTTGTTGCAACCGGTGGCCGCGTCAATGGGCCCCGCGACGCTCCAGAACATGTTCGATGTGGCCATGCCAACCGAAGCCGCGCAATCTCCCTTGGTCGTCAAACGATCCGCCGGGCAGAATGCGGATGGTGATCTGCTGCGCTGGAACACGCCGCAAAACAAATCGAAGACGACCCTGTATCAAACCGTCCACGTCGCCAGCCTGACCCCACATGCGCCAGAGACAGCCGCGTCAACGCCAGCGCGCGCGGTTCCAACAGAGCCGCACATGGGGTCTCGGATGACCAGCGATACTCACGTGATGTCCACGCCGCAAAACGCGGCGGTTCAGGTCAGCCCGTCCGTCGTTCTGCACAATCGGGTCCAGTCGCAAGCCATGTCTGCCGGGATGGACATCACAGTTTCGGAACGGACCCAGACGCTGGCCGAGCCGGATGTGATCTGGGACCTCAAGGTCACCCCCAATCAACCGGCAACGCCTGCACAAGCGGCACGGGTTGAAACCGCGCCCCCTCTCCCGCCTCAGATCGCCGAAGCGTTGGTCAAAACTCCGCACAAACCGATCGAAATTGCATTGAACCCCGCAGAGCTGGGGCGCGTGCGCATGGTGCTTGCCCCCTCCGAGACGGGCATGGTCGTCCTGATCCAGGCAGACCGTCCAGACACGCTCGATCTGATGCGGCGCAACGCGGATGACCTGGGGCAATCGCTGGCCGATCTGGGATACGAGGACGTGTCGTTCTCCTTCGACCAGGGCCAGCAACAGGAAACGTCCGAGGATCCATCGCCGCATGGGTCCGCGCAGGAAATGCCCCCTGACCCCGGCGCGCCCGGCGCAATCGACAGTGCCATCCCCCCTGCCCCACGTCTGGCAATCGCGCCCGACGCAATCGACATGAGGTTCTAGTGTCATGCAAATTCTACCTTCAGCCACAGCCGCTTCCGGCGGGGCCGCCTCGGCTTCCAACAATGCCAGCGTGCTCAGTTCCGATTTCGAGGTTTTCCTCCAGATGTTGACCGCACAGGCGGAATACCAGGATCCGCTGGAACCCATCGATTCCTCGGAATACGCAGCTCAGCTGGCGCAGTTTTCCATGGTCGAACAGCAGGTCAACACCAACGACCTGATGGAACAGATGTTGCAAGCGCTTGGCGCGAACGACATGGCGAGTGCCGCGAACTGGATCGGCATGGACGCCCTTGTCCAGGGCCCCGCGAAATTCGATGGCGACGCGGTCACAATCGCGCCCAACCCACCGCTTGCCGCTGACGAGGTATCCTTGATCGTCACCAATGGCCAAGGCACCGAGGTCCAGCGCTTGCCCCTGCCGGTCAGCCCGGATTTGTACGACTGGGACGGCAAGGCCACGGACGGCTCGTCCTTGCCTTATGGCGAATACAGCTTTCAGATCGAAAGCCGCGCCAATGGCCAGGTGCTGCTGACCGAACCCGCATCGGTTTATTCCCGCGTGACCGAAGCCCGCATCGACGGCGGTACGACCCTCCTGCTGTTGGACAGCGGGTACATGATCGGGGCGAACAATGTCACGGGGCTGCGCGCGCCTATCTAGGGCTCAGCGATCCAGCACGTTCAGCGCCGCATAGACGGGTGGCATGACAATGCGCCGTGCCGCGCCAAACGGAAACCTGCGCGCAGGCGTACGCATCGCCTGCGGATAGAGCGCCGGCGCGCGCCCCAACGCAAGATCCGCCAGGATCGAGCCTGAGAACATGCCCATCGCCACCCCGTTCCCGTGATAGGCAAAGCCCGCCAGCACACCAGACTGCCCCGGCAAGGCCCCGACAAACGGCAGGAGGTTGCGCGCAAGGCACACCATCCCCGACCAGCAATGAGTAACATCGACACCTGCCCACTCTGGAAACATAGCGCGAAAGTCGCGCATCAGCGCGCGCCGCGCGGCATCCTCTGCCGCCGGGGATGACCGCAGCCCGCCCCGCATCCCGAACAGGAACCGCCCATCCGGCATCAGCCGGAAATAATGCAACAGGTTGCGACTGTCATAGGCCATCTGATCACTGGTCCACCCCTGTTGCGCGCGCTCTTGCGCTGTGATGGGCCGGGTGACCAGAACGGTGGATTGCGCGGGCATGTAGCGCGCCGCCATCGCCGCAGGGATGTCTTCGCTGGAATACCCGTTGGTGGAGACAATCACGCGGTCGGCATGCACCCGGCCACCGGGCGTCTCGACCGTCGTGCCAGCGACGCGGGTCGCGGGGCTTTGATCATAGATCTGCGCGCCTGCGGACAGCGCGGCGGACAGAACGCCACACAGCAACTTGCCCGGGTTCAGGCCAAAGCCGACGGGAATTGTCATCGCCCCGTGAAAGGGCCCGGCCATGCCCGCATCGCGCATCTGATCGGCACCCAGAAACGTCGGCACCACACCATAATTCTCTTCAATCCGCGCCGCTTCGCCTTCAAACACCGGCAACAGGCCGGGCTTGTGCAATACGCAGGTTTCACCTTGCGAATGTCGGTCGATGTCCAGACCGAGGGACGCCGCCAATTGCCCCACATACGCGACCGCCGCAACCTCGGCGCGACGCCACTCCAGACGCCCCGCGCGGCCAAACCGGCGATCAAGGCTGGCGTCAGACGCCATCCCGCCGCCGAGGCAGCAGAACCCGCCATTGCGCCCCGATGCCCCCCACCCGGCACGGTTGGCGTCCAGCACAACAACCGACGCGCCCGCGCGGGCCAGCGTCAGTGCCGCCGACAGGCCCGTGAACCCGGCCCCGACGATGGCCACGTCGCATCGGACGTCCCCGCGCAGCACGGGATGTTCAACCGGCGCGACGGTCTCGTCCCACCAGCACCCGGCCCGCGGGCCATCGCCATAGGCAAAATCGGGAAAAATCCGCTTCATGCGGTGCGGGCGGCGGTCTGTTCGTCCCGTTTGGCCCGCAGCGCCGCCTGCTTGCTGCCCAGCGACGCCGCGATGACACCCACCGTCACCAGCCCGATCAGGATCGTACTCAGCGCGTTGATCTCCGGACTCACACCCAGCCGTACCGACGACCAGATCTTCATCGGCAAGGTCGTCGCCGACGGCCCCGAGGTGAAGGACGCGATCACGAGGTCATCAAGGCTGAGCGTGAAGGCCAGCAGCCACCCGGAAATGACCGCAGGCGCAATGATCGGCAAGGTGACAAGGCGGAACGCGTCAAAGGCCGAGGCGCCAAGGTCAAGTGCTGCCTCTTCGAGCGACCGGTCAAAGGTCATCAGGCGCGAAGACACGACGACGGACACGAAACACATGGAAAAGGTCGTATGCGCCAGAACGATCGTCAGCACCCCGCGATCCAGACCGATGCCAATGAACAGCAACAGCAGCGACAGGCCGGTGATCACCTCGGGCATCACAAGCGGGGCATAGATCATCCCCGAAAACAGCGTCCGGCCAAAAAACCGCCCCCCGCGCACCAGCACATAGGCGGCCATCGTGCCCAGTACTGTGGCAATCGTGGACGAAATGACCGCCACCCGCAGCGTCACCCACGCCGCGTCCAAAAACGCGTCGTTGGACAACAGCTCTCCGTACCACTTGGTCGAAAACCCGGCCCAGACGGTCACCAGCTTGGATTCGTTAAAGCTGTAGATGATCAGAATCAGCATCGGCACGTAGAGAAACACAAACCCCAGCGTCAGCGACACGACATTGAAAGGGCTCAGCCGGGTCATTGCTCGGCCTCCGCCTGCCGCTGTTCATTACGCTGGAACAGCACGATGGGGATGATCAGGATCAACAGCAGGATCACCGCCACCGCCGACGCCACAGGCCAGTCGCGGTTGGAAAAGAACTCTTCGAACAGGACCTTGCCGATCATCAGTGTCCCCGACCCACCCAAAAGCGACGGAATGACAAACTCGCCCAGCGCCGGGATAAAGACCAGAAAACAGCCCGCGATAATCCCGTTCTTGGACAGCGGGATCGTGATCAGCCAGAACGCCTTGATCCGCGAACACCCCAGATCTTCCGCCGCCTCAATCAGCGACCCGTCCAGACGGTCCAGGGCGGAGTAGATCGGCAGGATCATGAACGGCAGATAGGTATAGACGATGCCGATATAGACGGCCGTATTCGTGTTGAGGATGGTCAGCGGGTCACTGATCACCCCCGTCCACAGCAAAAACTGGTTCAGGAACCCTTCGCCCGACAGGATGCCCACCCACGCATAGACGCGGATCAGGAACGAGGTCCAGAACGGCAGGATCACCAGCATCAGCAAGGTGGGCCGCCATTCACTCGGTGCACGCGCCATGGCATAGGCCATCGGGTATCCCACAATCAGCGTCAGGATGGTCGAAATCACCGCGATCCGCAGCGAACTGACATAGGCTTTCCAATACAGATCGTCCTCGGTGAGGAAGACAAAGTTCTCGAAATCCAGCTGCGTCAGCATCGTCCAGATGCCGTCCTTGGCCGTCGGCGTATAGGGCGGGATCGCCAGCGCGATGTCGGACAGCGAAATCTTGAACACGACCGCAAAGGGGATCAGGAACAGCGCCAGCAGCCAGACATAGGGCACTGATATGAGAACGGCGCGCCTCATTGGTCCAGCAGAACCCCCGCGGTCTTGGTCCAGCTGATCCAGACGGTGTCTTCCCACGTGATATCACGACGCGACAGGCGGCGGGTGTTGGCGGTTTGCGCCTTGATGATCTGACCGCCGGGCAATTCCACGTGATAGGTCGACAGATTGCCGAGATAGGCAATATCGAGCACCTTGCCCTGCAACAGGTTGTCGGTACCCTCGGGGGCGGTTGTGTGGATCGCAACCTTTTCGGGCCGGATGGCCAGATGGGCGGTCTGCCCGTCAGAAAACGGTCGTTCCGACATGGCCGTCACCGTGCCGTTCTCAACCCCCAGCGCATAGGTATGGTCGCCCGTTGCCTTGACCGTCCCGGCCAGGATGTTCACGTCACCAATGAAATCCGCCACATAAACGGACTCCGGCGCTTCATAGATCCGGTCCGGCGTGGCGACCTGCATCACACGCCCCTCGTCCATCACCGCGATGCGGCTGGCGACGGTCATCGCCTCTTCCTGATCGTGGGTGACGATGACAAATGTCGTGCCGGTCTTTTCCTGAATGTCCATCAGCTCGAACTGCGTCGCCTCACGCAGCTTGGCGTCCAGCGCGCCCAGCGGTTCATCCAGCAGCAGCAACTTGGGTGCCTTGGCCAAGGACCGGGCCAGCGCCACACGCTGACGCTGCCCGCCCGAGATCTGGTGCGGCTTGCGGCGGGCAAATTTCTCCAGCCGGGTCAACTTCAGCATCTCTTCGACACGGGCGGAGATGGCCGCCTTGTCACTGCTCTCGCGGCGCAGACCAAAGGCGATATTGTCCCAGATCGACAGGTGCGGGAACAGGGCATAGGACTGGAACATCATGTTTACCGCCCGCTTGTTCGGCGGCACACCCGCGATGTCTTGGCCCGCCAGTTCAATCGACCCATCGGTGGGGTTTTCAAACCCCGCCAGCATCCGCATCATCGTCGTCTTGCCACAGCCCGATGGCCCCAGCAGGGCAAAGAATTCGCGCTCAAAAATGTCGAGGGTCAGATCGTCAATCGCGGTGAAATCGCCAAAGCGTTTGGTGACGTTGCGAAACCGGATCAGCGGCGTCTCGTTCGGGTCGTCCCAGGGGGCGAAAACAGTCTCTGCCAAAGGGGAATCCGTTCAAAATGAAAAGGGCGCAGGGGATGTCCCTGCGCCCGGATATCAGGCTCAGGTGCCCGACTTGACCTTGGTCCACATGCGCGTGACCGTCCGCTGAACGCGGGCCGGATAGGGCGTTGTGGTGTACAGGTTTTCCAGCGTCGCGGCATCCGGATAGATCGCCGGATCGCCGATCACATCCTCTACCAGGAATTCCTGGCTCGCGAGGTTGCCATTGGCGTAATAGACATAGTTCGACGCCTGCGCCATGTTCTGCGCATCAAGGATAAAGTTCAGGAACTTGTGCGCCCCCTCGGGGTTGGGCGCATCGACCGGAATGGCCATCTGGTCGAACCACATCAGCGCTCCTTCGCTGGGCGCATTGTAGGCCACCTCGACACCGTTCTCGGCCTCTGCCGCACGGTCCCGCGCCTGCAGAATGTCACCGGACCAGCCAAAGGCCACGCAGATATCCCCATTGGCCAGCGCGTTGATATATTCCGAGTTGTGGAACTTTTGCACATACGGACGCACCGCGGTCAGGATCGGCTCCGCCTTGGCCAGAACGTCCGGGTCATGACTGTCGGGGTCCTCGCCGATGTATTTCAGCGCGGCGGGAATCATCTCGGTCGGGGCGTCAAGGAAATGCACGCCACAGGCTTGCAGCTTTTCCATATTGGCCGGATCAAAGATCAGGTCGAGCGAGCCCATGGGCGCGTCCTCGCCCAAAATCTCCTGCACCTTGCCGACATTCACACCAATGCCCGTGGTGCCCCACATGTAGTTGATCGAATACTCGTTGCCGGGATCGTATTGCGCCGTGCGCGCCTCGACCACATCCCACAGGTTTTCCGCATTGGACAGTTTCGAGGTGTCCAGTTTCTGGAACGCGCCCGCGCTGATCTGGCGTTGCAGGAACGTGCCCGACGGTACGACAACGTCATAACCCGAGGATCCGGCCAGCATCTTGGTTTCCAGAACCTCGTTGCTGTCGAACACGTCATAGATCAGCTTCAGGCCGGTCTCTTCTTCGAACTTGGTCAGCAACTCTTCGTCGATGTAATCGGACCAGTTGTAAACGCGCACTTCGTCGGCCATCGCCGCACCCGTCAGGGCCACGATCGCCGCAGTGCTCAGCATCATCTTCTTCATGGTGTACTCCCGTATCACGCCCGGTAGGCCCGGGTCAGCGTGCATGAAATCAACTTTTGTCTCACGCGTCCAGCGACATTGCAGATGCCGGATTGACGGCGACGCGGTTGCCCATATTCTCGGCATGTTCTCAAACACCCGAGGTTTCCATGGCCACCATCACCAACCATCTGCCCACGTCCGAGCTTCAGGCGCTGGATGCGGCACATCACATGCACCCGTTCACCGCGGGCGGTGAGCTGGCGGAAAAGGGCGCGCGCGTCATCACGCGGGCCAAGGGCGTGTACCTGAACGACAGCGAAGGGAACGAGATCCTCGATGGCATGGCGGGCTTATGGTGCGTGAACATCGGCTATGGCCGCACCGAACTGGCCGACGTCGCCGCGCGCCAAATGCGCGAGCTGCCCTATTACAACACGTTCTTCCAAACGACCCACGTGCCCGCCATCGCACTGGCGCAAAAGATCGCGGAACTGGCACCGGGTGATCTGAACCACGTGTTCTTTGCCGGGTCTGGGTCCGAGGCGAACGACACCAACATCCGCATGGTCCGCACCTATTGGGCGACCAAGGGCAAGCCCTCGAAATCCATCATCATCAGCCGCAAGAACGCCTATCACGGATCCTCCGTCGGCTCAGGCAGCCTGGGTGGCATGACCCCGATGCACGAACAGGGCGGCATGCCGATCCCCGACATCGTGCACATCGACCAACCCAACTGGTGGTCCGAAGGCGGCGACAGCACGCCAGAGGCGTTTGGTCTTGCCCGCGCGCAGCAGCTGGAACAGACGATTCTCGCACATGGCGAGGACCGCATCGCCGCCTTTATCGCCGAACCCATTCAG
This sequence comes from uncultured Tateyamaria sp., assembly GCF_947487805.1. GTDB lineage: Bacteria > Pseudomonadota > Alphaproteobacteria > Rhodobacterales > Rhodobacteraceae > Tateyamaria. The sequence continues at coordinate 304,066 of NZ_CANKXW010000004.1, read as the reverse complement.
GGCGCAGGCGGCGTCATCATCCCGCCCAGCACCTATTGGCCGGAAATCCAGCGCATCTGCGACAAGTACGAAATCCTCCTGATCGCGGACGAGGTCATCTGCGGCTTTGGCCGCACCGGCAACTGGTTCGGCGCGCAAACCCTTGGCATCAAACCGCACATCATGACCATCGCCAAGGGTCTCAGCTCCGGCTACCAGCCCATCGGCGGATCCATCGTCTGTGACGAGGTGGCCGAGGTCATCGGCTCGGGCGAATTCAACCACGGCTACACCTATTCCGGCCACCCGGTTGCGTCGGCAGTGGCGCTGGAAAACCTGCGCATCCTCGAAGAGGAACACGTGCTCGACCACGTCCGCGACGTCGCCATGCCCGCGCTGCACGAGATGTGGCACGGGCTGGCCGATCACCCGCTGGTGGGCGAGACGACAATCGTGGGCATGATGGGATCGCTGGCCCTGACGCCGCACAAGGACAGCCGCGCCAAGTTCGCCATGGACGCAGGCACCGCAGGGTTCATGTGCCGCGAAAGATGCTTTGCCAACAACCTGATCATGCGCCACGTCTATGACCGCATGGTGATTTCGCCGCCGCTGGTGATTACCCCCGAAGAAATCGCCGAACTGGGCCGCCGCGCCCGCACCGCGCTGGACGAATGTTACGCCCAGCTCAAGGACGGCGACATGCTCAAACCGGCCGCTTGAGCTTTCTGTCAGGCAGCGAGGGGCCAGCCCCTCGCGCTCCCCGGGATATTTATAGCCAAGAGAAAGGAATTATTAAGGTTAATCGCTTGAACTGAACGCACGGTACAGGCGGGGACGCCGATGACCGTGCCGGGAGAAGTGATTGCTTCTTTCTTGTGGGAAGCACCCTTGGCGGCGCTTCCCACATTTCTTTCGGCCTAAAATATCCTCGGGGGGAGGCGAAGCCGGGGGGCAGACAGCCCCCCTCAGCCCTTCACAATCATCCCCCGCGGTCGATCACAAAGGCACTCCGCCGCGCCGGTCTCCGTGATCCGGATGCTTTCCGTAATGGCAAGGCCCCACCCGTCCATCCAGAGCCCGGGCATGAAGTGGAACGTCATGTTGGGCTCCAAGACCGTTTCATCCTCTGCGCGGAATGACATGGTCCGCTCCCCCCAATCAGGTGGATAGCTCAGGCCAATGGGGTAGCCGCAGCGGGCCTCTCGTGTGATGCCGATCCTGTTCAGCGCACCGTTCAGCGCCGCCGCCACATCGCGCGCCTGGTTGCCTGCCCGCGCGGCGTTCAGCCCGGCCTCCAACCCTGCGATAATCGCGTCCTCTGCGCGCTTCATCTCGTCGGGCGGCGTGCCAAGGAACACGGACCGGCACAGCGGCGCGTGATAGCGGCGGTAACATCCTGCAATCTCGATTGTGGTCGCCTCGCCGCGCTGGAACGGGCGGCCATCCCATGTCAGGTGCGGGGCCGCCGCATCGGCGCCCGACGGCACCAGCGGCACGATGGCCGGGTAATCCCCCCAATCGTCGCCAACACCCGCGATGGCCTCGCGGAAGGCTTCGGCGACAACCGTGTTCTTGGGCACATCCGGCGCGATCCGTTCGGCCATGCCATCCACGACCTTTTCCGAAATCCGCGCCGCCTTGCGCATATAGGCGATCTCGGTCTCGGACTTGACCGCCCGGCACCAGTTCACGAGGCCGGTGGCATCCACACTGTCCACCCCGCCTTGCACCAGCACCGCGTGGGCCTTGGCCGAGAAATAGTAATTGTCCATCTCCACGCCGCACCGGCCCGACAGATACCGCGCACAATCCTCCATCGGGTGGCGGAGCGGCGTCTGGATGTAGTGTTCGGCATAGCCAACCGCGCGATCCTGCGCCATCCACATGGTGCGGTGCGCGCCTGCTACATCCTGCATCCGGCCCCACCACAGCGGGTCGGCGTCATGGGTCACGATCACCCCCTGATGCACGTAAAAGGACCAGCCGTCATAGCCGGTCAGCCAGCACATGTTCGACGGATCCGTGATCAGCAAACAGTCGAGGTCGGCGGCCCCCATCGCCGCACGCACACGGGCCAATCGATCCACATATTCACTTTTCCCAAAGGCAGTCTGCATGATTCCCAAACCTTTTTCCCGTTTTGCTGCAATACAATGACCCACCGCGCGCTGATTTCGCAGTGAAATCGACCAGATTGCGCTATCGGGCCGCCAAATCACACCTTCTGTGTTGCAACATGGGGATCGTCCCGTTTTACATGTGGCGAACGGCAATCAACTGCCGACGATAAAAACGGGGAGCCAGATTTGGCTGATACTGCGACCGACCAGGCGTTCGTCGAATTCGAGCGCGTGCAGAAAAGCTATGATGGCGAGATTCTCGTCGTCAAAGACCTGAACCTGTCGATGCCCAAGGGCGAGTTCCTGACGATGTTGGGACCATCGGGGTCGGGCAAAACAACCTGTCTGATGATGCTGGCCGGGTTCGAAACCGCCACGCACGGCGATATTCGGCTGGGTGGGACGTCGATCAACAACATCCCGCCGCACAAGCGCGGCATCGGCATGGTGTTCCAGAACTATGCGCTGTTCCCACACATGACGGTGGCCGAAAACCTCAGCTTTCCGCTGGAGGTTCGCAAGATCGGCAAATCCGAGCGCGAGGAAAAGATCATGCGCGCTCTTGGCATGGTGCAAATGCAGGATTTTGCCGGGCGGCGCCCTGCGCAGCTCTCCGGGGGGCAGCAACAGCGCATCGCCCTGGCCCGTGCGCTGGTGTTCGAACCGGAACTGGTGCTGATGGACGAACCGCTGGGCGCGCTGGACAAACAGCTGCGCGAAACCCTGCAATTCGAGATCACGCGCCTGGCGCATGATCTGGGCATCACCACCGTCTACGTCACGCACGACCAGACCGAGGCCCTGACCATGTCTGACCGCGTCGCCGTGTTCGACGATGGCCGCATTCAGCAACTGGCCCCGCCCGATCAGCTCTATGAAGAGCCGCAGAACAGTTTCGTCGCCCAGTTCATCGGCGAGAACAACACGCTGTTGGGCGTCATCGAAAAGATCAAGGGCGACACCTGCGAGGTCCGTCTGGATGATGGCAGCATCATCGACGCCAAGCCGATCAACGTCACCGAAGTGGGCCAGCGCACGCGCGTGTCCATCCGCCCCGAACGGGTCGAGATGGACAAGTCGCGCCTGAACCCGGACGCACACACGCTCAAGGCCGAAGTGCTGGAATTCATCTACATGGGAGATATCTTTCGGACACGGTTGCGCGTGGCCGGCAACGATGACTTCGTGATCAAGACACGCAACGCACCCGATCAAGTGCGCCTGACACCGGGCACGCAGATCGACATCGGGTGGATGCCGAACGATTGCCGGGCGCTCGACGCCTGAGCACGTCAAGAAGGCCGGGGCGACGCCCGCGTCTGGCCTTCCACACTCAAATCCGGGCGTAAACAGTGGGAGTAATACCATGCAAATGACCAAGACACTCTTGGCAACCACGGCACTGACGGTCGCCTCAGGCACCGCATTTGCCGACGGCCACATGGCCAGCGACATGACACTCGTCAGCTGGGGCGGCGCCTATCAGTCCAGCCAGCAAAACGCATATGTCGCGCCTTACATCGAAATGAACCCCGGCGTCACAGCCGTTTGGGACGAAAGCTCGGCCGAAGCCGTGGCCAAACTGCGCGCCATGAACGAAGCGGGCAATGTCACATGGGACGTCGTTGACGTTGTGGCCGCCGACGCGATCCGTCTGTGCGACGAAGGCCTCGCGCTGGAAATCGACGCGGACGAACAACTGGCCGCAGCCCCTGATGGCACATCCGCATCCGATGACTTTGGCGACCTGCTGGTCTCCGACTGCTTCATCCCGCAGATCGTCTATTCGACAACATTCGGCTACCGCACCGACCTGGTGGGTGACACAGCACCGACATCCGTCTGCGCCGTGTTCGACACCGACGCCTACCCCGGCAAGCGCAGCCTCGAAAAGCGCCCGATCAACAACATGGAATGGGCCCTGCTCTGTGACGGCGTCGCCAAAGAAGACGTCTATGACGTTCTGGGCACAGCCGAAGGTCAGGATCAGGCTCTGGCCAAGCTCGACACAATCAAGGACGACGTGATCTGGTGGTCCGCCGGTGCCGACACACCCCAGCTGCTGGCTGACGGTGAAGTTGTGATGGGCTCGACCTATAACGGTCGCCTGTTCGCCGCCATCGAAGAGCAGAAGCAGCCCATCGGCATGCTCTGGGACGCGCAGGTGTTCGACCTCGACGGCTGGATCATCCCCACGGGCCTGAGCCCCGAGCGTCAGGCACGCGCACTGGACTTCGTCAAGTTCGCGACCGACACGCAGCGTCTGGCCGATCAGGCCAAGTACATCTCGTACGGTCCGGCCCGCCTGTCCTCCGCTCCGCTGGTGGGCAAGCACGAATCGCTGGGCATCGACATGGCACCGCACATGCCGACCGACCCGGAGAACGCCAAGAACACGTTCCTCTACAACTACGAGTTCTGGGCGGACTACCGCGACGACATCGACGCCAAGTTCCAGGCGTGGCTGGCTCAATAAGAACCAAAGGTGCGCCGTAAAGGCGCACCCTACCCCCCCTTTGCGTAGGGTGCGCGCCTGACGCGCACCCTATGCCAAACCGAACGAGGCGCGCGATGCCCAAGGGCTACATCATCGGTCACATCACCGTAAACGACCCCGAGGCGTATAAGGAATACGTCGAAAAGGACACGCCGATCCTGTTGTCCCATGGCGCGGTTCCGCTGGTGCGTGGCGGCGATGCGCATTCCATGGAAGGGCCAGAATTCTCCCGCCACGTCGTATTCGAATTCCCCACTTACGAAGCCGCATTGGCCGCCTATTACGACCCCGCATACCAGGAGGTCATGAAGATCCGCCACCGCACAGCGACGTCCATGATCGTTGTCGCAAAGGGAGCCTGATCCATGGCCGAGACGATGCTGGCCGCCGACGGCACCCCCCTCAAACGCAGCCTTGCGCGCGCACTGCGCCGCCAGAAACTGCGTGCGCTTGCGCTGATCGCGCCGCTGCTGATCTTCGTGCTGATCACCTTCATCGTCCCGATTGCCTCGATGCTGTTCCGTTCGGTCGAAAACGAGATCGTCCAGAACACCCTGCCCTACACGGTGCAGGAACTCGCCTCCTGGGACGCGGCCACCGGCGAGGTCCCGGACGAACCTGTGTTCGAGGCGATGTATTTCGACATGTTCATCGCCGCCGAGGCCAAACGGCACACCCGTCTCGGCACCCGCCTGAACTATGAACAAACCGGCCTGTCGTCCCTGTTCCGCCAATCCGGGCGCAAGCTGGACGATCTGGGCAAGGACATCCAGAAACCGCTCGAAAAACTGAACAGCGACTGGAAAGACGGCGAAACCTGGTACGCCATCTTCAACGGCGCGCCCGCCGACACCGCGCTGCTCGCCACCCAACGGGCTCGCGTCGCCGCGTTGACCGACAACCCGACCGAAGGTGACGTCAACTTCGCACCGCGCGCGGACATCGCACAGCTTCTGCCAAAAACCGCTCGCGCCTACACCGCCTGGGCCGTGTTCGAGGCCACCCAGGATGGCCGCGATCCCGCCACCCGCGATCCGTGGGAGGCCCTGCCCGTCGCCCTCGCCACTGACCTGCAAACCGCCGACCTGTCCGCCTATTCCGGCCCCGGCGCCGACCTGCTGCGCGCCGCACAGTCCGCCGACCTGCCGACGCCCGACTTTACCGCGGCCTTCACCGATATGGACGAAGACTGGGCAACCATCATCCCGTGGCAAACGATCCAGACCCATTCCAGCACCTATACCGGCGGCTATTTCCTGAACGCCGTCGATGCCCAGAAAACACCCGAAGGCATCGCCTGGCAGCCGGATGACAAGCAGATCCTGCTCAAGCTCTTTGGCCGCACCATCTGGATGTCGCTGCTGATCACCTTCTCCTGCATCGCGCTCGGCTACCCCGTCGCGTGGCTGCTGGCCAACCTGCCGATGCGCAAGGCCAACATGCTGCTGATCCTCGTCCTCCTGCCCTTCTGGACCTCGCTCCTCGTGCGGACCTCCGCGTGGAAGGTCATGCTGCAACAACAGGGCGTCATCAACGACGTGCTCGTGTGGATCGGGCTGGTGGATGACGCCAACCGGCTGATCATGATCAACAACCAATTCGGCACAATCGTCGCCATGACGCACATCCTGCTGCCCTTCATGATCCTGCCAATGTACTCGGTCATGCAGACGATCCAGCCGTCCTACCTGCGCGCCGCAAAATCACTGGGCGCCACCAACTGGACAGCCTTCTGGCGGGTCTACTTCCCGCAATCGGTGCCCGGCATCGGCGCGGGGTCCATCCTCGTCTTCATCCTCGCCATCGGGTACTACATCACCCCCGAAATCGTCGGCGGCACCAAGGGTGTGTTCATCTCGAACCGCATCGCCTACCACATCTCGTCCTCGCTCAACTGGGGCCTCGCCGCTGCCTTGGGCTCGATCCTGCTGGCCGCCGTGCTGGTGCTCTACTGGGCCTATGACAAGATCGTGGGCATCGACAACGTCAAGCTGGGATAACAGACCATGGGCCTTCCTCCATACGCCACGCTGGGTCAGCGCATCTGGTACTACAGCTTCCGGGTGATCTGCGGGCTGATCTTCTTCTTCCTCGTGGCCCCCATCGTGGTGGTCATGCCCCTGTCCTTCAACGCACAGGATTTCTTCACCTTCACGCCGGAAATGCTGCGCCTCGATCCCGCGGGCTACAGCCTCAAACACTACGAGGATTTCTTCACCAACCCGCAATGGCAACTGGCGCTGAAAAATTCGCTGATCATCGCCCCCATCGCGACGGTCATCTCGGTCAGTCTCGGCACCCTCGCCGCCATCGGCCTCAGCCAATCCCACGTGCCGTTCAAAGGCACAATCATGGCCATCCTGATCTCACCCATGATCGTCCCACTGATCATCTCGGCCACGGGCATGTTCTTCTTCTACTCGTCCTTAGGCAACTGGATGGAAAGCGTCCTTGGCCTGAACAAGGGCTTCGTGGGCTACGTCAAGGTCATCCTCGCCCACGCGGTCCTCGGCATCCCCTTCGTGATCATCACCGTTACGGCCACACTGGTGGGCTTCGACCGCTCCCTGACCCGCGCCGCCGCAAACATGGGTGCAGGCCCGGTCACAACCTTCTTCCGCATCCAGATGCCACTGATCCTGCCCGGTGTGATCTCGGGCGGCCTCTTCGCCTTCATCACCTCCTTCGACGAGGTGGTTGTGGTCCTCTTCGTGGGCTCCGCCAGCCAGAAAACCCTGCCCTGGCAAATGTTCATCGGCCTGCGCGAACAGATCAGCCCGACAATCCTCGCCGTCGCCACCATCCTCGTGGTGATCTCCATCGCCCTGCTCACCACGGTCGAACTCCTCCGCCGCCGCAGCGAACGCCTGCGCGGCATGTCACCGGGCTAACCCTTCCTTTCGCCGAAAATACCTCGGGGGAGTCCGTAAGGACGGGGGCGGAGCCCCCTAAAACATGACGTCGCCCGGCACGGGCGCCCGTCAGGTCACGAAAGGCGTCCGCCGGATCACCGCAACCGCTTGAGCAGGCTCAAGGTCGCAAACCCGTCCGCAGGCAGGCCAAGGCTCTGTTGGTACGCCCGCACCGCCTTCAACGTGTTCGGACCCACTTTCCCGTCCACCCCTTGGGTGTCATAGCCCGCGCGGGTCAACCGCCGCTGCAACTCCTTGCGCTCACGCAGGGTCAATGGACGCTCGCCCTCGGGCCAGTTTCCAACCAAAGGCGCACCGCCCTTGATCCGGTCACTCAGATGCCCCACGCCAATCACATAGGCATCCGCCGCATTGTACCGCTCGATCACGGCAAAGTTCCGGAACACCATGAACGCCACACCGCGCCCGCCCGCCGGCAACAGGATCGACCCCGCACCATAGTTCGGCACCGCGCGCCCATCGACACCGCGCACACCCAGATTGGCCCATTCCGCCGGCGACTTGGTGATCTTGCGGCTGGCCAGACCATAGTTGAACCCCTGCGGCAGCTTCACTTCCACGCCCCAGGGCTGACCCTTCTGCCAGCCGAACCGCTTGAGATACGCTGCCGTCGACGCCAGCGCATCCGTGGGATCATCCGACCAAATGTCGCGCCGCCCGTCCCCGGTGAAATCCACCGCATAGGCCAGGTAAGACGTCGGAATGAACTGCGTATGCCCCATCGCTCCAGCCCAGGATCCGGTCATGTTGCGCGGGCTGGTATCACCGTTCTGCAAGATCTTCAGCGCGGCCACCAACTGCCCCTCGAAAAACTTGCCGCGCCGCCCGTCATAGGACAGCGTCGCAAGGCTCTGGATCACATCATCCTTGCCGCGAAACTCGCCATAGCCGCTCTCAAGGCCCCAAACGGCCACGACGACCTCTTTCTCCACACCGTACCGCGCCTCGATGGCGTCCAGCGTGCGGCGATGCTTGCGCAGGGCATTCTTGCCATTGCGCACCCGTTTGTCAGACGCGGCACTGGCCAGATAATCCCAGATCGTCTTGGTAAACTCGGACTGGTTGCGATCCCGCTTGATCACCTCGGGGTCGTACCGCACCCCGCGAAAGGCGCGGTCGAACACCGCCGGGCTGATCCCCTGCGCCAGCGCACGGCCCCGAAACCCCTGTATCCAACGCTGAAACCCCGCATCGGCGGCCGTCTTCTGCACCGGCGGCGGCGCAGGCTCGGCAATCTCAAGGGGGCGCAACTGCGGGCGCATCACCGGCGCGCTGGCAAAGGCCAGAACAGGCGCCGGATCGGCGCGCGTGACATCCCCGAAACCGGGCCGCAACTCGGGCCGTTTCGACTGGCTGACGGATTGCGCCGCCACGGTCTGTGCAAGGAAAACGGCGCTGCACATCGCGCCAAGGGTGACTGCCCACCGCATATTGTGCCTCATGGTCGCTTGTTTCGCGTTGTTTCCAATCTAGCGACAATAGTGCTGCCACGAAAGGGATCAATCCGCGCGCGCGCGGTCCTTCGCCACATGATCCACCTCTTCCCGGATCCGTGCCAGATGATCGCGCAGCAATGGCACCCGGTGCGGGCGAAAGCTGTCGTCGGTCACAACCAGATCATCCATGCGGTCCAACCGGAACATCCGGAAATCCTCGCGCAGGTGGCACCACGCCAACAACACGTTGGTGTTTTCCATGTACACGATGCCCAGCGGCTTGACCTTGCGCTCGGTCTGGTCGCCCTTGGCGTCCTCATAGGCAAAGCGCACGCTGACCTCGTCCCACGCCGCCTGCCGCAGGTCCACGACATCAATGCGCGGCGGCTCGGGCCGCCAATACCGGCGCGCATCCAGCACCGCGTGTTTCAGCCGGTGCGCCTGTTTCGGCGGCACCCGCGCCTGTATCTTGGCCAGCGCGGATGTCGCCGCCTTGGCCAGCGCCGGATCGGCAATCACCGCCACATCCCGCAGGCCCAGAACCAACGCCTCCAGCTCGTCATCCTCGAACCCCAAGGGCGGCAGCGTCGCATCCTCGATCAGGGTAAACCCGAACCCCGCCTCCCCATCAATCACCGCGCCAAGCCCGCGCAATTCGTCAATGTCGCGGTAAATCGTGCGCAGCGACACATCCATGTCATGAGCCAGCGCCTGCGCGGTCACGGGCGGCGTCATCCGGCGCAGGGTTTGCATCAACTGGAACAGGCGGTGTGTACGTGTCATGTCCTCACCATAGCACAGGTACTGTCAGAAATTGACAACAGGCATCGTTAATCACTGGGTCCACAGTTTTCTCATACGGAGACACCGATGCTTACCCTGGTCACCTATCCCCCCGCATTTGGCCAACCCAGCGGCAGCCCCTTCTGCGTCAAGGCGCTGTACCTGCTGAACCTGTCCGGCCTGCCCTGGCAGCGCAAGGACACGCCGGATCCCCGCAACTGGCCCAAGGGCAAACTGCCCGCGCTCTGGGTCGATGACGAGATCATCGGCGACAGCGACAACATCCGCACCTGGCTCGAAGAGCACGGCGCCCGCTTTGACGAAGGGCTCAGCGATCTCGACCGCGCCACCAGCCGTGCCTTTATCCGCATGGCCGAGGAACACATGTACTTCCACATCGTCATGGACCGTTGGGGCGACAAGGCCGTTTGGCCCTTGGTCAGAGACACATATTTCTCCGCCATCCCCGCCCTGATCCGCAACTGGATCACCCGTGGCATCCGCCGGATGCTGCTCAAAGGGATGGACACCCAAGGCCTCGGGCGGCTGACAGCGGGCGAACGTCTGGACCGGATCGAACCGGATTTGCAGGCAATCACCGACCGTCTGTGGCACGGGCCGTTCCTCTTCGGACCCACCCCCACAGCGGCAGATGCCAGCGTCGCGGCAATGCTGGGCGCCATGGCAGGCACACCGGGTGGCACCGCCCTGTCGCGTCGTGTGCGAGAGGATCTGATCCTGACCCAATACATGGCCCGCGTGGCCGAGGCCCTGGGCTAACGCTTGCGGCTGACCTTGCGCTTGGCCTTGTCACTGCGCCGCTTGGACTTCACCGCCTTGCGGCGCGGGCTGCGCCCCGCAGGCGATTGCCGCCCCTTGGGCAGCGATTGCCCATCCAGCGCCAGCAGCTCCAGCGCGATCCCACCCGTCACCGGCACCGCCTCGGCCAGACGCACGGTGGCGCGCTGACCCAGACTGATGATCATGCCCGTGTCCGACCCCATCAGCGTATTCGCCTCGCGGTCATAGTGGAAATACTCCGCCCCGATCGCCCGCATCGGCACCAGCCCGTCGGCCCCGCTGTCATCCAGCTTCACAAAAATCCCGAACTTCGCGATGCCCGAGATGCGCCCCTCCATCTCGTCGCCCACCCGTTCGCTCAGGTACGCGGCAAGGTAGCGGTCGGTCGTGTCCCGTTCGGCCACCATCGACCGGCGCTCCGTGTCCGAGATATGCGTGCCGGTCTTTTCCAAGCCCTCCACATCCTCCGCTCGCAGCCCATCCTTGCCCCAGCCATGGGCGGTGATCAGCGCGCGGTGCACGATCAGGTCGGCATAGCGCCGGATGGGCGAGGTGAAATGCGCGTAACTCTTCAACGCCAACCCGAAATGCCCGAAATTCTGCGGCCCGTAATAGGCCTGCGTCATCGACCGCAGGGTCGAGATGTTGATCAGCTCCGCGTCCTCGGTCTCGGACGCCTGCGCCAGCAACCGGTTCAGATGGGCGGTCTTCAGCACCTGACCCTTGGCCAGGTTCAGCCCCGCCGCCTGTGCCGTCTCGCGCAGAGCATCCAGCTTGTCGGGCGACGGCTCCTCGTGGACGCGGAACAGCAGCGGCTGCGATTTGGCGATCAGCGTCTCGGCGGCGGCAACATTGGCCAGAACCATGAACTCTTCGATCAACCGGTGCGCATCCAGCCGGTCCTTGAAATTCACCGACCGCACGGTGCCATCGTCGTCCAGCACGATCTGCCGCTCCGGCAGGTCCAACTCCAGCGGCTGCCGTTTCCTGCGCGCCTCGACCAGCGCGGCATAGGCGGCGTACAAAGGCTTCAAAACAGGCTCTAACAAGGGCGCAGTACGCTCATTCGGCGCGCCATCCATGGCGGCCTGCACCTCTTCGTAATTCAGCGACGCAGGCGACCGCATCAACCCCCGGTGAAAGCTGTGCCCGATCTTTTCGCCCTGCGCGTCGATCTGCATCCGCACGGCGATACAGGCGCGCGGCACACCCTCGTGCAGCGAACACAGGTCGCCCGACAACCGATCCGGCAGCATCGGCACCACCCGGTCGGGGAAATAGGTGGAATTCCCCCGCTTGCGCGCCTCGCGGTCCAGCGCAGAGCCGGGCGTGACATAGGCCGCCACATCCGCAATCGCGACCCAGATCACATGCCCGCCCGCGTTCTTGGGGTCCTCATCCGCATGGGCATAGCACGCATCGTCATGGTCGCGTGCATCCCACGGGTCAATCGTGACCAACGGCATCTCGCGCAGGTCCTCGCGCCCCTTCAGGCCCGCAGGTTTCTGCGCATCCGCCTCGGCCACCACATCATCGGGGAAACTGTCCGGTATGCCGTGTTCGTGGATCGCAATCAGCGACACCGCTTTGGGTGCCGACGGATCGCCCAGCCGGTCCACGATCCGCGCACGCGGCAGGCCGATGCGCGTCTTGGGCCCCGCCTGCTCGGCCTCGACCAGCTCGCCATCCTTGGCCCCGCCGGTTGCATCCGCCGCCACGGTCCATTCGCGGTCACTGCCCTTGTCCACGGGCACGATCCGCCCGCCCTCGGCCCCCTTGCGAAAGACGCCCAGCACCCGGCGCGGGTTGGTCCCGATCCGCCGGATCAGCCGCGCCTCGTAATGGTGGTCATCCCCCTGCACCAGCGTCAGCCGCGCAAGGATCCGGTCCCCCGCGCCCAGCGCCGGGTCGGACGCGCGCGGCACGATCAGAATGCGCGGCTCCACCCCCGTGCCATGCCACTCCATCGGGCGGGCAAACAGGTCCCCGTCCGCATCCGGCTCCACCACCTGCAACACGCTCACAGGCGGCAGGCGGTCGGGATCTTGATAGGTCTTCTTGCGCTTTTCCAGATGCCCCTCGGCCTCAAGCTCCTTGAGGATGCGTTTAAGGTCGATCCGCGCCGCGCCCTTGATGCCGAACGCCTTGGCGATGTCACGCTTGGCGGTCAGGGTGGGATTGGCGGAAATCCAGTCGAGGATCTCGGGTTTTGTGGGGATACGCGTCATGCGTTCTGGGTATCACGCGGGTCTGGGGCCGTCATGGCAAATCGTAGGCGGTGTCCACATCCGCAAGCGTCTGCACAAACGCCACGCGTGGCAGATCCATCGCCACACGGCTGTCCGCCAGCGCATGTTCGGTCGACCAGCGCACCCCATCAAGGGCATTTTTGCCCAGTTTAGAGCCTGTTTTCACCCCGATCAGCCAATATCCCCCATCCGGCGCCGGCCCAAACACCGCGTCATGGCGACCCAGCGCGGCAAAGGCCTCGGCCACCCGCTGCCGGGTGACGCCGGGAATGTCCGCACCGATCACACAGACCGGCCCGCCCGCCTGCCGCATCATGCGGATCATCCGATCCCCAAGCGACCCGCGCCCCTGCGCCCAGCGCGTGAACCGCGCGGGCCAGACCCGCGATTGCAAGCCCTCGGCGTCGGGTGCCACCGCCAGCACCGTGTCCCAACGCGGGTCCTCGATCCGGCGCAGCAGGCGGCGCACCTGATGGCGAAACCACCACGCAGCGGCCGTCATCCCGATGTCCCGGCCCAGCCGCGTCTTGACCCGACCGGGGCGCGGCACCTTGACCATGATGACAAGCGTGGGTCTCACAAATCGCGGTCCATGTCCCGGTGCGGAATGCCCGCGTCGTCATAGACGGGGCCAAAGGCTGTGAACCCCAGCTTTTCATAAAACGCCAGCGCATGAATCTGCGCGCCCAGTTTCGCCCGCGTCACACCCGGCTGTGCCCGCGCCACATCAAGGCACGCGGTGATGATCGCCGCACCCAGCCCCGTGCCCCGCGCCTCTTGCAGCACACAGACCCGCCCGATCTTGGCCACGCCTTCTGCAACCAGAATACGCGCACATCCCAGCGCCACACCGTCCCGCGTCGCCAGCACATGCAGCGCATCGCCGTCGCGCCCGTCGCGTTCATCGGCCTCGCTGACGCCCTGTTCCTTCATGAACACGACGCGCCGCAGTTCAAGGCAGGTGGCCAGGTCATCCGTCTGTGCAATCACCCAACTCATGCAAAATAGTCCTTCAGGATTCGCGCATAGACCCCCTTGAGCTGCTGAATATGCGCGACCCGCACGTGCTCATCCACCTTGTGCATCGACTGCCCTACAAGGCCGAACTCCACCACCGGGCAGTGATCCTTGATGAACCGCGCGTCCGAGGTGCCGCCGCTCGTGCTCAATACCGGAGTCACGCCCGTCTCTGCGGTCACGGCGGCGGCCACGATGTCCGACAGATCACCGGGCGGGGTCAGGAAACTTTCGCCCGACACCTTCACCCGCATCTCGATCTCGACACCGTAGGCCACGGCCACCGCATCGGCCTGCGCCTGCAACCACGCGGTCAGGCTGTCGCCGGAATGGATGTCGTTGAACCGGATGTTGACCGCCGCCGTCGCCTGCGCCGGGATCACATTGGTCGCCGGGTTGCCCGTGTCCACCGTGACCACCGCCAGCGTCGAGGCGTCAAAATGGTCATTGCCCGCGTCCAACTCATGGCTCGCCAACTGGTCCATCAACCGCATCAACGGCGGCAGCGGGTTCTTGGCCCTATGCGGATAGGCCGAATGCCCCTGCACACCCGTGACGGTAAACCACGCGGTCATCGACCCGCGCCGCCCGATCTTCATCATCTCGCCCATTGTCTCGGGGCAGGTCGGCTCGCCCACCAAACAGACCGACATCGCCTCACCCACCTTGTCCATATGCGCGAGCAACGCGGTGGTCCCATCCTGCGCGTCGCCTTCCTCGTCGCCCGTAATGGCGATGATGATGGCCCCGTCGGGCGGCGTGTCCCGCACGAAATCCACCGCCGCGGCGGCAAAGGCGGCAACGCCTGACTTCATATCCGTCGTGCCGCGCCCGTACATGACACCGTCCACGATGTCGGCACCAAAGGGCGCCTGCGTCCACGCGGCCTCGTCGCCAATCGGCACCACATCCGTGTGCCCATTGAACCCGAACGTGCGCCCATGCCCCTGCGCGCCCCAGCGGGCAAAGAGGTTGCGAATGCCGCCCCGATCCGCCCACACACAGTCAAACCCGGCCCCCGCCAACAGATCATGCAGCACATCCAGCGCCCCCTCATCCGCAGGGGTAACAGACGCGCACCGCACCAGATCGGCGGTCAAGGCAACGGGATCAACGGGGGTCATGGCGGCTCCTACGATAGGTTGTGGCGAAAAGGACGCGATTCCAGCCCCTTGCACCGACAAGAGAGTTAACAGCCCATCAATAGCTGTGCTAGGGTGGGCGCAATAATATGACCCGAGGCAGGGCATCAGCAGTCCGGCCGCCAACGTGCGGCCAGTAAAAGTGCAAAAAACAGCACACCGAGACACGTGGGTGAACCGCGTGCGCTGCTTTCGTTCTGCCGTCAATTTTGGGGTGGGCAGGCTATGGTTGCAGCATCGGAACTTCCGATCCAGACAGTGCGCGAAGGCGTGGACGCGACGGATATGGCAAACGCCATATTCGGCAACGGGGTACAGGTCGTCTCGGCGTCCTATACCGGGGACCGCGACAGCGCGGGCATCTATTCGAACGGCGACACCGTATCGCCCGGTGTGACACCCGGTGACACAGGCGTGATCCTGTCCACGGGCGACGCCGAGGATTTCACCAACTCGTCCGGATCCTCGAACCAGTCCAACAGCACGTCCACCAACACCTCCGGCCAGAACAACAACGGCCAGTTCAACGCCGCAGCCGGGGCGCGCACCTATGATGCCTCGTATCTGGACGTGGACTTCATCCCCGACGGCAACGTGATGACGATGCAATTCGTCTTCAGCTCCGAAGAATACCCGGAATTCCAGAACTCGATCTATCAGGATTTCGTGGGCGTGTGGGTCAACGGCCAGCAGGTCGAAATGGATGTGGGTGACGGCGACACCGATCCCGGCAACATCAACACCACGAACAACATCAACATGTTCGTCGACAATTCGAACGACGACTACAACACCGAGATGGACGGGTTCACGATCACGCTGACCCTGACCATGGTGGTGAACCCCGACGTGGTAAACTCCATCCGGATCGGCATCGCGGATGTGGGCGACAACCGCTACGATTCCAGCCTGCTGATCGCGGGCAATTCTGTCCAGACGCACCTCGTGGCGATCTCGGACGATGTGAACGTCTATCCCGACGGGACCACGTCGTTCAACGTGCTCAACAATGACGTCAGCCAGCCCGGCACCACGCTGACCATCACCCACATCAACGGCCAGGCGGTCAGTTATGACCCGGTCACCGGCATCGGCACCACGATCACCCTGCCCACGGGGCAGCTGGTCACCATCGGTGCCAACGGCCAGCTGACGGTTGTGGGCGACGGGGACGAGGAAAACTTCAACTTTACCTACACGGTCACCGATGGCACCGACACGGACACCGGCTTTGTCAACGCGACGTCCATCCCCTGTTTCGTGGCCGGCACGCTGATCGAAACCACCCGCGGGCCCGTGCCCGTCGAAACGCTGCAGCCCGGTGATCTGGTGATGACCGAGGATGACGGCCCGCAACCCCTGCGCTGGATCGGCACCCGCACCGTCGCCGCAGAGGCGGATTTCGCCCCCATCCTGATCCGCGCGGGCACCTTCGGGTCGCAGGCGGATGTCATGGTCTCTCCGCTGCACCGCGTGCTGGTCCGCGACAGCCTGGCCGAACTGCTCTTTGGCGAGGCCGAAGTGCTGGTGGCCGCCAAGGACCTGATCAACGACCACTCCGTCCTGCGCCAGACCGGCGGCACCGTGACCTACGTCCACCTGATGTTCGACAAGCATCAGGTCGTCTTCTCCGAAGGGCTCGCCACCGAAAGCTTCCTGCCCGGTCCGCAGACCACCAAAAGCTTTGAAAAAGAGATCGTGGCCGAGATCTGCGCCATCTTCCCCGAACTCGACCCGCGCACCGGCGACGGCTACAGCCCGTCGGCCCGGCGCACCCTGCGACGATACGAGGCTGACCTGTGGCGCAAGGCGCAGGCGGCCGCATGAACTGGGTCGGGCTGACGGATCACCTCGACGGGCGGTTCGCGCCCAAAGGGTTCAAACCCGCAGGACAGGCGCGCACGGGTCTCCTTATGGAACGCGGCACGCTGATGTTCGAGACGCGGTTTGCGGGCAATGTGCGCCCCCATGACCTGCTGGGCGTCACCCACACCACCCCCCTCCCGCGCGAACTGGCCTTTCGCGCCATTCCCGGCGGCGGCATCGCGATGGTGCACCGCCACCACAACGACCTCAGCCACGCCGCCATCCGCTGGGCCGGGGACGGGCGCGCGCACACGCTGCGGGTGACCTATGCGTGGGATGCGCCCTCCGGCTGGGCGCGGCTGGCACTGGAACAACCCGAACGGGCAAAGGTCACCACAAATCAGGTCCACGCGCCCCGGCCGCAAACCACCTCTGATCTGCGTGACCTGATGCTGAACCACGCCGCGCGCACCCTGTCCAAGGATGTCCTCTTTGCCGCGCTCAGCACCGACATTTCCCCCCTTGGGCCGTTGCCAACGCTGCACCCGGACACGCCGATCGCAACGCCCACCGGCTACCGCCCCGCAGGCACCTTGCGGCGCGGCGACACAATCGTATCGGACAATGGCGACATCGTGCCCGTTCTGCACGCCGTCCGGCACAGCGTGCCCGCCCGCGGCAGCTTTGCGCCCGTGCGGCTGCGCGCGCCCTATTTCGGCCTGACCCGCGATATCGTCGTGGCCCCGGACCAGCGGCTGGTGCTGCAAGGCACCGAGGTCGAATACATCTTTGGCCAGGAGGCCGTCCTCGTGCCTGCGCGTCACCTCGTCAACGGTCATGCCGCAACGTGGTCTGCACCGCGCAACGTCGCCGAATATGTGCAGGTCGTCCTGCCCGGTCACGAACTGCTGGTGGCGGCGGGATGCGCACTGGAAAGTCTCTATATCGGGCGGATGCGCCGGAACGAGGCCCGCCTCGACGCCAGCGTTCTGGCCCATGTGCCCAGCCGCCTCTTGCCCGAACACGCGCGCCCCATCCACCAGGTCCTCGACCCGTTCGAGGCGATCACCCTGATCGACCAGCGCGCGGCCTAGGCTTCTTCGTCGCCAAAGAACGGGGTGACATGCGCGACGATCACCGCGTTTTCATCCAGCGCCCGCTGCATCAGCGCGCGTTCCTCGCCGCTGATCTCGTGCCCCTCGGCCTGCCGTTCCGCCAGCGTGCCGTACCCCGTGACGTCCAACGGCGCCGTGTCCGCCTGTTTCAACAGCGCCACGGTCTCGCGCACCGCCTCGGCCTCGTCCACGCCGCTGGCAAAACACATCAGCGCCGCCCCGGTCGCATCCTCGGGCAATCCGTCGCCCGCCTTGCGCCCGATCTCGACCAGCAGGGTATAGACCTGCTGCGGCTTTTTGGGTGACTTCCTGTCCGATTTGGCCTGTGCCATTGCGCATACCCCCGCGTTGCGCCCCCGCCATACACCGCGCTGTGCCGAAAAAGAAGCAGTCCGGCCCAAACTGTGACGCAAACCGTAACGTGACTTGGACCCTGACGACATTCGGCCTAAGCCCGTGCCCGACCAAGCCGTCAGGACAAACAAGACCATGCGCACCCTGCTGCTTTCCGCCCTCTGCCTGTTGTCACTGGCCGTGCACGCCATGGCCCAATCCACCACGCTCAACTTTTCCACGGTCGAACGGCCCCCCTTTGCCTTCTACACCGACACCGGCATCGACGGGTTCAGTGTGGATCTGATGCGCGCCATCGGCCGCGAGATCGGCGCCGAGGTGGAATTCGAAATGAAGACCGGCTTTACCGAAATGCTCAGCGACGTGGAAACCGGCCTCGTGGACGGCGCCATCGCCAATATCTCGATCACCGGCGCACGCGAGGCGGTGATGGATTTCTCGCTGCCGATCTTTCGCAGCGGCCTGCAGATCATGATCCCCGTGGACGACAACGCGCCCAGCCTGTGGGGCGCGATCCTGAACCGCGAACTGGGCATCGCCCTGCTGGTCGCACTTGGCGTGCTGATGGGGATGGGCATGCTGATGTGGGTGTTCGAGCGCAACAAACAGCCCTATTTCGACCGCGGCGCGGGCGAGGTGGCGTTTCCCGCCTTCTGGTACGCGCTCAACCTCGTGGTCAACGGCGGCTTTGAACAGAACGTGCCGCGCTCCGGGCTGGGCCGTCTCTTTGCCGTGCTGATGGTGATCTCCAGCCTGTTCATCGTGTCGTTCTTTGTGGCCAACATCACCACGGTGATGACCGTGCGCGCGCTGGGCGATCACATCGACAGCATCAGCGACCTCGAAGGGCGCGAAGTCGCCACCACCACCGGCTCAACCTCCAG
This sequence comes from uncultured Tateyamaria sp., assembly GCF_947487805.1. GTDB lineage: Bacteria > Pseudomonadota > Alphaproteobacteria > Rhodobacterales > Rhodobacteraceae > Tateyamaria. The sequence continues at coordinate 284,947 of NZ_CANKXW010000004.1, read as the reverse complement.
CGAATTCCTCGCCCAGCGCGAGATCCCGCACCGGACGTTTTTTGACTTCTCGGCCCTGCTCTGGGCGTTCGAGGACGGGGAACTGGACGCCATCGTCTTCGACAGCCCGCTGCTGGCCTACTACGTCGCCAACGAAGGACGCGGCAAGGCGCGGCTGATCGACCGGGTGTTCCGCCCCGAGGACTACGGCATCGCCCTGCCCCAAGGCAGCGCCCTGCGCGAACAGATCAACGTGGCCCTGCTGCGGTTGCAGGAATCGGGCCAGTATGACGAACTCTATCTGAAATGGTTCGAGGCAGGGCGCTGACCGCGCCCCACCGCCTCAGTCGCGCAACAGCTCGTTGATCGACGTCTTGGACCGTGTGCGTTCGTCCACGCGCTTGACGATCACTGCGCAATACAGGTTCACACCGTTCTTCGATGGCATCGACCCGGCCACAACGACGGACCCGCTAGGCACTTCGCCATACATGACCTCGCCGGTCTCGCGGTCCACGATCTTGGTCGATTGGCCGATGAACACGCCCATGCCCAACACGGATCCTTCGCGCACGATACAGCCCTCGACAACCTCGGACCGCGCCCCGATGAAACAGTTGTCCTCGATGATGGTCGGACCCGCCTGCATCGGCTCCAGCACACCGCCAATGCCCACGCCACCGCTCAGGTGCACGTTCTTGCCGATCTGCGCACAGCTGCCGACGGTGGCCCATGTATCAACCATCGTGCCCTCGTCCACATAGGCGCCAAGGTTCACGAACGATGGCATCAACACCACGCCGGGTGCGATGAACGCCGACTTGCGCACCACACAGTTGGGCACGGCCCGGAAACCGGCCTCTTTCCACTGGTCGTCGCCCCAGCCCTTGAACTTGCTGTCGACCTTGTCCCACCAGCCGCCGCCCTGCGGGCCGCCATCCTGCTGTTCCATGTCCTTGATGCGGAAGCCCAGCAGCACGGCCTTCTTGGCCCACTGGTTCACATGCCAATCACCGCTGTCCTGCTTTTCCGCCACGCGCAGCTTGCCACTGTCCAGCGCGGCCAGCGTGTCTTCGATGGCCTCGCGCGTCTCGCCCTTGGTGGCAGGCGTAATGGTGTCCCGCGCCTCCCAGGCTGCTTCGATGGCCGTTTCAAGCTGTGCATTGGACATGCCGTGGTCCCTCCAAAATGATCGTCGCGCTTAGACAACAATACGTGCTCTCATGCAATCACATCTGGGCAAGCCCTGCGGGTCGCGTTACCCCTTGGGCCAGCCTCAGGGAGCACAAGTACATGAAAGACGACCACCGCAGCCCGTTTCGCGATGCACACACGGACCGCAAGGCCGCCGAAGGCGTGCCGGACACGCCACAAACCCGGTCACCCGCCTATACACTGGCCTTTGCCGACGACGAATTCCTCTGCCGGGACGAATTGCGGCCCGTGCGGCTGCAACTGGAATTGCTCAAGCCCGAGATGCTGATGAACGAGGCGGGGATCAAATCCACCATCGTCCTCTTTGGCGGGGCGCGCATCCCTGACCCCGAACACAAGGAAACGGCCCGCACCAAGACGCTGGCCGACCTGTCGCACTACTATGACGAGGCGCGCACATTCGCCCGCCTGATGACCGAAAAATCCATCGCCAGCGGCGGCACTGAAAACGTCGTCGTCACCGGCGGCGGCCCCGGCGTGATGGAGGCGGGCAACCGCGGCGCGGTCGACGCGGGTGGCGCGTCCATCGGGCTCAACATCGTGCTGCCCTTCGAACAGGCCCCCAACGCCTATGTCACCCCGGACCTCAGCTTCAACTTCCACTACTTTGCCATCCGCAAGATGCACTTCCTCATGCGCGCCCGCGCCATCAGCGTCTTTCCCGGCGGGTTCGGCACGCTGGACGAATTGTTCGAGGCCCTGACCCTGATCCAGACCGGGCGGATGGAACGTGTGCCCTTCCTGCTCTTTGGCCGCGCCTTTTGGGAAAGCATCATCAACTGGGATGCGCTGTCGGATGCTGGCACGATCTCGGCCGACGATCTGGACCTCTTCCGCTTTGTCGACACCGCCGAAGAAGCGATTGAGATCATCGACAACTGGGGCCCCACCGAAAAACGCGGGGCCGTGCCGGGCCGCTGATCCGGGCGCTTGCCAAACGCGGGGCAAGGGTGGACCATATCGCCGTCCACCCCTTGCCAAAGGTCCGCGTATGATTCCCCTGATCGACTGGTCCGAAAACGCCGCCGACCCCGCAGGCTTTGCCAAACAGGTCGGTACCGCCTGCCGCGACACCGGGTTCTTTGTCCTGAAAAACCACACGGTGCCCGGCACCCTGCGGGCGCGGGTGTTCGCACAGGCCGACGCGTTCTTTGCCCTGCCGCAGCAGGACAAGGCGCGCGTCTCGATCCTCAACACCCCGCATTTTCGCGGCTGGGCCAAACCGGGCGATGAAAGCCTCGATGAAACCACCGCACAGGTCGACACCAAGGAAACCTTCAACATCGGCCTCGACCTGCCCACCGACGACCCCCGCGTCGTTGCGGGCGAACCCTTTCGCGGGGTGAACCAGTGGCCCGACCTGCCGGGGTTTGCCGAAACGATGCTGGCCTATTACGACACCGCACAGGATCTGGGCATCTCCCTCCTGCGCGTCATCGCCCGCGATCTTGGGCTGGCAGAGGATCACTTCACGCCCGCTTTCCACGATCCCCTCTCCGCCCTCCGCCTTCTCAGCTACCCACCCGGCACCGGCGCTGACAACGAAATCGGCGCAGGCGCACACACCGACTACGGCGCCATCACCCTGCTGATGACGGATGGTGAGCCGGGCCTACAGGTCCGCCCCCGCGGCGGCGACTGGATCGACGTACCGCATGTGCCGGATGCCTATGTGGTGAATATCGGCGACTGCATGATGCGCTGGACAAACGACATCTACGTCTCCACCCCGCACCGGGTCATTCCGCCCAAACGCCGCCGCCGGTCCGTCGCCATGTTCATCGAGGCGAACCCCGACACCGTGGTGCAGGCCCTGCCCGGCACCGGCACGCCCAAATACGCCCCCATCCGCGCGGCGGACTACCTGATGTCTCGCCTCGACGCGACCTACGCCCCAAAGGATCTCCAATGACCCGCCGCCTCGACTGGGCCGACCACCGCGCCCACGAATTCACCGACATCAACCCGATGGATACCATCGCCATCCTGCCCACCGCCGCCATCGAACAGCACGGGCCGCACCTGCCCGTGGGCACGGACACGATGATCGCCGATGGCATGCTGGACACATTCCGCGCCACCTGCCCCGATGATCTGGACGTGCGCATCCTGCCCGTGCAGGCGGTCGGCAAATCCAACGAACATCTCTGGGCACAGGGCACCCTGACCCTGACGGCCACAACGGCGCTGGCGGCATGGACGGAACTGGGTCTGTCGGTGGCGCGGGCAGGCATCCGCAAGATCGTCATCGTCAACAGCCACGGCGGCAACCTTGACCTGATCTCGATCCTCGCGCGGGAACTGCGGGTGCAGGCCAATATGCTGGCCGTCAAATGCCAATGGGGCAGCTTTGGCGCACCCGATGGCCTCTATTCATCAGCCGAAGACACCTACGGCCTCCACGGCGGCGACGTGGAAACGTCACTCATGCTCGCCTTCAGGCCCGACACAGTCGACATGACGGCGGCACGCAACTTCCGCTCAACTGCGGAAACAACGGCACTCTCGCCCATCGGACCGATCAGCTATGGCTGGATCGCATCCGACCTCAATGATGCAGGCGTCGTTGGTGATGCCAGCCTCGCCACAGCGGACAAGGGGCGCGCAACCGCACAGCACCAAGTCGCGGGGTTCATCGACCTGCTCTACAAGGTCAAATCCACACCGCTTTTTTCAGACGATTGATCAGGCCGACAGTGCCGCAGGCAAGGTGCACACAGCCACACCATGCGGCAGCGTTTCCACAACATCCCCGACGGATGTCTCGCGGATACCGTACCCATAGCCCGCCAGACGGTGCTTCCACTCGCGACGCGACAGCGCCTTGGCCCGCTCACGGTTCACCAGATCAAGAACCTGCGCCTCGACGAAACGGTCCTGTGCAATAAAGATCGACATGTTTTCCACTCCAGTTGGATTTCGACTGGAGGCACATTTGCCGGTCAGCGTGGCATCAATCGTTCACGATCTGGAAATTGTTGGGGCCAATTGTGGCGCGCTTGGGAACAGTGCGACAAGCGCCTAGCCCAATCCCGCCTCCGCCGCGATCTCCTTGCGCGACTTGCGCGCGCGTTCCGTGGCCGACTTCAACTGCCCGCAGGCCGCCATGATATCCTCGCCCCGCGGCGTGCGGATCGGGCTGGCATAGCCCGCCTGGTACACGATGTTGGCAAAGGCACGGATGCGGTTGTTCGACGACCGCTTGTAGGGCGCGCCGGGCCACTCGTTGAACGGGATCAGGTTGATCTTGGCCGGTATCCCCTCGATCAGCTTGACCAGACGATGCGCATCCGCATCGCTGTCATTCACCCCGTCCAGCATCACGTATTCAAAGGTGATGCGCTCCGAATTACGCCCGCGCGGATAGGCGCGCAACGCCTCCAGCAGCACGTCGATGTTCCAGCGCTTGTTGATCGGCACCAGCCTGTCGCGCACCTCATCCGTGGTCGCGTGGAAGGACACCGCCAACTGGCACCCGATCTCGTTCGCCGTGCGCTCGATCTCCGGCACCACGCCGCTGGTGGACAGGGTGATGCGGCGACGGCTCAGCTGAATGCCTTCCTCGTCCATCGCGATCTTCATCGCGTCGCGCACGTTCTCGAAATTATAGAGCGGCTCGCCCATGCCCATCAGCACGATGTTCGACAACAGCCGCGTCTCGTCCTTGGGCGCGCCGGGCACCGGCCACTCGTCCAGATCGTCGCGCGCCATCATGACCTGACCGATGATCTCTCCGGCGGTCAGGTTCCGCACCAGCTTCTGCGTGCCCGTATGGCAGAACGAACAAGTCAGCGTGCACCCGACCTGAGACGAAATGCACAAGGTCCCGCGCCCCTCCTCGGGGATATAGACAACTTCGACCTCATGCCCGCCCGCAATCCGTACCAGCCACTTGCGGGTGCCATCGGTGCTGACCTGCTTGGACACCACCTCGGGGATCTCGATCACGAATGTCTCGGCCAACTGCGCGCGATACACCTTGGACAGGTTCGTCATGGCGTCAAAATCGCGCACGCCCCACTGGTAAATCCACTGCCAGATCTGGCCCACGCGCATCTTCGCCTGCTTTTCGGGCGTGCCATGGGCGATCAACGCGTCGCGCATCGCCGCGCGGGTCATACCGACAAGGTTCACAGGCCCCTCCGGCAATTTCCGGGGGATCGTCAATACATCCTGCGTGATCGGCGCGTCAGCCATAGCGGTATCCAGTCCTGGGGTGATGCGCCCCTATATAGGAAAACCTTCGGCAATCAAAAGGTTTGTGCCCAATGAAAAAAGGCGCAGCACCGCAGCACCGCGCCCGTCATCTTGCCAGATAAACTCCGGGGGGCCCGAAGGGCGGGGGCTGGCCCCCTCAACGCCTCATTCCGCGGCGACGGGTGCCTTTGGCTCCCACGCAAACGGGGCAAAGGCCGCATCGGTAGGCGTTTCGAACAGCGCATTGGTGAAATTCGACATCACCTTCTGCGCATAGATCAGAACCGTGTCGAGGATCGCACGCTCGCCATATCCCGCCGCCTCAAAGGCCGCGATGGCTTGCGCGCCGGGGCGGCCATGGGTCTCGCGGATGGCCAGCGTGAACGTGCGCAGCGCCTCCAGCTTTTCGGGCAGCGGTGTCTCGTCCCGCAGGGCGTTCACGACGCCTTCGTCGATCTTCTCCATCTTGGCGATGCCCGTGTGCGCCGGCACACAATAGTGGCAGGCATTGGCCACGTTCACTGTCATCCAGACCACTGTGCGTTCTTCGGGTGTGAACGCCGTGCCGTTGATCGCCAACCGGTGCAGATGCTGATACCCTTCCAACAGGCCGGGGCTCTCCGCCATCACGCCATGCAGGCTGGGCAGACGGCCAAAGGCCTTGATCGAATTTTCCAAAAGCGGCTTGGACGCCTCGGGTGCGGTCTCAAGCGTGTGAACTGTGGTCGTGACCATGTCGGGTTCCTTTCGTGGCATGATGCGCCCTACTTAATTGGGAACCGACTGGAACCAATCTCCCCAGATGCACGAAGGGGCCGTGCACCGCTGCACAGCCCCTCTCGCCAAATTGATTTGCGATCGCGCGGGCGTTACCCGCCGCACCGGCCCTCGGCATCCTCGACCGCAGCGGTAAAGCCCAAAAGCGAGAACGTGTCCTTGGTGGTGGTGCCCCGGCTCGACACGCCGGTCACAACCGCCTCGGCGCCACGCTTCATCGCCGTCACGATCTTGCTGTCATCGGCGACGGTCGCGGGCCAGGCCCATTCGCCGTCGGTGAACAGCTCGAACTCATTGCCGCTGATGTTCACGTTCACCGTCGACCCGGACCGGAACGGGTAACCGCCGGTAAAGGCAACCTGCCCCTTGGCCCCAGCGCTCGGACGGTAAAACACCATCAACAGGATCTGCCCGCGTGTCGCCGCCACAACGCGGCCCTCGCGGGTGTTCACCGTCTCCTTGGGCGTGGCCACGCCCCAGCACTCGGTCGGGTTGTCCTCGACGAACACGCTCCAGTCGGTCTTGGCCGCGACGCGGTTGGTGCTCTGCTCCTGCGCAAGGGCCATGCCCGCGCTCAGCGACAATGCGCCCAAACCCACCACGAAATTCTTGATCAGTCCCATAGTCACAGCCTCCAAGCTGTCCAAACCTCAACACCTGCACCGCACCTCGGGCGCGCCATTTTCGGCGCATTCTCTTGCAAGGGCGGCAATTCTTCTCGACAAGTGCCACATTAGCGCGAAACGCGCGATGCAGGAAACCCGAATTGGCGGGATTTCGCGCAGAAGTGAGGGAAAAGATGACGCATCCAGCCCACGGGGCCGAAACCCTGGTCGAAATCTGGCGCGGCCCCTTTCTGGAAAGCGCGCATCAGGGCCACGCCGTGGTCTGCGATGCCAGCGGCCAGATCGTGCAGGCCTGGGGCAACCCGGACGCCGTTGTCCTGCCCCGGTCCTCGTCCAAGATGATCCAGGCCCTGCCCTTGCTGCGCAGCGGTGCCGCCGACGCCTACAGCCTCGGCTCCGAACACCTGGCACTGGCCTGCGCCTCGCATCAGGGGGCGGCGATCCACACGAACAAGGTCGGCGCATGGCTCGACCATATCGGCTGCGGTGACGACGATTTCCGCTGCGGCCCGCAGGTGTCGCGCGACGACGATGTGCGCGACGCGATGATCCGCGCGCATGAGGCGCCCTGCCGCATCCACAACAACTGCTCCGGCAAACACGCGGGCTTTCTGTCGCTGGGCAAACATCTGGGCGCGGGCCCCGACTATGTCGACCCCGCCCACCCGGTCCAGACCGCCTGCCTCGAGGCGTTCGAAGAGATGACCGGCGAAACCTCACCCGGTTTCGGCGTCGACGGCTGCTCGGCCCCCAACTACGCCGCCACCATGCACGGCATGGCCCGCGCCATGGCGCGCTATGCCGCCGCCGACAACGACAGCCCCCAGGGCCAGTTGCGCAACGCGATGGCGCAGCACCCCGACCTTGTCGCGGGCGAGGGGCGTGCCTGCACCCGCCTGATGCGCGCTATGAACAACGGCACCGCGATCAAAACAGGTGCCGAAGGGTACTTTGTCGCCATGCTGCCAGAGCAGAAACTCGGCGTCGCGCTCAAGATCACCGACGGGGCCACCCGCGCCAGCGAATGCGCGATTGCGCAAATCCTCGTGAAACTGGGCGCGCTCGATGCCGACCACCCCGAGGCGCTGGCCTTTACCAGCGGACCCATCCGCAACTGGGACGGGCTGGTCACGGGCACCCAAAGGGCCGCGCCGACCCTGCTCTGACGGTGCTACATCTCGATGATGGGTGCCACTTCGACCGACCCGGACCCGTCCGCAACCATCGGGCATCCCTTGGCCATGGCGCACGCGGCCTCGGCCGTGTCCGCCCGCACGATCGTGTAACCTGAAATCGGGTTCGCGCCGCCATTGTCGGCCACGCCCCCGGCTGTGACCGTCATGGATTTTCCAACCGGATTGCCCCCGTTCACGACGGCCTCACCCATGTCTTCAAACCACTTGCCCCAGGCCGCCATGGCCTTTTCGCCCTCTTCCGGGCTCTCCGGGATTGTGCCCCCGTGATAGGCAAATACGAAATCCGGCATAACCTGTCCCTCCCTATTGGCTGGAGGCAGGGTACCACGATTCGACCCAAAGACAGAGAATGGCGGATCAGGGCGTCACGAACTCGGACCGCGCATAGCCCTGAACATAAAGCAGCGCGGTCAGATCGCCAAAGTTCACCCGCACATCACACTGCGCCGCAACCGCAGGCTTCGCATGCAGGGCCACCCCCATCCCCGCGCGTTTCAGCATGCCCAGATCATTGGCCCCGTCCCCCACGGCCAAAACATCCGCCTCGGCAATGCCAAGGCGCGCGGTGATCTCCTCCAACGCATCGACCTTGGCCTGCTGGCCCAGGATCGGCACACCCACCTCGCCGGTCAAAACACCCTTGTCCGTCACCAGCGTGTTGGCCCGGTTTTCATCAAACCCCAACTTGCCCGCCACCGCCGCGGTAAAGGCCGTGAACCCCCCCGACACCAGCGCCGCATAGGCCCCGTGCGCCTTCATCGTGGCCAGCAGGACCGGCCCGCCCGGCATCAAGGTAATCCGCGTGTCCAGAACCTGGCCAATCACCGCCTCGGGCAGGTCGCGCAACAACCCGACCCGCTCGCGAATCGCCGCCTCGAAGTCCAGCTCTCCGTTCATGGCGCGGGCGGTGATGTCCTTGACCCGCTCGCCCACACCGGCGACATCGGCCAATTCGTCAATGCACTCCTGCTGGATCATCGTGCTGTCCATATCCGCCAGCAACATGCGCTTGCGCTGCCCCGCCAGCGGCGTGATGACCAGATCAACGCCCAGCTCTTGCAGGTCCGCCCAGACCGCCCACCGGTTGTCCGGCACATGCTCCAGCGCAAAGGCCGCCGCCTCGTCCACCGCCAGCCACTGCACATCGCCGCCACCCCACGCATTGCGCAGATTGTCGATCAATGCAGGCTCCAGCGCGGGGGCCAACGGGTCGGTCAAAAGCGTGCAAACAAACATGAGGTGTCGTTTCCGATAGGCGACGCAGATGTCGCAATTTAATGTTCAAGCGGCGCTATAGCCCCGCTTTGCCTGTTGCACCACCCCACCGGCCCCCGTACATGCGGCAGTGGGACACCCTTCCCCAACGAAGGGCGATTATCTGTAAGGATACCAGACATGGCTATGACTCAACCGGCGACGCGGCCGGACACTCTTTTACCGTCGACGAAACCGTCGAACCCGCGTTTTTCCTCTGGCCCCTGTGCCAAACCCCCCACCCACAATCTGACCGCTCTGGCTGATGCGCCCCTTGGCCGCTCGCACCGCGCGGCCGTGGGCAAGGCCAAGCTCAAGCAGGCCATCGAAGACACCCGCGACATCCTCGGCGTGCCCGCCGACTATCGCATCGGCATTGTGCCCGCCTCCGACACCGGCGCCTATGAGATGGCGATGTGGTCGCTCCTGGGCGAACGCCACGCCGACATGGTCGCCTGGGAAAGCTTTGGCGCAGGCTGGGTCACCGACGTGGCCAAACAGCTCAAGATCGAACACACCGTCCACACCGCCGCCTATGGCGAGATCGTGGATATGGCCGCCCTGAACTACGACAACGATGTCTGCTTTACATGGAACGGCACCACCTCCGGCGTGCGCATGGCCAACGGCGACGCGATCCCCGCCGACCGCGCGGGCCTGACCCTGTGTGATGCCACCTCTGCGGCCTTTGCCATGGACCTGCCGTGGGACAAGCTCGATGTGACCACGTTCAGCTGGCAAAAGGTGCTGGGTGGCGAGGCGGCGCACGGCATGCTGATCCTGTCGCCCCGCGCCGTGGAACGGCTGGAAAACTACACGCCGCCATGGCCCCTGCCCAAGATCTTCCGCCTGACCAAGGGCGGCAAGCTGATCGAAGGCATCTTCGTCGGCGAAACGATCAACACGCCCTCCATGCTGGCAGTCGAAGATTACCTGTTCTCGCTCAACTGGGCGCGCGACGTGGGCGGGCTCAAGGGCCTCATCGCCCGTGCCGACGCCAATGCACAGGCGATCTGGGATTTCTGCGACGCCCATGACTGGATCGACAACCTCGCCGTTGATCCTGCAACACGGTCGACCACGTCCGTCTGCCTCAAATTCACCGACGACCGGATCACCGACGGTGCCGCCTTTGCCAAGGCCATGGCCAAACGGCTCGCGGATGAAAACGTGGCCCTTGACATCGGTGCGTACCGCGACGCCCCTCCGGGCCTGCGCATCTGGTGCGGCGGCACGGTCGAGACATCGGACATCCAGGCGATGCTGCCCTGGCTTGCCTGGGCGTTCGAGGCCGAAATCAACGCATGATCATTGGTGGGCAGATTGCCCACCCTACCCCATCCCGTAGGGTGGGCAATCTGCCCACCGCCGACCCGCAAAAGGACCACCACAATGGCCCCCAAAGTACTCATCTCCGACAAACTCTCCAAAGCCGCCGTCCAGATCTTCCGCGACCGGGGGATCGAGGTCGACTTCGAACCCGATCTCGGCAAGGACAAGGACAAACTGGCGCAAGTCATCGGCCAGTATGACGGCCTCGCCATCCGCTCCGCCACGCGCGTGACCCCGACGATCCTCAAGAACGCCACCAACCTCAAGGTGATCGGCCGCGCAGGCATCGGCACCGACAACATCGACAAGGACGCCGCCTCGAAAAAAGGTGTGATCGTCATGAACACGCCCTTCGGCAACATGATCACGACGGCGGAACACGCCATCGCCATGATGTTCGCCGTCGCCCGCCAGATCCCCGAGGCCTCGACCTCCACCCATGCGGGCAAGTGGGAAAAGTCCAAGTTCATGGGCACCGAACTGACCGGCAAGACGCTGGGCGTGATCGGCGCAGGCAACATCGGCGGCATCGTCTGCGACCGCGCCCGTGGCCTTAAGATGAAAGTGCTGGCCTACGACCCCTTCCTCGGCGAGGAAAAGGCCGACAAGATGGGCGTCGAAAAGGTCGAGCTTGAAGACCTGATCAAGCGCGCCGACTTCATCACCCTGCACGTCCCCAAGACCGAACAGACCGCCAACATGATCACCGCCGAGCGCATCGCGATGATGAAACCCGGCGTGCGCATCATCAACTGCGCCCGTGGCGGCCTCGTGGACGAAGAGGCCCTTGCCGAAGCGCTCAAATCCGGCCACGTCGCCGGTGCCGCCTTTGACGTCTTCGCCGAAGAACCCGCCAAGGAAAACGCGCTCTTCAACCTGCCCAACGTGGTCGTCACACCCCACCTCGGTGCCGCCACCACGGAGGCGCAGGAAAACGTCGCCCTGCAAGTGGCCGAACAGATGGCCAACTACCTGCTCACCGGTGCCGTGGAAAACGCGCTCAACATGCCTTCCGTCACGGCCGAAGAGGCCAAGGTCATGGGCCCCTGGGTCAAGCTCGCCGGCCACCTGGGCAGCTTCATCGGCCAGATGACGGACGAGCCGATCAAGGCGATCAACATCCTCTATGACGGCGTCGTGTCCGACATGAACCTCGAGGCGCTGAACTGCGGCGTGGTCGCGGGCATCATGAAACGCGCCAACCCGGACGTGAACATGGTCTCCGCCCCAGTGATCGCCAAGGAACGCGGCATCCAGATATCGACCACCAATCAGGACAAATCCGGTGCCTTCGACGGCTATATCAAGGTGACAGTTGTGACCGACAAACGCGAACGCTCGGTGGCAGGCACCGTGTTCTCGGACGGCAAACCGCGCTTTATCCAGATCAAGGGCATCAACATCGACGCCGAGATCGGCGCGCACATGCTCTACACCACGAACGAGGACGTGCCGGGCATCATCGGCCTCTTGGGCAACACGATGGGCCACAACGGCGTCAACATCGCGAACTTTACCCTGGGACGTGCCGCCGTCGGGGGCGAGGCCATCGCGCTTCTCTATGTCGACAACCCGATCCCGGCGGACGTGCTGAAAACACTCGAAGGCACCGGCCAGTTCACGCAGGTCAAACCGCTCGCGTTCGATGTGGCATAGGGTACGCCGTCGCGGCGCATCTCTGGCGAAAGGTGCGCAGTAAATGCGCACCTTACACTGCGGTGCAGGCCGACCCACGGCTTGCACCAACCGCGTCCGACGCTAAGCTGACAACATGCCCTCCATCGAGCACCTGATCCCGTTCCTTCTCGCCACTGCCGTCTTTGCCTATGTGCCGGGCCCCGCGACGCTTTATGCGACGGCGCAAACACTGGCAGGCGGGTATCGCAATGGATTGATGGCGGCGCTTGGGCTGCATGTCGGCGGATATGCCCATGTGATCGCCGCAACCTTTGGCCTGGCCGTTCTGCTCGAACTGGTCCCGCCCCTCTACCTGGCACTCAAACTTTTGGGGGCGGCCTATCTTGTCTGGCTCGGCGTCCAGATGATCCGCACCCGCCACCTTGGCCGTGCGGCCAGCGCCCCGCCCGCGCCCAAGCGGACCTTTGGGCAAAGCGTCACGGTCGAGGTTCTCAACCCGAAAACCGCCCTGTTCTACGTGGCGTTCCTGCCGCAATTTTCCGACCCCACAGCCCTGTGGCCAATCTGGGCGCAACTGCTGACCCTCGGCGTCGTCGTCAACGTGATGTTTTCAAGCGCGGATCTCATCTGTGTCGCGCTGGCGCATCGGCTGTCGCGCGCTCTGTCGTCGGGCGGGCGCGCCGCCGCACGGCTGCGCGTCCTAAGCGGCGGCACCCTTGTCGGGCTTGGTCTGATCACCGCTCTGGACCGCTGATCCCGACCCCGGTGGCAGACCCGGCTCAAACCCGTTATGGCACCCACAATCGCCCCTGATCCGAAAGGCTGCCCATGACCCCGCTCTATGCCATTGGCGACATCCATGGCCAAAAGGCCGAACTGGACCGTGTGCTGGACCTGATCCAGACCGATGGCGGGGCGGGTGCAGAGATCGTCTTTCTCGGCGACTACGCCGACCGTGGCCCGGACAGCCGCGCGGTGATCGACACGCTGATCGACGGGCGCGATGCCGGGCGCAACTGGACGTTTCTCAAGGGCAACCATGACCGCATGTTCGACTGGTTCATGTCCGACCCGCTGCGCCACGACCCCTACATGATGGTCGAACTTTATTGGCTGCATCCACGCCTTGGCGGTGACACCACACTCGCCTCCTACGGCGTCGACGCGGGCGGGCGCAGGCGCGAACAGGATGTGCAGGCCGATGCACTGGCCGCCGTTCCCGCCAGCCACCTCAGCTTTCTCCGCGATCTGCGGATGACCCATGTGCGCGGCGACCTGATGTTCGTGCACGCGGGCATCCGCCCCGGCGTCGCAATCAAGGACCAGACCGAAGAAGACCTGCTCTGGATTCGCAAGGAATTCCATGATCACACCGCGCCGCACCCCAAACTGATCGTGCACGGCCACACGCCCGTGGATGCGGCGACGCATTACGGCAACCGCGTGAACCTCGATACCGGCGCAGGCTACGGCAAGCCGCTGACCGCCGCGGTGTTCGAAGGGGGCAAGGTCTGGACCCTGACGGCAGAGGGGCGCATGCCGCTCGACGTCTCACCTGCGTAACCCGCGACATACCGCCGCGGATTAACCATTCGAATCAGTGATTTAGGGCCGCTGTCCGCAAAACGTAAGGTTTCAGGTCGAAACTGTACGTTTTCGCCAAATCGACGTGAAACGCCCGCCGGATGCGGCATCAAGACTGCGCAGTTTCCCAGCCAAACTGCACATTTCCACACACGATCGGCCCCGCACACACCGCGCAACACCATGGTTAACGCAGCGCACGCGCCTCAGGTCCAGTCCAGCACAACCTTGCCCGACGACCCCGATTTCATCGCGGCAAATCCCGCCTCAAATTCCTGCACCTTGAACCGGTGTGTGATGACGCCAGACACATCCAGACCGTTCTGCAACATCGCAATCATCTTGTACCAGGTCTCGAAAATCTCGCGGCCATAGACGCCCTTGATCGTGATCGCCTTGAACACGATCCGGCTCCAGTCCACCGGCGACTTGCCGGGCGGAATGCCCAGCATCGCAATGCGCCCGCCCATGGTCATCGCCTCGACCATCTGATCCAGCGCGGCCTGATTGCCCGACATCTCAAGGCCCACGTCAAAGCCTTGCGTCATCTTCAGCCCCGGCATCACATCGGTCAGGTTTTGCTTGGCCACATTGACCGGCACCACGTCCGCCACACGCGCCGCCAGCGCCAGACGATCGGGGTTGATGTCCGTGATCACCACGTTGCGCGCGCCCACATGCCGCGCCACAGCCGCCGCCATGATCCCGATAGGCCCGGCCCCGGTGATCAGCACGTCTTCTCCAATCAAATCAAAGGATAAGGCGGTGTGTACCGCATTGCCCAGCGGGTCCAGAATGGCGCCGATATCATCGCTGATCTCATCCGGCAGCGGCACCACGTTGAACGCAGGCAGGCGCAGGTATTCGGCAAAAGCCCCCTGCTCGTTCACCCCGATCCCCCGCGTGGCGGGGTCCAGATGAAACTTGCCCGCACGGCTCTGGCGCGATGTCTTGCCGATCAAATGCCCCTCGCCGGAACACCGCTGCCCCAGCGCCAAACCCTCAACGTTAGAGCCTGTTTCGACGATCTCTCCGGCAAACTCATGCCCGGTGATCATCGGCGTCGGCACGGTGCCTGCGGCCCAGTCGTCCCAGTTCCAGATGTGAATGTCAGTGCCGCAAATCCCGGTCTTGTTCACCCGGATCAGCACGTCATCCGGACCGATCTCCGGCACCGGGGCAGTCACTTTCCACAATCCCTCGCGGGCGTGGGTTTTCTCAAGCGCGAGCATCGTGTTCCGCATCAGATCACCCCCAACGCCGTGCCGACTGTTTCAAACGCGGCCAACCCCCGGTCCAGATCCGCGCGGGTCAGCGCGGCATTCATCTGCGTCCTGATCCGCGCCTGCCCGCGCGGCACTACGGGGAAGAAAAACCCGGACACATACACACCCTCATCAAACAGCCGCGCGGCCATGTCCTGCGCCAGCTGCGCCTCTCCCAGCATGACGGGGATGATCGGATGCTCACCGGGCAGCAGTTCGAACCCCACCGCCGTCAGACCCGCCCGCCAATAGGCGGCGTTGTCGAACAGCCGCGCACGCAGGGCGTCGCCCTCTTCGACCAGCCGGATCGCCTCGATCCCCGCAGCCACGATTGCGGGCGGCAGGGAGTTGGAAAAGAGGTACGGCCGCGCCCGCTGGCGCAGAAGGTCGATCACAGGCTGCGGCCCCGCGATATAGCCGCCAATGGACCCGCCCAGCGCCTTGCCCAGCGTGCCCGTCAGCAGATCAACCTCGACACCCGCATGAGCCGGGGTGCCCGCGCCCTTTGGCCCCATGAACCCCGTGGCGTGACAATCATCCACCATCACCAGTGCACCGTATTTCTGGGCCAGCACGTTGATTTCCGGCAGCTTTGCCAGATAGCCATCCATCGAAAACACACCGTCCGTCGCAATCACGATATGCCGCGCGCCCTCGTCGCGGGCCAGCTGCAATTGCCCCTCCAGATCGGCCATGTCGGAGTTGGCATAGCGATACCGCTTGGCCTTGCACAGACGGATGCCATCAATGATCGACGCATGGTTCAGCGCGTCCGACACAATCGCGTCCTCGGGGCCGAACAACGGCTCGAACAACCCGCCATTGGCGTCAAAACACGCGGCAAAAAGGATCGAATCGTCCTTGCCCAGAAACCGCGCCAGCCGTTGTTCCAGTTCGCGATGCAGGTCCTGCGTGCCGCAGATGAAACGCACGCTCGCCATGCCAAACCCGTGGCTGTCCATCGCAGCGCGCGCCGCCGCAACCAGATCGGGGTGATCCGCCAGCCCAAGGTAATTGTTCGCACACAGGTTCAGAACCGCGCGGTCACCCACATCGATCCGCCCACCCTGGGGCGAGGTGATCATGCGCTCGCGTTTCATCATCCCGTCGGCCTCGATCCGGGCGAGGGTGTCGGCAACATCGGTCAAAAACGCTTGGGTCATGTCAGGGCTCCTTTGATGGGAGCATCTAACATGCCGGATGTGATTCCGAAATACAGGATTTCATGATACCGGACAAAAATCCGTGAAAGCGGACGCCTTATGCGTCCTGCACAACCAGAAACGCGCGCGCGGGTGCATCAGCGGCAATCCGGTGCACCACATCCGCCGCGTATCGCGCCGTGTCGCCCGGACCAATCACATCCGTCGCGTCGCCGCTGGTGATGGTCAGGGTTCCGTCCACCACGGTCAGATGTTCGCGCGCACCACGCCGGTGCGGCTGGCTGTCCAGCGCGCCGCCAGCGGTAAACCGCAGCTCGTACACCTCGTGCCGCCCGGCATCTTCGGGCGGGCTGAGAATGCGGATGGTGCAGCCGGTGCCGCGGTTTTCAATGCTGGGCACATCCGCGTCGCGCAGCACCTCGATGCTGCTGGAGGGCCCGTCCTCAAGAAGGCCCGCGAAATCCACCTGCAAGGCGCGCGTCAGGTTCCAGAGCGTCGCGATGGTGGGCGAGGATTCGCCGCGCTCGATCTGGCTGACCATGGACCGGCTGACACCGGAGAGTTTCGCCACCGCGTCCAGCGACAGGCCTTGCGCGCGCCGCGCCTCCTTGAGGCGGGCGGGCAGCAGGGACAAGATTGCGTCTGTTTCATCCGTCATGACGGAGAGATGCCCGTGCCGTTGCGTCGAAGTCAAGCCATGGGGCTGACTTTGCCCGCGCCCCCGGCCATATCGGACCAAAGGGAGAAAGCACCATGACCCAAGACATCGTTATCCTCGACGGCGCGCGCACCGCCATTGGTACATTCGGCGGATCGCTGGCCGGAACCAGCCCCATCGACCTGGGCACCGTGGCGGCCAAGGCCGCGTTGGAACGGTCCGGGGTCGAAGGCGGACAGATCGGCCATGTTGCCTTTGGTCACGTGATCAACACCGAACCGCGCGACATGTACCTGTCCCGCGTGGCGGCGATGCAGGCGGGTGTGCCGGACACAACACCGGCGATGAATGTGAACCGTCTGTGCGGGTCGGGCGTTCAGGCGATTGTGAGTGTGATTCAGTCTCTGATGCTGGGCGATGCCGACTTTGGCCTGGCGGGCGGGGCCGAGAACATGTCGCGCTCGCCCTTTATCATTCCCGACCAGCGCTGGGGCGCCAAGATGGGCGATGTCCGCACGCTGGACATGATGCTGGGCGCGCTGAACTGCCCCTTTGGCACAGGTCATATGGGGGTCACGGCAGAGAACGTGGCCGCCGAGCACGGGATCAGCCGCGCGGATCAGGACGCCTTTGCCCTGCAAAGCCAGGAACGTGCGGCGGCGGCCATCGCGGATGGTCGTTTCGACAGCCAGATCGCGCCGGTCGAGGTGCGCGTGAAACGCGACACCCTGCAATTCGCCACGGATGAGCACCCCAAGGCGACGAGCCTCGAGGCGCTGGGCGGGTTGCGCCCGGTGTTTCAGAAGGACGGGTCGGTGACGGCGGGCAATGCGTCCGGGATCAATGACGGTGCGGGCGCGGTTGTGCTGGCCACGGCGGACGCGGCGGAGAAGGCCGGTCTGACGCCCCGCGCCCGCGTTCTGGGCTATGCCCATGCCGGGGTGCGCCCGGAGGTGATGGGGATCGGGCCGATCCCCGCAGTGCGCAACCTGCTGGACCGGACGGGGTTGTCGGCGGGCGACTTTGACGTGGTGGAATCGAACGAGGCCTTTGCCGCGCAGGCATTGGCGGTGTCGAATGATCTGGGCTTTGATCCGGCGCGCGTGAACCCCAATGGGGGCGCGATTGCGTTGGGCCATCCGGTTGGAGCGACCGGCGCGATCATCACGGTCAAGGCGCTCTATGAGTTGGAGCGGATCCAGGGGTCGAAGGCGTTGATCACCATGTGCATCGGTGGTGGTCAGGGGATCGCCCTGGCGATCGAACGCATCGCCTGAGGCGGCGTTGCGTTTGCATATTTGAAGAACAATGAAGGGTCAGGCGAACGCTTCGATCAGGAGCGTCAGCCCGCCGCCTGCGGCGAGGCCGATGATGCCCGTGAGGATGATCCAGCGCCAGAAGCCGTGACGTTTTTCCGGGGCCGGGTTGGATTGCGCGATCAGGGCCTGTTCGACAAGGCCTGGCAGGCGCGGACCGAAACGCGTGAGGACGCGTGCGGTCTTGTAGAGGTCGGTGATCACGGCCTTGGGACCGATGGATTTCTGGATGTAGTCGGTGACGACCGGTGAGGCGACCTGCCAGATGTTGATGTTGGGGTTGAGGGAGCGGGCCACGCCCTCGACGACCACCATGGTGCGTTGCAGCAGGATCAGTTCGGTGCGGGTTTCCATGCCGAAGCGTTCGGTGACCTCGAAGAGGTAGTTGAGCAGACGGCCCATGGAGATCTTGGACGCGTCCATGCCAAAGATCGGCTCGCCCACGGCACGTAAGGCACGGGCGAATTCGTCGACGTCCTTGTCGGCGGGCACGTAACCGGCTTCGAAGTGAACCTCGGCGACGCGTTTGTAATCCTTGCGGATGAAGCCGAACAGGATCTCGGCATAGACGCGGCGGGTGTATTCATCGATGTGGCCCATGATCCCGAAGTCGTAGGCGATGATGTCCCCGTTGGGCGCGACCTTGAGATTGCCCTGGTGCATGTCGGCGTGGAAGTAGCCATCGCGCAGGGCGTGCAGGAGAAAGAGTTTCAACACCCGTTCGCTGAGGTCGATCCGGTTGTGGCCCGCGGCGTCGATGGCGGCGTTGTCGCCCATGGGCACGCCGTCCGCCCATTCGAGCGTCATCACCCGGCGGGCGGAGTATTCCCAGCGGATCTTGGGCAAGGAGAACCCATCGTCCTTTTCGGTATTGGCGGCGAACTCACCCGCGGCAGAGGATTCGAGGCGCAGATCCAACTCGCCCTGCACGACGCCGTCGAAATGTTCGATCACTTCCATCGGGCGCAGGCGGCGGGCGCCGGGGGCAAAGATTTCGACGATGCGGGCGGCGAGGTAGAAGGCGTCGACGTCCTTTTTGAAGGCGCGTTCGATGTTGGGGCGCAGCACCTTGACCGCGACCGGTTCGCCGCCATCGGCGAGTGTCGCCTTGTGCACCTGCGCGATGGAGGCGGCGGCGACCGGTTCGCTGAAGGCGGCAAAGATCGTATCGGCGGGCTGGCCCAGCGCGCGTTCGACCTCGGCCTTGGCGTCGTCGATGGAGAAGGGCGGCAGTTTGTCCTGAAGCACGCGCAGTTGCACGGCCAGTTCGTCACCGACCACATCCGGGCGGGTCGAGAGAACCTGACCGAACTTGATGTAGGCGGGGCCGAGTGCGGTCAGCGCGCGGGTTGCGGGGGGCATGGACGGATCGCCCTTGTAGCCCAGCCACTGGAACGGTTTGCCCAGCGCCTTGGCGACAAAGCGCAATGCGGGCGGTGCCTCGAACGCGTCGAGGACGACATTCATCGCGCCGGTCCGTTCCAGCGTGGCGCCGGTGCGGATCAGCCGGATGATGTTGTGCGGACCCCTCATGGATGTGTCCCCGCGGGGACACTTGTGGTTACCCGCGCGTTAACCACAGCATGTTGACTGTTCATCAGATCTTCCACCCCGAGTGCAAGGCGGCGATGCCCATGGACAGATTCCGGTACTTGGCGTTTTCGAACCCGGCGCTGCGCACCATCGACAGGAAAGTCTCTTGATCGGGGAACTTGCGGATTGATTCGACGAGATACTGATAGCTGTCGCGATCCCCGGCGATCATCTGGCCCATGCGCGGGATCACGTTGAAGCTGTAGAGGTCATAGAGTTTTTGCATGCCGTCATTGGGCAGTTGGCTGAACTCGAGCACCATCAGGCGGCCACCGGGTTTGAGGACGCGGAACGCCTCATTCAGCGCCTCTTGGGGGCGGGTCACGTTCCGGATGCCAAAGCTGATCGTGTAGACGTCGAATGTGTTGTCATCAAAGGGCAGCGCCATGGCGTCCCCCACCACCCAGTCCAGGCTGTCCTGCATCTGATCGGCCTCGGCGCGTTTGCGGCCCTCGACAAGCATGGGTTCGGTCAGGTCCAGCACGGTGGCGTGGCCGTGGCCTGCACGCTTGAGGAACTTGAAAGAGATGTCGCCCGTGCCGCCCGCGACGTCGAGCAGCTTTTGTCCCGCGCGCGGGGCGAGCCAGTCCATCATCGCCTCTTTCCAGATGCGGTGGATGCCGACGCTCATCACGTCGTTCATGATGTCGTACTTGGAGGCGACCGAGTTGAACACGCCCTGCACGCGCCCGGCCTTTTCGCGCTCTGGCACGGTTTCAAACCCGAAATGCGTGGTGGTGTCGTCGGTCATGGTCCTGGGCGTCTTTCTCTTTACTCAGGCCTTGTTATAGGCCGCTTGCGGGCATACACAACGTAGCCCTTTTGACGCAGGAGCCGCGCCAATGCCCGAACTGCCCGAAGTTGAGACCGTCCGACGCGGATTGAGCCCCGCGATGGAGGGGGCCGTGATTGCACAGGCGGATGTGAACCGGCCCGACCTGCGGTGGCCGTTTCCGCCCGGCATGGCCGAGCGGTTGAGCGGGCAGCAGGTGCTGGGGCTGCGGCGGCGGTCGAAATATATCCTGATCGATCTGAGCAGTGGCGAGACGTTGCTGGTGCATCTGGGGATGTCAGGGCGGATGCTGGTGTCGGGTGATCCGCTGGGCCAGTTCGTGCACGAACATCCGGCGGCGGAAAAGCATGACCACGTGGTGCTCCACATGGACAACGGGGCGCGGATCACCTTCAACGATCCGCGCCGGTTCGGGGCGATGGATCTGATGGAGACGGCAACGGCGGAGCAACACAAGTTGCTCGCGGTGCTGGGGCCGGAGCCTTTGGGCAATGCGTTCAACGAGGATCATCTGGTGAACGCCTTTGAGGGCAAGAACACGCCGGTGAAATCCGCCCTGCTAGATCAGAGAATCGTCGCGGGATTGGGCAATATCTATGTGTGCGAGGCGCTTTTTCGGGCAGGTATCTCGCCCACGCGCAAGGCCGGGCGGATCGCGGCGGGCCGGGTTGCGGCACTGGTTCCGATTATCCGCGAGGTGCTGGCGCAGGCGATCAAGGCCGGGGGATCGTCCTTGCGCGATTTCCGCCAAGCTGATGGAGAGCTTGGATATTTCCAGCACAATTTTGACGTTTACGGGCGCGAGGGGGAACCATGTCGGGCGTCCGGGTGTTCGTCCGATATCACGCGGATCGTGCAATCGGGGCGGTCGTCCTTCTATTGCAGGTCGTGTCAATCATAGCTTGAAACGGGGGACGCGCATGGTAATGCTCGGCCCTCAACGGCAACAGATGAAAGCATTCCCATGGCCTATGAGACGATCATCGTCGACGTCGAAGACCACATCGCCAAGGTGACCCTGAACCGGCCCAAGGCGTTGAATGCCCTCAATGACCAATTGATGCGCGAACTGGCCGATGCCATGGGCGCGGCACAGGCCAACGACAAGGTGCGGTGCATTGTCATCACCGGGTCGGAAAAGGCGTTCGCCGCCGGGGCCGATATCGCGATGATGAAGGACAAGTCCTATGTGGAAGTGTTCACCGAGGATCTGTTCGGGCCCGAGACGGATGCCATCACGCGGGTGCGCAAGCCGGTGATCGCGGCGGTGTCCGGCTATGCGCTGGGTGGCGGGTGCGAGTTGGCGATGATGTGCGATTTCATCATTGCCGCCGATACGGCAAAGTTCGGCCAGCCCGAGATCAATCTGGGCGTGATGGCCGGGATCGGCGGAAGCCAGCGGTTGACCCGCGCGGTGGGCAAGGCCAAGGCCATGGACATGAACCTGACGGGTCGGTTCATGGATGCCGAAGAGGCCGAGCGCGCAGGTCTGGTGAGCCGGGTGGTGCCCGCCAAGAAGCTGATGGACGAGGCGATGGGCGCTGCGGCCAAGATCGCGGAGAAGTCGATGATCTCGGCCATGGCGGTCAAGGAATCGGTGAACCGGTCGTTTGAGGTGCCGTTGCGCGAGGGTCTTTTGTTTGAACGGCGGCTGTTCCATGCGCTGTTTGCCACCGAGGATCAGAAGGAAGGCATGGCGGCCTTTCTGGAAAAGCGCGAGGCGCAGTTCCGCGACCGGTAGGGGTGGCTTGACTCGGTTCCCGGTCGGGCCTATGGACGCGACTTCTGAAACTACCGCACCAATAGATTGGGACGAGATAACATGGCAAATTCGCCTCAGGCCAAAAAGCGGGCCCGTCAAAACGAAAAACGCTTTCAAGTGAACAAGGCGCGTCGTTCGCGCATCCGGACATATCTGCGCCGTGTCGAAGAGGCGATTGCCTCGGGTGACAAGGACGCCGCAACCGAAGCATTGAAGGCGGCACAGCCCGAATTGATGCGCGGTGTGACCAAGGGTGTGTACCACAAGAATACCGCGTCGCGGAAAATGTCGCGCCTCTCCGCTCGGGTGAAATCGCTCGGCTAAAGGTGTTGCAGCACAGTGACACAAAAGCGTCGCAATTTTGCGGCGCTTTTTTTGTTTTTCTTATGAAAACAAGGGCCGCGGCGATTCTTGTGTGAGTCAACATCGAAGTTCAGTGGACGGCCTGTGGACGAAATTGCTACCACCGAACATGCGATCAGGAATCGCTTGGGGGGACAGGCCCGGCGCTGAAACGAACATGTTCGTGGCGGCAATGGGTGCGGTAAAAGCGCTGAGAAGCGCTCTGCATTTGGGACATGACGCCATGCGTCACGGACCGACCTGTCGTTAAATTTTGGTGTGCGGACGGCGAGTGCGTATTGTCTGGTTTTGGCCAGGGGATCGGTCGCTTCATCTGTAAAGTACCGAAGGGATCGGACCTGCGGCCATATGGCAGTGGGGTGGGACCGGTTTGCCCCATGTTGGGACAGGTAAGGCCATTCCGGCGGGCCAAGGTCGTCGGACACGGGATGATAGGCAGCGGGGACAAAGAACGCTTATGACGCAACAAGAATGGGGACAGCTGAGACAACGGCTGCTCAAGACCGTCGGTCAAAACAACTACAAGAATTGGATCGAACCGCTGGAGTTTCGCGCCTTGGCAGACGGGATCGCATCCTTTGACGTTCCGACAAATTTTCTGGGCAATTACGTCAGCCAGAACTTCTCTGATCTGATCCTGCACGAGCTGAAATCGGATGATCACGATGTGCGTCGCCTGAACTTTTCCGTGCCGGCCAACGCGCAGTCGCGCCCTGCATCTGCTGCTGTCGCCCCCGTGACACAAGCCGCGACCGCACCTGCGGCGCAGAACGGTTTGTCCGCGGCCCCGCTGGACAAACGATTTACCTTTGACAGCTTTGTGGTGGGCAAGCCCAACGAGCTGGCCCATGCCGCGGCCAAGCGCGTGTCCGAAGGCGGCCCCGTCACGTTCAACCCGCTGTTCCTTTATGGTGGGGTCGGTCTGGGCAAAACGCACCTGATGCACGCCATCGCATGGGAACTGCGCAGCAACCGTCCCGACCTGAACGTGCTGTACCTGTCGGCGGAGCAATTCATGTACCGCTTTGTGCAGGCGCTGCGCGATCGCAAGATGATGGATTTCAAGTCCATGTTCCGGTCGGTCGACGTGCTGATGGTGGATGACGTCCAGTTCATCGCGGGCAAGGACAGCACGCAGGAAGAATTCTTTCACACGTTCAACGCGCTGGTGGACCAGAACAAGCAGATCATAATCAGCGCCGACCGCGCCCCCGGCGAGATCAAGGACCTTGAGGACCGCGTGAAATCCCGCCTGCAATGCGGTCTGGTCGTGGACCTGCACCCCACGGATTACGAACTGCGTCTGGGCATCCTTCAGTCCAAGGTCGAACAGCAGCAGGCCGTCTATCCCGATCTGGGCGTCGAGCCGGGCGTGCTGGAGTTCTTGGCCCACCGGATTTCGACCAATGTGCGTGTTCTCGAAGGAGCGTTGACCCGGCTGTTCGCCTTTGCATCCCTTGTGGGCCGCAAGATCGACATGGATCTGACGCAGGACTGTCTGGCCGATGTGCTGCGCGCGTCCGAACGCAAGATCACCGTCGAAGAGATCCAGCGCCGCGTGTCGGAGCATTACAACATTCGCCTGAGCGACATGATCGGGCCCAAGCGGCTGCGCAGCTATGCGCGTCCACGGCAGGTCGCCATGTACCTTTCCAAACAGCTGACATCGCGCAGCCTGCCCGAGATTGGCCGCCGCTTTGGCGGGCGCGACCACACCACAGTGATGCACGGTGTGCGCCGCATCGAAGAGCTGAAGCAGTCGGACGGTCAGATCGCCGAGGACCTCGAATTGCTGCGCCGCGCGCTCGAGGCATAAATCTGCGCCAGATCGAACACAGCGGGCGTCCTTTGGGGCGCCCGTTTTGGTTTTCCGGCCCCGACCGCTTGACGCCACGCGCCCAGCGCCCGACAAGCAATAAAATGCTTGTGATGTGCCGCAGTTGGGATAGTGTGCCCGTCCCGGTGCAAGGGTCAGACGTGTGGGGAGACAGGCCATGAAAATCAGTGTCGAACGCGGTGTGTTGCTCAAGGCGGTCAGCCAGGCGCAATCGGTGGTCGAGCGTCGCAACACGATCCCGATCCTTGCCAATGTATTGATCGAGGCGGAAGGGTCCGATGTGACCTTCCGCGCGACGGATCTGGATATTGAGGTTGTCGACAAGGCCCCCGCACAGGTGGAACGCGCCGGTGCCACGACGGTGGCGGCCACCACCTTGCACGAGATTGTGCGCAAGCTGCCCGACGGGGCGCTGGTGACGCTGACGGCGGACGCGGCCTCGGGTCGGTTGACGGTCGAGGCGGGGCGGTCGAATTTTTCACTGGCGACCCTGCCCAAGGAAGATTTTCCGGTCATGGCTTCGTCGGAATATGCGTCGAATTTCTCGGTCGATGCGCCCAAGCTGCGCCGGTTGTTCGACAAGTCGAAATTCGCGATTTCCACCGAAGAGACGCGGTATTACCTGAACGGTGTCTACATGCATGTGGCCGATGGCGACGACGGCCGCGCGCTGCGCTGTGTGGCGACGGACGGCCACCGGTTGGCGCGGATCGACAGCGACCTGCCCGAGGGTGCGGCGGATATGCCCGGCGTGATCGTGCCCCGCAAGACCGTGGGAGAGTTGCGCAAGCTGCTGGATGATGACGACATGAAGATCGCGGTGTCCGTGTCGGAGACCAAGGTGCGTTTCGCCACGCCGGAGATCACGCTGACGTCGAAGGTGATCGACGGGACGTTCCCCGACTACACCCGCGTGATTCCCGTGGGCAACACGCGCAAGATGGAAGTGGACGCCAGCGATTTCGCCAAGGCGGTGGACCGGGTGGCGACGGTGTCGTCGGAACGGTCGCGCGCGGTGAAGTTGCAGCTGGACGAGGACCGGTTGATCCTGTCGGTGAATGCGCCTGACAGCGGTGCTGCCGAGGAAGAGCTGGCCGTGGCCTATGGCGACGAGCGGCTGGAGATCGGGTTCAACGCGAAATACTTGCTGGAGATCGCATCCCAGGTGGACCGCGAGAACGCGGTGTTCATGTTCAATTCATCCGGTGATCCGACGCTGATGCGTGAGGGCAATGACCAGTCGGCTGTCTATGTCGTCATGCCGATGCGCGTGTGATTTTCTCGCCTCCGGCGGGCATATTTTACGAACAATGAAGGGGCTTTCGTGGTGTTGCATCTGACATCGCTGGCCCTGTCGCATTTTCGCTCGCACAAGCTGGCGCGGCTGGCGCTGGATGGGCGGCCGGTGGCGATTTACGGGCCCAATGGCGCGGGCAAGACCAACATTCTGGAAGCGGTGTCTTTGATATCGCCCGGGCGCGGGTTGCGGCGTTCGTCGGCGGAGGACATGACGCGGCGGCCCGAGGCGGTGGGCTGGAAGCTGTCCGGGTTGTTGCAATCGTTGCATCAGGTGCACGAGGTCGAAACGTGGTCCGAGGGGGGTGCGGCGCGGCAGGTGCGGATTGACGGCAAGGCGGCGGCGCAGACGGCCCTCGGGCGGATTGCGCGGGTGTTGTGGTTGATCCCGTCGATGGACCGGTTGTGGATCGAAGGCGCGGAAGGACGGCGGCGGTTTCTGGACCGCATGACGCTGTCGTTCATCCCCGATCACGCGCAGGTGTCGCTGGACTATGACAAGGCGATGCGCGAGCGGAACCGGTTGCTCAAGGACATGGTGCGGGATGCGCATTGGTATGCCGCGCTGGAGACGCGGCTGGCCGAGACGGGGATGGCCATTCATGCCAACCGGGTGCGGGCACTGGCGGAGTTGGCGCAGGCGCAGGCGGGGGCGCAGACGGCCTTTCCTGCAGCGGATCTGACGTTGTTGCCCGGAGAGTTGGGGATGCCGGACACGGTGGAGGATCTGCGCGCGGCGCTGGCCGGGGGGCGGGCACGCGATCTGGCGGCGGGGCGGACGTTGATCGGGCCGCATCGGGCGGATCTGTTCGGGGTCTATGCAGCCAAGGATATACCGGCCAAGGATTGTTCGACGGGCGAGCAGAAGGCGCTGTTGGTGTCGCTGATCCTGGCCAATGCGCGGGCGCTGGCGCGGGATTTCGGGGCGCCGCCCCTGTTGCTGCTGGATGAGGTGGCGGCGCATCTGGATGCGGACCGGCGCGCGGCGCTTTATGACGAGATATGTGCCCTGGGCGCGCAGGCGTGGATGACGGGGACCGAGACGCAGCTGTTTGAGGCGCTGGCGGACCGGGCGCAATATGTCGAGGTCACCGAGACGGACGGGATCAGCGAGGTTCGGGGACCGTGACCCTCGCGCCGTGGGACATTGCGCTTTATGCGGGCGCGCTGGCGGTATTGTTCCTGACGCCGGGGCCTGTCTGGGTCGGGCTGATTGCGCGCAGCCTGTCGGGCGGGTTTCAGGCGGCGTGGCCGCTGGCCTTAGGCGTTGTGGTCGGGGATGTGCTGTGGTCGCTGCTGGCGATCTTTGGCATCACGTGGATCCTGTCGGTCTATGGCGGGTTTCTGGCGGTCCTGAAATGGGTGGCTGCGGGGATTTTCCTGCTGATGGGGGTGATGGTGATCCGTGCCGCCGACGCGCAGATCAGCACCGACAGCCGGTTGACGCGGCCGGGCATGTGGGCGGGGTTTCTTGCGGGATTGGCGGTGATCCTTGGCAATCCCAAGGCGATCCTGTTCTACATGGGGATGCTTCCGGGGTTCTTTGATCTGACGCAGCTGACAGCGTGGGATGTCGCGGTGATCGTGCTGTTGTCGATGATCGTGCCGCTGGTCGGAAACCTTGTCATGGCGCTGTTTATCGATCGGGCGCGACGGCTTTTGACCTCTGCGCGCGCCTTGCGTCGGATGAACCTGATTGCGGGCGGTTTGCTGATCTGTGTGGGCCTGATCATCCCCCTGACCTGACACGCAAAATCTTGTGTCAGTTGCGTGACATTCCCCCTGAAAAACCGTATATTTGGTGCAACCACTCAAGGGGCCCATAAATGGCAGATAACGAGCAAATCCCCGAAGAATACGGCGCGGATTCTATCAAGGTTCTCAAAGGCTTGGAGGCGGTACGCAAGCGTCCGGGCATGTATATCGGCGACACCGACGACGGCAGCGGCCTGCACCACATGGTGTACGAGGTTGTCGACAACGGGATCGACGAGGCGCTGGCCGGTCATGCGGATGCCGTGACGGTGACGATCCACGCGGATTCATCGGTGTCGGTCAGCGACAACGGGCGCGGGATTCCGGTGGGGATTCACGAAGAAGAAGGCGTGTCGGCGGCCGAGGTCATCATGACCCAGCTGCACGCGGGCGGGAAGTTCGACAGCAACTCGTACAAGGTGTCGGGCGGTTTGCATGGGGTTGGCGTTTCGGTGGTGAACGCCCTGTCTGTGTCGCTGGACCTGCGGATCTGGCGCGATGGCAAGGAACACGTGGCGCGCTTTGCCCATGGGGACACGGTGGAGCATCTCAAGGTTGTGGGTGACGCCGGTGACCGCACCGGGACCGAGGTGCGGTTTCTCGCCTCGACCGAGACATTTTCGAACCTCGAATACTCGTTCGACACGCTGGAAAAGCGGCTGCGCGAACTGGCATTCCTGAACTCGGGTGTGCGGATCATTCTCGTGGATGAGCGGCCAGTGGAACACCTGCGGTCCGAGTTGTTCTATGAAGGGGGCGTCAAGGAGTTCGTGAAGTACCTTGATCGGTCGAAGTCTTCGGTCATGTCTGAGCCAATTTTCATTCAGGGCGAGCGCGACGAGATCGGCGTCGAGGTCGCGATGTGGTGGAACGACAGCTATCACGAGAACGTCCTGCCCTTTACCAACAACATCCCGCAGCGCGATGGCGGCACGCATATGGCGGGCTTTCGCGGGGCGTTGACGCGGACGATCAACAACTATGCCCAGTCGAGCGGGATCGCGAAGAAAGAAAAGGTGAGCTTTACCGGCGATGATGCGCGCGAGGGTCTGACCTGTGTGCTGTCGGTCAAGGTGCCTGATCCGAAGTTCTCGTCTCAGACGAAGGACAAGCTGGTGTCGTCCGAGGTGCGCCCGGCGGTTGAGGGGTTGGTGAATGAAAAGCTGGCCGAGTGGTTCGAGGAGAACCCCAACGAGGCCAAGATCATCGTGGGCAAGATCATCGAGGCCGCACTGGCCCGTGAGGCGGCGCGCAAGGCGCGGGAGCTCACACGGCGGAAGACCGCGATGGATGTGAATTACCTTGCTGGCAAGCTGAAGGATTGTTCGGAGAAGGACCCGAGCAAGACCGAAGTGTTTCTCGTCGAGGGGGATTCGGCTGGTGGATCGGCGCAGACGGGTCGGGATCGGCGGACGCAGGCGGTGCTGCCCCTGCGCGGCAAGATCCTGAACGTGGAGCGGGCGCGGTTTGACCGGATGCTGTCGAGCCAGGAGATCGGCAACCTTGTCATGGCGCTGGGGACGGGCATTGGTCGGGACGAGTTCAATATCTCGAAGCTGCGTTACCACAAGATCGTCATCATGACGGATGCGGACGTGGATGGTGCGCATATTCGGACGCTGCTGCTGACGTTCTTTTACCGGCAGATGCCGGAGCTGATCGAGGGCGGGTACCTCTATATCGCGCAGCCGCCGCTCTACAAGGTGGCGCGGGGCAAGTCCGAGGTGTACCTCAAGGACCAAACAGCGCTGGAGGATTACCTGATCGAGCAGGGCACCGAGGGTGCGATGCTGCGCCAGGGGAACGGCGAAGAGATCGTGGGCCAGGATCTGGTGCGGGTGGTCGAGGAGGCGCGGCAGCTCAAGCGGGTGTTGCAGGCCTTCCCGACGCATTATCCGCGGCACATTCTGGAACAGGCGGCGATTGCCGGGGCGTTTGTGCCCGGCGCAGTGGAGGCCGACCTGCAAGGTGTGGCCGACAAGGTGGCGGAGCGGCTGAACCTGATTGCGCTGGAATGGGAGCGCGGCTGGGTCGGGCGGATCACGCAGGACAAGGGCGTGCGGCTTGCACGGATCCTGCGCGGTGTCGAAGAGGTGCGGACGCTGGACGGGCCGATGCTGCGATCCGGTGAGGCGCGCAAGACCGGGACGTTCACGCAGTCCTTGCAGGATGTGTACAGCCTGCCCGCGACACTGCATCGCAAGGACCGCAGCCAATTGATCATGGGGCCAATGGACCTGTTGGATGCGATCCTCGAAGAAGGGGAGCGCGGCCTGTCGTTGCAACGCTACAAGGGTCTGGGCGAGATGAACCCGGATCAGCTGTGGGAGACAACGCTGGACCCGGATGCGCGCACGCTGTTGCAGGTGCGGGTCGAGGATATGGCCGAGGCGGACGATCTGTTCACCAAGCTGATGGGCGACGTGGTGGAGCCGCGCCGCGAGTTCATCCAGCAGAATGCGTTGAGTGTCGAAAACCTCGATTTCTGAGTACCCGCCCGGCGGACACGCCGGGCAGCGCCGACACGCCCCCCCCCGGGGCGGCGCTATAGCACCACCCCGCGTGTCGGCCCTCCCCTCGGCACAAGATCAGGATCGAAAAGGACACAAACCATGTTCTCCAAGGACCAGCTTGAATACACGCAACTGCCGCTGCCGGACCGTCAGGACCTGAGCGATGCGGAGATGCTGCAACAGGCCGAAGCCTATCGCGACATGATGGCCAAGCGGCACACGGTGCGTGACTATTCCACCCGTCCGGTCGATCAGTCGGTGATCGAGGCCTGCGTGGCCGCGGCGGGCACTGCGCCGTCGGGGGCCAACCACCAGCCATGGCATTTCGTTGCCATTCAGGACCCCGCGATCAAGAAACAGATCCGCGACGCCGCCGAGGAGGAAGAGCGCAAGTTCTATGGCGGCGGGGCCAGTGACGAGTGGATCAAGGCGCTGGAGCCCATTGGCACGAATGACCACAAACCGCATCTGGAGGATGCGCCATGGCTGGTCGTGGTCTTTGCCCAACGCTATGGCAGTTTTGACGACGGGACGCGGTACAAGAACTATTACGTGCCGGAAAGCGTGGGGATCGCGACGGGCATGTTGCTGACCGCGTTGCATATGGCGGGGCTGGTGACGCTGACCCACACGCCGAACCCGATGAAGTTTCTGGGCGAGTTGCTGGGGCGGCCCGACAGCGAGAAGGCGACGATGATCATCGCCGTGGGCCATGCCGCCAAAGACGCAACCGTGCCCGCCGTCGCCAAGATGAAAAAGCCGCTGAGCGAAATCCTGTCCGTCCGCTGACCGATGCGTCTTGCGTCTCTGCTCTATGCGCTTTTGACGCTGTTCATCATGGCCTGCGTCGCGGGCTTTCTGCTGATCTATGCGCCGGGCACGCCGCTGCCCGATGCGCTGAACCCGATCAAACCGCTGAACGTGACGGATCCGCTGTCGCCGCTGACCCGGACCAAGATGGCGCAGGCGCTGGCCAGCGGTGCCACCTGTCGCGCCGCATTGGGCACGGGGGCGGAATTCGAGCCCCTGCCCGACCTGACGACGCCATCGCAATGCGGCATTGCAGACCGGGTGACCCTGCGCAGTGTCGGCGGGGCGCGGATGACGCCGGTCGAGACGCGATGCCAGACCGCGCTGCGGCTGGCGATGTGGCACCGGCACGGGGTGATCCCGGCCGCGCGGACACATTTCGATCAGGAGGTCACCGCGATCCAGCACGCGTCGAGCTATAGCTGTCGCCAGATCAGGACACCGCAGGGATCGTCCGGGCGTTTGAGCAGCCACGCCACTGCCGAGGCCATCGACATTTCCGGCGTGACCCTCGGCGATGGGCGCCGCCTTCGGCTGTTGAGCGGGTGGAATGACGCAGGCACGCAAGCTGCGTTTTTTCGCGATCTGAGGAACAGCGCCTGCACATGGTTTCGCGTGACGCTTGGCCCCGACTACAACAGTCTGCATGCGGATCATTTCCATCTGCAACACAGCGGCTGGGGGCTGTGCCGCTAAAAAATCCGGGCGGTTGCCGGAACCCTTTTGCCTGATCGCCGTTGGTTCACCAGATGAAACAATGGAGGTCACTATGACACGCAACGTACTGAAAACAACCGCTGCCATTGCCGCCTTGATTGCCACACCCGCCTTTGCCGGGTCGATGTCGGACAAGCCGGAAGACACCGCAATCGACAGCCAGGTGGGCACTGCGACACTGGCCACAGCCGAGATGCTGGCCAATGAAACCCAAGAAGGTTTCGAGACTGCAATCGACACCGCGGATGCCGCGACGAGCGACATGGATGACATGGACGCCGAGCCCATGACCGTGGCCGAAATCATCGGCACCAACGTGCTGACCGCGTCGGACGAGACCGTGGGTGAGATCGACTATGTCATCAAGTCCGCCGACGGTTATGCCGCGGTGATCGGTATCGGTGGTTTCCTGGGTCTGGGCGAGTACACCGTTGCCCTGCCGCTGGAACAGTTTGACCGTACCGGCGACGGCGAACTGCGTCTTGCCACATGGTCCGAGGCCGAGCTGGAAGCCCTGCCCGAGATCGACGAGAGCGAGCTGGAAAGCCTGCCCAGCGACTACGAGATCAACATGTCCTCGTAATCGGTGACAGCAATTGCGCGGAAAGGGGTGCCGATCAGGCGCCCCTTTTTGCGGTTTAGAGCCCAATTTTCCCCGCCGAAATTGTTTGTCCTTTGCCGTTTTGTCGTTATCGTGCCCGCACAAGACTGAAATGCCTTGCGTCAGCTACAAAATATGGACGCAAACCAACGGTGGGAGACCAGATATGGGCAAACGGGACGATTTGATCGCACAATATGCTGACGATCTTAAGAATAAATGCGGGATGACGCCTGACATGGACCTTTTGACAAAGGTGACCATCGGATGCGGCCCCGCGATCTATAACTCCGACGCGTCCACCGTCGCCGGGAGCCAGCCTTCGGAACTGGAAACCGTCAAGAACAACTTTCTCATCAAGAAGCTGGGCCTGGCCGATGGCCCGCAATTGATGGAAGCGATCAATTCCGTGATCGAAACCTATGGAAAATCCGAGCGCAACAAGTACCGCGCCGTGGTCTATTACATGCTGACCAAGCATTTCGGCAAAGAGGCCGTCTACGGCTGAACCTGAGCCTTGGATTGGACGATTGGAGCACCCGCAAGTTAAGCGGGTGTTTCTGTTTTCAGGGCAATTAAAAATACTATAGATTTGCAAATTTCCGGGGCGCTGCGTATGCAGTACATGTCCGACCAGAACGGTCAGACCCGAAATTCAAGCAAACGTGCGGTGGCTCTGTGGAGTGCACGCTGGGGCGAGAGAGGGGTCTGACCACGCAGGTGGTCCGGCCCCTTTTCGCATCAGAACAGCATCAGAACCGCGCCGATCACGGTACAGCCAAACGTGGCATATCCGCTGTCGATCAGCGTCAGCCGGAAAGGCCGTGCGCCAAAGGCGTAGAACGTGGCGATCCATGGGCTGACAAGGAACAGGCCGACGCCAAAGCCGGAGACGAGCCCCTCGCCGAATGTGTCGATATTGCTGAGCGCAAAGACGTGGCGCATCATGCCCGCCACGAGGATCGCGCCCACGATGCTGGTGATATAGGGCACTGGGTTCTTCTGGTTCGCGGGCGCGTCACCTGCGTCGTTCAGAGGCACGCCCGACGCCGCCATCCACGGCTTTGCGAAGACGGTGTACCACACCGCGCCGAACATGAACCCGGCCACCCCGGCCACGACCACTGCCAAAAATCCCATCTGACCCTCCATTATGCGATTTACTGCAAGCCTACAGAGGTTCGGGCGAAACCCTAAGAGTTATTCCGGGATCCCGGCCATCTCGCAGACGATCCGCCATTCATCCGCCGTTACGGGCTGCACCGACAAGCGCGAATTGCGGATCAGTGCCATGTCGGACAGACGTTCATCGGCCTTGACCATGTCCAGCGTCACGGGCGTCTTGACCGGCTTGACCGCCTTGATGTCCACGCAGTCCCAGCGGTCGTCGTCGGTGGTGCTGTCGGGATGGGCCTCGGCGCAGACCTCGACGATCCCGACAACCGCCTTTTCCTTTTGCGAGTGGTAGAAGAACCCGCGGTCACCCACAGCCATCTCGCGCATGAAGTTGCGGGCCTGATAGTTGCGCACACCGTCCCATTCTTCGCCCGCATCGCCCTTGGCGACCTGCTGGTCCCAGCTCCAGGTGGAGGGTTCGGATTTGAACAGCCAGTATTTCATGCGCCGATCACCTGGTTCCACGCGGTGATTGTCACCTCGCGGAACAGGCCCGCCTTGGCATAGGGGTCGTTGTCGGCCCAGTCCTGCGCGGCGGCCATGTCGTCCAGTTCCAGCACGATCAGCGACCCGCAGGGTTTGCCGTCGGCGTCGAGGAACGGCCCTGCCTTGCGCACGGCATCAGAACCCTTGAGGTAGTCGAGGTGCGCGGGCCGGTTTTCCATCCGCAGGTCCAGCGCGCCGTCCTTGTCCCAGGCCATCAGTGCAAAAATCATCTCATTCCTCCTTGAGAGGGCGGGCCAGCAACTGGTCCATCGCCCCTGTCATATCCGTTTTTCCCGCGACCAGATCCGCCACGGCGCGGCAGACCGGCAGATCCAGATTGTGCCGCTTCGCGACCTTGCGCAGCGCTTGTGCTGTCGCCGCCCCTTCGACGGTTATGCCCGCATCAAAGTCGTCGCCACGGCCAAGCGCAAGACCCAGACGGTAATTCCGGGACTGGCTTGACGTACATGTGAGCGTCAGATCACCAAGCCCGCTGAGGCCCATCAACGTGTCCGGTTGTGCACCAAAGGCGGTGGCGACGCGCTGCATCTCGGCGAAACCGCGGGTCATCAGGGCCGCGCGGGCGCTGTCGCCGAGGCCCGCGCCCATCACCGCGCCGCAGCCGATCGCAATCACGTTCTTGAGCGCGCCGCCCAGTTCCGCGCCGACCACATCCGACGTGCGGTAGAGGCGCAAGGTGGGCGTGGACAGCCTCTGTTGCAGGGACTTGGCAACCGCGGCGTCGGTGCAGGCAAGGGTGAGGGCAGTGGGTAGACCCCGCGCGATATCGGCTGCAAAGCTGGGCCCGGTCAGCACCGCGCTTTGGGTGGCGGATGGCACCATCGCGGTCGGCCCGTTGCCTGTCTCAAGGTCGATCCCTTTGCAGCAGGCCACGACCGTTTTTCCGCTCAGGTCATGGGCGCGCGCGAACCCACCCAGCGCCTGCATCGGTACGGCGAGGAGCAGGATGTCGGAACGGAAAACAGTATCTAATTTGCCTGAAACCGCCAGTTGATCCGGGAACCGCACACCGGGCAGACGGGCGGTATTCTCGCGCGCTGTGGCCATATCGCGGGTGTCGCGTGCCCAGAGGGCCACGGGTTGGCGGTGGGCGAGTGTCACGGCAAGGGCAGTACCAAAGG
The DNA here is from genome assembly GCF_947487805.1 of uncultured Tateyamaria sp. GTDB lineage: Bacteria > Pseudomonadota > Alphaproteobacteria > Rhodobacterales > Rhodobacteraceae > Tateyamaria. The sequence continues at coordinate 249,903 of NZ_CANKXW010000004.1, read as the reverse complement.
CGCCTGCTCCGATGATGCCGACACTCATGCTTTGGCGCCCTTTTTGCCGGACCCCAGCATCGCGGCACTGCGCGTGTCGAGTGGCATGCGTGGCCGGGCGGCAAGGTCCATGCCGTCCGGTGTACGGCCTGCCATCTGTTCGATGCCAGCGGCGGCGATCATCGCGGCATTGTCCGTGCACAGCGCCAGCGGTGGGGCGAGGAAACGGCAGCCTTTATCGGCGGAAACAGTCTCTAACAGGCTGCGAATGTGCATGTTTGCCGCCACGCCCCCAGCCACGCAGAAGTTGGGATCGGACGGCGACAGCGCCAGATATTGGTCCAGCGCGCGGCGGCTTTTTCCCGCCAGACTGTCGGCAACCGCCGCTTGGAACGATGCAGACAAGTCCGCCTGATCCTGCTGACGCAGCCCACCCGCTTCGGCCACCAGTGTATCGCGCGCCCGGAGCACGGCGGTCTTGAGGCCTGAAAAGCTCATGTCGCAGCCTGGTTTGTTGGCCAGAGGGCGGGGAAAGGCAAAGCGCGTAGCGTCGCCGCCACGCGCCGCCGCTTCGACTGCGGGACCGCCGGGCTGGCCCAGACCGATCAAGCGCGCGACCTTGTCGAACGCCTCGCCCGGTGCATCGTCGATAGTGCCGCCGAGCCGTTCGAACCGGTCCGGCCCATGGGTAATTAGGAACTGGCAATGCCCGCCGGACACCAGCAACATAAGATAGGGAAAGGCCACGCCATCCGACAGGCGCGGCGTCAGCGCGTGCCCGGCCAAGTGGTTCACGCCATAGAGTGGCAGACCGGTCGCCGCCGACAACGCCTTGGCCGTCATCACGCCCGAGACGACCCCACCAATGAGGCCCGGTCCGCAGGTGACCGCGATCGAATCGAGATCACCGAACCCGACACCCGCCTGATCCAGCGCGCCTTGCACGCTGACATCCAGACGTTCGGCGTGGGCGCGGGCGGCAATCTCGGGCACCACACCGCCAAAGGCCGCGTGCAGGTCGGTTTGACCAAACACGACAGAGGACAAAACGGTCATATCGCCGGGCACACCGCGCACAATCGCGGCCGCGGTGTCGTCACAGCTGCTTTCTATTCCGAGGCACGTGATCGGGCGGGTCATGGTGTTGGTCCGTTGCGCGGCAGGCTGCGTCCGGGTAACAGTTTCGCCCGTGGCAAACAATGCACCCAACCCACAGATCCCCTTGATCCTGACGCGGCCGCTGACGCGGGCGCGGACGTTCTATGACGGGCTGCCTGCCGAGATGCAGGCGCGCCTGTTGCCAGTATTCAGCCCGCTGGTCGATATCGTGCCGCGTGACGTGGCCGTTCCCATCGGGTCTAAGGATGCCGCGATTTTCACGTCGCAATCCGCAGTGGCCGCCGGACCGGACGGTGCGGGGCGTGTCGCCTATTGCGTTGGTCCTGCGACCACACGCGCGGCAGAGGCGAGGGGATGGCAGGCGCAGCAGGTGGGCCATGACGCGAACAGTCTGGTTGCCGGTCTGATTTCGCATCCGCCCGCTGCGCGGCTGGTACATGTGTCAGGTGCGCACACGCGGGGGGATGTTGCAGTCCGCCTCGGGCGCGCGGGACTGACGGTGGACCACATCGTCGTCTATGATCAGGTGCTGCGCCCGCTGAAGCCCGCCGCATGCGAGGCGATCACGCGGGAAAGTCGTGTGATTGTTCCCCTTTTTTCGCCTCGGACTGCAATCCAGTTTGCCAAGACGGCGCCGCGCGCCACATCCATCTGTGTGGCTGCGCTCAGCCCGACGGTGGCGGAGGCAGCGGCACCCATCGCGCTGGGGGGCTTGAGGATCGCATCTGCGCCAAACGCCTCCGCATTGTGCGACGCCATACGCGGCCTGCTGTGACGGCGGCAATTCGCCCAGATCGGGTTGAGAGGCGGACAGGCGCGGGGTAGTGTTCAACGCGGTGGATCAACCGCCAGAAGAATCGGGAGGGGGAGACCTTGGCCAAACGCAAAAGCCCGGATGAGGTGCCCCAGGACAAGACCGAGGCGTCGAAGGATGCCGTGATCGAGGGCACAGCCAAGGATGTGACCGACGCGGTAGACGAGGCAAAGGACGCCGCAGCCAATACCGAAAATTCCGACGCAGATGCGGTCACGCCCGAGGCGGAAGACACGTCCGGTGCGGACAGCCTGCCGGCCGAACCGGCGGCCGTTGATCTGATGGAGCAGCCCGAGGACGCGGCCGCGGCGGCAACGGATGCCGAGCCTGAGCCAGAGCCAGAGCCAGAGCCAGAGCCAGAGCCAGAGCCAGAGCCAGAGAAATCGGCGACCCCGGCACCGACACCTGTCCAGCCAGAGCCGCAGCGTCCCAGCACCATGCCGCTGATCTTTGCCGGGATTATCGCCGCGATGGCTGGCTTTATTGCCGCACGTGCCGAAGTTCTGGATCCGATCCTTCCGCCCAGCATGCGCAGCACTGCCGACGATACGCGACTGGCCGAGGATCTCGACCTTGCGACTGTCCGTCTGGCGGCGCTCGAAGAGGCGGTGGAAAACTTGCCCGAACCAACCGCGCCAGCCGCCGCGGCAGAGGTTGATCTGTCGCCGCTCCAGTCGGATCTGAGTGCGGTGCAGACGTCCCTGGCCGATATGTCGGCGCAGGTTGATGCGCTGGCAGAGCGGATCGTTGCGCTGGAGAACCGGCCGGTGGCGGCACCGACTACCGAGGTGACCGTTCCAACCGAAGCGATTGACGCGGCGCTTGCCGATTTGCGCGCAACAGCAGAGGCGCAACAGGCAGAGATCGATACGCTTTTGGGCAACCTGGAAGCCGCCCGGACGGATGCGCAAGCGGCGGCGAATGCCACCCTTGCCCGTGCGGCAGCGGCCCGCGTGGTTGCCGCGATTGATTCTGGCGCTCCATTTGCAGACGCGCTGGCCGATCTGGCGGAGGCCGGTCAGACAGATGTGCCCGAGGCGCTGCAATCGGTGGCGGATACCGGTGTGACGCCGCTGGCCACCTTGCAGGCTGAGGTGCCGGATGCCGCACGCGCGGCGCTGTCGGCGGCGCGGTCTGCGGATACCGGGGGCGGGGGCCTTGGCGGGTTCCTGCAACGTCAACTGGGTGTGCGTTCGGTCGAGCCGCGCGAGGGGTCGGACCCCGACGCCGTCCTGTCGCGGATTGAAGCGGCGGTGCGCGAAAACCGTCTGGCTGATGCACTGACCGAGGCAGAAGCACTGCCCGAACCCGCCCGCGCGGCCCTTGGCCCGTGGTTGAACCAGGCGCAATCGCGTCACGATGCTGCGACAGCGGCGAATGCGTTGGCTGAACGCCTGTCGGCACTCTAAGAAGGGGCCTTTTCATGATCTGGTCATTGGTAAAAATTATCGTCTTCGTTGTGGCCGTCGCCGCGCTGGCCCTTGGGGCCGGGTATCTGCTGGAGGCCGATGGCGGCGTGCAGGTGGTCGTTGCGGGCGACGAATACAACTTTGGGCCGTTTGAATCGGTTGTCGCACTGATCGTGTTGGTTCTGGTGATTTGGATCGGTCTCAAGCTGCTAGGCTTGCTGGTCGCCGTATGGAAATTTCTGAACGGGGACGAAACCGCGCTGTCGCGCTACTTTGATCGCAATCGCGCGCGGAAAGGGTTTGACGCACTGGCCGAAGGGATGATGGCGCTGGCCTCAGGCGAGGGGCGCGTTGCCTTGGCCAAGGCGGAGAAAGCCGACAAATATCTCAATCGCCCCGAACTGACCAACCTACTCACGGCGCAGGCTGCGGAGCTGGCGGGGGATCGCCGGAAGGCCGAGGAAACATATCGCAAGTTGGTGGAGAACGATGCCACCCGTTTCGTCGGCGTGCGCGGGATCATGAAGCAAAAGTTGGCCGATGGCGACACGGACACGGCGCTCAAGCTGGCGGAAAAGGCATTTGCGCTGAAGCCCAAGCACGAAGAGACACAGGATGTTCTGCTGAAGCTGCAAGCCGACAAGGAAGATTGGGCCGGAGCCCGGCAAACCCTTTCGGCCAAGCTGAAACACGGGGCGCTGCCGCGTGATGTGCATCGCCGCCGAGATGCGGTGTTGGCGCTGAGCGAGGCCAAACAGGTGATGGCAGAAGACGAGACCATCGAGGCGCGCGAGACGGCGATCGAAGCGAACCGCCTGTCACCCGATCTGATCCCTGCGGCGGTCATGGCCGCCAACAGCTATATCGAGCAAGGTCAGAAGAAATACGCGACGCGTGTTCTCAAGAAAGCGTGGGAGGCGCGACCACACCCTGATCTAGCCGCGGCCTTTGCCGCGATTGAACCCGACGAGACGGCAAGTGAACGGTTGAAGCGGTTTGCCCAGCTGACGCGCAGCCATCAGGACGATCCCGAGACCAAGATGCTGTTGGCGGAACTGAACATCGCTGCCGAAGATTTCCCGGCTGCGCGGCGGGCCTTGGGCGATCTGGTCGAGACCGATCCGACAACCCGGTCGGTGACGCTGATGGCGGCCATCGAAAAAGGGCAGGGCGCATCCGACGCGGTCATCCAGGGCTGGCTGGCGCGTGCGCTCTCTGCGCCGCGTGGTCCGCAGTGGGTGTGCGACAATTGCCAGAACATCCACGGCGAGTGGGGGCCGACCTGCTCAAATTGCGGGGCGTTCGACACGTTGGAGTGGAAACGTCCGCCCGCGAATGAAATCGCTATGCCGGGCGGGACCGAAATGCTGCCACTGCTTACGACGTCTTTGGCACAGGATGCAGGGAACGCAGTGACTGTTGTCGACGATTCAGAGGTTGTGGAAGCAGAAGATCTGGGCAATCCTCCGCCCAAAGGAGACTAAACCCTCCGACATATTGTGTATGAGCAACGCTTTTGGTGATCATGGGCGTTGTCTGTGTATTTGTTTTTGAACGACCGGGTTTTCCGGCTACACCTTCGGAAAAAGGGTCGCTGGGCGGCCAGAGGGACATATCGTGCATAAAACCGTTCGCATTTTCATCGCGTTTCTGGCCATGTTCGCCGTCGCAGCTTGCAGCCTTCCGCGTGGTGCTGCCATTGAGGGCGAAGTCATCCGGAGCGCGGATGACGAAGACGCGCCATTCTCTGTCGTTCCGATCACGCAGAACACGATTGCGCAGGTCCATCGGTGGCCTGCCACCGGCTGGGCCGGACATTACCATTGGTTCAGCGGGACAACGGGCCCGAAGTCCAACCTGATCCGTATCGGCGACATGATCGATCTGGTCATTTGGGATAACCAGGAAAACTCCCTTTTGACCGGGCTGACGCAAAAGAATGTCGAGATGCGCGGCCTGGTCGTTTCGCCATCCGGCACGATTTTTGTGCCTTACATTGACGAAGTGCGCGTGACCGGCATGTCCCCCGACCGCGCCCGTGGCGAAATTGAACGGCGACTGGAGCAGGTTGTTCCCGACGCACAGGTGCAGTTGCAGCTGACGTCCGGCCCCGACAACTCGGTCGATGCGGTGAGCGGGTTCAATTCACCAGGCACCTATCCGCTGCCCAACCGCAACTTTAGCCTGCTGAGCCTGATTTCGAATGCGGGCGGGATTTCTCCGCAACTGGAAAACCCGCTGGTGCGTTTGCAGCGCAGTGGTCAAAGCTTTGAGATCCGCGCCGACACACTTTATGAACGTGCGTCGGCGAACGTGGTCTTGCGCGGCGGTGACAAGATCGTTGTGGAAGAAGACGAACGGTATTTCGTGGCGCTGGGCGCGACCGGGTCCGAAACCATCGTGCCGTTTACCCAAGAACATATCAACGCCATCGAGGCGCTTGCGCTGCTGGGCGGTATCAATGACACCCGCGCGAACCCCGAGGGCATCCTTATCCTGCGGGAATATTCGCGCAAGGACCTGCGCAGCGATGGGTCTGGCCCGCTGCGGACGCAGGTGGTGTTCACTATCGACCTGACATCGGCCGAAGACATCTTTGCCGCGCGCAAGTTCCGGATCAATCCCAAGGACCTCGTAATGGCCACCGAAAGCCCGGTTGGCAATGTGCGGACCATCTTTGGCCTGATCGGATCCGTGGTTGGTGTGGGCAACGCGATCAGCAACAACTGATCCATCGGATCACCTGATGTAAAAAGCCCCGGCGCAGAGATGCGACCGGGGCTTTTTCATGTGCGTGGGTTGGGCGGCGTCATCCCCGCCCGCGCTGTCAGTAGCGGTAGTGTTCCGGTTTGAACGGGCCCTCGGGTGTGACGCCGATATAGGCCGCCTGTTCGCTGTCCAGCTTGGTCAGCTTGACGCCGATGCGGTCCAGATGCAGGCGCGCGACCTTTTCATCCAGATGCTTGGGCAGGATGTACACGTCATTCTTGTACTCGTCGCCCTTGGTCCACAACTCGATCTGGGCCAGCACCTGGTTGGTGAAGGACGCGGACATCACGAAGGACGGGTGACCCGTGGCGTTACCGAGGTTCAGCAGGCGCCCTTCGGACAGCAGGATCAGACGATTGCCATTCGGCATCTCGATCATGTCCACCTGTTCCTTGATGCTGGTCCACTTGTGGTTCTTAAGCGCGGCAACCTGGATCTCGTTGTCGAAGTGGCCGATGTTGCCGACGATGGCCATGTCCTTCATCTCGCGCATGTGCTCGATGCGGATCACGTCCTTGTTGCCCGTTGTCGTGATAAAGATGTCGGCGTCGCTCACCACGTCCTCAAGAACGACAACCTCGAACCCGTCCATCGCCGCTTGGAGCGCGCAGATCGGATCGACCTCGGTCACCTTGACGCGTGCGCCAGCGCCGCGCAGGGATGCCGCGGAACCTTTGCCGACGTCGCCGTAACCCATCACGACGGCAACCTTGCCGGCCATCATGGTGTCGGTGGCACGGCGGATGCCGTCTACCAGCGATTCCTTGCAGCCGTATTTGTTGTCGAATTTCGACTTGGTGACAGAATCATTCACATTGATTGCGGGGAAGGGCAGCTGGCCCTGTTTCACCAGATCATAGAGGCGGTGCACACCGGTTGTGGTTTCTTCGGACACGCCCTTGATCTGGTCGCGGACCTTGGTAAACCAGCCGGGGCTTTGCGCCATGCGCTTGGCGATCTGTGCCTTGATCACGGCCTCTTCCTCGGACGTCGGAACGGGGATGATTTCTTCGCCCGCCTCGGCACGTGCACCCAGCAGAACATAGAGCGTTGCGTCGCCACCATCGTCGAGGATCATGTTGGGGCCGTCTTCGAAGTCGAAGGACTTGTCCAGATAATCCCAATGTTCTTCAAGGCTTTGACCCTTGATCGCAAAGACGGGTGTGCCGCCTGCGGCAATCGCCGCCGCCGCGTGATCCTGGGTCGAGAAGATGTTGCAGGACGCCCAGCGCACATCCGCGCCCAGCGCCACCAGCGTTTCGATCAGAACGGCCGTCTGAATGGTCATGTGCAGCGACCCGACGATCCGCGCACCGCTAAGCGGTTTGCTTTGACCGTATTCCTCGCGGCAGGCCATCAGCCCCGGCATCTCTGTCTCGGCGATGTCCAGTTCCTTGCGGCCATATTCAGCCAGCGCGATGTCTTTAACGATGTAATCATTCGCCATGTGCGTCATCCTTTTCAAGTTGGGGATGCGCTACCAGTTTCTGGGCAAAGGCTCAATGCGGCGATGCGACGAACTTAGGGTTGTTCCGTCAACGCGGCCACAACAAGGTCTTCGCTGACCTCAGCGCCCCAATCGTAGCCCTGCGCCAAGACACAGCTTTGCCCGTCAGCGAGATACTGGACCAGTGTCCACGTACCGGTTTGTTCAGAGGCCCAGATGGTTGTGGTGTCGGTCTGCGATCCATCCACGGGCTGTTCACCGTACCAGTCCTTGAGGCTGGCCTCCAGCTCTGGCGCGGACATGCAGACATCCTGCGCAGCAGCGGACGTAGCGGACATGGCGATTGCGGCGGCGAACAAAATTGCGGGTTTCATAACGATCTCCTTCGTGGAAAAAACGCGATTGACCGCAAATGGTTCCCGCCAAAGATACGAGGCATTCCGAAATGGCCAAACAACCGCGCGCATGGCAGCGTATGCTGTCCGGTCGCAGGCTGGACCTGCTGGACCCGACGCCGATGGATATCGAGATCGAGGATATCGCCCACGGTCTGGCCTTTGTCGCGCGGTGGAACGGGCAGACGCGGGGCGATTTTGCCTATTCGGTGGCAGAACATTCTTTATTGGTCGAGACGCTGTTCGGGCGGATCGCGCCCAAGGCCCCGGCCAAGTGGCGGTTGGCCGCGTTGCTGCATGACGCACCCGAATACGTGATCGGCGACATGATTTCACCTGTAAAGGCGGCGGTCGGGCCGGGCTATGGCGCGCTGGACGAACGGCTGGAGGCCGCGGTGCACATCCGGTTTGGCCTGCCCGCCAAAGTGCCCGCTACGATCAAGCGACAGATCAAGAAGGCCGACAAGATCAGCGCCTGGATGGAGGCCACGCAGATCGCGGGGTTTACCCGCGCCGAGGCCGACAAGTTCTTTGGCAAGCCTGATCCGACGCTGATCACCGACCTTGAAATCGTGCTGCGCCCACCGCTGGAGACGCGCCTCGCCTTTACCGCGCGCCATGCCGAATTGCTGGAGCAATGCCCATGATCACCGTCCGCCCCGCCATTGCGCTTGATGCCGCATCGATGGCCTCCCTTTTGAACGAGATTATTGCACAAGGTGGGACAACTGCGCTGACCACCCCCGTCACGGGCAAGGACATGGCCGACTGGATGGCGGAGAAATACACAAGGACCGCGTGGCACGTCGCGGTGAACGACGCAGAACAGGTGGTCGGGTTCCAGTGGATTGCACAGGGTGGCGATTACCTGCCAGAGGCGGCGGCGGAAATCGCGACCTTTGTTCAGCTGGGTCAAACCGGGCTGGGGATCGGGTCAAAACTCTTTGACGCCACGCGCCAGGCGGCCAGGGATCTTGGCTATGGCTGGATCAACGCCAATATCCGTGCCGATAACGAGGGCGGTCTGATCTATTATCAGTCGCGCGGATTTCAGGACTACGGGCGGATCGAAGGGTACGAACTGGCCGACGGTCAGACCGTCGACAAGATCCTCAAACGCTACGATCTGTGACGCGTCAGCGCGGCGAACGCTTGGCCAGAATACGTTGCAGCGTGCGGCGGTGCATGTTCAGACGCCGCGCCGTTTCAGACACGTTCCGATCGCATAGTTCATAAACACGCTGGATGTGTTCCCACCGCACCCGGTCCGCGCTCATCGGGTTTTCGGGAGGCGGTGGCAAATCGTCGCCACGCGCCAGAAGCGCATTGGTAATGTCGGTCGCATCAGCAGGTTTCGACAGATAGTCTGTGGCCCCGATCTTGACGGCAGCGACGGCGGTGGCGATGGCGCCGTACCCGGTCAGTACAACCACCCGCGCATCGGGACGTTTTTCGCGCAGCACCTCGACCACGTCGAGCCCATTGCCATCCTCGAGCCGCAGATCGACCACCGCATAGGCAGGTGGGCGCGCGGTGGCGATGGCCTTGCCGGCGGTCACGCTGTCGGCTGTCTCAATCTCGAAACCGCGTTTTTCCATGGCCTTGGCGAGGCGTCGCAGAAACGGTTCATCGTCATCGACAAGCAAGAGAGACTTGTCTTCGCCCAACTCGTACTGTGCTGCTTCCGGCATCAGGTTCTCCCGTTCCCGCATAATTTTTTGGCTGAGGCTGAATATGGCGCGGTCATGGGGTGTGGTCAAATTATTCCGCTTTTTCAGGCGTTTTCGACAAAGCATCCAACGCGGTCTGCCATGGCCTCTGCGGTGACGTCGCGGCGGAAGAATTCGACAAATCCCTGTTCCGGCAGAACGAGGTAAGTGAAGGTCGAGTGGTCCACCAGATAGAACTCATCGCTTTTGTCATGGTGCTTGTAATAGGTCCGGTAGGCCTTGCTGGCCGCATCCGTCTGTTCCAGCGTACCGGTCAGCCCGATCATCCTTTCATGGAGGTTGAAGGCGAAGTCGCCGACCAGTTCCGGCGTGTCGCGTTCCGGGTCAACGGTGATGAAAACGGGCGTCACGGACATGCCGCGTTCGGCGAGGATATCAACCGCTTCGGCGTTGCGTGCAGTGTCGAGCGGGCACACATCCGGGCAGAACGTATAGCCGAAATAGATCAGCGACGGTTCGGTGATCACGTCCTTGTCGGTCACGGTCTGACCCTCGGCGTTGACCAGTTCGAACGGGCCGCCGATCTCGTTGCCATCGCCCGCGATCTTGGTGGCGGTGCACTGGCCGATGCCTGCGCTTTGCCCGCCCTGCGTGGCCCACCAGATGCCGCCGATAAACAGGGCAGCGACAAGAGCGGCGACAGGTGCGATGATGCGGGTCATGGTGTCCTCGGGGTTGAGATGCGCTAGGACACTAGCTAACGATCCTCTGGCCCAGTGCAATAAACGAAGTAGTGACACAATGGCGCAACCCAATATCGGCCTTCTGACCGGGCAACAGCGGTCCAACTGGATCCGTTTGCGGACGATGATCCTTTTGCGTTGGGTGGCGATTGTCGGCCAGCTTGTCGCACTGACCGTGGCGCAGCGGATGTACGGGCTCCAGCTTGAGCTTGGGCTGTGTTACCTCGCGGTTGGCGTGTCGGTGATCGGCAACCTGATCGCCATTTTCGTCTTTCCGGAAAACAAGCGTCTGACCGAACGCGAGAACCTGCTGATGGTTCTGTTCGATCTGTTGCAGCTGGGATTCCTGCTGTTCCTGACCGGTGGGCTGAACAATCCGTTTGCGCTGTTGATGCTGGGGCCGGTGACCATTTCCGCCGCTGTGCTTACGACGCGCTCGACGGTTCTGGTGGCGGCGACAGCCATTGTGATCGTGACCTTGCTGTCGGAATATCACCTGCCATTGCGGACAGAGCTTGGATATCTGCTGCGCATTCCGGATCTGTTCGTGTTCGGGAACTGGATCGCGCTAGTGATCGCGATTTGCTTTATCGGCCTTTATTCGCGCCGCGTCACGTCCGAGATCCATTCGATGTCGGACGCGCTGGCCGCGACGCAAATGGCCCTGTCGCGCGAACAGAAGCTGACCGATCTGGGCGGTGTTGTTGCTGCTGCCGCGCACGAACTGGGTACGCCGCTGGCGACGATCAAGCTGACCAGCGCCGAACTGATCGAAGAGTTGTCGGACATGCCGGAGTTGCGCGACGATGCCGCGTTGATCCGTGAACAGGCGGACCGCTGCCGTGATATCCTGCGGGATATGGGTCGCGCGGGCAAAGACGATCTGCACCTGCGGCAGGCCCCGTTGATGACCGTGGTTCAGGAGGCCGCAGAGCCGCATGAACACCGCGGCAAATTGGTGGAATACACGCACGACCCAGACGCCGGTGATGCCATTGACCAGCCCGCCATCCTGCGCCAACCCGAGATCATCCATGGGCTGCGGAACCTCGTGCAGAACGCGGTGGATTTTGCCCGCTCGACCGTCTGGATCGAGGCGCATTGGAATGACGACATCATCACGTTGCGCATCATGGATGACGGGCGGGGGTACCCGCCGCAATTGCTGGGCCGCATCGGTGATCCCTTTGTCCGCCGACGCAAGACGCAGACCGACAATCAACAGCGCCCCGGCTACGAAGGGATGGGGCTGGGCCTCTTCATAGCCAAGACGTTGCTGGAACGGTCGGGGGCGGAGCTGTCCTTTGCCAACGGTGCGGATCCCTACAGCAGCGCCAGCCCCGAGGGCCATCACGTCGGCGCAATTGTCGAGGTGCAGTGGCCGCGCAGCAAGATTGACGCCCGCACAGGCGACAACGCATTGCCACAAGGACGCAACGAGCCCATTACCTCCTGATTACTAAAAAATTCATAGAGGTTAACCGCGCATTAACCTTGGTGAAGGTACATAGGATCTGGGTTGGCGATAAGGTGCAGGTGCGTGACTGCTGTTGAAATTATCACTGTCATCGGGTCCGCGGCCGTTTCGATTGCGGTCGGGCTGATTTTCCTGAACAGGCAGGTGGCGCCGCGCGCTGCGCAGGTGCCACCGGGCAATGGCGGGCTGCATTTTCTGTTTTCTGATCTGGATTTGGAACACGCGTCGCACCATGCACGCGCCCTGTTGAACCGCGATGCGGCTGAAACCGATTGGCAGGCCCTGCGCGCCGGTCTTGTTTCGCGCTTTCCGGGATTGCCGGACGCCGATGCGTTGCCCGATGCCACGTCGATGACACTGCCTTCGGTGGCCGACGACGACCCCGCCTTGCTGCGCCTCACCCGTGAGAACGGGATGACCCGCGTGGTCATCGAACAGGACGATGCCACCGATGCTGGCACCATCCACATGGTCAAATCGCTGGAGGCCGAGCTGGATACGCTGCGGCTGGCGGCGACGGACGCGCCTTATCCCATCTGGCTGGCCGATGGGCATGGCAACATCCAATGGCACAACACGGCCTACGCAGAACTGGCTGACCTGACCAACGACAATGAGGACGCGACCCCCCTGTTCGATCTGGATCAGAGCGGGTTTGACGGCAAGAACATGGTGCGCGTTCCGGTTCATATCGACAGCACCGACAGCACCGAATGGTACAACGTCACCGCAACCCGCGCGGGCAGCGACAGCATCTATCACGCTGTCAACATCAACGCGGTGATCCAGGCCGAGATTGCCCAGCGCAATTTCGTCCAGACACTGGCCAAGACCTTTGCCCAGCTGTCCATCGGCTTGGCCATCTTTGACCGCAACGGGCAACTGGCGCTGTTCAACCCGGCGCTGGTCGACCTGACATCCCTGCCTGCGGAGTTCCTGAGCGCGCGGCCTGACCTGCTGTCCTTCTTTGACCGGTTGCGCGACAACCGCGTGATGCCGGAGCCCAAGAATTACAGCTCGTGGCGGCAGGAGATCACCGAGATGATCGCCGCCGCCAGCCATGGCAGTTACCAGGAGACCTGGACGCTGGATACCGGTCACACATACCGGGTGAACGGGCGGCCGCATCCCGACGGGGCCGTCGCCTTTTTGATCGAGGATATTACGGCCGAGATTTCCCTGACCCGTAACTTCCGGGCAGAGCTGGAGCTGGGTCAATCGCTGATGGACACGTTCGAGGACGCGCTGGCGGTATTCTCTTCGGCGGGGGTGCTGACATTCTGCAACGCGGCCTATCGCGAGATGTGGAAGATGGATCCCGACAACAGCTTTGCCGACGTGACCATCGTGGATTGCCTTAGAGAATGGCAGGCCAACGCAAAGCCCCATCCCGCATGGGGCGACATGCGTGATTTCGTCATGCGGCTTGGCGAACGCGTGTCCTGGGAGGCCGATGTGGAGCACGTAACCCACGGCGCCTGTCAGGTCAGGCTGTCGCCCATCGCCTCTGGCGCAACCGTCATTCGGTTTGCGCTTGCTCCGCAGGCAGTGCCTGTTGCCGCCAAGGGCTAGGGTCATTCTGCTTGCAGCGCCCGGCGATGCAGATAGTTTGGCCCCATGATCCAAAGCCCCCAGTCCATTTCTTGGCGCGATGCCGATGCCGCCGCCGCCTGTGCCGCACGGATTGCGCCGCGGCTGGCGCCGGGCGACACCGTGCTGCTGGACGGTCAGGTGGGGGCGGGAAAGACACATTTCGCGCGGTCCCTGATCCAGTCCATTCTGGATGTGCCAGAGGACGTGCCCTCTCCGACATTCACGCTTGTCCAGACATACGACACCGCGCAGGGTCCGCTGTGGCACACCGACCTCTATCGCGTGACATCGGATCAGGAAATCGATGAACTGGGCCTGGTCGAGGCGTTCGACGATGCGATCTGTCTGGTGGAATGGCCGGACCGGTTGGGGCCTGTGACGCCCGCGGATGCGCTGCACATGCAGATTACCGTCGATGATATGGCGCGGCACGTTACGCTGCACTGGACGGACGCGAAATGGTCCGCACGACTGACGGGGGTGCTGGCAGATGGATGATCGATCGCAGGCGAGCATCGTGTTTCTGGACGTTGCGGGCTGGGGGGGTGCACCGCGCAAGCTTGTAGCGGGCGATGCCTCCAACCGCCGGTATGAACGGCTGCGCAAGGGCGATCAAACCGCCATTCTGATGGACGCCCCGCCGGACAAGGGCGAGGATGTCCGACCATTTGTGCACATCACGCGCGTCTTGCGCGCGGCGGGTCTGTCCGCGCCAGACATCTTTGCGCAGGACGAGACCAACGGTTTTCTGCTGATCGAGGATCTGGGCGACGATCTGTTCGCGCGGGTCATGGCCGCCGATCCGGCGTGCGAAGCCCCTCTGTATGACGCGGCCACGGACGTGCTGGTGCACCTGCATCGCAGCTCTCCGCCGGACCTGCCCCGATACGATGCACGGGTGATGACGGATTTGGCCTGCCTTGCGTTTGATTGGTATCAGCGCGGCACAACCGGCGAAATCGATACAGACCAAAGGGCGCAATTTGCCGAGGCGTTTCACGCGGTTTTGTTGCCGATGGATGCGGTCGAGCCTGTGCTGATCCAGCGCGACTATCACGCCGAAAACCTGATCTGGTTGCCGGAGCGGACGGGCGTGGCGCGCGTGGGGTTGCTTGATTATCAGGACGCGATGCTGGGCCACCCGGCCTATGACCTCGTGTCGATTGCGCAGGATGCCCGGCGCGACGTGCCACCGACGGTGGCGGAGCGGATGGTTGCCCGTTATGTCGCGGCGACGGGCACGGATGCCGCCGCGTTCAGAGCCGCCTATGCACTCCTCGGTGTGCAGCGGAATATGCGCATCCTTTGCGTCTTTGCCCGGTTGTCGATGCTCTATGGCAAGCCGCACTATGTCGACCTGATCCCCCGCGTTTGGGACCATTTGCAGACTGATCTGACCCATCCGGCGCTAAGCGATATTGCACCGCTGGTGCAGGCCGCGATGCCCGTGCCCACCCCTGCCCTCCTTCAAAGGCTCAAAGATCAATGCGCAACGATCCCCCGGCCCTGATGCTCTTTGCGGCGGGGTTTGGCTCGCGGATGCGCCCCCTGACCGACACGCGCCCCAAACCGTTGATCGAGGTGGCCGGGCGGCCCTTGATCGACCACGCGCTGGCGCTGGGCCGCGCGGTCGGCGCGCAACCGATTGTGGTTAACGCACACTATTTGCCTGACCAGCTGGAACAGCACCTGGCGGGGACGGATGTGACCGTGCTGCGCGAAGCGCCCGATATCCTCGACACCGGCGGCGGGTTGCGCAACGCGCTGCCGCATCTGGGTGCGGGGCCGGTTTTGACGATGAACACGGATGCGGTATGGGCCGGGCCCAATCCTGTGGCGCAACTGCTGGCGCAGTGGAATCCCGCGCGCATGGACGCCCTGCTGACCTGCGTGCCGATGACCCATGTGCTGGGGCGGCAGGGCGGCGGCGATTTCGACATTGATGACCAAGGCGCGCTGCATCGCGGCAGCGCGTATGTTTACGGCGGTGTTCAGATCCTCAAGACCGACCTGCTGCATGACGTGGCAGAGCGGGCGTTTTCCCTGAATGTCGTCTGGAACATGATGGCGGACCGTGGCCGTCTGTATGGCGCGCGCTATGCCGGGCGCTGGTGCGATGTAGGTCATCCCGGCGGGATCAAGGAGGCCGAGGAGATGCTGGCCCAGTACCATGTTTGAAGACCGGGGCCGCCCGCGCCTTTTTGGCTGCCCCATCGGGGTGGATTTCCCGGCGGCGGTTCTGCGCGGCCTAGAGCAACGCTTGGACGGAGCTCCGCCCGATGCGTGGGCGCGGATTACCCTGTTCGTGAACACGCGGCGCATGGCGCGGCGCCTGAGGGATCTGTTCGATGCAGGCCCGCCACGGTTGCTGCCGCAGATCCGCCTGTTGACTGACCTTGATACGCTGCTGCCGGGCACCGCCCTGCCGCCTGCGACATCCCCCCTGCGGCGGCGCCTGGAGCTGGTCAACCTGACCCAGCGCCTGATCGCGCATCAGGACAATCTGGCCCCGGTGACCGCCGGATTTGACCTGGCGGACAGTCTGGCCGCGTTGATGGACGAAATGCAGGGCGAAGGCGTGGATGCGGACACGATTGCGCGGCTCGACGTGTCGGACCAATCCGGCCATTGGGAACGGGCGCAGCGGTTCTTCGGCATCGCGCAATCCTATATCGACGACACCGCCACCGCGCCCGACCCGGAGGCACGTCAACGAGAAACAGTGCTGCGGCTGGCCGCGCACTGGGCCGATACGCCACCCAGCGATCCGGTGCTTGTTGTCGGCTCCACCGGATCGCGGGGCACCACGCAATTGCTGATGCAGGCCGTCAGCAGGTTGCCTCAGGGGGCCGTGATCCTGCCGGGTTTCGATTTCGACATGGACACCGTCTGGGCAACCATGGCCAAGGACGCCATGGGAGAGGACCACCCACAATTCCGGTTCCTCAAATTGGCGCAATCGCTGGATCTGTCACCAGGCGACATTCTGCGGTGGTCGCCTGATACGCCC
The DNA here is from genome assembly GCF_947487805.1 of uncultured Tateyamaria sp. Classification (GTDB taxonomy): domain Bacteria; phylum Pseudomonadota; class Alphaproteobacteria; order Rhodobacterales; family Rhodobacteraceae; genus Tateyamaria. The sequence goes on along the minus strand of NZ_CANKXW010000004.1, from coordinate 233,478 downwards.
CCGTCGCCTGCGCGCAACAGGCTGGTGTCGCTGGCCCTGCGACCGGCGCCTGTGACGGATGCGTGGCGGCGCGAGGGGCCGCGGCTGACCGATCTGGACGACGCGCTGCGCGATGTCACTCTGGTGGAGGCAGACACTCCGCGCGCCGAGGCCATCGCCATTGCCCTGCGGTTGCGCACCGCCGCAGAAACCGGCGAACGCGCCGCCCTGATCACGCCGGACCGGATGCTGACACGGCAAGTGACGGCGGCGCTGGACCGTTGGAACATCCTGCCGGACGACAGCGCGGGCACGCCCCTGCACCTGTCACCACCGGGCCGGTTCTTGCGCCATGTGGCACGCCTGTTCGATGCACCGCTGGATGCGGAGGCGTTGCTGACCCTGCTCAAACACCCGCTGACCCATACCGGGGCCGACCGCAACCTGCACCAGCGGTTCACCGAACGGTTGGAGTTGCGCATTCGCAAGGACGGGCTGCCTTATCCAGATGCCCAGGGCTTGCTCCGGCTGGCGGTCAGGGAAGGCGTCGAGGGTATGGAAGACTGGGCCGCGTGGCTGGGCACGGCGCTGTGCGGGATGCATCACCCGGCCCCGATGCCGCTTGAGGATTGGGTCGCGCGGCACATCCGCGTGGCAGAGGCCATTGCAGCGGGTCAGACAGGCACCGACCCCGGCGGACTGTGGCAGAAAAAGGCGGGGCAAAAGGCGCAGGCGGCCATGGCGTCACTGGCCGAACATGCCCCCCATGGCGGCGAGATGTCGGCGGCGGATTACAGCGCCCTCGTCGATGGTATCCTGCAACAGGAAGAGGTCCGCGACCGCGACGCCCCCCATCCAACGATCATGATCTGGGGTACGCTCGAGGCGCGGGTGCAGGGTGCCGATCTGGTCATCCTTGCCGGGCTGAACGACGGAACCTGGCCCGAGGCGGCACAACCGGACCCGTGGTTGAACCGCAAGATGCGAAAGGACGCGGGCCTGTTGCTGCCGGAGCGGCGTATCGGGTTGTCGGCCCATGACTTTCAACAGGCGATTGGCGCGGGCCATGTCTGGCTGACCCGGTCGATCCGGTCGGATGATGCCGAAACAGTGCCATCGCGCTGGATGAACCGGATCCAGAACCTTGTGACTGGCCTGCCGGGTGGAGAGGATCTTTGGTCCGACCTTGGCAATCGCGGCGAACACTGGCTGCGTCTGGCGGACCAGCTTGACGCCAGCCCGGATGCGCCCAAAGCCCAGCGGCCCAGCCCCTGCCCGCCCGTCTCGGCCCGCCCGCGACGGTTTACCGTCACCGAGATCAAGACGTTGATCCGCGATCCCTATGCGATCTATGCCAAGCACGTCCTGCGGCTGCGCGCCTTGTCGCCGCTCGTTCAAACGCCGGATGCGCTGCTGCGCGGTATTCTCGCCCACGAGGTCATGGAACGCTTTGTCCGTCAAACACTGGACAACCCCGGCGCGCTGACCGTCGAGACATTGATGCGCCACGCGGACGAGGTGCTGGCGGGCGAGATGCCGTGGCCCGCCGCGCGGGCGCTGATGTACGCGCGGCTCGCCCGCGCGGCCGAATGGATCGTGTCCACCGAACAGGCCCGCCAGATGCGCGCCACCCCGACCCTGTTCGAGGACGAGGCAATCGGAAGGCTGGACCTGCCCAGCGTGCGCACCACGCTGGAGGGTCGCGCCGACCGCATCGATCTGGACCCCGTGGGTGATGTGATCATTTATGACTACAAGACCGGGCAACTGCCATCAAAGGACGTGCAAAAACACTTCGACAAGCAGCTGCTGATCGAGGCGGCGATGATCGAACAGGGCGGCTTTGACGCGCTGGGCGTGCGGGCGGTGCGGGCGGCCCAGTTCATCGGCATTGGATCGACCCCCAAGGTCGAGGACGCCCCGCTTGATGAAGAACCGCCCGCCAAGGTTTTGGCGGAACTGGTCAGCCTGCTGTCCGCCTATCTGGAAGGGGACAAGGGCTATACCTCGCGCCGCGCGGTCGAAAAGGAACGGATCAGCCGCGACTATGATCAGTTGGCGCGGTTCGGCGAATGGGACATCAGCGCCGCGCCCGCACCGGAGGTTCTGGAATGACCGAACTGCACGATGCTACCCGCCGTCAGCACGAGGCCGCGCAACCGCTTGCGTCCACGTGGCTGTCGGCCAATGCCGGGTCGGGCAAGACGCGGGTGCTGACCGACCGTGTCGCGCGCCTGCTGCTGGAAAACGTGCAACCGCAGCACATCCTCTGCCTGACATACACCAAGGCCGCCGCGTCCGAGATGCAGAACCGCCTGTTCAAACGGTTGGGCGCGTGGGCAATGCTGGGTGATGACGATCTGATTGATGCGCTGGCCGAACTGGGCCTCGACCGCAAGCCAACCGAGGATGACCTGCGCGAGGCGCGCACGCTGTTTGCACGCGCGATTGAAACCCCCGGCGGTCTGAAGATTCAGACGATCCACTCGTTCTGCGCATCGCTGTTGCGGCGGTTCCCGCTGGAGGCTGGGGTGAGCCCCCAATTTACCGAGATCGAGGATCGCGCGGCGGACATGCTGCGCGCGGAATTGGTCGATCAGATGGCCGAGGGCACGGATGCGCCGATCCTGACCGCGCTGGCGGGGCAGTATAATGGCGAGGATTTCCTGAAGCTGACCAAGGAGATCGCCGGACGCGCCGATGCATTCCGCGACCTGTCGCTGGGCGATGTGCTGGAGGTCTTTGGACAGCCCCGCGATCTAAGCCATGACCGGATCGTCGCGGACACGTTTGCGCCGGGCGACTGGGAAATGTTGCAGGACCTGATCCCCATCCTGCTGGCGCAGGGCGTCACCGACAGCGCGGTGGGCGCGACGCTGCAAACCATCGTGTCGCTGGACCCGCACAGCATTTCCATCGCCGAGGCCGCGTTCCTGACCCAGGCAGGCACGCGCAAAAAACGGTTCCCGACCAAGGCCACGCAGAAAGAGGCCGCGCATCTGCTTGCCCAGATGGAAGCGCTGATCGACCGGGTCGAGGCCGCGCGCGCCGCACGGCTGGCACTGGAGGCGGCAGAGCGGACAGTTACGCTGCACCGGTTCGCGCATCGCTTTGCCGCGATGTACAAACGGGCCAAGGATCGGCGCGGATGGCTCGACTTTGACGACCTGATCCAGAAGGCGCGCTTTCTGCTGGGCAACAGCGCTGTGGCGGCTTGGGTGCTCTACCGCTTGGACGGTGGCATCGATCACATTCTGGTGGACGAGGCGCAGGACACCAGCCCCGCCCAATGGGACGTGGTGCGCAAGCTGGCCGAGGAGTTTTCCAGCGGTGACGGCGCGCGGGCGGATGTGACGCGCACCATCTTTGTGGTCGGCGACAAGAAGCAATCGATCTATTCCTTTCAAGGCGCCGACCCACGGGAATTCGACCGGATGCAGCTGGAATTCGGCTCTAAACTGGCGGAATCGAACCAGGTTCTGAACAGCAACACGCTGGACCATTCGTTCCGGTCGTCGCCCGCGATCCTTGGGTTGGTTGATGCGGTATTTGAAAATGCCGCTGACGCCGGGTTCGGGCACAACCGCCACATCGCCTTTCACACGGACCTCCCGGGGCGGGTCGATCTGTGGCCCGTGGTGCCAAAGCCGGAGCAAGAACCCGAGCAGGATTGGTTCGATCCCGTCGACAAGCGGCACCCCGAGCATCAGTTCCGGATATTGGCCAAGGCGATTGCCGACCAGATCCGCCACATGATCGACACCCGCGTTCTGATCCCGGACAAGGATGGCGCGCGCCCGGTGCAGCCACGCGATTTCCTGATCCTCGTGCAGCGACGCAGCGGTGTGTTCGGTGATCTGATCCGCGCTTGCAAGGAGGCGGATCTGCCCATTGCGGGTGCCGACAGGCTCAAGGTCGGGGCCGAGATTGCGGTCAAGGATCTGGGTGCGCTGCTGTCCTTTCTGGCCACCCCGGATGATAGCCTATCGCTCGCTACGGCTTTGCGGTCGCCGCTGTTTGGATGGACGGAACAGGACCTGTTTACGTTGGCACATCGCCGTACGGAAAAACATCTGTGGCCCGCCCTGCGCGATCAGGGTGACAGGTACCCTGACACTGTCGCTATGCTGCACGACCTGCGCGACAGCGTGGATTTCTTGCGGCCGTACGACCTGATCGAACGGGTTCTGACACGGCACGGTGGTCGCAAACGATTGCTCGCCCGGCTGGGCACAGAGGCCGAGGACGGGATCAACGCATTGCTGTCGCAAGCGCTGGCCTATGAACGATCTGCGGTGCCCAGTCTGACCGGGTTCCTGACGTGGATGGAAACCGACGATCTGGAGGTCAAACGCCAGGTCGACAGCGCCTCCAACCAGATCAGGGTGATGACGGTGCACGGATCCAAGGGGCTTGAGGCGCCCATTGTCATCCTGCCCGAGTGCGGCAAACGTACGTTCCAGAACCGGGACGAAGTGGTTGAGATGGGGGGCCTACCTGTCTGGAAAGTGCCGAGCGCGAAACAGCCGGATGCAATGAAAACGCGTCTGGAGGAGATGAAGGACGCGCAGGCCGAAGAGTCTCTGCGGCTTCTATATGTGGCTCTAACACGGGCGGAAAAGTGGCTGATCGTTGCTGCCTCCGGTGAATTGGACAAGAATGGCGACGATTGGTACCAGCGGGTCGAAGCGGGGATGAAGGCCTGCGGCACCGAGGACTTGGACACGCCCGTGGGCGCGGGTCTGCGCCATCAAGCCGGGAACTGGGCGTTTGAGGACTGGACCGATGATACCACGACTGCGCCGCCTGATACGTCCCTGCCCGATCTGTTTCAAACCGATGCCCCCGCCCTGACCGTGCCAGAGCCGACGCTGTCCCCGTCGGATCTGGGCGGGGCCAAGGCACTGCCCGGCGATGGCCTGGACGAGGACACGGCCAAGGCCTACGGCACCCTTGTTCATGCGGTGTTGGAGCATCCGCAGAAAGCGGATCACATCCTGGCCGCGTCAACACTGTCTGATGTGTTGAGAGATCAGGCAGAGGCAGAGGCGCGCGCCGTTTTGGACGCACCGCATTTGCGGCACCTGTTTACCGGTGACACTTTGGCGGAGGTGTCCGTCACGGCGCATTTGGGAGCACGGCGTATGCACGGGACAATCGACCGCTTGATCGTCACGCCCAGCGCCGTGCATGTCGTTGATTTCAAGAGCAACCGCGTGGTGCCGGACAGTCCTGCGACCTGCCCGGTTGGCCTGTTGGCGCAGATGGCCGCCTATGACACGGCGCTGCGACAGATTTATCCCAATCGCAGCATCGAAGTGAGTATCCTGTGGACCCGGACGGCCGAATTGATGCTGCTGCCTTATGACCTGTTGGTCAGCGCCTCCAGCCAAGTTTCCTAGGTGGCGCTTGCAGCACGATAATTGCACGCGCTTCCAGCACGATATCGTGACACGTCCCCGCGAACACACGCCATATCTTGACGATGGGCAGGCGGCTACCTAGGTTGCGATCCTACGCTTTATCCTGTCAGGAGAGACGAAATGGCGACCGTGGCCGTAACCGATGCAACCTTTGACGCCGAAGTCAAAAATTCCGATGTCCCCGTTGTCGTGGACTTTTGGGCCGAATGGTGCGGCCCCTGCAAACAGATCGGCCCAGCGCTCGAAGAGCTGTCCGCCGAGATGGAAGGCAAGGTGAAGATCGTCAAAGTCGACGTCGATTCGAACCCGAATTCCCCGGCCCAGATGGGCGTGCGCGGTATCCCGGCGCTGTTCATCTTCAAGGACGGGCAGGTCGTGTCGAACATGGCAGGCGCCAAACCCAAGGCGGCCCTGCAATCTTGGATCGAAGAGTCCATCTGATCTACTGATCGGGCGCCCGCAACGGTGGGCGCTCGATCACACCACCGGCCATCCAGCGGCGGCAAGCTTTGCCCTGATTTTGGCCTCGGCGCTGTCATGGCCTGCGTTGATCGCCATGTTTTGCCAGAACCACCACAGATACGCCGCATAGTCCGCCCGGTGCGCCCGCACCGCAGCAAACGCATCTGCGTCGCGCCCGTCCACCATCACGTGATGAAAATCGGTCTTGCCGAATACTGCCGACGGTTTGCCAAAGAACATGCCGTCAAAGGCGACGCTGGATGTTTGCGTGACTATGAAGCTGCATCGCGGCAGAAGCCGGTCGCGGCCGCCCATTTCGACCTCGAGCCTTGGGTCACCGCCTTGCAGCGCCTCAAGTTCGGCCATGTCACCTTGGGTATAGGTTTCCTTGGGGTGCAGCGTGGCGATAACCCGCATGTCAGGAAAGGCCGCGCGGGTTTTACGGATCATCTCGATAGGGCTACAGGATTGGAAGGAGCGTTGTTCGGTGATCCGCCCCTGAAGCGGCACATAGATGAAATCGTCATCCGCCACATGATCCAGCAGCGGCCCGGCGATACGTTTACGCCAGAAGCCAAAGAACCGGTCCGCCTCTGCGCGCGGACAGGCGGCGGCGTCAAAGCCTGCGCGCGCCACGTCCCATTCCCACCGCTGGTCAGACGCCTGAATTTGCCAGAACGGATAGTGATAGACGCGCCGGAATGTCAGCGACCTGGCGTTTGGCGGGGGCGTCATATGGCACAAGGCATAGCCCCGTCGCCCTGCGGCCTTGATCCGTTCGGCCATGGTATTGGGGTGAAACGTGACCTCAAACCCGGCGGAATGCAGGACAGAAGTGATCCTGGCGATGAAATTGTGTTTCCCTGCCACAGCACTCTTGCGCAGATCATCCTCAAGGTAAAAGCGCGCGCGTTTGGGTTGGGCCATGCCCGCACATTAGAAGTCGTGCAAAACGGGGGCAAGGTGCGGCCCTTGCTCTGACCGGCGGGCAAAGCCATATATCCCTGAACAATGGACGGAGGCCCCACATGAGCACATCAGAGTTTCCCGGCTGGCACGGGACCACAATCATCGGGGTGAAAAAGGGCGGCGAAGTCGTCATTGCCGGAGATGGTCAGGTATCGCTGGGCCAGACGGTGATCAAGGGCACGGCGCGCAAGGTTCGCCGCCTCAGCCCCGGCGGCTATGACGTTGTGGCCGGGTTCGCCGGATCGACCGCCGATGCCTTTACCCTGCTGGAACGCTTGGAGACCAAGCTGGAGGCGACACCTGGACAACTGGCGCGCGCCAGCGTCGATCTGGCCAAGGACTGGCGGACGGACAAATACCTGCAAAAGCTGGAGGCGATGCTGATCGTGACGGATGGCGACGATCTCTTTGTCATCACCGGGGCGGGCGACGTTCTCGAACCCGAACACGACGTGACGGCCATCGGATCGGGTGGGAACTATGCCCTGGCTGCGGCGCGCGGCATGATGGACAGCGACCGCAACGCCGAACAGGTGGCGCGGGATGCCATGGCGATTGCGTCCGACATCTGTGTCTACACCAATGGCAACCTGACCGTGGAGACGATCCGCAAATGACCGAGATGACATATACCAAACTGGGCAATAGTGGTCTGATCGTCAGCCGCATGTGCTTTGGCACGATGACATTCAACCTTGGGTCCGAATGGATCCCCGGTGTGGCCAATGTCGGACAGGACGCGGCAACGGATATGGTGCAGCATGCGCTGGACCATGGCGTGAACTTCTTTGACACGGCGGACGGGTATTCCAACGGCGAATCCGAAGAGATCCTTGGCAAGGCGCTGGGCAAACGGCGGAACGAGGCCGTTGTGTGCACCAAGCTGGGGTTCCGCCAAAGCGATCAGATCAATGATACCGGGCTAAGCCGCGGGCATATCCAGAAGCAGATCGACGGTAGTCTGACCCGCATGGGGATGGATCACATCGACCTTCTGGTCCTGCACAAAACGGATTTCTCCACCCCGATCGAGGAAACGTTGGCCGCGCTGCAAATCGCGGTGGATCACGGCAAGGTGCGGTATATCGGATTCTCGAACTGGCCTGCGTGGCAGGGCGCGCGCGCTATTCAGTACCAGCGCGACCACCGGATGACGCCCTTTGTCGCCGGGCAGTATCTGTACAATGCGGTTGCGCGAGACATCGAACAGGATGTGCTTCCGATGCTGGGCGAACTGGGCGGCAGCCTCATGGCGTGGTCGCCGCTGGCGGGTGGTCTTTTGTCCGGAAAATATGACCCGGACAACCTGGATGACGGCGACGGGCGGCTGTCCGTGGGTGGCGATTTTCTGGATGTGGACAAGAGCGTCGCGCATACAGCGATTTCCACACTGACCAATATTGCCAAAGCCCATGACGCACATCCCGCGACTGTCGCACTGGCTTGGGTGCTGGCACAGAAGCGCGATCACACGGTGATCTTTGGGGCCTCGAAACGCAGCCATATGGATGCGGCGCTGGCGGCACCCGGTTTGACGTTGTCGGCGGAACAGCTGGACGCGCTCAGCGCGGCGGGCATGCCGGGCAAACGCTATCCGCATTGGTTCGATACGATGATGACCGACGAAATGCTGACCAAAGCACTTGGCTGAAACCAAAAGGGCCGCAGCGGTGACTGCGGCCCAAGATCGATGATCAGCGCGTGGATCAGTTCAGCTTGGCAACGCCCAGCGGCACGTTGAACTTTTCGCACCAGATCCAGACTTCGTTATACTGGCTGGCGTCGATACCAGCGGGGATCTCATAGCTGGATGCGCCGTTGTTGGACTTCAGCAGACCCATGAGCGTGTCCTTGTCATAGCCGTTCTTGCCCAGCGCAACTTTGGGGTCAGGGGCGCCATCGAATGTGAAATCGGCCAGCAAGTTGACCTTGTTCCCTGCAATCTCGGCGGTACCGGTGGTAACGTGGTTGCTGGCGCCTTTGAACGTGCCGGTGCGGCCATGACCGCCAGCAAACAGGGATGACGCGGGAAGCGTGGCAAGGCCGACAGCAGTGAAAGTCAGAAAGTTGCGGCGGTTCATCGGGGATACTCCGTGGGTTGGTAATGACGAGAACATGGCAGATCGTTTCGCATATTGCATCTCCCCCCACGCGGACGTGAGCGTGGTTGCGTTTCTGTGATCAAAGGTTACATGCAGTCCAATAGGAGAGCGTTATGACAGACCTGACCCCCCGCGAGATTGTTTCAGAGCTGGACCGTTTCATCATCGGGCAGGCGGATGCCAAGCGGGCCGTGGCCGTGGCGCTGCGCAATCGCTGGCGGCGCAAGCAGCTGAACGACGATCTGCGGGACGAGGTGTATCCCAAGAACATCCTGATGATCGGCCCCACCGGCGTGGGCAAAACCGAGATCAGCCGCCGGTTGGCCAAGCTGGCGCGCGCGCCGTTCCTCAAGGTCGAGGCCACCAAGTTCACCGAGGTTGGCTATGTCGGGCGGGATGTCGAACAGATCATCCGTGATCTGGTTGACGCTGCCATCGCGCAGACGCGTGACCACATGCGCGAGGACGTCAAGGCAAACGCCCATAAGGCCGCCGAAGACCGTGTTATCGAGGCGATAGCAGGCAAGGACGCACGCGAAGGCACCCGCGAGATGTTTCGCAAGAAGCTGAAATCCGGAGAGCTGGACGACACGGTGATCGAGCTCGACGTGGCCGACACCTCAAACCCGTTTCCCATGATGGACATTCCCGGCCAACCCGGCAGCAACATGGGGATGATGAACCTTGGCGATCTGTTCGGCAAGGCGATGGGTGGGCGCACCACGCGCAAGCGCCTGACCGTCGCCCAAAGCTATGATCTGCTGATCGGCGAAGAGGCTGACAAGTTGCTGGACGACGAAACGGTCACCAAGACGGCGCTGGAGTCGGTGCAGGAGAACGGGATCGTCTTTCTGGACGAAATCGACAAGGTCTGTGCCCGGTCGGATGCGCGCGGCGGTGACGTCAGCCGCGAAGGTGTGCAGCGCGACCTGCTGCCCCTGATCGAAGGCACCACCGTCAGCACCAAGCACGGGCCGGTCAAGACCGACCACATCCTGTTCATTGCGTCGGGTGCCTTTCACATCGCCAAACCGTCCGACCTGTTGCCCGAATTGCAGGGGCGCCTGCCGATCCGCGTGGAACTGCGCGCCCTGACCGAAGACGATTTTGTGCGCATCCTAGAAGAGACCGACAACGCGCTGACCCTGCAATACACGGCCCTGATGGCGACCGAAGAAGTCACCGTCACCTTCGAGCCCGACGGCATCCGCGCCTTGGCCCGCATCGCCGCCGAAGTAAACCAAAGTGTCGAGAACATTGGCGCGCGGCGGCTTTATACCGTGATGGAGCGGGTGTTCGAGGAGCTGTCCTTTACCGCGCCCGACCGCAGCGGCGACGCGATAACGGTCGATGCGGCATTCGTGAAAACGCATTTGGGCGAACTGGCGCGGTCAACCGATGTCAGCCGCTATGTGCTCTAGCCGTTTGGGCCACGTTGGGCTACAGCACCAACATCTGAACCAAACGGTGTAGACATGCGGTGGATCGCTTTGCTAGGTGCCTTGGCCCTGTTCGGGTGCAGCGACAGAACAGCCGCGCCGATCATCCCCGATGCGTTGAACTTTGGTCTGAACAAGACCGTTTTCATCGGCACCACACGGGCCATCAACGAGGCAGGCGAGTTTGGCATCGGCCGTTCCGAAACACTCAGCCTGATCGAGGCCACAGTGTCCATCCCGCCAGAACGCAGCCTTGGCACCGTGTCCGACGGATTCGACAAACCCAAGCCCGAACGCGATTTTGCCCTTGCGGAAATGAGCCGCTTTGCCAGTGCCGCGGGGTTCTCGCAACGCCTGTCCCAAGAGATCAAGGCACAGGCCAGAGACAGCCGGGACGTGGTTGTCTTTGTCCACGGGTTCAACAACAGCTTTAGCGACTCCGCGTTTCGCATGGCCCAATTGGCCCATGATCTTGAACTGCCGGGTGCGCATGTCAGCTATTCCTGGCCCAGCCGCGGCAATCCATTGGGTTATGAATACGACCGGGACAGCGCGCTGTTTGCCCGCGACGGTCTGGCGGACCTTTTGGTTGCCATTCGTGCCGCGGGTCAGCCAAATATCATCGTCGTGGCACACTCCATGGGCAGCGCCCTGGTGATGGAGACATTTCGTCAACGCGAAATCGCCGATCCGGGCTGGGTCGGGCGCAACATAGACGGCGTGATCCTGATGTCCCCCGACGTGAATATCGACGTGTTCCGCAGCCAGTTCGAGCGCATTCAGACAATCCCCGATCCCTTTGTCGTTTTCGTGTCGCGCAAGGATGCCGTGCTGCGGCTGTCGTCGCGTCTGCGCGGGCAGAAAACGCAGTTGGGCAATATTCAGAACGCAGATGCGATTGCCGATCTGCCGATCACCGTGGTGGATGTGTCCGCCTTTTCAGACCGCCGCTCCGGCAACCACTTTGTCGCCGGAAGCTCGCCCGCCCTGATACAGTTGATGCGCCGGTCTTCGGACCTTGATCGTGAGTTCCTGCGCGGGCGCACGGGGGCCACCGTGCTGTTGCCCGGCCAAAGGCGCATCTTTGCACCGGTTTCCGCTGCGGTAACATCGCAGCAAAGCGCACGATAGTGGGCACGCCTCCGCCCCGTCCCGGCCTTGTGCCCTTCCTGACGGAAAACCGCAGTTGGCTGGCGGCGGGGGCGTTGCTGACGCTGCTGTCTTCGTTCGGTCAGACGTTTTTCATCTCGATCTTTGCTGCGCAGATTCAGCAGGACTTTGAACTGTCGCACGGCGCTTGGGGTGGTATCTATTCGATGGGCACAACCATGTCGGCCGGCGTGATGATCTGGACAGGCGGTCTGACGGATATGTTTCGCGCGCGAACGCTTGGGATTGCGGTGCTGGCTCTGTTGGCCGCGTCCTGTTTTGCGATGGCCGCGAATCCCTATGCCATCCTGCTGCCAGTCGTGATTTTTGCCTTACGGCTGACCGGGCAGGGCATGACCAGCCATATCGCCATTGTCGCGATGGCCCGATGGTTCGTGGCGACGCGCGGTCGGGCACTGTCGGTGGCAACGTTGGGGTTTTCCGTGGGCGAGGCGGTGCTGCCGCTGACTTTTGTGGCGCTCTTGACGCTGTTTCATTGGCGGTTCCTGTGGGTCGGAGCTGGGTGTGTGGCCCTGATCGGTATCCCGCTGCTGCTGATGCTGTTGCGCAAGGAACGCACGCCCCAATCCATGGCCGAGGAAAACCAATCGACCGGCATGAACAACAGACACTGGACGCGGCGCGACACGCTGGCCCATCCGCTATTCTGGTTCATGGTTCCGGCACTCTTGGGGCCGTCGGCGTTCAATACGGCGTTCTTTTTCCAACAGGTCTATTTCGCTGAGATCAAAGGGTGGAGCCACTTGTCACTGGTGTCTGTCTTCCCGCTTTATACCGTGGTGGGCATTGCCGCGATGGTCGTATCTGGCCTTGCGTTGGACAGGTTTGGCACGGCGCGGCTGATCTCGCTCTACCAATTGCCGATGGTGGCCGCGTTCCTGATCTTTGCCGCGTCCGGCACGCTGTTCCATGCCGCGATCGGGTTTGTGTTTCTGGCGATGACGACAGGCGCGAATGCGACCTTGCCCAATGCGTTCTGGGCCGAGTTTTATGGCACGCGCAACATCGGATCGATCAAGGCGATGGCGGCTGCGGTCATGGTTCTGGGGTCTGCCATCGGGCCGGGCATCACCGGCATTTTGATCGACGCCGGCGTGGACCTGAACACGCAATATATCGGCGTCGCACTCTATTTCGTGTTTGCCAGCATTTGTATGTGGATCGGCGTGCACCGGTCGCGCGCGGATTTACCGGGCGCGGCGTAGATAGACGTAATAGGCACCCTCGCCGCCGTGACGCAGATGGGCCTGGCTGACTTGCAAGACAACGCCGGACAGCGGAGGCGTACTCAGCCATTGTGGCACCTGATGCCGCAACACTCCGAACCGGACCGGAATCGGCCCGCCGTCATCACGGTTCTTGCCCTTGCCTGTCACCACGAGCACGAGACGCTTGCCCTGCGCGTGCGCCTTCATGATGAACCCGGTCAGTGCTGGGTGGGCGCGGTCCTGCGTCATGCCGTGGAGGTCCAACTTGCCCTCAGGCCGCAGCTTGCCCCGTTTGAGCTGACCAAAAGACTTCTTGTCCATCTGAACCGGCATCGCCTTGACCTGATCCATGATGGTGGGCGCCAAAGATGCGCTGGTGCGGCCATTTTTTGACGTCGCCACGTTGCGCGCGGGCAAAACCTCAAAAACCGGTTTTGCGCGCGACTTGGGCGCAGGGGTGGGCGTGACAAAGTCTTCGGGGTCGAACTGTTTTTGCGGATGCAGCCGTTCGGTCTTGGCCGCAACACGCTGCCACAGTTCCTTTTCTTCGGCGTTCAGCTTGCGGCGGCTCATATCGCGCTTTCTGGCAGCAGGGCATAGGCGCGCTGGATCGGCATCAGCACCATCATGCGGCCCGGATCACGCAGGCGCCCGGCCTCGCGGCCCGCCCTGTCACCCGTGCCAAAGAACACATCCGCACGCTGTGCGCCCTTGATCGCTGACCCGGTGTCCTGGGCGATCATCAACCGCCGCAGCGGGGATTTGCCATCCTTTTCCACCCAAACAGGGGAGCCCAGCGTGACAAAGGCCGGGTCCACCGCAATCGAGCGCATCGTGGTGATCGATCGATTCATGGCGCCCAAAGGGCCACGATCCGCGGGGACTTCGCTCACCTCGCGAAAGAATACGTAAGAGGGGTTGTGGTAGAGCAGTTGCGTGCCGTCAAAGGGGTTACGTTTGACCCAGTTCTTGATGACCTGTGCGCTGACCTGATGCGGGGCGTATGTGCCGCGCCGCACCAGTTCGGCTCCGATGGACCGGTATTCATGTCCGTTTGACCCGGCATAGCCCACCCGGATCGTCGACCCGTTGGGCAACCGGATGCGACCCGATCCCTGGATCTGGAGAAAGAACAGCTCGACCGGGTCATCCACCCAGGCAATTTCCAGACCACGGCCAGACATGCGATCCCCTTCGAGGATCTGACGACGGGTCAGCCATGGGCGGGACACGCGCGCCTCGCGCGGCATAGCATAGACCGGGTACCGATACCTGCTGCTGCGCCGCAACGCCCCATCAAGTTCGGGCTCGAAATAGCCGGTGAACAGCGCCGGGTTGCCGTCTTCGATCAGGACGGGACGGAAGAACAGTTCAAAAAACGCCTTGGCGTCCGTGCTGTCCTTGGCCAGCGCGCATAGCGACGACCAATCCGGATCTTTCATATCCCGGCAGGTGTTGGTGAATGTGGTGAGTGCTGCGGCGTGATCATCCTCGGCCCAGCCATCCAGGCTGGCAAAGTCGAGCACGGAATACCGGACGTCAGCCGCAACGGGGCCGGTCAAACCGGCCACCGCACAGAAAAGGCCAAGACAAGAGCCAATTACGCGTCTGTAGAAACCAATAGCCAATTCGGGTCGTCAGCCCCCATGGTTCGCGCAAATGCCCATGCGTCTTTCTGCCGTTTTACCTCGGTCAGGCTACCTTCTACAATATCGCCACCCTGATCGCGAACAGCAGATGTGAGTTCAGCGACAAAACGTATCGTCAACTCGCCCTCACCAGTCTCGGGATCATAGGTCGCGTCCATCAGCTTCAGCTCGCGTACACCGATAAATTCGGCTTCGATGGTCAGGCCCTGATCTTCGCGCGCAGCGACGCCGTCAACAAAGCTTTCATAGATCTCTTCGGACAGGAACGGTTGGATTTCGCTCAACTCTCCGCGTTCGTAACCCATGACGATCATCTCGTAGGCACCGCGCGCACCTTGCAGGAAATCGGCGACGTTGAACGATGGCTCGACACGCTTCATCTCGGCCAGTGCCTTGGCAGCGTTGCTGTCGGGGTCAACATGGTCGGTGATGTCCAGATCAGGCCCGCCCTCGATCACTTCGAGGTTGGGACCGCCCAGACGGTCATTTGCGGGCTTGGGCACGGGGGGCTGTTCAAACCCCTCGCGCGTGCCAAGAACGTTTTTCAGGCGCAAGATCAGAAATACGGCAATGCCGGCAAGCACAAGAAGCTGGATCAGCGGAGAATTCATTCTTACCTCGTGTTTAGGAGCTTGATCTGACGGCCCAGGTGGCAACGGCCACATCCGTTCCTTATGTAGGTGCAAGGGTGCAGCAAGTCCACTGCACGGGGATCACACCCACACGAAAGGATGTCGCATATGTGGCTGTTTGTTGCTTTTCTGCTTGTTCCATTGATCGAGATTGCATTGTTCATCCAAGTGGGCGGTGCAATCGGGCTGGGCTGGACCCTCGCAATTGTCGTCATCACGGCGATCATCGGGACAATGATGGTGCGGGCGCAGGGTGCGCTGGCCATGAACCAATTGCGCACTGCTTTTGGCCAGATGCAGGACCCAAGCGAGGCCTTGGCAAACGGCGCGATGATCCTGTTTTCCGGCGCGCTGTTGTTGACGCCCGGTTTTTTCACGGATGCCGTTGGCTTTGCCTTGCTGATCCCGGCGGTGCGGCTTGCCGTATTCAAATGGGCCAAGGCGCGGGTGCACGTGGCCTCGTTCAACGCCCAGGGGTTTGATCAGCGCACGCGGCCGCAGGATCCGACCGTCATCGACGGTCAATATTCCGAAGTTTCCGAGGATGAGACACAGACCAATGGTCCATCGGGGTGGACCAAGCATTGAGGCTGCATCTACAAGCTGTTAACAGTTCACGAATTCAAATTCCGCCAGGAGAGTAATTATGGCAGACGAACAAGCAGCACCGCCCGCACAGCCGCAAATGCGCGTTCTTGGGCAATTTGTGCGCGATATGTCCTTTGAAAACATTGTAGCCCAAAAAGGCGCCGGGTCTGACGTGACACCGGACGTCCAGGTTCAGGTGAACCTTGATGCGAAAAAGCGCACGCAGGAAAACCAGTACGAATGTTCGATCAAGATGAACATCACGTCCAAGGACAAGGGCGGCGACGCTGTTCTGTTCCTGCTTGAGCTGGATTATGTCGGGCTGTTTTCCATCGAGAATGTGCCTGAGGACCAGATTCACCCATTCCTTTTGATCGAATGCCCGCGGATGATTTTCCCGTTCCTGCGCCGCGTCGTCAGCGACATCACGCGTGACGGTGGTTTCCCGCCGCTCAACCTCGAAAACATCGACTTTGTGTCGCTGTACCGGAATGAAATCGCACGCCGTCAAAGCGAAGCATCGCCCGCTGACGCGTAACAATCTTTCGAACTGACCAAGGAAACGCCCGTTGCCGAACCGCAGCGGGCGTTTTCAATTTTGCCAGAGCGATTTTTCGCCGAGTTTCGCCACGAAATCCGCATGCGCGGCTTGTTCTGCTTCGTTGATGCGGTCGGGTAGGGCGCGGGGACGTGGCGGGATCACCCAATCCGAGCCCGCCGATGTCGATTCCGACCGGCCCGCGTCATTGGAAAGGGCGAAATCAGGCTGGCGACCGCCGATCAGCTCCAGATAGACTTCGGCCAGGATTTCGCTGTCCAGAAGTGCGCCGTGTAGTGTCCGGGCGGAGTTATCGATTGCGAACCGGCGGCACAGCGCATCAAGCGAAGCAGGCGAGCCCGGGAACCGGCGACGCGCGATATCCAGCGTATCGATGGCCCGGTCATAGGGGATTTGCGGCAAACCCATCCATTTCAGCTCGGCATTGAGGAATTTCATGTCGAACGCCGCGTTGTGGATGACCAGCTTGGCATCACCGATGAAATCCAGAAATTTCTGCCCTAACTGGGCGAATTTCGGCTTTCCCCGCAGGAAATCGTCACCCAGACCGTGAACCTCAAACGCCTCTTGGGGCATGGAGCGTTCCGGATCGATGTATTCGTGAAACACGTTATCCGTCGGCACGTGGCCGATCAGTTCAATCGCGCCAATCTCGACAATGCGGTCCCCACCTTCGGGGTCGAAGCCGGTGGTTTCCGTATCCAGTACAATCTCACGCATGGTCGATCCTGTTCCTGATGTCTGCCATGACATATCGCACCTGGGCGCGGGCCGTGTCCATGTCATCGGTTTCGATCACATAATCCGCCAGCTCGCGTTTTTCATCGGCTGGCATCTGTTTGGCCTTGATCGCAAGGAACTGGTCGCGGGTCATGGTGCCGCGCGCCATCACGCGTTGTTCCTGAACATCGTCTGATACGTACACCACGGCGACCGCATCCATCGCCGCGTGGCCGCCGGTTTCGAACAGCAGGGGGATGTCGAGGACAATCACCTGCGCCGTTTGTTGGTCGATGAACGCGGCGCGATCCCCCGCGACCAAAGGGTGCGCAATCTGTTCGATACGGGCCAGGGCCTTGGGGTGTTGTTGGATGACGTCGCGCAATTTGGCTCGCAACACCGCGCCATTTTCGATGACGTTCGGGAATTCGGATGACAGTGGACCAACAGCGGCGCCACCCTTGGCATAGAGACGATGAACTGCCGCATCCGCATCCCATAGCGCACAACCTTCATCCACGAACATCTGCGCCGTGGTCGACTTGCCCATGCCGATGGAGCCCGTGAGGCCCAGCAGAAAACTCATCGCAATGCAGCCGCCCGTGTGGCGCTGTCCACTTCGGGCCGCTGTCCGAACCACCGCTCGAATGCGGGCACAGCCTGATGCAAGAGCATGCCCAGACCATCGACGGTGATGCATCCGGCCTCTTCGGCGGTGGCCAAGAGGTCAGTCCGCAAAGGGGCATAGACGAGATCGGTCACAAAAACGCCTTTGCGCAGACCATCCAAGGGGACACGCATCGCCTGTTTCCCAATCATGCCCAGTGAGGTCGTGTTGACGACCAGTGCGGCATCATCGATCATGTTGCCGGCCTGCACCCAATCCACAACCGTCACACGGTTGCCAAAATCATCGGCCAGCTTTTCGGCGCGCACGCGCGTCCGGTTGCTCAATAAAATCTCGGGCACACCCGCATCCAGCAGCGACGCAACCACCGCACGCGCAGCACCCCCGGCACCCAGTACAGCCGCGGGGCCAAGGGATGGCACCCAACCCGGTGCGCCGGCCTTCAGGTTCTCGAGAAAACCATAGCCGTCGGTATTATCCGCATGGATCTGCCCGTCCTTGCGAAAAATCAGCGTATTCGCCGCACCGATCAGCGTGGCACGATCCGTTACCAGATCTGCAATTTCCAGCGCGGCCTCTTTGTGTGGGATCGTCACGTTCACACCAACAAAACCCGCCTTGGGCAATGTGCGCAGCACAGTTTCCAGATCCTGCGTGGCGACATCCATCGGGATGTAATCCCCGGCCAGCCCATAGGTCTTGAGCCAGTGTCGGTGTATCTGCGGAGATTTCGAATGCGCAATCGGGGACCCGATCACACCCGCCAATGGTATCTTGTCTGACATCGTCGTCTCGTTTGTCATGCTTCGATCACGCCACGCAGCGTCAGGAACGACAACAGTTCCAAAAGCGGCATTCCCAACACGTGGAAATAGTCCCCTTCGATGCTCTGGAACAGGCGCACCCCCTCGGCCTCCAGTTGGTATGCGCCAACTGAGTGCTGTATGTCATCCCAATTTCGGTCGATATATCCATCGAGATACGCATCGGACACATTCCGCATCCTCAGACGGACCGTGCCGACATGCCGCCAAATCGGTTTTCCCTCGTGATAGATCACGGCTGCGGACAGCAACATGTGACGTTCTCCGCGCATCGCGATCAGTTGCGCCTTGGCATCCGCCTTGTCCTTGGGTTTCGACAGGATCTGCCCGTCAAACGCCAGCACCTGATCGCAGCCGATCACCATCGCGTCCGGCATCTTGTCGGCGACGCGTTTGGCTTTCATCTCGGCCAGAGTATCGGCAATGTCGCGGGGGTTGGCCTGTTCTGCCAGCAACGCCGTCTTGACCGTCTCTTCGTCAACGCGGGCGATTTGAACGTCAAACTGCAGACCCGCGTTTCGCAGCAGCTGCGCGCGGATTTGAGAACCAGAAGCCAGAACAACCGAAGGCGCCATGTGGATAACCCTGTGTGAAGACCATGTGGAAGAGTGTGCGCCCGTGTGTGCGAAACCGCGATGTTCAGTGCAAGCCTGTATTGCTTGCCAGGTTCACCTAAGTTACCCGATTTCCACCCCATGAGGATGAGGACAACCCTGAGCCTGTGTGTAACCTTCTATATACAAGATTATCCACAGATCCGTTCTGAAACTTATGGACCGTGCGAGATTTAACACATTGATAAATAAGTGCTTTATTGATTCATACCCAATACCACACGGCTCGGCCCGGAATATTTACACAGTGCGGACAACTGACCGAACAACGGGATAATCCACAGAAATCGGCTTCCCTACAAAATCATCAACCTTTCTTATTTCTTTATTTTATTTATAGGGAGGATCGTCAGCGCGGGGAGACGGGCCATGATCGATATGCTTGCAACGGTTTATCCTTGGATAAAGGCATTTCATATCATGTCCGTGATTGCATGGATGGCGGCACTGTTCTATCTGCCCCGCCTCTATGTCTATCACTCTGAACAGGTCGGTTTGTCTGGTGACACGCATGCCCTATTCCAGACGATGGAATACAAGCTGCTAAAGGTGATCATGAATCCGGCCATGATTGCCACCTGGATTTTTGGCATCTGCCTTGCCCTGATCCCCGGTGTGGTCGATTGGGGCGCTGTGTGGCCCTGGACCAAGCTGGTGGGCATCTTGGCCATGTCCGGCTTTCATGGATGGCTGAGCGGCCAGCGCAAGGCGTTTGCTGCAGGTGGTCCAATCAAGACTGGCCGACAGTACCGGATGATGAACGAGGTTCCGACGCTTTTGATGGTGTTGATCGTTCTGTCCGTGGTCGTGAAATTCTGAAATCGTTGACTCGCGGCACGGGACGGCCTATTTGCTAACCCGCACCTCGTCCGAGGATCGCACACAGCTTTACACTTGACCGAACCGAAGGCGCCGCACCGCGAGCGCCCTGAAAGCATTCTCATGACATCTGAAGTCCTCGCCCTCGCCGATCTCAAAGCCCAGAGTCCCAAAGACCTTCTTGCCATGGCGGAAGAGCTGGAGATCGAAAACGCCTCGACCATGCGAAAGGGGGAGATGATGTTTCAGATCCTCCGCGAACGTGCGGATGAAGGTTGGGAGGTTTATGGTGACGGGGTTCTCGAAGTGCTGCAGGACGGGTTCGGTTTCCTGCGCTCGCCCGAAGCGAACTATCTGCCCGGTCCGGACGACATCTATGTGTCGCCGGATATGATCCGTCAGTATTCGCTGCGGACGGGCGACACGATTGATGGTCTGATCAAGGCACCGGACGACAACGAACGGTATTTCGCGCTGACCAGTGCAACGCGGATCAATTTTGAAGAGCCGGAAAAGGCCAAGCACAAGATCGCCTTTGACAACCTGACGCCGCTCTATCCCGATGAGCGTCTGACCATGGAAACGAACGAACCCGCAACCAAGGACCGGTCGGCGCGGATCATCGACCTGGTGTCTCCAATCGGCAAAGGACAGCGGTCTTTGATTGTGGCGCCGCCGCGGACGGGTAAGACGGTTCTGTTGCAGAACATCGCGTCGAGCATCGAAAAGAACCATCCGGAGTGCTACCTCATCGTTCTGCTGATCGATGAGCGGCCCGAAGAGGTGACGGACATGCAGCGGTCGGTGAAAGGCGAGGTTGTCAGCTCGACATTCGACGAACCCGCGACGCGCCACGTGGCCGTGTCCGAGATGGTGATCGAAAAGGCCAAGCGCTTGGTAGAGCATAAGCGAGATGTTGTTATTTTGCTGGACTCCATCACAAGACTTGGTAGGGCATTCAATACCGTGGTGCCATCATCTGGTAAGGTTCTGACCGGCGGTGTTGATGCGAACGCGCTGCAACGTCCAAAACGCTTCTTTGGTGCGGCGCGGAATATCGAAGAGGGTGGGTCGCTGACCATCATCGCGACTGCGCTGATCGATACGGGCAGCCGGATGGACGAAGTGATCTTTGAAGAATTCAAAGGCACCGGCAACTCCGAGATCGTCCTCGATCGCAAGATTGCAGACAAGCGCGTATTCCCGGCAATGGATATCCTCAAGTCCGGCACGCGGAAAGAAGACCTCCTGGTCGACAAGACGGACCTTGCCAAGACCTTCGTGTTGCGGCGCATCCTGAACCCGATGGGCACGACCGATGCCATCGAGTTCCTGATTTCCAAGCTGAAGCAAACCAAGACGAACGAAGAGTTCTTTGACTCCATGAACACCTGATCCAGTTTGGTGATTTGAATGGACACGATTTATGCTCTCGCCACCGCGCAGGGGCGGGCTGGGGTTGCCGTTATTCGGATTTCTGGCCCTGCCGCGTTTGATTGCGTGCGGCAGCTGGTCGGAGATGTGCCGCAGCCGCGGCAGGCTGCGTTACGGAACATTCGTGATACGAATGGTGATGTTCTTGATCGGGCGCTGGTTTTGTTATTCGAGGGGCCAGCCAGCTTTACCGGCGAAGACGTCGTTGAACTACATCTTCATGGCAGCGTCGCTGTCGTGCACGCCGTTCTCAAGACGTTGAGTGGTCTTCCGTGCCGTCTGGCGCAAGAGGGTGAGTTCACCCGTCGAGCCCTTGAGAATAATAAGATGGACCTCGCGCAGGTCGAAGGTTTGGGTGATCTGATTGATGCCGAAACCGAAGGGCAACGGCGGCAGGCGCAGCGGATATCATCTGGTGAATTAGGCGGCCGGATCGAAGACTGGCGCCGCAACTTGATCCGGGCGGCGTCCCTGGTCGAAGTGACGATTGATTTCGCAGATGAGGACGTGCCGGTAGATGTGACACCAGAAGTTCAGGATCTGCTGGAGACTGTGCGCGTTGGCATTTTGAAAGAGTTGGACGGATATCAAGCAGCCGAACGCATCCGGACGGGATTTGATGTCGCGATTGTTGGTCCGCCAAATGCGGGAAAATCAACGCTTTTGAATGCGTTGGCGAAACGGGATGCCGCAATCACATCGCATCGCGCAGGAACAACACGTGACGTGATCGAAGTGCGGATGGACCTTGGTGGTTTGCCCGTCACTCTTTTGGACACTGCCGGTCTGCGTGAAGGCGAGGATGAGATTGAGCAAGAAGGTATCGACCGGGCGATCGCACGCGCCACATTAGCTGATTTGCGAATCTTTTTGACTGAAGATGTGGATGGTCTGCCAGTCTCACCCGCGGATCAGGATATTGTCCTCGCGCCCAAGGCTGATATTCGTGCCGACGGAAAACCGGCGATTTCCGGACAGACCGGGCAGGGTGTTCCGGAATTGATTGCAGAGATCACGTCGAGGCTGCAACAAAGGTCACAGGGCGCTGGCCTGGTTGCGCATGAACGGCACCGTGTCGCGATGCAGGCGGCCACACGTGCATTGGCCCAAGCCTACCAATTTGTTGGTCTGGGGTCAGAACACTATGATATTTCCGCCGAAGAGATCCGGACCGCGATTCGCAGTTTGGAGGCTGTCGTTGGTCGGATCGATGTAGAGAACTTGCTGGACGAAATTTTCTCGAGCTTTTGCCTTGGGAAATAGTGGAGTGTTTCACGTGAAACAATTCGATGTCATTGTCATTGGTGCCGGCCATGCCGGCTGCGAAGCTGCACATGCAGCGGCTCGTATGGGTGCAGACACCGCGCTGATCACCCTCAAACGCAGTGGCATTGGCGTTATGTCGTGTAATCCGGCGATTGGCGGTCTGGGTAAAGGGCATCTCGTCCGCGAAGTGGACGCGATGGATGGCATCATGGGGCGTGTCGCCGATGCGGCCGGAATCCAGTTTCGGCTGTTGAACCGCCGCAAAGGCCCAGCTGTGCAAGGTCCGCGCGCGCAATCTGATCGCAAGGTGTACCATCGCGAAATGCTTGGCATGATTGAATCCACGCCAAATCTGACAGTGATCGAAGGCGAAGCGACAGATTTCGTCATGAGCGGACAGAGGGTTGCGGGCGTTTTGCTTGCCGATGGGGTGAGCCTTGGTGGCAAGTCAGTGATCCTGACAACGGGAACGTTCTTGCGCGGCGTAATCCACATCGGCGACGTGTCCTATTCCGGTGGGCGTATGGGCGACAAGGCATCGTCTGACTTGGCGCATCGCATGGACAGCTTTGAATTGCCGATGGGTCGACTCAAGACAGGTACGCCACCGCGACTGGATGGGCGAACTATTGATTGGACGTCATTGGACCGACAAGAAGGTGATGACGAGCCCACACTGTTTTCATTTATGTCCAAGACCACGCCCTTGCGGCAGATTGCGTGCGGGATCACCCACACCAACGCGCAGACACATGACATCATTCAGGTAAACCTTGAGAAGTCTGCCATGTATGGCGGCCACATAGAAGGTGTTGGCCCGCGCTATTGCCCGTCAATCGAGGATAAAGTCGTGCGGTTTGCGGATAAGGACTCGCATCAAATCTTCCTCGAACCTGAAGGTTTGGACGACACGACGGTTTATCCCAATGGGATTTCGACATCTCTGCCTGAAGACGTGCAGCACGCCTATGTGCATTCGATCAAGGGTTTGGAGCAGGCAAAAATCGTCCAGCCAGGCTATGCAATTGAATATGACTATGTCGATCCGCGTGCATTGCGGTCGGATTTGTCCTTGGAATGTGTTCCAGGGCTGTATCTGGCTGGGCAGATCAACGGGACAACCGGGTACGAGGAGGCGGCCGCGCAGGGGTTGGTTGCCGGGCTGAATGCTGCACGGGCGTCGCAAGACAGGGAACCCGTCCACTTCCGCCGCGATCAAAGTTACATTGGCGTCATGATCGATGACCTGACGACGCGCGGGGTGACGGAGCCTTACAGGATGTTCACGTCACGCGCCGAGTTCCGCTTGTCGCTGCGGGCGGATAATGCTGATCAACGGCTTACACCATTGGGATTGGACATCGGGTGTGTCGGAGAGGAGCGTAGGCGCATGTTCTTGTCCAAGGCCGACGCGCTTGCAGATGCAAAGATTCGCCTGAAGGCCATTGAATATACACCAAAGCAGATTTCCGGAGC
Source organism: uncultured Tateyamaria sp. (assembly GCF_947487805.1). Classification (GTDB taxonomy): domain Bacteria; phylum Pseudomonadota; class Alphaproteobacteria; order Rhodobacterales; family Rhodobacteraceae; genus Tateyamaria. The sequence goes on along the minus strand of NZ_CANKXW010000004.1, from coordinate 209,517 downwards.
GGGCATTCGCATCAACCAGGACGGAACCAAACGCACGGCTTTCCAGCTCTTGGCGTTCCCGGATGTGGCTTATGCGGACGTGGTGCGCCTTGACCATAGCCTTTCAGAGGTGCCGGATGATATCCAAGAACAAATGTCCAGGGACGCGCTTTATGCCAATTACATTCAGCGTCAGGAGAAAGATGTTGAACGGCTGCGCAAGGACGAGGCGCTGAAAATTCCGCAAGATTTCGAATATGGTGCAGTCACCGGCCTCTCCGCGGAGCTTGTGTCCAAATTGGAACGTGCACGCCCTGCGGATTTGTCTCAGGCTGGACGTATCGATGGTATGACGCCTGCCGGACTGGCGTTGATCCTCGGTCGAATTCGGTATCTGGAAAAGCGTTCGGCATGACTCATGTGCCCAGCTGGTTTCCCGAAGATGTTTCACGTGAAACATTGGATAAGCTGACGGCATATGCCGAGTTGCTTCGCAAGTGGAACGCCAAGATCAACCTTGTCGCCAAATCGACCTTGGCAGAGCTTGAAGACAGGCACATCTGGGATTCTGCGCAGGTTTTCAGGCAATCCTGTGGAAAATGGTGTGATTTGGGCAGTGGCGGCGGGATGCCCGCGGTCGTGGTCGCAATAATCGCGGATGGTTTGGGTCATGAAACAGGCTTTACTCTTATCGAGAGTGACCAGCGTAAGGCAGCCTTCCTGCGAACCTGCGCTCGAACGCTGAGTTTGCCGATAACGGTTTTAGCCACCCGCGCCGAAGATGCGCCGCCCCAAGGCGCGTCCATCGTTTCCGCACGCGCCTTGGCGGACCTGGATCAACTTTTGCACTGGTCAACGCCACACTTGTCGCCTGACGGTGTTTGTGTGTTCATGAAGGGTGCAAAATGGAGGCAGGAGATTGCCGACGCTCAGGAAAACTGGCGGTTTTCATATGAAGCGACGCCGAGTATGACACATAGTGAAGCAGCGATCCTGACCATAAGGGATATAGAACGTGTCTGACCCAAGCCGACCAAAAGGTCCCAAAATCATTTCTGTGGCCAACCAGAAGGGCGGTGTCGGCAAGACGACGACCACCATAAATCTTGCCGCCGCACTGTGCGAAATCGGCTGTCGCGTGCTGGTCGTGGATCTGGACCCACAAGGCAATGCGTCCACTGGACTTGGGATCGATATGGAAGATCGGACGCACACCACGTACGATCTTTTGCTGGGCGATGTCGCTTTGAAAGATGTGGTGTTGGCTACCGATCTGGAAGATTTGATGATTGTGCCCGCAACCGTAGACCTCAGCTCTGCGGACATCGAGCTGATTGCAAATGAAAAGCGGAGCTTTCTCCTGCACGATGCTTTGCGGCAAACACAGATGGACAGCTATGCTCTGGACTACATCCTGATCGACTGCCCGCCATCCCTGAACCTGTTGACGGTGAATGCGATGATCGCCTCGCATTCAGTGCTGGTTCCGCTGCAAAGTGAATTTTTTGCGCTGGAAGGCCTATCACAGCTGATGTTGACGATCCGTGAGGTGCGCCAGACTGGGAATCCCGATTTGCGCATCGAGGGTGTCGTGATGACGATGCACGACGGTCGGAACAATTTGTCTCAACAGGTTGAACAAGATGCGCGGGACAATTTGGGCGACATTGTTTTCAAGACGCGCATCCCGCGAAATGTGCGGGTCAGTGAGGCGCCATCTTTTGCCATGCCCGTATTGTCCTATGATTCCGGGTCCAAGGGCGCGGTGGCCTACCGCGAATTGGCGCAGGAACTGGTAAACAACAACAAAGCAGTGGTGGGAGCATAGAGATGGCCGGCAATGACAAAAAGCGTGGGCTCGGGCGTGGTTTGTCCGCATTGATGGCAGATGTGGCCGATCAAGACACCGCGACACCGGCGGGCCGCTCGGCTGATCAACAGATCCCGATCGAGAAAATTCGCCCAAATCCGGACCAGCCCCGTAAGCAGTTTGATGCTGCCCCGCTGGATGATCTGGTTGCATCGATCAAGGAAAAGGGCGTTCTTCAGCCGTTGATCGTTCGCCAGGTCGGAGACATGTATGAAATCGTGGCGGGGGAACGCCGGTGGCGTGCGGCGCAACAGGCGCAGTTGCATCGTTTGCCAGTCCTCATACGCGATTTCACGGATACCGAAGTTCTCGAAGTTGCGATCATTGAAAACATTCAACGCGCGGATCTGAACCCGATCGAAGAAGCAGCGGGTTATAAACAGCTGATGGACCGGTTTGGCCATACGCAGGAGAAAATGGCCGAAGCGCTTGGCAAAAGCCGCAGTCACATTGCGAACCTGTTGCGCCTGTTGCAGCTGCCGGACGCGATTCAGACATATGTCATGGATGGATCGCTCAGCTCGGGCCATGCGCGTGCGCTGATTACGGCGGATGATCCTTTGGCGATGGCGAAAAAGGTGATTGCGGGTGGCTTGTCGGTGCGCGCAACCGAAGCCTTGGTAAAGAAGGCTGCGAAGTCCGGCGATGACAACATCTTTTCCGAGGGTCGCAAGGCGGCGCCTGCAAAAGATGCAGATACCCGTGCATTGGAAAACGACTTGTCAGCGGCCACCGGGGTTAAAGTGTCGCTGTCGCACAAGGGCGACGGAGAATCCGGGCAGCTCGTCCTGAATTATGAAACGCTCGAGCAGCTTGATGATCTGTGCCGCAGGCTTAGCAATGGTTAGTCAATCAGGAGCTTTTCAAGTACGGCGTTGAGCAGGGCAAACCCGTGATCGGAAGCGCGCAGTTGATCGCCTTCGATTTCGATCATTCCCATTTCCAACAACGCCTTAATATTACTTGAATTCAAAGGGTTACCGGAAATCTCCGAGTACCGGTCCATGCTTATTCCATCCCGGACACGCATGCCCATCAACAGGAACTCGGTGGCTTGATCTGATGCGGTCAAAGCGCTGCGCAATTCACGATCATCTCCTGAAAGCCAAGCTGCAGGCATGCGTGTCTGCACAGTGGAGAGCCGCGCCCCTTGCGTGGTGATGCGTCCATGTGCGCCGGGCCCGATCCCGGCGTAGTCGCCGTAACGCCAATAGATCAAATTATGCTTGGACTCCGCTCCGTCCTTTGCGTGGTTCGACACCTCGTACCGATCCAGCCCGTGTTCCGCGCATATGTCTTGGGTAAGCGCGTACATGTCCGCCGAAAGGTCATCATCGGGCAGGCCGCGCAGCCTACCTGCGTTGTAGCGATCCCCGAACGCCGTGCCTTGTTCGACCGTCAATTGATAAAGTGACACGTGATCGAGGCCGAGAGACAGTGCTTGCGAAAGCTCTGATTCCCATTGTGTTAGAGACTGATTTTGACGCCCATACATCAGATCAAAACTGACGCGGTCAAACGTATTCCGCGCGATATCAAATGCGGCCAGACCTTCGGTAGCGCTGTGCATGCGGCCCAGTGCCTTGAGGTCAGAATCGTTTAATGCCTGAATGCCCATCGATACGCGGTTGACGCCGGCGGTACGAAAATCGGCAAACCGGCTTGCCTCGACAGATGTGGGGTTTGCTTCGAGCGTTACTTCGAGATCATTCGCGGTGGGCCAGGTCTGGTGCACCGCAGCAAGGATTGCGTCTACTGTTCGTGGGTCCATCAGACTGGGAGTACCGCCACCAAAGAAGACGGAGTTCAGCGTCCTTCCCCTGGTTTCGGCGCCTATCTTGTGCACTTCGGACACCAACGCCGCGCACCAGGCGGCGTGGTCAACGGACCGGGTCACGTGGCTATTGAAGTCGCAATAGGGACATTTGGCAGCGCAGAAGGGCCAATGGACATACAGCCCAAACCCGCCATTGGTCCAATCGTCAGCCAAAACAGCCTGCGATCAATTTGGCAAAGCTGTCAGCGCGGTGACTGATTGCGTTTTTTTCACCTGCGGGCATTTCGGCAAAGGTCCGGTCGTGACCCAAGGGTTGGAACATCGGATCATAGCCGTGGCCCTGCGCCCCGCGCATCGGCCAGACAAGCGTACCTTCAACGGTGCCCTCGAATACCTCGTCATGTCCATCGGGCCAGGCGAGGACCAGCGTTGAGCAAAACCGTGCGGTCCACGGCTGCGGCGCGTTACGTTCCTGCAATTCGGTATGGGTGCGGGTCATGGCCATTTCAAAATCGCGACCATTCGGCGTTTCGGCCCAATCGGCGGTATAGACACCCGGCGCACCATCGAGCCCGTCCACCTGAATTCCTGAATCGTCGGCCAGCGCGGGCAGGCCGGTCGCCTTGACCGCCGCGTGCGCCTTGATCCGCGCGTTCCCGACAAATGTGTCTTCGGTTTCCTCCGGTTCCTCGAGGTTCATGGCCGCAGCACCGATTACCTTGACGCCGAATGGCGCAAACAGCTGCTCCATCTCCTCAAGCTTGCCCGCGTTATGCGTGGCGACAAGGACCTGATCGCCTTCGAAACGTCGGGTCATGTCGCGGCAGCCAGCTGAATCGCGGCCAATTCGCCAACGCCCTTCTCGGCCAGATCCATCAGATTGTTCATCTGGTCGCGCGAGAATGTTGACCCCTCGGCGCTCATCTGGATTTCGATCAATTGGCCGTCGCCCATCATGATAAAGTTTCCGTCCACGCCTGCTTCGCTGTCTTCGGGATAGTCGAGGTCAAGCACGGGTTGACCCGCGTAGATGCCGCAGCTGACCGCAGCGACGGGCGAAATCAGCGGATCAGAGACGATATCGCCCGCCTTCATCAACTTGTTCACGGCCAGACGCAGCGCCACCCAACCCCCAGTGATCGAGGCGCAACGCGTTCCGCCATCGGCTTGCAGCACGTCGCAGTCGATTGTGATCTGCCGCTCGCCCAAGGCCACCCGATCCACGCCAGCGCGCAGGGCCCGACCGATTAACCGTTGGATTTCGACCGTGCGACCGCCTTGCTTGCCCGAGGCGGCCTCGCGCCGCATCCGCGTGTTCGTGGCCCGCGGCAGCATGCCGTATTCTGCGGTGACCCAGCCCAGACCCGACCCCTTGATGAACGGGGGCACCCGCTCTTCGATCGTGGCCGTGCACAGCACATGCGTGTCGCCCATTTTGATCAATGCCGAGCCCTCGGCGTGTTTCGTGAACCCTGTTTCGATTGAAACAGCACGCATTTCGCTTAACTCTCGTCCTGAGGGGCGCATGTTATGTCCTTTTTGTTGCTGCGCCGGGATACCGTTCCAAGGGCCCAAGCCGCAACCCCGATTGACCTTTGATTTTGGTGGGCCTCTAATCAGCACAATGACAAAAACCGAAACCCTGTTGGCAGATATGAACGAACGGTCGCGTGAAGTTTTTCGCCGCGTGGTCGAAGGGTATCTGGAATCCGGTGATCCGGTTGGCTCCCGCACCTTGACCCGCGACTTTAGCGAAAAGGTCAGCGCGGCGACCATCCGCAACGTGATGCAGGATCTGGAGTATATGGGTCTTCTGGGGAGTCCGCATGTCAGCGCGGGACGGGTTCCCACCCAGCAGGGGCTGCGGATGTTTGTGGACGGCTTGCTTGAGATGGGTGTGCCGGACGAGGCAGACCGGGAAAAGATCGACGCGACGCTTGGGTCGAACGAACGCGACGTGGCCGGGCTGTTGGACCGGGTTGGATCGGCGTTGTCTGGCGTGACGCAGGGCGCGTCGCTGGTCCTCACCCCGAAACGCGAAGCGCCGATCAAGCATCTGGATTTCGTGCCGCTTGGGCCCGATCAGGCGCTGGTGGTCCTGGTTTTTGCTGACGGCCATGTTGAAAACCGCCTGTTTCAGCCGCCCGCGGGGCAAACGCCGTCATCCATGCGCGAGGCTGCGAACTTCCTTAATGCGGTAATCGAAGGCCATACGCTGAGCGAGGTCAGTGCAATTGTACAGCGAGAGATTGCGAACCGTCGGCAAGAGCTGGATAGCCTGTCGCAAGCGCTGGTTGAAAGCGGTCTGGCCTCGTGGGAAGGCAGTGGCGATACGCCGGAACGCCTGATCGTGCGGGGCCGGTCCAATCTGCTGCACGAATCGGCAGAGACCGAAGACCTGGACCGTATACGGACGCTGTTTGACGATCTGGAACGAAAACGCGATATCGCTGAATTTCTGGACCTCACCCAAGACGGCGACGGCGTGCGCATTTTTATCGGTTCAGAAAACAAACTTTTCTCACTTTCGGGTTCCTCTTTGGTCGTTTCCCCATATATGAACGCGGATCGAAAGATTATCGGTGCGGTTGGGGTCATTGGACCCACACGTCTCAACTACGGGCGGATCGTGCCGATTGTGGATTATACAGCCCAGCTGGTCGGGCGTATGCTGACAGACCGCAGTGAAAGGTGAACAATGGCTGAGCCGAAGAACGACGATTTTCTCGACGATATCGATATCGCTACGGACGAAGAGTACGCGGATGAAATGGCGGAAATCGACGACGAAGCGCTGGAACTGGACCAGCTGCGTGCGGAACGGGATGAGCTGAAGGACCGGTTCATGCGCGCACTTGCAGATGCAGAGAACGCGCGCAAACGGTCCGAAAAGGATCGGCGCGAAGCGGAGAATTACGGCGGGTCGAAGTTGGCCCGTGATATGCTGCCTGTTTATGACAACATGAAGCGCGCGCTTGAATCGGCGACGGATGAACAGCGCGAGGTTTCGGCCGCATTGCTTGAAGGTGTCGAGCTGACCATGCGGGAGTTGCTGAACGTGTTCAAGAAGCACGGGATCGAGGTGATCGCGCCGGAGGTTGGAGACGCGTTTGATCCACAGCATCATCAAGCCATGTTCGAAGCACCGGTGCCTGGCACGAAGGCGGGCGACATCATTCAGGTTGCCGCGGAAGGGTTCATGCTGCACGACCGGTTGCTGCGTCCGGCGCAGGTGGGTGTGTCATCAATGCCTGCCAGCTAAGGCTTTTGCATATTTTTGGAACAATGAAGACGCGGTCAGGATTTGGCCGCGTCTTTCAGTTTGTAGATGAGGTCGAGTGCTTCTTTTGGGCTCAGTTCGTCCGGATGAACACTGTCGAGAAGGTCGATGGCCGGGGATTGAGCAACCTGCACGGGCGGCGGTGGTGGTGTTGCCGAGAATAACGGCAGGTCATCGATCAGCGCCTTTTGTGCGGTGCCGCCCTGACGTTCGCCTGATTCCAGCGCATCAAGCACAACGCGTGCCCGCGCGATGACAGACGGGGGCAGGCCAGCCAGCTGTGCGACCTGCACGCCGTAGGATCGATCTGCGGCGCCGCGCCGGACCTCGTGCAGGAACACAACTTCACCTTCCCATTCCTTAACTGCAACAGTGGCGTTTTCCACCCCCTCCAGCTTGCCCGCCAAGGTGGTCATTTCGTGGTAATGCGTGGCGAAGAGTGCGCGCGCCTTGTTTACATCGTGCAGATGTTCGAGGGTTGCCCATGCAATGGACAGCCCGTCATATGTGGCCGTGCCACGGCCGATTTCGTCGAGGATAACCAGCGCGCGGTCATCGGCCTGATTGAGGATGGCCGCAGTTTCGACCATTTCCACCATGAAGGTTGATCTGCCGCGGGCCAGGTCATCAGATGCGCCCACCCGGCTGAAGATCTGGCTGACCAGCCCGATGTGGGCGGAGCGGGCGGGAACATAGCTGCCCATTTGGGCGAGGATGGCGATCACCGCGTTCTGGCGCAGGAACGTCGATTTACCCGCCATGTTTGGCCCGGTCAGCAGCCAGATCGCGGCGCCGTCTTCGGCGTTCAGGGCACAGTCATTGGCGATGAAAGGCGCGCCATTCTGTTTGGCCAGCGCATGTTCGACCACCGGATGACGGCCACCTTCAATATCGAAGGCGCGGGACCGATCCAGGATAGGTTTGTTCCAATCCAGAGACACGGCGAGGGTGGCGAGACCGCAGGCGAGATCCAGTTCCGCCAACGCACGGGCGGTTTGACTGATCGCAGCGGCGTTTTGAAGAATGAGGCTTCTTAGACCTTCGTAGAGACGTTTTTCGATCTCGAGTGCCCGACTGCCCGCGTTCAGGATCCGCGTTTCCAATTCAGAGAGTTCGACCGTTGTGAATCGAACCTGGTTGGCTGTGGTTTGCCGATGGATAAAGGTTTCGCTCAGCGGGGCGGACATCATCTTGTCCGCGTGGGTCGAGGTTACTTCGATGAAGTAACCGAGCACATTGTTGTGCTTGATCTTGAGCGACTGGATACCGGTTTGACCAGCGTAGTCGGCTTGCAGCTTGGCAATGACGGTGCGCCCTTCGTCCCGCAGCTGGCGTGCTTCGTCCAGCTCTGCGTCGCAACCCGCGGCGATGAAGCCGCCATCCCTGACCAGGAGCGGGGGTTCGGCGACCAGGTCATTGTCCAAACGGTCAATCAGGTCGTCATGCCCAGCCATATCTGCAAAGGACGTGGACAAGAGGTGGGGTAGGTCGGTTGGTCTTGCATCGAACAGTTGTTGCGCCTGTTCCAATCCGTTGCGCAAAGACGCGAGATCACGGGGGCCGCCGCGGTCCAGGGACAGTCGCGACAGGGCGCGATCAAGGTCAGGCACGCGGCGCAGCCGGTCGCGCGTCGTATTCGCGAAACTGGCATCAGTCACACAGTGGGACACGGCGTCCAGCCTATCGGTAATCGTCTCTAAATCGAGAGAAGGGGACGAAAGTCTGCGTTCCAGCAGGCGAGCGCCTGCTGCGGTGAGCGTCTGATCAATTACGGCGAGCAGTGATCCGGCACGTCCGCCCGACAGCGCGCTGGTCAGTTCCAGATTGCGGCGCGTGGCGGCGTCGATCTGGACCGTGCGCGACTGTGCTTCCCGTTGGGGTGGTCGCAGCAGGGGCAATTTGCCCTTCTGCGTGATCTCTAGGTAATCGACCAATGCGCCCATCGCCCCGACTTCGGGCCGGGTGAATGATCCGAATGCGTCCAACGTTTTTACATTGAAGAGATTGCCCAGCCGAAGCGCTCCGGCTGTGCTGTCGAATGCGGATGCGCCAAGGGTCGTTATGGAAATGCCAAAGTCATCAGCAACATCGCGCAGATCGGTTTCGCTGACCTCTGTCACGATTAGCTCCGACGGGGCGAGGCGCGCCAACTCAGGCCCTAATAAGGCCTTTTCCAGCGGCATCACGAAAAAAGCGCCGGTTGAGATGTCCAGCCACGATAGGGCGCATTCCCCACGCACGTCCGCAAAAGCGGCGAGGAAGTTGTGGCGGCGCGCCTCGAGAAGCGTGTCCTCGGTCAAAGTGCCGGGCGTGACCAACCGCACCACGTCGCGTTTGACGACAGATTTGTAGCCGCGCTTCTTGGCCTCTGCCGGGCTTTCCATCTGTTCGCACACGGCGACGCGGAAGCCTTTGCGGATCAGGGTCAACAGATATCCTTCGGCCGCGTGAACCGGAACGCCGCACATCGGGATGTCAGCGCCGTCATACTTGCCCCGTTTGGTCAGCGCGATATCCAGCGCCTCAGCGGCGGCGACCGCGTCGTCAAAGAACATCTCGTAGAAATCGCCCATGCGATAGAACAGCAATGCACCTTCATGCGCTGCCTTGATCTCGAGATATTGCGCCATCATTGGCGTGACTGACATGGTGACCCCCGGGCTTGCGTCGGGCGACATTACAAACGGTGGACCCCAAGGAAAAGCCAAAGTCGATTGAGGCATGACCCACGCTGGGATATGACGCGCTTATGTCATGGGAGGACATCACGAAATGAGCAAGAACAAGGTCACGCCAGAAGAAGCCTTGGCGTTCCACATGGAGCCAACGCCGGGCAAGTTTGAAATTGCTGCCACCGTGCCCATGACAACCCAGCGGGACCTGAGTCTTGCCTATTCGCCGGGCGTGGCCGTTCCGTGCGAGGCCATCGCTGCCAATCCGGAAACGGCCTATGACTACACCAACAAGGGCAATTTGGTCGCGGTGATCTCGAATGGGACGGCGGTTCTGGGTCTTGGCAATCTTGGCGCGCTTGGGTCCAAACCGGTGATGGAAGGCAAGGCGGTGTTGTTCAAACGCTTTGCCGACGTAAACTCCATCGATATCGAGCTGGATACCGAGGACACCGATGCGTTCTGTCAGGCGGTCAAGCTGATGGGCCCGACCTTTGGCGGCATCAACCTCGAGGACATCAAGGCGCCGGAGTGTTTCATCATCGAGCAGCGTCTCAAGGAAGAGATGGACATCCCCGTCTTTCACGACGACCAGCACGGGACCGCCGTGATCTGTGCTGCGGGGCTGATCAATGCGCTGCACATCTCGGGGAAAAAGATCGAAGATGTGAAAATCGTTCTGAACGGCGCGGGTGCGGCGGGTATCGCCTGTATCGAGTTGTTGAAGTCGATGGGCGCGCGGCACGAGAACTGTATCGTGTGCGACACCAAGGGCGTAATCTACCAGGGCCGTACCGAAGGAATGAACCAGTGGAAGTCCGCGCATGCGGTCAGCACCGATCTGCGCAGCCTCGAAGAGGCGATGATCGGCGCAGATGTGTTCCTTGGCGTTTCTGTCAAAGGGGCGGTGACGCCCGCCATGGTGCAAAGCATGGGCGACAACCCGGTAATTTTCGCCATGGCGAACCCGGATCCGGAAATCACGCCCGAAGAGGCGCATGATGTCCGCGTCGACGCCATTGTCGCCACGGGGCGCAGTGACTACCCGAACCAGGTCAACAACGTGCTGGGGTTCCCTTACCTTTTCCGCGGTGCGCTCGACATCAATGCGCGGGCCATCAATGACGAGATGAAGATTGCCTGCGCCCATGCGCTTGCCGCTCTTGCACGCGAGGATGTGCCGGATGAGGTCGCGCTGGCCTACGGCAAGACGCTCAGCTTTGGACGCGATTACATCATTCCGACCCCGTTTGATCCGCGCCTGATCCACCGGATTCCGCCCGCGGTGGCAAAGGCGGGGATGGACACAGGTGCCGCGCGCCGACCGATCATCGACATGGATGCCTATGAGCTGAGTCTCAAGAGCCGGATGGACCCGACGGCCAGCATCCTGACAGGTATCAATGCCCGTGCGCGGGCGGCGCAGGCGCGCATGATCTTTGCGGAGGGCGATGACCCACGCGTGTTGCGCGCCGCAGTCATGTACCAACGATCCGGTTTCGGCAAAGCGCTGGTTGTTGGCCGTGCCGAGGACGTAAAGGCCAAGCTCGACGTGGCCGGTTTGGGCGATGCCGCGCGCGAGCTAGAAGTGGTGAATGCGGCCAATACGTCCCATTTAGAGACGTATAAAACTTATCTCTATGACCGCTTGAAACGACGTGGATTTGACGCGCAGGACATTCACCGTCTGGCAGCACGGGATCGGCATGTGTTCTCGGCGCTGATGTTGGCGCACGGTCATGGCGACGGGCTGGTCACCGGTGCGACGCGAAAATCGGCGCATGTGCTGGACCGGATCAACCATGTCTTTGATGCGGACGCCAACAGCAAGGCGGCGGGGATTACCGCGCTGTTGCACAAGGGGCGGATCGTGTTCATCACGGACACGCTGGTCCATGAATGGCCGGACGAAGAGAACCTCGCCGACATTGCCGAGCAGGCGGCAGGTGTGGCACGCAATATGGGGCTGGAGCCTCGCGTGGCCTTTGTCAGCTTTTCGACCTTTGGATATCCGGTGTCGGAACGCGCGGAAAAGATGCACCAAGCCCCTGCCGTTCTGGACGCGCGCGGCGTCGATTTCGAATATGAGGGCGAGATGACGGTGGATGTGGCCCTCAACGCTCAGGCCCAGGCGGCCTATCCGTTCTCGCGTCTGACGGGCCCGGCCAATATCCTTGTCGTTCCGGCGCGCCATTCGGCCAGTATCTCGGTCAAGCTGATGCAAGAAATGGGCGGTGCGACAGTTATCGGCCCGATCCTCTCCGGCGTGGATGGATCGATCCAGATCTGTTCGTCTGTTTCCAGCGCCAATGATATTCTCAATATGGCTGTCCTCGCCGCGTGCAAGGTGGGCTGATGGCGATCTGGAATCTGGGTTCGATCAATGTCGACAACGTCTATCAGGTTCCGCACCTGCCGGAGCCGGGCGAGACGCTTGGCGCCGACGCACACCAGCAGGGTCTGGGCGGAAAGGGCGCGAATATGTCGGTGGCGATTGCGCGGGCGGCGGCGCGTGTGACCCATATCGGAGCGGTGGGCACCTCGGGTGGTTGGATCGTGGACCGACTGATGGAATACGGTGTGGACACGCGCCATATCACGTCGCTTCCGGACGCGCCGACCGGACACGCAAATATCACCGTCGACCGGGACGGAGAGAACCAGATCATTCTCTATTCCGGCACAAACCACATGATTTCGGACGATATGATCGGCGCCGCCCTGTCGACGGCCGCACCGGGTGATACGCTGGTCCTTCAAAACGAAACCAACGGGCAGGTGGTCGCCGCACGCATGGCCAAAGACCTCGGGTTGCGTGTGGTCTATGCCGCCGCCCCGTTCGATGCCGCCGCTGTGTCCGCGGTTTTGCCCTATACCGACATGCTGGTGTTGAACGAAGTTGAGGCGACCCAGCTCGAGGCGCATCTGGGCACATCCATAGACCAGCTGAAGGTGCGCGACATCGTCGTGACACTGGGCGGGGATGGCAGCCGCTGGATCGATATCGATGCCGGAACGGATACGCACGTTCCCGCGATCCCGGTGACGCCAGTGGATACCACTGGCGCGGGCGATACCTTTACCGGCTTTCTGGTCGCCGGGCTGGACCGGGGGTTTCCGATGCGGCAGGCGCTATCGCTCGCCACGCAGGCCGGTGCGATCATGGTTACCCGTCTGGGTACGGCCGACGTGATCCCGGATCTCAAGGATATAGAGGACGCGCGCTTGGGTTAACTGCCCGCGAACGGTGCCGCCGACCCCCACAACTCCTTGACGCGCGCATCGCGTCCGCACGCCTCGCGATAGGCTTTATACGCAGAGGCTTTGGACTTGGGCCCAAAGCGAGTCAGGATGATCTTGGACTGTTTGTAGTAATCCTGATGATAGGCATCCGCCGGGTAGAATGTGCTTTCCGACAGGATCGGGGTAACCACGTTTTGCCCAAGGTCGGCTTGCGCTGCGGCTTTGGCCGATTGCGCCGCGGCGGTTTGATCCGGCGTTGCAAAGACGGCGGTGGTATAGCTTTGGCCGCGGTCGCAGAACTGCCCACCCGCGTCCGTCGGATCCACCGACCGGAAAAACAGCGTTAAAAGCGTATCGACAGAAACCTGCGCCGGATCATAGGTGATCTGCACCGCTTCGATATGCCCTGTGCCGCCGTTCACCACCTGTTTATAGGTTGGGTTCGCAACGGTGCCGCCGGTAAAACCGGACACCGCCTCTTTGACGCCTTTGACCTTTTCAAAGTCCGCCTCGACACACCAGAAACACCCGCCTGCGACGGTCAGTGTTTCAAGCGCCTGCGCTTGCGCGCCTTTGCCTTGAGCAATCAGGCCGAGGGCGATCATCATTCCGAGAGAGATTGTTTTCACATTCCGAAGCGTGGTCATGGCAATACTCCTTTTGACATCGACCGTGACTCAACGCGGCGCATTGCTCAACTCACAAGGCGGCGAAATCGCAAAGGCGTGAAGTCGCGTTTACCCGTCGTGAGATGGGCGTTACCGTCGCGCCATGACAAAACGAATTGCGATGTGGTCCGGGCCGCGCAACCTGTCGACCGCGATGATGTACAGCTTTGCCGCGCGTGGCGATTGCCGTGTCGTGGACGAGCCGTTCTATGGCGCTTACCTGGCCGAGACCGGTCTGGACCATCCGATGCGACAGGACATTCTGGGCAGCATGGAAACGGATGCCGCCAAAGTGGTAGATGGTCTGAAATCGCCCGCAACAGAGCCTGTTTTCTACCAAAAACACATGACGCATCATATGCTGCCCCACTGGCCGATGGCATGGATGCAGGACCTGTGCCACGTGTTCCTGATCCGGCATCCGGCGCGCGTGATTGCCAGCTATGCCCGCAAACGCGAGGCGCCGACGCTGGATGACCTCGGCTTTGTCCAGCAAACGCGGATTTTCAGGTCGGTGGCTGATCCGATTGTCATTGATTCATCTGACATACGGGCCGATCCGGCGCGTATGTTGCAGATGCTGTGTGATCGGATCGGGATCACATGGACCAAAGCCATGTTACAATGGTCCACCGGCGGCCATGCGGCGGATGGTGTATGGGCCGCGCATTGGTACGGAGCGGTTCACCGCTCGACCGGGTTTGACGCGGCGGAAGGCGACTTGCCCCAATTAGAGCCTGAATACGCGCCGTTGCTGGAAGCGGCGATGCCCCACTACGAGGCGCTCGCCGCGCACAAGATCACTTGAGCCGACGGTCGCGTGCGGCAAGCAATTTCAAGCGCAGCGCGTTCAGCTGGATAAAGCCTGCGGCGTCTTTCTGGTCATAGGCACCCGCGTCATCTTCGAACGTGACATGGGCCTCGGAATAGAGACTGTGATCGGACCAACGCCCGACGGTGCGCGCCAGACCCTTGTAGAGTTTCAGACGCACGGTGCCGGTCACATGTTCCTGGCTCTTGTCGATCATCGCTTGCAGCATTTCACGCTCGGGCGAGAACCAGAAGCCGTTATAGATCAGCTCGGCATAGCGCGGCATCAGCTCGTCCTTGAGGTGCGCGGCGCCGCGGTCAAGGGTGATCTGTTCGATCCCGCGATGTGCCTCCAGCAGGATAGTGCCGCCGGGCGTTTCGTAGATGCCGCGAGATTTCATGCCCACGAACCGCCCTTCGACCAGATCAAGCCGACCGATACCGTGCTTGCCGCCCAACTCGTTCAGCTTGGTCAGGATCGTGGCAGGCGACATCGCCTCACCGTTGATTGAAACCGCGTCACCTTTTTCGAAACCTACCTCGATATACTCGGGCGTGTTGGGGGCGTCCTCGGGCGATACGGTGCGCTGATAGACGTAGTCGGGCGCGTCTACTGCCGGATCTTCGAGGACTTTGCCTTCGGACGAGGTGTGCAAGAGGTTTGCATCGACGCTGAACGGGGCCTCGCCACGTTTGTCCTTGGCGATGGGGATCTGGTTCTTTTCGGCGAAATCGATCAGCTTGGTCCGGCTGGACAGATCCCATTCGCGCCAGGGGGCGATCACCTTGATATCGGGGTTGAGCGCATAGGCGGCCAGTTCGAACCGCACCTGATCGTTGCCTTTGCCGGTGGCACCATGCGCGACAGCATCCGCACCTTCGGCCGCGGCGATTTCCACCAGCCGTTTCGAAATCAGGGGCCGCGCGATGGACGTGCCCAGCAGATAAAGCCCTTCGTAGAGCGCATTGGCGCGGAACATCGGGAACACGAAATCGCGGACGAACTCTTCGCGGACGTCTTCGATATAAATGGCCGATGCACCCATCATTTCCGCCTTGGCGCGGGCTGGCTCCAGCTCTTCTCCTTGGCCCAGATCGGCGGTGAAGGTGACAACTTCACACCCGTATTCCGTTTGCAGCCATTTCAGAATGATCGAAGTATCGAGGCCGCCTGAATAGGCCAGCACGACTTTCTTTGGAGCGCTCATGTTCTTGGGTTCCTCTGCAGGTTTCGCTGCCGATAGCCCTTTTGGACAAAAGGGGCAAGATTGACGGTCTGCGATGCCGGGGCTAGGTGATGATTATTCCCGGTAGAGGTCGGACAATGAGCTTTGAAGATCAGGCAAAGGCCGGCGAGCGCGCCATGCGGTCGGTGTTTCCACCCACGCCGCTTTTGCGCAACGACATGCTGTCTGCACGGTATGGAGCGGACATCTGGCTGAAACGCGAAGATCTGAGCCCGGTGCGGTCCTACAAACTGCGCGGCGCGTTCAATGCCATGCGCAAGGTGGATCTGACGGATGCGGTGTTTGTATGTGCCAGCGCGGGGAACCACGCGCAGGGTGTTGCCTATATGTGCAAGCACTTCGGGGTACGGGGCGTGATCTTTATGCCCGTGACGACGCCGCAGCAAAAGGTGATGAAGACGCAGATGTTCGGCGGCGACAGCGTCGAAATTCGTCTGACGGGCGACTATTTCGACGACACGCTGCGGTCGGCGCAGACCTATTGTGAGCAGGCGGGTGCACGTTTCCTGTCGCCCTTCGATGATGAGGACGTGATCGAGGGTCAGGCTTCGGTCGCCGTCGAGATCGAGACGCAGCTGGGTCGGTGCCCGGATCATATCATCCTGCCGGTGGGTGGCGGTGGTCTGTCTGCCGGCACGCGCAGCTATTTCGCGGACCGCGTTGGATACAGCTTTGTCGAGCCCAGTGGCGCGACATCCTTGGCCGATGCACTGGCCGCAGGTGCGCCCGTTGACGTGTCTCCGATCAACACGTTTGTGGACGGTGCGGCGGTTGCCAAGATTGGGGATCGGACGTTTCAGCGGCTCAAGGGTGCAGATCCCGCGGACGTCCTCGACATTCCCGAAGACCGGATTTGCACAACAATCGTCGAGATGCTGAATGTCGAAGGTATGGTGCTGGAACCCGCTGGCGCGCTGGCCATTGAGGCATTGGCCGACGTAGCCGAGCGGATCAAGGGCAAGACGGTGGTTTGCGTGGCGTCTGGGGGCAATTTTGATTTCGAACGTCTGCCCGAGGTTAAGGAACGTGCGCAGCGCTATCTGGGCGTGAAGAAATATTTCATCCTGCGGATGCCGCAACGGCCCGGCGCGCTCAAGGACTTCCTGAACATTCTCGGGCCCGAGGACGATATCGCGCGCTTTGAGTATCTCAAGAAATCTGCGCGCAATTTCGGATCGGTTTTGATCGGGATCGAAACGACCCGTACATCGAATTTCGACCGGTTTCTTGGCGCGCTGGATGCGGCGGGGTTCACCTATACCGACATCACCAATGACGAGACGCTGGCACAGTTTGTGATCTAGGCGGCGGCACCCTTGGCAAGACCGTTCAGAAACGCGGTCCTGGATCTTTCGAAACTGGCCAGAATCTGATCAACATCGACAGACGCAGCCGAGCCTGATGCGGCCATGGCCTCGCCCGTGCTGCACAGGTCGGAGAACTCGGCAAAGCCGAGGTTCATCGCGCTGCCCTTGAGGGCATGAAGATTTGCCTCAAGCGCGTTGAGATCGACATGCGCCTGCAAGGCGTCCGTGATCTCGGACACCTCTTCGAGAAACAGGGGCACAACCTCTTCGAAATCTTCTTCGCCGATTTCGGTGCGCAGGGTGGTAACGCGTTGCCAGTCGATCATCGGTCATCTCCATTGGGCAGGTGGAGAAAACATGATCCCGGTTAACAATCCGTGACCGATAAAGCTTTAACCATATGGCGGATATCTTTCACCGGGCGTTAAGTGGCAAAGGATACGCAAGCGATACGCAACACGGATTGTCCGGTGAAATGAATTTAAAGATCAAACCCGTGGAAGAGGATCTCGTATCCGACCCGCCGACACCTGTTGTCGACGCGCCACAACGTGTGTTGATCGTTGATGACAGCCGGTTGCAGCGCAAGATCCTTTGCAGTTCGGTCAAACGCTGGGGTTTTGACGTCTATGAGGCCGGCTCTGGCGAAGAGGCGATGGTCATTGCCGAGGAAATCCAACCCGATCTGGTGTTGAGCGACTGGATGATGCCCGGCATGAACGGGCTCGAGTTCTGCGATGCGTTTCGCAAACTGTCCGGCGAGCGGTACGGCTATTTCATCCTGCTCACGTCAAAGAGCGAAAAGAACGAGGTCGCCATGGGTCTGGAGGCAGGCGCCGATGATTTCGTGACCAAGCCCGTGGATGCCAACGAGTTGCGCGCGCGGATCGCGGCCGGCGAACGCATCCTGCGGATGCAGCGCGAACTGACGGACAAGAACCGCCTGATCACGGAAACACTGGATGAATTGCAGCGTGTTTACGATTCGCTGGACAACGACCTGCTTGAGGCGAAAAAGCTCCAGCAATCCCTGATCCGCGAGCGTCACAAGTCATTCGATACGGGCGACGTGTCGTTGATGTTGCGATCCAGCGGGCATGTCGGCGGCGATCTGGTCGGGTTCTTTCCAGCGGGCGAGGGGCATCTGGGTCTTTATTCCATCGACGTGTCCGGGCACGGGATCAGTTCTGCGCTGATGACGGCGCGACTGGCGGGATACCTGTCAGCGGCGGCACCGGACCAGAACGTGGCTTTGCACCGTGAGCCGGATGGCACCTATGGATTCCTCCCACCCGAAGAGGTGATCGAGACGCTCAATGACCTTGTCCTCGACGAGATGGAGACGGAACATTACTTCACCCTCTTGCTTGCCGATGTGAACCTCGAGACGGGCCATGTCCGGATGGCGCAGGCGGGCCACCCGCACCCTGCGGTGCAGCGCAAGAACGGCGATATCGAGCAAACCGGGCCGGGCGGCTTTCCGGTCGGCCTCATGTCCGGGATTTCGTTTCAGCAATTTGAGACCACGCTGCGCCCCGGCGACAGGCTGCTCTTGCTGTCCGACGGGGTGACGGAGTGCCCGGACATCAACGGCGACATGTTGCAGGAATCAGGCCTCGAGACCCTGATGACAGACTTGCGCGACGTATCTGGCCCCGCGTTTTTCGAAGCACTGCTATGGAAGATGACAGAGTTTTCCGGCGGTGATCAGTTTCCTGACGACGTGTCCGGGATCCTTTTCGAATTTCGCGGCTAGCCTTTGCTGGCATATCCATCAAGGAACATCCGGTCACCATCATTGCCCAGCTCGTCGATGGCATCTGTGATCGGCATCCATAGCGCGATGTGATCCGCCTCGACCGGATCGCCGATGCAGCGGGTCGGGCGCGCGACATAGATGTGGCACAGCTTTTCTGCCCAAAGATCGTATTCGGGCATGAACACAAATCGTTTGAACGCGCCCAGCTTGCGCGGCCGGGCAATACGCCATCCGGTTTCTTCGAACACCTCGCGATGCAACGCGTGCAGTGGGCTTTCCCCGGGGTCGATCCCGCCGCCGGGCAGTTGGATATCCGCCTCTTCCGCAAGTTGGCAAGTCAGCAGAACGGACCGCCCGCGTGGCAATATCGCGTATGCACCGGGTCTGCGGGTGTAGATGCGGCCGTCTTCCGGGGGCGCGCCAAAGCGTCTGATCATTTGGCCCTCTTTCAGTTTCGGCTCATGGTCCTATATAAGGCGTCGAAATGCCAATTCATGGCGCCAAAGGAAACCCCATGACGACCGGTTCGCAACTTGCGTGGGACGACACCGTCCTGCCCTTTCAACTTGATGCCTCCGACATGCGCGGACGCGTTGCGCGTCTGGACGGTGTGTTGGACGGTATCCTCAAACAACATGATTATCCCCCGCAGGTCGAGGCATTGGTGGCGGAAATGGCGCTGCTGACTGCGCTGATCGGTCAAACGATCAAACTACGGTGGAAGTTGTCCTTGCAGGTTCAGTCCAAGGGTCCGGTGCGCATGATCGCCACGGATTACTACGGCCCTGAAAAGGAAGGCGACATTGCCCGTATTCGCGCCTATGCCAGCTATGACGCGGATCGCCTGACAGATGGGGCACCGTTTGAACAGGTTGGCGAAGGGTATTTTGCCATCATGATTGATCAGGGGCAGGGAATGACCCCGTACCAAGGGATCACGCCCCTCGAAGGTGGATCGCTGGCCGCCTGTGCCGAGGCGTATTTCGCACAGTCCGAGCAGCTGCCGACGCGTTTCCAGCTCAGCTTTGGCCAGTCGACCGAACCGGGCGTTGCCGAACACTGGCGGGCGGGTGGCATCATGCTGCAACACATGCCCAAGGCGTCACCGCTGATGGCCAAGGGCGAAGGCAGTGGGCAACTGCTGGCCGCGTCCGACCTGCTCGACGGCGACGCGTCCGAGAACTGGAACCGGGTCAACATTCTTCTGAACACGGTGGAAGAGATCGAGCTAATCGGTCCGCAACTGTCGCCCAGCGACGTGTTGCTGCGCCTGTTTCACGAGGAAACGCCGCGGGTTTTTGAGACACAGCAAGTGCGTTTTGGCTGCACTTGTTCCGAGGACCGCGTGCGGCAGAGCCTGTCGATCTATTCGGCGCGTGACATCGAAAAGATGACCACCGACGCAGGGCGCGTGACGGCAGATTGCCAGTTCTGCGGGGCGCATTACGATCTGGACCCCAAAACCGTCGGGTTCGAGGCGGAAAAGACAGGTGAGTGACCTGATCGATCTGACACGCTCCGCAATGGGGCGGACGTGTCAGGCGTCGTCGGACTTTGATCTGAACCCGGATGTCAAACTGGCGCCGGACCGGACACTGCGCCCGGCGGCGGTGCTGGCGCCGGTCTTGTGGACCGAGGGTGGTTATCGCCTGATCCTGACGAAACGGTCCTCGGCGCTGAAACACCATCCGGGGCAAATCGCCTTTCCCGGAGGCAAGCAGGACAGCGGTGATGTCGATCTGATTGCGACCGCGTTGCGCGAGGCGCAGGAGGAGATCGGGCTGCCGTCCGAAACCGTGGAGATCCTTGGCACGCTCGCGCCACACGAGACGGTGACATCCTTTACGGTTACGCCTGTGATCGGGCTGTTGCATGGACCATTTGACCCTGTGCCGGAACAGGGTGAGGTGGCCGAGGTGTTCAGTGTGCCGCTGGTCCACGTTCTGACCGAGTCCAATTTTCAGGTCCAGTCGCGCAGATGGCGCGGGCAGCGCCGGGCCTACTATACAGTGCCTTACGGACCCTATTACATCTGGGGCGCAACAGCGCGTATATTGCGGGCATGGACCGAACTGCTTTCCCCCACCTCCCGGCCTCGACGCCATTCCTGATTGATCCGTCGGCGCAGGCGGTCTGCCAGGCGCTGGAGGTGGCGGGCCATGTTGCGTATTTTGTCGGCGGGTGCGTGCGCAACGCCATCATGAACGAACCGCAATCGGATATCGACATTGCAACTGATGCCGTGCCCGCCGAAACCATGCGCGTGGCGACCGAGGCCGGGCTGCGGTGCATCCCGACTGGCGAAGATCATGGCACAATCACGGTGGTGGTTGACGCGGTTCCGTTCGAGGTCACGACCTTTCGCCGGGATGTCGCGACGGACGGGCGACGTGCTGTTGTCGCGTTTTCGACCGACATTGCCGAAGACGCCCGTCGGCGCGATTTCACCATGAACGCGCTTTATGCGGATCGCAGCGGCCTGATCATTGACCCGCTGGGCGGATTGCCGGATGCGCAATCGCGGACGGTCCGGTTCATCGAAGACCCCGCCGCGCGGATTCGTGAGGATTATCTGCGCATCCTTCGGTATTTCCGGTTTCACGCGTGGTACGCTGACCGGACGGCGGGCTGGGATCCTTCTGCGCTGGCGGGAATTGCGGGTAACCTTGACGGGCTGGACACCCTGTCCGCGGAACGGGTTGGGGCCGAGGTTCTGAAATTGCTTTCCGCGCCCGATCCGGTGCCTGCAGTCAGTGTGATGCACCAGACCGGTGTTCTGGCCCACATTCTGCCCGGCGCAGTGCCGGATTTCCTTGGTCCTCTTGTGCATCTCGAAGAGCTGAGCGGCGCGGTGGTCGACCCGCTGACCCGCCTTGCGGCGCTTGGCGGTGCGGATGCGTTGGATCGGCTTCGATTGTCGCGCAAGGCGGCAAAGCAGTTGGACGCGACGCGCACTCACATGGCGTCGACGCTGCAACTGCGGGCGCTGGGCCATGTCGCGGGGCCAGCGGCCGGTGTTGGCGCGCTCCTTTTGCGTAGCGCGATGGCGCGACAGCACGTTGGGCCCGGTGACATTGACTTGGTCCTGCAAGGGGCAGGCACCGATTTTCCCGTCGCTGCACGGGACCTGGCGACGCTGTCGGGACCGGCGTTGGGCGAACGATTGAACACACTCAAGGAGCGGTGGATCGCCTCTGATCTCTCTCTGACAAAAAACGACCTGCTGGCATCGTGACAAATGGAAGGATGCACGCTATACCGGCTGCATCTACGGAGGGAACAACATGTTTTACGGGATCTGGAACGACACCTGACATTGTCGCCAATCGCCTTTCGTGACGGATGTCACGAACATGTTGTCTCACGTCTGTACGGATACCCCTTATGTTCAAGTTTTTTGAATCGCTCGTCGATCCCTATTCCCATTACGAAGAAACCGACACGCCACCCACACAGCTGTGGCCCTTTCTGAGAGAATATTGTCGGCCGTTCACAACCGTTTTTGTCTATGCGGCGATCATGTCCATCATTGTGGCTGCCATCGAGGTTGGCCTGATCTATTACATGGGTCGGGTGGTTGACCTTTTGGGCGCGTCGCCCGCGGAATTCTGGGCCGATCACGGCACCGAAGTCATTCTGGTCGGGGTGTTCATCCTGCTTGTCCGACCGGTGTTGCAAATGCTGGACGTGCTTTTGCTCAACCAGACGATCTTGCCGAATTTCGGGACGTTGATCCGCTGGCGGTCGCACCGCCATGTGTTGCGGCAGTCTGTCGGCTGGTTCGAGAACGACTTTGCCGGGCGGATCGCCAACCGCATCATGCAGACACCGCCCGCTGCGGGCGAGGTTGTGTTTCAGGTTTTTGACGCCATCTCCTTTGCCTTGGCCTATCTGATTGGCGCGGCCATTTTGCTGAGCGTGGCGGACCCGCGTTTGTTGTTGCCGCTGACGTTGTGGTTTGCGGCCTATGCCTGCCTGATTGCATGGACGGTCAAGCGTGTGGGCCCTGCGTCGCAGGCGGCGTCGGATGCGCGGTCTACAACGACCGGCCGCGTGGTCGATGCCTATACCAACATCCATTCAGTCAAGATGTTCGCGCACCACGACCGTGAGATTGAGTATGCCAAGGATGCCATCGAGCTGACCCGCACGACGTTCATCGCCGAAATGCGGCTCTATACGATCATGGATGTGGTGCTTGTTGCGCTGAACGGTCTGTTGATTGTGGGGGTCGTTGGCTGGGCGCTGGCGCTATGGATGCAGGGTGCGGCCAGTGTCGGTGTGGTGGCGGCAGCCACTGCGTTGACCCTGCGGCTGAACGCCATGACCGGCTGGATCATGTGGGCGCTGACGACATTCTTCCGGCAATTGGGCGTCGTGGCCGAGGGGATGGAAACCATTGCGCAACCTATCACGCTTGTCGATGCCAAGGATGCAAAACGGCTTGAGTTGAGCCAAGGCGAAATCACTCTGGATGCGCTGACCCATCATTACGGGCGAAGCAGCGGCGGGCTGAGCGCAATCAGCACCGTGATCAAACCGGGCGAAAAGGTTGGTCTTGTTGGCCGGTCTGGTGCGGGCAAATCAACTTTGGTCAAGTTGCTTTTGCGGTTCTACGACCCGGAATCGGGGCGCATCCTGATCGACGGTCAGGACATCACGCAGGTGCGGCAGGATTCGCTGCGGCTGAACATCGGGATGGTGCAACAGGACAGCTCTTTGCTGCACCGGTCGGTGCGGGACAATATCCTCTATGGTCGGCCAGACGCGACTGAGGCGGATATGATCGAAGCGGCAAAACAGGCGCAGGCGCATGACTTCATCCTCGACCTTGTCGATCCGCAGGGGCGCAGGGGTTATGATGCACAGGTTGGCGAACGCGGCGTCAAACTGTCCGGTGGGCAACGACAGCGGGTCACCTTGGCGCGGGTCATTCTCAAGAATGCGCCGATCCTTGTGCTGGACGAGGCGACGAGTGCGCTCGACAGCGAGGTGGAGGCGGCAATTCAGGACACGCTCTATCAGATGATGGAGGGCAAGACGGTCATCGCTATTGCGCACCGCCTGTCAACCATTGCCGAGATGGACCGGATTCTGGTGCTTGATGACGGAAAAATCGTCGAGGATGGCAGCCACGACGCGCTTTTGCAGAATGGTGGCCTATATTCGGAGTTCTGGACCCGCCAATCCGGTGGGTTCCTTGCGACCGAGGCAGCCGAGTGACCATCTCCAACTGGATCGATTCCTTCAGGCGCGCGGACGGCCCGCCGCCCCAGACACTTTGGCCATTCCTGCGGTGGTGTCTGTCCGGGGCGTGGCCAGCGCTGTGGTTGGCGGCGCTGTGTTCCGCCGCCGCCGGCGCGCTGGAGGCTGGGACGGCGTTGATCCTGGGCCGGGTGATTGACGCCACGGTTGTGCTTGGTCCTGACGGATTCTTTTCCGTCAGCAATTTCGCCCTCGTTGCGGGCGCGCTTGCGTTCTTTCTGGTGGCGCGTCCGATCCTTTTTGGTCTCAGCGCCGCCACAAATGCCATCATCGTGCAACCGAACGTGAACCCACTCGTGTTGTCACGCCTGCACCGCTGGACGCTTGGGCAATCGGTCAGCTTTTTTGACGATGATTTTGCCGGTCGCATCGCACAAAAACAGATGCAGGCGGCGCGCGCCGTGACGGATGTGGTGTCGGAATTCATCAACGTGGTGGCCTTTGCCCTCGCGTCTCTGGTTGGGTCGATCCTACTTCTGCTTGCGATTGACTGGCGGGTGGCGCTGGGCTTTGCGGTTTGGCTCGTTCTCTATTTCTCCCTGATCCGCTGGTATCTGCCGCGTATTCGCAAACGGTCTGCAGCGCGTGCGGGCGCGCGCGCCATGGTGTCCGGGCAGGTTGTGGACACGATCACCAATATCAAGACGGTCAAACTGTTCGCCCATGATGATCACGAGGATCAGGCCGCGTTGGGCGCCATGGGGACGTTTCGCGAAACGGCGGTGCAGTTTGGTATCCTGTCGGCTGGCTTCCGGTTTGCGCTGATGACGCTGGCGGGGTTACTGCCCGTGTTGCTGCTTGGTGGTACGATCCTGATGTGGCAACGCGGTTTGGCGACACCGGGCGATATCGTGGCCTCTGGCGCCATTGCGATCCGGATTGCGCAGATGACCGGCTGGGTCAGTTTCACGCTGATGGCGATCTACTCCAATGTGGGGGAAATCGAGGACGGCATGCGCACGCTGACCCCGCGCACCCGCGTTGAGGATGGCGCAGATGCCAAGGACCTTGTTGTGACGCAAGGCGAAGTCGTGTTTGACCACTTGGGGTTCAGCTATGGCCGTCCCACAGGCGGGATCGAGGATATCAACCTCACCATTCGCGCAGGTGAAAAGATCGGGATCGTCGGCGCGTCTGGTGCTGGCAAATCCACCCTCGTGGCAGTGTTGTTGCGGCTCTACGAAGGGGAAAAAGGCGCAATTCGGATCGATGGTCAGGACATTGCGCATGTGCGCCAAGACAGCTTGCGGCACAATATTGGTCTGGTCACACAAGAGACAGCGATGTTCAATCGCTCGGCGCGCGACAACATCCTATGCGGCAGACCGGATGCCACGGACGCAGAGGTGATTGCGGCGGCGGAAAAGGCCGAAGCGCACACATTTATCCAGGATTTGCAGGACCACCGCGGTCGGCAAGGGTATGAGGCGCATCTGGGCGAGCGGGGCGTAAAGCTGTCCGGCGGTCAAAGACAGCGGATTGCCTTGGCGCGGGCCATCCTCAAGGATGCGCCGATCCTCGTTCTGGACGAAGCGACAAGTGCGCTCGACAGCGAGGTCGAGGCGTCGATCCAGATGGCTTTGACCCGCGTGATGGAGGGCAAGACCGTACTGGCCATCGCCCACCGCCTGTCCACCCTGACCGAGATGGACCGGATTGTCGTCATGGATGCGGGGCGCATTGTCGAAGAGGGCACGCACGAGGCTCTCTTGGCCAAGGGAGGTCTTTATGCACGGTACTGGCACCGTCAGTCGGGCGGATTTATCAGCACCAAGGCCGCGGAATAGGGCTTTTGCTGCGGGGGCGCGGCAAGTAGAGCAAAGACCATGACAACATTGAAAATTGAGCGACTGGGTCAGCAAGGGGACGGCGTGGCCCCGGGCCCTATCTATGCGCCCCTGACCCTGCCGGGCGAAACGGTCACCGGCGTGGTCGACGGCGACACGCTGACCGAGATCAGAATCGAAGCCCCGTCTGCGGATCGGGTGCAGGCGCCGTGCCCGCATTTCAAATCCTGTGGCGGGTGCCAGCTGCAACATGCAAGCGACGCATTTGTTGCCGATTGGAAGCGCCAGATCGTCCAGACGGCCCTCGCCGTACAGGGGGTCGAAACGACGGTGCGCGAGACGCTCACGTCGCCAGACCGGTCGCGCCGACGCGCCAGCTTTGCCGCGAGACGTACGAAAAAGGGCGCGACGACCGGTTTCCATGCGCGCAAATCAGACGCAATCATTCCGGTACCGAACTGTACATTGATCACACCCGCGCTGGGCGCCGCG
Organism: uncultured Tateyamaria sp.; assembly: GCF_947487805.1. Taxonomy (GTDB): domain Bacteria; phylum Pseudomonadota; class Alphaproteobacteria; order Rhodobacterales; family Rhodobacteraceae; genus Tateyamaria. The sequence continues at coordinate 183,361 of NZ_CANKXW010000004.1, read as the reverse complement.
CCTGACATTGCAAATGCGCTGGCGCTGGTGGGCACCAGCCGCAAGGGTGCGCTGGCGGTAACGGTTACTGAAAGCCTCGACGGTCTGGACGTCGCCGTTACGGGGGGCAAGCCGCTGGATGGTCCATTGCGCATCGCGCTTGCGCGGGTGTGCGAGGATCACAAACTGGCGCGTCTGACCTGGGATGACGAACTGATCGGGATGCGCGTCCCGCCGTCGCACGCGATTGGCGCTGCACGCGTTGTGCCACCGCCGGGCGCGTTTCTTCAGGCCACATTGCACGGGCAGGAGACGCTGACCAATTTGGTGACGGACATCCTTTCATCCGCCAAGTCGGTTGTGGATCTCTTTTCCGGATGCGGCACCTTTGCACTGCCGCTGGCGCAGAACGCATCGGTGCTGGCCGTCGAAAGCGATGCCGAGATGTTGGCCGCACTGGACACCGGTTGGCGCAATGCCCAAGGCCTCAAGGCCGTCAGGACCGAAGCACGGGATCTCTTTCGTCGTCCGCTGATGCCGGATGAACTGTCGAAATTCGACGCGGCGGTCATTGATCCGCCGCGTGCGGGTGCGGCCGCACAGATCGCCGAACTGGCCGCGGCGCAGATGCCGGTCATCGCGCATGTATCCTGCAACCCGCAAACCTTTGCCCGCGACGCGAAAACGTTGTGTGATGCGGGGTATTGCCTTGATTGGGTGCAACCGATCGATCAATTCCGCTGGTCATCGCATGTGGAGCTTGTCGGTGCATTTTTCCTGCCCCATATGCGGGATCAAAGGAGATAACATGTTTGATCGCACCCGGTTGACCGCCACGCTGGAAAGCGCGCGGGTCAGCAATTTCATCATTGCCGTCATCATCGTCAACGCCATCACGCTTGGCCTTGAAACCTCGCAGGCGGCCATGGATTTTGCTGGTCCGGTGATCATCCTGATCGACCGTGTGTGCCTGACTATCTTCGTGGCCGAGATCATTCTGAAATTGATCGCTTATGGTGGCCGGTTTTTCCGCAACGGCTGGAACCTGTTTGACTTCGTGATCGTGGGTATCGCGCTGATCCCCGGCAGCGCTGGGCTGTCGGTGTTGCGGGCCTTGCGCATTCTGCGGGTGTTGCGGGTGATCTCCGTGGCGCCGCGCCTGCGTCGGGTGGTCGAAGGGTTCGTGACCGCCTTGCCCGGCATGGGCAGCGTGTTTCTTTTGATGGCGCTGATCTTCTACATTGGCGCGGTTATGGCGACCAAGCTGTTTGCGGCCAGCTTTCCGGATTGGTTCGGCAATCTGGGCCTCAGCGCCTATTCGCTGTTCCAGATCATGACGCTCGAATCTTGGTCGATGGGAATCGTCCGCCCGGTGATGGAGATCTATCCCTACGCGTGGCTGTTCTTTGTCCCTTTCATCATGGTCACGACCTTTGCCGTGGTGAACCTGCTGGTCGGTCTGATCGTGAATTCGATGCAGGACGCCCACGCCGAAGAAACGAACGCGGCCACCGACAGCTACCGGGATGCGGTGATGCAGCGCCTCGAAGCGATCGAGGCCAAGCTGGACGCCCGCGAAAATCGCGACAATTGACGCAATATCACGGGCAGGTGATCGCGGCAGCGCAGAATTTATCTAGGCTATCGGCGGCAAAAGATGATATTTTCGCGGGAATTATAAAAAACCATCTTATGGGACAGGATTTCGATGAAGCGCAGACATCTGATGATGGGCGGGGCCGCAGCCCTTGGCCTAGGTGCATGCACCCAAAGCAAGTTCAAAACCTATAACGGGCCCGACGTGACCTATATCGTGGTCAACAAGGAAGCGCGCCAGATGTACCTGTTCAATAACGACAGGGTTCTGAAACGCTATGACATCGATCTGGGGTTCGCCCCGATTGGCGACAAGTTTTTTGAAGGGGACGGCAAGACCCCCGAGGGCACCTACATCATTGATCGCCGCAACCCGAACAGTAAATTCCACTTGTCGCTGGGCATCTCCTATCCGAACGCCCGCGACCGAGCGGAGGCGGCTGCACTGGGCAAGCCTCCCGGCGGCGACATCTTTATCCACGGTAACTCCAGCCCGTTCAAAAAGGGCACGGAGGATTGGACATGGGGCTGCATCGCAGTGACCAACCGCGAGATGGAGGATGTCTATGCCATGGTCCGCAACGGCACCCCGATCAGGATCAATCCCTGATCAAGTGGCCGGTGTGTTGGTGATCACCACCAGATCTTCTTCGGTCTCATCGATGGCCGCGTCGACGGGTTCATCCGGGGGCACGAGCCGCGATGCGGATGGGTTCGCGCTTGGGATCAAGGGTGCCGCATTCGGATTCCCCATGACCATCGTCCACCAGATTTTGCCATTGGGTTCCTGAAACCAGGCAAAACCCATTTCTTTGGCCTGCGGCGACAGGATGGTGCGCCGGGTGTCAGGTTGCTCCATCCACGCCGCCAGCGTTTCCAATTCCGTCTCGTAGGTTTCCGAGATGTTTTCGCCCACAAGGCTGCCAGCGTATCCGACGCGGGCCAGCCGGTCGATCGGGGACGAGCCATCCGATCCGAAATGCCATGGGCGGTTTTGCAGGGACATGTCGCGCGAATGCGTGGCCGCCGCGGCGTTCAGCTGGGGGTTCAGTTCGACCGCAGGCGCACCTTGGGAACTGCGCAGCGCGTTGACGGAATCGAGCATACGAAACTGAAGCTTGGCCGTGTCGTTGTTCCGGATACGGTAGAGTTTGGGCAAGGGCCGCCCGTCATCGGTTCGGGTCGGTCCGGACGCGGGCGTACACGCGGCCAGTGACAGCAAGGCAACAAGAACAACGGTAAAAATTCGCATGGGACCTGCACACAGTTCAGTTTGTTTCGAAAAGCGATAGCCGGTCCCGCGTTGCAATACAAACGCACATCGGCGTGATGCCGCGTGATGACATCTGTTTGATTTGCGACTGAGGCTTTCGCGCAATATTGTATGGCGCGACGGCAGTAATTCACATTCGGAGAGGCATTCAATGTCCAAGAAGTCATTTTCCACCCCCTCGCGTCGGGCCTTTATCGCTGGCACCGCTGCGCTTTTGGGTGCGCCCGCCATCGCTCAGAACATACCGGCCGGTCAGGCCTCGCGCGATCCCACGCAGTCGGCCCGCCGCAACATCTCCAGCTTTCGGACGCTGGATTGGCAACCGTATTTCGATAACCTGCGCAAAGGCGCGATCCTCGTCGATATCGACAGCCGCGCGGTGCATTACTGGAACGAAGAGCAGACGGTCTACAAACTGTACCCGTCCAGCGTGCCCCTGACAGACGATCTGACCCGCCGCGGCCGTACGCAGGTGATTCTCAAGGATCCGGAGCCGGATTGGCGCCCGACCCCGTCGATGAAACAGCGGAACCCGGAATGGCCCGACTATATCGGTCCGGGCCCTCAAAACCCGCTGGGCACACGGTCGCTGCACCTGAGCTGGACGTATTACCGAATCCACGGGACACATGACACGCGCAAGATTGGGCGCAAATCGTCCAATGGGTGCATCGGACTTTATAACGAGCACATCGAAGAGCTGTACGAGATGGCAAATGTCGGCACGCAAGTGTTGCTAATTTGACGACATTGCGGCGGATCGGCGGCTAACCCTCTGAAACATGGTTTGCATTCGCGCTGCATTGCTGTTTACACAGAACTACGAGGTAAGTCTTGGGTGCGTTCTGGCGAACTATGCCAGCGCGCTGATTTTGGAGGTTACTATGAAAAAACTCGTTCTCGCTGCTGCTCTGACTGCTGCTGCTTCCACCGCATTCGCCGGCGCTCCTGCCGAGCCGATCATCGAAGCACCTGTCATTGTTGAAGAAACACGTAGCTCGTCGGGCGGCATCATCCTGCCCCTGCTGCTGCTGATCGTTGTTGCTGCGGCTGTTGCCGACTAATCGTCGGAAACACTGAAAATTAAAAAGGCGGCACGCGCGTGCCGCCTTTTTTACGTTTGAACGGGCGAGCTGATCAGTCGAGCCAACCCTTCAGATTCTCTTCGATCACGGTGTTCAGCGCTTCGATATGGGCATCATCATCGTTCAGGCACGGGATGTAGGTGAACGATTCCCCGCCCGCATGTTCAAAGCTTTCCTTGATCTCTTCGTTGATCTCTTCGAGCGTTTCGATGCAGTCAGCCGAGAAGGCTGGCGCGCAAACAGCGATGTTCTTCTTGCCGGCTTCGGCCAGGCGCGCGACTTCTTCCACAGTGTACGGTTGCAACCATTCCTCGGGTCCGAATTTCGACTGGAATGTTGTTGTGATTTCCGTGTCTGCCCAGCCCAGGCGTTCTTTGAGAAGGCGCGTCGTCTTCTGGCATTGGCAGTGGTACGGATCGCCCTCCATCAGGTAGCGGATGGGCACGCCGTGATAGCTGCACACAAGGATATCGGGCCGCGTCTCGACACTGGCATAGGCGCGTTCAATCGACTGCGCCAAAGCTTCGATATATTTGGGATGTTGGTAATACGGCTCAACCGTGCGGGTGGTCGGCTGCCACTTTTCGTCCATCAGGGCGCGAAAGAACTGGTCATTTGCTGTGGCTGATGTCGCACCCGCATAGTGCGGGTACAGAGGGAAAAACAGGATCTTCTGACACCCGGCATCCACCATCTCGCGGACCTTGGACTTGGTCGACGGATTGCCATAGCGCATGCAGAAATCGACCATCACCTGATCGCCATAGCGCGCTTGCATCCCGGCCTTGATCTTGGCCGTTTGATCCTTGGTAATCGTCATCAGCGGGCTTTCCCCCGCTTCGTGATTCCAGATCGATTTATAGGCGGCACCTGACGAAAACGGGCGTTTCGTCAGGATGATCAGTTGCAGCAGTGGCTGCCATACCCATGCGCTGTAATCGATGACGCGCTTGTCGGACAGGAACTCGTTCAGATAGCGCCGCATCGACCAATAGTCGTAATTGTCGGGTGTGCCGAGGTTGGCCAGCAGGATCCCCACACGCGCCGGAGGGATCGCCGGGTGGTCGTCTTTGGCGTGGGCCGGTCGGACCGCCGTTTTGCTGGCATCAAGCATGTGTCTCGCGTTCCTCGTCAGTTCTTTGGGGCTTGAGATAAACGGTTTTGGGTGCGCGTCAATCTGACAGTGGCGTTTCGTCCGTATGCAGCGCATCGGCCAGCCGGGCCTGGGCCGATCCAGGGCGCAGGGGTTTGGGCTGGCTTTCGTCCGGCGCCCAACCCGTCAGAACGATCAGTTCAAAGGTTGCGACAACGCCTCCATTTTCACTGGGATAGGCCGCCGCGTAGATGTCGGCTGCACGTTCCAGCACCGCGCGGCGTGTCGGCTGTCGCATCCGGGCCTGCAAGGCATTGGCTTCACCCATCTGGCGCAAATCGCGCATCAGGTGCCACATAGAGGTGTATTCAACCCGCAAAGGCACAGAATCTGCGACAGGCAGCGCGAGACCCGCACGTTGCAAAAGAGCGCCCAGATCGCGCACCTCGCCCATAGGAGCCACACGTGGCGACAGCCCGCCGCTGACAGCGATCTCTGCCTCAGCCAGTGCGCTCCGCAGTTCGTGCAGTGTTTGCCCGCCTAAGGCCACGGCCAGCATAAGCCCGTCGGGCCGCAGCGCGCGCCTACATTGGATAAGCTGCCCGACGGGGTCATTGGCCCAGTGCAGCCCCAGTGCATGGATCACCAAATCGTGTCCGGATTCCGCCAACGGCAGGGTTTCGGCCTCCGGGATTACGATCGATCCCGGCAGGGTTCCCAGCCAGACATTCGGGAATGCAGCCACAACAGCAGGTGACTGAAAGGTTTTGTTAACCAGTTTCAGACGATCCTCGATCTCGTCGCGGGCGATGTCTTGCAGGAACATCGCGTTGGCGCGGGATCGGTGCAGTGCGAGGGCATGCGCGTCTGTGAGGGGGGCCGGCTGGGTCATGGGGGTCAAATAGGATAGTATGGGCTTCTTGCAAACAACGCTGAGTGCGATTTATCCGCCGCGTTGCCTGGGTTGCGGCACGACAGTGGACAGCGATTTCGGTCTGTGCGGGGCGTGCTGGGGGCAGGCGGAGTTCATTGGCGGTACATGCTGTGACACGTGCGGTGCGCCGCTGCCCGGTGCGGGTACGGATGCCGACACCCACTGCGATACCTGCATGAAGTCGCCAAAACCCTGGGATCATGGGCGTTCGGCGCTTGTGTACAAAGGGATGGGCCGCAAGCTTGTCCTCGGCCTCAAACATGGCGACCGGCAAGAGGTGGCGCGGCCTGCCGCGCTGTGGATGCGGCCCGCGATCAAGAAACTGGTGCCGCAAAGCGCGCTGCTCGCACCGGTGCCCCTGCATTGGACGCGCCTGGCCAAGCGGCGGTACAATCAATCCGCACTCATTGCGCAACAGTTATCCAAGGTCACCGGGCTGGACTGGTGCCCGGACCTGCTGGAGCGGAGACAGAGAACTCCGTCCCTTGATGGCAAGACAGCAGCAGAGCGCGCCGATATCCTGGCCGATGCCATTCAGGTGTCTCCCCGCCGAAGGCACCGCATCCAGAACAGGGTTGTTCTTCTGATCGATGACGTGATGACAACCGGTGCGACATTGGCCGCCTGTACGCGCGCCTGCCGTGCGTCCGGTGCGGATCAGGTGTGCGTGAGCGTACTGGCAAGGGCGGTCAAGACATCCTAAGTCTGTGACAAACCAGACGTCAAAGGACTGATACGATGAAACCCGTCGAAATCTATACTTCGCCGCTTTGCGGCTTTTGCCATGCGGCCAAACGGCTCTTGAAAGAAAAGGGCGTAACCTTTTCCGAAGTCAACGTGCTCGCCCAGCCGGGCCGGAAGGCCGAGATGATCAAGCGTGCCAATGGTGGGCGGACCGTGCCACAGATTTTTATCGGCGACACGCATGTGGGCGGTTGCGATGATCTTTACGCATTGGAGAGTGCTGGCAAGCTCGACGGTCTGCTGGCCGCCTGAATGAAAGCCGCGTTGCTGCAACTGAACGTTTCTGACGATCCGGTCGCCAATCTGGCCGGAACGTCGGACATGGTGCGGCAAGCAGCTGACGCAGGGGCAACGTTTATTCTGACACCCGAAGTGACCAATTGCGTCAGCACACAACGCGATCATCAACGGCAGGTCCTGACCCGAGAAAATGATGACCAGACACTGCGCGCATTGCGTGAAGTCGCGGCGGACTGCGGTATGTATCTGCTGATTGGTTCTCTAGCCTTGGCCACAGGTGATCCTGACGGTCGCTTTGCCAACCGGTCGTTCCTGATCGGGCCTGATGGTGCAATCATTGCCCGCTACGACAAGATACACATGTTCGACGTGGCAATTTCGGACACCGAGACCTACCGCGAGTCTGCGGGATACCGTCCCGGCACCCGTGCTGTCATTGCGCAAACGCCATTCGCAACGATCGGAATGGCGATTTGCTACGACATGCGCTTTCCACGGCTTTCCGACGCGCTGGTGTCGTCTGGGGCTGAAATCCTGACCTATCCGTCGGCATTTTCGCCTGTGACGGGTGCGGCGCATTGGCACAGCCTACTCAGGGCGCGGGCCATTGAATCAGGTGCCTGGGTGCTTGCCCCGGCACAAACGGGCCTGCATTCCAGCAATTTGCATACGCCGCGGCGCACGTACGGACGTAGCCTTGCGGTCAATCCGTGGGGGGAGGTCGTGCTTGACGCAGGGGATCGCCCGGGCGTTTATATGTTCGATCTTGAAATGGACGCAGTGGCCGACGCGCGTCGTCGCATCCCGTCGCGGGACAATGCACGCAAATTTGACGGCCCCTAAGGTGAATGAGCACAGAGAAAAACGCATTGGCGATTTCGCTCTTCAGCGAGGTGCTGGCCGCGGACCAGATGGTGCGCAACCGGCTGAGCCGCGTATTGCCCAAAGGCATGGAGATCTCGCATTTCTCCGTTCTCAATCATCTGGCATGGCACGAGGGTGAACGCAGCCCCGCGCAGCTGGCAGAGGCATTCAATGTCACCCGGGGTGCGATGACCAACACGCTCAATCGCCTCGAATGGGCGGGCTATGTGCACATTCGCCCAGACTGGGATGACGCCCGCCGCAAGATGGTAGCGCTCAGCCCGGCCGGGCGCCGCGCGCGGGAGCAGGCGCTCAATGCCATTGCCCCCATGGTGGGCGACGTCATCGACAATCTGGGCGAGGATCGCGTGCGCGCGACCCTGCCCATCTTGCGCGAATTGCGCGCCCGTATGGGGCCGGTGAAGTCTGATTAGTCTTTGGGCTTCAGGCTCGCCGTGACATAGTTCACGCTCAGATCCTTGTCTGACAGGGACCATGACCATGTCAGCGGATTAAACACAAATCCCTTGCGATCCACCGGGTCGAGGCCCGCCTCGCGCATCAGGTCAAAGAGTTCATCCGGCGTGATGAATTTGGACCACTCGTGCGTGCCTTTGGGCAGCCAGCGCATCACATGTTCGGCACCGATGATGGCCATCATGTAGGATTTCGGGTTGCGGTTGATCGTCGAACAGATGTGCAGTCCGCCGGGCTTCAGTAGCGTCCGGCACGCTGTCAGATAGCTCAGCGGATCGGCCACATGCTCGACCACTTCCATGTTCAGAACAACGTCGAACTGTTCGCCTGCGGCGGCCATATCTTCGGCCGTTGTGTGGCGGTAATCGATGTCGAGGCCGGATTGCTCTGCATGGACCTGGGCCACCGGGATATTGCGCTCTGCCGCGTCTGCGCCCACCACCGTTGCACCCAACCGGGCCATCGGTTCGGACAAGAGCCCGCCGCCGCATCCGATGTCCAGGATCCGCAGCCCGTCAAAGCATTGCGGCTGGGTCCTGTCCCGGTCGAATTCCACCGCGATTTGGCTCGTGATATAGTCAAGCCTGCACGGATTGAGCATGTGCAGGGGCTTGAATTTCCCGTTCGGATCCCACCATTCAGCAGCCATCGCTTCGAATTTTGCGATTTCTCCGGGGTCAACGGTGGTTTGATGCGTTTGCATTTCGATCTCCGTGTGCTCATGTGCGTGTTACGCCCTATGTAGGTCAGTAATGGACAAACACAGTGATCAAAAGCGCGCGGTGCAATATCTGTACCCGCCCATCGACCCCTACGACCAGCGGATGCTCGACGTGGGCGAGGGGCATCGCGTCTATGTGGAACAATGCGGCAATCCGCACGGCATGCCGGTGGTGGTGCTCCACGGTGGTCCCGGCGGCGGTTGCAGCCCTGCGATGCGGCGATATTTCGACCCGGAGCGATATCGCATCATCCTGTTCGACCAGCGCGGCTGTGGCCGGTCGCGGCCACATGCGTCGGTGATGAACAACACCACGTGGCATCTGGTGGACGATATAGAGCTGATCCGCCGCACCCTCGGCATCGATGCGTGGATCGTGTTTGGCGGCAGTTGGGGCGCGACGCTGTCCTTGGTCTATGCCGAATCGCACCCCGCGCGCGTGCGGCAGCTGGTGCTGCGCGGCGTGTTCCTCATGACCCAGTCCGAGCTGGACTGGTTCTATGGTGGCGGGGCGGGCAAGTTCTGGCCCGAGGTCTGGGCCCGGTTCGAAGGTCTGGTGCCCGAGGACGAGCGCGGCGATCTGATCGGTGCCTATCACCGGCGGCTGTTTTCTGGGGACGTGGCGCAGGAAACGCGGTTCGCTCGCGCGTGGTCGGCGTGGGAAAACGCGCTGGCCTCGATTCATTCGACCGGCGCGGGCGGAGAGGCCCCCGGCGACTATGCGCGCGCCTTTGCCCGGCTCGAGAATCACTATTTCACCAATTCCGGGTTTCTGGACTTCGATGGTCAGATCCTCGCACACGCGGGCCGGATCAAGCATATACCCGGCACCATTGTGCAGGGGCGCTATGACATGATCTGCCCGCCGGACAGTGCATATGCGCTCGCGCAGGCGTGGCCGATGGCCGAACTGAAAATGGTGCGAAATGCCGGCCATGCCTTGTCCGAGCCGGGAATTTCGGCTGAACTGGTGCGCACCATGGACAGGATTGCAGGGAAATGACCCGTCTCGACCGTCGCGCCTTGTTTGCATCCGGTGCCGCCGCCGCCTTGCTGGCCGCGACGGGTGCATCGGCGTTGCCGCAACGCGGTGGACGTCTGCGCGCGGCGCTGTCGCCTGCGTTGTTTGACATGGCGGTCAATGCAACGCTCTTTGACAGCCTCACCGAAATCGCCGCCGACGGCACGATGCGGGGCGAGTTGGCGACGGACTGGTCATCGGACACGCAAGCGCGCGTTTGGCATTTCACGCTGCGCGACAATGCGACGTTTCATGACGGCACGCCGTTCGATGCATCGGCCGTCGTTGGGTTGATGCCCGGTGTCGACGCGCTGGATGCGCAAACGGTTCGGATCACTCTGGATGCGCCCGATCCCAACCTGCCCTACCTTCTTGCCCAACCCGGTTACGAAATTCGCGGCACCGGCCTTTACCATGCGCAAAAGCTGGATGCGGGTCGCCACTTCATTGGCACTCGGGTTGATCATCACTGGAAGCAGGGTGCGGGCTGGTTCGACAGCGTTGAATTCGTACAAATCGGAGCGGACCACGTGCGGGCCGAGGCGCTGCGCGACGGGCTGGTCGACGTGGCGGATGTTGCCGCCCTCGATGACTATTCCGATCCACGTGACTACCAGAAATTGCCGGGTGACCACGCGCCCACCCATATCGCAAGCCGCACGCTTGCGGTCCCTGTGACGGTGGGGAAAACTTGGCCGCTCGACAATCTACGCATGGCGGAACGGTGGTGGATGGCCTGAAGGGCTTGCAGTTTTGGGCGGCCATGCGTATATCCCTTCCAACAGCGGCGCGCTGGGGTCCAAACCCAACGCTCCACCGGGAAACATCGACGGGCCGCGCGCCCGTTTTTTTGTGTCTGAAAGACCCATGACCAACGACCTGATCGCCAAAGCTGCCATTGACCGCCGACTGGCCGAGATCATCACACCCGTGATTGAGGATCTCGGCTATGAGCTGGTGCGCGTCCGTTTGATGAGCGGTAAGGAAACGACGCTGCAAATCATGGCGGACAAGCCCGACGGCGGGATCGAAGTGGATGATTGCGGCGCGATTTCCACGGCTGTGAGTGCGACCCTGGATGTCGAGGATCCGATCCTTGATGCCTATACGCTCGAGGTGTCGAGCCCCGGCATCGACCGCCCGCTGACCCGGCTCAAGGACTTTGACATGTTCGAGGGTTACGAGGCCAAGCTGGAAACGGACGAGCTGATCGACGGGCGCCGCCGCTTCAAGGGTGTGCTGGCCGGGGTTGAGAATGACGAAGTGCTGATCAACGTGACCGAGGGCACGATTGGCCTGAAGTTCGAGTGGCTCAGTGATGCCAAGCTCGTTCTTACCGACGAGTTGATCAAGGAAATGTTGCGCCAACGCAAAGCGGCTGGCGTGCTGAACGAAACCGATTTCGATGAAATACAGACTGACACGTCTGAGGAGGACACCTGATGGCCATTACATCTGCAAACCAGCTTGAGCTGTTGCAAACCGCCGAGGCTGTTGCCCGCGAAAAGATGATCGACCCCGCGCTGGTCATCGAGGCGATGGAAGAATCGCTCGCCCGCGCGGCCAAGTCCCGCTACGGCGCGGAAATGGACATTCGTGTCAGCATCGACCGCAAGACGGGTCGCGCGACATTCACGCGTGTACGTACGGTGGTCGAAGATGAGCTGCTTGAAAACTATCAGGCCGAGTTCACCGTCGAGCAGGCCAAGCAATACATGGAAAACCCCGAAGTCGGCCAACAGCTGATCGAAGAGGTGCCCCCGGTCGAGATGGGCCGTATCGCCGCGCAGTCCGCCAAGCAGGTGATTCTGCAAAAGGTGCGCGAAGCCGAACGGGATCGTCAGTACGAAGAGTTCAAGGACCGTGCTGGCACGATCATCAACGCGCTGGTCAAACGCGAAGAATACGGCAACGTCATCGTGGATGTGGGTGCGGGCGAAGCGATCCTGCGCCGCAACGAAAAGATCGGCCGCGAATCGTACCGCCCCAACGACCGCATCCGTTGCTACATCAAGGACGTGCGCCGCGAACAGCGCGGGCCGCAGATTTTCCTGAGCCGCACCGCGCCCGAATTCATGGCCGAGCTGTTCAAGATGGAAGTGCCCGAAATCTATGACGGCATTATCGAGATCAAGGCCGTCGCCCGTGACCCCGGATCGCGCGCCAAGATCGCCGTGATTTCCTATGACGGGTCCATCGACCCTGTGGGTGCCTGTGTGGGTATGCGCGGCAGCCGTGTGCAGGCCGTTGTGAACGAATTGCAGGGCGAAAAGATCGATATCATTCCATGGAATGAGGATCAGCCGACCTTCCTCGTGAACGCATTGCAGCCCGCCGAGGTGAGCAAGGTGGTTCTGGACGAAGAGGCTGGCAAGATCGAGGTTGTGGTCCCCGAGGAGCAACTGAGCCTCGCCATTGGTCGCCGCGGTCAGAACGTGCGTCTGGCCAGCCAGCTGACCAACCTCGACATCGACATCATGACAGAGGCCGACGAATCGGCCCGCCGTCAGGCCGAATTCGAAGAGCGTACCAAGCTGTTCATGGACAACCTCGACCTCGACGAGTTCTTTGCCCAACTGCTCGTGTCCGAAGGGTTCACGAACCTCGAAGAGGTCGCTTACGTCGAGCTGGACGAGCTGCTGGTGATCGACGGTGTGGACGAAGGCACAGCCCAGGAACTGCAAGCCCGTGCGCGTGACGTGCTGGAAGCGGCAGCCAAGGCCGCGCTGGACAATGCCCGCGCCCTGGGTGCCGAAGACAGCCTTATTGAATTTGACGGGCTGACACCCCAAATGATTGAAGCGTTGGCCAAGGACGACGTGAAAACCCTCGAAGACTTTGCGACATGCGCGGATTGGGAACTGGCCGGTGGCTGGACAACCGTCGATGGCGAGCGTCACAAGGATGACGGGGTGTTGGAACCCTTTGACGTGTCCCTGGAAGAAGCGCAGCAGTTGGTCATGACGGCGCGTATTCTGCTGGGTTGGGTGGATCCGGCCGAATTGGAAGCGGAAGCTGCCGAAGAGGACGAAGCCGACGCAGAGGAGACCGAGGCCTGATCTCAGGCCTCGGGGCAGCAACATGGGACGCGGTGGCGCCTCAAAGGATCGGTCGGACGGTCCGGAACGCAAGTGCATTGCCACGGGCGAGGTGCAACCTAAATTCGGGTTGGTCCGCTTTGTGGTGGGGCCGGATGCGCAAATCGTGCCGGATGTCGCAGGAAAGTTACCTGGCCGCGGTATCTATGTCGCGGCGGATCGTGCCGCGCTGGACAAGGCGGTGGACAAGAAACTGTTTGCGCGGGGGGCCAAGCAACCCGTGCAGGTGCCCGAGAACCTTGTGGATGAGGTTGAACGGCAATTGGCGCGCCGCGTCGTCGATCTGATCGCCCTGTCGCGGAAATCCGGTCGTGCGGTGGCAGGCTATGAAAAAGTGAAATCCTGGCTTCAAATGGAAGAAGCACAGGTTTTGATACAAGCGGTAGATGGTTCAGGTCGTGGCAAGACCAAACTGAGTACGCCGCATTTTGGAACATATATCGGATGGCTGACATCCGATGAGTTGGGTTTGGCCTTTGGCCGCCAAACTGTGATACATGGGGCGCTCGCCTCTGGTGGACTCACGCAACGTGTTGTAGAGGAAGCCAACCGTTTACGCGGCGTGCGTGAAAATACAGCGGCATCGGCCGTTGGGAAGGATTGACGAGCTTTGAGCGATACTGACGGAAAAAAGACATTGGGTCTGCGCGGTGGCGCACGTCCTGGCAACGTGAAACAGAGTTTCAGCCACGGGCGTACCAAGAATGTCGTCGTCGAAACGAAACGCAAACGGGTCGTAGTGCCCAAGCCCGGAGCTGCAAAGCCCGCGGGCGCTGGTGGTGCATCCGGCGGTGATCCCAGCCGTCGTCCCGCAGGCATTTCCGATGCCGAGATGGAGCGCCGCCTGAAGGCTGTTCAAGCCGCCAAGGCACGCGAAGTCGAAGAAGCAGCCGCACGCGCCGCCGCTGAAAAGGCACGCGAAGAAGAACGCGAGCGCCGCCGGGCCGAAATCGAGGCCAAGGAACGCGAAGAAAAAGAGCGCGAGGAAAGCCTCCGCGCCAAAGCCGAAGAGGACGCCCGCAAGGCTGCCGAGGCGCAAGCCGCTGCACAAGCTGCGGCCGCCGCACCTGCGGCAGAGCCCGCGGCAAAACCGGCACAACGGCAGACCCAGCAGCCCTCTGCCGCGCCGCGCAAGCAGGACCGCGAGCGCGAGCAACGCAACACGCGTGGCAAGGGCGACGATGGCCGCCGGTCGGGCAAACTGACGCTGAACCAGGCGCTGTCAGGTGGCGAAGGTGGCCGCCAGCGGTCCATGGCCGCGATGAAGCGCAAGCAGGAGCGCGCGCGCCAAAAAGCCATGGGTGGTACGGTCGAGCGTGAAAAGGTCACGCGGACGGTCAACCTGCCTGAGGCAATTGTCGTGTCCGAATTGGCCAACCGTATGGCCGAACGCGTGGGTGATGTTGTCAAATCGCTGATGCAGATGGGCATGATGGTCACGCAAAACCAGACCATCGATGCGGATACTGCGGAACTGATCATCGAGGAATTCGGCCACAACGTCCAACGTGTGTCCGATGCCGATGTCGAAGACGTCATCAAGGAAGTGATCGACGCCGAAGAGGATCTGAAGGATCGTCCGCCGGTCATTACGATCATGGGCCACGTCGACCACGGCAAGACATCGCTGCTTGACGCCATTCGTGACGCCAAGGTTGTCGCAGGCGAAGCCGGTGGCATCACGCAGCACATTGGCGCCTATCAGGTGAAGACCGACGGTGGCGCAGTTCTGTCCTTCCTCGACACACCCGGCCACGCGGCGTTCACGTCGATGCGGTCGCGCGGTGCGCAAGTGACGGATATCGTTGTTCTGGTGGTTGCGGCGGATGACGCCGTGATGCCGCAGACCATCGAGGCCATCAACCACGCCAAGGCCGCCGAAGTGCCGATGATCGTGGCCATCAACAAGATGGACAAGCCCGATGCGACGCCTGACAAGGTGCGCACAGATCTGCTGCAACACGAGGTCATCGTCGAAAAGATGTCCGGTGAGGTGCAGGACGTTGAAGTGTCAGCCATTACCGGTCAGGGTCTGGATGAACTGCTTGAAGCCATCGCGCTGCAAGCCGAGATTCTGGAACTGAAAGCGAACCCTGATCGCGCGGCACAAGGTGCGGTGATCGAGGCGCAGCTGGATGTGGGCCGTGGCCCTGTTGCGACCGTTCTGGTCCAGACGGGTACGCTGCGCCAGGGCGATATCTTTGTTGTGGGTGAGCAATACGGCAAGGTCCGTGCGCTGATCAACGACAAGGGGGAGCGCGTGAAAGAGGCTGGCCCATCGGTGCCTGTCGAGGTTCTGGGCCTGAACGGCACACCCGAAGCGGGCGACGTGTTGAACGTGACCGAGACCGAAGCGCAGGCGCGAGAGATCGCCGAATACCGCGAGAAAGCGGCCAAGGACAAACGTGCGGCTGCCGGTGCGGCAACGACACTCGAACAGCTCATGGCGAACGCCAAGGCCGACGAGAATGTCAGCGAACTGCCCATCCTCGTCAAAGCGGACGTGCAAGGCTCTGCCGAGGCAATCGTTCAGGCAATGGAAAAGATCGGCAACGACGAGGTGCGCGTGCGCGTACTACACTCGGGCGTTGGTGCCATCACCGAAACGGATGTGGGTCTCGCCGAAGCGTCAGGTGCGCCGATCATGGGCTTTAACGTCCGCGCCAACACATCTGCCCGGAACACGGCAAACCAAAAGGGCGTCGAGATCCGGTATTACTCGGTCATCTACGATCTTGTGGACGATGTGAAAGCGGCGGCTTCTGGCCTGCTCAGTGCGGAGATCCGCGAGACCTTTATCGGCTATGCCGAGATCAAAGAGGTCTTCAAGGTGTCCAACGTCGGCAAGGTCGCGGGTTGTCTCGTGACCGAAGGTGTCGCGCGACGCTCGGCGGGTGTGCGTCTGCTGCGCGACAACGTCGTGATCCACGAAGGCACGCTGAAAACGCTCAAGCGTTTCAAGGACGAGGTTGCCGAAGTGCAGTCCGGCCAGGAATGCGGCATGGCCTTCGAGAATTACGACGATATCCGGCCCAAGGATGTCATCGAGATCTTCGAGCGCGAAGAAGTCTCGCGGACGCTTGACTGATTTCGTGCCCATACAAATGAAAAGGGGAGACAGAACATTCTGTCTCCCCTTTTTTCTTGGCAGCTTTGTCTGATTTACGTGACGGGCATGCCCGCGTATTGGGCCCCATCGACGCGCACCATCATGCGTCCATCTGGCAAGGTCTTTACATAGATACCCTGCACCAAAACAGCACTGCCCATAATGATAGTTTTCAGCATAACCTTCCTCCCCAGTCAGAAAGCGATATCAGCAACTATACGCGGCATGGTTAACAAGTCATCAACAATGTCGCCCAAAACGTGCATTTTTAGTCGGAATAAAAACAAAACGCGAGTGCCGATCACAGCCAATCGCGCAGTATCGGAATCAGGGGGATGTCGGCCGCTGGCATCGGATATTGGCTCAGATCGCGCGCCTTGACCCACTTCAGCGCCTGTCCCTCGCGGGATTGTGGGGTGCCTTCCCATTTGCGGCAGGCGAAAAGAGGCATCAGAAGGTGGAAGGTGTCATAGCTGTGGCTCGCGAAGGTAAGCGGCGCGAGGCATGACTGCCACGTGTTGATGCCCAGCTCTTCTTCAAGCTCGCGAATCAGCGCAGCCTCTGGCGTTTCGTTGTCCTCGACTTTGCCGCCAGGAAACTCCCACAGACCGGCCATGGATTTGCCTTCGGGCCGTTGCGCCAGCAACACCCGGCCGTCCACGTCAATCAGTGCCACGGCAGAGACAAGGACGATCTTCATGAGCGGTAATCTGCGTTAATCTCGATATAGCCATGGGTCAGGTCGCAGGTCCAAACCGTGGCCGCACCGCCGCCCATCCCGCAATCAACACGGATGCGGATGTGATCGGTTTTCATATGCTCTGCTGCGTCCGCCTCGACATAGGATGGGGCGACCCACCCGTTTTCTGCAACCAACGTGTCCCCGAACCAGATCGACAAAGTGTCGCGATCCGCAGGCGCGCCGGACTTGCCCACTGCCATGACCACGCGACCCCAATTCGGGTCCTCTCCGGCGATGGCGGTTTTGACGAGTGGCGAATTCGCAATGGACAGGCCATGGACCTTGGCGCTGTGTGCATCCACTGCACCGGTGACTTCGACCTCTACGAACTTGGTGGCCCCTTCGCCGTCCCGCACTACCTGGTGCGCGAGATCCAGCATGACCTGTTCCAGAGCGCTCTCGAATTCCGCCGCGCCCGTCACATCCACACCGCTCGCACCCGTTGCGGCGACCAGTAGGCTGTCAGAGGTCGAGGTGTCGCTGTCGACCGTGATGCAGTTGAACGTGCGGTCACAGACGCGGGTCGTCACCTCTTGCAAGTGGTTCTGATCAATCACGGCATCGGTAAAGATATAGACAAGCATCGTGGCCATATCCGGCGCGATCATGCCGCTTCCCTTGGCGATACCCGCGATTTTGACCTGACCACCGTTCACCGTACATATTGACGACGACCCCTTGGCATATGTGTCCGTCGTCATAATCGCCTGCGCCGCGCCTTCGATTGCATCAGCTGCCAGCGCGCCGTTCAGTTCGACCAGCTTGGCGGTGATGCGATCATGGGGGAGCGGTTCACCAATGACCCCGGTCGATGCGGTAAATATGCGCGATGGTGGCGTGCCTGTGGCTTGGGCTGTTGCCTCGACGATGGCCGCGACAGAGGCCAAGCCGTTGCGCCCGGTAAAGGCATTGGAATTGCCCGAGTTCACGAGGATAGCCGCGCCTTCATCCGTTGGCCCGCCCAACTTGGACTGGCAATCCAGCACTGGTGCGGATCGTGTCGCGGACCGGGTGAACGTTCCGGCAATCGCTGTACCGGGCTGGCACAGGGCCAGCATGACATCCGTGCGCCCGCTGTATTTCACTCCGGCTGCGGCGGCGGCAAAGCGTACGCCGTCGATGACCGGCAGGGCAGGAAAGGCTGCGGGCGCCAACGGCGAAACTTTGGTCGCCATGTCTTATTCGACCAGCGTCAGATCTTTGAGCAATGCGGGGTCGATCCCGGTTGCCCCGGACTGATCAATCTCGGCCTTGGCAGTCAGCTCGGAAACATAGGCGTCAAGTGCTGCCTCGCGGACCTGGCCCTCGAGCTCGGGGCGCAGCTCTTCCAGCGAGGGCTGTTCCTGCACGCGGGTTTCATTGAGGATGATCACGTGCCAGCCGAACTGCGTCTGAACGGGATCGGACACTTCGCCCTCTTTCAGGGCGATTACAGCCGCCTCAAAGCTGGGGACCATGGCGCCTGTGCCAAACCAACCCAGCTGCCCGCCATTTGGGCCGGACGGGCCGGTGGATTTCTCACGTGCGGTGGCCGCAAAATCCGCACCACCTTCGATCTCGGCAATAACGGCTTTGGCCTCTTCCTCGGTTTCGACAAGGATGTGCGAGGCATTATACTCGCGCGACGGCTCTTCGCCTTCGAACCGGGCGTCGTAGGCGGCTTGGACCGCCTCGGGTGTGATTGTCCGACCGAACAGCAGCTCAAGCTCCTCACCGGCTGTGAGCGAGCGCGTTTCGTTCTCGATCGACAGAATGGCGCGTTGCGGCAGATCGCCTTCAAAGGCCTGCGCAAGCAGGGTTTGGTGAATCAGTTGCTCCAGAATGCCGTTGAACAGCACCTCGTCCGGCAGTTCCTGGAATTGGGCCGGCAAGGTCGCTCGTGCCACGACCATGTGACCAACGGTGATGTCGGTTCCGTTCACGGTTGCAACGACTGTGTTTGCATCCTGCGCAGATGCAGGCAGCGCCATTGCGGCAACCAGGCCAAGAGCGGGCAGGGAAAGGAGGCGTTTCATCATCGAATAGTCCTTGGGCTGTGCGCACAAGGCTGCGCGCATTGACACGGTATAGCGTGACCCTTACATCGCCCTATGGACGCGGCCTGGGCCGGTTTCTGCCCACCGTATCTATGGGCTTGGCGCGCGCCCGGCAAGCAGTTGCTGCACAACATGAATTGATCGGCTGGAGAACGCATGCTCGGTTTCGGAACGCTCACCAAGAAGGTGTTTGGCACCCCCAATGATCGCAAGGTCAAGGGGACGCGCCCACTGGTCGAAAAGATCAATGCGCTTGAGGCCGAGTTCGAGGCGCTGAGCGATGACGGTCTCAAGGACAAGACCGAGGAACTGGCCAAACGTGCCATGGGCGGCGAGAGCCTCGATGACCTGCTGCCAGAGGCCTTTGCCAACTGTCGCGAAGCGGCCAAGCGGGCGCTGGGTCTGCGCGCCTATGACACACAGCTGTTAGGCGCGATTTTCCTGCACCAAGGGAATATCGCCGAACAGAAGACCGGCGAGGGCAAGACCCTGACGGCGGCCTTTGCCTGCTACTTGAACGCTCTGACCGGCAAAGGTGTGCACGTGGTCACGGTGAACGAGTACCTCGTGCAACGCGACGCGGAATGGATGGGCAAGGTCTATGGCGCGCTGGGCTTGACCACCGGCATCGCGATCAATGGAATCGGCGAAGAGGCGAAACGCGCGGCCTATGCCTGCGACATCACCTATGCCACCAACAACGAGCTTGGGTTCGATTACCTGCGCGACAATATGAAACCCTCGATCGAGGACATGGTTCAACGCGGGCATAATTACGCCATCGTGGACGAAGTCGACAGCATCCTGATCGACGAGGCACGTACGCCGCTGGTCATCTCCGGCCCGCTTCAGGACCGGTCCGAGATGTATGTAACCATCGATGCGATCATCCCGCTGATCCAGGACGAACATTTCACGCTGGACGAAAAACAGAAAAACGTCACCTTCACCGATGAAGGCAACGAGTTCCTCGAGGAACAGCTGCGCGTGCGCGGTCTGATCGAACAGGACGCGTCGCTTTATGACCCTGAAAGCACGACAATCGTGCACCACGTCAATCAGGGTCTGCGCGCGCACAAACTGTTCGCTCGTGACAAGGATTACATCGTGCGGGACAACGAGGTTGTTCTGATCGACGAATTTACAGGTCGCATGATGACGGGCCGTCGTCTGTCCGAAGGGTTGCATCAGGCACTGGAGGCCAAGGAAGGCGTTCAGATTCAGCCCGAGAACCAGACGCTGGCCTCGGTCACGTTCCAGAACTATTTCCGCCTCTATAACAAACTGGCCGGTATGACCGGGACTGCCGCGACCGAAGCGGAAGAGTTCAGCGAGATTTATGGTCTGGGTGTTGTCGAGGTACCGACAAACCGCCCCATCGCCCGGGTGGACGAAGATGATCAGGTGTTCCGCACCGGGACCGAGAAATACGGCGCGATGGTCAAAGAGATCAAAGAGGCCCACGAGAAGGGGCAACCCGTTCTGGTCGGCACCACATCCATCGACAAGTCCGAGATGTTCTCGACCATGCTCAAGGCAGAGGGCATTCCGCACAATGTCCTGAACGCCCGCCAACACGAGCAAGAGGCGCAGATCATTGCGGATGCAGGCAAACTGGGCGCCGTGACCATCGCGACCAACATGGCCGGTCGCGGTACCGACATCCAGCTGGGCGGCAACGTCGAGATGAAGGTTTTGGAGGCGATCACTGCCGATCCAGAGGCCGATCCCGAAGCCATCCGCGCCAAGATCGAAGCCGAGCACGAAGACGAAAAGCAGAAGGTGCTCAAGGCCGGGGGTCTGTTCGTTCTGGCCTCTGAACGGCACGAAAGCCGTCGCATTGACAACCAGCTGCGTGGCCGGTCGGGTCGTCAGGGTGATCCGGGACGTACGTCGTTCTACCTGAGTCTCGAAGACGACCTGATGCGGATCTTTGGCTCTGACCGTCTCGACAAGGTGCTCAAGACGCTAGGTCTGGAGGAAGGCGAGGCGATTGTGCACCCGTGGGTGAACAAGTCGCTGGAACGCGCGCAGGCGAAGGTCGAAGGCCGAAACTTTGACATCCGCAAGCAGTTGCTCAAATTCGACGATGTGATGAATGACCAACGCAAGGTCGTGTTCAGCCAGCGCCGCGAGATCATGGAAGCCGAGGATCTGCACGAGATCACGTCCGACATGCGCGACGAAGTCGTTGATGACCTGATCGATCAGTACATGCCTGCAAACACTTATGCAGATCAATGGGACACGCAGGGTCTGTATGCAGCGGTGATCGAACATCTGGGCCTGAACGTGCCCGTGATGGAATGGTGCGACGAAGAGGGCGTGGATGACGAGCAGATTCGCGAACGCCTGATCGAGGCCAGCGATGCGCTGATGGCGCAAAAGACCGAGGCCTTTGGCCCGGAGAATATGCGCAGCATCGAAAAACAACTGATCTTGCAGGCCATCGACGGCAAGTGGCGCGAACACCTGCTGACGCTGGAACATCTGCGGTCGGTGGTCGGGTTCCGCGGCTATGCGCAGCGTGATCCGCTGAACGAGTACAAGAACGAGGCGTTCCAACTCTTTGAAGCGATGCTGGACAGTCTGCGAACCGAAGTCACCCAGAAACTGGCGCTGATCCGTCCGATGACCGAAGAGGAACGGGAGCAGATGCTCGCGGATATTGCAGCCCAGCAAGCCGCGGCACAAGCACCCGCGGCAGATGCCGGTCTGCCGGCACCGACCGAGGAAGCAGTCGCCGCCGGGTTTGACGAAAACGATCCGGCAACATGGGGCAACCCCGGTCGCAACGCGCCGTGCCCCTGTGGGTCGGGGCGCAAATTCAAGCAATGTCACGGGCGATTGGCCTAAGCCGCCCGCCACAATCCCGCCTTAAAGACTCCGCGCGCCGGTCATAACCCGGCCCCTTTGCTGTGCGAAATCCAATCCTGATCCAATCCGTGGAAGGGACGTGGGACAATGCAGCATATGAAGGAAATCGCTACAGCGGTTGGTACGCTTGCCATTGCGGTCGGCATTGGCTTCGTGATGCAAAGCAGCGAGACAGCGCAGGAACGTTATGGCAAATCGGCGCGGCCGATTACCATCCCGGCGGCTGACCCGCCCCAAGAGACGCTGTCCGGCACCGCCAGCGGCGATATCCTTCTCGAGGTCGAAGAAATCGAACTGACATCCGCCTCGGATCCGGCAATCGTGCCCGTCCCGAATGCAGAAGCGCAGGTGCAGCGCGCGTCCGTCTCCGCAACTGATGTGCCGCAAGCGCAAGACGCGCTGCCGAACCCGGAACAGTGCGAAATGACCGCGAACGCCACGGCAACGTCTGCCGCAATGGTCAATCTGACCCTTGATGCACCTTGTGCGGCCAACGAAAGGCTGACCGTGCACCATAACGGCATGATGTTCACGCAAACAACGGACGCGGCCGGTGGGCTGACCGTTACAGTACCCGCTTTGACGGAGCAGGCCGTTTTCATTCTCGCATTCTCGACGGGGGAAGGTGCGGTAGCGCAGACAACTGTACCAGATCTCGGAATGTACGACCGCGTTGCGCTGCAATGGCGCGGGCGGGCCGGGTTTGAACTGCATGCCCGTGAATTTGGCGCAGACTATGGCCAGGATGGACATGTCTGGACAGGTGCGCCTCAAAACGCCGCCGGAATGGCGCGCGGTCAGAACGGTTTTGCCATGCGCCTTGGCGATGCCTTGGCCGCAGAACCGCTTGTCGCAGAGATCTACACCTTTCCTACCGGAGCGGCGCAAGACACCGGCATCATCGACATGAGCGTCGAGGCAGAGGTGACAAACAACAACTGCGGCCTTGAGATCGAAGCGCAATCGCTGGAAATGATGGCTGGCGGCACGATGAAAACGCAGGATTTGATCCTCTCTGTGCCGGATTGCGATGCGGTTGGCAGTTTTCTGGTGTTGAACAATCTGGTCTCAGACCTGAAAGTCGCTGGCAACTGACCGTTGTGACAAAGGGCATCTTATGGCTTGGGTTCGTGCGGCGATTTTCGCCGCACTTTCTTTTTTTGCGACCGCGCTGACCGCGCAGGATGTCACCCTGACATCCCCTGATGGTCAGGTTGAATTGAGCGGGACGCTTTTGGGGTTCGATGGTGAGTTTTATCGCATCGAAACCGTGTATGGTGAACTGACGGTCGACGGCTCCGGTGTGCTCTGTGATGGCCCGGCCTGTCCAAACCTTCAGGATTTTGTCGCGGAAATCAGCATCTCAGGATCGGCCACCATGGGCTCTGTTCTGATGCCTGCGCTGATCGAAGGGTTCGCACTGCGCAATGATCTGACCGCCGGGCGGTTGGCGCTGGGCCCATCAAACTTTGTCTATGAACTCAAGGACAACACGTCCGACAAATCAGTGGCACTGTTTTATTTCCATGTGTCGACCACGGACGAAGGGTTTGCCGATTTGCTGACGAACGATGCGGATATTGTGATGGCCTTGCGCGAAATCCGGCCAGAGGAACGCCAACGCGCGCGGGATGCCGGGATGGGCGACATGACGGACGCCAATCGCAGTCGGGTGTTGGCGCTGGATGCCATGGTGCCCATTGTTGCGCCCTCTAACCCGGTTGACCGCATATCGCCGCAGGATCTGGCGCGCGTGTTTGCCGGGCGGATCACGAATTGGCAGGACCTTGGCGGCGCTGACGCCCCCATCGCGCTGTATCTGCCCGGTGACCGGACGGGGCTTGGCCAGGCGGTCGAGGACGAAATCATGGGCCCCGCGCGGCTATTCCTGGCCGAGGATATCATACGCCACGACCGGCCTCGCGACGTGGTGGACGCGGTGATGGCCGATCCCTTTGGGATTGGCATTGCAAGCTATGCAGATACGGGAAATGCACGGGCGCTGACGCTGACAGGCCCGTGCGGTTTTTCGCTGTCTGCGGCGCGCGGTACGATCAAAACCGAAGACTATCCGCTGACCGCGCCCATGTTCCTTTACATGCCCGCCCGTCGCTTGCCCAAGATCGCGCGTGAATTTCTGGCTTTCACCCGCGGCGCATCGGCGCAGATCGTGATCCGTCGCGCGGGATTTGTGGATCAGGCCCCGGAGGAGATTTCGATCAACGACCAAGGTTACCGTTTTGCGAATGCGGTGACCGCCGCGGGCCCGGAGGTGTCGCTGGAGGAATTGCAGCGTATGACGCGGACGCTTTACGGTATGACGCGGCTCACGACCTCTTTCCGGTTCGAGGCGGGGTCCGTGCGGTTGGATGCGCAATCCCGGTCGAATGTTCAGCAATTTGCCCGTGCTCTCGAACAAGGCAAATACGATGCGCGCCAGGT
Source organism: uncultured Tateyamaria sp. (assembly GCF_947487805.1). Lineage (GTDB taxonomy): Bacteria > Pseudomonadota > Alphaproteobacteria > Rhodobacterales > Rhodobacteraceae > Tateyamaria. Next base: position 159,030 of record NZ_CANKXW010000004.1, on the reverse strand, counting down.
GCTGTTGGTTGGGTTCAGTGACGGCGACGGGCCAGCGACGGCCAACCGCGACATCGCCCTGCGCCGGGCCGAGGCCGTCAAACGCGCGGTTCAGGCGGCTGCTGAAACGGTGGATTTCGGGCGGCAGCAGATGGATGTCGATGCCTTCGGAGAGGCGCTGCCCATGGCGTGCGATGACAGCGCATGGGGGCGACAGGCCAACCGGCGGGTCGAGGTGTGGGTGCGCTAAAGGTAGCCTTCGGTCTTGAAGCTCAACTCGCGCGACCGTCCTACGATCAGGTGATCGTGCAAGGTCAGACCAAGTGCCGCGCAGGCAATCTCCATCTGTGAGGTCATGTCGATGTCCGCCTGGCTGGGCGTTGGGTCACCGGATGGATGGTTGTGCACAAGGATCAACGCAGACGCGTTTAGCGCCAGCGCGCGTTTGGCAACCTCGCGCGGATACACGGGCACATGATCCACCGTGCCTTTGCCCTGTTCTTCGTCCGCGATCAGCACATTCTTGCGGTCCAGGAACAGCACGCGGAATTGTTCCGTCTCTCGGTGGGCCATAGTGGTGTGGCAATAGTCAACCAGCGCGTCCCAGCTGGAAATAACATGCTTGTTCATGATCTTAGCGCGAGCTAGGCGGTGGGCCGCCGCCTCCACGATCTTGAGTTCACACACGACAGCGTCACCAACCCCTTTTACGGCGTGCAGCCGATCAAGCGGTGCGGACACGACACCGTTGAAGTCGCCGAATTCGGCCATGAGCACATGAGCCAATGGTTTGACGTCTTGTCGCGGTATGGCGCGAAACAGGATAAGTTCCAGCAGTTCGTAATCCGGCATGGCCACCGCGCCACCTGCCATGAACCGGGTGCGCAAACGCTTGCGGTGATCGGCCATGTAGGACGGCGTGCGGCCCCGCGGCATTGGCACGGGGACCGCTTCGTCAAAATCGAAAGGCAAGGGCTGTTCAGCGAATTCAGACATGCCACCAACCTGCCGCAGCATGGTTAGGGAACGGTTAATGCGGCTGCAGAATAGGCGCCCAAACCACCAAGCTCTGCGAGGGTTACCCCTTCATCGAGTCCCAGAAGGATTTAACCGAAGAAAAGAAGCTCGACGATTCGGGGTTGTTCTCTTCCGACAGGTCCTCGAATTCGCGCAGCAATTCCTTTTGACGGCTGGTCAGGTTGACCGGGGTCTCGACCGCCAGCTCGATGAACATGTCACCCTGTCCACCGCCGCGCAGCGCCGGCATACCCTTGGATCTCAGCCGCATCTGGCGACCCGATTGGGAGCCCGCAGGAATTTGCACGCGGCCACGGCCGCCGTCGATGGTCGGAACCTCGATGGATCCACCCAAGGCGGCGGTGCCCATGCTGACCGGGACACGGCAGAACAGGTTCGTACCATCGCGTTCAAACAGCTTGTGCGACGACACTTCGATAAAGATATACAGGTCACCCGACGGTCCACCACGCATGCCTGCCTCGCCCTCTCCGGCGAGACGGATGCGGGTGCCGGTCTCGACACCGGCCGGGATGTTTACGGACAGTGCACGGTCTTTTTCCACGCGACCCGCGCCTGAGCATGTCTTGCACGGGTTCTGGATGATCTGACCGAGGCCCGAACATGTAGGGCAAGTACGTTCAACGGTAAAGAACCCCTGCTGCGCGCGCACCTTTCCCATGCCCGAACAGGTCGGGCATGTGGACGGTTCGGACCCGCCTTCGGCGCCGGATCCGTCGCAACTGTTGCAGCTGACCGAGGTTGGGACGTTGATGGTCTTTTGCAGACCCGCAAACGCATCTTCGAGCGAGATGCGCAGGTTGTAGCGCAAGTCGGAGCCGCGTGCGGCACGACGTCCGCCGCCGCCCCCGCGCTGACCACCCATGAAGTCACCGAACAGGTCGTCAAACACGTCGGAAAACGCGGAGCCAAAATCGCCCTGCCCGCCACCAAAGCCGCCGCCGGGACGTCCACCGCCGCCGCCCATGCCGCCTTCGAATGCGGCATGACCAAAACGGTCATAGGCTGCTTTCTTGTCGGCGTCCTTCAGAACGTCATAGGCCTCGTTGGCCTCTTTGAACTGTGCTTCGGCGTTGGGATTGTCGGCGTTGCGGTCGGGGTGCAACTCTTTCGCTTTGGTGCGATAGCCTTTTTTGATCTCGTCGGCGCTGGCCCCTTTGGAGACGCCAAGCACCTCGTAATAGTCACGTTTTGCCATGGATCATATCCTTTGTTGGAACGTCAGGGGCCGGCCCGTTTTGGACCGGCCCCTTGATTGGTTCCCTTGCGTGCAAGATCAGGCGCGCTTGTCGTTGTCGAGATCTTCGAACTCGGCATCGACGATATCATCATCGTCACCGCGGGGTTCGTCCGCGCCAGCGGGCTCTTCTTCGCCCTCTTCTTGCGCCGACTTGTAGATCGCCTCGCCCAGCTTCATGGCCGCTTCGGTCACGTTCTGGATGCCGGACTTGATCTTGTCCGCACCGGCGCCGTCCGCCTCAAGGTCATCCTTGAGCGCGGCAATCGCCAGTTCGATGGCTTCGATTGTGGTCGGGTCCACCTTGTCCGCATGCTCTTCCATCGACTTTTCGGTCGAGTGGATGAGGCTCTCGGCCTGGTTTTTCGCCTCGATCAGCTCGCGACGTTCCTTGTCCGCCTCGGCGTTGTCCTCGGCGTCCTTGACCATTTGTTCGATGTCGTCATCCGACAAACCGCCCGAGGCCTGGATCGTGATCTGTTGTTCCTTGCCGGTGCCCTTGTCCTTGGCGCCCACCGACACGATGCCGTTGGCGTCGATGTCAAAGGTTACTTCGATCTGGGGCATGCCACGCGGGGCAGGCGGGATGTTTTCGAGGTTGAAGGCGCCAAGGATCTTGTTGTCGGCGGCCATCTCCCGTTCGCCCTGGAACACGCGGATGGTCACGGCGTTCTGGTTGTCTTCGGCGGTCGAGAAGATTTGGCTCTTCTTCGTCGGGATCGTCGTGTTGCGGTCGATCAGGCGAGTGAACACGCCACCCAGCGTTTCGATCCCCAACGACAGCGGCGTCACGTCGAGCAGGACAACGTCTTTGACGTCGCCTTGCAGAACACCGGCCTGAATGGCGGCGCCCATGGCGACCACTTCGTCAGGGTTCACGCCCTTATGGGGTTCCTTGCCGAAGAACTTGGTCACTTCCTCAACCACGCGCGGCATGCGGGTCATCCCGCCGACCAGCACAACCTCGTCAATGTCGGAGGCAGACAGACCTGCGTCTTTCAACGCGGCGGCGCAGGGTTTCATCGAGGATTTGATCAGGTCACCCACCAGCTGTTCCAGCTTGGCGCGGGTCAGCTTCATAACCATGTGCAGCGGCTGGCCGTTGCTGCCCATCGAGATGAAGGGCTGGTTGATTTCGGTCTGGTTTGCGCTCGACAGCTCGATCTTGGCCTTCTCCGCCGCCTCCTTGAGACGTTGCAGGGCCATCTTGTCCTGCGTCAAATCAACGGCGTGCTCTTTTTTGAACTCGTCCGCGAGGTAGTTGACGATGCGCATGTCAAAGTCTTCACCCCCCAGGAACGTGTCGCCGTTGGTCGATTTCACTTCGAACAGGCCGTCGTCGATCTCGAGGATGGTCACGTCGAATGTCCCGCCGCCAAGGTCATAGACCGCGATGGTTTGCGAGTTTTCCTTGTCGAGACCATAGGCCAGCGCGGCCGCTGTCGGTTCGTTGATGATCCGCAGCACTTCGAGGCCCGCGATCTTGCCCGCATCCTTGGTGGCCTGACGCTGTGCGTCGTTGAAATAGGCGGGGACGGTGATGACCGCCTGGGTCACGTCTTCGCCGAGATAGCTTTCCGCTGTCTCTTTCATTTTGCCGAGGATGAAGGCCGAGATTTGCGACGGCGAATATTTCTCGCCGCGCGCTTCGACCCATGCGTCGCCGTTGCCGCCATCAATCACATTGAAGGGCAGGTTTTTCTTGTCCTTGGCCAGATCCGCATCATCGTTGCGGCGGCCGATCAGGCGTTTGACACCAAAGATGGTGTTGTCGGGGTTCGTCACCGCTTGCCGCTTGGCAGGCTGGCCGACGAGCCGTTCGTTTTCTGTGAATGCGACGATGGACGGGGTTGTCCGCGCACCTTCCGCGTTTTCAATCACGCGGGGCTGGCTGCCATCCATGATGGCGATGCAGCTGTTTGTGGTTCCCAGGTCAATACCAATGACTTTGGCCATGTTTTCGATCCCTCATATCAGTTCAAGGCGATGACACGAGGCGGCGACCCGTTTCGGCATCGACGCCACGCATGATTTTGCGCACGATCCCGTGCGCGCTGGGGCGTATATAAGGAGGGTGAATTGGCGCTGCAACCGTTGTGACAGGCGGCAAAACAGCAAAAATTGCACATAATCACGGGAGAAGTGGTCATGCGGCTGACCGTACGGGGATTCGACATACACAAAGCGTACCTGGACGCGGGTAGCCAAGCCGCGCTTGTCGGCGACATTCGGACCATTGTCGCCGCGGCACCGCTGTTTTCGCCGCAAACGCCATATGGCAAACCGATGAGCGTACGCATGACGTCAGCCGGTGCGCTCGGCTGGTATGCCGACCGATCCGGATACCGGTATGCCGCGCAGCATCCGAACGGTACGGCCTGGCCACCGATCCCCGCGGCAATCCTCGATATCTGGCGAGCGCTGGTGGACGCGGAGCGAGGCCCGGACTGCTGTCTTGTCAACTTTTACGGCGCAGGTGCGCGCATGGGGATGCACCAGGACAAGGATGAGGCCGATTTTGACTGGCCGGTCCTATCGATTTCGCTGGGCGATGCGGGATTGTTCCGGATCGGCAATACGCAGCGCGGCGGAAAGACAGAGACGCTGTGGCTGGAATCAGGTGATGTCGTGGTGATGGGTGGGGCTGCGCGCCTGACCTATCATGGGGTGGACCGTATCCGATTTGGATCGTCGTCCCTGTTGCCCCAGGGCGGGCGGATCAACCTGACGTGCCGTGTCGTGCTGTAGTGTCCGGGTCTTCCAAATGGAGCGCCTTTCGGCGCGCATGATCTTGTTTTTGCTCAGGCCGCAAGGGCCTTGGGGCGCTGCCCCAAACCCCGTGCATATTTTTGGAACAATGAAGGTATCGGGCTGGAATATGACCTGCGAGGTAATTGAGCGCCTGATTTGCCGGACCTAGACCATGAGAGAATTTTGGATGGAGGAATCGGGTGATGCGGACTTTGCGCTTGATCTGTTTCGGCCTTGTGGCCGTTTTGGTGGTCTATACTCTTGTGGTTGTCGGGCGTGATGGCCTGGATCTGATCACGCCGTTTGCGGGTGCTGTGCTGGCCATGAATTGGCAAGGCCAGTTCAACGTGGATTTCTCCACTTACCTGTTGCTCAGCACGGTCTGGTTTCTGTGGCGCAACGCGTTTTCCACCCAAGCCTGGGTTTTTGCGCCCTTGGTCTGCGTGGGTGGGATGCTGGTTTTTGGCAGTTATCTGATCTGGCTGAGTTTTCGTGTGGACGGTCGCTTGGATGTGCTGTTGCTGGGCCCGTCCCGCGTTGCGGCCTAGCGTCGCGCGTTCCAGCTGAGCGAGGCGTGGCGGCGGGTGTAGAATTCGCCCATCAGACCCACCATGATCAGGATAATTCCAACCCAAAGCGCGTATTCCCAGGAAGAATAGCGCGGGTTGTAGTTGATGAACGCATATCCGCGGGACTGGTCAATCGTATGGAACAACGGGTTCCAGTCAAACATGGCCAGCATGAAGCTGGGAAGGGTGTTTGCAACGAACATCTTGCCCGAGGCGATCATGTTTGCCCGCTGGTAAATTTGTGTAAAAATCGACACGAATGTCGGGAACCACGGCTTGATCGCCAGCAGCACCAGGCCCAGTGCGCAGCCGGTGAACCATGCGATCAGCAGCATACCGAAAGCACCGAACGGGTCGTCAATCTCCAGCGGGGTGAAGGCGACGTGGTAGATGAACAGGATCATGAAAAGCGACAGCACCTGGACATAGAGGGCGCCAAGTGCGGCAGATGAAATCGAGACGATCGTATTCATCGGCGCGTGCTGCATCATCGGGCTTGCCGGTCCTTCGGACCCCACGACCGCGCCCAGCGACTTGGTATGCGTCATGTACAGGAAGATACCCGTCATGATGTAGACCAGGAAATCGCCTCGGATCGCGGCGCCCCGCAACCCAAGCACCGAAAACATGACATAGAAGGCACCGACAAAGATCACCGCCTGCAGCATGTTCATCGCGATCGCGAGGAACGCGTTGTTATGTGTCTTGCGCACCGACCGGACGATCGAATGATAGATGACTTCGAACATCGCCATGGCGGTGCCAAAGCCGGACTGTGGCTTGCGGGTTGATTGAAACATGTGCGGTTCTGCCTCGACTGACGCGATGGTCGCAGGGAAATCTTGCCGTTCCGTTAGCACCGCAGCATAAGGGGCACGTGCAGCGATTTCAACAAATGCCCGTGCAAGGAACGATTTAATGAACTACGACGATTTGATCCCGGTCATCCGCAAGCTTGCGCTCGAGGCGGGCGACAAGATCATGGAAATTTACGACGCCGACGATTTTGAAGTGAAATCCAAATCCGACGACAGCCCCGTCACCGCAGCGGACGAGGCGGCGGACGCTCTGATTTCCGAAGGACTGCGGGCCGCGTTTCCCGATGTGATGCTTGTGACCGAAGAACAGGCCGCGACCCATTCCACCACCGGCGATACGTTCCTGATCGTTGATCCGCTGGATGGCACCAAGGAATTCGTGCACCGCCGGGGCGACTTTACGGTCAATATCGCCTTGGTCGAAGGTGGCGTGCCGACGCGGGGCGTTGTTTATGCGCCAGCAAAAGGGCGGATGTTCTTTACGCTCTCTGATGGTCAGTCCGTCGAAGAAAGCGGTGCGCTCGACAAGGACACGATGGGAGACGTTACGCCGATCAATGTGGCCCAAAGCGACAACAGCGCCCTGATGGTTGTCGCGTCCAAATCCCATCGGGATCAGGCAACGGACGACTATATCAACAAGTACAACGTCAAGGACATGAAAAGCGCGGGGTCGTCGCTGAAATTCTGTCTTGTCGCCACTGGCGAGGCAGACATCTATCCCCGCGTCGGGCGCACGATGGAGTGGGATACCGCCGCGGGTCACGCTGTGCTGACCGGTGCAGGCGGCAAGGTCGTGCGCTTCGACAACCATGAGACGCTGATGTACGGCAAGGAAACCTATGCCAATCCGTTCTTTATCGCCTATGCGCCGGGCGTGGAGTTGAAGCCCGCCTGATGTCCGTTCTGATTGTCATCCCGGCCCGCTATGCCTCGACCCGGTATCCGGGCAAACCGCTGGTGCCTCTGACGGGTGCCACAGGCGTGGCGCAAACGCTGATCGAACGCAGCTGGCGTGCCGCCTGCGAGGTGAACGGCGTGGACCGGGTTGTGGTGGCGACGGATGATAACCGGATCCGTGCCGCATCCGAGGCGTTTGGGGCCGAGGTTGTGATGACGTCCGAGGCTTGCGGCAATGGCACTGAACGGTGCGCAGAGGCGCACGAGGCACTGGGCGGCGGCTATGAAATTGTCGTTAATCTTCAGGGCGATGCCCCATTGACGCCCGCGTGGTTCATCGAAGGTTTGGTGGACGGGCTGCGCGCGGCGCCGGATGCACAGATCGCGACCCCTGTTTTGCGCTGTGATGGTGCCACGCTGACGGGCTTTCTGGATGACCGCAAGGCGGGCCGTGTGGGTGGCACCACGGCTGTTTTCGGTGCGTCGGGGCAAGCGCTCTATTTCTCCAAGGAAGTGATCCCCTACGCCAACGCGACCTACAGCGCGGATGCTGATACGCCGGTGTTCCACCACGTCGGCGTCTATGCCTACCGTCCGGATGCTCTGGCCGCCTACCCGGGATGGCCCGTGGGTCCGTTGGAGACGCTGGAGGGGTTGGAGCAGTTGCGTTTCCTGGAAAACGGCCGCCACGTCCTGTGCGTCGAAGTCGAAGCGCGTGGCCGCCAGTTCTGGGAGTTGAACAACCCCGAGGACGTTCCCAAGATCGAACAGATGATGGCACAGATGGGTCTGCGATGACCCATCCTGCGGTCAGCGTTGTGGTGGTGAGCCGCGACAGGCCGACTGCGTTGCGCCGGTGTCTGGCTGGGCTGTTTCAGGTGCAATACGCGCCTTTTGAAATCGTGGTCGTCGCAGACCCAAAGGGCGCAGCGGAAATTGCAGACACCCCGATGGGGGATGCGATCAAACTGGTGCCATTCGACCGGCCCAACATCTCCGAGGCGCGCAATCTAGGGATCAGCCACGCCGCGGGGGACATTGTTGCCTTTATCGACGACGATGCAGTGCCGGAGCCCAGCTGGCTGACACAGCTTGTCGCCCCTGCATCACGTCCATACGTCGCTGCCATGGGTGGGTTTGTGCGGGGGCGCAACGGTATCTCGTATCAGTGGAAGGCGCGCAGTGTCGACCAATTTGGCGATACCGAACTGATGGAGATGAACCCGAAACGCGCCACTGTCCTCAAACCGCGTGGTGCCCGCGCGACCAAGACCGAAGGCACAAATATGGCTGTCCGGCGGGATGTGCTGATTGAACTGGACGGGTTCGACCCTGGATTTGCCTTTTACCTCGATGAAACGGACCTGAACCTGCGCCTTGCCCGCGCGGGGCATGCCACGGCCATTGTGCCTATGGCGCAGGTACATCATGGGTTTGCGGCCAGTGCACGCAGGCGCCCTGACCGCGTGCCGCGGGACCTGTTCGATATCGGCGCAAGCTGGGCGGTGTTCCAGCGCAAGTATTTGGCCGAATCCCTGCGGCGCGAACACTGGCGCAACATCCGGATGTCCGAGCGCACGCGTGTTCTGGAACATATGGTCGGTGGTCGCCTGTTGCCGCGCGACGTGACCAGCCTGCTCGGCCGTCTTGACCAAGGATACAGTCAGGGGCTTATGCGCAAAAGAGGCGGCGCGCAGCTGGCCAGCAGTCCGATTTCACCGTTCAAACCGATGGCGGAACCGCCACGGCGCAGCGTCCTTTTGGCTGGCCGGATCTGGAGCGCGCGTCGCTTGCGCGCTGAAGCCAGCCGTAGGGTGAAAAACGGGGAGATTGTCACCTTGTTGCTGATGTCACATACCGCTCTTTATCACCATGTCCGGTTTCATCCGGACGGGTATTGGGAGCAAAGGGGTGGCATCTATGGAAGATCGGATCGGGATGACCCCGTTTTTCGACCCTACGGGTTCGCAGAACGTGTCGAACGGGAAGCCACGCGCATGGGCGCTGAACGCCTTTTGGGACAATAAGTCGGAAAAAAGGCGATTATTGACGTGAAATGGCCCAGCTAATTTTGGACTTTCGACACTTTTTGTTGAAAGGTTGGTCCAACACGGCAGCCAAGTAACTTCGTAACAATCGCCGGTCATTTATCAGTTTGAGGATCACGCGCATGCGCAGAAAAGTAACAAAGGCGATCTTTCCGGTCGCCGGACTGGGAACACGGTTCCTGCCTGCAACGAAATCCGTCCCTAAGGAAATCATGACTTTGGTCGACCGGCCGTTGATCCAATATGCGATTGACGAAGCGCGCGCTGCAGGGATCAAGGAATTCATCTTTGTGACCTCGCGCGGCAAGGGCGCGCTTGAGGACTATTTTGACCATGCCCCCACGCTTGAGCAGGAATTGCGCAAAAAGGGCAAGGACCAACTGCTGTCGATCCTCAAGGACACCAACATGGACAGCGGTGCGATTGCCTATATCCGTCAGCACAAGGCGCTGGGCCTTGGCCACGCGGTCTGGTGCGCGCGCCGCTTGATTGGCAATGAACCCTTTGCCGTGATCCTGCCTGATGACGTGATCGCCGCTGAAAAACCGTGTTTGCAGCAAATGGTCGAGGCATACGAACAGACGGGCGGCAACATGGTCGCCGCGATGGAAGTCCCGGCCAGCCAGGCATCGTCCTACGGTGTTCTTGATGTCGAAGAAGACATGGGCCAGATGGTCAAGGTGCGCGGCATGGTCGAAAAGCCCAAGGCCGAAGAGGCGCCGTCCAACCTTGCCGTGATTGGTCGCTATATCCTTGACCCGGATGTTCTGCGGTCGTTGAACCAGATGAAGTCCGGCGCTGGCGGTGAGATCCAGCTGACCGATGCTATCGCTCAAGAGATTGGTGGCGACAACGGTGTGTACGGCTACCGGTTCCGCGGCCAGCGGTTCGACTGCGGTTCCAAGTCAGGCTTCCTGCAGGCGACCGTGTCCTTTGGCCTTGCGCGCGAAGAGTTGCGCGAAGATCTGCTTGGGTTTATCCGCGACGCGGTCCGTATGGAAAACGCGGCCGAATAGGGCGGAGAATCTGACGTGAAGCATGTATTGGTGACGGGCGGTGCGGGTTATATCGGCTCGCATGCCTGCAAGGCGCTCCGCGATGCGGGGTATGTTCCCGTCACCTACGACAACCTTGAAACAGGTTGGCGTGATGCGGTGAAATTCGGACCCTTCGAACAAGGGGATTTAATGGACCGCGTCCGGCTGGACGCGGTCTTTGCACAGTACAAACCCGTCGCCGTCATGCACTTTGCCGCCCTTAGCCAAGTGGGCGAAAGCATGAAAGAACCCGGTAAATACTGGCGCAACAACGTGCTTGGATCCCTGACCCTGATCGAGGCATCGGTGGCCGCTGGCTGTCTGGATTTTGTTTTCTCATCCACCTGCGCGACCTATGGCGATCAGGACAATGTCGTGTTGGATGAAAACAGCGTGCAGCTGCCCATCAACGCCTATGGTGCCTCCAAGCGCGCAATCGAAGATGTGCTGGTCGATTTCGAAGCGGCTTATGGGCTGCGCCATGTGATCTTTCGCTACTTCAACGTAGCGGGTGCCGATCCGGATGGCGAGGTTGGTGAATTCCACCAACCCGAGACACATCTTATCCCGCTGATGCTGGACGCGATTGCAGGCAAACGGGATGCGTTGACCGTGTACGGCACGGACTATGACACACCGGATGGCACATGTATCCGCGACTATGTTCATGTCTGTGATCTGGTCGATGCGCATGTGCTTGGCCTCGGGTGGCTGCGCGATGGCAAAGGCAGTCGGGTGTTCAATCTGGGTACCGGATCTGGTTTCTCTGTCCGCGAGGTGATTGATCATTCGCGCGCGGTGACAAATCAGGCCGTTCCTTACACCGATGGCGCACGTCGTCCGGGCGACTGTACGAAACTCGTCTCCGGGTCGACGCGCGCTGAAACCGAACTGGGTTGGCAGCCGAAACGGTCCACGCTTGAAACGATGATCACCGACGCGTGGAGATGGCATCAAACTGGTCACTACGACACATAACCCCCCGCCTGCGCGCCTGCTGGATCTCACGCGGTTGATGCGCCGTGCGGGCCGCGTATTGACCGGTGTGGATCGCGTCGAATGGGCGTATTTGCGCGCGTTGCAGAATGAACCGGTGCCGGTCTTTGCCCTGATCCGAGCGCCGTTGGGGTACATCCTTTTAGATAGTGCGGGTGTTGCGGCCATCGCACCTTCGTTAGGCGGACCAGCCGCGGGGGTCGCTGCGGATGCGCATCGCCTGCGCGTCTGGCGGACGGCGCGTCGCGTGTCAGTTGCCCGGGTGCCGCCCGCCTTGCTGGGTCGCATGTTGCAGCGCAGACTGCCCCGCGGGTTTGCCTATCTGAATGTTGGTCATTCCAACCTGACGGACCGTGTGATGCGGACGGTCCGCGCGCTGGGTGCGCATATTTCTGTCTTTGTCCACGACATTATCCCGCTGGAATATCCCGAATTTCAACGGGAGGGGTCCGTCCCACCCTTTGCCGCGATGATCGAACGGGTCGGGGCGCGTGCGGATCTGGTGATCTACAACTCTGCCGACACACAGCGTCGGACCGAAGCACGCCTTGATACGCCACCAGCCGGGATTGTTGCGCATTTGGGAACAGATATGATCACAGCAACCCCGCAGGACATTCCCGAAGACGTGGTGACAAACCGTCCGTTTTTCCTGTGCGTCGGTACGATCGAGCCGCGCAAGAACCATGCATTCCTGCTCGATCTTTGGGAGGGTATGGGCAAGGGCGCACCCGATCTGATCATTGCCGGTGCGCGCGGTTGGAAGAACGAGGATGTGTTTTCCCGGCTGGATGCCCTACCTTCGGACGGGCGCATTCACGAGGTCGCGGGGCTTGGCGATGGCGCGCTTGCCGCATTGATGGACCGCGCCTCAGGTGTTTTGTTCCCCAGTCACGCCGAAGGGTTCGGCATGCCCGCCGTGGAGGCGGCGGCGCGCGGCGTACCCGTGATCGTGAATGATCTCGAAGTGTTCCGCGAAGTGCTGGGCGATATTCCAGTTTACGCAAGCGTTTCAGATCGTTATCTGTGGATCAACAAGATCAAAGAGTTGGCCGAGGCAGACCGGCAAGCGTCCAAACAACCGACCTTTGTGGCCCCGACATGGGATGCACATTTCAAGGCTGTGTTAAGGTTGACCTGATAGGCGCAATGCTGGTCGGACATGACGGCAGGTAAAGGAACGGAGAACGGGTGGGCGCTTGGCAGTCATATCGGCTGAGGCTTCAGCGCAAGCGATGGCGCATTCGTGCGGTGCGCAAGCGTCGCGAGTTGCAGCGTGTGACCAACCGCACCAGCCAGATCCGGCCCAATGACCTACTGTGCTTCTCCACGCAGCGGAACGAGGCGATCCGCCTTCCCTATTTCCTCGAATACTACCGCGAGATGGGAATCAATCATTTCCTGATCGTGGACAATGACAGCACCGATGGATCAGTGGACTACCTCGCCGCGCAGCCCGATGTTTCGGTCTGGAGCACATCCGGCAGCTACAAGCGGTCCCGTTTCGGGGTGGATTGGCTGAACTGGCTGCAAATGAAATACGGCCATGGGCACTGGAACCTTGTCGTCGATCCGGACGAATTTCTGGTCTATCCGTTTTGCGATACACGGCCCCTGCGTGCGCTGACGGATTGGCTAGATGCGTCGTCGATCAAATCGTTTTCGGCCATGCTGCTTGATATGTACCCCAAGGGCCGGCTGGACGACCAACCCTATCAGGCGGGCCAGAACCCGATGGAAATCGCCAGCTGGTTCGACAGTGGCAACTACACGATTTCCAAGAACCACCATTTCGGCAACCTCTGGATCCAAGGCGGCCCGCGGGCGCGCGTCTTTTTCCCTGAAACACCCGAAAAGGCGCCCGCGTTGAACAAGATCCCTCTCGTCAAATGGGATCGTCGCTACACCTATGTCAGCTCGACCCACATGCTGCTGCCACGTGGTCTGAACCAGGTCTATGACGAGTGGGGCGGAGAGAAAGCCTCGGGCGTGCTCTTGCACGCCAAGTTCCTCGATACGTTCAACACCAAGGCCGCCGAAGAGCTGGATCGCAAGCAACACTATGCGGCGTCGGTGGAATACAAGGCATATGCCGAAACCCTGCGCGACGACCCTGACCTGTGGTGCAAATGGTCCGAGAAATACATCAACTGGCGCCAGCTTGAGATTCTCGGCCTCATGTCCAAGGGGAACTGGGCATGAGTGTGGGTATCGTCATGCTGGTGCACAACGCCTTTGAACGCGCCGAACAGGCGGCGCGGCACTGGGCGGCGGGTGGATGCCCCATTGTGATTCACGTGGATGTGGCGGTTCCGCGTAAAACCTATGCGACGTTTGTGAAATCGCTGTCCGACCTTCCGGCCATCAAGTTCTGCAAGCGGTTTCGGTGCGAATGGGGCACTTGGGGCATTGTCGCGGCCAGCCAGGCAGCATCAGAGATGATGCTGGCCGAATTTTCCGACGTGCGGCATGTCTATCTCGCGTCCGGCTCGTGCCTGCCCCTGCGCCCGGTCGAAGAGCTGGTGGAGTACCTCGAACAACGGCCGCGCACGGATTTTATCGAAAGCGCGACAACGGCAGACGTGCCCTGGACAGTGGGCGGATTGGATCAGGAACGGTTCACGCTGCGATTCCCGTTCTCATGGAAGCGCCAGCGCATTTTGTTCGACAAATATGTCGAACTGCAACGACGCCTCAAGCTCAAGCGCAAGATACCCGCCGGGCTTGTGCCGCATATGGGCAGCCAATGGTGGTGCCTGACGCGGCAGACACTCTCAGCCATTTTACAGGGGCCGGACCGCAAGGAATACGACAGCTATTTTCGCCATGTCTGGATCCCGGACGAAAGCTATTTCCAAACGCTGGCGCGACAGTATTCCACCAATATCGAAAGCCGGTCGCTGACACTGTCCAAGTTCGACTTTCAGGGCAAACCACACATCTTCTACGATGACCACCTCCAGCTTTTGCGGCGATCCGACTGCTTTGTCGCGCGGAAAATCTGGCCCCATGCGAACCGCTTGTATGACGCGTTTCTGACCGATCCCGCCGGTGCGATGAAGCGGACCGAACCCAACCCGGGCAAGATCGACCGCATCTTTGCCAAGGCAGTTGAGCGTCGGACGCGCGGGCGTCCTGGTCTTTATATGCAAAGCCGTTTCCCGAACGAAGACTGGGAAAACGGCGTGACCGCAGCACCCTATTCGGTCTTTCAGGGCTTTACCGAGATTTTCGAAAATTTCGAACCGTGGCTGTCCAAGGCTACCGGCGCACGGGTGCACGGTCACCTCTTTCACCCCGATCTGGTAGAATTTGCCGAAGGTCAGGCAACGCTGAACGGTGCCCTCAGCAACAGCGCCAAGGCAAGGGACTATAACGCAAATGCGTTTCTCACCAACCTGATCTGGAACACACGCGGTGAACGGCAATGTTTCCAGTTCGGACCCGAGGACAATCAGTCGATCAATTGGCGCGTCGCCAAGGACCCGAATGCGCAGGTGTCGGTCATCTCCGGTGCATGGGCCGTTCCGCTGTTCCGGTCCAACATGAATTTCCTCGATATCCGCAAGCTGGCCGCGCAGTTGCAAAAGATCGAAAGCGATCATCTGGACGTGCTGCGGTCGCCCTATGTCAAGGCACGCATCCGCATCTGGACCATGGCCGAGTTCATCGAAGCACCTATGGAGCCTTTGCAGGGTATACTGGACGAGATTGGCCAGACGCAGGCGCGCAGGCTCTCCGAGGTGCCCAAGATGGTCGATCTGACAGGCTTTGGCCAATTCCTGCAAAATCTGAAGAATCAGGGGATGCATCCATATCTGATGGGCGATTTCCCCGTGGCACTGGGCCCCGAACCGATGCAGGATCGTCCTCGAAAACCCTATCTGGTGCGGTAAACCAACATGGCTCAATTCGACTACTTTGTTGTGTTTGCAGAAATGCGCACCGGCTCCAACTTTCTTGAATCCAACCTGAACGCATTCGACGGATTGGCGTGTCATGGCGAGGCGTTCAATCCGCATTTCATCGGATATCCAAACCGCGACGAGATCCTTGGCATTGCACAGGCGGCTCGCGATGATGATCCCAAGCGATTGCTGCGCGAGGTGAAGAAAGCGCCGGGTCTGAACGGATTTCGCTATTTCCACGACCATGATCCACGGATTTTTGACCGCGTGATGGATGATCCCAAATGCGCCAAGATCGTTCTGACGCGGAACCCGGTCGACAGCTATGTGTCCTGGAAAATCGCGCAGGCGACAGGGCAGTGGAAGTTGACGGATTCAAAGGCGCGCAAAGACGGCAAAGCCGAGTTCGAGGCGGAAGAGTTCGCGGCCCATCTTGCGGCGCTTCAATCGTTTCAGGTGACCTTGCTGAACCGGCTTCAATGCACTGGGCAGACGGCATTCTATGTGGCTTACGAGGATCTGCAAAGCCTTGATGTCATGAACGGGCTGGCCGCATGGCTGGGCATTGATGCCCGCCTTGATGCCCTGGACAAGAGCCTCAAGGTGCAGAACCCCAGCGCGCTGTCAGACAAGGTCAGCAATTTTTCACAGATGACGGATGCTTTGTCCGGTCTGGATACGTTCAACCTGACCCGTACGCCAAATTTTGAGCCCCGCCGCGGCGCGGCCGTCCCGACCTATCATGCGAGTTCAACCGCGCCTTTGCTGTACCTGCCGGTGCGTGGCGGTCCGTCGGATCCGATTCTGGATTGGATGCGTGCGCTGGACGGTGCGGATGCGGCGACCAAAATGTCCCAGAACGATCTGCGCGACTGGATGCGGACACATTCGGGACATCGCAGTTTTTCTGTATTGCGTCATCCGCTGGAACGGGCGCATGCCGTTTTCTGCCACCGCATTCTTAATATCGGCGCCGGATCCTATGGCGGGATCCGCACCACGCTGACCAAGCGATACAGTTTGCCACTGCCGCAGGATCCGGCGGACGGCGACTTTGACAAGGTTGCGCATCGCGCGGCATTTGCCGCGTTCCTCGACTTTCTCAAGGCGAATCTTGCGGGCCAGACGGGTATCCGCGTCGATCCGGATTGGGCCAGCCAGGCCAAAATCGTCGAAGGGTTTGCCGAATTTGTTCTACCAGATCGCCTGATGCGGCAAGGGACAGTGACGCATGAACTGGCCGAACTGGCCGCAACCGTCGGGATCGACGCGCCGCCAACCTTGTCTGACCGCCAAACCGATGTGCCGTTTCAACTGATCGATATCTATGACGCGGAAATCGAAAAACTGTGCCGCGCCGCCTATGCGCGCGACTATTTGATGTTCGGATTTGAGGATTGGCAGCCGTCGTGACGCCGCTGGTTCAGGCGGCCTGAGCCGGTTTCGATTCGTTCAAAATCGCAAACAGGGTCGATGCGTCCGGGTTCGCGCGCAGCTTGGTGCAGATGGACGTATCGCGAAGCGTCCGTGACACCAGCGCCAATGCCTTGAGGTGCTCAACGCCCGCCTCTTCGGGCGCAAACAGGGCGAACGCAACGTCGACGGGCTGGCGATCAACGGAATCAAAATCGATAGGGCGATCAAGCAGGACAAACGCGCCCATGACGCGGTCGATCCCATCGAGACGCGCGTGGGGCAGGGCGACACCATGTCCGACGCCGGTTGGTCCCAACGCTTCGCGCGCCAACAGCGCCTCGACCACCAGACCGGCGTGCACGTCATAGGCGGTCTGCACGAGATCGCCGATCTCGTGCAACAGCCGTTTCTTGGACGAGGCAGAAGTCACCTTGACCGCCTCTGGCTTCAAAAGAGTTCCAAAATCCATATTGCTCGCACTGTCAGCGCGTCTGTGCGCGCCGATCCCTTACGGATCAATCCAGCCTATATTACCATCATCACGGCGATATACGACGTTCAGTCCGTCTTTTCCCTCGTTTCGGAACACCAAAACCGGTGCGCCTGCCAATTCCATTTGCATTACCGCCTCGCCCACGGACAGTGACGGGATCTTGGTCTCCATCTCTGCCACGATCATCGGCTGCAGGCTTTCGGGCTCCGAGTCGTCGGACCCCGTGTCAGAGGCGAGGATATACGAGGCCGCGCCAGAGAGTTCAACTGGCTGCGCGCGATCCTTGTGATGGTCCTTCAGGCGGCGCTTGTAGCGGCGCAGCTGTTTTTCCATCTTTTCGGAGCATCCGTCAAAAGCTGCGTATATTTCAGTGGCATGTGCCTTGGCCTGCGCCGTCAACCCGGTCGACAAATGCACTGTCGCCTCGCAGACATATTCGTGCGCAGACTTGGAAAACACGACATTGGCATTGGTCGGTCGTTCTGCATATTTCTGCACCACGCTGCCCAATTCGTCCCGCACATGTGTTTGCAGGGCGTCGCCTATGTCGATCTGTTTGCCACTGATTTGGTATTGCATGTCTTCTCCTTCATTTGGGTCCGCGCTGGCAATACGGCTGGCCACAGGCGTGGCCAGTCGGGATATGTCAGTTTTGCGGAACAGGCCGTGCGGTGTTGTGATCCATGCAGCGCCCACTGGGCGTTTGCGCAAAACTTGGGATCAGGAACAGCATCAGAGCCATACTTCCATTGCACGCCAAAAGTGCAGCACCTGTCAATGAAAAGCGGTGGCATGGTTACGGCGGTGTCTAGCCGATGCGGAAGTTGTCGCCCAGATAGACACGCCGCACATTTTCGTTCTGCACAACCTCTTCGGGTGTGCCAGACATCAGCACCTGACCGTCGTGGAGGATATATGCTCGGTCCACAATATCCAGCGTTTCCCGCACGTTATGATCCGTGATCAGTACGCCAAGGCCGCGGTTCTTGAGGTCGGCCACAAGGTTACGGATGTCCCCGACCGAGATCGGGTCAACCCCTGCAAAGGGCTCGTCCAGCAACAAGTAGCGCGGGTTCGCTGCCAGTGCGCGCGCAATCTCCACACGCCGTCTTTCACCACCCGACAGCGCCAGCGCGGGGGCGCGGCGCATGTGTTCGATGGAAAATTCGCTCAACAATTCTTCGAGTCGCTCGCGTCGCTTGTGCCGGTTCTTTTCGGTGATGTCGAGGATGGCAAGGATGTTGTCCTGCACGCTCAACCCACGAAAGATGCTCATTTCCTGAGGCAGATACCCAATGCCCATCTGAGCACGGCGGTACATCGGCAATGCTGTCACGTCCGTCCCGTCCAGCGTGACGGTGCCACCTTCTGGCGTCACCAGCCCGGCTACACTGTAGAACGTCGTCGTCTTGCCCGATCCGTTGGGACCCAACAACGCCACGACCTCGCCCCGGTTCAGCTCCATCGAAAAATCGCGGATCACCAGTTTCTTGCGGTAGGATTTCCGCAAATGCGAGATCTTGAGCCCCACGGACCCACCCGCCAATTTCAGGTCGGGTTTGGGCACTAGTTGTTTCCGGTTTGCAGAATGGTTTTCACGCGCCCCTGCATGCGAGCGGTGCCGTCATCAAGATTGACGGTCATGCGGTCCGCGCTGAGCGCGCTCTTGCCCTGGGTCATCAGAACGTCGCCGGACATCACGATGACGCCCTGATCTATGTTGTAATCCGCGCGCTGCGATTCGGCGGCATCTGCCCCGGATACCAGTGTTACGCCGCCCGTCGCCTCAAGCCGTTGAATGCCTGCGCTGTCCTCGCGATAGATCACCAGAACGCGCGCGGCAGACAGCCGCATGGCGCCCTGTCCAATCACGACATTGCCGCTGAAAATCGCGGCCCCGCTTGCTTGATCGACGTTCAACTCGTCGGCGCTGACTTCGACGGGCGCCGAGGTGTCCTGCTGAATCGCGCCAAACGCGACCTTGGTGCCTTGGGCAATTGCAGGTGTCGAGAGCCCCAAAAGGGCAAGGCAGGCAAGGATACGAAGCACAGTCACGTGGTCTTTCACTCTTCCAAAGATTTGGGATCGTATATCAGTTTCACCCCATTTGTGAAAATCAATTGAGCGTTTTCATTGCCTTCGACCCGTTGCAGTTGCATTCGGCCGGCATTCAACGCTCCCAAGGGACCCGACCCCATGACAGGCCCCGGTGATTCGACAGACAGCGTGTCGAAATTCGTATTCAGCGCGTCCGAGGTCAATTTGTACCCCGTGGACGTGGTGATGACGACCTTGCCAGCAAGCACGGTCGCGCCACCCAGCATGTCAAACTCGCCCCGGTCCGAAAACAATACGATGCGCGTCCCCGAGGCGAGGTCGATCTGTGCCGACAGGTCGCTTGCCTCGTTGTTGCTGCCGCTGCGCGTGGCCATCTTGCCGGCAGAGACGGTGACGCGGTCACCCGACGATGTGGTGCCAGAGAAAAACGGCGCGGTGATCTGTTGGCCCTTCAGCCGCTCGGCAATCTCCGTTTCGGCAAAGGGGATGGCGGCCATCGGATCAATATTGCGCGACAACAGGAACAGCGTCGACAGCAGGCCCAGCGCCGTCAGCGGGAGCAATACCTTGAGCCAGGCGACCAGTCGCGAATAGCGGTCCATGCCTTGTTCCCCGGCCCTGTCGGCCTATCCCAAGCCCACCCGCAGGCAGTCGTGGATATGCAGGATGCCTTGCGGAATAGCTGGCCCTGTTTCGGACACGGCAAACACGCAGGTGATCTTGCGTTGGTTCATCAGGGCAACCGCCTCTTCGGCCAGCGCCCTTGTTTCAATCGTTGTAGGAGAGGTGGTCATGACGTCGGCAGCTGTCAACCCAAGCAGCCCATCCATGTGCCGCCGCAGGTCACCGTCGGTGATGATCCCCGCAAGCGTCCCGTCCTGCGCGGTGACACCGGCGACGCCGAGGCTCTTGCTGCTGATCTCAAGCAAAGCGTCCGACATCGGTGTGGTCAGGGTCACCAACGGCATCGCGTCACCCGTGTGCATCAGATCACCGACGCGCGACAGCATGGCGCCCAATTTGCCACCGGGATGAAAATCGCGAAAATGCTCTGCGGTAAAGGATCTATGCTCCATCAGTGCCACGGCCAGCGCATCGCCCAGTGCCAGCGTCATCGTGGTCGAACTGGTCGGGACCACGCCGGTGCCGCAAGCTTCGCCCAGATCCGGCAGTTGCAGCACGACATCGCACTGGCTGCCCAGGCTGCTCTTGGGCGCTTTGGTCATGCCGATCAGCGGAATGTCGAACCGGCGGGAAAACGCGATCATATTTGCAAGTTCCGGCGCTTCGCCGCCGTTGGAAATCGCAAGGACAACGTCATGCCGGGTGACCATGCCAAGGTCCCCGTGGCTGGCCTCGGCGGGGTGCACGAACTGGGCGGGCGTGCCGGTGCTGGCGAGGGTCGCCGCAATCTTGCGGGCGATGTGCCCGGATTTTCCGATGCCAGTGACAATCACGCGCCCCGAGGCGTTCAGCAATATGTCGATGGCCGCGCGAAAGCTGGCGTCGATGCTGTCCGCCAGCATGTTCAACGCCTCTGCTTCGGTCCGGATGACGCGGCGCGCGGTATCGATAAAGGGTGTCTTGTCCGTCATGAGTGCGCAAAGATGTCCGTGTCGGGCCACCCGGCAAGGTCAAGGTTGGCGCGCATTGGCAGGAAATCGAAACAGGCCTGCGCGATCTCCATCCGCCCCTCGCGTTCCAGTCGGATGTTCAGCGCATCACGTAGCTTGTGCAGGTACAGGACGTCCGACGCTGCATATTCCAGCTGTGCGTCGGTCAATGTCTCGGCACCCCAATCGCTGGACTGCTGTTGTTTCGAGATGTCGATGCCGAGCAGCTCTTGCAGCAAGTTCTTGAGCCCATGCCGGTCGGTATATGTGCGGATCAGGCGGCTGGCGATCTTGGTGCAATAGACCGGGGCCGTCACGGCACCAAAGGCGTTTTGCATCGCCGCGATGTCGAACCGACCAAAGTGGAACAGCTTGAGCACCTCAGGGTCGGTCAACAGCCGGCACAGGTTCGGTGCCTCGGTCTGGCCTTTCTTGATCTGCACAATATGTGCGTTGCCGTCCCCGCCCGACAGCTGCACCACGCAAAGACGGTCGCGGTGCGGATGCAGGCCCATGGTTTCGCAGTCGATGGCGACAACCGGGCCAAGGTCCAGGTCATCAGGCAGGTCGGAGATATGGAGCGTATTGGTCATGGCACCCGCTATAGCGCCTGACTTGCCCATGGGAAAGCCGGGTTTAGGCGGCTTTGATCGTATCAAGGACAGGGCGCGGGTAATCGGTCAGCAATTTGGTGACCAGCGCACGACAATCGTGCCCGCGCCATGCCGTTGAATGGGCCGCGCGCGGCAGGTCTGGATGTTTCAAGGCCAACCTGCGCCAGGCATGCACGATCATCACCCGCAACACGGCCGTTTCCAGCGGCGTCAGCGTCACGCCCGCCAATTCGGTTTCAATATCCAGCAGCACGGCATGCAGCGACTTGTACGCATCGCGCAGCGCATCCGTTTCGATCTGCGCGCCCAACCACTCGGGAAAATCCATCGGCTGCAACTGCATCGCACCCTCCGGTACCGGCGTGTCATGGGCGCAGAGGTAAAGACGCGGTGCGACGGGTGAGAACAGTGCGGTATCAGGCACATTGGCCGCATCCGGCATCAGCACCGCGTGGGCACCGCCGCCCATGTCCCCGGGCGTGCCATAAATGCGCGGGCGGGCCTTTATGCTGTCCCGCTGGCCTTGGGCCGTCAGGCTGTGCAGGCTGGTCCGCCCTTTCTTTTCCGACACGATCCATCCGTCGCTGCGCAGCCGGTGTAGGGCCACGCGGGTGGCTTCGGGCTTGATCCCGATCGCGGTCATGATCGCGGACAGGGTTGGACCATCCAGTGCGACATCGGGCGCAAGGTCGCCAAAAACGGTCACCAATACGGACCAGACGCGCAATGGCCCCAGGTCCGTCAACGCGCCGATGGCGCCGGCATGGGCCTCAATACGCATTCATGGTCAGCAGCTCGTATTCGGCCACTGTCTCTGTGTTCTGATTGGTCACGGTGACGTGCCACCGGACCTCGCCATAGTCGTCATTGCGCGGCGTCTTGGCCTTGACCGTCAGGCGGACCTGAATGCTGTCGCCTGCCTCCACCGGTTTCATGAACCGCAAATTGTCCAACCCGGTATTGGCAAGAACCGGCCCCGGATCTGGCTGCACGAACAGTCCCGCGGCAAAGCTGAGCAGCAGGTAGCCATGCGCCACCCGCCCGGGAAAGAACGGATTGGCCCGCGCCGCCGCATCATCCATGTGGGCATAGAACGTGTCGCCGGTGAAATGCGCAAATGTCTCGATATCGTCGAGGGTGACCTGACGGCTTGGGCTGTGCAACGTGTCACCAATGGCCACATCACCGAAGGGCCGCGTGAACGGGTGCGGTTTGTCGCTGGTTTCGGCGGAGCCCGGCACCCATTGGCCGGTGATGGCGGTCAGGATGTCCGGGCTGCCCTGAACGGCGGTGCGTTGCATATAGTGGGTAACGGCGCGAATACCGCCCAACTCTTCTCCGCCCCCTGCGCGCCCCGGCCCGCCGTGCACCATGTGGGGCAGCGGCGCGCCGTGGCCCGTCGCCTCTTCCATGCTGGTTCGGTTGTTGAAGTAAAGCCGCCCGTGAAACGCCGCAGAGGCTAGTGTAATGTCCCGTGCGACCTGTGCATCATGGGTGATCACAGAGGCCACCAAAGAGCCTTTGCCCCTGTTCAAAAGGGCGGCGGCATGATCCAGATCGCGGTAGGGCATAAGGGTCGACACTGGGCCAAAGGCCTCGACGTCATGGACAACCTGCGCCGCGTCCGGGTCGCCACAGTGCAACAGTATCGGCGGCAGGAACGCGCCCTTGCTGTCTGCCATGGCGAAATCGCCCGGATCGCCAAAAACAGTCTCTGTTTCCGCGGAAAAGCGGTCGATCTGCTGCAAGACGTCTGCCTTTTGCGCAGCAGACACCAGCGCACCCATCTGCGTTTCGGCCTGTCTTGGATCTCCGACGCGGATGCCCTTCAAAGCGGCGGATAGGGCCGCAGCCACCGCATCCGCCTGTACGGCCGGGACCATGATACGCCGGATCGCGGTGCATTTCTGCCCGGCCTTCGCGGTCATTTCGCGCGTCACTTCCCGCACGAACACGTCAAACTCAGGCGTTCCCGGCGTCGCATCCGGCCCCAGCACGGAGGCGTTCAGACTGTCCTGTTCGGCCGTAAACCGGACGGAATTGGCCATCAGATTTCCGTTTTTCCGCAGTTTCAGAGCCGTTTTTGCCGATCCGGTAAACGTCACGACGTCCTGGCAATCCAGATGATCCAGCAGATCACCGGTGCCGCCCGAGATCAGTTGCAAAGTGCCTTCGGGCAGCAACCCGCTTTGCTGGATCAGGCGCACGCAGGCCTCGGTCACATAAGACGTAGCCGTGGCCGGCTTCACAATGGCGGGAACCCCGCCCAGCAGGCAGGGCGCCACCTTCTCCAACATCCCCCAGACCGGAAAGTTGAACGCGTTGATGTGCACCGCGACCCCTTGCAAGGGTGTGCAGATATGCCGCCCAACAAACTGCCCGGCGCGGCCCAGCTGTTCGGTCGGCCCGTCGAGGAAGACGTGCCCATCCGGCATCTCTCGCCGCCCCTTGGAGGCAAACACGAGCATGGTGCCAATCCCGCCATCCACGTCGATCAGGTGATCCGCCTGCGTCGCGCCGGTGTCAAAGCTGAGGTCGTAGAGCGTCTGGCGATGCTGCCGCAGGTACAGGGCAAGCGCCTTGAGCATGCGGGCGCGGTCATGGAACGTCAGTGCACGCAGGGCGGGGCCGCCGATATCGCGCGCATAGGCGCGCATAGCCTGCACATCCAAACGGTCATTGCCCGCCCGGGCGATGATCTCGCCCGTTATGGCGCTTTCGATAGGTCGTGCATCAGATCCGGGGGCGATCCACTGACCGGCGGCAAAGCTGTGAACCTCAATCATGGCGCTCTTTCTAGTGTTGGTCATAATCGACGGTTATCGCGTCGCTCAGCGGGTAACACTGACATGTAAGGACAAAGCCCGCCTCGACCTCATAATCCTCCAGCGCGTGGTTGCTGAGCATTTCGTACTCCCCTGCCGTCACCTTGGCCTTGCAGGTGCTGCACACACCCGCCTTGCAGGCAAAGGGCGCATCGAGGCTGTTGCCCAAGGCGGCTTCGAGAACGGACAGGTCCTTGGCCATTTCGATGCTGTGTGTCGTGCCATCCAGCGTGATTTCGGCACGGGTTTCAGCGGCCCCTTGCACACGGTCGGACAGCGCCTGCTTGGCCAGCCGCCCTTTTTGCCCTGCGCCGAACAGTTCGAACTTGATCTGGTCCTTGCGCAACCCGTGCGACTCCAGCGCGCCCGCAATGGCCAGCATCATTGGTTCAGGCCCACAGATGAGCGCCATGTCTGTTGCCGCGATATTGACCCACGACTTGAACAGCGCCTCGCATTTCGCGGCATCAATGCGCCCGGAGAACAGGTCGATGTCCTGACCGGTTTCCAGCACATGGATCAAGGTCAGCCGCCCCATATACCGGTTCTTCAGATCCTCAAGCTCCTCCCGGAACATGATCGTATGCACGGCGCGGTTGGCATAGAGCAGGGTGAACATGCTGTCGGGTTCGCGCGCCAAAACGGTTTTCAGGATCGACAGGATCGGCGTGATGCCGGATCCACCGGCAAAGCCCAGGTACGATTTGCCTTTGTTAGGGTCGATCTCCGTGCAAAAATTGCCCATCGGCGGCATGGCAAGAAGGGTGTCACCAACCCGCAAAGCGGTATTGGCAAAAGTGGAAAACGCTCCGCCATCCACACGTTTGATCCCCACCTGAAGGGTGCCATCGTCAAGGCCCGCGCAGATTGAATAGTTGCGCCGCAGCTCCGTGCCGTCGAAATCGCGTTTGAAGGTCAGGTACTGGCCCGGCACAAAGCGGAACGCCTCAGGATTATCCGGCGCAAGCGTCAGCACAACCGCATCCCGGATGGTGCGGTGGATGTCGGTGACGGTGAGGGGGTGAAACTGGCTCATATGCATTTGAAATAGTCGAAGGGTTCCAGACACTCGGTACACCGCCACTGCGCCTTGCAGGGGGTGGAGCCGAACTGGCTGATCTTTTCCACGCGGGTGGACTGGCACCGGGGGCAGTGATCCGGCCCGCCCGACGGTTGTGGCGGCGCGATGCCATAGCGTTCCAGCTTGGCCTTGCCGGCGTCGGTCATCCAATCCGTCGTCCAGGGCGGCGCGATTTGCCGTTTCAGAGACAGGTTTTCGACCCCACGCGCGCGCAGGGCCGTTTCAATTTCGAGGTTGATAATCGTCGTCGCGGGGCACCCGGAATAGGTCGGCGTGACCGTGATCTCCAGTTGCTCGCCCTGCCATTGCACGTCCCGGATGATCCCCAGGTCGACAAGCGAAATTACCGGGATTTCCGGATCCGGAACGGCGTCCAACCATGTCCAGACCTCTTGAACAGACGCGCGCGTCGTCACCATGTCGCATCCGGATAGCTGCGCGGCAGCACCTGCATCGTCGCCAACATGTGGCCCAGATGTTCGCTGTGGCGCGCGCCGGTCTTGCCGCCCATATGGGCAAAGTCGCTGTCGGGCCGGGTCAGGGTCGCCTGCGCAAAAACAGTCTCTGCATAGGCGTCAAATGCAGGGCGCAGTGCCGTCATATCCGTCAGATCATCGTCATCCGTGCTGAACATTTCGCCGACATATGGCCAAAGCCGATCCAAAGCCCCTTGCATGCGCCCGCGGCTTTCCTCGGTCCCGTCGCCCAACGCGATGACAGTGTCCGAAGACCGTTCGCGGTGATACGTCACCTCTTTGACGGACTTCTGCGCGATGGCCGATACCTCCGCATCTGGGTGCGCGGCAAGAGCTTGCAATACCTCAAAATGCCAGCAGTCGAACAGGAACTGCCGCATCATCGTCACGCCAAAATCGCGGTTTGGTTGTTCGACCAGTAGCAGGTTGCGAAAGTCCCAGGCGTCGCGGTGATAGGCCAGCGCATCCGCGTCGCGCCCAGCCTCTTCGCGCGATGCCGCGAGGCCCAGCCACAACTGCGTCTGCCCGATCAGGTCCAGCGCCATGTTCGCCAGCGCAATGTCCTCTTCGAGAGCGGGCGCATGGCCGCACCATTCCGACAGCCGCTGGCCCAGCACCAACGTGTTGTCGCCCATGCGGATCAGGCCAGCGACGCTCACATCGCACCTACGTCGTCGGGGATGTCGAAAAAGGTCGGGTGGCGATACACCTTGTCGTCCGCCGGGTCATAAAGCGATCCTTTGTCGTCGGGCGACGATGCCGTGATGTCGGCGGCGGGCACAACCCAGATGCTCACACCTTCTTTGCGGCGGGTATAGACGTCGCGCGCATTCTGGATCGCGTGCTCGGCATCCGTGGCGTGCAGAGAGCCCACGTGCCGGTGTGAAAGGCCATGCTGGCCGCGGATGAACACTTCCCAAAGGGGCCATTCCTGTTTCATTCCGCCGCCACCTTTGCCGCCTGCTTCTTGGCCGCATGTGCCAGCCGCGCCTCGCGCACCCACGCGCCATCATCCCAGGCCTTCTGCCGCGCCTCGATACGTTCGACCGAACAGGGGCCGTTGCCCTTGAGCACGTCAAAGAACTCGGACCAATCCGGTTGGGCAAAGTCGTAGCCACCCTTTTCCTCGTTCCACGCCAGCGTCTCGTCAGGGATCGTCAGCCCCAGATACTCTGCCTGCGGCACCGTCTGATCGACGAATTTTTGGCGCAGCTCGTCATTGCCGTTCATCTTGATCCTCCAGCGCATCGACTGTTCGGAATGCACACTTTCTGCATCCGATGGGCCGAACATCATCAGCGACGGATACCAGAACCGATTGAGCGCATCCTGCGCCATGCGCTTTTGCGCCTCGGTCCCGTTCGCCATCTTCATCATGATGTCGAAGCCCTGCCGCTGGTGAAACGACTCCTCCTTGCAGATCCGAACCATCGACCGGGCATAGGGGCCATAAGACGTCCGCTGCAATGGCACCTGATTCATGATCGCGGCCCCATCGACCAGCCAGCCGACGGCCCCCATATCCGCCCATGTCAGGGTCGGATATGAGAAGATCGACGAATACTTCATCCGCCCATCCAGCAGCATCTCGGTCAGCTTATCCCGGCTCACCCCCAGCGTCTCGGCCGCGCAATAGAGGTAGAGGCCATGCCCCGCTTCGTCCTGCACCTTGGCCAGCAGGATCGCCTTGCGTTCCAACGTGGGCGCGCGGGTGATCCAGTTGCCCTCGGGCAGTTGGCCCACGATCTCGGAATGGGCGTGCTGGCCGATCTGGCGGATCAGCGTCTTGCGGTAGCCTGCAGGCATCCAGTCCTTGGGCTCAATCTTGTCGCCCGCGTCGATGCGCGCCTGAAAGGCGGCCAGCTTTTCGGGATCGTCCTGCGTCGCTTCGGATTTGATCATCTGTGCGTACATCGTCTCAAGCCCTTTCCAAGATTATGGCCGGTCACTATGCGCGCTCCAGGATGAGCGCGACCCCTTGCCCCACGCCCACACACATCGTGCACAGCGCGTAGCGGCCACCGGTTCGTTTCAGTTGATAGGCCGCGGTCATGACCAGCCGCGCGCCGGACATGCCCAGCGGATGCCCGATTGCGATGGCCCCGCCCTGCGCGTTCACACGCTGGTCATCATCGGCCACACCAAGGCTGCGCAAGGTTGCAAGGCCTTGGGCCGCGAACGCCTCGTTCAGTTCGATCACGTCCATCTGGTCAATGGACAGGCCCGCGCGTTTCAGCACTTTTTCGGACGCTGGTACCGGACCGATGCCCATGACACGCGGTGCGACACCGGCGGCGCATATGCCGACAATCCGCGCCATGGGCGTCAGCCCGTGGCTCCGGGCCGCATCGCCCGACGCAATCAGCATCGCCGCGGCGCCGTCGTTCACGCCCGACGCGTTGCCCGCGGTCACGCTCAACTCCGGGCCGTTGATCCCGCGCAACCCGGCCAGCTTGTCCGCCGACGTGCCGGGCCGGGGATGTTCGTCAGTGTCGACAACGATCGGGTCGCCCTTGCGTTGTGGTATGGTGACGGGGGCGATTTCCTCGGCAAAGAGGCCAGCCTCATGCGCGGCGCCCCAGCGGGCCTGCGACCGTGCGGCAAACGCATCCTGATCCGCGCGCGACACATCCCAATCTGCGGCAACATTGTCCGCGGTCTGCGGCATGGAATCGATGCCGTACTCGGCCTTCATCCTGGGGTTCACGAACCGCCAGCCGATGGTCGTGTCATAGACCTGATTGGCGCGGCTGAATGCAGCATCTGCCTTCGGCATGACAAAGGGTGCGCGGCTCATGCTCTCGACACCGCCGGCAATGGCCAGATCGATGTCACCGGCCTTGATCCCCCGCGCGGCGATCCCCACCGCGTCCATGCCCGATGCACAAAGCCGGTTCACGGTGATCCCCGGAACGTCCACAGGCAGACCGGCAAGCAGGGCCGCCATGCGTGCGACGTTTCGGTTGTCCTCGCCTGCCTGATTGGCACAGCCCATGACAACATCATCAACCGCGGTCCAGTCCACATTTGGGTTGCGCGCCATCAACGCGCGGATCGGTGCGGCGGCCAGATCATCCGCGCGCACGCCGGACAAGGCACCGCCATAGCGGCCAATCGGCGTGCGTTGCGCGTCACAAACAAAGGCGTCCATCAGATTCTCCCTTGCGCAGGAGAATAGGCGCAACGCAGTCGTCGCGCAATTTAAATGTTACAGAAGTTCACGCGAAGCATAAAATTCGTAACGTTTATACCTAATCAGCCGACCAATCCGTCGATCTGATGCACCTCGACGGTGCCCTTGCCCTTGGCGGGCAACGCCCCCTGAGGATGGCCGGAACACCTCCCCTCCATGCGCTCCCACGCACGCGCGCTGGCAAACACAGTGTCGGGCGCGGCCATTGAGGTCACGCGGGCGGCGGTGTTGACCGTGTCGCCCCAGATATCGAATAGGTGCTGATGTCGCCCGATGACCCCGGCGACCACTGGGCCGGTGTGGATGCCAATCCGCACCTGCCAGCCGTCCGACACTTCGCCCGCGATCGCCACCATGTCCAAGGCGCAACGCGCCGTGGCAAGGGCACCATCCGGATTGGCCTGCAACAGGTCAGCGGTCGCCAAATAGGCGTCACCGATGGTTTTGATCTTTTCCAGCCCGTGATCCAACGTGATTTCCTCAAACCTTGTGACAAGGTTCTGCAAATGGCGCACGGCCAGTTCAGGCGGGTTCTTGTCGCAGTAGTCCGTGAAATCGACCACATCGACCATCAAGACAAACACATCTTCGAACCTGCGGGGTTTGACCGCATTCGTTGCCTTCAGCTCGCTCACGGCACCGGGGGGCAATGTCGCATGCAGCAGGTCGTCGGCACGCCGCCGTTCGGTTTCGATCTGCGCGAGATAGCTGGCCTCCTGATCGCGCAGCAACTTCTGTTCCAGGCATGCACCGACGCGTGCACGAAACAGGATACGGTCGAAATCCTTGGGCAGGAAATCCTGCGCGCCCAGTTCGATCCCCTTGACCACATTCTGCATCTCGTCGACAGCGGAAATCACGATCACGGGGATATCGCGCAAACCGGGATCGGCCTTCATCGCCCCCAGCACGCCATAGCCGTCCAGCACCGGCATCTCGATGTCCAGCAGCACCAGATCAAAGCTGCCGCCGCGCAACTGTTCCAGCGCGTCCTGCCCATCCTGTGCGGTTTCGGTGCGGTGCCCCAGTTGCTTGACCGCCATCGACATCTTGAGGCGGCTGGTCATGTTGTCGTCGACCACAAGGACGGTGCTGATGCGCGGAGAAGGTGTCATGTCGTCCATGGGTTCAGGTCATTCACTGCGCAGTTTGGTCAATTCGGTTTTCGTCGCGCGATAGGCGGTGTCGATATCGGCCAGCAGCGCGTCACATTGGGTCAGATCATGGGCCCGCGCGCGTTTTTCCAGCTCTCGGCACTGTTCTGTCAGGGCTTTTGCCCCGAAGTCTGCCGCGCTGGCCTTCATCGTGTGGGCCGCGCGGCGCAACGCATCCACGTCGTCACCGGCATAGGATGTATGCAGCGCCTTGATCAGCTTGTCGCCCTCGGTGATAAAGCTGTCGATCAATTCCGCAATCGCGGCCGCATCCCCGCCGATAACATCCATCAGATTGGTCAGCGCCGCCTCGTCCAGCAGCGTGTCGGGTGTGGGCGCAGTGACTGCCGCCTCTGCGACAGGCTCCGATACCTTGCTGTTCGGGGCGATTGCCTCCAGCGCGCGGACAAGGGACGCGACGCGGATCGGCTTGGAGATGTACTGATCCATGCCAAGCGACAGGTACTTGTCGCGGTCGCCCCGCATGGCGTTGGCTGTCATGGCCACGATCCTGGGCGCGTTGCTGCCCCATTCCTCGTGGATCTTGCGGGTCGCTTCCATGCCGTCCATCTCGGGCATCTCGATGTCCATCAGCACCACGTCATAGGCCTGCACGCGCAGCGCCTCCAACACCTCGACACCGTTTGATGCCACATCCGCCCGGTAGCCTAAGCGCGCCAGCAACATGCGCCCCAGCTTTTGATTTGTGACGTGATCATCGGCCAGCAGTATGCGCAAGGGCACACGTTCGGCCATCTCGGAATCAAGCTTGGTCTGGCGGGATGCGGACGTGTCCGCCTTGATCGGGGTCGCCGCGAAAATCGTCAGCAGCGCATTGAGCAGAGGTGACGGCTTGATCGGTTTTTGCAGGACATTGGCAAATCCCACAGCGTCGATTTCGTCCTGCCGTCCACTGACCGTGCGTCCGATTGAACTGAGCAGGATCAGCGGCAAATCCGATTGGGATGCGGACGCGCGGATCCGTTGCGCAAGGGTCAACCCGTCTTCGCCCGGCATCGACAGATCAAGAATGGCGACATCGAACGCGGCCCCACCTTGCAGGGCGGCCATGGCCTCGGCGCTGCTTTCCACAATTGTCGTCTGCATCTGCCATTCGCGTGTTTGCAGATCGAGAATGCGGCGGTTCGTGGCATTGTCATCCACGATCAGCAACCGTTTGCCGGCCAAGCCGGCGCGCGCGCCGCTGGCCTCGATGGACTGCTGGCTTTCGTCCGCCTCGAAATCGATGGCAAAGTGAAAGATCGTGCCTTTGCCCACTTCGCTTTCGACCCAGATGCGTCCGCCCATCAGCTCGACCAGCTTTTGCGAGATCGCGAGGCCAAGCCCGGTGCCGCCATAGCGCCGCGTGGTCGATGCGTCGACCTGGCTGAACGACTGGAACAGCTTGTTCATCCGGTCCGCCGGAATGCCGATGCCAGAATCGCGCACACAGAATTGCAGCCCATGGGTGCCCGGCGCCTGACCCGCGCCGCCGTATTTCACCGCCAGCACAACATCGCCCTTTTCCGTGAACTTGATCGCGTTGTTGAGAAGGTTCAGGATCACCTGCCGCAGGCGCGTGGGGTCGCCGATGATGACGGGCGGCACGTCGGGCTCCATCAGATAGGCAAGGTCGAGGCCCTTTTCCGCCGCGATCACGGCCACCAGATCCACTGCTTCTTCGATACAGCTGCGCAGATCGAACGGCATGTGCTCGAGGTCCAGCTTGCCGGAATCGACGCGGCTGAAGTCGAGGATGTCGTTGATGATGGTCAGCAGGTCCTCGGCAGAGCGGTTGATGGTTTCGGTAAAATCGCGCTGCTCGTCGTCTAGATCGGTGGTCAGCAGCAGGTTTGACATCCCAATGACGCCATTCATCGGCGTCCTGATCTCGTGGCTCATGGTGGCAAGGAATGTGCTCTTGGCCTCATTCGCGCTTTCCGCCGTGTTCTTGGCGTCCTCCAGCTCCACCGACAGCCGTTTGAGCTCCGTCAGGTCCGAATAGATGCCGACGATGCCCCCGTCTGCCGTGGGATATTCGGTGATCTGTATCCACGTGCCGTCGTTGCGCTGTTCCAGCACTGGTTTGCCCGGCGTGCCGTGGCTGGCCAGTCGGTCCCTGACCCAGCCTTCGGGATCCTCTTGCGCAGAATTGACCGCGCCCGAGCGGCCGATAAGCGCGATAACGTCCTGAAATGACATCCCAAGGCGCAACTGCTCGGACGGCGCGGTAAAGATCTTTTCCCGGTATGTGGTGTTGCACAGAACCAACCTGTCATCCGCATCGTAGAGGGCAAATCCCTCGGACATGCTTTCGATGGCGTCGGTCAGCTGCTGGCTCGCAACCGACAGTTCGTGCGTGCGCTGTTCGACGCGCTCTTCCAGCTCGTCATTGGCGGTGCGCAGGTCGCGTTCGTCGCGCTCTTGTCGGTCCAACATCTCATTGTAGGCAAGGATGACCTCGCCCATCTCGTCATCGCTGGTCCAATCCACCGGCATACGGCCCTGCCCCCGGCGCAACTGGTTGATCGAGGCCAAAAGGCGCTCCAGGGGCAAGCCAATGGTGCGCCGGTTGGCGATCAGGGCGCTGATGATGATGGCCACCATCAGAACCGCCGCCAGACCAACGGCAAAAGCCAGCCGCGTGTTGCGTTCGTCCCGGATGGCATTGTCGGTCAGGGCAATGGCGAGGGTTCCGATCACCTGCTGCCCGGTTGCCGTCGCCTGCACGATCTCCCGCGTGCCATAGTATCGGTTCTGCGCCATGTCGTCGGTCTGGCCCTTGGCCGCCATCAGACTGTCGGTTTCGTCAAAAACCATGACGGCCAGCACCGCGTCGTCGACCTCGATTGCGGACACGATCAGTTCGATCTGTTCTTCGGACAGGTTCCAGAGGGGGCGCGACAACACCCGGCTCTGCATGGTCAACAGTTGGTCCAGCCGCCCCTGAAGTTGCAGCCCCGCACGCCGATCCGCATTGTATTCAAAAAATCCGAAAACAACGACAATCGACGCCAGCACAAGCGGGACAATGACAAACAGGAACTTGGCACGGATCGTCCGCAGGCTTGGAATAGACCGAGCAGGTTTCACAGGGGGTGACCCGGCAATTCAAAGGTGATGGCAATGACGTTCAATCCGGGTTCCCAAGGCACATGTCAGTTGACGTAGTTGTCGACGATTTCCTGATACCGTCCCGATGAGATCAGCGTTTCCAATCCAGCGTTGAAATCGTCGCGCAACGCTTCGGTCTTGAAGACGGGCCTGTATCCCCACGGGTCGGCGAAATTCGTGATGGTCACCGGCTTGATCCCGATCTTGCCCTCCTGCGCCACCAGCTTGGTCAGGTACTGGACAATATTGCGATCCGCGACGATAACGTCCGCCCGCCCGCGGTGCAGCATCTTGACCTGCAATGTCTGGTCCGCCGTTTCGGTGTAATTGTCGGCCCCTTCGAGAGGGGACAGCCAGTCGGCATAGTGCTTGGACGCATTCTGAAACGCGACCACGCGCAGCTGTTCCAGATCGGCCGGGTCACTGATGCTCAGGCCGCGCTCTTCCAGCGAAAAGATGACGTCCTGAAACTTGACCGACACGTCACCATAGAGGCCCCCATGCTGTGTCAGGTCTTCGCCTTGATCCTTTGAGGCGGCATCGACCTTGCCCTGAATGAACTCGAAAGCGATGCGCCGGGCGGGTACGAAAACGGGCTCCAACGCGTGACCCTTGAGGGCCAGCGCCTCGCGGATGATGTCCACTTCGATCCCGCTTGCCGTGTCTGGAAAGGCATATGGCGGAATGGAAGCGCCAAATGTCATCGTGATGGCCTCGGCGCGCGCGTTTTGCACCCAGACGCATATGGCCATGGCAAAGATCGCAAATCCGCGCAGCGCGCGTACTGAATGTCTCATCTGTGCTCCCCCAGATCTATTCTGCCACCGCCGAGACTATACGTCTCGATAAGGGGCAAGGGTAACTATCTCGGTCCGGTCAACATAACAAACTCGTGAAAGTGTTAATTTAGGTACGTCTCCAGGATCTCTTCGTATCGTCCGGTCTCCCGCAGATACTTGAGGCCCGCGTTGAAATCATCGCGGATCTGCGCGTTGCGGAACACCGGGCGCACCTGAAGCGGCGGTTGAAACTGTGTAAACTCAAGAACGGGCAGCTCCTGCGCCTCCTCTTCGGCCCACGCCCTGGCAAAGTGGTTGAAGATGTTCCTGTCCGCCACGGCCACATCCGCCAGCCCATCCACCAGCGCAAGAACCTGCACCCGTTGATCAGACGTCTGCTCGAACCGTCCGTCCGCGTGCACGGGTGCCAACCAGTCGGGAAAGAACTTGTGCGCGTTCTGGAATGAAATCACCTGTAACCCGTCCAGATCAGAAGGTTCAGCCAGCGTCAGATTGTGGTCGGCAAGCGTGATCAACATGTCAAAGAATTCGACTGACACGTCGCCATAATGTGCATCCGGCCCTTCGAGCGTGCGGCCCGGATCCTTCGAGGCTGCATCGACCAACCCCTGCTTGAACTGGCGCTCGACGCGGGCGGCGGGCACGAACTGCGGCACAAGGCTGTGGTCGCGATGGGCGAGCGCTTCGCGGATGATATCCACCTCGATCCCGTTGGCCGTGTCGACAAAGGCATAGGGCGGTGTAGAATCGCCAAAGGTCATGGTGATCTCGTCCGCCATGGCCGCGCTGCATGACAGGGTGATAGCGATTGCGCCCGCTTGAAACATGTTGAGAATGCGCATCTGGTCGGTCTCCGGCTTACCGGTTGTAGTTCGGGATGGATTTCCACTGCTCCAGCGCATAATCGCTTACGACACTTGCCTTGGCATTGGGTGTGGCGATGTTGATCGCCCTGCCGCCGCCGGACGTCGCCTCCATGATGCGGCCCTGATTGGCGCCATAGGCGGATTCCACGTACACACGATACTCTTTGTACCCAAAGTACTTTTGGTCCCCGTTCATCAGCCCGATGGTGGTCACCACATCCCACAGCGACGCCCCCCCCTGCGGCACCACCGCAGCATAGGCATTGGCCAGAAAATCAACGACCTGATGATCGCGCGCAAAGGGGTTCAGGTTGGTCCGGATCCACTCGGCGCTGTTGGGGTAGGCATTGGTGACGTTCAGCGGGAACTGGTAGATCGGCGCAGGTAGGCAGTTGTCATAGACCTTCTGAACGGCAGGCGGATCAAAGAACACGTTCCATTCCGAAAAGGGTGGCGCGCCGGGTACGATGCCCGGGTCGATGTTTCCGGCAACATCGTCGACCACGCCGCCCATCCAGTACATCGACTTGACCTTGTGCCACAGGTTCAGATCGCCCGCGATCTGCGCAAACGGTGTCAGCCCGCCCAGATGCAGCACGACCAACTCTCCGTCACCTGCATTGGTCATGATATCGGCCAGCAGCGCGTCGCCATCCACGATGTCCTGCTGCTCCAATCCATCGATCTCGGGCAGGGCGGGCAATGTGTTGAGGATCAGCGGAAACTGGCGGTATGCCCACGGAAACCCGTTGATGGCCCGTGCCGCGCTCAACCCGACAGGTACATCTCCTTGGCCACACATGTTCAGGATTCGCTTGGTACACCAATAGGCCGGCTCACCCAGCGTGTCGCCATTGATGACGACAATGCCCTGCATCTCGTAATTTTCCAGAAAATCCGACCCGCACAGCAGCGCAATCGAGGCAAATTCATCGACCGACCCATCATGGGTCACGAGCAAGGGCGTTCTGGTCATCTTAGTCTCCGTTCAGGATAAAATTTTTTCAATCACCTAGGCAAAACTGATCACGGTTCGGGTTACAGGCCGTCTGCAAACGCGGAACTGTTGCGGGTGCAGGAAGTTCGGCCCATTCGGTCACACCCGCGTCTTTGCGCGCCGCGGTCACGGCTGCGTGCAGCGCATAAAAGGCAGAGTTGGCAAGGACGAGCGCGAATTCGCTGGCCCCCTTGGAGGCCTTGACCCCGGAATCTGCGGGGGCGGGGCCGGTTTCGTTCATGCCCGTCGCGGTCTCGCCGATATTGTTGACGATGCTGACGCGGAAATCTTCGGGGATGGAATTGATGGTGGGCGGCTTGTACGCCCAAGTCCCGTAGGTCAGCAGCGCGCCGTTGTCGAACCCGTCGATGGGCGCCTGATCCGACGTCTGCCACAGCATCTCTTCGGTCGTCAAGTATCCGAGGCCCTGGATGAACGCCCCCTCCATCTGGCCCACATCCAAAAGCGGGTTCAGCGACTTGCCGATGTCGCCACGGATATCGGCGCGGATGAAATTCCACTCGCCCGTCAACACGTCCAGCTCCACCTCGGACACGGCGGCAGAATAGAGGTGATAGAGAAACGGATTGCCTATCGGGTGCCGCCCATCGACGGCGGTATAATCCGGCACCGCATAGCGCGCGCTGGACGCCAGGTTGATCCGGTTCTGGAATGCCAGTGCGATGATCATGTCCCAGCACTCTGCCCAGCGGGTGCGCCAGTTGTTCACCACCGCCTCCACCATGGCCTTGTACCCCGCCTCGGCCGGGGTCCGGTTGGTCTGGATGTCGCGGTAACTGTATTGCTCAAGGTTGCGGCACATGTCCTCAAGCCGCGCGCGCAGGTCCTTGCAGGCCAGCTCAACCGCGCCGCCATTCAGGTCGGAGGCCGTCGATGCCGCCGTGGGGGCCGCATCGCCCACAACCTCGGTCGTGGTGGTGCCCATCTGGATCTTGTCCAGCGGAATCCCCAGCGTATGCGCGGCGATCTGGGCCATCTGTGTCTGGATGCCCTGGCCCAGCTCGACCCCGCCATGGCGCACCAGAACCGATCCGTCATCGGAATAGGCCACCACATAGGCCCCGCCCTGATTCAGCGCACCGCGTGGCCCGGTGAACGCATTGCCGTACTTGAGCGGCATGGAATAGAGACCGCGTTTCTTCCAGCGATACGTGGTGTTGAACGCCTCCACCGCCTTAACCCGTTCGGCATATTCCGGATCCCGCACAAGGGCGAGGTAGGTGGTGTCGAGGTTGAACTTGTCCAGCGGCTGCATATAGGGCGTGAACCCGTGCGCTTGCGTGGCCATGTCGAGGATCATCAACAGCTGCGCGGGCGACAGGTTGGCCGTACCTGACAACGCCGCGCGGAACTCCGTCTCGGACGCATATTCGGTGTGGGCCAGGTCCGCGACCTTTTCGAAATCGGCGTCGGGCAGGATCTCCATCGTCTTGATCGCGCTCAGAGCCTGCGCGCTCAGGCAGAACGGCCCCGACACGGGGCGTCCTTTGACATAGAGGTTCTGCGCTCGCACATCCTCGACCGGCTTGTCCAGCTCGTGGGCGACGCGGGCGATTATGCCTTCCATGATGTTCATGCACTGGATGATCCCGAACCCGCGATAGGCGGTCGACGAAATCTTGTTCGTGCGGAAAACGGTGCCGGTCGTGCGCCAGGTCGGAATGTCATAGACGTTCTCGGCCAAAAGCTGCACGAAATCCATCACGTTGAACGAGATGTCATAAGTACAGCCCCCGTCCGATGCAAAGTCGACCTTGAGCCCGTGAATGCGCCCCTTTGCGTCAAAGGCGACGCTGTAATCGGCCTCGAACGGGTGGCGATTGCCCTGCATGATCATGTTGGTGTTGCGGTCCAGCATCAGGCGCACGGGCCGGTTCAGCGCCGCCGCCGCAACTGCCGCCGCCGAGGACGTAAAGGCCGTACGCATCTGCTTGCCGCCAAAGCCGCCGCCCACGCGCAGCAGTTTCACCGCGACCTTGTTGGCCGACACGCCCAGCGCATGTGCGGCCCCGTATTGATTGTCCGCAAGGTTCTGGGTCGAGGCGTGGACCGTCATCGCGCCGTTTTCGCCCGGCACGGCCACCGTGGTCTGCGTTTCCAGATAGAAATGGTTCTGCGCGCCCGTGCGATGATGGCCACTGACCACGGTGCAGCCCTGCAAGTCGGTGCCTTTTGGATCGGACAGCCAGTCGGTGTTGCTGCCGGGCCTTGTGATCGCCTCGATCCGGGCCATCGTCGGGTTGGTGACGGGCAGGTTCTCAAAGATCGACTTGCGCGCCCGCGCCTCGTCCAGCGTCAGGATGGGGTTGTCGATGGGCGTCTCGACCACGTGGTTGTGCCAGATATACGCGGCCAACTGCCGCGCGGCCTCGCGCGTCTTGGCAAAGACCAGTGCCATGGGTGCGCCCGAGGATGTAAACGCCCGCGGCTGGAATGTCGGTTGCGCCTCGGCAGCGGCCAGGATGCCGGCCGGGATCTCGGCCCCTTCAAAGGGAACAAACAACGGCTCGTCCGCACCCATGCCCGCCCAATTACCCGCCTTGTTCGGCACATCATCATAGGTGATCATGCCCAAAAGCGTCGACAGCCCCGCCGCCCGGAGATCCTCGACCAGCAGATCGGGGGTGACCGTATCACCTTGGGTGTTCACGAACCGGAACGTGCCCAGCGGCGCGCGGGAATAGACATAGGCCGCCTCCCACGTGTCGGCGGGCGTGCCCATCGTCTGGATGTATTCCGCCTCGCCCGTGGTCTGCATGAACGCCGACAGCTTCAGGATCGGCGCCGACAACGGCAGAACATCGGGATAGTCGTTATAGCTTTGCTGCCCCCGCGACACGCCGCGCTGGATCGGTCCGGCGGCGCTGGCATCTTCGGTCGGGACATTCAGGCCCAGCTGATCCGAAATCTCGACAAACGCCTTGAAGAACAGCGACCGCGCCAGCGACCTGCGATAGGCCCACGTGACCGTTTCGACCGGCGCAAGGTCAGTGGGCAGGATCTCGTCCAGCTGCGCGTCCAGCGCATCAAGCCCGGTCTGCAACGCGCTGTTGTCCCAGGACATGCCTGTCAGCGCCTCTTCGACATGGGTCATGCGCACCGCGTGAAAGGCGGGATTGCCGCCCACAGACACCAGCGCACCATCCTTCAGAACCGGGGTCAGCCCGTTATAGACCAGTGACACCCGGCCAATTTCGCCATCGACGACCTCGACCGACAGGGCATTGTTGACGATGGCATGGGCGTTGTCGGGCCGCGACCGGACCTTGTGGCTGGAGAAATACCAGTTCGGACCAATGCCGCCGTCCAGATCGAAATACGCGTACACCAGCATCCCGCCCAGATCCGCATTGGTCGGGATGTCCAGAACCTCGTAATTGCGGTGATCCCCGTCATGCCCGTGGAGCGTGCCGAACATGCGCGCGTGCAACGCGGCAAACAGGACGATGACGTCGGACACGAACCCGTGGTTCACCGCCATCGCGATATTGCCGCCCACGGTGCCGACCGCGCGCACCTGATGGTTCGCCACCACCTTGAGATGCTTCAGAATGCCCTCATAGGCGCGCAAATGCCCCTCGGGGGCCTCGGCGATCTCGTGCTCCAGCTTGGCCATCAACTGGCTCAGCGTGGTGCCCGCACCCACGTTCAACCCGGCGCGGTGCACATCCTCGGGGCTTGCGAAATCAAGCCTCTGCATCGTCTTGACCCGGCTTACATCGACAAGGTTGGGCGGCGCGACCGCGGTTTCGCCATGTACGGATACCGGTTTGTAGATGCCGATGCTGGTGTTGCCGGACACCAGCCGCGTGCCTTGCGGCTCCACACCGACCTCGCCCAGAATGCCGGTCAGCGTTTCGTGGTCCGTGGCCCGCGCGTATGTCTTGGCGTCCTCACGGTAGATGGCCAGGTTGGGTGTCTTCATATACCCGACAAAATGCGGCGGCGGCGGGTCCGCGGCCTCCAGCGATTTCACGATCGGGGCATAGTCCTCGGCGACCTCGATCGCCTGCGGCGTGGCGGGCGGGGTATAGTCGTCGGCAAAGGTCTTGAACCCGTCCAGGATGGGGCGATACCCGGTGCACCGGCAGATATGCCCGTCAAAGTTTTGTTCGATCTCTGCCTCGGTCAGGCCGTCCGGGCGGTTTTGCAGCAATGTGTACATGTTCATCACGAACCCGGCCGAGCAATAGCCACATTGCGATCCGTTATGTGCCGCCAGCGCATATTGCACCGGGTCCATACCGGTCCGTGTGGATCCGATGCCTTCGGTGGTCGTGATGATGGACCCGTCCAGTGATGCAAGCGGGCGGACGCAAGAGTTGATGGCCCGTTTGACAAAGGCACCTTCGGTTTCGTCCCAGACGGTCTCCATGACCGTACAGGCACCGCACCCGGCCTCGCCGCACACCAGCTTGGGACCCGCCAGTCCGACATCGGCCTGATGCAGATAGTCAATCAGAACGCCATGCGGCGCGAAATCCGTCAGGGTGACATGCTCACCATTCAGAATGAACTGCACCGGTTTGGTGCCGTCCTCAGGATTGCTGTCTTGCGCCATGGTCCCCCCCGGTCTGGCCCTCGTGTAAAAGTGGTACAGGTCTTGGGCCAGTTCGCAAGGATTCAATTCGGTTTCGGGATGTCACACGACACACCAGTTGCCCAAGGCCAAAGCCTGATGCATATCCAATGTGTTAAAGGACCGCGCCATGCCGAACGAGACCACCACCGCAGTGACCGACCCGCCCGTGCCCTTCCGGGACGGCGACTTGGTGTCGCTCATCATCTTTGGCTACAATCAGGCGGACATCATCCGCCCGACCATCGACGCGGCGCTGGCGCAGACTTACCCAAACCTCGAAATCATCCTGTCGGACAACGGGTCGTCGGACGGTACTTTCGCCGTCATGCAGCAGATGGCCGACGCCTATGACGGCCCGCATCAGGTGCGCCTGAACCAGAACGCGGCCCCCGGTCTGGGGTTCATCGGCCACGTCAATCAGGCGTTTGACCTCTGCCGCGGCGCACTGATCGTTTACAACCCCGGCGACGACGTGTCCGTGCCGCACCGGGCGGCGGCACTGGCCCGTGCTGCGGCCGAGACGCAGGCGTTGCTGGTCCATTCGGATGTCATGGAATGTGGCCCCGATGGCGCGTCGCTGGACAAGGTCTGGTCGGTCCAGCCCGAGCTGGAGGGGCTGACGGCGCAGGATGCTGCGCGCATGTTCGCGCTGTGTATCGGGGCGACCTGCGCATGGCGGCACGAGGTGATGGACCGCTTTGGCCCGATTGTCGAAACCAACACATATGATGACCTGATCCTCTATTTCCGTGCATTGCTTGCGGGCCGCGTGGCGCATGTGCCCGAACCGCTGGTGCGCTACCGCACCGGTGTCGGCCTGTCGCACAGCGCGGCGCTGGGCGACACCGCGACCGAACGGGACCGGATGGACAAGCTGGCGGGGATCTTTGCGCTGAACCTCTCCACGCTGCGGCAACGGCACATGGACTGTGTCGCGGTCGGTGAACAGGCCATCGCGCGGATCATCGACAAACAGATCGCCCGCCGCGCCTATATGCTGCGCCTGATCGAGACACCGGGCTTTGACGCCTGGTCGCGGTTCTCGTCGCCACGTGCGTTGCTGATGTCGATCCGGATGCGGCGCAGCCTGCGCAAGACCCTGCGCCACGTCGATTGACCCGACAGTGACAATTCCGCCCTCCTGCCGTATCAGACCTTGAAGACCTGCGCCCGCAGGGGCAAACCGCCAGATATCATGACCAAAGGAGCCACGGGTGAACAGAGACGACATTCTTGCGGCCAGCCGTGCCTATTTTGACGCAACCCACGCGCCCAAGGCGTTTGTGCCGGGCGAAACCTATATCCCGCCCTCGGGCAAGGTGCTGGATGCGGACGACTGCGCCCACCTGATCGATGCGTCTCTCGACATGTGGCTGACCACCGGCCGCTATGGCGAGGAGTTCGAAAGCAAACTGGCAAAGATGTTCGGTAAAAAGCTGGCCAAGCTGACCGTGTCCGGCTCTGCCGCGAACCTGCTCGCCTTTTCCACGCTGACCTCGTGGAAGCTGGGCAAGGACCGACTGAAACCCGGCGACGAGGTGATCACTGTGGCCGCCGGCTTCCCGACGACCGTGGCGCCGATCATCCAGAACCGCTGCATCCCCGTCTTTGTTGATATCGACATGACCACCCACAACGTGGACGTCGATGCGCTGGAGGCCGCGATTGGCCCCAAGACGCGGGCGATCATGATCGCACACTCGCTGGGAAACCCGTTTGACGCCCCACGCATCGCCGCGCTGGCCGAAAAACACAACCTGTTCCTGATCGAAGATTGCTGTGACGCCTTTGGCGCCAAGGTCGGCGGCAAGGGCGTCGGCACCTTTGGCCAGCTGGCCACGCTCAGCTTTTATCCCGCGCACCACATCACAATGGGCGAGGGCGGCGCAATCCTGATGGACCAGATGAAACTGGGCCGCATCTGCGAAAGCTTCCGTGATTGGGGCCGCGACTGCTATTGCAAACCGGGCAAGGACAACACCTGCGAAAAACGCTTTGACTGGCAGCTGGGCGACCTGCCGCACGGCTATGACCACAAGTACATCTACAGCCACCTGGGCTATAACCTCAAAGTGTCGGACATGCAGGCCGCGCTGGGCGTCAGCCAGCTGGACAAGCTGGGCCGCTTTATCGAGGCGCGCAATGCCAACTTTGACGGTCTGACCAGCCGCCTGCGCGCCCGCGGCGTCGAAGAGTTCGCGCACCTGCCCGAGGCCACGCCCGGATCCGAACCCTCGTGGTTCGGCTTCCTGCTGACGCTCAAGGACGGCACCGGGCTGAAACGGTCGGAGATCACCCGCGCGCTCGAAGACCGCAAGGTCGGCACGCGCCTGCTCTTTGGTGGCAACCTGCTCAAGCAGCCCGCCTTCATGGGTCAGGAGATGCGCGTCGCAGGATCGCTCGATGTGACGGACAAGGTGATGCACGACAGCTTCTGGGTCGGCGTCTGGCCGGGCATCAACGACGAAATGCTCGACTATATGGCCGACACGATCATCGACGTGCTCAAGGAGCAATCCGCATGAAGGCGATGATCCTCGCGGGCGGGTTCGGGACACGGCTGGCCGAGGAATCGGACACCCGCCCCAAACCGATGGTCGAGATCGGCGGCCGCCCGATCCTGTGGCACATCATGAAGCTCTACGAGCAGCACGACATCACCGATTTCATCATCTGCCTCGGGTACAAGGCCGACTATATCAAGAAATTCTTCCTCGATTACGCGGCCACCCTGTCGGACTTTACCGTGCAGGTCGGCACAGGCGCCGTCGAGGTGCATAAACAGCGGTCGGAAAACTGGAACGTCACCCTGATCGACACGGGCCTGCACTCCATGACCGGTGGCCGCATCAAACGCGCGCTGTCCTATGTCGCGCCGGGCGAGACGTTCTGCATGACCTATGGCGACGGGCTCAGCGACGTCGACATCACCAAATCCGTCGCCTACCACAAATCCCATGGCAAACTGTGCACAACCACCGCCGTGACCCCGCCGGGCCGTTTCGGCGTGCTCGAGATCAACGCGCAGGACGAGATCACCGATTTCCGCGAAAAGATCGCCTCGGACCAGTATCGGATCAACGGCGGGTTCTTTGTGCTCGAACCGGGGGTGGGCGACTATATCGAAGGCGATGACACGATCTGGGAACAGGGGCCCATGCGCGGGCTGGCCGCCGACCGGCAAATGCGCGCCTTCAATCACGACGGGTTCTGGCAGCCGATGGACACGCTGCGCGACAAACGCACGCTCGAGGCAATGTGGGACAGCGGAAATCCACCATGGCGCAACACGTGACCCGCGGACATGTCACCGCCGATTTCTGGCGGGGCAAGCGTGTCTTTCTGACCGGGCACACCGGGTTCAAGGGCGGCTGGCTAGCCCATTGGCTGGTGCAGATGGGGGCCGAGGTCACCGGGTTCTCTCTGGCCCCAAACACCGATCCCGCGCTTTTTGATGCGCTTGGGCTGGCGCAGCGGTTGGCCCACCACGTGGGTGACATCCGCGACGCGCAGCATCTGCGCGATACGTTGATCGCCTCCGAACCGGACGTCGTTTTGCACCTCGCCGCGCAACCCATCGTATCCGAGGGCTACGACGACCCGGTCGGCACATTCGCAACGAACGTCATGGGCGTTGTCCACCTGCTCGAGGCATGCCGCGCCCTGACCCGGCCAGCGCAGGTCCTCGTGATCTCATCTGACAAATGTTACCGCAACGACAATTCCGGACGCGCATTTCAGGTGACCGACCCGCTGGGCGGGCACGACCCCTATTCCGCGTCCAAGGCGGGCACGGAGATTGTCGTGGGTGCCT
Organism: uncultured Tateyamaria sp.; assembly: GCF_947487805.1. Classification (GTDB taxonomy): domain Bacteria; phylum Pseudomonadota; class Alphaproteobacteria; order Rhodobacterales; family Rhodobacteraceae; genus Tateyamaria. Next base: position 114,632 of record NZ_CANKXW010000004.1, on the reverse strand, counting down.
ATGCCGCCTCGTTCTTTCCCGCCGACAGGCCAGTGCGTGTGGCCAGTGCCCGCGCGGGCAACGTGGTGGGCGGCGGCGACTGGTCGCTCAACCGTCTGGTGCCGGACGGCGCGCGCTGCTTTGCCGCCGGTGCGCCGCTGACCCTGCGCAACCCGATGGCCACGCGACCTTGGCAGCACGTGCTCGAGCCGCTCTATGGCTACCTCGCGTTGGTCGAGGCGATGGCGGCGGACGCTCAATTTGCCCGGCCCTGGAATTTTGGCCCCGTGGCCAACACCCATGAAAAGGTCGGCCGCGTCGCGGATCTGATGGCACAGGCCTGGGGCGCGGGCGCACAGGTGCAGGTCACCACCGACGCGCAGGACTGGGAAGAGGCCAAGACGCTGGACATCGACAGTCAGGACACGTTGGACACCCTGAAATGGGCGCCGGTGCTGGACCTGCCGCAGACGATCGACTGGACGGTGGACTGGTACCGCCACTTTTACGACGCGCACGATCCTGACGCCGTGCGCGAAATGACCCAAGCGCAGATTGACGCCTATGTTGCCCTTCAAGCCAGACGTTCCTGACGCGCTGTCGGCGCACACGCTCTGTGTCACAGGGCATGGCGGCTATGTCGGGCGACATCTCGTTGCGGCGCTGATCGATGCGGGGCATCGGCCCTTTCTGATCGGACGGCCACAGGTCGAACAGACGCCGATTGCCGGCGCCGACATGGCCCGCCCCTGGACCAACGCCGCCGATCTGGGCGCGCAACTGGCGAACCTGACACAGCCCATCATCCTGAGCATCGCCGGACACTTTGTCAGCCGCCACAGCGCTACAGACATCCCGGCGCTTGTTGCTGGTAACCTGGAATTTCCCCTCACAATCTTTGAGGCCGCGTGCCACGCAGGGCAGGCGCGCATCGTCAATATCGGCACCTCATGGGAATATTCGGACAAGGGCGCCGCGACACCCGCCAACCTCTATGCCGAACTCAAGGCGGCCAACGCCGCGGCCCTGTCTTACTACGCCCGGACCGAAACATGTGCGGGCATCAACCTCAAACTCAACGACACGTTCGGCGGCGACGACACACGTGGCAAGCTGCTGGGAGCCATGCGCGCGGCGTGGCGCGACGGGCGCGAGATGGCGCTGCGCGCGCGGGCGCAACCGATCAACCTGCTCTATATCTCCGACGTGATCGAGGGGATCCTCGCCGCAGCGGCGCGTACCGCGTCACTGACCCAAGGCACGGTGGAAACGGCGTTCCTGCTGCACGACGAAACCACGACCGTGGGCGCCGTTGCAGACCGCGTGGCACAGGTCGCGCCCGCCTTTGCCTGCCGGTTCGAAGATACCCGCCCCGACACGCCCGGACTGCGCGGCATCTGGCCCGACGCGCCGCGCCTCGCGGGCTGGTCGTCGCGCGTGCCGCTGGATGACGGGCTGCGCGCCTATTTCTCGCGAAAGGACACGTGATGAACCTGCACATGCGGCCAATGGCGATCCCGGGGGCCTTTACCGGGCAACTGCCGGTGATGTCCGACGCGCGGGGCGGGTTTCAAAAGCTGTTCCACCAGCCCACATTCGACACGATGGTGCCGGGCATCACCCTGCGCGAGATGTACGTGACCACATCCCACGCGGGCGTCCTGCGCGGCATGCACTTCCAGACCCCGCCGCATGACCACGCCAAGGTCGTGGTCTGCCTGTCTGGTGAGGTGACCGATGTTATTCTGGACCTGCGGCAAGGACACGGGTACGGCGCAGTCGATCACGTCCGCCTCTCGCCTGCGGGCGACAACTGCGTCATCCTGCCCAAGGGCATCGCCCACGGCTTTTGCGCCCATGCCGACAACAGCAGTCTCCTGTACCTCGTCGAAACCGTGCACGCGCCCAGCCATGACGCGGGCATCGCGTGGGACAGTTTCGGCTTTGACTGGCCCGTTCAGACCCCGATCCTGTCGGATCGCGACCGGGCGCACCCCCCTCTGTCTGCCTTCCAGTCGCCGGATACGTGGCAGCAGGGCTGACCCAAATTCCTCTTTGTTCGACCGCCGACTGCCCTAACCTAAGGCGGATCGTCAAAGTGATTCGTTTTTTCAGCGCCCGTTTTCGGTGTCCTCACGGCGTTCTTCCCCCGATTTTTTGAGACGCAGTCGCGGTCAAGACAGGTATTTAATTCGAGAACGGAAAAAAATTGGCAAGTCTTGGGGGAATAACGAAAACTGTTGTTGACATAGCGGCACCCAAGAGGCGTTCTAAAGGTCATCGCCGCGCTCGAGGAGGGGTGCGGAGATCAAGCCCCGGTTGAAGGGGTACGCACTGTTGTCGATGAACGGCACATTTTGGCGCGTCAGCGCACCATCTTTGGGAGGAGACCCTAATGAAGAAGACAATGTTTGCAGCACTGGCCGCTGCAACTGCGATCGCGGGCGCGGCCTATGCCGACGGTCACAGCGAACGCTATGTGATGATCACGCACACCCAGGGCACAGACCCGTTCTGGCCCGTCGTTGAAAAAGGTGGCCGTGACGCCGCCGAAGACGTTGGCGCGACGCTGGAATACAACTTTGACGTATCCGGTGACATGGCCGCCATGGCCAAGCTGATCGAAGCCGCCGCCGCCTCGCAGCCCGACGGAATCATCGTGTCGCTGCCCGACGCTGCGGCGCTTGGCCCGGCCATCAAATCCGCCGTTGCGGACGGTGTTCCGGTTGTCACAATCAACTCCGGTCTGGAATCCTCGGCTGAACTGGGCGCGCTGATGCACGTCGGTCAGCCCGAGCGTGACGCTGGCGAAGCCGCCGGTGGCCGTGCCAAGGCCGAAGGCGTGACCAAAGGCCTGTGCCTCAACCAGGAAGCGTTCAACACCGCTCTGGTCGATCGTTGCTCCGGCTACTTTGACGCGCTGGGCGCAGACCTGAACATGATCGACGTGTCCAACGACCCGGCACAGATCGAAACCCGGACAGCTGCGGCCCTGCAAGCGGACGAGACAATCGACGGCGTTCTGGCCGTTGGTCCCCACGTCTGCGAAGCGGCGAACAAGGCGATCAAGGACGTGGGCGCCGATGTGCACCTGGCGTGCTTTGACCTCAGCCCCGGTGTGATGGACATGATTGACGCGGGCGACGCGGCCTTCACCATCGACCAGCAGCAGCGTCTGCAAGGGTACATGCCGGTCATCGTGCTGCACCTGTACAACAACCACGCTGGCCTGCTGCCAGGCGCGAACATTCCTTCGGGCCCCGGCTTTGTGGACGCGTCCAACGCGGCCGCTGTCAAGGAACTGGCTGGCGTCGACCGCTAAGTCCTGATCCAGAGACAACTCGGCAGGCGCCCCACGCGCGCCTGCCGATCTGGGGAAAATCCATAAAATTCTGAGGAGAGAAGGATGGCTGATCGCAGCGAATCCGACAGGCTACAACAGGAAACCTGGTTACAACGCACGATCAGACGGCCGGAAATCGGGTCGTTCACGGTTATGATCGTGATCATCATCGCCCTGTCCATGGCGTCGAACGGCAAGGCCTTCAACGCGCTGGGGCTCAAGAACAACATCGCGATCATCGCGCAATACGGCATCATCGCCACAGGTGCTGCCATGCTGATGATCGCAGGCGAATTCGACCTGTCCATCGGGTCCATGATCGGCTTTGCCGGCATGTCGATGGCCATGATGCTCAAATGGGGTCTGCCTTTCGGCCTCGGTGAGGCGACGCCCTTCCTCGCCTTCTTCATCACGCTGGCCATGACGCTGTCCATCGGGTGGGTCATCGGTACGGTGGTCGTTCGATCCGGGCTCTCGAGTTTTATCGTGACGCTCGCCTTTCTCTTCTTCATGCGCGGCGTCACCGAGGTGTCGTTCCGCCTGATTAACCAATCCACGCAAATCTCGGGCCTGCCGGACTACAAGGAAACCAGCTGGTTTGCCGACCTGCTCGGCGGTGAGGTCTTTGGCTGGTTCTACGATCTGTGGTTCGCGCTGGGGGGCAACCTGAACCGCCGCGGCGAACAGTGGGTCGACGGGTTCGACGCCCGTTTCCTATGGTGGCTGATCATCGCGGGGGGCGCGTATTTCATCCTCAGCCGCACACAGATCGGCAACTGGATCTATGCCACCGGCGACAACAAGGAAAGCGCGCGCGCCAACGGTGTGCCCGTGAACCGGGTCAAGGTGGGGCTGTTCATGTTCACCGCCTTCTGCGCCACCATGTTCGCGGCGTGCCAGGTGTTCGACACCAACACGTCCGACGCGGCCAAGGGCAACCTTCAGGAACTCTTTGCCATCGCCATCGCCGTTGTCGGCGGCACCCTGATGACGGGCGGCTTCGGATCGATTATCGGCGTCGTGTTCGGGGCCATCACCGTCGGCCTTGTGGCGAACGCGGTGTTCTTCATCCCGACGATCGACGGCGCGTGGTTCCGCGTGTTCCTCGGCGGGATCCTGTTGGCGGCCGTGTTTGCCAATGAACGCATCCGCAAACGTATCACAGGGGGGATCTGATCATGGCCGAACCATATCTGCGCGTCGAAAACCTGCAAAAGCAGTTTGGACCCTTCATCGCCCTCGGCGGCGTCGATCTCGAGATCTATCCGGGCGAAGTCCACGCCTTGCTGGGCGACAACGGCGCGGGCAAATCCACGCTGATCAAGACGCTGGCCGGGGTGCACCAACCCAGTGGCGGCCAGATCTATGTCGAAGGCAAACCGGTGAACTTCCGCTCGCCGCGTGACGCGTCTTCGGCCGGGATCGGGACGGTGTATCAGGACCTCGCCCTCAACCAGCTGATGTCGATTACGCGCAACTTCTTCATGGGGCGCGAGATCAAGGGGCCGCTCGGCACACTCAAGATGGACGAGATGAACAAGATCGCCCATGACGAGATGCTCAAGATCGGGATCGATTTCTCGGACCCGACGCAGGCGGTCGGCACGATGTCGGGCGGTCAGCGTCAAACGCTGGCCATCGCGCGGGCCATCTATTTTGGTGCGCGGGTTCTGATCCTGGACGAACCGACATCGGCCCTGGGTCAGAAACAGCAGATGGAAGTGCTGAAAACCATCAAACGCGTGCGCGCGCGCGGTGACATCGGCATCATCTTCATCACCCACAATGAAATCCATTCCAAGCTTGTGGCCGACCGCTTCACGTTCCTTGCCCTGGGCAAGGTTATTGGATCCGGAACCTTGCAGGAACTGGCCGATGAGGACATCCGCAAGCTCATGGCGGGTGGTGCCGAGATGGCGGATCTGGAACAGGAACTGGCGGCGATTTGATCGCGGCCTTTGTCCGGCGGCCTCGCGTCGCCGGACCTTTCCATGCCTAGCGGACAATGAACTCCGCATGCAGCGCTCCGGCGGCCTTGATGCTTTTCAGGATGTCGATCATGTCGCGCGGCGCCACGCCCAGCGCATTCAACCCGCCGATCACTTCGGACAGAGACGCTCCATCCGGGATTTCGGCCAATCCCGTCCCTTCTTCATCCTCAATATCGACCGTCGTGCGTGGCACCACCACGGTCTGACCCGCGGCAAACGGGTTCGGCTGCACCGCCAACGGCTGCTCCTGGATCCGCAGCGTCAGGTTGCCTTGCGACACGGCCACGCGAGAGATGCGCACATCCTCCCCCATCACGATCGTGCCGGACCGTTGATCCACCACGACCCGCGCCTTGCGCTGCGGTTCGACCTCGATATTCTCGATCCGGCCCAGGGCATGGGCCACGGATCGCATGCCAGTGCGCGGCACATCCAGCGTCACCGTGCCCGAATCCAGCATCGTCGCAACACGTCGCCCAAAATCGCGATTGATGGCCGTTTCAATCCGCAGCGCCGTGGTGAAATCCGCATCTCTCAGCGCCAAACGCATATCCGACAGGGCCGCCAGCTGGAAATCGATCTCCCGTTCGACCCGCGCGCCCGAAGGGATGACCCCCGCCGTCGGCACCCCTTGGGTCACCCGCGCACCATCGCCCTCGGCTACCGCGCCACCTGCAATGATCGTGCCCTGGGACACGGCATAAATCTCGCCGTCCGCCGCGTTTAACGGGGTCATGATCAGCGTGCCACCCAACAGACTCTTGGCGTCGCCGATCGCCGACACGGTCACGTCAATCTGGGACCCCGCGCGGGCAAAGGGTGGCAGGGTCGCCGTCACGAACACCGCCGCCACATTCTTGGGACGGAACTGTTCGCCGGTGACGTTCACGCCCAGGCGTTCGAGGATATTCGTCATGATGTCTTCGGTGAACGGGGCATTGCGCAATCCGTCGCCTGTGCCGTCCAGCCCGACCACCAGGCCATACCCCACGAGATCATTGCCCCGCACGCCATCAAACTCGACCAGATCCTTGATCCGCACCGCGCCCGCCGCCGCCATTTGCGCCAGCGTGACGGCCAGGAACAGGCCGAGAAGCCACCTCATCGGATGAAATTCACAAAGGACAGGTCGGACATGCGCGCGGTGATGGTGTACAGGCTTTGAAGTTGAAATTGGACTGCCTCCAGTTCAGTGGCGGTTTCGTAGGGGTCGGCCTGCAACAGGGCACCCTTCGCATAATTCAAAGTGGTTTCTTCGGTTGCATTGCGGGTGATCAACGTCTCCAGCCGTGCTTGGGACGCGCCGATGTCGGCTTGCGTCGCGGTCAGGTTGGTTCGCGCACTGGACAGCGAGGACCCGGTTTGCACCAACAGGTCCTGGCGATCTGCCGTGGTCAATTGAAACGCGGGATCAGACGCGAGTGCGGCCACGGCGGTATTCATCAAGATATCCCGGAAAACTGCGTCATCGGCCTTGAGCTGGACGCCGACGGTTTCGTCTTTGGCCACGCGAAACCGCGCCATATCTTCGGCAGAGCCGGTATAGGCCGTCGCGGCAAATCCACCGGGGTCATCAAACCACTGGCGGGCCGCCTGGACAATACCCGAAACCGTGGTTTCCCCTGCGGTTGCGGCTTGCAACCCGTTCAGGATCGTTGCCGCATCCGCAATGGCCCGCTGATCCGACGCCGCACCGGCAAACAGGGATCTCCCGCCCGTCGTCGTGTTCAATGTGCCAATCATTGCATCAAGCCGCGCCGCGGCATCCGTCGACAATTGGTCCAGAACCGGGCCAAGCGCGCTGCTGGCCGTCGTCAACAAGGCTGTGCCCAGATCGCCAACATCTGCATCAAGCCGATCCAGCGCTGCCTGCGTACTGTCCGCGAATTGCGCGGCCTCGGTCGCGGCAACGCGGTAGCCCGAGAGTGATTTCAGATCCCGTTCTATGTCCGCCAGATAGCTGACGTTGCCCGCAAGCACGGATTTGACGTCACTGACCTGACCGGTTGCCAATTCCTCGTTCAGGCGGGTCATCTCCGCCTTCAGCGCGGCACCACGCCGTTGCAACATAAAGGTCTGCGCAAGATCACCGATCGAAAAGCTGCTCATCCTCAGATCCTCATCAAGGTGTCGAACATCTCGTCGACGGTTTCGATGACCCGTGCATTCGCGGCATAGGCTTGTTCAATCACCATCAGGTGCTGCAGTTCGGTGTCGGTATCGACGCCCTGGGCCAGCTCCAACTGGGTCAGTTCGTAAAACTGGGCCGAGGCAAAGCTGAGCCGCTGATCCTCGCGCAACCGCTCTGACCCGAGTTGCGACGCAAATACCGCGGTCAGATCGAACGCTGACTGCGCAGCGGTACCGAAGTCCCCCGTCGCGGGGGTGCGCGGATTCGCCAGGGCGTCGGACAGCGCGTTCAAAAGGGTCGCATTGCCAACAGTGCCGGGCGCCACCGCCCCCAAACCATCGCGCAATCGCCAGGTTTCACCGGACTGGGTGGGATCAACCAACGCGTTGAGCGTCAGGCGGTTTGCAAGGCCGGTTCCGTCCAGCGGATCCAAGGGCGCGCCACCGTCGGTGAACAGACCGGGCGCGCCAGCGGCCAGGGTCGGATCGACTGCGCTGCTCTCGAACCGTTCGATCAGATCGCGCGCAAGTGCGTCGATTTGGGTCTGGGCCTGTGGCGCCAATTCATCCCGGATTTCGAACTGTGCACCCAATGTGCCACCATGCAACCGCCCGCCGCCGGAGGACGTGTTGACGGAAAACCCGTTGATGGTCAGCCCCGAGAGCGTGCCATCCTCGACTGACATATAGGGCGTCACCACATTTGACGGTTCAAACCCGATGTCTGCGGCCATGCCATCCAGAAGAACTGCCCCACCGGTGGAATAGAGCGCGACCGCGCCGTGATCGCGATCGATGATTCGAACAGGCACCATCTCGGACACTTCATCGATCAGCAATTGCCGTTGATCCAGCAGGCCCGCGGCGCTGGAGCTTTGGTTGAGTGCGCCTGTGATCTGCCCGTTCAGCTTTTGTATGGCGGCCAGCGCGTCATTCAGACGTGTTACCTGCAGGCCGATATCGCGGTCTGCGGCGCTTCGGGCGGATTGGATACCGTCAGCGGCCCCGTTGATCGACGTGACCAGATCGCGTGCACCATGTGCGGCAGCATCCAGACGTTCAACAGCGTCCGGGCGGCTCGCAGCAGTAATTAGGCTGCTTTCGAAATCCGCAAGGCGGGCGGACAGCGATCCGATCTTGTCAGGGGTACCGATCAGGTCTTCGACCCGTGTCATGAAGGCGGAAGTCGTGGTCCGGTATCCGAATTCCGCGCCGGACAGCCGCCGGTCTGCGATCAATTGGGCGTCCGCCTGCCTGCGAATGCCGTCCACCTGCACGCCCGCGCCGCCGCCTGTCGATACAGAAGAGATCGACAGCGTCCTCCGGGCATAGCCCGGTGTGGATGCGTTGGCGATGTTGCTGGATACCAGTTCCGATGCGCGCGTGGCGGCGCGCAGCCCGGACATGGCGGAATTCAGTGCGCTTGTGATCGTCATGACACGGCCTCCGCTGGGTCAGTGGGCTACGCGTTGCGCACCCGTTAGCGTTTGATATTCGTCGTTTCCTGCAACATCTCATCCACGGTCTGGATCACCTTGGCATTCGAGGAATAGGCCCGCTGCGTCTGGATCATCGCGGTCAGTTCACCGGCGACGTCGACGGCACTTTCCTCGCGGGCGTAGGACACGATATCACCCGTGGGCCCGTCACTGGCATCCCACAGGAAAAAGCTGCCGCTTTCGGGCGAGGGCAGATAGGTCTGTTGATCCAGGGCCACCATGCCGTTCGGGTTGGGCAGGTCCACCAGCGGGATCTGATAGATCGTCCGGTTGATGCCCGTGTCAAAGAAGGCGGTCACGAATCCGTTCGCATCAACTTCCACATTGGTCATGTTCCCCACCGGAGAGCCATCCTTGGAAATCGAGACGGGCGCGAAACTGTCGGACAGCTGCGTGATGCCGTCGCTGTCGCCCAGCATGCCGATATTGATTTCAAGCGGGCCACCTTCGGCATTCACGATGATCGTCCCGGTCGTTGGATCATAGGCGCCGCCGCTGGTCGTGGAGACGGAAGCCAGCGTCCCGCCCGACGCACGGCTGTCGTCGAAGGTGAGGACATATTCACCGATCACCGCGCCATCCAGCGCCGAATCGGTCAGCTGTACCGTCCATTCATTGGACGACCCTGTGGTCGGCACCGTCGGGGTAAAGCTGATATTGATGTTCTCCGAGGTGCCGAGGTTGTCGAAATACTCAACCGACAGGTACTGCACATCACCCGTGGAACCCGCATCCGTGTCTGTGGCAGGCAGGTTCACGCCCAGCGACATCTGCGTCGTCGGCTCGCCCGAGAACTGGTTTACATTGATCTGCACCGGTTCCAGCCCATCGGACGTGTCACGCGGGAACGTGGGAACGGTGCCGTCCGGGTTCGCGGGCCAGCCCAAAAGGATCAGCCCCGAATCCGACCGCAGGAAGCCGTCGGCATCCGTCCGGAACGACCCGGTTGTCGTCAGGAACATCTGGCTGCTGCCATTGCCGACTTCGATGTCCGAGGCCTGCGCCACAGGCAACATGCCGCGCCCACGCACCGCAAGGTCGGTCGCATTGGAAGTGGAGACGAGCGACCCGCTTTCGTCGATCAACCGCGATGTCGTTGCGCGGACACCCCCGGCGGAATACTGGCCGCCGGCCGACGAAATCACCATCGAATGGAAATCCGTCTGCACCCGCTTGTACCCATAGGTGGACGAGTTCGCGATATTGTCCGAGATGGACGCCAGACGCGTCGCATTGGACTGGAGCCCTGCAACACCTGCATTGAGGGACGAGGAAATGGTCATGGACACGCCTTTCTGCTGTATCGATCCGAATTGGATCAACAGATAGGCGCGCCTGCTTAACGTGGGGCTAACAGATAAAATCCGACATATTCGCCTAGTCCCGCAGAAACACGATTTCGAGGCGGTTGTTGCGGATCGCCATCGGGTTGCTGACGATGCGTTCCCGGTCGGCATGGCCCGTGACCCGTTGGACCCGCTTGTCCGGCACCCCGAAATCCTCGAGCAGCTTGCGCATCTCCGTTGCCTGATCCTGCGACATCTTCCAGGTCGAACTTTCCGCAACGACAATCGGCTGCGCCTGCACATGGCCACCAATGGCGATTCCATTCTCGACCGTCCGGGCAGATTCTGCGATCAGCCGCGCAATATCCTCGAGCAGGGGCGTCGGCGACGCGGTGCCATCATAAAACAGCGGCGTATCCTCCAGCGCGAACACCTCGATTACAAGGCCCTCATCGGTCAGACGCGTGTTGATGTGCTCCAACTCGTTTTCCATCACCTTGGATTCGCCACCCTTGCCGATCAGGCGCGCTTCGAGCGATTCAAACGCTTCGTCCTGTGCGGCTGTGATGTCGCCGGTGTCCGTCATACCGGTTTCACCGCGCGCCTGCTTGCCCTCTGTCGGGCGTTGCGACGTGGCCCCAGTACCGTTTTGCGGCAGGGTCACCTCCGAAAACACGCTGTCGCCGCCAAAGGATCCGTTGCCGCCGCCTGATACCCGGTTGATCGGGATCGTCGGCGAAAAGTAGTCGGCAATGCCCTTGCGTTGCTTTTCCGTTGTCGCGTTCAACAGCCACATCAACATGAAAAACGCCATCATTGCGGTCACGAAGTCCGCATAGGCCACCTTCCAAGCGCCGCCGTGGTGGCCACCGCCAGCCACGACTTTCTTGCGCTTGATGATAATTGGCCGCACGTTTGCTTGCGCGCTCATTTCCCACACCTCACTTTTCACCCAACTCCGCTTGTACAGGTGCGGCTGTTTCAACGGCCTTAACAGATAGAATTGTCGGCAAATCTTGCGCCCCCTTGCCTTGGCCGCGTCATGCTGCGCAGGCTGGGCCATGACCTCTGCGACCCATGACAGCACCTATTCCTGGACCCGGCTGTGCCTGACACTGGCCGTGGCGCTTGTGGCGAATGCGGGCATGTGGGCGATCATCGTGATCATGCCCGCGGTCCAGGCGGAATTCGGCGTCAGCCGTGCGGATGCCAGCCTGCCCTATACCCTGACGATGATCGGTTTCGCAGTGGGCAACTTTGCCGTCGGACGGGCGGTGGACAAATGGGGCGTCACGCCCGTGCTCGTGGTCTGCGGGTTGATCATCGCGGGCGGCTACGGCCTTGCGATGCTCAGCGGGTCGATCCTGTGGTTGTCGCTGGCGCAGCTCGTTGTGGGCTTTGGCACCTCTGTGGGGTTCGGGCCGCTGATTGCGGACATCTCGCACTGGTTCATGAAACGGCGCGGCATCGCCGTGGCCATCGTGGCCAGCGGCAACTACCTGTCGGGGGCGATCTGGCCGCTTGTCCTCGCCCGCGTCCTGGCCGAGGACGGCTGGCGCGCCAGCTATGCGGTGCTGGCCATGGCGACGCTGGTGGTTGTGCTGCCGCTGGCCTTTGCCCTGCGGCGCGCCGTGCCGGACACCGCCCACCAGATGGCCGAAGCCGCCGCCCTCTCCAACGCCCAATCCTCCGGCCTGTCCTCGCGCGCGCTGGCCTGCCTGTTGGGGCTGGCGGGGGTCGGGTGCTGCGTGGCGATGTCGATGCCGCAGGTCCACATCGTCAGCTACTGCGTCGATCTCGGCTATGGCCCTGCCGTGGGGGCGGAAATGCTGTCGCTTATGCTGCTGGGCGGCGTGGCCTCGCGGCTGGTCTCGGGCCTGCTGGCAGACAAGCTTGGGGGCGTGCGTACGCTGCTGCTGGGGTCAGTCCTTCAGGCCATCGCACTGGCGCTCTACCTGCCGTCGGATGCGCTCATCTCGCTCTATGTGGTCAGCCTCGTCTTTGGCCTGTCCCAAGGCGGCATCGTGCCCAGCTATGCGCTGATCGTGCGCGAATACATGCCCGCGCGGGACGCAGGCACGTGGGTCGGCTTTGTGCTGATGGCGACGATCATGGGCATGGCGCTGGGCGGCTGGATGTCGGGCTGGGTCTATGATGTCACCGGCAGCTACCAGATGGCGTTCTGGAACGGCATCGCGTGGAATGGGCTGAACATCGCGATCATGGTCTGGCTCTTGGGCCGCAGCCGCCCGCGCGCACGGGCTCAGCCCTTGTCTGGCACCATCTGACCGGTCAGGTGATCGGTCCCGCGCGCGCGCGCCAGCGCCACCTGTTTCTGCCGCTCCCGAAACCGCGCCTTGTCGGCATCCGTGGTCTCGGCCACACAGTGATGACAGCTCACACCCTGCTCGTATTCCGACCTGTCGCGATCCTCGGGCAGGATGGGCCGCCGACACGCATGGCACAGCAGATGCGGCCCCACGGCCAACCCGTGACCCACACTCACCCGCCCGTCAAAAACGAAACAGGACCCGTCCCATGTGCTCTCGGCCTCCGGCACCTCTTCGAGGTATTTCAGAATGCCGCCTTTCAGGTGGTACACATCCTCGACCCCCTGACCCAGCAGGTAATTCGTCGACTTTTCACAGCGAATGCCCCCGGTGCAGAACATCGCCACCTTTTGCCCTTGAAAGCGATCCTTGTTCGCCTCCCACCACGCCGGGAACTCGCCAAAGCTGGCGGTTTGCGGATCCACAGCACCTTCAAAGGTGCCAATCGCCACCTCGTAATCGTTGCGCGTGTCGATCACGACCACATCGTCGCGGGTGATCAGATCATTCCAATCGGCGGGCTGCACGTAATGCCCCGTGCGCGCGGCCGGATCGACATCCGGCTGGCCCATGGTCACGATCTCGCGCTTCAGCCGCACCTTCATCTTGCCAAAGGGGGGCGTCGGGCTGTGGCTTTCCTTGTGCTCCAGATCGCCACAGCCGGGCAAGGCGCGGATATGCGCCAGCACCGCGTCAATGCCGGCGCGCGGCCCCGCAATCGTCCCGTTGATCCCCTCGGGCGCCAGCAACAGCGACCCGCGCACATCCTGCGCTGCGCACAGGTCCAGCAACGCAGGTTTCAACCCGGCGGGATCGGCAAAGCGGGTAAAGTGGTACAGGGCAGCGATGGTGAACATGTGGCGGAAATAGGCGATGCCCCGACCCTTGTGCAAGGGGTGGGGCGATGCAAAGAAGGGGCCAACAGACGCAGGAGAGCCCGAAATGACCCATGCCCTGATCGTAATCGACGTGCAAAACGACTTTTGCCCCGGCGGCGCGCTGGCCGTACCAGAGGGCGACAGCATCGTGCCGGGGATCAACGCGCTGATGGATACGGCAGCGGCGGTCGTGCTGACACAGGACTGGCACCCCGGCGGCCATTCGTCCTTTGCCAGCAGTCACGCGGGCCGCGCGCCCTATGACCTGATCGACATGCCCTACGGCCCCCAGGTGCTCTGGCCAGACCACTGCGTCCAAGGTTCGGACGGCTCGGCCTTCCACCCGGACCTCAACGCAGACCGCGCCGACATGATCGTGCGCAAAGGCTACCGGCCCGGGATTGACAGCTACTCCGCCTTCTTTGAGAACGACCAAACAACCCCCACGGGCCTCGACGGATACCTGCACACGCGGGGCATCACAGCTCTGACCATGGTGGGGCTGGCCACGGACTTCTGCGTCAACTTCTCGGCGGTGGATGCGGCGAAACTCGGCTTTGACGTCACCGTCCGCATGGACCTCTGCCGCGCCATCGACCTCGACGGATCGCTCGCCGCTGCCCGCGACGGCATGGCGGCGGCGGGTGTCACGCTCACCTGACTTGCCCTTGCGCCCCCGGTTCGGCACAACGGTGCACGCAGTCTCAAGGAATACCCCATGGTCGATATTGCCACCCGTGTCTGGAACCACAAATGGAAGATCGACCCCATCGTGCGGTCGCTCATCGACACGGATTTCTACAAGCTGCTGATGTGCCAATCGGTGTTCCGCAACAAACCGGACACCCAGGTCACCTTTTCCCTGATCAACCGATCCAAACACGTCCCCCTCGCCAAACTGATCGACGAGGGCGAGCTGCGCGAACAACTGGACCACATCCGGTCCCTGTCGCTGAAACGCGGCGAAAGCACGTGGATGCGCGGCAACACGTTCTACGGCAAACGCCAGATGTTCACGCCCGAATTCATGGATTGGTTCGAGGCCCTGCGCCTGCCTGCCTACCACCTCGAACGCAAGGGTGATCAATACGAGCTGACCTTCGAAGGGTCCTGGCCCGAGGTCATGCTGTGGGAAATCCCCGCGCTCGCCGTGCTGATGGAACTGCGCGGCCGCGCTGTCCTGAACGAAATGGGCAAGTTCGAACTGCAAGTGCTCTATGCCCGCGCGATGACCAAGCTGTGGGAAAAGATCGAACAGCTCAAAGGCCACGAAGGGCTGCGCGTGGCGGATTTCGGCACCCGGCGGCGGCATTCGTTTCTGTGGCAGGACTGGTGCGTGCAGGCCATGGGCGAGGGGCTGGGGCCCCAATTCGCCGGCACGTCCAATTGCCTGATCGCCAAGAACCGCGACCTCGAAGCCATCGGCACCAACGCCCACGAACTGCCCATGGTCTATTCCGCGCTGGCGCAGGACGACGCGGCGCTGGCCCGTGCGCCCTATGACGTGCTCAGCGACTGGCACGACGAACATGACGGCAACCTGCGCATCATCCTGCCCGACACCTACGGCACCCAAGGATTCCTCGACAACGCGCCCGACTGGCTGGCGGGCTGGACCGGCATCCGCATCGACAGCGGCGACCCCGCCACCGGGGCCGAGGTCGCGATCAAGTGGTGGCAGGACCGGGGCGAAGACCCCCGCGACAAGCTGGTGATTTTCTCCGACGGGCTGGATGCGGCCAAGATCATCGAGCTGCACAAGCAGTTCAAGGGGCGGGTCAAGGTGTCCTTCGGCTGGGGCACGATGCTCACCAACGACTTCAAGGGCCTGACCCGCGACGACCGCCTCGCGCCATTCTCGCTGGTGTGCAAGGCGGTGTCGGCCAACGGCAACCCGACTGTCAAACTCTCCGACAACCCCAACAAGGCGATGGGGCCAGAGGACGAGATTGCCCGCTACAAGCGTGTCTTCGGGGTCGGCGCGCAGGACGCGATGGACGTGGTCGTATAGACCTGCGGTTGAAACGCCCCTCTCGTTTCAATTTTCAGGACAATTGCCCCAAATTGACCACATTGTGTGTTTAGCCATCTGCCCAAGTTCAAGAAGAAACGGGCAGATTAATGCAACGCACTCTCCTTATTCCGTCACTGGTCCTCGTGGCTGCGCTTGGGGCATGCGCACCGGGTGCGCAGGACACCACGCGCCTTGACACCAGCCTGCTGACCGCATCGGCCACCGATGTGGACGCCACCGAGATCGAGGATCAGGCCGAGGCGCTGAACCGCATGGCCCGCGACCTCGTGCGCCGGTCGACCGCGAAATCGGCGGCGCAGGGTGCTCTGGTCGGCTGCGGCATCGCGGTGGTGACCAACGCACCAAATCGTTGCGTGACAGGTGCTGCGGCGGGTGCCGCGACCGGCGCGATCGTCGGCCACACACGGGGCAAGCGCGAGGTTGCCAAACGGATCGAACTGGTCTCTGCCAATGCGCTGGTGCGCAGCGTGCGCGGCATGAATGGCCAGATGGAGACGCTGAAACTCAGCCTGCCGGACCTGCTGGCCGAACAGGACGCCGAGTTGCAGGATCTGAAAATCCGCCGCGACGCGCAAGCCCTGTCACAGGCGGACTATGAAACCGGCGTTGACGCCATCCGTCAAAGCCGCGCGCGCATCGCCGAGGCGCTGACCGCCACAATCCGCAACGCCGAACAGGCCCACGCCAACCTCGAGGACGCCACGCGTCAAGGGCAGGACGGGCTTGACTGGCACCTCAGCGCCACGTCGCAACTGGCCCGCGAGGCGCATTCGGCCCGGTCGAGCATCTCACTGCTCTGACCCGCGCTGCATCCGGCGTTCCCGCCACAGGATCATCAGCCCCCCGGCCGCAATCAACAGCGCGCCGGGGAACAGCGCATCCCACGGTGCTTCGGCAAAGAACACCCAGCCCAGCACAAAGGCCAGCGGGATCCCGAAATAGCTGAACGGGGCCAGATTACTGGGCTCCGTCATCCGGTAGCTGACCACCAGCAACAAAACCGCCGTGCCCCCGAACCCGCCCATCGCGACGATCCAGCCGAAATCGGCAAGGCTCCGGATCGGGGAAAACCCGCCCAATGCCAGCGCCAGCAGCACGGAACAGACAAGCGCCGCCGCCGAGGAATAGAGATTGACCAAGGGCGTCGGCACATCGTCATCCACCGTGCGCGCCTGCACCGTCACCAGCGCATATAGCGCCGCCGCCCCCAGGGGCAGCAAGGCCACGGGCGTGAACGCATCCGACCCCGGACGCAACACCAGCATAACGCCGACAAACCCGATGCTCACCGCACCCCAACGCATCCACCCCACCCGCTCGCCCAGCAACGGCACCGACAGGGCGGTCAGAAACAGCGCGTTGGCATAGGTGATGGTCGACGCGGTGGCAAACTCCATCTGCCCCAGCGACAGGTAGAAACACAGCTGCGCCAGCGTCACCACAGCGCCCCGGCTCAGGCCCAGCTTCCACTGTCGCATCCGCATCCTGCGCCCCGACTGGTGCCACCCGCGCGACATCGCCAGCGCAACGACCGCCGGGATGATCCCGAAAAGGTTGCGCCAGGCCGACAGCTCGGCGGCACTATAACTGTCCGACAGATGCTTGATCACCAGCCCCATCGCGTCAAACAGCACCAGCGCCACAAGGCTGAGAACGATGGCAAGGCCAGTACGGTCGGTGGGGCGCATGATGTCCTGCGGGATAAGGGGTCGCACCAGCTTTGATCTCTTTGACCGGCCTTGTCACCCCATGACCAATCTCGAAGTGAACATGTAAATTGTCGCGTATTCCCGAACAAATGCCCCATCACCGCCACATTCGGCAGGCATATTTTCAACAATACACAAGCAAACAGAGCTATTGAGCAGTACAATGAAACATATCCTTTTGATCATCACACTGGCCGCCATCAGCGGCGTTGCCGCCTGCGGCGGCGGGTCACAAAACGTGACCCAGAGCAATTTCAAACCGCTGGGCATCGGCAGCTACAGCCCGGACCACTCCGGTGGCACGTCGGCACGGTCGTCCTTTGACCTGCTGTCGCTGGGCTAATCCGACGGATCCACGCGCCCGCGCATGGCCTTGACCTCGCCGCGGACCTTCTTTGCCTTGAGCCTGCGCTTCTTCGATCCCAGCGTAGGCTTGGTGGCGATCCGCCGCTTGGGCGCGACCAGCGCCTTTTGCACCAGCGCCACCAGCCTCTGCCGCGCAATTTCGCGGTTGCGGGCCTGGCTGCGCGTCTCGTCACACTGAATGATCAACGCCCCCTCGAGGGTCCAGCGCCGCCCCGCCAGCCGCCTCAGCCGCGTCTTGACCGGACCGGGCAGCGACGGCGACCGCGCCGCCTCGAACCGCAACTCGACCGCCGTGGCAACCTTGTTCACGTTCTGCCCACCCGGCCCCGACGCCCGGACAAAGCTTTCGCTCAGCTCCCAATCCTGAATACTGATATCGTCACTGATCCGCAGCATGCCCGTCCATCCCATGGAACCCGCGTGGCCAAATGCGCGTTTCCCCTCCAACGCACATTAACGATGGAGAGCAATCATGTTCAACACACCGGGTATCACCCAGATCGCCACCGACCGCCCCGACCTCTTTGCCTTTCGCATCAGCGGCAAGATTTCCGATGACGCGATGGAGGACATGGCCGAGCACATGAACGCCGTGTTCGACGCGCACAAGGACAAGGTCGACATGCTGATGATCTTCGAAAACTTCGAAGGCACCGAATTTGGCGCCAGCTGGGACTGGGACGTGATCAAAAGCCGCTTCCGCGCGCTCAGCCACGTGGACCGCTATGTCGTCGTCAACGCGCCGGGTTCCGCGGACAAGATGATCGACATCATGAACAGCATCCTGCCGGTACGGGCCGAAACCTTCGACGACGAGGCGCTGGCCTGGCAATCGTTGCAGGCACGCGCCGTCGCCGCATAACCCCGACTGCAAAAAAGGGCCGCTCCTCATCGGGGCGGCCCTTTTCGAAATGTTTCGGAGGTTGTGTCGGTTAGGTCAACCGACCAACTTGGCGGTCCTCACCGCAAAGGGTTGCCTCAGCAGGCGACCTCCCAAGTTGTTCCGACACCTCTCTCCAATACCTTTCTTGACACTGGATCACCTCCTTCCGATTTGTTGAACTCAAACCGATGGTGGCACAGCGCCGTCGAAAGTCAACGGATTTCGGCAGCCGTCGGCGCATTCGCCGTCAACCAACGGAACGGTGCCAACGCAATCAGCGCAAGGCTCAGCTTGACCATCCAGTCGGCGACGGCCAGCGACACCCACAACGGCGCCTCAGGTCCCACACCCAGCAGCGGCAGAACCTCACCGGCCCAGGACACGTCATTGCCCGGCTCCAGCATGGTCAGGCTCGCCGAAAACGCGACGGTAAAGAAAATCGCCGTGTCCACCGAACTGCCGATGATGGTCGAGGCCAGCGGCGCTTTCCACCACGCGCCTTGGCGCAGCGCCGAAAAGATACCGACATCCAGCAACTGCGCGGTAAGGAAGGCAAGGCCCGACCCGATGGCAATGCGGAATGTGACGGCCGGATAAGTGAACCCGTCGCCCTGCAACATGATCTGGGTGCCGACCAGCGAACAGAACACGCCGACGATGAACCCCACGAACACAACCGTGCGTGCCGGACCTGCGCCATAGACGCGGTTCATGATGTCAGTGACCAGAAAGGCCAGCGGATAGGTGAACGCCCCATAGGTCAGCCAGTTGCCGAACAGGAACTGGACCAGAACGTTGGAGGCCACAACGATGATGGCCATGGCAATAATGCCGGGAAGATGTGCGCGTGTCATAATAAGGTGCCCGTTTTTGCAAGGTAGCGGCGACTTGGCCCGGCGACATGCCGGACGGGCGCTCTCTAGTCGCAGGTGCCGCCCGAGGCAAGCGTTTCCGTGAGGGCGTATTCCACCAGTTCGGTCCGCTGCACGGATAGAAAGTTGTCGTCCGACACCATCGTCAGGCAGGTCGCGCCACTTTCCGATTGCCAGATCGCCAGTCCTTCGAGGTTGTCGTGCCGCCCGGCGGACGTGGTCAACAGCGTGTCGATTGTATCCGGGGCGTCAGGGTCGAGACGGCGGATGCGGCTGCGAAACCCCAGCGGCGTGAACGCACGTTCCAGAATATACAGCAACCCATCCGGCCCCATATCCGCCCCCGCAGGCAGGAATGGCCCCCTGCGCGGCAGGGTGGCGGCGATGTCCCACGCCCCATCCCGGTATCGATAGACAGGAAACCCGCGCGCCGGGTCGCCCGACCGTTCGGGCAGGGTGTAAATCGTGCCATCCGGGCTTGCCGCCACGGCTTCCAGTGACCCGTTCGGATGATAGGTGGCAAAGTCGGGATGCGGCGGCACTTGCGCGCCGTCATGGGCCACGATCGCGCCCGGTCCCTCATAGCTGAAAAACAGCGTATCGCCGCTGCGGGCCAACCCTTCACTGTCGCGGGCGGGGTGGGGTTGCGCGGCTTCTTCGATCCGTACCTGGCGCGTTGTCCGATCCAGCGTCAGGACAAAGGCCGCGCCGCGATCCGACAGCACCATGGCGGCGGTCCCATCCTCCATCTCGATGGCCGACAGCCCGCCGAAATCGGCGCGCGCAGAGGTCAGTCGCCAATCCTGCACATGGCTCAACGGATCTGCTGCACCGGCCCCCGCCGCGCAGATCAGCGCGAGGCCAGAACGCCAGCGCATTGTTGCGGCAGATCGGCCACGCGCAATTCGCGGCGTGGTTTGGGCTTGGGCGCATTCGGGTCCGGCGGCGGCGGATTCAGGATGTTGTCGACCCACTGCTGTGCATCAGCGCACCCATCACCGGGCGGTGGCGGCGACTGGTTGACACACGCACTGTCCCCGCGGGGACAGTTCAGCCGCACATGGAAGTGATAATGGTGTCCCCACCATGGCCGCACCTTGCGCAGCCACGACCGATCCCCCTTGGCGTCCTTGCACATCTGCACCTTGGCGCCGGGAAAGACAAAGATGCGCGCGGTGCGCCTGTCGGATGCAGCGGCCTTGATGATCTCGTGATGCGCACGGGTCCAGTTGGAGTTTGTGTAGGCCCCGTTGGCCCGGCGGGTCGAGATTGAACTGATGTTCTCCCGCTCGGTCACCGACAGGTTCAGATTGTTCGCAGGCAGCATCCAGATATCCGCATCCAGCCCGATCTGGTGACTGCGGTGCCCGGTCAGCATCGGCCCCCCGCGCGGCTGGCTCATGTCCCCGACATAGAGTCCCGCCCAACCCGGCTGCGCCGCGGCCTTGCGGCTCAGATCCTGCACATAGTCCACCAGTTCGGGATGCCCCCAGTTGCGGTTGCGCGACAGACGCATCGCCTGCCATGTCGGTCCGGTCTCGGCCAGTTGCTCGGCCCCCGCAATGCAGCCCCGCGCATAGCCGCCCAGCGGCGCAGGTGCCTGCGCCGACGCGCGGCGCTTGGCCCCGAACTGACCCTTGGCAATGTTCTGCAACGTCGCCGGATCGACATCCGGCAACCGCGTGCCGTCAATGTTCGTATCCGCCCCGCCCGCACAGGCGCACAAGACAAGCGTGGCAATCAGCGAAAGCGAACGTCGAACAGAAGACACAATCAAACCTCACCTTTTGGATGCACCCAGCGTAGCATGATCAGACCCAAAAGGAAGAGAAAGAGCAGGGGCGACACCCCAAGCTGCGTGCTGCCCGTGACCGCTGTGGCGACGCCGATCAGGAACGGTGCCATGAACGCCGTGGCGCGCCCTGTCAGACCATAGAGGCCAAAGCTCTCGGTCGGTGCTGCGGGATCGCAGTGGCGCACCATCAACGTCCGGCTCGCCGCCTGAATCACGCCACCCATGCCACCGATCAGCACACCGCAGATGTAGAACACGATGTCCGGCACCGCCGACCCTTCGGCCAGCTCGATCCCGAACATGCTGTCACGCGACAGGTTCACCAGCATGAAACACACGCCCATCAGCACCCAGATCGACGCAATGACCACGGGCTTGGGGCCAAACCGTTTGTCCGCGACGCCGCCCACATAGCTGAACACCGACGCACCAATGGCCGCGATGATCCCGAATACACCGACCTGCACAACGCTGAAATCCAGCACCAGAAGGGCAAAGGTCCCGCCGAAACTATAAAGCCCGTTCAACGCGTCACGATAAAGCATCGAAGACCCGAGATAGGTGAAGAGGCTCCGCTTGGCGGGCAGGGCGCGAATGGTGCGCCACAGCCGCGACAACGCCGCCGCAACCGAGGTGCGCGCACCCGTGGGCGCCACGTCGCGCACCCACAGGAAATAGGGCACCATGAACACCACGAACCAGATCGCCACAAAGGGTCCCGCACTGCGCGTGCCTTCACGCGCCTCTGCGTCCAGCAGACCAAAGAGCGGGTCCAGCCCAATCAGCGTCTTGCCATTCGGCTGCTCTACAAAAATCAGCAGGATCAGGAACAGTGACAACACCCCGCCCGCATATCCGAAACTGAATCCCGACCCGGAAATCTTGCCAATTTCTTCGTCCGTGCCCAGCGTCGGCAGCTGCGCATTGATAAAGATCAGCGCGAATTCAGCCCCGATAAACCCAAAGGCAAAGGCCATCAGCATCCATGTCAGGTTGCTGCCATCCGGGGCCGTGAACCAGAGGCTGCCCGCCCCCGCGACCAGCATCAGCGAAAAGCCAATGACCCAGGGAATCCGCCGCCCACCCGTGTCCGCCATGGCTCCCAGGATCGGCGCACCAAAACCGATCAGCAACCCGGTGATTGTCAGGGTAAAGGACCACATCGCCTGCGCGTTGGCCTTGGCCAACTCCGTCTCTATCCCGTCGGCCATGAAACTCTCGCTCGCCAGGGAGACAAAAAACGGCCCAAATATAAATGTCAGCAGAACGGTGTGGTACGGTTGGCTGGCCCAATCAAAAAAGAACCATCCCCAAATGCGTTTCTTCAGGCTGATCTCTGCCACGCCCCGTCCCCCGTTTTTTGTTAACGGGACCAAAGCAGGCCGAACGCCCAGTAGCAAGGAAAGGTTTACGCGACGCTCTTGAGTGGCGCAGGCGTGGTGTCCTGCATGGGGGGCCAGGGGCGCTGGGCCTCGGCCTTGATCCATGCGGCGATCCAGTCCGGGATGGGCGGCGATACGGCATCCTCGCCCATGGCCGCCAGCACCTTGTGCGGCGGCACGATCCCGTTCTTGTCCGTCACCGCCGAGCGATAGAGCACGTGGCTTGCGCATTCGCCATCAGGCTTCCACATCGACTGTTCGAGATAGGTGAACTTGTCATCCCAGCACACTGCGCGGCTGCGCATCTCGAACTTTTGAAACGCGTGCAATCGACGGCGATAGCGGACGGACGAACCCGCCATGGTCAGACCCCAGCGGTTCTGTTTCAGTACGTCGATCAACCCGGCACGTTGGCCCAGACCCAAACGGCCCAGATCATAAAGCGTCAGCGCCCGTCCGTTGTTCAGCTCGAGAAAGCCGTCCAGATCCCACGGCCACACACGGTGCTGCGTGACATGCAGGTCGGTCAGCCCAAGGGGCGGCTGACGGCGGGCTTTCACCATCTCTTTGGCAAGGCGGACAAATGGAAACATGGGCTTAACTCCTGTCCTCCTAAAATGCGGCGCTGCGGCGAAAGTTCAATGGCTGGCCCTGCGTGACCTTGCGCCACATGCGCGCAGGGCCTAGGTCTTGTGCACAGTCAAAAGGAGCCCGCGCATGCTGGTGATCTATCAATTGCTCGACCTGATCCTGGGCGTCGTCTACTGGATCATGATCATCCACATCATCATGAGCTGGCTGATCAGCTTTCAGGTGCTCAACCTGCACCAGCCCTTTGTCGGGCAGCTGTGGACCGGCCTGAACAAGCTCCTGGAACCGATCTATCGCCCGATCCGGCGGTTCATGCCGGACACGCACCCGCTGGACCTTGCGCCGCTGGTGGCCTTTGTCGGGCTGATCGCCCTGCGCAGCATCATCCTGCCCGCCATTTTCCTGTAAACCCGCCGCGCGCGGGTCTTGTTCACGCGCTGTTAAAATGTGAGTCTGTATCCAACGAGCAGACTACATAAAATTTGACAGGGTTTTGACACATGGCCAGCGCTGCCACGCTGTTGCAGGATGTTTTCGGGTTCGATGACTATCGACCGGGGCAAGAGGAAATCGTCGACGCCGTCGCGGCGGGCGAAAACTGCCTTGCCATCATGCCGACGGGTGGCGGCAAATCCCTGTGCTTTCAACTGCCTGCGCTGATGCGCGAGGGGGTCACGGTTGTGATCTCGCCGCTGATTGCGCTGATGCGGGACCAGGTGCGCGGCCTGCAAGAGGCGGGCGTGCAGGCGGGGGCGCTGACCTCTGGTAACACGCCCGAGGAAACCGATGCCGTCTGGGAGGCGCTGGAGCGGCGCGAGCTGAAGCTGCTCTATATCGCGCCGGAACGGCTGGCGGCGGGGTCGTCCATGGGCATGTTGCGCCGCATCGGAGTGAACATGATCGCCGTGGACGAGGCGCATTGCGTCAGCCAGTGGGGCCATGATTTTCGCCCCGATTACCTGCGCATCGGCGAATTACGCCGCGCCCTCGATGTGCCGCTGGCCGCGTTTACCGCGACGGCGGATGCGGAAACGCAGGTCGAGATTGTTCAGAAGCTGTTTGACGGCGTCCAGCCGCGCACGTTCCTGCGCGGGTTCGACCGGCCCAACATTCACCTCGCCTTTGCCGCCAAGAACGGGCCGCGCGCGCAGATCCTGAATTTTGCCGGGGCGCGCAAGGGGCAGTCGGGCATCGTCTATTGCGGCACGCGGGCCAAGACGGAAACGCTGGCGCAGGCGCTGCGCGAGGCCGGACATAGTGCCATCCACTATCACGGCGGGATGGAGGCGGACGACCGCCGCATCGCCGAACGCCGGTTCCAACAAGAGGACGGGTTGATTGTGGCGGCCACGGTGGCCTTTGGCATGGGCGTGGACAAGCCCGACATCCGCTGGGTCGCCCACGCCGATCTGCCGAAATCCATCGAGGCCTATTATCAGGAGATCGGGCGCGCGGGCCGGGACGGCGCACCGGCTGAAACGCTGACGCTGTTTGGCCCGGACGACATCAAACTGCGCCGCACCCAGATCGACGAGGGGCTGGCCCCGCCCGAACGGCGCATGGCCGATCACGCGCGGCTCAATGCGCTGCTGGGTCTGGCCGAGGCGCTGGAATGTCGGCGCAAGACGCTGCTCGGGTATTTTGGCGAGGCGGATGTCTCGTGCGGAAAATGCGATCTGTGCGACCAACCGGCCGAGGTGTTTGATGGCACGACGGCGGTGCGCAAGGCGCTGTCGGCCATGCTGCGGACCGAGGAATGGTTTGGCGCGGGTCACCTGATCGACATCCTGCTGGGTAACAAGACCGACAAGATCCGCCAACGCGGCCATGATAGCCTGCCGACCTATGGGGTCGGGCGCGAATATTCGAAACCGCAATGGCAGGCGGTGTTCCGGCAGATGATGGGGCACGATCTGGTGCGGCCCGATCCCGACCGCTATGGCGCGCTCCGGATGACCGATGCCGCCCTGCCGATCCTGCGGGACGAGGCGCGGATCACCCTGCGGCAGGACACGATCAAGGCCGCCGCGATGCGCCGCCCGGCGGTGAAATCCATGGTCTCGGACGAGGACGCGCCACTGCTGTCCGCGCTCAAGGCCAAGCGACGCGCGCTGGCCGAGGCCGCCCGCGTGCCGGCCTATGTGATCTTTCCCGACCGGACCCTGATCGAGATGGCGGAAAAACGGCCCGCCAATCTGGACCAGATGGCGGGCATCACCGGGATCGGCGCGAAAAAGCTCGACAAGTTCGGGGATGCGTTCCTGCAGGTGATCAACGGGGAGGCCGACGCGGTGCACCCCACGCGCCGCAAGCTGGCGGGGCAGACGGCGGGGTCGATCTATGACCAGCTGCTGGCGGTGCAGGCGGATCTGGCGCGCGGCGCGGACGGCACGGACAAACCGCTGAGCTGTTCGGCGTCGCAACTGGCCAAGGTCGCACAGCTGCGCCCCGGCGACGACGCAGCCCTTGAACGGCTGCTGGGGGACCGCAAGGCGGAACGATTTGGCCCGGCCTTTCTGGACGTCCTGCGGGACGCGGGCTAGGTAAGCCGCAACACTTTTGGGGGTAGGCGGATGTTGGTGGTGATTTCCCCGGCCAAGCGGCTGGACTGGGCAGAGCGGGACGTGGCGATGACAGCGCCCGCGATGCAGGACGACGCGGTGCGGCTGGCGCGCACGGCGCGCAACCTGACGCTGGGCAACCTCAAGGCGCTGATGGACCTGAGCGATGATCTGGCGCGCCTGAACCGCGACCGGTTTCAGGCCTTTGCCGACGCGCCGGGTACGGAGGTGACGCGGCCCGCGATGCTGGCCTTTGCGGGCGACACCTATCAGGGGCTTGATGCCGCCAGCCTGTCCGAAGACGACACCGCCTATGCGCAGGACCATCTGCGGATCCTGTCGGGGCTATATGGCCTGTTGCGCCCGCTGGATGCGATCCAGCCCTACCGCCTGGAAATGGGTAGCCGTCTGAAGACGCGGCGGGGCGGGTCGCTTTATGATTATTGGCGTGACGACATTGCCAAGGCGCTGAACGCGCAGGCCGAGGATGTGGGCGCGCAGATGCTGGTGAACTGCGCCAGCCAGGAATATTTCGGCGCGGTCCCGGTCAAAAAGCTGAAACCGCAGCTGATCACGCCCGTGTTCATGGAGGACAAGGGCGCGGGCCCCAAGATCGTCAGCTTTTTCGCCAAACGCGCGCGCGGTGCGATGGCGCGGCACATCGTGCAGAACCGGGTCACGGATCTGGACGGGGTGCAAGGGTTTGACCGCGACGGATATGTCTATCAACCGCAGCTGTCGGAGCCCGCGCGCCCGGTCTTTGTCCGGCCTTACCCGACCTAGGCCGCGTCCTCGGAGGTGTCGTCAAAGGGCGGCACCGCATCCTCGGGGCACATCTCGCGCAGCTTGCCATGGATCTCGGGCTTGCGCAGCGGCTTGGTCAGGTAATGATCGATGCCGGAGGCAAGGATACCCTGATCGTCGCCGTCCATCGCGTGGGCGGTCAGCGCCACGATGGGCACATGACCCCCGGTCCCGGCCTCGATCTCGCGGATTTTGGTCGCGGCCTCCTTGCCGTCCATCTTGGGCATGGAGATGTCCATAAAGATCAGGTCCGGCGCAAAGCTCTGGAAAGCCTCGACCGCCTCGAGGCCGTTATTGGCGAATTTCAGGTCGATATCCGCGGTCTTGACCATCTTGCCAAAGACCAGCTGGTTGGTCTTGTTGTCCTCGGCGGCGAGCACGCGCATCCGGCGGGGCTGGGACAGGTCGGGCAACGGCTCTGTCGAGACGAGCGGCCCCACGGATTCCAGCCGGGCAAACAGGTCGGCCCGCGGCACGGGTTTCTGCATGATCGCGTGCAGATGCGCCGCACCGGGATCGTTGGCGGCAAAACTGGGGTTCGAACTGAGCAGCAGGATCGGCGTGTCGTGGCCCGTCTTGCGGATCTCGTCGGCCAGTTCCAGCCCGTCCATCTCGGGCATGTTGTGATCGGTCAGCACCAGATCGACCTGATCGAGGTTTTTCAGCGCCTGCGCGCCGCTCGAACAGCACACGACGCCCAGACCCATCTGCTCAAGCTGACGGCGCAGGATGGTGCGGTTGGCCTCGATGTCATCGACCACGAGGACACGGCGCAGCCCTTCGGGCACGGGCGGGTGTTCCGGCAGGCTCTTGTCGCTGAGCGCCAGCGGGATGCGGAACCCGAAACACGACCCCACGCCATCCTCTGAGGTGACCCACATGTCGCCTTCCATCAGGGTCACCAGTCGTTGCGAGATCGCGAGGCCCAGCCCGGTGCCGTCGAACTGGCGATTGCGCTCGTTCTCGACCTGATTGAATTCGCCAAAGATGTGGTCGACCTTGTCCTCGGGGATGCCGATGCCGGTGTCCTCGATCACGATTGTAACGTCCGCACGTCCGCTGTCGGGGTCGGGGATGCCGGTCACGCGGACCAGCACGTGGCCATCGGACGTGAACTTGACCGCGTTGCCCATCAGGTTGGTCAGCACCTGCCGGATGCGCCCCGGATCGCCCACATAGGTGGTGGGCAAAAACAGGTCGAAATCCACCAGAAGCGTCAGCCCCTTGTCGCGCGCGGTGGACTGCAACAGCATGATGACCTCGTGAATGCTGCGCTCCAGATCGAAGGGTTCGGGGTGCAGTTGCAGCTTTTTCGCCTCGATCTTGGAATAGTCGAGCACGTCGTTGATGATGACCAGCAGCGCCTCGCCCGAGTTCTTGATCGTGTCGACGTAAAGCTGCTGTTCCTCGTTCAGGCCGGTGTCGCCCAGCAGTTCGGCCATGCCCACCACGCCGTTCATCGGGGTGCGGATCTCGTGGCTCATGTTGGCGAGGAAGGCGGATTTGGCGCGGCTTGCCGCCTCGGCCTCGGCGCGCGCGGCCTTGAGCTGTTTCTCGTATTCGACGGACTCGGTGATGTTGAGGCCCAGTGACACGATGTCGCCGCCCTGCCCGCGACGGTCCACCAGCTTGATATACTGGTCATTCCACAGCCGGATGGTGATCGGCGCCATATCGGGCGACAGCCAGCGTTCGGTCATCATCTGACGCCAGTCATCCGGCGCGAGGTTGCCGGTGTTCACGATGCCCTCTTCGGTCAGGACCTGAAGGATGGTGACATAGTTCACGCCGGGGCGGATCAACTCGATCTTGTCAAAGATCGCCAGATACGCCTCGTTCGCGGCGATCATCTGGTTGTCGGAGTTGAAAAATGCAAAGCCGTCGGTGATCGTCTGGACCGAATGCCACAGGCGGCGCTCCGCGATCTCGACCTTCTGGTTGGCCTGCCCCAGCTCGGTCTTGACGCGCTCGTTCTCGGTCTTGACAGTGGCGACCTCGGCGCGGGTTTCGACGATCTCGCCTTGCAGGGCCTCCGCATGGCGGCCCAGCTTGCGGTTCGCGGCCGACAATTCGGCCTCTTTCAGTTCCAGCAAACGTTCCGCAGCCAACCGCCCGCGCCGTTCCTCGGCCAGCTTGTTTGCAAGGCTCATTCCATCGCTCCGCCACAAATGCAGGACGGATATGTCATGGCGAAGGTGAACATCGGCTTAACCCCTGCGGGTGAAACATTTGCAAGGCCGGGCGGCCGCGTGGCAGGCTGGGCCCAAGTGCCCCCTGTCCGGTCGGAGATTCCCAGATGCGTTTTGTTGTTCTGCCTTTTGTGATGTTGATGTGGGCGGGTGTGGCGGCGGCCCAGTCGGTCCTGCCGCAGGACCGCTATGTGCTCAGCCAGGATGTGGATTTCTTTGGCTCGGACCGCACGGCGCTGTTTGATACGACCTTTGATGCCTGCCAGCTCGCGTGCAGCGCGGACAGCGCCTGTGTGGCGTTCACCTACAACACCCGGTCGGCGGCCTGTTTCCCCAAATCCGCGATCAGCGAACGGCAACCCTATGTGGGCGCGCTGTCGGCAGAGCGGGTGACCACCCCGGCGCAGGTGCAGGCATGGGCCGCCGATGCCGCCGCGCGGCTGGATCTGAGCGCACAGGACATCGAGGCGGCCCGCGCGCAGGCCCGTGCCATGGGCGCGCGTTTTCCGGTGAACGGCCAGACGGTCGAGGCCTTGACGCAAGCGGCGCGCGCGGCGTGGCAGGGCGGTGACCGGGCGCAGGCGCTGCGCTGGACCGGGGCCGCCGTGGCGCTGAGCGATGCGTCGGATCTGTGGGCGCGCTATGCCTATGTGGCGCTGCGGCTGGGTGATGCGGTGCCCGCCCGCCAGCGGCGCGAGGCGCGCAGCGGGGCCGTTGCGGCGGCGATAAACGCCTATCTGCGCGCGCCCTCTGCCGCGGCCGAGGTCAGCGCGCTGGACATCCTGGCGGACGCCTTCGAGGCCAATGGCCGGGGGCGCGACACGGTGCGTGCCCTGCGGCTGGCGCAGCAGATCCAGCCGCGCGATGATATCGCTGCGGCGCTCGACACGGCGATTGGCAAATACGGGTTCCGCGTGACGGACAC
This sequence comes from uncultured Tateyamaria sp., assembly GCF_947487805.1. Classification (GTDB taxonomy): domain Bacteria; phylum Pseudomonadota; class Alphaproteobacteria; order Rhodobacterales; family Rhodobacteraceae; genus Tateyamaria. Next base: position 85,084 of record NZ_CANKXW010000004.1, on the reverse strand, counting down.
GCGCGTCGATAATGACAGCGCCGTGCCGCGCATCTGCGCCACCTTTTCCGATCCGCTGGTGCAGGCGGGCGTCGATTACGACCCGTTTGTGCGGACCGAGGCCGCAGGCCTCGTGGTGCAGGCCGAGGGCAGTGACCTGTGCCTTGACGGTGTGCGCCACGGCGAACGCTACCGCGTGACCCTGCGCGCGGGCCTGCCGGCCGAGACGGGCGAGGTGCTGCACAAGGATGTGGCGTTGACGCTTTATGTCCGTGACCGCGCGCCATCGGTGCGGTTTCCGGGGCGCAGCTATGTCCTGCCGCGCAGCGCGGGCGCGTCCATTCCGGTCGAGACGGTCAACCTGACCGAGGTGGCCCTCGTGCTCAGCCGCGTGAGCGACCGCAACCTTGTCCAGTCGCTGCGGCGCGATTTCTTTGGCCGCCCCCTGTCGCAATGGCAAGAGGACCAGTTCCGTGACGAGATCGCGGAGGAGGTGTGGCGCGGCACCGGGACGGTTGAAAACACGCTGAACGTCGACATGCGCACGCGCCTGCCGCTGGGCGATGTGCTGTCCGAACAGGCGCCGGGCGTCTATGTCCTGACGGCCCGGCCCACCGGGCCTGCGGGGGATAATGTGCTGGCAGCAGCGCAGTGGTTCGTGTTGTCGGATCTGGGGCTGAGCAGTTGGCAGGGTACCGACGGCCTGACCACCGCCGTCCGCCGTCTGAGCGATGCGGGCGCCGTGCCAGAGGCCACCGTGCGGCTGGTGTCGCGCGCCAATGCGGTGCTGGGCACGGCCACAACGGACGCGGACGGGTTCGCGCGCTTTGACGCGGGGCTGACGCGCGGGCGCGGGTCGGCGGCCCCGGCGCTGGTGCAGGTCGAGACGGGCGATGATTTCGTGTTCCTGCCGCTGACCGACCCGGCCTTTGACCTGTCGGACCGGGGTGTGGCGGGGCGTCCGCCCGCGCCGCCGGTCGATGTGTTCCTGACCACCGACCGGGGTGCCTATCGCCCCGGTGCCACGATCCACGCCACGGCGCTGGCCCGCGATGGCCGGGCGCGCGCGATGGCGGGCCTGCCGCTGACCGCGATCCTGCTCCGCCCGGACGGGGTGGAATACAGCCGCACGGTCAGCACCGCCGATCAGGCCGGGGGCCACGTGCTGGCCCTGCCGCTGGACGGGGCCGCCCCGCGCGGCACATGGCGGATCGAGGTCAAGGGCGACCTCGACGCGCCGCCGCTGGCCACGCAGACCGTGCTGGTCGAGGATTTCGTGCCCGACCGGATCGACGTGACGCTGGCCATGGCCGATGATCAGATGCGCCTGTCCGCCCCTGCGGTGATCCGCACGGATGCGCAGTACCTCTTTGGCGCGCCGGGGGCCGACCTCGCGGTCGAGGGCGACGTGCGCGTGCAGCGGCGCGACGGCATTGCCGCCTGGCCCGGTTACCGCTTTGGCCGCCACGACGCGGCCTTTGCCACGCAGCGGCGGTATTTCGACGGCGGGCGCACGGATGCGGATGGCCGCGCGGTGATCAGCTTTGCCCTGCCCGATGTTACGCCCGACGGCGTGCTGCTTGAGGCGGTGACCAGCGTGCGCGTGTCCGACAGTGGCGGGCGTCCGGTCGAACGCACCCTGACCCGGCCCATCGCCCCCGCAGGCCCGGTGATCGGGATCAAGCCCGGCTTTGACGATGTCCTGCCCGAGGGGGCGGAGGCCACGTTTGAACTGGTGGCTCCGGGTGCGGCTGACCTGGCCGTGCAGTGGACGCTGAACCGGGTGGAGACGCGGTATCAGTGGTATCAACTTTATGGCAACTGGAACTGGGAGCCGGTGACGCGCCGCATCCGCGTCGCCCGTGGGTCCGCGCAACTGGGCGAAGGGCCGGTGCCTGTGTCGGTGGGCACCGACTGGGGTGATTACGAGCTGGTGGTCGAGACGACCGAAGGTGCGTATGCCGCCAGTTCCGTGGGCTTTGCCGCCGGGTGGTATGGCGGCGGCGATGCCAGCAGCACGCCGGATCGTCTGGCGCTGTCGCTGGATGCTGACCGTTACCGCGTGGGCGACCGGGCGCATCTGCGGCTGGTGCCGCCCTTTGACGGCGTGGCGCTGGTGTCGGTCCTGTCGAATGGCGTGATCGCGCGGCAGGCCGTGCCGGTGCAGGCCGGAGAGACGGTGATCCCGCTGGATGTGACCGCCGACTGGGGCACCGGGGCCTATGTCACCGCGTCGGTGCTGCGCGGCACCGGGGCCGAGGCGATCGGCCCCACCCGCGTGCTGGGCGTGGCCCATGCGGCCATCGATCCCGGCGACGCGGCACTGGCCGTGCGGATCGACGCGCCCGAACAGGCACCGGGGCAGGCGGGCAGCACCGAGGTATCGGTCACCGTGGACGGACTGGACGGCGCGGCGGGCTATGTCACGCTGGCGGCGGTGGATGTGGGGATCCTGAACCTCACCGGTTTTGCGCCGCCGGACCCGCAGGGGCACTATTTCGGCCAGCGGCGGCTGGGCGTGGACATGCGCGACATGTACGGGCGGCTGATTGCAGGTGGCGGGGCCATGGGTGCCGTGCGCTCGGGCGGAGACGCCACCGGGGGCATGACCCGCGAAGGGCCGCCCCCGACCGAGGCGGTCATGGCGGCCTTTGTCGGGCCGGTCCCGGTGGGGCCGGACGGGGTGGCACGCATGACGGTGCCGCGCCCGGATTTCAACGGCACCGTGCGGCTGATGGCGGTGGCGTGGTCGGATCAGGGGGTGGGGCAGGCGTCCCGTGACCTGATCGCCCGCGACCCGGTCGTGGTGTCGGCGGCGATGCCGCGCTTTATGGCGCCCGGTGACCGCAGCCGCGTGATGCTGGAATTCGTGCACGCGGACGGACCCGAGGGCGACATGCCGCTGCGGGTCGCGGCGCAGGGGCTGAGCATCGGTGCGGCCCCCGCCGCCATCACGCTGGGCGCGGGCGGGACGGTGCGCGTGTCGCTGCCGCTGACGGCGGATCAGACGGGTGATCACACGATCTCGGTCGCGCTGACCACGCCGTCGGGGGCGGAGCTGACCAAGACGCTGACGCTGGGCGTGCGGGCCAATGACCCGGCCGTAGCGCTGACCCGCCGGATCGAGCTGGGCGCGGGCGAAGCGCTGACCTTTGACGACAACGTGTTCGACGGGCTGCGCCCCGCCACGGCGCGCGCCACGCTTGCCGCGGGGCCGCTGGCGCGGTTCGACATGCCGGGCCTCTTGCGCCAGCTTGACCGCTATCCCTATGGCTGCACCGAACAGGTGACGTCGGCGGCGCTGCCGCTGCTCTATGTGCCGCAAACCGCAAGCGCGCTGGGACTGGGCGATGTGCAGGCGCGTGTCGATCAGGCGATTGGGCGGGTGCTGGCGCGGCAGGCCAGCAACGGGGCCTTTGGTCTGTGGCGGGCGCAGTCGGGGGATTTCTGGCTTGATGCCTATGTAACCGATTTCCTGACGCGAGCGCAGGCGCAGGGCTATGCCGTGCCGGAGCGCGCGCTGCGGCTGGCGCTGGACAACCTGCGCAACCGCATCAACTACGCGCCCGACTTTGACCAAGGGGGCGAGGATATCGCCTATGCGCTGATGGTGCTGGCGCGTGCGGGGGCCGCGTCGATGGGGGATCTGCGGTATTATGCCGACACCAAGGCCACGGCGCTGGCCACCCCGCTTGCACGGGCGCAACTGGGCGCGGCGCTGGCGAGCTACGGCGAACAGACCCGCGCGGACCGGATGTTCGGCCTCGCGCAGGATCTGGCGCTTGCGGCCCAGGGGGCGGAGCGCGCCACGCTGCGGCAGGACTTTGGCACCGCGCTGCGCGATGCGGCGGGGCTTTTGCACCTGGCCGCCGAGGCGGGCAGCACCCGTGTGGACCAGTCCCGGCTGGCCGCACAGGTGACCGCCCGCACGGGCCGCTATTCGACGCAAGAGGCCGCGCAGGTGCTGATGGCCGCGCAGGCGCTGCGGGACGGGTCGGGCCCTGCCGCGCTGACCGTGGATGACGTGGCTGTGCCCGGTCCGGTGGTTGAGCAACGCAGCCCCGGCCAGCCCACATCGGTGATCCGCAACGTGTCGGGCGTGGCGCAGGACGTGACCCTCACGCGCCTTGGCGTGCCGCTGGTCGCACCGGGGGCGGGCGGCTACGGCTATGCCATCCGCCGCGCGTCCTATGACCTTGAGGGGCAGGCGGTGGACGGGCCGTGGCGCATCGGCGAACGCCGGGTGATCGTGGTCGAGGTGCAACCCGTTGAAGAAGTCGGCGCGCGGCTGATCATCGACGATCCGCTGCCTGCGGGGATCGAGATCGACAACCCGGCGCTGCTGCGGTCGGGGGATGTGCGCGGTCTGGACTGGCTGTCGCCCGCGCCGGTGGAGCACGCCGAGTTCCGCACCGACCGTTTTGTCGCCGCCGTGGATCACCGCGGGGCCGAGCCCTTTGTGCTGGCCTATATCGCGCGGGCGGTCAGTCCGGGTGACTTCCACCACCCTGCCGCACTGGTCGAGGACATGTACCGCCCCGAATACCGCGCCATCACCGGCACAGGCCGCGTCGAGGTCGTCGAGTGACCCACCGCCCGTTTGTCTGGCTCGCTGCGCTGCTCTTGGGCGCGGCGGGGCTGCGCGATGGCTGGGACGCGTGGGTGGACCGGGCCGTCCTGCCCACCACTCTCAGCCAGAGCGGGGTTGAGATGCGCGACCGTGACGGGCACCTCTTGCGCGCCTTTGCGGTCGAGGACGGTATCCTGCGGCTGGCGGTGACGCCGGGCGCGGTCGATCCCGCATACCTTGCGATGCTGATCGCTTACGAGGATAAACGGTTCTACGGGCATTCCGGCGTCGATGGCCGCGCGCTGCTGCGGGCGGCGGGGCAGGCGGCGTATCGGGGGCGGGTCGTGTCAGGCGGCTCGACCCTCACGATGCAGGTGGCGCGTCTGCTGGAGAACTCGGGCACCGGATCGCTGCGCGGCAAGCTGCGGCAGATGCGGCTGGCCTGGGCGCTGGAACGGCGGCTGAGCAAGGACGAGATCCTGCACCTCTATTCCCAGCACGCGCCCTTTGGGGGCCGGATCGAAGGGGTACGCAGCGCCGCGTATCTGTGGTTCGGCAAGGAGCCCGCGCGCCTGTCCCCGGCGCAAGCCGCGCTGCTGGTGGCGCTGCCGCAAGCGCCCGAGGCGCGCCGCCCCGACCGGTTCCCGTATGCCGCCCGTGCTGCGCGTGACCGGGTGCTGGCCCGCGTGGGTGCCGCTCCCGTTGCGGCCGATGTGCCGCGCGCGATGCGCCCCATGCCCCGGCTTGCCCCGCATCTGGCCGATGCGCTGCGCACCGCTGACCCGCTGGCGACCCGGTTCGACACCACGCTGGACGCAGCACTGCAACGGCGGATGCGGGACCTTGTGCGCACGCACGCGGCGGGCAAGGCGGCAGGCGTGTCGCTGGCGCTGGTCGTTGCCGATCACCAGAGCGGCGAGATCCTCGCTCAGGTCGGCGCACCGTACTATGCCGACACGGGCGGCGTCGCAGGCTTTGTCGATATGACGCGGGCCAGACGGTCGCCCGGTTCGGCGCTCAAGCCGCTGATCTATGCGCTGGGCTTTGACCGGGGCCTCGCCCACCCCGAGACGGTCTTTGCCGACCGGCCCACGCGCTTTGGCCGCTATGCGCCGCAGAACTTTGACGGTCAGTTTCGCGGTGACGTCACCGCGCGCACCGCATTGCAACTGTCGCTGAACATCCCACCCGTCGCGCTGACGGATGCGCTGGGCCCGGCGCGGGTGATGGCGGGGATGCGCGCCTTTGGCGCAGCACCCGAGGTGCAGGGCCAGCCGGGTCTGGCCGTGGCGCTGGGCGGGCTGGGTATCACCCTCACCGATCTGGTTCAGGTCTATGCGGGCATCGCACAGCTGGGGCAGGCCACGCCGCTGCGCGTAACGGGCGTCACCCCGGGCATCAGGCGTCAGGTCCTGTCGCCGCGCGCGGCGTGGCAGGTGGGCGACATCCTGCGCGGCCTGCCGCCGCCACAGGGCGGGCGCGCGGGCCTCGCTTACAAGACGGGCACGTCCTATGGGCATCGCGACGCGTGGGCCGTGGGGTTTGACGGGCAGCACGTGATCGGCGTGTGGATGGGCCGCCCGGACGGTACGGCGGTGCCGGGTGCCTTTGGCGGCGATCACGCGGCCCCGGTGCTGTTCGAGGCGTTTGGCCTGTTGAAACCTGCGCTTGCGCCGCCGCCACCACCGCCGCCCGATACGCTGATGCTGGCCTCTGCCGATCTGCCTGCGCCGCTGCGCCGCTTTGGGCCCGCGCAGCGGACGGGCATCGCGCCTGCGGTGGCCTTTCCGCCGCACGGGGCGGTGCTGGCGCAGCACGACGCGGTGATCAAGGTCGAGGGTGGGGCGCTGCCTCTGACCGTGCTGGTCAACGGCGCGCCCGTGGCAACGCGCGCGCGCAGCCGTGCCATCGACATCGGCCACCTGTCCACCGGGTTTTCGGATATCGCCGTGATCGATGCCGCGGGGCGGTCCGCAACCGTGTCGGTCGAGGTCAGACCGTGATCAGCGCCGCCCCTCACGCAGCCAGCCCGCGGTGATGAACCCTGCCGCCAGCAGCAGCACCAGCCATGGCGGCAAGAGCGACATCTGCCGCACGTCCTGCGTCTCGTAGGCGCCGCGCGGGGTGATCCCGATCCAGCCGCGCCCGGCGGCCGGGCGACCCGCGCGCACGGTGCGGATGCGCGGCACGCCCTCTTCGATGCGCAACACACCGCCGCGCGTTGCCGCGACCCGTTCGGCCAGCACGTCGCCGGTGGCGATGGTCGCCTCAAACTCGCGCGGGGCGGCGGGGCCAAGGCCGATCACCGCAGCCTGGTCGCCGTTCTCAAGGCGGTAAAGCCCGATCTCGGGACCGTCAAAGCGGGTTTCGAACTGGCCCGGTTGCGCCTCGGTCATGTCCAGCTGGGTCTGGGTGCCGTCGGGATGGGTGATGATCACCGGCGGCACGGTTTCCTGCAAGGTGCGGCGCAGGATGCGCATCGACTGGCCCGTGGCCGTCGCGGTCAGCGCCTCTTCCTCCAGTTCGGGTTCCTTCATCATCCAGTGGGCCAGCCGCCGCAACAGCTCGAGCTGCGGCCCGCCGCCCTCGTAGCCGCGGTTCCACAGCCACGCGTGGTCCGACGCCAGCAGCGCCACGCGCCCCTCGCCCACGCGGTCCAGCACCAGCAGGGGACGCTCGTCGATCCCCTCCATAACGATGGTGCCCGACCGGGCATCGACGTCGATCTGGCGCAGCCAGCGGCCCCAGTCACCGGCGGCGGGCAGGCCGGTGGTTACCGGGTGGCGCTGGCCGATCTCGGACACGGTGGGGCGGTAGGGATCCTCGAGCACGCGCGCGGTGGGCATCGCCGGCATCACCGCGCCCAGGGGCGAGCGATAGAGGCTGTCGGCACCGGCGAAATCCGGCCCCGCCGCCACCAGAACGGCCCCGCCCTCGCGGATATAGCGCGCCACGTTGTCGAGGTAGAGCGCAGGCAGGATGCCGCGGCGCTTGTAGCGGTCAAAGATGATCAGGTCGAAATCGTCGATCTTTTCCAGAAACAGCTCGCGGGTGGGAAAAGCGATGAGGCTGAGTTCGCCCACCGGCACGCCATCCTGCTTTTCCGGGGGCCGCAGGATGGTAAAGTGCACGAGATCCACGGAACTGTCGGATTTCAGCAGGTTGCGCCATGTGCGCCCGCCCGCGTGCGGCTCGCCCGAGACCAGCAGCACGCGCAGACGGTCGCGTACGCCGTTGATCTGGATCAGCGCGGTGTTGTTGCGGTCGGTCAGCTCTCCGTCCGCTTCCGGCACGGTGAACTGGATCACGTTGCGCCCGCCATGGGGCAGGGTCACGGGCAGGTCGATATCCTCTCCGATGCGCACGTTGAACCGCTGCGCGGGCGCGCCGTCGACCGAGATGTCGATGGGCGCAAGGCCGGTATCGGTGGGGGCTGCGCCGCTGTCCTCGATCCGCAGGGTCAGGGTCACGGGCTCACCGATGATGGCAAAGGCGGGCGCGTTCTTGACCAGCAACCTGCGGTCCCAATCCGTCTCGCGCCCCGTCAGCAACAGGTGCAGCGGCGCGGGCAGATCCAGCGCCAGATCGGGGTCGTGGACCTGCCCGTCGCTGATCGCGACAAGGCCCGCGACACGGGCGCGCGGTTCCTCGGCCAGTGCATCCGACAGGGCGGTCATCAGGCGCGTGCCCGCATCCTCGTCGCCATCCGGCACGGTGACGCGGCGCACCTCGACACCCTCGCGCGCGGCCAACGTGGCGGCGAGGGCATCGGCGGCATCCGCGCTTTGCTCCGGGCGTCCGGGCAGGCGCTGGCTGGCGCTCTGATCCTCGGCGAGGATCACGATATCCGACAGCGCGGCGCGGTCTTCCTGTTGCAGGGCAGGGCCCGACAGGGCGGCCAGCACCACAAGCCCGGCGCAGCCGCGCAAGGCCCAGCCACTGAGGCCACGCAACGCGGCCAGCAGCACGGCGGCCAGCACCACCACGGCCAATACGGCGATCACAGGCCACGGCAGCAGCGGCGCAAAGAGAACGGTGCCCGTCATTGTCCCAACCGATCCAGCAAGGCAGGCACATGGACCTGGTCGCTTTTGTAATTGCCTGTCAGCACGTGCATGATCAGATTCACGCCAAAGCGGTAGGCCAGCTCGCGCTGACGTTCCCCGCCAAAACCGCGCCCGACGGGCAGCATCGCCTGCCCCGACGGTGTCACCGCCCAGGCCGACGCCCAGTCATTGCCGCCGATCACCACCGGCGTCACGCCGTCATTGAGGTTGCGAAAGGGCATGCCCTCGATCTGCTCGGCACCGGGCGGGGCGGCCTCGACCCAGACCTCGCCCCCGGTGTGGCGACCGGGAAAGTCCTGCAACAGGTAAAAGGTGCGCGTCAGCACGTGGTCGCGGGGGATCTGTTCCAGCGCGGGGATGTCCAGCGGCGCGGCCAGATCCTGCAACTTGCGGCCATTGGCGCTGGAGGCCCCAAACCCGGCCACATCACCGTCGCGCGTGTCAAACAGGATCAGGCCGCCCGACCGCAGGTAATCGTTCAGCTTGGCATAAGCCTCGCGCGAGGGGCGCGGCTGGTCCGGGGTCACGGGCCAATAGAGAATGGGAAAGAACGCCAATTCGTCGGTTTCGAGGTTCACGCCGATGGGCGGCGCAGGCTCGACCGAGGTGCGGAAAAACAGCGTGTCCGACAGACCGCGCAGCCCGGCCTCTGCCACTTCGTCCACCGACCCGTTGCCGGTCAGCACATGGGCCAGCACCACCTCGGACGCGGCGGCGATCTCGGCGTCGATGGCCTGCTGCGCGTGGGCCTGCGGGCTGGGCAGCGCCAGCATCAGCGCAAGGCCCACCGCGGCCGCGCGCCCGGCCCGCAGCGGCCCGGTCAAGCGACCCGACAAGGCCAGCGAGGCAATCACATCCGCCAGCAACAGCCCAATGGCCAGCGCCAGCAAAAGCCCGCCCAGCGCGCGCTGCGGCTGCGTGCTCAGCCCCGACACCGGGATCCGCGCGGGCCAGCTGGCCGGGGTCAGCACCGTGTCGGCCGTCAGCACGTTGCGCGCAAGGCTGCGATCACCCGACACATAGACGCCGGGCAACAGCGCAGGGCCCGGCGGATCGCTGACCAGCGTTGGCCCGGCCACGCCGGGGCGCGTGCCCGCATCCGACAGCCCGCCAAACCCGTCCATCACGATCTGCGGAGTCCAGATGGTGCCCTCCAGATCCTCGGCCGAGGGCGCGGTGCTGGCCGACGACACGGCCAGCCGTTCCAGCATCTCGACAAACAGGCCCGACAGCGGCAGCGACGACCATTCCGCATTGGCGGTGACGTGGAACAGCACAATCTGCCCCAGACCGCTGCGCTTGCGCGTGACCAGCGGGGTGCCATCGCTCAGCTCGGCAATCACGCGTTCGGCCAGCGTCGGGTCGGGCTGTGCCATGACCTGCGCGGTGATGGCCACGTCGTCTGGCACGTCGAGGCCAAAGAAGGGCGACCCCTCGCGAAACGGGGCCAGCGTCTTGGGCGATCCCCAGCTCATCGCGCCGCCAACGCTGCGCCCGCCCGACCGCAGGCGCACGGGCATCAGCGGGTCTTCGTCCACGCGGCTGATATCGCTGGCCGCAACCCGCGGCCCGGCAAAGCGCAACAGCAGCCCGCCTTCCTCGACCCAGGCGGCGATGGCCTCGGCCTCGCCGGGGGACAGGGTGGCCACATCGGCCAGTACGATCACATCCGGGTTCGCGGGCAGCACATCGCCCAACGACCCGCGCAGCAGGTCCGCGGTGGGTGCAAGCGCGCGCTCGAGGTAGTGCAGCGGCGACAGCAGTTCGAGGCCCTCGCGCCCCTCGCGGCTGGCGATCAGGGCAACCTCGCGGCGGCGCAGGCTGTCATCGACCAGCGTAACGCCCCCCGCCGACCGCGCGGCCTGTACCTCGAACCGGGTGACGCGGGCGCGCAGTTCCGCAGGCAGGGACAGCGCGGCCTCGGCCACCGTGTCGCCGGGGGCAAAGACCGCATTGGCCGAGGCCAGCGTCGCCGCATTGCCCGCAGGGTCGCGGCCCTGCGCCAGTACGGTCACGCCGCGCTCTGCGCCCTCGGCCGACCGTACGGCGGTCAGCTGCACCAGCCCGTCAAGATAAGTCGCGGGCCGGAGCGCCACGACATCGGCCACCGATTGGGTCACACGCACCGGGCCGCGCGCCTCCAAAAGTGTCAGCAGGTCGGCGCGCGCGGGATAGTCCAGCGCATCGCTGAACCACACCGTTTCGAACCCGCCTTCGGGCAGTGCGCCCGCAATCTCCGCATCCGGTTGCCACGCCACAGGGGCCAGACCGGGCAGGCGGCTTTCTACGGCATTGGCGGCCTGAAACACAGCCGGTTGCGGGTCGGCCAGATGCAGCAAGGCAACCTCGCGTCCGGCGGCACCGGCGCGGCGCAGCTCGGACTGGATCGCCTCGATCTGTTGGGGCCAGCGGCCCGCACCGGCCCAACTGCCATCGGCCACGATGAGCAGCGGCCCGTCGCCCGCATCGGCACTGTCTTCGGGGTTCAGGACCGGCCCGGACAGCCCCAGGATCATCGCTGCCACCGCCAGCATCCGCAGCAAGAGCAACCACCAGGGCGTGCGGTCCGACACCGCCTCGTCGTCCTGCAACCCAAGCAGCAGGGCGACACCGGGAAACCGCCTGCGGATCGGCGCGGGCGGGATCGCCCGCAGGATGAACCACAGAATAGGCAGCGCCAGCAGCGCCAGCAGCAGCCAGGGCGCGGCAAAGCCGATGGGGCCGAACACGGTCATGTCCGCGCCCGCCCGCCATCCAGCGCCCGCCACAGCCACAACAGGCCCGATTGCGCGGTCGTTTCGGTGTGGTGCAGCCCGTATTGCCACCCGGCCACGGCGCAAAGCTGCTGCAACTCGGCCTTGCGCGCGGCCAGCCGGTCCAGATAGCGCGCCTTGAGGTCCGAGGCCTTCAGCGTCTCATGCTCCAGCGTGCCGCCGACGCTTTCGAACACGGTGCGCCCGCGAAAGGGAAACGCCTCTTCTGCAGGGTCCAGCACATGCAGCAGCACGCCGCGCACGCCCCGGTCCGCGGCCTTGGTCAGCGCGGTGCGCACGTCATCGATATTGCCCATGAAATCCGAGATGAACACGGCGCGCGCATGGGGGATCATCGCCCGGTGTTCGGGCGGGGCATAGTCGTCCTCGGCATCCTCGGAAAACATCTCGGCCAGACGCAGTACCTGCGCGCCGCCCCGGCGCGGCGGCAACCGCGTGCCGGTCAGGCCCACACGTTCGCCGCCCCGGATCAGCAGGATGGAAGTGGCCAGCGCCAGCACCCGCGCCCGCTCGGCCTTGGTCGGCAGCGCATCGGTCGAGGCAAAGCGCATCGCGGCCCCCTGATCGACCCAAAGCATCACCGACTGCGCGATCTGCCACTCGCGTTCGCGCACGAACTGCACGTCGCCCATGGCGCTGCGGCGGTGGTCGATCATGCGGCGGCTGTCACCGATCTGGGCCGGGCGGTACTGCCAGAAATCATCGCCCATGCCCGCGCGGCGGCGGCCATGTTCGCCCAACAGGACGGCCCCGGCCAACTGCTCCGCCCGCGCCAAAAGCGCCGGCAGGCGCGCGGCCTGCGTCTCTGCCTGTTCCCGAAGGGCCAGCGGCGATGTCACGCGGCGGCCTCCTGACGGCCAAGGCCCGCTGCGGTGCTGTCAATCAGGTCGGCAAGGCTGTCGCCCCGCGCCCGCGCGGCAAAGTTCAGCGCCATCCGGTGGCTCAGCACCGGGCGGGCCATGTCGATCACGTCCTCCGCCGACGGCGCCAACCGTCCGTCCAGCAGGGCGCGCGCGCGTACCGCCAGCATCAGCGCCTGCGCGGCACGCGGGCCGGGGCCCCAGGCCACCGTCTCGCGCACCCGCTCCGAGGCGTCGGCCTCGTCCGGGCGGAAGGCGCGCACCAGGTCGAGGATCATCTCGACCACGCTGTCGCCCACCGGCATGCGCCGCAACAGGGTCTGTGCGGCCAGCAATTCCTCGCCCGTGAACACCTGCGTGGATTGCGCGTCCTCGATGCCGGTCGTGGCCATCAGGATGTCCCGCTCGGTCGCGCGATCGGGATACACCACGTCGATCTGCACAAGGAACCGGTCCAGCTGTGCCTCGGGCAGGGGATAGGTGCCCTCCTGCTCGATCGGGTTCTGCGTGGCCAGCACATGGAACGGCACGCCCAGCGGGCGGTCTTGCCCCGCGACCGTCACCGTCTTTTCCTGCATCGCCTGCAACAGCGCCGATTGCGTCCGCGGCGAGGCGCGGTTGATCTCGTCCGCCATCAGCAGCTGGCAAAACACCGGCCCGGGCAGAAACCGGAACGACCGCGTGCCATCCTCGGCAGTGTCCAGCACCTCAGAGCCCAGAATATCCGCAGGCATCAGGTCCGGCGTGAACTGGATCCGGTTGCCATCCAGCCCCATCACCGTGCTCAGCGTCTCGACCAGCCGCGTCTTGCCCAGTCCCGGCAGACCGATCAGCAACCCGTGCCCCCCGCACAGCAGGGCCGTCAACGTCAGGTCAACGACACGCTCCTGCCCGATGAACCGCCGGGTGATCGACGCCTTGGCCTGCGCCAGCTTGCCGCCCAGGGCTTCGATTTCGGTCACAAGGTCCTCAGCGTCGGTCATGACATCTCTTTCATTCGGGATATATGCTATCTCACAACCTATTGCCTCAGGATGGAATGGCAAAACATATGAGTGGACAAAAAACCGTGACACCCGACGCAGACGGCCTTGTTGCGTCGATCACCGCCGCAAAAACGCGCGGTTTGCCGCCGGTGCACCTGTGGAACCCGCCGTTCTGCGGTGATCTGGACATGCGTATCGCGCGGGACGGGACGTGGTTTTACCAAGGCACGCCGATTGGCCGGCCCGGTCTGGTCAAACTGTTCTCATCGATTCTCAAGTGCGAGGACGGAAAATACTTCCTCGTCACGCCGGTGGAAAAGGTGGGCATCACCGTCGATGACGCCCCCTTTGTCGCGATTGACTTCGAGGCGGCGGGGCAGGGTACTGACCAGGTGCTGACCTTTACCACCCATGTGGACGACATGGCCGTGGCCGGGCCCGACCATCCCATCCGCGTCGAGCGCGATGCCGAAACCGGAGAGCCAGCCCCCTACATCCTGATCCGCGCCGATCTGGAGGCGCTGATCGACCGCAAGAGCTTCTACCGCCTTGTCGATCTGGGCGTGCACCACGACGGCTGGTTCGGCGTGTGGTCGTCCGGTGCGTTCTTCGGGATCATCCCGTCGGAGGAGCTGCCGTAGGATAGGGAGCATGCCGGAGGTTGGCGGCTCGGTCGCCGATGAGGGACTGATGCGCGAAAGGCCCGGCGCTGAAAGAACATCCGGCAGGGTCACAATGATGTCCGTCCCCCTGATCAACGTCAGGGCGCTGTCGAAATCGGGAACCTGCAACACGACGCGCCGATTGCGCTTCATCTTTGCCAAGCGCTGATCAATTGCAAAAGGCATTCGGCAACTGTCCCCAGTATATCCACACCAAAGATATGGCGTTCACCCGTGATCCGCGTGTTGCTGCCGCTTCTGATCGGCGTGACTTCACCGCGCTGGGTGACGCAGAGCGCGCGATTGTCTGAGGGGCCGACACGTTCTTTGTTGCCAGTCACAATCCGGTCGATGACCCGCGCAGCAACGGTGGTGTCGATGTGAACCATCGCGGAGGAAATGCAGGTTTCGTCAAGATCGACGGCAACACGCTGACCGTGCCTGATTTCTCCGGCAATTTTGCCTTCAACACCCTCGGCAATTTTCTGGTCAATCCGAAGGCGGGACTTTTGTTCATCGACTTTGCCTCGGGCGACCTCGTGCAACTGACCGGCACGGTTGAACTGTTATGGGACATCACGCCAAAGATCGCCCCCGTTGAAGGCGCGCAACGTGCGTGGCGCTTTCATCTGACCAAGGGTCACCGTTTGGTCGGAGCCTCGCCGCCGGGAGTCACCGACGGTGAAGCTTCCCCCGTTCCTTGCAGACCGGTCAATGGAAAAAGACTGCGTTGCCGCAACCAATCAATCAAACAGGGCCAAATGACATGACGCACACTTTCACAACAAAAGTCTTTTTCCGCGGCGACTGATGCCCTTGGTGCAACGCTCAATTGCGCGATTTCAACGACGCGCTGGATCGCGTGCAGGCGCTGGGTGTCCAAGTGGTTGCCTACACGTCACAAGCGGGCAACCAGTCGAAGGCCAACAACGATCTGAAGTTCCACGTGGTCGTTGACGAAGACAACACCGAGGCCCTGCGCCACGACATCTTCATCACGCCGCAGGCTGAAAATCCGGTGAAAGCAGGGATGCCCGAGCTCTATCCCAACGGCATGGTGCAACCCGGCATCGTGATCGAGGACAGCAAAGGTCGCGTTCTGTATCGCTGGGCCATCGTACCAAGCGAGATGAATATCGGAGGGGCCAAGGACCGTCCGTTGGTTTCGGAAATCGTCGGCGCGCTCGGGCAGATCCTCGCAGGTGACGACATCCCAGACGGCTTCAAGATCATGCAAATGGATCACCTCGAAACCCATCACCCCGACATGCACGAAAAGGTGCTCGACCACTTTGCCATGATGGAAAAGCAGGACGCCTAAAGCCCTCTATTCCTTCGGTAAATTCAAGGAGACACCCCATGTCTGACGGGAAAATCACCATCATCTATGACACTTATTGCGGTTGGTGCCACGGCGCGGCAGAGGTGCAGCACCGCCACCTTTTTTGAAGGCGACTACCGTCCCAAGATAAGCGAGGGCAAAGGCGCGCAAATCGTCGATGTTCTGATCCCACGGATCGAAGCTCTGACCGGTCAGGAGATTACCCAGGCCTATAAAGACAACATTGCCATGTCGCCGACAGGAGTGCTGACTTCGAAATACTCGGCACAGGCGGCGGCACTGGTTCACGACCAAGGCACGGAGCGCAAATTCGCCGTAAGTTGGAAGGCCTGCACGGTTGGTCAAGGCGTGTCCTCGACCAACCGTGCAGCCATTGTTGCGGCCCTGATCAAGGAAGGCATTGCGCCCGAAGACACGGAGACGCTGGGCACCCCTGAACTGGAGGCAAAGGCGCAGGTGCTGGCCGACAAGGCCAAGGCCCTGATGGCCGCGGTTGGATCGCGCGGGGTGCCGACGGTGCTGCGCAGCGATGGAAACCGGGTCAGCGTGGTGGACCATCGGGCCTATTACGGCCGGGCCGATGCCTTGCCATCAAACCCGTCCAACCTCGCAACCGTCTGACCATTCAGAAAGGACCCAAGACATGTCAAAGACCGTCGCCATTTTCGAAGCAACCGGCGCCCAAGGGGCTCCGGTCGTCACCCAAGCCCTCGCCGAAGGCTACACCGTTCGCGCTGGTTGAACCGCGATGTCACCCTTGAACCAGTGATGCGAGAGGCGTTTGGCCAACGTGTCGGTCGGCCTTTGTTTATCCAGCTTGATCCGGGTTATCAAAAATCGGCTTCCCAGTACCGGAACCTGCGTATTTCCTGACTTGTTTGCCACGCGGACCTGCCGGATCATGGGAAAAACGAGCGGTACCCAGATGTGCCGCCCGTTCTTGTGCATCAGCCCTCGTCGAGATGTGCTTCGAGGAACCAGAGCGATTGATCCTGAAAGCGCGGCGTGCCGGTCAAAAGATCGGCTGCATCAGTGGCTTCAATTCCATCGCGTGCGGTATTGCCAAGGTCGCGAACCGATCGGCAACGAGGTGCCGTGTCTTCAGATGGTTCCTTGCGCCTGAAAAAATCAGCCGGTCGGGCCGAAGGTTTCAAAGTGGATGTTGTCCGCGGGCACACCGGCAGCTTCCAGACCAGCGCGCATATCCGACAGAAAGGCGGCCGGACCGCAGAGCATATAGCGGGCGTCTGGGCCTGCGCTTAAATCGAGGACGTCACCGGCTGTGATGCGACCCTGCACATCATAGTCACGCCCCAACACATCCGACGCATCCGGCTGGCTGTAGAAGATACGTCTGGTCAGCGCCGTGTTCTGCGCAACAAGGGCGTCAACCTCAGCCTTCAGGGCGTGATCACGCCCATTGCGCGCGCCATGCACATACCACACGTTGCGATCCGTCTGGTCCGCGTTTGCGTACAGCGCAGAGACCATCGGTGTCAGCCCGACACCGGCGCTGATCAGGACCAGGGGGCAATTGCTGCACGGGATCACAAAGTCACCCGACGGAGGCCTCGCGTCGATCACGCCGCCGGTCTGTAGCGCGTCATGCAAGAAACGGGAGACCAGCCCTTTGTCTTCGCGTTTGATGCTCAGGCGATACTGCGACAGGTCACCGGGGTTCCCCGACAGCGAATAGCTGCGTTTTGAAGTGCCGGCCTGACCGGGGATCTGAACCTCGATCGGCAGATGCTGACCGGCCTTGAACGGGTCCAGTGCACGACCGTCAATGGCCTCAAGATAGAAGGACGTGATCGACGCGCTTTCCTGGACCCGCTTGGCCACTTTCAGGCGGCGGCCGAGGTGATCCTGTGTGTTCCACCGCAGACCGACCGCGCCGGGGCGTTCGATGACCTGGTCGATTTCAACATTGATCACGCGCCATGCGTCCGGGTCGTGGGCGTTGCGCGGGGACCAGTCGATTTCGGCGCGCCCCGTCAGGTGCAGCAGACTGCCGGTTTCAAAGTCGACAAAGAGCAGCCCGATCCGCGGGTTCGCGACCAGATTGCCGATGGTGTTGAAAAAGTTGTTCCCGGCATAGTCGGGGATCTGCAGATGCGTGGGGTCTGCAACATGGACAAAACCCGGTGCACCGCCACGGTGGCTGGCGTCAAAACCATTGGAGGCTGCGCCCACGTCGCCCTGATGGCCGGAGCCTATGAACATCGTATCTGCTGCCTCGATCTGCGCGATCTGGGCAGCGGTCAACGCCGCACCTGTCTGCGCTTGCGGAACAGCAGGCTTGGCTGCGCGCGTCCAGACACGTTCATGAATGTATTGCGGGCAGTTGCCAAAGGTCTGGCGGATGTCGATCGCATACCCTTCTGGGGTTCCACGAATATGGCCGCTGAACCGGTTGCGGCGTCGGGTCGCAAGCTCAATGCCCAGCACGCCGATATCCGTGCCGGTTTCAAAGGTTTCCGCAAGCGGGTCCGTCTTGTCCAACGCCGTTGCCAGGTCGATCCGGCGGATATCCGGAGACGTTGCGAACCCGTCTGGCCCCTCCAGCATCGTAATCCAGGTGTTGCCTTGGGCATCTGCGCCCGAAACCACCAGAAACGGCAAATTCGTGTGAAAGTCGCGATGCTGTTCGGGCAAATAGTCCCGGATGAACCCACCGGCCCATTTGGCGACATCGCCGACGCCAGCCCGGGCCTGGGCCTTCAATTCACCTTCGTGAAAAGGGTTGATCTGTTCCATCGCTGACATGTTGCATTCCTGTGTTGAAGGAAGGGGCGTGCCGGGGCGGGAGGGACCCCGACACGCAAGGCTGGCCCTAGGCCAGTTCGGGGATCGGGGACGTCGCCATCCCGACAAAGCCGGGCTGGGCTTCCACGCGGGCAATCCACGCACGCACATTCGGATATGGCGCAAGATCAACGCCGCCTTCCGGGGCGTGGGCGACATAGCTGTATCCGGCCACATCCGCGATGGTGATCGTGTCGGTGGCAAGCCAGTCGCGGCCCTCCAGATGCGCATCCATCGTTTTGAACAGGTCATGCGCCTTGGCCACGGCCGCGCCGTGATCATGCGACGTACCAAAAACCTTTACCAGCCGCGCGGCACAGGGTCCTGAATAGATGTTGTCCGCCGCGATGGTCAGCCAGCGCTGTACTTCTGCCGCCTCTTTGGGGTCCGCAGGGATCCAGTCGGACCCGTTGGCATAGGTCTGCACGAGATAGGTCAGAATGGCGTTGCTGTCGGCCAGCGTATAGCCGCTGTCGTCAATCGCCGGGACCAGGCCAAAGGGGCTGATCTTGCGAAATTCTTCCGACTTGTGCGCGCCATTGGCCATGTCCATGTCGATGGTTTCATAGGGCAGGCCGAGCAGCGCGAGCATCAGCTCTGCGCGATGGCAGTGCCCTGATTTCGGGGTGCGGTACAGTTTGATCGGGGTGGTCATTTGCGTGTCCTTCAGGTGTTCGAATCAAAAGCCAAAATAGCTGAGGCCGGGGTGGTCATCCGGGCGGCGGCCGAGCGGCCAGCGGAACTTGCGGTCTTCTTCGCGGATGGGGTGTTCATTGATCGAGGCATGGCGATTGGCCATGTAACCGTTGTCGTCGAACTCCCAGTTCTCGTTGCCATAGGCGCGGAACCAGTTGCCGCTGTCGTCGTGGTACTCATAGGCATAGCGGACGGCGATACGGTTGCCGCCATAGGCCCACAGCTCCTTGATCAGGCGGTATTCCAGTTCCTTGTCCCACTTGCGGGTCAGGAATTCCTCGATCTGCCCGCGGCCTTTCGGAAACTCCGCGCGGTTGCGCCAGGCGCTGTCGGGGGTATAGGCCAAGGCAACTTTGGCCGGGTTGCGCGAATTCCATCCGTCTTCCGCAAGGCGCACCTTTTCGCGTGCGCTCTCTTCGGAGAATGGGGGCAGGGGATGACGCGGTGCTTCGGTGGTCATTTTGAACTCCTGTTGTGCCCGGCTCAGGCCGCTGCCGTGTCGATTGCGGGAAAGTCGATGTCCGTCCGGAACACTTCGTTGACGTAATTCGTCAGCACGTTCAGCGCGATCAGGCCGATGATCTCGATGATCTCTGCGTCTGAATAACCCGCGGCGCGGACGGTCGAGATGTCCTGTTCATCCACACGACCCCGCGAGGTCGCGACTTTCACGGCAAAGGACACGGCGGCATGTGCTTTTGCATCTGTTGACGCACCCGCGCGGTTCGCGGCGACCTCTGCTTCGTCCAATTTGGCAAAGGTTTTTGCCAGAAACGTATGGGCAGCGTTGCAGTAGTCACACCCATTGGTCTGTGCGATGGCAATGGCGATGCGTTCACGTGTTGCAGCGCCGAGCTTGCCCTTGGACAATGCGCCGTTCAGGCCCAGGTAACCTTCCAGCGCCTCCGGGCTGGTCGCCAAGAGGCGAAACAGATTCGGGACGGATCCCAATGACTTTTCAACCGACGCCAGCAGCGGCTGCGACTGTGCTGGCGTATCGGCGATTGTCTCGGGTGTCGGGATGCGGCTCATGTCTCTGTCCTTTCAAAATGAGGTCTGTGTCTCGTTCTGAAAAGAAGCTAACTATGTCTCGTTTGGATAATAATACTGGAAAATGGAAAGTCATTATTTCATTATTAGAAATGAAAGCGAGGCGTCATGGACCGTTTGCAATCATTGGAAGTGTTTGTCGCCGTGGCCGAGGCAGGCACCTTTTCCGGCGGGGCGCGTACTTTGGGGATCAGCGCGCCCTCGGCCACCAGAGGCGTCAACGAATTGGAAGAACGCCTCGGTGCGCGCCTGTTCAATCGGACAACGCGTGTTGTGCGCCTGACGGATGTCGGCCGCACCTATCTGGATGAGGTTCGGGGGATTCTCGCGGATCTTGATGCGGCGAATGATGGTGTCTCCGGTGCGGTCGGAATACCCCAAGGCACGCTGCGGCTGACGTCGCCAGTTGAATTCGGACGGCTCCATGTCGCCCCGATTCTTGCCGAGTATCTGGATCTATTTCCCGAAGTGAAAGCCAGCATGCTCATGGTCGATCGTGTGGTGAACCTTGTCGAAGAGGGGCTGGACCTCGGTGTGCGCATCGGGCCGCTGACCGCTGCGGGATTGATGGCGGTCAAGGTTGGCCGGGTGCGCCGCGTCATTTGTGGATCCCCGGCCTATTTCGCCGAACATGGTTTGCCGCAAACGCCAGATGATCTTGCAAAACACCGCATCGTCGAAGCACCGGCGACAACCCCAAGCAGTGAATGGCGCTTTGGAAAGAAACAAGACATCGTGGCCCGCGTTGCCCCCAGACTGGCCACAACCAGCGTTGCATCCGCAGTCGCCCTTGCGACATCGGGATGGGGCCTTACGCGCGTTCTGTCGTATCAGGTTGGTCCGGACCTTCAGTCCGGGTCTCTCAAAACAGTCCTCGAAGACTATGAGCCCGAACATCTGCCCATACATCTGGTCCACTACGAGGGCAGGCGTGTGTCCCTGAAACTGCGCAGCTTTCTGGACCTTGCCAAAGAGCGGCTCCGCCATGCGCCAAGTCTCAATTGATTTTGCTGAACAACGCCCGCGTCGGAAATGTGGTTGCGCGGCCTTACACAAGGTCCCCGAAAAAGCTGACCTGTTTGACGGCTTCCAGCAAACCGTCACGGATGCGCCAAGCCCGATAATCTCCGTGGCCAAGGACGTGACCGACGCGCAGGATGCACAAGCGGCGATCCACCACGACGCTGCAAGCGTCTTCCACCGCGGACATGGGGCCCGCGCGTTCGACGCCTTGACGGGTGTCGAAGCAGAAGATGCAATCCTTGCGGATTGTGACGCGCCACACTGCCTGTCGCACCTTGAGGAAGGGGCCGAACACTCAGGGAGGAGATGAATGATCCGCACGACAGTATGCGCTGATCACGCGCTTGGTCCACCAAATTGCTTAATCGTCATTGCCGACCAGTTGGGGGCCGGGACCGCGTCCTCTCCGCACACCAGGCCAGCGCCGCAGGCCATGGGCAAATTCCAAACCTGATGATATCGCCGCTCAACACAAGCCGCGCGCAGAACACTTCGGCATTGAAAAACTGACCCTGGTCATTGGCGGCCACGTCGGACCCGGCTTGGAATAACGGCGGGTATGCGTCCGGTCTGGATGTGCGGGATGGCACGGACCGTATGGCCATGATCGTATCGACGCTTGGGTGGTCGCGCGGGTTTTACCAGGAAGAATGTTGGCGCACGGTTCTCGGCATTGTCGTCGCCGGATGACTTCATGAAAGCCTGTTTCGAGCGGATGGATCCAAACGCACTGCTGTGTGAAATGCACAAATGGCAGCGTGCGGTTGGACATGTCCAAAGTGAACTACGTCGAAGCGGGCTTCCCGAACTGGACGGCGGCTCTGGCCGCAGGCGAAGGCGAAGCCCGCCTGTCCCGGCAAGGTCTGCGCGCGCTTCCGGAGAAGAACAACCAGACGTTCGACGACTGGATAGGGATGCGCGGTTCGCCCTTGCCGTCCAGCAGCGGGTTCGGCGTGTGGGTCCCGAGGGCGCGTTCTTTGGGAACATCCCGTCGGATGAGTTGCCTTAGGGTTGGGGTGTACGCTCGGTGTTGGCCGGTTGGCAGGGGGCTTTGTGTTAACCTTGAGTTTGAGTGCGCAATCGGCTTATGCGATATTTCGCGCTATGCGGCTTACAACGTGCATCTACAGGATGTGTTGCGCGCAAGACTCGATGGCAAACCTCATGCAAAGATCAATCGCATTTCCTTTGCCGACCGATTTTTTCTGGCTAATGATGCGCCCATCGCTATTTTACACGCTACCGGCGTAGGGGCTGCAACCCCTTAATACGTCGGATTTGCACGGCAGTGGGAGACCACAGTCTCCCACTTGCCAAAGCGAAAGCGTACATAAGCGCGAACGCTCACGGGCTTAGGCCAAGAACAAAGTGCCATTTTTTCACCTTTTCAGCTAACGTCGAATAGCAGTTCAACACTCGCGGATCACCTCATGCGTTCCACCAATAGGAGGCGTAAGGGTCAAAAAGGATGTGCGATGGGCACGGCAGAAAAATACCAGCTAGTGCTTTCTTGAGCAAGCCACCGTATGCCTAGTTGCCGGTCTTTGCTTTGCGCGCGCTCTTAGCACCTTGGGAAGATATCAAAACCCAAGTTGAGAAAGCCTTTTTGTCTACATTGCTGGCCGACCGCAGGCTCTCAATACTCAACCTTGCTGTATCGTACCAGAATTGAGCATCAGCTTTGTAAAACCGAATGTTTGGATCGTAGTCGGCCTTGTGACGATGCTCTTGTAGCTGCTGGAACGCGTCAGCAAATTCTTTAATGCAAAGAGGGAAATCCACCGAATTGGCCTGTTCACAGGCCTTTTTGCAGATGCCGTGATTTAAGCCTCTATAGACTTCAACCCACGCCTTGTTAGGTCGTTGGCTTGGGGTGCGACCTACCAAGGCATTTGCACAAGTCCGCGCAAGCGCATGAAAGACCGCATAGTAGGACGAGCTGATGGAGCGTCTGATGTCGGCTTGAGCTGGTCGTTTTGTGGTAGCCAGACGTTTAGCTACAGCAAGATGACCATCCGCCAGTTTTGCATCAAGCATGCGCGCCAGAGTGAATTTGGGGAGTAATTACTGGGAAGAAACCAGACCAATCACTGCCGAGCACTTCACGTACTCTCCCCGTTAGCCCAAGGTAACTTCTGGCGAGAGCCTCCGGGCGAGCGTTAGTCGTAATGGACAGTGCGATTATTATCTTGTGTTCTTCAGCGTCCACTTCGATCGATTGCACCTCAATGGTAGAAGCGGCATCCAAATCAAACTTTTCCCGGATCACAGCAATAAGTCTTTCAGTAATTGCCGCGTCCAACTGCATAGGCAAAGACATCAATTTTCTCCCATGGCCAGCGGATTTTTCCCCTCGGCGCTTGGCAAACACCATACACGGCGGTGGCTTGATCACCAGAAAATATGATGGATCAATGTGTCGCATTCAAGGTGGCCGAACGGATGGACCTGCCAACATACTGATTTAAATGAGTTAACCAACGGTTAAGAACGCATCTGGCAGCAGTTTGAGCAAATGAAAGCTGCCACACAGACCGCACGTGGTCGAAGGAGCAAATTTTAGTCAAGTCTTGTTGGTTGAGGCTTTCTTCATTGCCAAGTTTTCGTCTGGCGCAACGTACCCAGCCATCAAACGTGCCTTGCACAACCGATGTGCGCCCTCTCCGCTGGCGTGCCTCACCGTTCTCTTGCATCCTCTCCCAAAGCAAACAAACCACGCCGCAACCGGAGGACATCCGCATGACCCAAGGCATCGCTCTTATCATCGGGGCAGGCAGTGGCCTGTCGGCCTCGCTTGCTCGGCAATTGCACGCGCGGGGGCATGACCTGGTGTTGGGGGCGCGCAACACCGACAAGCTCGCGGACCTCGCGGCGGAGACCGGCGCGCGTACGGTCGCGCTTGATGGCAGCGATCCGGCCTCTGTGGATGCGCTTTTTGCCAGCCTTGACGGTCGGTTGAGCGTTGCCATCTACAACCCCTCCGCCCGCCAGCGCGGGGCCATCGCCGATCTTGATCCCGAAGAGGTTCGCCGCGCCATCGAGATCACCGCCTTCGGGTCGTTCCTGATGGGGCGGGCGGCGGCAAAAATGATGCAAGATCAGGATGTTGTGGACGGGCGACGCGGGACGATCCTGTTCACCGGGGCGTCTGCGGGGGTCAAGGGTTTTGCGCAGTCCGCGCCCTTTGCCATGGGCAAGTTTGCCCAGCGTGGTCTGGCCCAGTCGATGGCGCGCGAGTTGCATCCCAAGGGCGTGCACGTGGCGTGGGTGAACATCGATGGCGGCATCTCCAACCCTGCCCGCGCCGAGCGGACCGATGACGGGACGGACAGGATGCTGGACCCGGACGCGATTGCCGCGGCCTATGTGCAGCTGATGGATCAGCACCGCTCGGCCTGGTCGGACGAGCTGACCCTGCGGCCCTGGGTCGAGACGTTTTGATGGCGCGCGGGTGCGCTGCGGGCTAGGGTCCGGACATGCCGCGATTTGCCGCCAACCTGACGCATCTGTGGGCCGAGCTGCCCTATCTTGACCGCTTTGACGCCGCCGCCGAAGCCGGGTTCGAGGCGGTCGAGGTGCTGTTCCCCTATGACGTGCCCGCGCCCGAGACCTTGCGGGCGCTGCGGCGCAATGGGTTGCAGATGGTGCTGCTGAACGCGCCGGGGCCGAACTATACGGGCGGTGCGCGCGGCTTTGCCGCCGTGCCGGGCGGTGCGGCGCGGTTCGACTATGACATGCGGCGCGCGGTGCGCTATGCGCAGGCGTTGGGCGCGGGGGTGATCCACGTGATGAGCGGGGATGGCAGCGGTGCGGAGGCAAAGGCCGCGATGGTGGAGAACTTGCGGCGCGCGACCGCGTCCCTGCCCGAGGGTCTGTGCCTGACGCTGGAGCCGTTGAACGCGGGTGCTATGCCGGGCTATTTCCTCGACAGCTATGACCTTGCCGCAGAGATCATCGAGGCCGTCGACGCGCCCAATCTCGGCCTGCAATATGACAGCTACCACGCGCAGGAGATCACCGGAGATGCGCTGGGCACGTTCCACGCGATGCGCCCGCTGATCCGCCACATCCAGATCGGAGACGCGCCGGGGCGGGTGACGCCGGGCCGGGGGCGCGTGGACTTTGCCGCGCTCTTTGCCGCCATCGACGCCAGCGGTTACGACGGATGGGTCAGTGCGGAGTACACGCCGAAGGGCCGCACGGAAACGGATCTGGCGTGGATGATGGCATAGTCCCTGTGCGCAGGTGCACTTCTGGCGCCGTACGCCGCGCGGTACACAGGACGCGACCCGTCACAAAGGATGCCTGTCATGATCCCTGCCCGTTACGCCCATATCGCATTCGGTTTTGTCCTCAGCGGCATGATGTCCTTTCTCGTGTCCGGCATCTCGACCTTTCTGGCCGTGGGCCTTGTCGCGGGGTTCTTTGGCCAGTGGATCGGGGCGTGGCTGCCCAGCTGGGCGGTGGCCTTTCCCATCGTGCTGTTCGTCGCCCCGCTGGCGCGGCGACTGGTGGGCAAACTGACCATTCCGGAGTGATCTGTCCCCGCGGGGACAGAGCGTGCGGGGTCTTTGCCATTTCTTGACCGCTCTGTGATCCCGATCCAAAATCAAGAACTTGACCCGCCGCGCGGTTCGGTAGCGCGTGTTAACCACCCCGCGCGCACAATCGTGCCCGATGGGGCGCGGTCGCGTGCCAACCACGTCTCCAAGCGAAACACCCTATTGCTGCTGCTCGGCGTCCCACGCCTTGAGAAACCGTTTGGGGGCCATGTCGCGCCACGTGCTGTGCAGGCGCGCCGCCGCCCAGTCGGGGTCGATGCGGCCGGCCGCTACCAGAAGGCATCCGAACTTGGCATAGTGCGGATGAAGCAAGAAGGTGTCGGGGTCGGCCTCGACCAGCATCTCGCGTTCCTCGATGGTGCCCTTGAAGATCGCGGCATCGACATAGGGCGACCACCATGTCCACAGCTTGCCGTGCGCCTTGAGGTTTTCGTTGCCCCAACTGGTGGCCACGATGACATGCGGCAGGCCCAGCGAAAGGCCAAGTGTTTTCAGGTCTTGCCAGGTGTGGATCATGGAGGGGTCCTTTTGACGTAGGCGCGCAGACGGCGGCGCAACCGGATTTGGGTGTTGTTCAACGTGAGATGGCTCATGCGACACCGATCGGAAGTTGCTGCGCTTCAGCCCACTGTCTTGGTGATTGCCCGTACATGCGTTTGAATTCGCGGCTGAACTGAGATGGGCTGAGGTAACCGACTTCCAAGGCCGCTTCGTTCACGGCCATTCCGCCGGCAATCTTCATTGCGGCGTTGTTCAGGCGCATCGATTTCACGAACTGCATCGGTGCCAGTGTTGTCACTTGTTTGAACTTGCGATGAAAGACGGCCCGGGTCATCCCGGCGCGGTTGGCCATATCGTCAATTGAAACCGGCGCATCGAGGTTCGACGACACGTGTGCGATGGAGCGTCCGATGGCGTTTCCAGCACCAAATGCCTGACGGGCAAAGGCACCCGCCTCTCCCTTCAAGAGGGCATAGAGCACCTCGCGCAATCGCGCCTGACCAAGAACGGCTATGTCTGTCCTGTTGTCCCCGAGTTGCAGGAGCCTGAGCAGGGCGTCGGTGAAGGTCGCGTCCCATCTTGCGAGTTTGATTCCGGGCTCGCGCAACTCTCCTCTGGCGGCAGGCAGGACCGCTCCGGCGTTCTCCATCTCTATGGCGATCTGCGCCATCAGCCGCTGATCGAGTGCTATCATCACCCCGTAAAGCGGGTTGTCGCGGGACGCTTTGGGTGTGCCTGCCTTGACGGGCATCGCCATCGGGCAGCAGAGATACCGGCCTTGGTCGTACACGTATCTCTGCCCATTCAGCACCGCCTCTTTCTCTCCGCTGACGATGGCGATGATGCAGGGTTCGTAGACGGCGGGAACGCAGGGGACAGATTGCGTTGCCCTGAAAAACTGCACGCCCTGGATGCCGGAGTCTGTCAGGCCGTCCTGCGATGTCCGGTCTGCGATGAAGTGTTTGATCCGATCCTTGTCCATGGTGGGGATGTAACGGCATTGGTCGGGTTCAGACAACGGTGTTGATACAATCAGGCAAGTAATCGCGACGATATCGGCTGTTTTCAGGCCCGGCTGACATTTATCTGAGGTTTTCAGTTGAAATGGACATGGGTTGGCTGGAGCGCCGACGTACACAGGAGAATGACGATGCCTGACACCACTTTTGGTCCCAAGGGTTGGACGCCGGAACGCCTTGGGACCCTGTCCGGCAAAACCTATCTGATCACAGGTGCCAATGCCGGTGCAGGGTTTCAGGCGGCGCGGACCCTTTTGAAGAAAAACGCCAAGGTCGTGATGTTGAACCGCTCTGCCGAGAAATCCCAGGCCGCTGTTGCGGAGCTGAAAAAAGAGTTGGGCGGTGACGCGGATGTGCGTTTTATCCGTATGGACCTGGCCTCTTTGGCCAGTGTGCGCCAAGCGGCGGTGGAGGTGCAGAACACGGTGCCCCGCATCGATGCCCTGATCTGCAACGCGGCGATTGCGCAGGTGCCGACGCAGACGTTCACCGTTGATGGGTTTGAGAGCATGTTGGGCACGAACCATTACGGCCACTTCCTGCTCTGCGGATTGCTTTTTGACCGGATCGAAGCCTCGGGCGGTCGGATCGTTGTCGTTTCGAGCCTTGGCTACAACATGGGTATCAAGACCATTCAGTTCGAGGACATGAACTGGAACGGGAATTACCATCAGAACCGGACCTATTCCCAGAGCAAGCTTGCGCAGATGATGTTTGCATATGAGCTTCAGGATCGGCTGAAGGCGGCGGGCAGGACCGGTGTCGGGGTTTACGTGTGCCATCCCGGGTCTTCGCGGACGTCGCTGATCACGACGAGCGGAAACCTTTTGACGCGGATCATGTTCGGGTTGATGTCGCTGTCACCGATGGTTCAATCCGCCGAAAAGGGCTCTTGGCCGGAGGTCATGTGCGCGACTGAGGCCGGTCTGGAGCAACGAGCGCTCTATGGTCCCACCGGTCGTATGGAATTTGTCGGTCCGGTTGGTCGGGGCACGTTGCATCCGCACGCGCATGACAAGGCTGTCATGGCGAAATTGTGGGACGTGTCCGAGGACGCGACGGGGTTCCGCTGGACGATCTGACCGGCGCGGTCCGGGCATCGGGCCGGGGTCTTGCCCGCCCTCAAGGATTACGAGGGCCTAACCTTCAGTGCGCCTCGGCCCAGTTCTGGCCCTGGCCTGCGTCCACGGTCAGTTTCACGTCGAGGTGGACCACCGGGTTGTTGGCGTTTTCCATGACCTCGCGGGCGACGCCGATCAGGTCGTCCACCGCGCTGTTCTCGACCTCGAACAGAAGCTCGTCGTGGACCTGGAGCAGCATGGCGGCGGGGATGTCCTTGATCGCGGCGGGCATACGGATCATGGCGCGGCGGATGACGTCAGCGGCGGTGCCCTGGATGGGCGCGTTGATCGCGGCGCGGGCGGCAAAGCCTGCGCGGGGGCCTTTGGAGGCAATCTCGGGCGTGTGGATCTTGCGACCGAACAGGGTCTGGACGTAGCCGTGTTCCTTGGCGAACGCCTTGGTGTCGTCCATGTAGGTGCGGATGCCGGGGAAGCGTTCGAAGTAGCGGTCGATGAAGCCCTGCGCCTCGGCCCGCGGGATGCGCAGGTTGCGCGCGAGGCCGAAGCCCGAGATGCCGTAGATGACGCCGAAGTTGATCGCCTTGGCCTGGCGGCGGACTTCTGGGGTCATCTCGTCCAGCGGCACGTCGAACATTTCCGACGCTGTGAGCGCGTGGATGTCGATGCCGTCGTCAAAGGCCTGCTTCAGCTCGGGGATCTGCGCGATGTGGGCGAGGATGCGCAATTCGATCTGGGAATAGTCGAGGGCCACGAGGGTTTTGCCCGGCTCGGCGACAAAGGCCTCGCGGATGCGGCGGCCTTCTTCGGTGCGAATGGGTATGTTTTGCAGGTTCGGATCGGTGGAGGCGAGCCGCCCGGTGGATGCGCCCGCGATGGAGTAGGACGTGTGCACGCGGCCCGTGTCGGGGTTGATGTGGTCCTGTAGCGCGTCGGTGTAGGTGGATTTGAGTTTCGACAGTTGCCGCCAGTCGAGGACGCGACCGGGCAGCTCGTGTTCTGTGGCGAGGTCTTCGAGCACGTCGGCGCCGGTGGCATAGGCCCCTGTCTTGCCCTTTTTGCCGCCTTCGATGCCCATTTCGTCGAACAGGATTTCACCGAGTTGTTTGGGGCTGCCCACGTTGAATTTGCGGCCTGCCAGTTGGTAGATCTCATCCTCCAGCCCCGCCATTTTCTGGGCGAATGCGTTGGACATGCGCGACAGGGTATCGCGGTCGACCTTGATGCCGGACCGTTCCATGCCCGCCAGCACGTGGACCATGGGCCGTTCGAGGGTTTCATAGACCTTTGTCACCTGAACGCGGTGCAGTTGCGGTTTGAACAGCTGCCACAGGCGCAGGGTGATGTCGGCGTCTTCGGCGGCGTAGGTCACGGCGTCTTCTATGGGCACCTGATCGAAGGTTTTCGCCGATTTGCCCGACCCCAGCAGCGGTTTGATCGGGATCGGCGTGTGGCCGAGATAGCGGTCGGACAGGGTGTCCATGCCGTGATTGTGCAGCCCGCCATGCATCGCGTAGCTCATCAGCATGGTGTCGTCGATGGGGGCCACGGTGATGCCGATCTGGGCAAAGATCTTGGCGTCGTATTTCATGTTCTGGCCGATCTTGAGGATGCTGTCATCCTCGAGCACGGGTTTGAGCATCTCGAGCGCCTGTTCGAGCGGCATCTGCCCCGGTGCCAGATCGTCGGAGCCAAAAAGGTCATCGCCGCCCTGTTTGTGCGTCAGCGGGATGTAGCAGGCGTGGCCCGCATTCACCGCCAGCGAGATGCCCACCAGACCGGCGGTCATCTCGTTCAGGCCGGTGGTTTCGGTGTCAACGGCGACGTAGCCGCGTTCATAGATCAGGTCGATCCAGGTTTGCAGCGCATCGGCGGTCTGGACGTGTTCATAGGTGCTTTGCTCGAAACTTGGCGCTTCGGGGGCGTCGGCGGGGGCGGGGGCCGCGTCCTTGATCTCGGGCGTGTCGACGCCGAGCTTGTCGGCGATGCGTTTGGTGAGGGTGCGGAACTCCATCTCGGCGAGGAACGGCATGAGCTGTTCTGGGATCGGGTCGCGCACCTCGAGGTCATCGAGGGTGAAGTCGAGCGGCGTGTTTTCGTCGAGGCGGACGAGATCGCGGCTGAGGCGGATCTGGTCGGCGTGGTCGATCAGGGTCTGGCGGCGCTTGGGTTGCTTGATCTCGCCCGCGCGTTCGAGAAGTGCGTCGAGGTCGCCGTATTCGTTGATCAGCAGGGCCGCCGTCTTGATCCCGATACCGGGCGCGCCGGGCACGTTGTCGACGCTGTCGCCTGCCAGCGCCTGCACGTCCACCACGCGGTCGGGGTAGACGCCGAATTTCTCGAACACGCCGTCGCGGTCGATGGTCTTGTTCTTCATCGCGTCGAGCATTTCGACGCCGTCGCCCACCAGCTGCATCAGGTCCTTGTCGGAGCTGATGATGGTACAACGCCCACCGGCGGCGCGGGCCTGTACGGCGAGGGTGGCGATGATGTCGTCGGCCTCGTATCCCTCTTTTTCCTTGCAGGCGATGTTGAACGCCTCGGTCGCAGCCCGCGTCAGGGGGATCTGCGGGCGCAGGTCCTCGGGCATGGCATCGCGGTTGGCCTTGTACTGGTCGTACATGTCGTTGCGGAACGTGTGGCTGCCCTTGTCAAAGATCACGGCCACATGGGTCGGCGCGTCGGGGCCGTGGTTCCCTTCGACATAGCGCTGGAGCATGTTGCAAAAGCCCGATACCGCCCCGATGGGCAGGCCGTCGGACTTGCGCGTGAGCGGCGGCAAGGCGTGGTAGGCGCGAAAGATGAATGCCGATCCGTCGATCAGGTGCAGGTGACATCCCTTGTCAAACGGCATGTGCGGAACCTTTCCTTGCGATGCGTGTCCGGGTGATGTGCCACGAATCCCGAAAAGGGGAAAGCACAAGCATTTGTTAAGTTGGATTTGGCACAAGGGTGCCATGAACATGCAATCGCGATTGAGTGACGTCACCGACGTTTTGGGCCAACAGGCCGGTGCCACGGGCATCGCGGCGCGTATTGAATTGTTGCGCGCGGTGGACATGATCCGGTCGCATTGCGCGCGTGTTGCGCTGTATTGCGCGGCTGGCATGCTGCTTGACGGCGACGCGGATCATGACGCCTGCGTCGCCGGTGTCGACCGCGCGTTGCCGGGGGCGTGGTCCGGTGTACGGCTGTTGCAGGGCGCAGGGAACGAGGTTGGCATCGATCCCCAGGCGCTGGAGTGGTTGCAGGGCGCGGTGGCCGACATGCCCGACAGCGTCACCGAGATGGAGCGTTTCGTGACCGTGATCGACCGGCTGGCGCGCAAACATGCCGAAGGGACCTGTACCGCAGAGGATCTGCGCGCGATGACGCAGCACGCGGCGGGGGATTTCAACCTGCACTTTGCCCGCCTCGTCAACCGGTTGAGCGCGGATCTGCATACCGACCGCGTCACGCGGCGCAGCGCGGCCCAGAAGACCGGCGATGATACCCGTCAGGCCCTGCGCGAGATCAGCGAAATTTCCCAGAATGTCGGGTTGATCGCGATCAATGCGTCGATTGAGGCGGCGCATGTGGGTGAACAGGGCCGGGGCTTTGCCATCATCGCGGCAGAAATCCGCGAGCTGTCGGAAAAGATTGAACAGGCCAATGCGCAGGTGCAGAAACAGGTCGATACGCTGATCGACCAGATGATCCACGACTAGGCCGCGCTGGCGATCATTCGGCGCTGTCGTCGATCACGTATTTGCAGTCGCAATAGGGGCATTCGACCCAGCCGGTATCGACGGGGATCTGCAGCCAGACCCGCGGATGACCCAGCGCGCCTTCGCTCCCGTCACAGGCCACGCGGCGTGTGGTGACTGTCTTGGTTTCAGGCGCGTCGATCGGCATGGCGGCTGTCCTTGGCTGGGGCATGGGTGCAGCCGCCGTTATGGGCCAAGGGGCCAGACCAGACAAGGGGCTAGTCGTCGCGATCCACCCGCAATTGATAGCAGTTGTTGCGCGCGGACCGCACGTGGGCATAGGCGACATCCGGGCGGGCAAAGATGCGCTCCAGATGCGCGTCGATCCCGGCCACGGGCACGATGGCGCCGGTGCCATAGACGATGCGGTCGCGGGCGCAGTACCCCTTGATCAGGTAGTCGGGCGAGGTGGTCAGGATGGGCGGCAGGTCTGCCCCACCACCCCGCGTACACGGATCGGCACAGACAAAGATTGGCCCGACCTCGGCATAGGGGTGGGTCCCGTCAAAGGGTTTGTGCGCAAGGATCAGCATCTCGTGGCCTGCGGGGATGTCGCGCAGGCAGTGGCGGCAGGGGTTGCCCTCTCCGTCCGAAACATGCCGTTCGGGCGGGTGGCCAAAGGCATCGGGCGCATCGGCGCGCCAGGCGGTGACGGTGTCGGTGGGCAGGGCCGTGTAACGGGGCATGGTGGTCTCCTTCTGACAGTGTCCTAGCCCGCCATGCCAAGCCACGGCGACCCGAATGCTGCGCATCCGTCATGGCGGTTCAAATGAGAACAAAAAGTGAATATACTGCGCGCCTGCTGCCAGCGAATCTGCCCAACCCATGTTCTGCGAACTGTCGATCACGTCGAATTTCACCTTTCTCACGGGGGCGTCCCACCCCGAGGAGTACATGAATCGCGCGGCACTTCTGGGGATGGAGGGGATCGCGATTGCCGATGACAATTCGGTGGCGGGGATCGTGCGGGCCCATACAGAGGCGCGGGTGCTGGCCCGCAACGTGCGCGAACGGGCGGAGTTCGACGCGATCCACGGGCTGATCGGGCCGCCCCGCCCCGATCATATCCCCGCCCCGCCGCGGGCAGCGGTGACCGTGACCCCTCGGCTGATCCCCGCGGCGCGTCTGGTGTTTACGGATGCGCCGCCGATCACGGTGCTGCCGGAAAACCGCGCGGGCTGGCGCAGCCTGTGCCGCATCATCTCGGCGGGGCGGCTGCGGGCGGACAAGGGCCACTGCGATATCCAGCTGCGCGACCTTGAGGCGTTTTCCGACGGTCTGCACCTGCTCCTCTGGCCACAGGCGCAAACGGTGCAGGGCGGCGCGGGCGATTGGGTGCAAACGGCGGGACGGCTGACGCGCCGCTTTGCGGGAAACATCCATGTGCTGATGGTGCCGCACTATGATGGCCGGGACACCGCGCGCTTTGACCGGATCACGGATCAGGCGCAGCGCCTTGGCCTGCCCACGCTGGCCTCGGCCGGGCCGCGCATGCACCACGGCGCGCGCCGCAAGCTGGCCGACGTGGTCACCGCCATCCGCCTGAAATGCCGGGTCGACGCGCTGGGCCGTGCTGCGCTCAGCAATGGCGAAGGGCGGCTGCGCGGAGAGGCCGAGATGCTGCGCCTGTTTGCCGGGCACGAGGCGGCGGTGCAGCGGGCGGGTGCGCTGGCCCAACGTCTGACGTTCTCGCTCGATCAACTACGCTATGAATATCCGTCCGAGATCACGGACAATGAAACCCCCGGCCAGCGGCTGGAGCGGTTGGCCTATGCGGGTCTCAAATGGCGCTATCCCTCCGGCGCGCCCGAAAAGGCGCAGACGCTGCTGCGCCACGAACTGACCCTGATCGCCAAGCTGAAATACGAGCCCTATTTCCTGACCGTCCGCGACATCGTCCATTTCGCGCGCAGCCGGGGCATCCTGTGTCAGGGGCGCGGGTCGGCGGCCAATTCGGTGGTGTGCTACTGCCTTGGCGTCACGTCCGTTTCGCCCGAGATGGGCACCATGGTGTTCGAGCGGTTCGTGTCCGAGGCGCGGGACGAACCGCCCGACATCGACGTGGATTTCGAACACGAGCGCCGCGAGGAAGTGATCCAGCACATCTATCAGACCTATGGCCGCCACCGCGCGGGCCTGTGCGCCACGGTCGTGCATTACCGGGGCAAGCGGGCCATCCGCGAGGTGGGCCGCGCCATGGGCCTGACCGAAGACACGATCAGCGCACTGTCCTCGCAGCTCTGGGGCTTTTTCTCGACCAAGGGGCTGGAGGCCGAGCGCATGGCCGAGATCGGCCTCGATTTCCGCGACCGGCGGCTGCAACAGACGATTGAACTGGTCTATGAGATCAATGGCTTTCCCCGCCACCTCAGCCAGCATGTGGGCGGGTTCATCATCACCGAAGGGCGTCTGGATGAACTTGTCCCCATCGAAAACGCCACGATGGAGGACCGCACCGTCATCTGCTGGGACAAGGATGACATCGACAGTCTGGGCATCCTCAAGGTCGATGTGCTGTCGCTTGGGATGCTGACCTGTATCCGCAAGGCGTTCGACCTGCTGCGGATGCACCACCAGCGCGACTATACCCTCGCCACCCTGCCGCCCGAGGATCCGCGCGTGTACGATATGCTCTGTGCCGCGGACAGTGTGGGCGTGTTTCAGGTGGAAAGCCGGGCGCAGATGAACTTCCTGCCGCGGATGCGGCCGCGCAATTTCTATGACCTCGTGATCGAGGTCGCGATCATCCGCCCCGGCCCCATTCAGGGCGACATGGTACATCCTTACATCCGCCGCCGGAATGGAGAGGAGGAGGTCAGCTTTCCCTCGGATGAGCTCGGCCAGGTGCTGGGCAAGACGCTGGGCGTGCCGCTGTTTCAGGAACAGGCGATGCAGATCGCCATCGTGGGGGCGGGGTTCAGCCCCGATCAGGCGGACCGGCTGCGCCGGTCGCTGGCCACGTTCAAGAAACATGGCAGCGTCAGCGAATTCCGCGCCCTGTTCCTGCGGGGGATGCGCAGGAACGGCTATGACGACGATTTTGCCGAGCGGTGTTTTTCCCAGATCGAGGGGTTCGGCTCTTACGGGTTTCCTGAAAGCCACGCGGCGAGCTTTGCGCTTTTGGTCTATGCGTCAAGCTGGCTCAAGTGCCACCATCCGGGCATCTTTGCCTGTGCGCTGCTGAATTCGCAGCCCATGGGGTTTTACGCGCCCGCCCAGATCGTGCGGGATGCGCGCGAGCACGGGGTCAAGGTGCGTCCGATCTGTGTCAACGCCAGCTATTGGGACAACGTGATGGAGCCGGACGGACAGGGCGGGCTGGCCCTGCGGCTGGGGTTCCGGCAGATCAAGGGGCTGAGCGAGGAGGACGCCAGCTGGCTGACGGCGGCGCGGGGCAATGGCTATCAGTCGGTGCGCGACATCTGGCGCAAGGCGGGGCTAGGGCCTGCGGTGCTGACCCGGCTGGCCGAGGCGGATGCCTTTGCCGGGATGGGCACGACGCGGCGCGACGCGCTTTGGGAGGCCAAGGCGATTGCCCCCGGTGCCGCGCTGCCGCTGTTTTCGCAGGACATCGACGGCGAGGTGGTGGACGAGCCCGCCGCGTTGTTGCCGCAGATGACACTGGGCGAGGAGGTGGTGGAGGATTACGTGTCGACCCGACTGACGCTGCGGGCGCATCCCGTGGGCCTGTTGCGCCACATCCTGACCCCCGGCGCCGCCCCGGTCGAGGTCATGCCCACATCGGAGCAGGCCCCTGACCTGTCCAAGATCAGTTTCACCCGCAGCAACCCCGATTGAGAGGCGCAAACCATGACCGCACTTGCCAACTACAAGGCCAGATCGGGGCGGTTTGTCCCCGTATGGACGCTGGAGATCCAAACCCTGCCCGAGGACACCGACCGCATTCTGGATGCGGTGATGGCGGTGCATCCGCTGGGCTATGGCCGCTATCAGCGCAACGCCAGCATTTCCGCCGTGGGCCGCGAGACGGCCCAGCCAGAGGCCGGATCGACCACCACCACCCATGTGCCGGGGTTCGCGCCGGGCAGCACCGAGACCTATCCCATGGTGGAGCTGAAGATCTCGGTTGAGCGGGACGTGGATGTGCTGGGCCGGGTGATGGACGCCATTCTGGCGGTGCATCACTATGAGGAGCCGGTGATTTTCCTGCGCGAGGATTGGGCGAGCCGCGCGGCCTATGATCCCAACCGTGACAACCCGCATCGGTGGTGGAACAATGGGCGCGGCCTGCCGGACCGGATCGCGTGATCAGGCAGGCGGGTCGAACCGTTGTTGCAGGGTAAAGGCGTCAGGCCCCGGCCCGTCCCTGCGCAGCATCTGCATTTTGTCCCACGCCGCCTCGAGCGACACGCGGGTGCCGCGCGGGGCCCACCACATCACCATGGTTGGCCCCTCGGACCGGTCAACCCAGTCGCGCAGCGTCTTCATCCCGTCGCGGTGCAGCGGTTCGCGGTAGGTAAAGCGGTGCATCGCCGCCAGATCGCGCCAGCCCGCCATGGTCAGGATATGGATATTGTCCTCGGTCCGGTCGGACCTGTGGCCGATGATCCCGTTGGTGTCGGTATAGCTGCCATCGGGCATCCGCGCGCCGTGGTTGTGCCACAGCAGGTCGTCATCGGCGCGGGCCTGCGCAAAGACCAGCGGCAGTTGGGCAAAGAAGTACTGTGCATTCGGGTGGTCGATGCTGAACGCGCCGACGGGGCGGACGACGTTCAGGTGCACCAGCATGTGTTCGCTCATTCCGTGCCCCTTTTTGCCCTGTGTCAGCCTAGGGACTTGTGCGGATTGGGCAAGGCTTCTTCCCATGGCGGGGGTGGCGGGTTAGAACGCGGGACCACTGCGTCGTCCAAAGGTATGCGTTCCATGACACCTCCGCCCAAACCCGTTGTTCTGTGTATCCTTGACGGCTGGGGCCTGCGCGAAGAGAGCGAAGGCAACGCGCCTGCGTTGGCGCGGACGCCCAATGTCGACCGGATCATGGAGACGTGTCCGAACGCCACCCTGATCACCCATGGCCCGGATGTCGGGTTGCCACGCGGGCAGATGGGCAATTCCGAGGTGGGGCATACCAATATCGGCGCGGGCCGGGTGGTGGCGATGGATCTGGGTCAGATTGATCTGGCCATCGAGGACGGCAGTTTCTTTCACAACGCACAGTTGGTCGCGTGGATTGATGCGATCAAAGAGGCCGGGGGCCGCGCGCATTTGATGGGTGTGGTGTCGGATGGCGGGGTGCACGGCCATCTCAACCACATGGTCGCGGCGGCCAAGGCTTGTCGGGATGCGGGCCTGGAGGTGCTGATCCATGCGATCACCGACGGGCGGGACGTGGCGCCGAAATCGGCGTTGGGATATCTTGAGACGCTCAGCGATGCGCTGCCTGCGGGCGCGCGGATCGTGACGCTGACGGGGCGGTATTTCGCGCTGGACCGCGACAATCGCTGGGACCGGGTGGAAACCGCGTTTCGCGCCATGGTGCAGGCGGACGGGCCGGTGGGGGAAACCGCCAAGGCCGCCGTCGACGCCGCCTATGCTGCGGACAAGACGGACGAGTTCATCCCGGCCACGGTCATGGACGGCTACAAGGGGGCCAAGGACGGCGACGGGGTGTTCTGTCTGAACTTCCGGGCCGACCGCGCGCGCGAGATCATGGCGGCGCTGGGCGATCCGGGCTTTGACGGGTTTGAGGCTGGCACGCGGCTCGATTGGGCGGGGGTCATGGGCATGGCCGACTATTCCGAGGCGCACAAGGCCTACATGACCACGATGTATCCCAAGCCCGAGATCGTGAACACATTGGGCGCGTGGGTGGCGCAGGCCGGGCTGCGGCAATTCCGGCTGGCCGAGACCGAGAAATACCCGCATGTGACATTCTTTCTGAACGGTGGCGAGGAAACGCCCGAGGCGGGCGAGGACCGTGCCATGCCCAAATCGCCGAGCGTGGCCACTTATGACCTGCAACCCGAGATGTCGTCGGTCGAGGTCACGGACCGGTTCATTGCGGCGATCGAGGACGGCTATGACCTGATCGTGGTGAATTACGCGAATCCGGACATGGTGGGCCATACAGGCGATCTGGACGCCGCGATTGCCGCCTGCGAGGCGGTGGATACGGGCCTTGGCCGGGTGCTGCCCGCGCTGGAAGCGGCGGGGGGTGCCATGATCCTGACGGCGGATCACGGCAATTGCGAGGTGATGATCGACCCCGACACCGGCGCGCCGCACACCGCGCATACCACCAACCTTGTCCCCGTCGCGCTGATCGGTGCGGAGGGTGAGATCAACAGCGGACGGCTGGCCGATCTGGCACCCACCGTGTTGCAGTTGATGGGGCTGGAACAGCCCGTGGAGATGACGGGGCAAAGCCTGATTGCATGAGGTATCTCGCGGCCCTTGCCCTTGTCTGCCTGTTGAGCACACAGGCCGCGGCCCAGGAGGACGCGGGCGCGCTGGCGCGTGATGCGGGCGCACAGCTGAGTGCCGCATCGGCGCAGTTGAGCGCGGCAGAGAGCGCGCGGGACCGGGTGCGGGCGCTGACGCAGACGGTGCAGGCCTATGAGGCCGGGCTGTCGGCAATGCGCGCGGGCTTGCGTCGGGCGGCCATCCGCGAGGCGCAGTTGCGCGCGCAACTGACCGCGCGGGACGCCGAGATCGCGCAGTTGCTGGCGGTGTTGCAGACGCTGACACCAGGGCAGGCGCCCACCGCGTTCCTGCATCCTGACGGCCCCAACGGCACCGCGCGCGCGGGCATGTTGCTGGCCGAACTGACGCCAGCGCTGAACCAGCGGGCGGACCGGCTGAGGCGGGATCTGGCGGATGTGGAGACGCTGCGCCTCTTGCAGGAACAGGCGGCGGCGCAGTTGCAGACCGGACTTGCCGAAGTACAGACCGCGCGGTCGGCGCTGAATCAGGCGATGGCGGAACGGACGGATCTGCCGGTGCGGTTCACGCAGGACCCGGTGCGCACGGCGATCCTGATCGCGTCGTCGGAAACGCTGGATGCGTTTTCAAGCGGGCTGTCTAACATCACGTCAAACGATGTGGGCTGGGCCCCGCCGCCGCTCGAGGGGTTGATCGGGGCGCTGCCGATGCCAACGCGCGGGCTGATCCTGCGCCGTGCCGGTGAACCGGACGCCGCCGGGATCACCCGGCCCGGTATCCTGCTGGCGACGCGCCCCGGCGCGCTGGTCACGGCGCCCACGGCGGCCACGCTGCGCTATGTCGGGCCGCTCCTGGATTTCGGAACCGTGACGATTCTCGAACCGCGCCCCGGCACGTTGTTCGTGCTGGCGGGCATGGCGGTCAGCTATGGTCAGGCGGGCGAAATCATCGCCGCGGGTACGCCGCTGGGCCTGATGGGGGGGCTGGCTGGACACGATGACGCGACTGCCCTTTCAACAGGTGGTGAAGGGGGTGGCGCTGGAGCTTCGGAAACGCTCTATATAGAGGTAAGACAGGACAATGTACCATTGGACCCGCTTACGTGGTTCAGCACCGAACAGGATGGGTAGTTAAGAATGAAGAAATTCGTCATGGCGGCCGTGGGCGGAACACTGGCCGGCGCGATCGCCACCACGCAGATTGCGGGGCCTTTGCTGGCCCAGGAAAGCGCCAACAACGCCAGCGTCTACGAGCAGCTGGACCTGTTTGGCGACATCTTTGAGCGGATCCGCAGCCAGTATGTCGAGGAGGTCGCGCCCGGAGAGCTGATCGAGGCGGCGATTGACGGGATGCTGACGTCGCTGGACCCGCATTCGAGCTATTTGTCGCCGGACGATGCGGCAGCGATGCAGGTGCAGACGCGCGGAGAGTTTGGTGGCCTGGGCATCGAGGTGACGCAGGAAGAGGGCTTTATCAAGGTGGTGTCGCCCATCGATTCGACCCCCGCCGCCGAGGCCGGGATCGAGGCGGGCGATTTCATCACCCATGTGGACGGCGAGTCGATGCTTGGCTTTACCCTCGATGAGGCGGTGGAGCGGATGCGCGGGCCGGTCGGGTCCGAGATCATCATCACCGTGGTGCGCGAGGGCGAGACCGAGCCGTTCGACGTGTCGATCATTCGCGACACCATCGAATTGCAGGCGGTGCGCAGCCGCACGCAGGGGGAGACGGTTGTTCTGCGGGTGACGACGTTCAACGACAAGACGACGCCGAACCTGGTGTCCAAGCTGGAGGAAGAGGTCGAAGCACTGGGCGGCATGGAGAATGTCGATGGCTTTGTGCTGGACCTGCGCAACAATCCCGGCGGTCTTCTGACGCAAGCGATCCGGGTATCGGATGCGTTCCTGAACGAGGGCGAGATCGTGTCGACCCGTGGCCGCAACCCGGCCGATGGCGACCGGTTCAACGCGACCCCCGGCGATCTGGCCGAGGGCAAGCCCATTGTCGTTCTGATCAATGGCGGGTCGGCTTCGGCGTCCGAAATTGTGGCAGGTGCGTTGCAGGATCATCGCCGCGCCATCGTCGTGGGCACCAAGAGTTTCGGCAAAGGGTCGGTCCAGACGGTCATGCCGCTGCGCGGTGAGGGTGCGATGCGCCTGACCACGGCGCGGTATTACACGCCGTCGGGTCGGTCGATCCAGGCGTTGGGCGTGAGCCCGGACATCGTGGTGGAACAACCGCGCCGCCGCCCGGATGCCGAAGAGGACGCGCCCGCAAGCGCCGTGGGCCAACGTTCAGAGGCGGATCTGCGTGGCAGCCTGAACAACGATTCCCTGAGCGAGGACGAGATCCGCCAGATCGAGGAAGACCGTGCCAAGGCCGAAGCCGCAGCCGAGCTGCGCGAAGAGGATTACCAACTGGCCTATGCCATCGACATCCTCAAGGGTCTGAACGCGCTGGGTCCGACCGACTAAGCGACTGGAGCGACGGTGCGCCGTAAAGGCGCACCCCAAGGCGTATTCGGGTGGGCAGATGCCTACGGCGAAATCTCGTGTGGGGTCAGTTTGGCCCAGTCGAAGGTCACGCCAATCCCCGGCGCATCCGGCGCTACGGCGAGGTGATCCTCGATCACGAGGGGCCGCGTGGTGTAACGGTCGATGGGAAAGCTGTGCACTTCGAGCCAGCCGCCGTGAGGTTGCGAGGACACGAGCGACACGTGCAATTCCTGCATGCCGTGACTGCACACCGGCACGCCCGCGTCCCGCGCCATCCCGGCCACCTCGAGCCAGCCGGTGATGCCGAGGCAGTTCGATGCGTCGGGCTGGATGAAATCCACATGGGGCAGCGCACGGCGGAATTCGTGCATCGTGTGCAGGTTTTCTCCCTGTGCTGTGGCCATGCCGGTGGCCGCGCGGATGGTGGCGAAATCTTCAAAGAGATCCGGTTCGATCGGTTCCTCGAACCACGTGATGTCCTGATCCTTGACCGCGTTTGCCAAGCTGATCGCCTGATCTGTGGTCATCGAATAATTGGCGTCGATCATGAACGTCACGTCCGGACCAATCAGGTCGCGCACCGCGCGGATGCGTTCGACATCCTCGGCTTCGGTCGGTTGGCCGATCTTGATCTTGACCGCGTTGTGCCCGCGCGCGAGGTAGCCGCGCACGCTGTCCAGCAGCTTGGGCAGGTCAAAGCCCAGATCAATGCCGCCCGCATAGGCGCGGCATCGGTCCGACGCGCCGCCCGCCGCCTGCACCAGCGATTGCCCCGCCCCTTTGAGCCGCGCATCCCAGAGTGCGATGTCCACTGCGGAAATGGCAAAGGACAGCACCCCGCCGCGCCCGACATAGTGCAGGTGCGCGTCCATGGCGTGGGTCAGCTCTTCGACGTTGTCCGCATCCTGGCCTGTCAGGAACGGCGCCAGATCGTGGGTGATCATCGCGGCCGTCGCGTGCCCGCCGCGGCCACCGTTATAGCTGTAGCCTGTGCCCGTGCGCCCATCGTCCAATGTCACCGTGGCGGTGATCAGGTGAAAGTGGCTGTGATCGCCGTGCTTGGCATCGACGAGGATTTCGTCGAGCGGCACGGCGAAGAGGCGCGCGGTGACCTGCGCGATCCTAGCCATTCAGATGCGCCGTTTCCGGCACCGGCGTCAGCGTCTTGCCGGTGTCGAGGTGGCTGAGCACGTTGTCCACCACCAGCGCGCCCATGGCGGCGCGGGTTTCGACCGTGGCGCTGCCCACATGCGGCAGAAGGACCACGTTGGACATGGTTTTCAGCGCGTCGGGGATCTTGGGCTCTTCCTCGAACACGTCGAGGGCGGCATAGCCCAGTTTGCCCGATTGCAGCGCCGCGACCATCGCCGCCTCGTCGATGACGGACCCGCGCGAGACGTTGATCAGCGTGCCATCGGGGCCCAAAGCCTCCATCACCTCGGCGTTGACGATCTTGTTCGTCGAGGGGCCACCGGGGGTGATGCAGATGATGACCTCAACCGCCTTGGCCATGCCGACGAGCGTGTCGTGATAGGTGTAAGGCACGTCCTTTTGGCTGCGCGTGTGATAGTGGATGTCGGCGTCGAACGCCTTGAGCTTGTCCGCGATGGCCTGACCGATGCGGCCCAGCCCGAGGATACCCACGCGGCGGTTGTCGGCACTGCGCGACAGCGGCGCGTTGCCATCCGTTTCCCAGGCGCCGGAGCGGGCGTGCGCCTCGTCCGCCAGCAGATTGCGGAAGCTGGCAAGCATCAGCATGATCGTGGTGCTCGCGACCTCGGCGTTCAGGACGTCGGGCGTGTGGGTGACGATGATGCCGCGTTCCACGCAGGCGTCGGTGTCGATGGCGTCATATCCCACGCCATAGCTCGCGGCCATTTTGGCGTTGGTGCACTTGGCCAGCACGTCCGCCGGCACCCCGTCATGGCCGTTCGTCACGATGTGGGTGATCGCCTCGGCGGGGTAATCGCCCGTGGCCTGATGGATGGTGAACCGTTCGGACAGTCGGTCGCGCATGGCGTCGGTGATGCCACCGATTTGCAGCAGATCAGGCATCCTGTTTCACCTCTTGGCGCTGGGTGCCCAGCCCTTCGATGGTCAGCTCCATGACGTCGCCCACCTTGAGGAAGGTCTGCGGTTTCATGCCCATGCCGACGCCGGGGGGTGTGCCCGTAGTGATCACGTCACCGGGGTGCAGCGTCATCAACTGGCTCAGATGTTCGATGATCTCGGCCACGGTAAAGATCATGGTGGACGTGTTGCCCGTCTGCATCCGCTTGCCGTTCACATCGAGCGACATGGCAAGGTTCTGCGGGTCCGGCACATCGTCGCGCGTGACGAGATAGGGGCCTGTGGGGCCGAACGTGTCGCAGGATTTGCCCTTGGTCCACTGACCGGTCAGCTGGGTCTGAAAATGCCGTTCGGACACGTCGTTGACCACGCAATAGCCCGCCACGTGATCCAGCGCGTTTTCCTTGCTGACGTATTTGGCGGTTGTGCCGATGACGACACCCAGCTCGACCTCCCAATCGGTTTTCTCGGACCCGCGCGGCATGACCAC
Source organism: uncultured Tateyamaria sp. (assembly GCF_947487805.1). Lineage (GTDB taxonomy): Bacteria > Pseudomonadota > Alphaproteobacteria > Rhodobacterales > Rhodobacteraceae > Tateyamaria. The sequence continues at coordinate 41,906 of NZ_CANKXW010000004.1, read as the reverse complement.
ATCGTCATTGGGGCCAACGATGGCCGAGTTCGCCTTGAAGAACAGGATGGGGTGTTCGGGGATGTCCGCGCCGGTTTCGGCGGCGTGGTCGGAATAGTTCAGGCCGATGCACAGGAACTTGCCGATGTTGCCGACGCAGGCGCCGATGCGGGGGCTGCCGGCCACGGCAGGCAGGCTGGCGGGGTCGATGTCGCGCAGTTTGGCGAGGCTGTCATCGCCCAGCGTCGTGCCGTCGATGTCGTCGATCACACCCGACAGATCACGCAGCGTATCGCCATCCATCAGGCCGGGTTTTTCGGCGCCCATATCGCCGAAGCGTACAAGTTTCATTGCAAAAGTCCTTTGTTCGTCTCGAAAATCAGTGGTTGTCGCGTGGCATGTGGCGACGCGAAATATCCTGGTAGGCGTCCGCCCCGCGCAGGGTCATGCCCTCGTCAAAGCGGCCAACGCGGTCGCGGAAGATCTCTTGCCACGGGCTTTGGCTGTCTGGCGTGCCAAAGCCCCCGGCCTCGGCCAGCGCGACAGAGCGTGCAGCCAGTTCCGATGCGTCGATCAGCATGTCGGCGGTGCACTTTTTCAGGTCGATCCGCACGCGGTCGCCGTTTTGCAGCAAGGCCAGACCGCCACCATCCGCCGCCTCGGGCGAGGCGTTGAGGATCGAGGGCGAGCCGGAGGTGCCCGATTGCCGCCCGTCACCGACACAAGGCAGCGCGTCGATCCCCTTTTTCAGCAGGTAGGAGGGCGCGCGCATGTTCACGACCTCTGCCCCGCCGGGATAGCCCTTGGGACCAGCACCGCGCATGAACAGGATGCAGTTTTCGTCGATGTTCTCCGCCGGATCGTCGATGCGGTGGTGGAAATCCTCTGGCCCGTCGAACACCACGGCGCGGCCCTCGAACGCCTCGGGATCGTCGGGGTTTGACAGGTACCGTGCGCGGAAATCGGGCGAGATCACGGATGTCTTCATGATCGCGCTGTCAAAGAGGTTGCCCTTGAGGTTGATGAACCCGGCATGTTCCTTGAGCGGATCGGCGGCGGAGCGGATCACGCGGGTGTCCTCGGACCGCACATGGCCGCAGTTTTCGCGCATCGTCTTACCGTTGGCGGTGATGATGTCCGGGTGCGGCAGCAGGTCGGCGGCGATCAATTCGCCAATGACCGCAGGCACACCGCCCGCATGCTGGTAATCCTCGCCTAGATATTCGCCCGCAGGCTGCATGTTGACGATCAGCGGGACCTCGTGGCCGACGCATTGCCAGTCGTCATTGTTCAGCGGCACGTCCAGATGTTTGGCAATGCCATTCAGGTGGATCGGTGCGTTGGTCGACCCGCCGATGGCGGAGTTGATGACGATCGTGTTCTCGAACGCCTCGCGCGTCATGATGTCGGATGGGCGCAGGTCTTCCCACACCATGTCGACGATGCGGCGGCCGGTCTCGTAACTGATCTGACCGCGCTCGCGGTAGGGGGCGGGGATGGCGGCGGCACCGGGCAACTGCATGCCAAGCGCTTCGGCGAGGCTGTTCATCGTCGTGGCCGTGCCCATCGTGTTGCAATAGCCGACGGAGGGGGCGGAGGATGCGACGAGTTCCATGAACCCATCGTCGTCAATCTCGCCCGCGGCCAGCATTTCGCGGGCTTTCCAGACGATTGTGCCGGACCCGGTGCGTTCACCCCGGAACCAGCCGTTCAGCATCGGCCCGACAGACAGGGCAATGGCGGGGATGTTCACAGTGGCAGCGGCCATCAGCAGGGCGGGTGTGGTCTTGTCACAGCCGATGTTCAGCACAACGCCGTCAAGCGGATAGCCAAAGAGCGTTTCCACGAGGCTGAGGTAGGCAAGGTTCCGGTCCAACATGGCAGTGGGCCGCTTCCCGGTTTCCTGAATCGGGTGCACGGGCACTTCGATACAGGTGCCGCCTGCCGCGATGATGCCGTCGCGCACCCGCTTGGTCAGCTCAAGGTGGTGCCGGTTGCAGGGCGACAGGTCGCTGCCCGTCTGCGCAATGCCGATGATCGGCTTGCCCGATTGCAGTTCCTCGCGTGTGAGACCGTAGTTCAGATAGCGTTCGAGGTAGAGCGCGGTCATTTCCGGGTTGTCCGGGTTCATGAACCACTTGCGCGAGCGCAGATCTTCTATTCCGATTTTCTTGGTCATTGTCCTGACCAGCCTCCGTCGATGATGTGGGGATGTCCTGTGGTGAAACCGCTGTCGTCGCTGGCGAGATACACAACGAGGTTGGCGATTTCCTGCGCCGTGGCCACGCGCCCCATGGGCTGGCGTGACACAAATTGTTTGAGGGCTTCTTCGTAGCTGCCGACCTGTTCACCCAGCGCCTTCACGCGGTCATGCCAGCTTGGGCTTTCCACTGTGCCGGGGCAGATGCAATTGCAGCGGATGCCCTTGGTGATGTAGTCGACCGCGACCGATTTGGTCATGCCGATCACGGCGGCCTTGGTCGTGCCATAGATGAACCGGTTGGGCGCGCCGATCACGGATGAGGCGGCCGACGACATGTTGATGATCGACCCGGTGCCGCGTTCCACCATGCCGGGCAGGGCCGCGCGCATGGTGCGGAACATGGACCGCACGTTGAGGTCAAAGGCGAAATCCCATTCGTCCTCTGTCGCGGCCATCACGTCGCCGTGGTGTACAAATCCTGCGCAGTTGAACAGCACATCCGGTGCCGCACGTTCGACGCCTGCGGCGATGCTGTCTGCGTCCATCGCATCGAGTTCAAAGGTTTCGATGCCTGCGGACATGCCGGTCAGCAGGTCTGCGTTGAGGTCGGTGGCAAAGACCTGTGCGCCTTCTGCGGCCATGGCTTCGGCGCTGGCGCGACCGATCCCCTGGCCTGCCGCGGTCACAAGCGCGCGCTTTCCGTCTAAACGGCCCATGTGGTCCCCCCATCCTGATCAGGTGTTGCGCTGCCGCGTGGGCTGCGTTTTGGTGTTAGCGTAGGACATGGCGCAACTGTTGACCAGACGTCATGGCAATTTGGGAGGATGCGCGATGGCGTTTGAGAAGGTGGCCCTGCTGGGCACGGGTTTGATGGGATTTCCGATGGCGCGCAATCTGGCGCAGGCCGGGGTACCCGTGACGGTGTGGAACCGTACGCAGGCCAAGGCCGACCCGCTGGCCGCGCATGGGGCGAAGGTGGTGGGCAAGCCATCGGATGCCGTGACCGATGCTGATGTCATCATCACCATGATGAGCGACGGGCCGACCGTTCTGGCGATGATCCGTGATGTGTCCTGGGCGCTGGGCGCGGGGGCGTTGTGGATCGACATGTCGTCCACGAAACCGGGCGAGGCGCGCGAGGCGCGCGCGCTGCTGGAGGCCGAGGGCGTCGCCTTTGTCGATGCGCCCGTGTCCGGTGGCACCAAGGGGGCAGAGGCCGCGACGCTTGCCATCATGGCAGGCGGGGAGGCTGCGGATGTGGAACGCGCGGCCCCGGTGCTGGGGGCGATGGGCCGCCCGGTACATGTGGGTCCGACCGGCAGTGGGCAGCTGTCGAAACTGTGCAACCAGACCATCGTTGCCGTGACCATTGGCGCCGTGGCCGAGGCGATGCTGCTGGCCGAAAAAGGCGGTGCAGATCCCGCCGCCCTGCGCGCGGCCCTCAAGGGGGGATTCGCCGATTCGGTGATCCTGCAACAGCACGGCGAACGGATGACGACCGGAAATTTCGAACCTGGCGGACTCTCGAAATTTCAGCTCAAGGATTTGGACAATGTTCTGGGCGAGGCCGAATCAGTGGGTCTGAGCCTGCCGATGACCGAAGGCGTCCGGGACCGCTTTGCGCATTTCGTGGATCACATGGACGGGGCGGATCGGGATCACTCGGGCCTCTATCTTGAGCTCAAGGCCCGGCAGGAGGGCGGCGCATGACCCGTGTTCTGATCCTGGGGGGCGGCGGCATGGTCGGCCAGAAACTGGCGCAAAAGCTCGAGGCCGAAGGGCTGGACGCCGCGCCCGTCACGCTGACCCTGCACGACATCGCATTCCCGGAGGGCGGCGTCGGTACGGACCGGCGTGTGGGCAACCTGTCGGTGCAGGCCGAGGGGGCTGCGCTGGCCGCCGAACGGTTCGACGTGATCTATTTCCTCGCCTCAATCGTGTCGGGCGAGGCCGAGACCAATTTCGATCTGGGCTGGCAGGTGAACATGCTGCCCATGTGGCATTTCCTCGAGGCGTTGCGCGCCCAGCACCGTGCCACCGGCGGGGCCTATGTGCCGCGCGTGGTGTTCACCTCGTCCATCGCCGTGTTTGGCGGGCCCTACCCGGACAAGATCGGCGACGAATTCCTGACCTCGCCCCAAACCAGCTATGGCGCGCAAAAGGCGGCGTGCGAGCTGATGGTGCAGGACTTCAGCCGCAAGGGGTTCATCGACGGGCTGTCGCTGCGCCTGCCCACGATCTGCGTGCGACCGGGCAAGGCGAACCTCGCCGCGTCGTCCTTTTTCTCGGGCATCATCCGCGAGCCGCTGAACGGGCAGGAGGCGATCCTGCCGGTGGCCGACACGGTGCGGCACTGGCATGCCTCGCCCCGGTCGGCGGCGGGGTTCCTGACCCATGCGGGCACGCTGGACACCGCGCGGCTGGAGGGGCGGCGGGCGCTGAACCTGCCGGGACTGTCCTGTACCGTGGCCGAGCAGATCGAGGCGCTGCGCGAGGTGGCGGGCAACAATGTCGTCGCCCTGATCAAGCCGCAGCCGGATCCCGCCATCGCCAAAATCGTGGATGGCTGGCCGCGCAACTTCGCGCCCGACCGCGCCACGGCCCTGGGGTTCAAGGCCGAGGCGACGTTCCGCGAGATCATCGACGTCTATGTGGCCGAAGATCTGCCCGACCGCTGAGGCGGTCAGGCAAGACCGATCGCAAAAGCGTCAGGAGAACAGCATCCCGCCGTTGATGTCGATATTGGCGCCGGTGATGAACGCGCTGTCATCGCAGGCAAGGAACAGGATCAGGTTCGCGGTGTCCTCCGTCGTGCCCTGCCGTTTGACGGGGGCCGCGGCCTCGTATCCGCGACGCCCGGCGTCGGGGGTGTGGACGTTGTGGAAATCGGTGTCGATCATGCCGGGGCACAGCGCGTTGACGCGGATGTCGGGGCCGACCTCCTTGGCCAGTGCGCGGGTCATGGTCATCACCGCCCCCTTGGACGTGGCATAGGCCACGGCACCGGGGCCGCCGCCGTCCCGCGCGGCCTGGCTGGCGAGGTTGACGATTGTGCCCTTTTCCATGTGTTGCAGGCAGGCCTTGGTCACGCGGAACGTGCTGTTCAGGTTCAGATCCATCACGGTGGTCCAGTGATCGTCGGGCATGTCCTTGATCGTCTTGCGCGCGACCAACCCGCCTGCATTGTTCACCAGCACGTTTATGCCGCCCAGTTCCGACACCGTCCGGTCGACCAGCGCGTCGACATCCGCCTGTTTGGTCAGGTCGCCCTGCATGGCAAAGGCTTTGCCGCCCTTTGCCGTGATCTGTGCGACGGCGTCATCCGCACCTGTGCCGCTGGAGAAGTAGTTGATCGCGACATTGGCCCCTTCGGCGGCCAGTTTGAGCGCCGCCGCCAGCCCGATATCCCGGCCACCGCCCGTCACGATCGCTGTTTGACCTGCTAGTTTCATTTGGGATGTCCTTTCGGGGTCTTTGGTCTGTGCGGCTGGGCCGCGGGGTTATTCGAAATACTCTGCGTGCTTCTCGCGGATGGCGCGGATCGTGGCGTCAAGGCGGCTGAGGTGCTGTCGCGTGACGTCCTCAAGCTGTTCGACAGATCCGCGTGAGAGGGCGTTGGCAATCCGTTCGTGATCGGCAAAGACGTGGGACAGCTCGTCCTTGTCCCCGAGGCTGAGGACGCACAGACGGTCCACGGGCTGTTTGCACTGCACCACCATGTCAAAGGCCAGCGGGTGCCCGCCCAGATCAAAGATCGCCTTGTGAAAATCGTAGTCCAGCGCGTGGAATTCGCCGATGTCGCCCGCGTCTATCGCGGCCCTCTGGATGTCGAGCTGGCGGTCGAGCACAGCGGCCTTGGCGTCGTCCCAGACGCTGTGGGCGCGGCGAATCACTTCCAGCTCGATCGACAGGCGGACAAAGCGCGCATTGGCGATCTTCTCTGCCGAGAATCCGCGCACGCGGGTCGCGCGCTGCGGCCGGATCGACAGCAGATCCATATGGGCCAAGCGATTGAATGCGTCCCGCACGGGTTGCCGGGACACGCCCATACGGGCGGCGACCTCGGCCTCTGACATCTTGGCACCGGGCAACAGGGCCAGCGACACGATATCGTTGTGCAGGTTTTCAAACACGACATCCGTGGTCGTGCGCGGTACCGAATTTTCTTTCATTTCCAGCATCAAATCCCTTTCCGAACAGTGCCAGATACCGCGTTTGCGCGCGCCGAGAAACCCGTCAGCCCAGTCCTGTCGCCTGTGTTTGCCCGCGCCGTGCCCCCTTTTTGCGGGCTGTGACGGTCGCGCGAAATCGCAGTTGACAAAACTGGGATACTAGTATCCTGATGGGGACGTCAAGCGTGCTGTTGATCGTTCTCAAAGGAACACGGCGGCCCGCAACACGCAAAACGCCCATCACGACAAGGGCCGGACATTCAGGGAGGAAACGATGTTCGAACGTTTTTCATCGACTTTGGTCGGAGCCGCCGCAGCCGTTGCGCTGTTTGGTTCCGTGGCTGCCGCGGACACGTGGCGCGCGTGGAACATTCACAATGACGGGCACCCGAACACGGCGGCCATGGACAAGTTCGCCGAGCTGGTGAACACCGCCACAGGTGGCGAGCTGACGGTCGAAGTGTTCCACGGCGGTGTGCTGGGATCGCAGCCCGACGCGCTGGAGCAGGTCCGCATCGGCGCGATCGAGGTCGGCAACTTCAACCTTGGCCCCATCGGTCCGATGGTCAAGGAAGCGAACCTCGTGTCGCTGCCCTTCATCTTCAAGAGCGTGCCGCACATGTTCCGCGTGCTTGACGGCGAAGCGGGCGAGATCATGGCAAGCGCCATGGCCGATGCGGGCGTCAAGCCGCTGGCGTGGGTCGATGCGGGTGCGCGGTCGTTCTATAGCCAGAAACCGATCAACACGCCTGCGGATGTCGAGGGTCTCAAGATCCGCGTCATGAACAACAACCTCTACACGGCGATGATTTCGGCCATGGGCGGCAACCCGTCTCCGATGGCGTTCTCCGAAGTGCAGCAGGCGCTGAAAACCGGCGTTGTGGACGGTGCGGAAAACAACTTCCCCTCGTTCAAGAGCGTGGGCCACTACGAAGTGACGACGCACTATTCGCTGAGCGAACACCTGATCATCCCCGAATGTATCTGTGTGAACACGGCCAAGTTCGACGCCCTGTCGCCTGAAATGCAGACCGCTGTGCGCGGCGCGGCTGAAGAAGCGGCGCTGTTCCAGCGCGAGCTGTGGTCGGTCCAGTCCGAGCAGGCCCGCAAGGACGTCGAGGCCGCGGGGATCAAGGTGAACGAGATTGCCGACAAGAGCCCGTTCCAGGACGCGATGGGCGTCGTCTATGACGAATATCTTGCCGCCAACCCGGATATGAAGAAACTGGTCGAACTGGCGCAAGCCACCGAGTGACCGCAGTCACCACATGACCTGAAACGCGTCCGGCCCCGACACAGTGCGGGGCCGGACGTTGCAACGAAGGGGGGAGCGCATGTCCAAATCTACTGAAAGCCCGGCGGTGCTCCGCCAGATGGACCGCCTGTTTGGTCTGCTGTCGCAGATCTGCGTGATCGTCGCGGGCACGTGCCTTGTGGTGATGACGGTGATCTTCGCCTGGCTGGTCTTTGGCCGCTACGTGCTGAACGACACCCCCACATGGGTGGAGCAGGTGTCGCTGCTCATGGTGATGGTCATTGCCTTTCTCGGCGCGGCGGTGGGCGTGCAACAGCACACGCACCTGTCGGTCGTGCTGTTCCGCAACATGGTGCCCGGCTGGGTCCGGACCGTGTTCGTTGTGGTGTCGGACGGGCTCATGGCGCTCTTTGGTGGCATGATGTTCTGGTACGGCTGGGAACTGACACTCTTCAAATGGAACACGCTGATCCCGCTGATCCAGTGGCCCGAGGGGCTGCGGTCGCTGCCGCTGACGATCTGCGGCGCGCTGCTGTTCCTGTTCTCCGTGGGGCATCTGCTGCGCGTGTTTCTCGGGCGGGACGACCGCCAGGACAATATTGATCAAGGATAACCATGGGACTTGCTCTGCTTCTTGGGGTGTTTGCCCTCTGTGTGATCATCGGGACGCCCGTGGCCTTTGCGCTGGGTATCGCGGCGCTGGCCGCCTTCTGGCACGAGGGCCTGCCGCTCTTTGTCGTGTTCCAGCGGATCGTGGCGGGGATCAACGTGTTCTCGCTGATGGCGATCCCCTTCTTTATCTTTGCCGGAGACCTGATGTTCCATGGCGGGATCGCCATGCGGCTGGTGCGGTTCGCCCAGGCTGCCGTGGGCGCGGTGCGCGGGGGCCTGGGCGTGGTGAACGTGTTCTCGTCCATGCTGTTCGGCGGCATCTCGGGCTCGGCGATTGCCGATATCTCGGCGCTGGGCTCCATCCTCGTGCCGGTGATGAAGGACAAAGGCTATGACGCCGATTACGCGGTGAATGTCACCGTGACCTCCTCCATCGCGGGGATCATCATCCCGCCCAGCCACAACATGATCATCTTTGCGCTGGCCACCGGCGGGGCCGTGTCGATTTCCAAGCTGTTCCTGGCCGGGGTCGTGCCGGGGGTGCTGATGTGCATCTGTCTGGCTGTCACCGCCTATCTGATCGCGGTCAAGCGCGGCTATGGCGCCGAAAAGTTCCCCGGCTGGTCCGCGCTTGCCTACACGTTCGCCAGCGCCATCCCCGGCCTGTTGACGGCGGTGATCATCGTGGGCGGCGTCCTGTCGGGCGTGTTCACGGTGACGGAATCGGGTGCGTTTGGCGCGATGTATGCGCTGGTCGTGACGCTGCTGGTCTATCGCAGCCTCAGCTGGCACAGCTTCAAAACCGCGGTGATCAGTTCGGTGCGCACCACTTCGATGGTGATGATCCTGATCGCCTGTGCAGGGGCCTTTGCCTACATGCTGACCTTCTACCGGGTGCCCAGCAAGACCGTGGACCTGCTGACCGGGATCACCGAAAACCCGATCCTGATCCTGCTGATGATCAACGCGGTGCTGCTGCTGTTGGGGATGATCATGGACATGGCCGCTCTGATCCTGATCTGCACGCCGATCTTCCTGCCTGTGGCGCACAGCCTTGGCATGGACCCTGTGCAATTCGGGATCATGATGCTGGTCAACCTCGGCCTGGGCCTGTGCACCCCACCGGTCGGGACCTGTCTGTTCGTGGGCTGTGCGGTGGGCAAGCTGCCGATCGAAAAGGCGGTGCGCACGATCTGGCCCTTCTACCTTGCGATCTTTGTGGCGCTGATGCTGATCACCTTTGTGCCCGCCATCTCGCTGACCCTGCCCAACCTGCTGACGGACTAAGCCCCGGACCCAAAGGAGCCTCGTGCATGACCACCCATGACAAACCCCGCGTCGGCCATAAGGTCGCGGAATTCTCGCTGCCCCATGTGGATGGCACTTCGCAGATAACGGTGGGCAAACCGGGCGACCGGTGGTCGATCCTGTTTGTGTACCGGGGCCGTCACTGCCCGCGTTGCAAGCGGTTCCTGAACAAGCTGAACGCGGCGCTGCCGCAGTGGACGGACCTGATGGACGTCGCCGTCGTGTCCGCCGACACGCGGGACAAGGCACTGGCGGACAAAGAGGAATTCGGCTGGTCCTTTGACCTCGGCTATGGGCTGAGCGTCGCGCAGATGCGGCAGCTGGGGCTCTATGTTTCCGAACCTCTGTCCGAGGCCGAGACCACCGACACCTTTGCCGAGCCCGGCGCCTTTGCGATGCGCCCGGACGGCACGCTGATGCTGGTCGATATCTCCAACGGTCCCGCCGCGCGCCCTGACCTCGAAGAGTTGCTGGACGGCATGGCCTTCAACATCGCCAATGACCGGCCCGTGCGCGGCACCGCCTAGGCGGGTTCCGGTTCGCTGGGCTGCATCAGGTGCCGGGCCAGATGGTCGTGGATCTTTTGCCGCGTCAGCATCTCGTCCCCGGCCATGGCCGCGTCCAAAATCTGCTGGTGATGCTTGATGTTGTTCGAGATGTAGTCGAACCGCCGGTCCTCGACCATCAGCTGCTGCCGAAAGCGGCAATAGACCTGATGATGCGCCGACCGCAGCGCATCCGATCCACAGGCCGAGATCAACGTCTCGTGAAATTGCCGCTCCGCATCGAACCACAGATCGACAAACGGCTCGGTGTCCGAGGCCGCTTGCAGGCGCATTTCCAGATGGCTGAGCTGATGATGCGCGGCCGTCAGGCGGGCCTCCCACGCGACACCGCCCAGGCGGATCGACATCACGGTGCCCTCGGCTTCGAGCAGGACGCGCAGGTGGGTCAGTTCGTGCACGACCTTGCGGGATTTCTCGGGCACCCGGAACCCGCGCTGTTCGCGAAACTCGACCAGACCCAGCGTCGACAGCCGAAACAGAACCTCGCGAATCGTACTGGCAGAACAGCCGAATTCGAGCCGCAGGTGTTCCGCGCGCACCTTCTGCCCATGCTCGAAGCCGTTGGTCATCAGCCGATGCCGCAGAGTCTCGTAGATGTCGGTGTCATAGGACATTGCAGGTCTGCTTGCTCAAGTACTGCCGGAAACGGTAAAAGAAAAAATTTCGAAATTCTATCAAAATCTCGAAATTGCCCCGAATTTCATTTTTATGTTGTCGTGTGGGCTATCTCCGCTTAGCCTTTCGTTACGGTGCGTCAAATGGGGCCTCAAGACCTCGGACGGTGCGCAAGATATATGTCTGGGAGGAAAACATGACATTCATGAAGAAGGCGGCAACCGTCGCCGTCGCGGCAACGCTTGCAGCAACCACTGCAATGACCGCGAGCGCGCAGGAAACCAAGCTGCGCATTCAAACACACTATGCCCCTGAAACCGTGTCCGGCAAACTGGCTGCACAATATGTCGAAGACATTCAGACAATGTCCGGCGGCGGTATCCAGGTCGAGATGTTCTACAGCTCGTCCGTTGTGAAATCGGTCGAAACATTCGACGCGGCAGCCACGGGCATTCTGGACTGCGACATGACCGGTGGCGGTTATCAGACCGGCAAGAACTCGGCGTTCCAGTTCGTGGGCGACATCATGGGCGGCTACGAGACGCCCTACCAACAGCTGAGCTGGCTGTATTTCGGTGGTGGTCGCGAAGCGGCTGCACCTCTGTACAACAAGTACGGCATGGAGCTGATCGGCTGGTGGGTTTACGGCCAGGAATCCTTCGCCTCGTCCAAGCCGATCGAAAAGGTTGCGGACTTCAAGGATTGGAAATTCCGTTCGCCCCCCGGCATGGAAACCAAGATCTTTGAAAAGCTGGGCGCCTCGCCCATCGTGATGGACTTCACCGAGATCTTTACCGCTCTGGAAACAGGCATCATCGACGGTGCGGACGCATCCGGTCTGGCAAACAACGTCGGCCTGGGTCTGTATGACATCGTGAAATATGCCAACTTCCCCGGCTTCCACTCGATGCCTTCGGATCACCTGGCGTGCAACAAGGCCGTGTTCGACGCGATGCCCGAAGCCCACCAGACCATCATGAAGGTCGCCATGGAAGCACTGGCCCTGCGCACCGCCCTGACGTTCGAGAAGAAGAACGCCGAAGCGGCTGCTCAATTGCGCGCCGATGGTGTGACACTGAGCCAGTGGGCACCTGAAGAACTGCAAAAGTTCCGTGATGCGGCACAGGCCACATGGCCCGAGTTCGCCGACACGCCAGAAGCCAAGGCGCTGGTCGATGCGCATCTGAGCTATCTCAAGCAACTGGGCCTCGTGTCCGAGTAAGCGATATCTTGGGGTCCCGCCAGCGGGGCCCCAACCTTCCTCAAGATCGGTGCCAAGTCCGGTCAGGGATTTTTACGAACAGGGGGATATGACGATGCAGGTGCGCTCCGGCACTCTGGTCGAATGGCTTGTGCCACTGGCTTTCATCCTATGCGCGGGCTGGGTGATCTGGCATATGCCGGCCTTCACGCTCGACTTCTATCCTCCGACGGATCCGTCCCAGTTTGACAAGCTGTCCGCGCTGTTCAAGCGCAATGACGTGACGCCCGGGATGGGCGGCCTCTTTGGCGGCTTTGCCGATATCGTCGACTGGCTGGCGCTGATCGGCATCCCCATCACAGCCTTCTTTGGCGTCCGCACCGTGCAACGCGCGGGCATGGAGTTCGAAAGCTGGAAGCCCGCCGACCGTCTGGCCGTGTTCATCGGCCGCGTCACCATGATGCTGATCGTCCTGCTGACCGGCGTGATGCTGTTCGAGGTCCTGCTGCGCTACGTGTTCGAAGCGCCAACCCTCTGGGCCAATGAAATGTCGCTGTGGCTGGCCGGGTTCGTGTTCCTCTGCGCGGGCCTCTATGCCATGCAACAGCGCAGCCACATCCGCATCGTGCTGCTGTACGATGCCGTGCCGCGCAACGTGCAGCGGCTGTTCGACGTGATCTCGACCTCCTGCATCCTGATCTTTGCCTTCTTCCTCTGTTTTGGCGGCTACGGAGAGGCGTTTGACAAATTCTACCGCTGGGAAACCTTTGGCACTGCCTTTGACCCGCCGATCCCGGCCACGATGAAGCCTCTGGTGCTGATCATCGTGTCGCTTGTGGCCTTGCAGGCCGTGGTCAACCTGATCTCGGACTGGAACAAGGACGAGGTCCATTACGGCGGCGAAGACCTCGACGAAGAAGAAATTGAGCGCATCAAAGCGCAAGTGGCGGGGAAGTAAGTCATGGACGTCGGTACAATTTCACTGGTCCTGATGCTGGGCCTGATCCTGCTCCTGGCCATCGGCATGCCGCTGGGCTTTGCCTCGGCCTTCATGGCCGTGGTCGTCCTGTTCATGAAGTTCGAGCCCGCGCTGCTGATGAACCCCGCCCTGTGGGGCGAGGGGCTGTTGACCGGGCGACCGGGCTCCGGGCCGCTGAACATCCTGCCGCAGCGAATATATGGAGACGTCTTAACCAGTTACGTCCTCATATCGATACCCTTGTTCATCTTCATGGCCGCCCTTCTGGAACGGTCCGGCATCGCCAAGGAGATGTATTCGTCCCTGAACGTCTGGCTGAACCGCACCCGTGGTGGCATCGCCATCGTGACGTCGATCATGGCCGTGATCATGGCCGCAATGTCGGGCATCATCGGGGGCGAAGTTGTGCTCTTGGGCCTCATCGCGCTGCCGCAGATGTTGCGGCTGGGCTATAACCAGAACCTCGCCATCGGTGTGATCTGTGCCTCCGGCAGCCTCGGCACGATGATCCCGCCCTCCATCGTTCTCATCATTTACGGTTTGATCACGGAAACCTCGATCAAGGCGCTGTTCACCGCGGCCTTTATCCCCGGTTTCATGCTGGCCTCGTTCATCATCATCTACATCATCATCCGCACGACGCTGAAACCCGAAGACGCGCCGCTCCCCGAAGAGACCATCGCCCGCAAGCTGGCCGCCTTTGCCGAACGCAGTGACCTGAGTGCCGAGGAAATCCAGGAGCGGGACGAGCTGTTGGCCGAACAGGCCGATCTGGAATCGCAACCGCGCGGGGCCGAGAAATGGGCGCTGTTCGGGGCCTTCATGAACGTGGTCTTTGCCGGGTTCACCTTTGCCCTGTTCCTGCGCGCGTCGTTCTTTGAATTCTCCGGGTCAAACGCCGCCAACACCGGCGAGGCCGCGTTCTGGGGCACTGCGGAATACATCGGCTATTTCGCGGGCATGTTCGCCCTGTCCATGGTCCTGATGTTCTTTGTCTTTGGCCGCGCGCGCACCGCGCTGGGCTGGTCGATGGGCAAGGGGCTGGTGCCGCCCATCGTTGTGATCGGCGTTGTCATGGGGTCGATCTATGGCGGCATCACCGGCATCACCGAGGCGGCTGGCATGGGCGCCATGGCCGTGTTCGTGATCGCGGTGCTGCGCGGCGAGGCGTCGCCCGAGCTGGTGTGGGATTCGCTGATGCGGACGCTGAAATCCACCGGCACGATCGTGTGGGTCACCATCGGTGCGACCGCACTGGCCGGGGCCTATACCATCGCCGGTGGCCCGAACTATGTCGCGGATTTCATCGTCGGGTCCGAATTGCCCACTATGGTTGTGATCCTGTTCATGATGCTGATCCTGCTCTTTATGGGCGCGTTCATGGACTGGGTCGGCATCGTGCTGCTGATCATTCCGGTGTTCCTGCCTATCGTGCTGAAACTGCCGCTGGACGAGATTGGCCTCTTTGGCGAACTCAACCCGCGCCACGTGGCGATCTGGTTCGGGGTGGTGTTCTGTATGAACATGCAGGTGTCGTTCCTGTCGCCGCCCTTTGGCCCCGCGGCCTTCTACCTCAAGTCGGTGGCGCCGCCGCACATCACGCTGACGGATATCTTCAAGGGGTTCCTGCCCTTTATCGGGATCCAGTTGATCGCGCTGTCCGTGTTGCTGATCTGGCCGCCGATCATATCGATCCTGCTCTAGGGTGGGATCATGCTGAGCGAGGCCCAAGTCACGCAGTTCAACACCCAAGGGTATCTGGTGATCGAAGACGTCATTCCGTCTTCGGTCATCGATGCTGTGAGGGGGGAGTATGCGGAGCTGCTGGACGGTCTTTATGCCGAATGGCACGCGCAGGGGCGTGTCCCCGCGGGGACAGGTCTGGATTTCTGGGGCAAGCTGAGCGCGTCCTATGCCGCGGGCTGCGATTGGTTTCAGCCAATGGACATCAGCCTGCCGGGGGACGAGATCGCGGCCGATTGCCCGATGCACTTTGGTCCCGCGATCTTTGATTTGGTGGTGCAGGATCGTCTGCTTGACGCGGTCCAGAGCCTGATCGGCCCCGAGATCACTTCGAACCCGATCCAGCATGTGCGGATCAAACCGCCTGCGCCTCAGTTGGCCGAGGACGAGGTGCGCGCGCATATCACGCGCACCGACTGGCATCAGGACCGGGGCGTGGGTCACGAGACGGCGGATGCGACGGACATGGTCACCGCATGGGTCGCGATCACCGATGCGACGGTCGAAAATGGGTGTTTGCAAGTTGTACCGGGCATCGATGATGGGCTGCTGCCGCACTGTCCGCAGGTGCAGACGGCGATTGCGCCCCGGCATCTGGACACGGACCGCGCGGTGCCCTTGCCAGTGCGGTCGGGCGGCGTGGTCCTGTTTCATCCGCTGGTGCCACATGCGTCCCTGCCCAACCTGTCGGACGTGTTCCGGTGGTCGTTCGACCTGCGGTTCAACGTGACGGGACAGCCCACGGGTCGTGATCATTTCCCCAGCTTTGTCGCCCGCAGCCGTGCCGCCCCCGAGACCGCATTGCGCGACTGGCGCGTCTGGCGCGATGCGTGGTTTGCCGCGCGCGACCGGCTGGCCATGACCCCTCACATTCCTATTCACCGTTGGGACGCAGACAGCCCTGTCTGCGCGTAAGCCATGGATTTCATTCGACTAGACCCCAGTGATACCGTGGTGACCGCCACCCGCGCCCTCGAGGTAGGCGTGACGGTGGACGGCGTGGCGACGCGCGCGCTGATCCCCTCGGGGCACAAGATCGCGACGCGCGCCATGGCCACGGGCGAGGCGATCCGCAAATACGCGCAGGTGATCGGATATGCCGCGACCGACATCGCGGCGGGCGACCATGTGCACACGCACAATGTGGCGTTCCGCGGCACCGACGTGGCCTATGAATTTGCCACCAATCTACGCCCTGTCCCCGCGGGGACACCGGACACGTTCATGGGCTACCGGCGCGAAAACGGGTCCGTGGGCACGCGGAACTACATTGCGATTGTCACCTCGGTGAACTGTTCGGCGACGGCGGCGCGGATGATTGCTGCGCATTTCACGCCCGAGATGCTGGCCGACTATCCGAATGTCGACGGGGTTGTGGCGTTCGTCCACGGCACCGGCTGCGGCATGGCCGACAGCGGCGACGGGTTCGAGGCGTTGCAGCGCGTCATGTGGGGCTATGCCGCGCATCCCAACCACGCGGCGGTGCTGATGGTGGGCTTGGGCTGTGAGATGAACCAGATCGATTGGCTGCTCGAGGCATGGGGCCTGAAACAGGGGCCGACATTCCAGACGATGAACATCCAGTCGGTCGCGGGGCTGCGCCGCACGGTCGAGAAGGGGATCGAGAAGGTCACCGCGATGTTGCCCATTGCCAATCAGGCGCAGCGCACGCCGTGCCCGGCGTCCGAGTTGAAGGTCGCGCTGCAATGCGGCGGGTCGGATGCGTGGTCGGGGATCACGGCGAACCCCGCCTTGGGATATGCGACGGACCTTTTGGTCTCGCAGGGCGGCACGGGCGTGCTGGCCGAAACGCCCGAGATCTATGGGGCTGAGCATCTGCTGACTGCCCGCGCGGTGGATCAGGCGACGGGTGAGCGGCTGATCGGTCTGATCAAGTGGTGGGAGGATTATACAGCGCGCAACAAGGGCAGCATGGACAACAATCCAAGCCCCGGCAACAAGGCGGGCGGGCTGACCACCATCCTTGAAAAGTCGCTGGGCGCCGCGGCCAAGGGGGGGACCACCCCGCTGACCGGTGTTTACAAATACGCCGAGATTGTGCGGGCGCGCGGTTTCACCTTTATGGACTCGCCGGGATATGACCCGGCATCCGTCACCGGTCAGATCGCGGGCGGGTGCAACCTTGTGTGCTTTACCACCGGGCGGGGGTCAGCCTTTGGCTCCAAACCAGCGCCCACGATCAAGGTCGCGACCAATACGGAGATGTATGGCCGCATGATCGAGGACATGGACGTCAACGCGGGCGCGATGCTGTCGGACGGTGTCAGCCTCGAGGAAAAGGGCCGCGAGATTTACGAGCTGTTCCTGCGCGTGGCCTCGGGCGAGATGTCGAAATCCGAAGCGCAGGGGCTGGGCGACTATGAGTTCGTGCCCTGGCAGATCGGGGCGGTGATGTGATGGAGTGTCTGACCCCCGCGCAGAAGGCGCAGTTCGAGGAGCACGGCTATCTTCTGGTCGAAAACCAGATCCCGCCCGACTGGCTGCAAAAGATCCGGGACGAAATCAGCAGGTTCGAGGCCGAGGCGGCCACGATGACCACCAGCAACGACCGGTTGGATCTGGAGGACAGCCATACGGCTGACGACCCGCGTTTGCGGCGGATCAAGCTGCCGCATATGATTTCTGACGTGGTGCGGGAGTTGATGTATTCGGATCATGTGTTGGGCCCTGCGCGCGACCTGATCGGGCCGGACCTGCGACTGCACACCACGAAACTGAACATGAAATCAGCAGGTTACGGCGCGGCGGTGGAGTGGCATCAGGACTATGCGTTCTATCCCCACACCAATGACGACATTCTGGCCATCGGGATCTGCATCGATGACATGGCCGAGGAAAACGGGCCGTTGATGGTGTATCCGGGATCACACAAGGGGCCGGTGTTCGATCATCACGTGGATGGCGTGTTTGCCGGTGCGATGTTGCCCGAGGAGAACGGGCTGAACCCGGCGGATGCGGTAGCCCTGACGGGGCCTGCCGGGTCGGTGAGCATCCATCACGGGCGGATTGTGCATGGGTCTGCCTTGAATACCAGCGATCGGGCGCGGCGCATTCTGTTTTACGAAATGATGGCGGCGGATGCGTTTCCGATCATGGGCAGCATGACGAAATGGGACGGGATCGAAGACTACAACACCCGCATGCTGTGCGGTGAGCCGACGCTGACGCCGCGCCTCAAGGACATTCCGATCCGCATTCCGCAACCACAGCCGGATGTGCCGATCTCGATCTATGAAATCCAGAAGGGGCTGAAAACACGCGCCTTTGACACCATTCCCGGAAAAGGAAACGACACATGAGCAAGCCAACAATCGGATTTATCGGCCTGGGCCTGATGGGCGGCGCCATGGTGGGGCGGTTGCAGGATCAGGGCTATGGCCTGACGGTGATTGCGAACCGGACGCGCACCTATGTGGACCGCGCTGTGGAACGCGGGGCGGCAGAGGTCACGACGGCCAAGGCCGTGGCCGAGGCGAGCGATATCGTGATGCTGTGCATGGACACCTCTGCCAATGTCGAGGCGCGGATGCGGGGCGACGATGGTGTGATCGCAGGCCTAAAACCCGGTGCGATTGTGATTGATTTCGGCACGTCCCTGCCGGGGTCCACACGTACGCTGGGCGCAGAGGTTGCGGCAGCGGGCGGGCATTACCTGGATGCGCCCCTTGGCCGGACCCCGTCCCATGCGGTCGATGGGCTGCTTAATATCATGTGTTCGGGAGACGAGGGCGCCTTTGCCACTGTGCGTCCCGTGCTGGATGATCTGGGCGAGAACGTGTTCCATCTGGGCGCGCTGGGCTCTGGGCATACGATCAAGCTGATCAACAACTTTTTCGGGATGACAGTCGCCAATGCCATGGCCGAAGCCTTTGCCATGGCGGATGTGATGGGCGTGGACCGGCAGCAGGCCTATGACGTGATGGCGGCGGGGCCGCTGAAATCCGGGATGATGGATTTCGTCAAGGGATACGGTGTGGACGGTGATCCGAACCAACTGGCCTTTGCCATCAAGAACGCGGCCAAGGATGTCGGATACTATGCGCAGATGGCGTCAGATGCGGGCGCTGAGTCTGTCATGTCGAAATGTGCGCTGGGCGCGTTGAGTGATGCGCGCGACAGCGGGCGCGCCGACGACATGGTGTCGCAAATGGTCGACTATTACGCCGACCGTTTCAAAAAGTAGCCCGGGGGCTGAACAATGGCCATCGCGGCACTTCCACAACAGGACCGCGCCGCGCTGGGCATCATGATGACGCTGGCGGCCTATGCCTTTTTCAGCGTCATCGACACGTCGGTGAAGTGGTTGGTGCTGGCCGGGCTGCCTGCGTTTCAGTTGGCGTTCATGCGCTATGCACCGCATTTCATCATCTCGACCCTTCTGGTGCTGCGGCAGGGGGTGAGCTGGTCGAGTTTTCAGACCGATCACCTGGGCCTCGTGTTGGCGCGGGGGTTCCTGCTGGCCTCGGCCACGTTGTTCAACTTTATCACGCTGAACTACCTGTCGCTGACAGTGACGGGGTCGATCATGTTTTCGGCCCCGATCATCGTTTGCGCGCTGAGCTGGCCGCTTTTGGGGGAACGGGTGGGGCCGTGGCGGTGGTTTGCGATCATCCTGGGGTTCATGGGTGTGCTGGTGGTGATCCGGCCCTTTGATGCGGCGTTTCACTGGATTGCACTGCTCAATGTCTACAACGCCTTTGCGCTGGCGCTGTATTCGATCATCACGCGCAAGATTGCGGGCGTGGTCGCCGCCGAAACGATGCAGTTCTACATGGGCGCCTTTGGTGCGCTGACGCTGGCGCCCTTTGCGATGTGGGTCTGGGTGCCCCCGGCCAGTGGGCTGGAATGGGGGCTTTTGATTGGGTTGGGGATTGCCGGGTGGGCCGGGCACGAGATTTTCTCGCGGGCGCATACCTATGCGCCGGCCAACACGCTGATGCCCTACACCTACAGTTTCCTGTTGTACCTCGCGGTTGCGAGCTATGTGGTTTTTAACGATGTACCGGACGGGTGGACGATGCTTGGTGCGTCGATCATTGTTGTGTCCGGTCTGATCATCTGGCGGCGCACGGCGCGAAAGGAATTGCCATGAAAGTTGGAGCGATCGGCGAGGCGATGGTCGAGCTGTCGATGGACGGTGCGACCGCGGCCAAGGTGGGCGTGGCGGGGGATACGCTGAACACGGCGATCTATCTGAAACGGTCCGCGCCGGAGATCGAGGTGGATTATATCACGCGACTGGGCACGGATAAGTTTTCCGATCAGATCGAAAAGTTCATCCGGTCGGAATGGATCGGCACCGCGAATATCGAACGCGATCCGGAGCGGATGCCGGGCCTTTACGCCATCACCACCGACGATGCAGGCGAGCGGTCATTCAGCTATTGGCGTGACAGTTCCGCCGCCCGGCGCATGTTTGCGACGGATCACGGGGCGGATTTCAGCGGGCTTGAGGGCTATGACGTTCTGTACCTGTCGGGGATCACGCTGGCCATCATGTCGCCGGGGATCCGCACGGCGTTGATGCGGTTCCTGCAAGGGTTCCGGCAAAAGGGCGGGCGGGTCTGTTATGACAGCAACTATCGCCCGCAGCTGTGGATCGACCGCGAGACGGCGATGGCAGCCAATGCCGCGATCTGGGCGCTGACCGACATTGCCGTGCCGTCCATCGACGACGAAGAGGCCCTGACCGGCGAAGACGCCCACACCATTGCCACGCGGTTCCGCATGATGGAGCGGACAGGCGCCTTGAAGCGCGGGCCATCGGGGCCGCTGTGCCTCAAGACCGGGGCGGAGGGCACCTTTGCCCCGGCGGAGACGGTTGTGGACACCACCGCTGCGGGGGACAGTTTCAACGGCGGGTATCTGGGCGCGCTGTTGACCGGTGCGTCGCAGGCGGCGGCGCTGAAGGCGGGGCATGATCTGGCGGCCAAGGTGATCGGCCACAAGGGTGCCATCCTGCCGCGCTAGGGCGCGCCGATGATCTGCCGCAACGCGCTGGCCGGGTTGGCCCCGCGGCAGGCATCGTCTAGGGCACCGGCCATGGGGTCATCGAGGGTCCGCCCCGCGCCTGTTTCCACGCGGACAAAGTCACACCAGGCGTTGATCGCCTGTGTCAGCGCCGGGCTGGGTGTCCCCGTGCGGTCGCGCAAAGTTGCGACGACACGTATCGGCATCTTCTGGCTGCCATCCATGGCGATCTGGCGCAGTCGGTGGTGCAGGTTGGGATTGTCGAACCGCTCAAGCAAGGCGTCGGCATAGGGTGCCGCCTGCGCACGGACCGTTTCGGGCAGGGTCTCTGCCGCCTCTTGCATCAGGGCGTAGGCGCCTGCGCGCAGCACCGGGTCAGCGACGGCCTGATGGACGAATTCGTGGCCCCGCAGGGTGCCCGCATAGGCGAGATAGGAGTGCGCGCCGTTCAGCATTCGCAGCTTGCGCATTTCGTGCGGGGCAACGTCGTCCACCCATTGCACACCCGGCCAGTCGGGGCGGGCGGCGGCAAAATTATCCTCGACCACCCATTCGGTGAACGCTTCGGTCGGGACGGCCATGGGGTCCGACGCTTCGGCGCGGATGGCGTCGGTGGTGGCGGGGGTGATACGGTCGACCATGCTGGCCGGAAAGGTGACGGGTGCGGTGATCGACAGGCCCGCCGCCGCGGCAAAGTCCATGACCGCCGCGCGCAGTTTCGGGCCATTGTCCGCGAGGTTGTCGCAGGACAGGACGGTGACCGGGGCCGTGCGCGCCGCCAGCCCGCGCGCCAGTGCGCCCACGGGCGTCGGCGCGCCGCCCGCCAGATCGTCCCGCACCGCGTCGGCGTTCAGGTCGAGGCGGCCCTCGGGGCCGAGGTGGTAGGCCTTTTCCGTCACGGTCAGCGTGATCACGGCGACCTTAGGGTCGGTGATCGCGGTATGCAGGGCCTGTGGATCCTCGGCGGCGACGATCATGCGGTCGATCACGTCGATCTGGCGCAACCGTGTGCCGCCCGCGTCCTTGATCACCAGTGCATAGCCATAGCCCTGCGCGGCCAGCCCGTCGCGGATGGCGGGGGAGCGAAAGCTGACCCCGGTGACGCGCCAGCCCGGGCTGGACTGGGTGTAATCGGCCTGATGGGCGCGAAAGAAATTGCCGACGCCAAGGTGGAGAATGCGCGTCATGGTCTAGCCCAGCCTGTAGGTGTCGCGGGCCAGATCGGTGGCCAGCAGGCGGGCGATGTCCTGCCCGGTTGCGAGGTCGAAATAGCCGCGCGCGATCTGTGTATCGAGGTGCACGGCCACGGCGCGTCGCCACAGGTCGTGACGCGCGGGGATCGACAGAAAGGCGCGGGTGTCGTCGTTAAACCCGGCGAGGTTCCAGTAGCCGGCGGTTTCCACCACCTGATCCAGATAGCGGGCGATGCCCGCCGCGCTGTCATGAAACCACCATGGCGGTCCGATCCGCAGGCACGGCCAGTGCCCGGCCATGGGTGCCAGTTCGCGGGCATAGGTCGTTTCGTCCAGTGTGAACAGGATCAGCGTCAGGCGCGGGTCATTGCCCACGCGGTTCAACAGGGGCTCCAGCCCGCGCACCCAGTCGGTGGCGACGGGGATGTCCGCGCCCTTGTCGCGGCCGAACTGGTTCAGCACGGCGTGGTTGGTGTTGCGGCGGCTGCCTGCGTGCAGTTGCATCACCAGCCCGTCATCGAGCGACATTTGCGCCATTTCGATCAGCATGTGCCCGTGGAACGCCGCAGCGTCGGTTTTGTCGCCCGCACGTAGGCGGTCATAGGTTGCCGCCGGTGTGTCGAGCCAGACGGTGCGGGGGTCTTCGATGGCGTGGTCGGTGGCGGTGGCCCCCATGGCCTTGAACGCCGCACGGCGCTGGCGGAGGGCCGACAGGAACCCGGCAAAGGTGGTGGTATCGGTGCCGGTCATCGCCCCCAGCGCATCCACCGACGCGTCCCAGCCGGGGGCATTTGGATCAAGCAGCGCGTCGGGGCGGAACGTGGGCACCACGCGGCCCGGCCAGCCGCTGTCGCGGATGGCGGCGTGGTGGGACAGGTCATCAAGCGCCGCATCGGTCGTCGCCAGCACCTCGATCCCGAAGCGGTCAAAGAGAGCGCGCGGCCTGTGCGCGTCCTGCGCCAGCCAGTCCGCGATATGGTCATAGACGGCGTCGGCGGTGTCGGGGCCAAGCGGATCGGGGCAGCCCAGCGTGTCGTGCAGGACATGAGTGATCCATGTGCGGCTGGGCGTGCCAAGAAACAGGTGCCAATGCGCAGCAAAGGTCCGAAAGATCGCGCGCGGGTCGCGGTCCTGTGGGGGCACGCCCACGCCCAGATCGGCCAGCGCCACGCCTTGGGAATAGAGCATCCGGAACACGTAGTGGTCGGGGATCACCAGCAGATCTGCCGGATCGGCAAACGGCGTGTCATCGGCAAACCACGCGGGGTCGCAATGCCCGTGTGGCGACACGATGGGGGCGTCCTTGATCCCCTGATACAGCGTTTCCGCATGCCCCGACAGTTGCAGCACCATTCCGGCCTCTCCCTTTTTCGGCAGACTATCACGAATGCCCCTTGGCGCATGTGTTAAATGCCGCCAATCTGGCATCCGGGAGGACGAAAATGCAGGTGTTGCTGATCGGGATGGGGATGGTGGCGCAGACCCATGTTCTGGCGTTGCGTGATGCGCAGGGCGGGCCTCAGCTGGGCGCTGTGCTGGGGCGTGATGCGGACCGGACGGCGGCGTTTGCGGCGGCGGCGTCGGACACGGTGGGGCAGCAGGTGGTGGCGTTCACGGACCTTGACGCGGCTTTGGCGCACGGCCCGGATATGGCGATCCTGATCACACCGCCCAATGCGCGTATGGCTGAGGCTGCGGCGCTGTCAGAGGCGGGCGTGCCCACATTGATGGAAAAACCGATTGAGCGGACCCTAGATACGGCGCGTATGGTCGTGGACGTGTATGCCCGGCGCAATGTGCCGCTTGGCTTCTGTTTCCAGCACCGGACGCGGGACGCGTCAGCGGCCTTGCGCGCGCGGCTGCGCAATGGGTCGCTGGGCGAGGTTGTACATCTGGACATCCGGGTGCCGTGGTGGCGCGATCAGGCGTATTACGATGTGCCGGGGCGCGGCAGCTATGACCGGGATGGCGGTGGTGTGATGATCAACCAGGCGATCCACACGCTGGACCTCGCACTTTGGCTGGCGGGGCCGGTCGCGCGGCTGAGCGCGCAGATGCGGACCAGCACGCTGCACCGATTGGAGGCCGAGGACATCGCCGCCGCGATGCTGGAGTTCCAAAGCGGCGCGACCGGGGTTCTGAGCGCCACGACCTGCGCCTATCCCGGTGGGACGGAGAGCATTGCGATCACAACCACGCGGGCGCAGGTGCTGTTGCAGGGGGACAGGTTGCGCATCGACTGGCACGACCGCCCGGCAGAAGTCATCGCGCCCGAGGGTGCGGGTGCCACGGGGGGCGGGGCCGATCCGATGGCCTTTACCCACGCCTGGCATCAGGCGGTGATCGAGGATTTTGCAGGTGCCGTGCGCGCAGGCCGCGCGCCGCTTGCCCCGCCGGACGAGGCGCTGCACGTGCACGCCGTCATCCATGCCATGCAAGAGGCGGCCCGCAGCGGCGCCCGTACCGAGGTGCCGACATGACCCTGAGCTTTGTGGCCCTTGGCCTTGATCACCGCCATATCTATGGCATGACCGAGAACATGCAGCGCATCGGCGCGCGGTGCCTTGGGTTCTGGACCCAAGGCGATCCGCAGCCGCTGGCGGGCTATGTCAAACGGTTCCCCGATCTGCACCGGTTCGACACGCTGGACGCGGCGCTGGCGGCGGGGGCGGATCTGGCGCTGGTGTCGGCGATTCCGGCGGACAGGGCCACGCTGGCGGTCCGTGCCATGCAAGCCGGGCACGACGTGATGACCGACAAGCCCGGCTGCACCACTCATGCGCAACTGGCGGAGATCAGGGCCTGTGTGGCCGAGACGGGGCGCATCTGGTCCATCAACTTTTCCGAACGGTTCGAGGTGCCCAGCGTCACGCTGGCCGATCAACTGGTGCGCGACGGGGCCATCGGGCGGGTGGTGCACACGACGGGCCTTGGGCCGCACCGGCTGAACCGTCCGACGCGGCCCGACTGGTTCTTTGACCGCGCGCGGTACGGGGGCGTATTGACCGATATCGCCTCGCACCAGATCGATCAGTTCCTGCACTTTACCGGGTCCGAACGGGCGGAGGTGACGATGGCCCATGTGGCCAATCACGCCAATCCCGGTGACCCCGGATTGCAGGATTTCGGAGAGATGTCGCTGCGCAGCGCGCAGGCCAGCGGGTATATCCGCGTGGATTGGTACACGCCCGATGCGCTTCCCAACTGGGGTGACGGGCGGCTGACCTTGCTTGGGACGGATGGGTATATCGAGCTGCGCAAATATGTGGATGTGGGCGGGCGTGCGGGCACCGACAGCGTGATCCTTGTGAATGGCGACCGATGCGAGGTGCTCGACGCGCGCGAGGCGGGCTTGCCCTATTTCGAGCGGCTGGCACATGACATTGCCCACCGGACGGAAACCGCGATGACGCAGGATCACTGTTTCCACGTGATGGAACTGGCGCTGGACGCGCAGGCCATGGCCGAGGGGGCGGCGCGATGATCCGTGTTGCGATCCTTGGCGGCGGCATCGGGGCGCAGCATCTGGACGCCTACCGCGCGCTGCCGGGGTTCGAGGTCACGCATCTGGTGGATCAGGATGCAGAGCGGTGCGCGGCCCTGTGCACGGGCGGCATCACCGGCCTGACAGGGATCGAGGACGCGCTGGTCGCAGATGTGGACCTGATCGACATCTGCCTGCCACCGCATATGCATGCGCCGGTCACGGTGGCCGCGCTGGAGGCGGGCAAGCATGTGATCTGTGAAAAGCCGCTGGCCACGTCGATGGCGCAGATCGCGCAGATGCGCGCGGCGGCACTGGCGGCGGGGCGGCAGGTGTTTCCGGTCTTCCAGTACCGGTTTGGGCCAGCTTTTGCGGCGCTCGCTGCGCTGCGAGAGGCGGGGCTTTTGGGTGCGCCACGCGCCGCGTCGCTGGAGACGCATTGGAACCGGGGGGCCGATTACTATGCCGTGCCGTGGCGCGGCACCTGGGCAGGAGAGCAGGGCGGCGCGGTTCTGGGCCACGCGATCCACGCGCATGACCTGCTGTCGCATGTGATGGCGCCGGTGACGGGGCTGACGGCGCGGCTGGGCACTCTGGTGAACCCGATCGAGACCGACGATACCGCCGCCATCCTGTTCGAACTCGCGGGCGGCGCGCTGGCGACCAGTTCGGTCACGCTGGGCAGTGCGACGGATGAAACGCGGCTGCGGCTGGTCTACGAACATCTGACGGCGACCTCTGGCACGGTGCCCTATGCCCCGGCCGAGGGCACATGGCGGTTCGAGGCGCGGGACCTGGCGATGCAGGCGCAGGTGGACGGGATCGTCGCGGACTGTGCCGGTACACCTTCGGGTTTTGCGGGGTTTCTGGACCACGTCGCGCGCGCGCTTGCCGGGCAGCCCAACAGCGCGGTGACATTCGACGCTGGGGCGGCGTCGGTTGCTCTGGTCACTGCGATCTACACATCTCACCGTACGAAGGCGCATGTAGATCTGCCCCTGCCGGACGCGCACCCCATGACACAAGGATGGCACCCATGATCGAATGCTGGCGCTGGTTTGGACCGGACGACCCCACGCAGCTGTCCGACCTGCCGCAGGTCGGGGCCACCGGCGTTGTGACGGCCCTGCACGTGTTCGCGCCGGGGGTCGAATGGCCGCGCGCTGCGATTGCCGAGCGCAAGGCCATGATCGCGGCGGCAGGTCTGACCTGGGAGGTGGTGGAGAGCCTGCCGGTGTCCGAGACGATCAAGACGCAAGGTGCGGATATGGCCGCGCATCTGAAGGCCTATAAGGCGAGTCTCACGTCGCTGGCCGCCGAGGGGATCGAAACGGTGTGCTACAACTTCATGCCGATCCTCGACTGGACGCGGACGCAGACGCGCGCGCCGCAGCCCCATGGCGGGACGGCGATGCTGTTTGATCTGCCGACCTTTGCGGCCTTTGATCTGCATATCCTCGCACGGCCCGGCGCGGCAGAAGACTATCCGGAGGTGGTGCGCGTGCAGGCGGGCCAGGTCCATGCCGGGCTGGACGACGCCGCGCGGCAGCAGTTGACGCGCACGATCATCGCGGGCCTGCCGGGGGCGAATGATGGATGGACGCTGGATGACGTACGGGCGCGTCTGGCGACCTATGACGGGATCACGCCCGCGCAGCTACGGCAGAACCTGATCGACTTTCTGGGGGAGGTCGCTCCCCACGCGCAGGCGCTTGGGATGCGCCTGTGCTGTCATCCGGATGATCCGCCGTTTTCCCTGCTGGGTTTGCCACGGGTGATGTCGACAACGGATGATTATGCGCATGTGCTGGAGGCGGTAAATCTGCCGTCCAGCGGGGCAACATTGTGCACCGGGTCGATGGGGGTGGACCCGTTCTTTGACGCGGTGGAGTTTGTCCGGCGGCTGGGGCCGCGCATCCATTTTGCGCATCTGCGGAACACCAAGCGGTTGCCGTCGCCGGACCCCGCGCGGGCCAGTTTCCTTGAGGCGCCGCATCTGGAGGGGGACACGGACATGGTCGCGACGCTGCGCGCGCTGATGGCGGAGGAGACGCGCCGCCGGGCCGAGGGGCGCGCGGATCACACCATTCCG
Source organism: uncultured Tateyamaria sp. (assembly GCF_947487805.1). Classification (GTDB taxonomy): domain Bacteria; phylum Pseudomonadota; class Alphaproteobacteria; order Rhodobacterales; family Rhodobacteraceae; genus Tateyamaria. The sequence goes on along the minus strand of NZ_CANKXW010000004.1, from coordinate 14,513 downwards.
ATGCGGCCCGACCACGGGCAAGAGCTGTTGACCGACCGTACCCGCGACAGCCTGCCGGGCTATCCGCTGATCGGTCGTATGCGCGGGTTGGCCGAACTGCGTGGCATCATGGCGGCGCTGGCATGATCCGGGTCGGGGTGGCCGGTGCCGGGCTGATCGGCACGCAGCATATCGCCGCGATTGAACGTGCGCCCGGTGTCCAACTGTCGGCGGTGTTCGACCCGGTGGTCGAGGATGGCCCATGGCCGCGCGCGGGCAGTCTGGCGGAACTGGCCGGGATGTCGGACGGGGTGATCCTTGCCGTGCCCAATGCGCTGCATGCGCCCATGGCAATGGAGTTGATCGGGCTGGGCACGCCCATGCTGATCGAAAAGCCGCTGACCGGGACCGCCGCCGAAGGGGCGGAGATCGTGGCGGCGTCTGCGCAGTCGGGTGTCCCCGTGCTGGTCGGGCATCACCGGCGGCACAATCCGATCATTGCCAAGGCGCATGAGATCATCGCCTCGGGGAGGTTGGGGCAGATCACGACGGTGCATGGGCAGTGCTGGCTGCCCAAGCCGGACCACTATTACGACGCGGCGTGGCGGCAGGGGGCGGGGGCCGGGCCGCTGTTCATCAACCTGATCCATGATGTCGATGTGTTGTTGCACCTGTGTGGTCCGATTGCGCAGGTCCAGGCCTTGGAAAGCAACGCGGTGCGCGGGGCCGAAGCGGAGGAGGTGAGCGTGGCGATCCTGCGCTTTGCCAGCGGTGCGCTGGGCACGCTGAACCTGTCGGATGTGGCGCTGGGGCCGTGGAGCTGGGAACTGACGGCGGGGGAAAACCCGGCCTATCCCAAAACGGATCAATCCGCCTATCTGATCGGGGGGCGGCAGGGGTCTCTGGCGTTGCCAAACCTGACCGTATGGTCGCAGGCTGAGGGGCCGGATTGGTGGGCGCCGATCGATCAGACGCGCGTACCCCTGCCGCTGGCGGATTCGCTGGCCGCGCAGATCGGCCATTTCGCGCAAGTGATCCTGGGCAAGGCCGCGCCGCTCGTGTCGGCGGCGGACGGATTGCGCGCGGTGCAGGTGATCGAGGCGATCAAGATCGCCGCCCGCGCCGGCACGCCCGTGGACATCGAATAAACGCTCGTCTTGCGGCGATCTTGTGCTAGCGTGGACGCGCGCGCAGTGCGCGCCGCGATAGGGCAGGGGGTGTCTTTTGGACCTGCTCGGCGTCCGCGCATGACGTGAAACCCCACCCTGAAAACGGACCACAAAGAGGAGCAGCTGATGCCGTCAGTTGGTGTGATCGGATTGGGTGACATGGGCAGCGGGCTTGCCAAGAACCTGATCGCAAATGGATTTGAGACATGGGGCCGTGACCTGCTGGACCACCGGCAGCGCGCGTTCGAAAAGATGGGCGGCCATACGGGGGCGTCTACGGCGGAGGTGGGCCGCAACGCGCAGGCCGTGTTCGTCATGGTGATGAAGGGCGCGGAGGCGCATGAGGTAATCCTTGGCCCCGATGGGCTGGCCGAGACGATGGCGCCGGGCGGTGTCATCCTGCTGACCGCGACGGTGAAACCGGCCGAGGCGCGGGCGATTGCCCAAGGTCTTGCGGGCCGAGACCTGCACCTGATCGACAGCCCGGTATCGGGCGGGTTTCCGGGCGCGCAGGCGGGTACGCTCACCATGATGGCGGCGGGGACCGATACCGCGATGGACATCGCCCGCCCCGTGATGGAGGCGGTGTCAGCCAATATCCACCGTGTCGGCACAGATGCGGGCGATGGTCAGACGGTCAAGGCGTGCCTGCAATCGCTGATCGGTGCCCAGTTTTCGGCGACGTTCGAAGCCGCGGCATTGGCGGCCAAGGCGGGCGTGCCGGGGCAGGTGATCCTCGATGTCTTTTCGACCTCATCCGCGGGGTGCGGGGTTGTGAACAACGCGCTGGAAAAGATCATCGACCGGCAGTTTGAGGGCACGGGCAGCCATATCAACACCATGCACAAGGATCTGACGATCTCGATGGCCTTGGGCGAGGAGTTGGGCGTGCCGCTCCATACGGCGGCGTCGGCGATGCAGGTGTTTCACGCCGGACGCACACGCTATCCCGACGGTGACAACTGGACCTGCACGCAGGTGATCGAAGAGATCGTGGGCGCGGAACTGCACCGTGACGCGGCCAAGGTGACGCGATGAAGCTGGGGGTCATTACCGACGGGATCAGCCGCGATCTGGCCCATGCCGTCGATGTGATGGATGAGTTTGGCCTGGACTATGCGGAGCTGCAATTCGTCGGCGATACCGAGGTGGGCGATCACAGCGCAGGCGAAATCCGCGAGATCGACGCGCTGTTGCGTGATCGCGGCAAGCCGGTGTCCTGCCTCAGCCGCCATATCTTTGCCGGGACCACCAGCGCCAATCGCGCGGGCGACGCGCTGCACATGCAGCACATGGATGCTCTGAAACGGGTGATCGACATGGCGCATGTCGTGGGCAGTCCGCTGGTGCGCATCATGACCCAGAAAAAGGAGCAGATTCTGTGGGGGTCGCATGGTGCGGAAAAGTGGAACGTGGCCCATGGCGCGTGGGACACGATGGCGCCGATGATCGCCCCGGCTGTCGATCTGGCCCGCGCCGAGGGTGTCACGCTGGTGGTTGAGACGGGCAATGGCACGATGGTCAATTCGAACTACACCGCGCGGCGATTGATTGATGAGCTGGACGCGCGCGACGCACTAAAGGTGCTGTGGGATCCGGCCAACAATTGCTGGTGTCACGAACTGGCCTATCCCGATGGGTACGAAGAGCTGCGCGGCGGGTATCTGGGCCACGTGCACATCAAGGACGTGCAGGTGGATACACCCCGCGCCACACTTGAGGTACGCGAGATGGGGCAGGGGCAATTGGGGCCGCTGTTTGCGCCCATGGCCGATGCGCTGCATGCGGATGGCTACGAGGGCGTGATCAGTTTCGAGAGCGTTTATCACCCCGGCAATGGCGACTTTGAGGCGGGGTTTCGGGCCTGTGTCGACCGGTTCAAGGCGGTCTTTGGGCCGTAGCGCTCGCAAACTTGTGCGTGCCGACCCCTTCATTCCGGGCGCGGCACCCTCATATTGCGCCTGCCTGCCTGCGCGGTTAGGCAAGCGTAATGCAATGAACAGGTGCCCGCGATGACTGCTGCCCCCCTTCCTGCCCTGGATGATATGCGCGTGGCCGTGATCGGGCTGGGCTATGTCGGGTTGCCCTTGGCGGTGGCCTTCGGGACACAGCGCGCCACGGTTGGCTACGATCTGGATGCGGGGCGTGTGGCGGAGCTGCGTGCCGGGACGGACAGCACCGGAGAGGTCGACGATCTGGGCGCCGCCGCGCATTTGACATTTACCAGTGCGCTGGACGATATCGCGGACTGCAACGTCTATATCGTCGCCGTGCCGACCCCCATCGACAACCAGCGCCAGCCTAACCTTGGGCCGTTGCTTTCGGCATCGCGGGCGATCGGCCAGGTGATCAAGCGGGGTGACATCGTCATCTACGAAAGCACGGTCTATCCCGGCGCCACCGAGGACGATTGCCTGCCGCTGGTCGAGGCGGGGTCGGGTCTGGTGCTGAACACCGACTTTTACGCCGGCTACAGCCCGGAGCGGATCAATCCGGGCGACAAGGCGCGGCCGCTGACCAAGATCTGCAAGGTCACGTCGGGATCGACGCCGGAGGCCGGGGTGGTGATTGACGCGCTGTATCGCACGATCATCACGGCGGGCACGCATCTGGCCCCGTCCATCCGCGTGGCCGAGGCGTCGAAGGTGATCGAGAACACGCAACGGGACGTGTCCATTGCCCTGATCAACGAGTTGTCGATCATCTTTTCGCATCTGGGGCTGGATACGGCGGCAGTGTTGGATGCGGCGGCGACCAAGTGGAATTTCAACCGCCTGTCGCCGGGTCTGGTGGGCGGGCACTGCATCGGCGTGGACCCCTATTACCTTGTGCACAAGTCGATCAGCGCAGGCCACATCCCGGACATCATCCGCATGGCGCGCGAGATCAACGACGGGATGGCGCGGCACGCGGTGTCCCTGCTGATCAAGGCGATGATCCGCCGCGAGGCCCGCGTGCACGGCGGGCGGGTTCTGGTGCTGGGCATCACGTTCAAGGAAAACTGCGCCGATATCCGCAACACCAAGGTCGTGGATATGCTGGGCGAGTTGGCGAGCTATGGCCTGTCGGTCGACCTGCATGATCCGTGGGCTGACGCAGACGAGGTGCAGGGCGAATATGGCATCAATCTACTGCCCCGAATGCCGCAGGCGACGGGGGCGTATGATGCGGTCATCCTCGCCGTGGCGCACGACGCGTTCGTGGCCGGGGGCGCGGACGCCCTGAGGGCACAACTGACAGACCAGGGCGTGCTGTTCGACATGAAATCCGTTTTCGATCAGGATCAGAGCGATCTGAGGCTCTGATCCGTGTAAGGCGCGAATATTGTGAAGTGATTTCCCGGTCGGCATGTGTCAGGTTGGCGGCGAACTTCAATTCAGGACGCCTTTATGACACCACACGTAGTTGCCCAACTCAGTACCCTGCCGGACCGCAGTCCCGCCTATGCCATTGTCGGCGAGGTGGACCTTGTCGTTGTCCGTTTTGACGATGACATATCGGTGTTTTACGGGCGGTGTCTGCATCGCGGGGCGCTGATGTCGGACGGGTTTGTGCGCGGCGACAACCTGATCTGTGGGGTGCACGACTGGGACTATCGGCTCGATAGCGGGGTCAGCGAATACGCCAATGAAGAGGCGCTGCCCAAGTTCAAGAGCTGGCTGGAGGGCGACGACATTTGTGTCGATGCCGATGAGGTCAACGCATGGGGCCACGCCAACCCGCAGCCGTTCAACCGCGACGCCTATCTGGGCCTCTATGCCGACACCGCGCATGGCACCGAGGAAGAACCCTATGCCGGGTTGATCAGGCAATACGCCCGCGACGGGTTGTCCAAGACGGGCCACCACGGGGCGGTCGATGCGATGGGCGTGCCGCGCGTGCAATTGCCCGATTGGGATGACATCCAGTTGCTGACCGCGCAGCTGCACAAGCCGCCGCTCTTGGACGACGATCCGGTTGGGACGGAAGTGGTGATCGGCCCGAATGCGCAGAAACCGCTGAAGCTGGATATCCCGCTGTTCGTGTCCGACATGTCTTATGGCGCGCTGTCGGAGCCAGCCAAGATCGCGCTGGCGCGTGGGGCCGAACTGGCCGGGACGGGTATCTGTTCGGGCGAGGGCGGGATGCTGCCCGAAGAGCAGGAGGCGAACTCGCGCTACTTCTACGAACTGGCGTCGGCGCGGTTTGGGTTTTCCTGGGACAAGGTACAGAAGTGTCAGGCGTTCCACTTCAAGGGCGGGCAGGGGGCCAAGACCGGCACAGGCGGACACCTGCCCGGCAACAAGGTACATGGCAAGATCGCCGAAGTTCGGGGCCTGAACGAGGGTGAAGACGCGATTTCACCGCCCCGGTTCCCGGATTGGACCGACCCGGCGCAGATCAAGGATTTCGCCGACGAGGTGCGCGACCGGACGGGGGGTATCCCGGTGGGGTACAAGCTGTCGGCGCAGCATATCGAAAAGGATATCGATGCGGCCCTTGAGGTCGGCGTCGACTATATCATTCTGGACGGGCGTGGCGGCGGGACCGGCGCGGCCCCGATTATCTTCCGCGACAATATCTCGGTGCCGACGATCCCCGCGCTGGCCCGTGCCCGCGCGCATCTGGACCGGTTGGAGCGGCATGACGTGTCGCTGGTGATCACCGGCGGGCTGCGCAAACCGGCGGATTTCATCAAGGCACTGGCGCTGGGCGCGGATGCCGTGGCACTGTCGAACTCGGCCATGCAGGCCATTGGCTGCATCGCGATGCGGGCGTGCCACACGAACAATTGCCCCGTGGGCATCGCCAGCCAGAAACCGCATCTGGTCAACCGGCTGGTGGTCGAGAAATCCGCGCGGCAGCTGGCCAATTTCTTTGAGGCGTCGACCGAGTTGATGCAGGTGATGGCGCGGGCCTGTGGCCACGATCACCTGTCGAAATTCAATATTGATGACCTGACCACGTGGAAAAAGGACATGTCCGAAATCTCGGGTGTCCCGTTTGGAGGTGTAGCATGACCGATCAACTCGACTGGATCCGCGTGGGTCAGACCGGCGACCTGCCCGAAGGCCGCGTGAAAACCGTGACGGCGCGCACCGTGTCCATCTGTCTGTCGCATTTCGACGGGCAATGGGCCGCGATGGACAACCATTGCCCGCACCAGCGCGGGCCGCTGGGCGAGGGGTCGATCGAAAAGGGCGAGGGTGGTAAATGCTGGATCCGTTGCCCGTGGCACGGCTGGGATTTCGATCCGCTGACAGGGGCGCCTCCGGGCGGGCACGAGGATACCGGGCAGAAGATCTATCCGCTCAAGATAGAGGGCGACGAGATTTTTGTGGGCCTTGAGCCCGAGCCGCCGCATGAGCGCACCGTGTCCGACCAAATGGCCGAGAGCATGGTGAACTGGGGCATCAAGCACGTGTTCGGCATGGTCGGCCACTCGAACCTCGGACTGGCGGATGCAATCCGTATGCGGGTCGAGGCGGGCGAGATGAAATATGTCGGCATCCGGCACGAAGGGGCCGCCGCCTTTGCCGCGTCGGCCTATGGCAAGCTGACGGGGCATCCTGCGGGTTGTCTGACGATTGCGGGGCCGGGGGCGACCAACCTGCTCACCGGGCTTTGGGATGCGAAAGTGGACCGCGCGCCGGTTTTGGCGCTGACTGGGCAGGTGCAGACGCAGGTCTTTGGCCCCGGCGCGTTTCAGGACATCGATCTGGCGTCGGCCTTTGATGCGGTCAGCCGGTTCAGCCAGACGGTGCTGAGTACGTCGAAACATTCCGAACTGGTGTCGCTGGCGATGAAGAACGCGTTGGTCGAGCGCGACGTGTCGCACCTGATCTTTCCCGATGACATGCAGACCAACCCGTCGGACGCGCCCGCGTCCACGCCGGATGGCCGTATGGGCCGTGCGGTGGTCAAGCCGTCGGACGAAGATGTCGCCGATGCGCTCAAGATGCTGAACGGGGCCAAGCGGCCCATTCTGGTGATCGGCCACGGGGCGTGGGATCATATGGAGGCCATCGAGAAACTGGCCGTGGATCTGGGCGCGCCCGTGCTAACCACGTTCAAGGGCAAGGGGCTGATCGCGGATGATCACCCCAATGCCGCTGGTGTGCTGGGCCGTTCCGGCACGCCCATCGCCTCGTGGTTCATGAACGAGGCGGACCTGATCCTGACCCTTGGCACGTCGTTCTCAAACCACACCGGGATCGAGCCATCCAAGCCGATCATTCAGGTCGATTTTGAACGGATGCAGCTGGGCAAGTTCCACCCCGTCGACCTGCCCATCTGGGCCGAGATCGGCGCGTTCTGCGCGGCGATCAACGGTGGGCTGTCCCGCCCCGCCGATGCACCGGATCAGATCGCCGAACTGGCCGACCGCTGGGACATCTGGCGGCGCGAGAAACGTTCCCGCATGGAGGAGGAAACGGCCAAGGGCATCCACGCCTTTGCCATCTTTGACGCGCTCAGCCGCGTGGCCCCCGCGGATGCGATCATCGCCGTGGACGTGGGCAACAACACTTACTCCTTTGGCCGCTATTTCGAAACCAAGGGCCAGCGCGTGCTGATGTCGGGCTATCTCGGGTCCATCGGCTTTGGCTTTCCGGCGGCGATGGGGGCATGGGCGGCGACGCAGGATTTCGACTGGCTCAAGGGACGCAAGATCATTTCGATCTCCGGTGACGGTGGCTTTGGTCAATACCCGATGGAGCTGACCACGGCCGTCAAATACGGGATGGATATCACCCATGTGCTCTTGCACAACGGTGAGCTGGGCAAGATCACCAAGGAACAGAAATCTGGCGAATGGCCGGTGTGGGAAACGTCTCTGCACAACCCGTCCTTTGCCGCCTTTGCCAAGATCTGCGGCGCGCATGGGGAAAAGGTCGTGTCGTCGGATGCGATCGAGGCCGCGTTGCAAAAGGCGCTGGACGTCGATGGCCCGGCGCTTGTCGAAATCATGACCGACGCGGAACTGGTGTAGGTGCGCATTCACTGCGCACCTCTGTTATCTCAGCCGGTGCGCCCGTCAAAAGTGCGCACCGCGATCCCTTCGGCCTCGAGTGTGCGGCGGACGCTTGCGGCGATGTCCACGGCTTCGGGTGTGTCGCCGTGGCAGCAGATGCTGTCGATGGGTGTGTCGATCCGGGTGCCGTCCTCGGTGATGATCGCCTGCGCCTTGACCATCTCGACCATGCGCCGCCCGGCAAGCTCTGCGTCGTGTATGATGGCACCGGGCTGGCGACGGTCCACGAGCGTCGCGTCGGAATTATAGGCCCGGTCGGCAAAGATTTCGCAGGCAAACCGCGCCCCAAGCGACCGCGCGGCACGTTCCTGCGCGGTGGCGGCCAGCACCATGAGGATCGCATCGGGATGCGCCGACAGCGCGGCGTCATAGCAGGCGCGCGCCATCTCTTCGTTCTCTGAGGTCATGTTGCCCAGGGCGCCGTGCATTTTCACGTGGCGCACCTGCGCGCCCAGTGCACGGGCCATGCCCAGCGTCGCCCCCACCTGGCAGCGGATCGAGTTTTGCAGGGAGGCAATCGGCATATCGATGCGGCGACGGCCAAAGCCCTGAATGTCGGCAAAGCCGGGATGCGACCCCACGCCCACGCCCTTGTCCAGCGCGATGCCCATCGTGGATGCCATGACATCCGGGTCGCCCGCATGGGCGCCACAGGCAATGTTGGCCGAGGTGACGATGTCCAGAAGGGCCGCATCGTCGCCCATGGTCCATGGACCAAAGCTTTCGCCCATATCAGCGTTCAGATCGACGTGCATGTGTTCATCCTTCGTCCAGTGGCGCGTCGGTGGCGGATATCATACCGCCCACCAGTTGATATGACAGCAAATCCTGCATCTGCGCCGGATCCCGCACCAGCGGGGTCACGGTTTGCGGCAGCTTGCGCAGCTCTGCATCGGCGCGGGCCTGTACCGCGGCCCCGTCCGCGAGGCTGAGAAATTCGAACCGGATCGCGGCACCCGCGGGGGCTTGCGCCACGCGCGGCAGGTCGCAGGGCAGCACCGTGCCGATCCGGGGATAACCGCCTGTGGTCTGGCTTTCTGCCATGAGGACAAAGGGCGTGCCGTCGCCGGTGATCTGGATGTCGCCCGGCACGATGACCTCGCTGACGATGCTCAGCGCCTTGGGGTTGGTGAACCCCTGGCTGTCGCTGTCCATGCGGATGCCCTGCCGATTGGCGCGGGGGTCGCGGCGAAACTCGGTCGCCTCGAAAAGCGCACGGATGGCGGGGTCGAAATCCTCGGTCTGCATGCTGGGCACGATGCGTACGGTCCCGCCAGTCAGCCGGGGTTCGGGTGACAGGGTCATGCCGGTGTCGCGCCCCTTGTCCGTTGCAACCGGCAGGGCCTCACCTGCGCTGACCAGCGCGCCCAGTCCGCAGGACTGGTGCGTTGCGCGCGATCCCAGCAGGGGGGCCGTGGCAAAGCCACCGCCCACATGCAGATAGCCATAGGTGCCAGACCGCGTCGGCCCGATGACCAGCGCGGCCCCCTTGGGCACCAGATGACTTGCGTTCCAGGCAACCGCGTCACCGTCGATCTGCGCGGTCATCACCGCACCCGTCAGCGCGATGCGGATGTCTTCGGTGGCGTCAAAGGTTCCGCCCGTGCCGACCATTTCGAGCACGGCACAGTTCGGCGATTGCCGCAACAGCGCCGCCCCTTCGTGCACGGCGCGGGTGTCTGCGGCGCCGCCTTGGGTCAGGCCCTTGGCCAGAAACCCCGGACGGCCCAGATCCTGAACCGCGACGCCGGGTCCCACCTGACGCACGACAAGCGCCCTCATGTGATCAACACGCGGTCCGCGCCTCCGGACCCGTCGCTGTTGTTTGCCTCGATCCGCGCCAGTTCGGCCTCGGACACGGGTGCGAATTGCACCTCGTCTCCGGGGGCCAGCGGAAAGGGTGTCGTGCTGTTTGGGCGGAAACAGGCAAAGGCGGATTGCCCCACATGGCGCCAGCCCGTCGGCGTGTCCTTGGCAAAGAGGCACACCTGTCGCACCGCGGCCACCAGCGCCCCGGCGGGCACATTGGGTGTCAAACCCACCTGACGGGGGATGTCCCACGCCTGACCCAGCGTGCCGAGGTACGGCTGACCCGGCGCAAAGCCCAGTGTCAGAACCCGCAACCGTGCAGATGTCAGATCGGCCAGCGCCAGCGCCTCGTCCATGCCTGCGGCCTCTGCGGCCTCGCCCAGCTGTGGCGCGCGGGCCCCGCCAAAGGCGGCAGGAATGGTCCAGAGCGCGCGGCCTTCGGGCAGTTGGGCCGTGGTCCAGTCCTGCGCCGACAACACCTCGGCCAGCCTGTCGCGGATGGTGTCGAAACCATGGGTCGCCAGATCGATCCGAAAAAACGCCGAGACCAGCGTGCTGCTGCTTTCCTGCACCTCCGCCCAGCCCGCCGCATCGACCGCACCGCGAAAAGCGATGGCCGCCCGGTTGGCGGTATCCGTGGCCTTGTCCCCGAACGTGACCAGAACACCGTTGAGGCCAACGGAGCGGATCTTGGGGGCAAAGTCGGTCTGGGTCATGGGAGGCAGACTAGCGGTTCTGCACAGGTGCGCAATCGGGTTCCATCGGGGTACGCAACCAGCCATCGTCAAAGGCCAGATGCGACACACCGGCCAGACGCAGCACGCGGTCGAGTTCGGCCTCGAGGGCCGCCTGCCGCCCCTTGCCCCAGCGGACCTTGCGTTCGGGCCAGAGGGCGCGCACGCGCAGCGTATCGTCGGCGCGGAACGCCTTCATGTCGATGCGGCCCACCAGCCGGTCGCCTTCCATCAGCGGAAAGACATAGTAGCCATAGGTCCGCTTTGGCTCAGGCACAAAGATCTCGATCCGGTAGGCAAATCCGAACAGCCGTTCGGCCCGCTTGCGGTCCCGCAGGGCCGGGTCGAACGGGCTGAGCACGCGCAAACGGCCTGTTGGCGGCTGGTCCAGTGCGGGGTCCTCTGGCAGGTCGGGCCAGGCAAAGGCGGGGCGTACCGATCCGTCCACCCCTGTCACACCGACCTGGATGATGCGCCCTTGCGCCAGCGCAGTCGTGCACCACGCCTTGGCCTCGGCCGGGGTGATGTGATCCCAGAACGCCGCCAGTTCGCCATGGGTGGCAAAGCCCAAACGGTCCAGCGCCTCGCGGCAGCACCAGTCGATGCTTTCCTCGGTATCGGGTGCATTGCCCTGCGCTGTCTGGTCCAGCACACGTTCGGTCAGGTCATAGTATTTCTGGAACCCCTCGCGCCGCACAACCTGCAAGGCACCGCTGCGCCACAGGTATTCCAGCGCCGTCTTGGACGGATGCCAGTCCCACCACCCGCCGGAGCCGCGTTTCTCGCCCTCGCCGACATCGCCGGAACAACAGGAGCCGTGGTCGCGGATCCGGTCCAGCACGGGCTGAAACTTGGCCTCGAACCCGTCGCGCCGCCATTCCGACCATTTGTCCCGCAACCGCGCCGCGTCCCGTTCCCGGCGCAGATGCCAGTACGGATAGAACCGCAACGGGATCACGGCCGCGTCATGGGTCCAGTGTTCAAAGAGCGCCCGGTCCTTTTCATAGAGCGTGCGCAGCGCCTTGGGGCGATATCGCGGCCTGCGCGAAAACAGGATCATGTCATGTGCACGCGCCACGGTGTTGATGCTGTCCAGCTGCACAAAGCCCAGCCGTTCGATCAGGCCAAGCAGGTCTGCGCCACGCGCGAGCCCCTGCGGTGTTTCAGACAGCGCATGGCGGTCCAGAAAGACACGCCGCGCCGCGGTGTTCGACAGGACGAACATAGTGGATCAGGGGCGCATCGTGCGACGCAACGTGTCGCCATAGGAAATCTTGGGCGTCAACGTGATCACAGAGGGCGTGGGGTCCGCGTCAGGCCCGGACTTGTCGCGGATGATCTCCGCTGCCGCGCGCCCGATCTCAAGACGGCAGGCATCCGTTGTTGCCAGCTGCCGCGGCAGCCCTTGCAGCAACTCGACACCGTTGAACCCGGCAAGGCCGATCTGGCCGGGCACGTCGATGCCCTCGTCCAGCAGGTACAAAAGGCCGCCTGCGCCGATCATGTCATTGGAATAATACAGGAAATCGAGGTCCGGATTTTCCTGCAACATGGCCTTGGTCATCTCGCGCCCCTTGGCCAGCGCCGACCCGCCTTCGTAAAAGTCGCGCGCCTCGATCTCGACCCCGGCCTTGGCCAACCCTTCGGTCAGCCCTTCGAACCGTTTACGGGCGCGGTGGTCGCGTGGCATCGATGTGCCCATGAACCCGATCCGGCTGTAGCCTTGCTTGAGGATCGCCTTCGCCATGTCCATCCCGGCCTTGCGGTGGGAAATGCCCACCATGTTGTCGACCGGGTTGCCGTCGGTGTCCATGATCTCGACCACCGGAATGCCCGCATTGGTCAACATGGCCGTGGCCGCGTCCGAGTGTTCCAGCCCCGCGATGATCACTCCGGAGGGCCGCCAGGACAGCATCTCGTAAAGCACCCGCTCTTCCTTGTCGCGCATATAGTCGGTGACGCCAAACACAGGTTGCAGGGGCGTGTCCTCGAGCACCTGGTTGATGCCGGTCAGGACCTCGGGAAACACCATGTTCGACAGGGACGGCACAATCACCGCGACAAGGTTCACATGCTGCGAAGCCAGCGATCCGGCAATCTGGTTGGGCACATAACCAAGGTCCTTGGCCGCCTTGAGAACTTTTTGCCGGGTGGTTTCGGAGACATCACCGCGATTGCGCAACACGCGACTGACGGTCATTTCGGAGACGCCGGATGCAGCAGATACATCGCGCAGGGTCAGCGGGCGTTGGGCGCGATCGGTCAATGGCTGTCCTCGAAGTTACCTCTGGATCGAGTTACCGCCAAATCAGCCGGGAATTCAAGCGCGACGGTATCGCGGCGTGGATGGAAACGGGTGACAAACGCGCTCCGGACCGCTAACCCAATACCCGCGCGGCCCCGTGGCTCAACTGGATAGAGCAGCCCCCTCCTAAGGGGCAGGTTGCAGGTTCGAATCCTGCCGGGGTCGCCAAAAACGCCTGAAAAATATGGCTTATTTGCAAGACGTTGTGCAGAAGCGTGTAGGAACGCCCGTTTCGGTAAGTGCCGGAGCGGAACTATCCGCACAGCTCTTTCAACAAATTGGCCGCTTCACAGCGATGCATAAACAGACTTTCGAATCTTCAATGAACGAGTTTGACGCCCATTCGGGCAAGACAACTTCACCTGAAGAACGTAAGAGCATGCGCAACTTCATTCTTGATACCGACAGCTACTATCTGGATGTTCCCCGTCACGCATGCCTAGAAGTATTTGGCTCTATCGAAACGGTTGCGGAACACCTTCTCAACATGCGTTGGGTGGTGGGTAAAAGCAGAGAACAGCACTTAGTTACTTCGGATTGCCCAGTCTCAAGGATTACTGACCCTGCGACTCATAGCCCCTTTCGCGGTGACGGGGGCTTCAAGAACAAGACGGTCCGTATTGGCCTGCCGTTATCTTCAGAGCACATGTTAGAAATGACCTGGGGAGGCGAAGAGCGTCATCGCGTAGTAGACATTCCGAAGGAGATGGCACGTGAGATGAACCGGCTTCGAGCAGTTAAAGCCGAGAGATTTGTCTTCGCTGGTTGCCGCGACCACGGAATTGAAAAGCTTTGTCGCAAGTGGCTCTCAGTCGATACTGGACCGAGGATTCAGACAAATCATAAATCTGCAGAAATCAGAGTAAAACGCTGACCCCGATCCCACCGAAGCGCAAACAGCAAGGCGACCCTTGTCATACGCTGGCGCTGCTGACACGGGACCTTGCGAGGGGCGGCAAGTCTCACCTTCGAACCCCACCGGCGCGTGCACAGCCCGCACCAAAGAGCCCGGTCAATTTCGGAAATGCCGCTCCGCAAGTTCAAAAATAGTTCGCGACGGCTCGTTTTCACAATGAAAGACCAATGCTCCATAAGCGGCTCCGACGGCCTCTTTGGCACTGTCGGGATGTTCAAATTTGGCGAGGAGCCCGAAACCCAGCAGAAAACTCTTGACCTCTCTTGCTTCGGTCGTGCTGAAGAAACTTTGCTCATCGTTCATTGCAGTAAGTATCATTGGAAGCGCCTGATCACACCGCATTGTTGTGTAGAGACTTTCGAGACTTGTTTGCGCTAAGCTAGCGAGAGGCAAGGCCGAGGCAAACAGAGTCATGATTGCGGCGTTTTTCATCGATAATCTCCACATTGCTTCGGAAACATGTAAGTCGCACGAGAGCGCTCGCACCTACAAGGCATATATCAGAGCGGCTCGCTGGCCTATGACGACAACCGCGACCTGATCCGCGATGCGGACGGGCAACCCAAGGCCGTCACCCGCGACCCACTGC